>JANRIG010000005.1:0-43499 GCA_033765235.1 Cytophagales bacterium | reverse complement strand
CCATTGATGGTATTACAAGGAATTATGCCTCACCCACCTGCCCCGCGGCATATACACCGTGCAGCCACCTCTGCCACAGGCACCTACCACAGCAAGCTGGTACTGGAGTAAGGGCAAAGTGTAAAGTTTAAAATGTAAATTGAAGATTTAATCATTTACTCATTCAAAATTCCCCTAATAGAGTAATTAATACTTGGACACAAAAGCTAAGTTTAGTACTTATATTCTAATCAGTGAAAAATTATTGATTATTGCTATTACAAATACTAAATATTAATACATTTGCCCAAAAATAAATATGAAATATTCCCTGTTAATACTCACATTTATGCTAATGGCATATGCTAAAACACTTGCCGGATTAGATCCTTTTGTTGAATATCAACCAATATTACCCAATGCCATAAAATCCAAATTTGAACCTACTCGCCTCATAAATCTGCAAGGCCTTTTAGGACATAGGGTAAACATTAACCTTGAAAAAAGACTGCTAAACATAGACTCTGCCATACTGTTGTCAGGTTTCAAAAAACGCCCCGGCACACAAGTATGGATAGGCGAGCATGTAGGCAAATTTTTATTCTCAGCATCTCTCACCTACAGATACAGCCGCGATGCACGACTCAAAAAGCTGATGGACGAAATGGTGACCAAATACATAGCCACCCAGTTGCCCAACGGCTACATAGGTACCTACCTGCCTGCCGACTACTGGAGCGAGTGGGATGTGTGGGCACACAAATATTGTATCATAGGCTTACTCAATTACTATCAAGTGACAGGCGATAAAAGAGCTCTACAGACTGCGAGCAAAGCAGCAGACCTCATTTGCACCACCTTTGGCGACCAGCCGGGGCAGGCAGACCTTATGAAATCGGGGCACCATGTAGGCATGGCATCAGGCTCTATATTAGAACCCATGATAGACCTATATCGCTACACAGGCAATGTGAAATATTTGCAATTTGCTCAATATATATTAAGAGCTTGGGAGCAAGACAATGGCCCTAAAATAATCTCAAACTTAGAAAAATACGGCAAAGTGACCAAAGTAGGCAATGCCAAGGCCTATGAAATGATGTCGTGCTTGGTAGGAATAGCCAAATATTATACACTCACAGGCGAAGAAAAATACTATAAAGCTCTACAAACCGCATGGAATGACATCAGGCTCAATAGGTTATACATCACGGGCACCGCCAGTTCTTATGAACATTTCAAAGAAGACAATATATTGCCGGCAGACAATGATGCCCACATGGGCGAAGGCTGTGTGACCACTACTTGGATACAATACTGCTACCAAATGCTATGCATATCGGGCGAAGTGAAATATGCCGAAGAAATAGAAAGAGCTGTATATAATCACTTGACGGCTGCCGAAAACCCCGTCACAGGGTGTGTGAGCTACTACACTGCACTGCAAGGCAAAAAACCTCATAAATGTGATCAAGGCTACTCATGCTGCCTATCCAGCATACCAAGAGGCATATCCATGATACCGGATATGGTGATAGGAAAAATACATGGCAACTTATCTGTACTCATGTATGAAAGCGGTGCTTGTACTGACACAATTGTAGCTGCAGACGGCGAAAAAATATCACTATTCCTGAAATCTGATAGCAAATTCCCGCACGATGGTATATTAAACTATACAATATCTATATCTAACCCCAAAAAATTTACGCTGAATTTCAGAGTACCTGCATGGAGCAGCAATTTCAAAGTAATGACAAACGGTGAAACTATCTC
The DNA here is from genome assembly GCA_033765235.1 of Cytophagales bacterium. Taxonomy (GTDB): domain Bacteria; phylum Bacteroidota; class Bacteroidia; order Cytophagales; family UBA9547; genus JANRIG01. The sequence continues at coordinate 41,744 of JANRIG010000005.1, read as the reverse complement.
TGGAAAATCAGGTACACTACTACCCATTTCGCGCACTTGGAAACAAAATGACAAAGTGGTGATATCGTTTGACATAGCTACGCAAGTGATACCAGGCGGTAAGTCATACCCCAACCATGTAGCTATCAAAAGAGGTCCGCAAGTATTGGCATTCGATGCCAGTCTCAATGCTTATAATGGCACTGTGAATGAGGTGAGTAGCACAAATTTTGACATTACACTTACAGATGCTTCATCAACCTTGCCCAACGATTGGTCATGGAAGCAAGCCTACACGGCCGAGTTGAATATAAATGGCAAATCACAAAAAGTGACCTTAGTACCTTTTGCAGAAGCCGGACAAAATGCCTCGGAAGTAGGAGTATGGCTGCAAATGCCCAAACTGAATGTAAAATAGCGGTATAAAATTATGTCAAAAAAAGCTTATATCATCTTCATAATCAGCATATTGTCTGTATATACTGCTGTATCACAAAATATAGACATTTCGCAAAACTGGAAATTTGAATTTGGCGACAATGTATCATGGGCACAGCTCAGCACAGATGATAATAATTGGAAAACTATGCCCAAGTTGGGCATTGTAGAAGACTTGGGATATCCTGATTTCAAGGGCTTTGCTTGGTTTAGAAAAAAAGTTGTAATTCCTTCCTCATTCAAAGCCAATGCACTAAAATATGGTTATATCAACTTAGTATTGGGTGGTATTGACGACAGTGATCAAGGTTTTTTTAACGGTAAGATGGTTGGTGAGTCCGGCAAGCTGCCCCCCGACAGCTATATACAAGGTTTTTATACATTTAGAATGTATAAAATAAACCCTAATGAGGTGCTGTGGGACAAAGAAAATATCATTGCCGTGAGGCTGTATGACCACCTCGAAAACGGAGGCTTCTACAAAGGACCATACCTCATATGTGTACCCAATGATATTGATTTCAGACCTGCAGAAAAAGAAGTTCCCACCTTCACATTACCCAAAGATTATGAAATATGGACAAAAAATGTGCAACTACCTGCCAATCTCAAAACCAATGCTGCCAAAAACAATGGCTTGATACTTAATACAAACCTGCCGGGAAATGTAAAATTTTTTATAAACGACAAACTCATAACCGAGAGTAATACACCCAATGCTCACCGAATTTTTGTACCTAATACAATGTTGAAATGGACTCCGGCAGAAACCCTAACCATATATTTAGCCAAAAACAATCCCAAAGATGAGATTATGTTTTCTAAACTCACATTTGAAGATGCAGGCTTGTCAGATATGTTATATATAACCAATAAAAGCGGAGCCAATAGTGATTTTGTGTATGACATGGAAGTGATCAACCATTCCAATATAGATATCACAGGCACCATGAGCCTTGAACTTGTAAGCGATACTTATAAAATAGAAGACAAAATATTGCAACCTCTCACTATTGTGAAAGGAGGTACTAAAATATTAACCTATAAATTTAAACCTGCCTTTAGCGGAGCATATTTTATCCATTACAAAATCATAGACACAGCAGGCAATATACTAATGGGTAGTGTGGCAAAGGGCTTTGCACCATAACAGTAATTATAGTAATGATAGAATTATTATAATTGTATCATGGAATGGTAACATCCATAAGGTTTTTTCAATACCTTAAATAATAATACGAAAGTTACATTGCTATATGTTCTATCGGACAGAATATGTGCTTAATACACAAATTTTTTAAGATAGTCGGCACTGGCTTTTACACTACCATTGAAGTCGGGGATATAGTTATTTTCTTGCTCTACCAACGGATACTCCAGCCCACATAGTTTGGATTTTTGAAAAATAGGTTTCCAATCTATGCTGCCATTACCTACTTCTGTATTAAGGTTTCTGTCGTTTTTGGCCATATCTTTTACATGCCAGAGTGGAAATCTCATAGGATACTTAGAGAAGTATGCCAATGGGTCTTTTTGTGCCTTGGTTATCCAATATATATCAAGTTCAAATTTTACGAGCGAAGGGTCTGTTTCTTTCAGCAATATATCATATATAACCTGCCCGTCCACAGATGAAAACTCAAAATCATGATTGTGATAGCATTGGGTTAGTCCTGCACTTTTGGCAAGTTTTGCGGTATTGTTTAATTTTGAGGCCAGCGTTTTCACGTCATTGGCTGTTTTTCTGTATTCTTCTCCTATCCAAGGCAGTACTATGTATTTGAGACCTGCCTCAGCAGCGTCTGCCAGCTTTTTCTGATGGCTTTCTACTTCTGTATCACTATTTACTATGCCACTGTGTGTACTCACCATTTTGAGACCTAGGTCTGCCAGCATTTTTTTGAAATCGGCTACTCCGTAGCCAAAAAACATACCTTTGTCTGTAGTGTAACCTTCTACGTAGCTGTAGCCGGCATCAGCTATTGCTTTCAAAGTGGCAGCTGGGTCTTTGGCCATATTATCACGCAGTGTATATGCCTGAATACCAATGTTTTTTACATTGTCTGCCATAGATACTTTGGGCAATACAAATGTACTAGCTGTGGCTGTACCTGAAATTATCAGAAAATCTCTCCGAGTGAGTTTACGCATGGGATGAAGGGGTTAATTTTTTGGAATAAACGAATAAACCTGCAAATAGTAAAATAAGTGCTGCAGGCAATAGTGCAAAGCCTCTGAGAGTATCAGCCCCAGACTGGTTGTCGAGCAGGCTGCCCAATACAGGTAGCACAAAAGACACAGAAAGCATACCTGCTCCTCCCATGAGCGAGAGACCTAATGCGCCTGTCTTGGGCAAATATTCAGCTACAAAACTGAGCATGGTAGGCCAAAAAAAGCATACCCCAATGGCAAATATTAAGGCTGCACCAAAGGTGGCATAGCCTGTTGCAAAGCTAAGTCCAAAAAGCCCTATGGTAGAGAATACGGCTGAGAATAATAACATACCTGCCGGGGATACTTTGTGCACAAATTCGCCTGCATAGGTGCGCCCTACCATCATTATGCCATTGATAAATACCAAAACCAGCATAGGAGATACACCCGTACCTCCCAAAAGTGTGCTTATGAGCTGCCCTGTACCCAACTCTGTAGAAGCAGTGATGAACATACACAAAATCATAAATATAAATAATGGAGAAAGGCATGCTTTAAACATGTCGCCTGTAGACACTCCTGATGCAACACGCTCAGTGACAGGAAATTGAAGTCTAAAAAACATAGCTCCATATGCCATTGTAGGTAGCAGCATTACCAGCATTTGCATACGCCAGCTTATGCCCATTTGTCCTAGAAAGTAACCTAACAACCCTCCTATGACAATACCCCCCGGAAACCACATGTGAAACCTGTTGAGCATTTTGGTTTTTTCTCCGGAGTAAATGGTAGCTATCAATGGATTGCATGAGGCCTCTACCATGCCATTGGCTATACCGATAAATAGCGTTGATATATATAATGTCCAAAAATCATTGGCAAAAATAGTGAGTACAATACCTGCCAAATGTCCTGTAAATGCTATATATATGATACGTTTCAGACCTATTACGTCGCAAAGGGGTCCACCAAATATCATGGCTAATGTAAAGCCGTAAAATGCGGTACCTGTTATCCAACCTGTCTGTTCATTGGTGAGTGCAAAGTCTGCCTTCCAAGACTCTATGAAGCCGGCCCTAAGTCCAAATGATAACGCTGTGACTATCAATGATATACAACTTGATATGAAGAGATTTTTTTTATCTGTTACACTATCCATAATGTATGAATTATATTTAAAAGTACAAAATAATATAAGCAAATGTATCACTTAATATTTTACAAATAAAAATAATTTTTGTAATGTTTTTTTTTGAATTTTGTCTGCTAATATATCATTGTATAATTTTGTATCATTTTATTCATTTTTTTACCCTAATAATAATACACTATGAAACGTAGAACATTTGCCAGAAACTCAATACTGACGGTAGCAGGCACTACCTTATTGCCCCAAATATTGTCCTCAGCACCGTCCAAAATGCGATTGGCTATGGTAGGCACAGGCATAAGGGGTATCACTTTTTGGGGCAAAAGTGTGCAAGACAACTACAAAGATACCATGGAGTTTGTAGGGCTTTGCGATATAAATCCGGGCAGGGTGCAATTTGCCCAAAAGTACATAGGTGTACAATGCCTAGTGTTTACTGATTTTGAACTTATGGTAAAAACCACCAAACCGGATACTGTGATAGTGACCACCGTAGATGCCACACACCACGAATATATAGTAAAAGCACTGGAAATGGGGGTGAATGTAATGACCGAAAAACCCATGACTACAGATGAGGTAAAGTGCAAAGCTATATTAGATGCCGAAAAGCGCACGGGCAAAAAAGTAATAGTAGGGTTCAATTACAGATATGGCACACTATTCACTGCCATTAAAGAGCAACTTGCAAAAAATGTGATTGGTGAGACTGTGTCAGTAGACTTTAATTGGTATCTCAATGTATATCATGGGGCAGACTATTTTCGCAGATGGCATGCATACAAGGCCAAAGGTGGCACCCTATTGGTGCACAAATCTACCCACCATTTTGACCTTATGAATTGGCTTATAGACTCAGACCCTGTAGAGGTGATGGCATATGGCAGCCTTGACCACTATGGCAAAAACGGAAAATATCGTGCTACCCATTGTAGGGTATGCAACTACAAAAATGAATGTAAGTTTTACAACAATATCACCAACGATGCCATGAAAATGGACCTATATGTGGCAAATGAAAAACATGATGGCTACCTGCGCGATGCCTGTGTATTCAGAGAAGACATAGATATATATGACAAAATGAGTGTGCAAGTAAAGTATGCAAACGGAGTATTGCTCAACTATTCGCTTACAACTTACTCGCCCTATGAAGGGTGGCGACTGGCATTTAACGGCAAAGAAGGCAGGCTTGACAGCACCGAAGGCATACCTTGGGAAAATGATGCTGTGAATCAAGAGTTGCTACACGCCAAAGAGTTTGCACAAAATTCTGCTCAAACTCAGGAATATTATGAAAGGATATACATAAACAAAAATTTTGATAAACACGAGCTGATAAAGGTACCCTTGAGCAAAGGTGGGCATGGCGGAGGCGATGCCAGATTGCACGACAAAATATTCAAAAATCCTAACAGCCCTGACCCCTACCGCCATGCAGCAGGCACTCGCGATGGAGCCATGAGTATATTAGTAGGCATAGCGGCACGCAAATCTATCGAAGAAAAGAGGATAGTGAAGATAAATGAACTTACAGATATAGTACTAATGGCTAAAAGACCATGATGTATTATAAAAATGACCCTGTAAAATTTTTAACGTGAAAATCCTTAATGATATTATTAATGCATCAAATAGCTTCAATATCAGACACTTGCATGTACTTCTTCTTCCTCCTCTTTGTGCTTTGGCGGAAATAGCAATGAGGTAGCTATACTAAGACCTAATATACCTATGATTACATAAAGCGAGTGAGCAGTGGTAAAGCCTATGTGCGACAAAAACTCGTGCACCAACATTTTGAGACCTATAAATATAAGCAAAAATGCCAGGCCGGTTTTGAGGTAATGAAAAAGTGGCAATACATTGGCCAAAAAGAAAAACATAGAGCGCAACCCTAATATGGCAAAAATATTGGAAAAAAACACAATATAAGGGTCTTTGGTCACTGCAAATACAGCAGGTACAGAGTCTATGGCAAATATCAGGTCGGTAAACTCGATAATCAAGATGACTACAAATAATGGGGTAATCATAAATTTACTTTTGCGTTTGATAAAAAATCTGTCGCTCACATATTTGGGAAATACAGGAAAATATTTGGTGCAAAACTTTACTATGGGGTGCTTTTCAGTATCAATAGTTTCATCTTCTTCTTTGGAAAAAAACATTTTGCCACCGGTGAAAACCAGCAATACGCCGAATATGTACAATATCCAGTCAAACCTGCTTATGAGTGCCGAACCCGAAAAAATAAAAGTAAAACGCATGATGATAGCCCCCAATATGCCCCAAAAAAGCACTTTTTTGTAATATTTTTCACGTACATTGAAACTGGAAAATATGAGCATCATCACAAAAATATTGTCAACTGATAGGGCATATTCTACCAGATAGCCTGTGATAAACTCTAATGACTGCACTGCTCTGTATTGCGAAAGGCTCTCTGCAAAATCAGACGGGTTAATGATCAAGTGCTTATGATACTTAGACACTACAAATTGCAACTTCTCTATATCATAAATACCATGGATGATATGCCCATAAAAATTAAGGAAAGTATAGAATGACAATGCACACAATATCCATATCACACTCCAAATAGCTGCAACTTTAAAAGTTACGGCTTTACTCTCTTTGGAAAAAACCCCTAAATCTATGAGCAAAATACTTACAACAAAAAGTATAAAGCCGGCAAAAAAGATAAATTCGTTACTAAACATTAGCTATAAAACGTGCAAATATAATGTAATAAGCAATTGATTTAATGCTATTACGTATATTTTATTTTTTTGTTAATCAAATACATATAATTAAAATACTGACCTGATTTCGTTTTTTACATAAGTAAGTGCAGGCATAATAGGGTCGGTATTTTTTTGCAATATATTTTCCACCATTTTTTTTGCCAATTCTATACCTCTGGCATTTGGGTCTACTAATTCTGAAGAAGTGTTTACTATAATTATTATATCTTCAATGCCCTTTTTTACCAAATTCCAAGCCTCATCGCTCATATATACTTGCTGCGAGAGGTTGTGATTGAGCTCGCTGCGTATTTCTTGCACAAGCTTTTGGTGCAGCTGGCTGCAAGTCATATGTGGGTCACTCACGCGCAGCAGAAGATTGTTGGGCGATATGCGCTCCAGCAGCATCACTACTCGCTCATAGGCCTGCAAGCGTATGGGGAGTATGATATCTGTATTTTTTAGTTTAATATCAATTAGTTTTTTTTCGTATTCTTTGTTTAAAAATGACTTGACCACCAAAAACACTGCATAGAGTACCATGGCAGCAGGAAGAAGTATTTTTATAAAATCAAACACTATATCAGTAACCATATTTCTATATTTTGTCGTAAATTTGTATGAATATATTGTAAAATAAAATTTTTACCAATAAATATATAATAGATGGCCATGCCTGTGAGCATCAGCAAGACTGCAATTGATGAAATAAAACATATATTTGCTACCAAAATCAGTGATGGTAACTTGGGCTTGCGCATAGGTATGAGAGGCAGTGGTTGTGCCGGCAGCACTTTTATTATAGGTTTTGACAAAAAAAATGATGCAGACCATGAGTATGAACTGGATGGAATAAAAATATATATTGAAAAAAAACATTACCTTTACTTAGTAGGGGTGCAAATAGATTATGAAAATACCACAGATGCCAAAGGCTTCAAATTTGAGCAAAAAATATAATTTTTATATAGCATTGTATATTTGCGCTATCATGGCAGCGAGCCACTTTGCTACTTCACAAGGAGGCAAATTGCCTTTGGTACAGTTTTCGGGCATAGTAGTAGGGGGCGATAGCTTATATGGAATACCCGGAGTGTATGTATATGTGCGCAAAGCGGGAAGAGGCACCATTACCAATGATGCAGGATACTTCTCTATGGCTACACTCGCAGGCGATAGCGTGAAAGTCAACGCTTTAGGCTACAAAGAAAAAGTAATAGTTGTACCCAAATCTGACAAAAACAGCTACACTATTATAGTAGAGTTGGTAGAAGACACTACCTATTACCCAATAGTGGAGATATTTCCATACCCTACAGAAGAAGTATTTAAGCAAGCATTTTTATCTTTGCAACTACCCGACCAGCTATTTTACAGCAGGTCTGCATCCAATCTCAATCCTTATATATTGCAGCGCATGGTGATGAATTATGCCATGAATAGCAACGAAAACTATAAATACAGCCTTCGCAGTCAGCTATATCCCGGTAGCCCTGCCTATATATCCGGAGTAAATTTTAATATTTTGAACCCTTTTGCATGGTCTTCACTGATAAAGCAAGCACGCAGGCGCAAAAACTAAGAGAATATCAAGTTTTGTAAAAACTTACATATTATTTTATAAAACGATAATATTCAATAAATTTGGCATTTAAGCAATTGATTATATTAATATTAATACAAAAAAATAATAGAATAAATACATGGATCAGTTTTCATACATAGCCAATGCAGACACGGTAGTCATTGATGAATTATACAAAAGCTACAGACAAAATCCTCAAAATGTGGATGTTACATGGCAAAAATTTTTCGAAGGGTTTGATTTTTCAATAGCAAAATATGGCGATAACGGAGGCTCCAAAGCCACTACTGCAGACGCAACCATAGATCATAAAGAAGTATTGGTATACAGAATGATACGAGGCTATCGTACCAGAGGCCACCTCAAAGCCAAGACTAACCCTGTGCGCGAGCGCAAAGACCGTGCCAACTATACCGGCTTGCAAGACTATGGCCTTACCGAAGCAGACCTCGACAAAAAATTCAAGGTAGGCAAAGAAATAGGACTCGAAAATGCTACCCTGCGCGAAATCATAGCCAAACTCAACATCATATACGAAGGCTCATTTGGCTTTGAATACATGTATATACGCCAGCCGGATATTATGAACTGGCTCCAAATAGAGTTTGAAAAAGCTGCCCAAGCCTACAACCCCCCAATTGAAATCAAAAAACGAATGCTGCAAAAACTCAACGAAGCTGTGGTGTTTGAAAACTTTTTGCATACCAAATTTGTAGGCCAAAAACGCTTCTCACTCGAAGGGGGCGAAAATACCATAGTAGCCATAGATACCATCATCAATGCAGGTTCAGTATTTGGTATAGAAGAGGTGGTGATAGGCATGGCACACAGAGGTAGGCTCAATGTGCTTTGCAACATCATGGGCAAAACCTATGAGCAGTTATTCAAAGAGTTTGAAGGCAACTATGATGTGAACGACGAAATGGGAGCAGGCGACGTGAAATACCACATGGGCTACTCGAGCGAAACCACAACCATATTTGGCAAAAATGTGTACCTTAAACTAATGCCAAACCCCTCACATCTGGAGGCAGTAGACCCTATAGTGCTAGGCTACACCCGTGCACAAGTAGTAGACGAGTACAAAGGTGATTTCAAAAAATGTGTACCTGTAATAATACATGGCGATGCTGCCATAGCAGGACAAGGTGTAGTGTACGAAACGGTGCAAATGTCTAAACTGCCAAGTTATCAAACAGGGGGCACCATACACTTTGTGATAAACAACCAAATAGGTTTCACTACTGATTTTGAAGATGCCCGCTCAGGCATATATTGTACAGACGTAGCCAAAATAATAGATGCCCCTGTGATACATGTAAACGGTGATGATGTAGAAGCCGTAGCTTTTGCAGCAAAAACTGCCATAGACTATCGCCAGCAGTTTGCCAGCGATATATTTATAGACATGGTATGCTACCGCAGATATGGGCACAATGAGAGCGACGAGCCTCGTTTTACTCAACCTACACTTTATAATATAATAGCCAAGCACCCCAATGCTCGCGAAGCTTACAAAACTATACTTATAGAGCGTGGCGAACTGGACGCCAAGCAGATAGATGAGATGGATGCTCAGTTTCGTACACTGTTGCAAGAGAGATTGGAAATGATAAAACAAAAAGAAATACCTTACCAACCGTCAAAATTAGAACTTGAGTGGAACCATTTGCGCAAAGCTACTCCTGCAGATTTTGAAAAATCCCCCGAGTCTGGTATCAGCAAAAAAAATATAGAAAAGCTCAAAAAAGCACTGTTGACTCTTCCCCCAAATTTTAAACCACTCAAACAAATAGAAAACTTGCTCAAAGAAAGGCAGAAATTTTTTGACAATAACCAAATCACTTGGGCTATGGCCGAGCTCATGTCGTACGGGTCGCTGCTTATGGATAAGCACATTACCCGCATGTCTGGTCAAGATGTGAAGCGAGGTACATTCTCACACCGCCACGCATATTTCTTTGACAGTGAGACCAATGCACCCTACTGCCAAATAGATAATATAGAAAATGACCAAGAAAAATTCAGAATATTCAACTCACACCTCTCAGAGTTTGGTGCGCTGGGCTTTGAATATGGATTTGCCATGGCTACGCCAAATGCACTGGTAATATGGGAGGCACAGTTTGGCGATTTTGTGAATGGTGCACAAACTATCATAGACCAGTTCATATCCTCTGCCGAAACCAAGTGGCAGAGAATGAACGGATTGGTAATGCTATTGCCACACGGCTACGAAGGTCAGGGACCTGAGCATTCTAGTGCGCGCCCCGAGAGGTTTTTGCAGCTTGCCGCCGACTACAATATGGTGATATGCAACATCACCTTACCATCTAACCTTTTTCATATGTTTAGAAGGCAGCTCAAATGGGAGTTTAGAAAGCCTTGTATATTAATGACCCCAAAATCGTTGTTGCGACACCCCAAAGTAGTATCATCCATAGACGATATAGCCGAAGGAACGAGATTTATAGAAATAATAGACGATAATTGGGTACAAGCCAAAGAGGTGAAAAAAGTATTGCTTTGTACAGGCAAAGTATATTTTGATTTGCTCGAAGAGCAGCAAAACAAATCACGCAAAGACATAGCCATAGTGAGGCTTGAGCAACTATACCCGCTGGCCGAGAAGCAACTCGATAAGATATTGGCTTCATACAAAGGTGCCAAAGTAGCATGGGTGCAAGAAGAGCCTGTGAATATGGGTTATTGGGACTATATCACACGTATATACCCCAAAGTAGATATGGATGTAGTGGCACGCAAAGCCAACTCATCGCCTGCTACAGGATACAATAAGGTACATGTGAAAGAACAAGCCGAATTAGTGAAAAGAGCTTTTGAATTGTAGAAGATGCTGTATAGCTGCGCGTGCGGTTACTTTCTAGAGTATTTTTCGATAATATATAACTACTATCCCATTGTCAATCTTCGATGTCATTTATTATTCAAAAAAAATACTACATTTGCAACGCAATAATAGCATTACCATAGCAGAATTATGATAAGAAACGACTGGACTTTATCAGAAATAAGCCAAATATACCATTCGCCTATACTGGAGCTCATACACAGAGCCTCTGTACTACACCACCAATACCATACCACAGGCGAAGTGCAGGTATGCACACTGCTATCTGTAAAGACGGGTGGTTGCCCCGAAGACTGCGCCTATTGCCCACAAGCAGCACGCTACCACACAGATGTGAAAGTGCACAAACTCATGCCGGTGGAAGATGTATTAGAAATAGCACAATCTGCCAAGCAACAAGGCAGTACACGCTTTTGCATGGGAGCAGCCTGGCGCGAAGTGCGCGATAATAGTGACTTTGACCATGTGCTTGAAATGGTGCAAGGGGTGAATAAACTTGGCATGGAGGTATGTTGCACACTGGGAATGCTCACAGAACACCAAGCCCAAAAACTCAAAGAAGCAGGACTATATGCCTACAACCACAACCTTGATACAGGCGAAGACCACTACCATGATATCATTACCACACGCACCTATCAAGACAGGTTGCATACCATAGCTCATGTGCAAAAATCGGGCATAAGTGTGTGCACAGGAGGCATCATAGGGATGGGTGAGACAGATGAAGACCGTATAAGCATGCTGCATACCTTGGCCACGCTGCATACACACCCTGAGTCTGTGCCTGTAAATGCGCTGGTGGCAGTAGAGGGTACGCCTTTGCAAGACATGCCTAGAGTACCTGTGTGGGATATGCTAAGGATGATAGCTACTGCCCGTATCACTATGCCTCGTGCCATGGTGCGCCTATCTGCAGGACGCAATGAGATGAGCATTGCAGACCAAGCGTTGTGCTTCATGGCAGGTGCCAACTCTATATTTGCAGGCGAAAAACTGCTCACTACACCTAACCCTGATACTGATACAGACAAACAAATGTTTGAACTGCTCGGACTTAGACCTATGCCCTCTTTCAAAAAAGAAGCAGAGGTTGTGGTGGGAGTGTAATATTTAACAGAAATATTCTCAACTTTTTTTTCATATATTGGATAAATATTAATTTTTAGTATTGTATTTTACAGTTTATTTTTTGGCGAAAATGGTATGTCTGTAAAATCTAATGAAAGAGAGCTGGCGGGTCAAATACAATCTTGGTTTCAGGCTGAGATTGCTCGGAACACTTACCCATTCAAGGAGTGTACCTCTGAGGCAGGCATACAAACAGATACCACCACCCGATTTGGAGATATCATACTTTGGGAAGATAGAATTGCCCAAAAAGCATTTACTCTTATAGAGCTAAAACCACCTCACGGCAATATTGAAAATATTGAAACTTTTGCCCAAAAAGCATCAGCACTCCACTTAAAATATGCCTATACATGGGATTTATGCAATCTTAATGTATATGAAATAAACAATGGTGTTGCCACATTGTTAGGCAGTGAGCCTACACCTGTATTGGACAATATAAATGATTGGCTAAGAGGCGATAAACAAGCCACCATCAAAGGCTACATCAATCGCTTTTGTAGTGAATTTGTAAAACTTCATGAAACAGGGAAGTTTACAAAGTTCAATCCCGATAAAATTTATTTTATAGAATTAATAAGAGCCATTGTAGAGCAACTCAAACCTACTTTTATAAATTTTTTAAATGAAAAATTAGGAAACCCTATCACCAAAGCCAAAATCAATGAATATGTGGTAAAACAGGGAATTACCTTTGCCAATGAAGAAGACTTTTTGTTGCTCATTGCTTCGCAAAGAGTATATGGTTTGGTAACCAAAATTATTTTTTATCTCACCATAAGAAGGTATTTTAATGATTTGCCTGAATTGGAACCCCAACATGGTGACCTAAACATTAGCCTAAAAAATGCCTTTGCTGCTGCCCGTGAAAAAGATTGGCAAGCTGTGTTCGAAAACGGTACTATTGATGATTTGGGTATTCCTGATGCCAGTTATGATACCTTTTTTCGCTTTTTTGCAGAGCTCAAAGTATATCATTTTGAAGCTTTACCCGAAGATGTGGTGGGTGAGCTTTTTCAAGAAATAATAGACCCTGACCAACGCCACACCTTGGGGCAATATTTTACTAGCGAAAACTTAGTTGACTTTGTCATTGCCTTGGTAGTAAAAGACCCCAATGGCATTTATAGCGACCCTACCTGTGGCTCAGGTACGTTTTTAATTCGCTTATACGATAGACTAAAATACCTCAACCCTGCCAAAACACATAGAGACCTGCTCGACCAAATTTGGGGGTTTGACATAGGTAGCTTTCCTGCTGAGCTCAGCACCATTAACCTTTTTAGGCAAGATGCTTCTAACTTTGAAAACTTCCCCAAAGTGAGAACCATCAATATATTTGATGTGCAGCGGGGTATGAATTTTGATTTCCCGCCTCCCAATGCAGGCCAAAATTATTTTAAAGTGCAGCAAACGTTGCCTGAAATCAATGCTTTTGTGGGCAATTTCCCTTTTATAAGGCAAGAATTGATTGAGAAAAAAGACAAAGGTTTTAAAGATTATCTTACCATACTTCTGGCAAAGGAATATCTTTATACTTACCCACAACTTTTTCACCTAAAAAACGGCCTTAAAAATGGTAGCCAGTCCAAAGACAATGACCAGGCATACTATACCAATATTAATAATATCAAAAAATGGGTAAAAGAAGGACACTTGGAACTAAAACTTAGCGGACAAGCAGATATGTATGCCTACATTTACATTCACCTTACCACTTTACTTGCACAAGATGGTGAGTTTGCCATTATCACATCCAACTCGTGGCTCGATGTAAGCTATGGAGCGGTACTCAAGCAGTTTTTTTTAGACCATTTTTGTATCAAAACCATAGTAGCCTCGTGGGCTGAGCCTTGGTTTGACGATGCCTCTGTGAATTGTATAATAACCGTGCTAAAGCGCGAAGCTGATGCCGAAAAGCGCAACAATAACATTACCAACTTTGTAAAACTCAAAAAAACATTTGCTGAACTTGTACCCCATGGACATGAACTATTTGAAAGAAATGAAAGATGGAAAGCTCTCGATTATTTAGAAAGATTGATTTCATCTGCTCAATTTCATGAAGACAAACACAAAAACATTACGGTAGTAAATGCAGAGATACGCACCTTTGAAAACGAACTTTTGCGCAACCGCATGCTCAAGCAAAGTGCTTTGCAAACCGAAGTAAGCCAAAAAGTAGAAAACAGCAAATGGGGCAAATACATAAGAGCACCCGATGTGTATTTTAAACTCAATGATTTATTAACTGAAAAATTATTGCCGTTAAACGAAGTTGGAAAAATAAGAAGAGGTTACACAACTGGAATAAATGATTTTTTTTATTTACAATTTGTATCAGAATCAGAAAATTCAACTAAATGGATTGTAAAAAATGAAGTTGGTTGGCAAGGAGAAATAGAAATAGAGTATTTGAAAAAAGTAATCAAAAGCCCTAAAGAATCAGAAGCCATAATTATTGATGAAAAAAAGCTACCAAATCTTATTTTTATTTGTGATAAATCAACTGATGAACTCGTACATCTTAATCATTTTGGGGCTTATTATTATATAGATTGGGCCGAAAATAAATATACCAAAGGAGGAGTAAAATGGACAAATGTATCAAGTGTAACAGGTAGAAAATTGTGGTATCAAATAAAAGAAAAAGAACCTTCATCAATTCTCTTACAAATGATTGGTAGTGATAGATTTATGGCATTTTTAAACAAAACTAAAGTTCATGCTGATCATAATTTATTTGAGTACGAAATTGATAATCCAGAATTAATAAATCAATCTGAAATTTTTCTAAATTCTACATTATTTGCACTAATAAAAGAAGTAAATAGTCGTTCAAATTTAGGTGATGGTGCTACAAAAACGGAAGGAGTTGATTGGAGTAACTTAATGTTGATTCCAAAAGAAAAAATTAATATAAAATTTAAATCAGATAAGATTTTTAAAAGGAAAATACTTCCAATTCAGAAGGAAATCAAGCAAAAAGACCGACAAGAGCTAGACAGTGCTGTGCTAGAAGCCTTGGGGTTGAATCCCAAAGAATACTTGCAAGCTATATATGACGGTTTAGTAGAAATGGTAAACGAACGCTTAGAGCTGCCCAAGCTTCGCAAAAAGAAAAAAATACAAAAAGTAGCCACTGCATACAATGATGTGAAGAAGTCGGTAATCAAAGATTGTTTACCCTATGGCTTTAGGCATTTTCCGCAAAGTTTTTATCACAATACTGATAGCATAGCTGTAGAAAACATCCCTACCTCAGGCAATGCATTGAGGATAAGGGAATACTTCTTAGGTAAATACATTATAGTTGATAGTCAAAACCAACTTATCACCAATACAGAAAGCCAAGCCAATGCAGATTTTATAGTGCTATTTTCCAAACTAAACCTCAATACCTATCAAATACCAATTCCCAAAGATGAAAATGTAGTGATTGAAGTATTAAAAACATATAATAAATATATTACAGAACTCAAAGAGCAGCTCAGAGTCAATGCCCACACCAAACTGCACAACTGGAGTCTTGCCGAAAAAATGGCAGAGGAGATATTGAATATGAATTTTTCGTGATTAGTACAAAAACAAATAATCATAATGTACCAGAGGTTTTTGGTTTTTTTCACCAATGAGTTCCATGGCTTTTTTGGCATGATATTGTACCTTGCCCAGCCCCAATACTTTGGCATTGTTATCTATAATGAGCACAATATCACCTTTTTGAAAATCACCTTCAATGCGGGTAATGCCCACAGGCAGCAAGCTCACTGCCTTGCTCGATACCAATGCAGATGCTGCACCTGCATTGATATGCACTTTGCCTTTGGCAAATGTTTCTGAAAATGACAGACGCTTTTTGAGTGATGTAGATTTTTGCAAAGGTTTAAAATAAGTACCTACTCTCTGCCCTGTGGTTATTTGCAATAATATATCATCATTTTTGCCATTGGCTATGTGCACCGCTATACCACTCTTGCATACTTTGCGTGCTATATGATACTTGGTGAGCATACCGCCCCTGCCAAAGTCTGACCGTGAGGCACTTATGAATGTATCAGCTTTGCCATGCACCGCATCTATGTCATATATTACTTTGGAGCCCGGCAGGGCAGGGTTGCCATCATATATTCCGTCTATATTGCTTAGTATAATGAGCGCATCAGCGTTTATCATCCCCGCTACCAAGCCTGCAAGTTCATCATTGTCAGTAAACATTAGCTCTGTGATAGATATTACATCATTTTCATTTACTATAGGCAATATTTTATTGCGCAGCAATACTTGAAAGCAGTTTTGCATATTCATATAGTGATTGCGGTCGCGGAAGTCTTCTTTGGTCACCAATACTTGGGCACAATTGAGGTGCACCGAATTAAACAATTCATAATAATTACTGAGCAACTTTACCTGCCCTATGGCAGCATACATTTGCCTTGCAGATATATCATCAGTAGGGTGTATAGGTTTGAAAAGGCTCTTGCCCGATGCTACAGCTCCGGAGCTCACCAGCACTATATCTATTCCCAACTTATGCAAATATGATATTTGCTTACATAGCTTGTCCATAGTCACGGTATCCAAATCGCCGGCTGTCTTTGAGAGCACATTACTGCCTATTTTGATGACTATCTTTTGGTATTTTGTATCAATCATGGTTGCAATTAAAAATTTTTATATTATTAGAGCAATGTTTCACATGAATTAATCTAAACTTTCATTTATTTTGCACGTAATTGTAATAACATACTTTTAGACAATATGAAGTTTGAGCTCAAACAGGCGAAAAGTTTTAAATATATAGACGAGGGTCACGGCAGTGTCATGCTCTTGCTACATGGCTTGTTTGGCGCATTGAGCAACTGGGACGGGGTCATCAGTCATTTTTCTAAGCATCACAGGGTCATCATCCCTTGGTTACCAATATTGGAAATGCCTGTGAAAGAAGCTACTATAGATGGTCTTACAGATTTTATAGAAAATTTTGTGAATGAAATGGGCTTGACCAACATGATATTGCTGGGCAACTCATTAGGAGGTCATATAGCACTGGTATATACCTTGAGACATCCCAATGATGTACAAAAAATAATACTCACAGGCAGCTCTGGGCTTTTTGAAAACGCCATGGGAGGCAGCTACCCACGCCGTGGCGACCGCAATTATGTAGTAGAGCGCATACAATATACCTTTTATGACCCCAACGTGGTGACACAAGAACTTATAGAAGAAGTATGGGACATTACCAATAATATAAGAAAAGGGCTCAATATAGTGTCCATTGCCAAATCAGCACAGCGCCAAAATCTTGCTGAAGAACTTTACAAAATCAGTCATCCTGTATATTTGGTATGGGGGCTCAATGACACTATTACTCCGCCGCCGGTAGCCCATGAGTTTAATAGGCTGCTCTCAAACTCAAGTTTGCACTTCATAGACAAATGTGGGCATGCCCCCATGATGGAACATCCTGATTATTTTAACGTAATAATAGATGAGTTCATTAAACCCACAGTAGCAGCATGACGGCCGATACACTTATCAATTTTTCGGTACCTTTTATCAAACCAACAGACTCTGTGAAATGGGCACTGGAGCAGCTCAGTCATTTTAAAATGTCGCACCTGCCTGTGGTATCAGGCAAAGCATATTTGGGTATGATATCCGAGGACAGTATTATAGATGAAAACCCCAGCAAAAAAATATCATCACTGCCTTTGGATTTCAAAAACATAGTTTTGGCCGAAAATGAACATTATTTTGAAATATTAAAAATATACAATGCCAATCATATCAATATATTAGCTGTAGTGAATGAGAATGGAGAATTTGTAGGGGTGGTAAATGCCGAAAAGGTATTGGAATATTTCTCAAACATAGGTTTTATTAACACTCCGGGAGGTATCATAGTACTCAGTGTGCCACAGACCAACTACTCACCCGCCGAGATACACCGCATACTTGAATCCAACGAGCATCGTGCCATATTCATGTATGTGTCTGATTTGGTCGAAGATACTATGAATGTATATGTCACCCTTAAGCTCAACAAAACAGACCTTACTCGCATAGTGGCTGCTTTAGAAAGATATGGCTATAATGTAGTGGCCGTGTATCATGAAAGTCTTGTACAAGATATAGCAACCGAGCGGCTAAACCATCTGCTCAAGTACTTGAGCGTGTGATAATTATATTTTATAATAATTTACAATTTCTTATTCTGTAACTTCCTCTCCAAAGTCAAGGCTATCCACCTCCGGTGCAAAGAGTGAGTCCAAGAGTGTGCTGTCTATTTTTGGTAAATAGGTTCTGCAGTCATAAGGTTTGGTAATACGTACTCTTGGTTTTGGAAAATAGCCCATTTTCACCCCACATTCTTTGTCTCTGTACACTTTTTCCATAAATCTTCCATAAATGGGTAAGGCTGTTTTAGACCCCTCTCCATAGGCAGAGGTACGAAAATGCACTGACCTGTCGGCAGCACCCACCCATGAGGCAGATATAAGGTCTTTGGTAAGTCCTACAAACCAACCATCGGAGTGGTTGCTGGAGGTGCCGGTTTTGCCTCCAAACTCGTTCCCTCTCCACAGGTCAAAGCCAAACAATGCCTGAGATGTACCTCCGGGCTCTTCAAGGCTGCCTTTGAGCATATAAGTCATAAGAAAAGCACTTTCCTCGCTTATCACTCTTTTGGAGGCAGGTTCAAATTTTGCAAGTACTTTGCCGGCTACATCGGTGATTTTGGTTACAAAAATAGGTTCTGTATATTCACCATGGTTCAGAAATGTACCATATGCACCTACGAGCTCATAGAGCGATACATCGCTGGAGCCTAAGCCCACTGAGGGTACATTTTTGAGGGGGCTTTTTATGCCTAATTTGTGTGCATAGTCTATCACAGCTTGCCAACCTATTTTATTGATGAGTTGTGCAGTTACTGTATTTACAGACTTGCCCATAGCCCACCGCAGGGTCATCTCTTGTCCTGTTATTTTCCAATCACTGTTGCGGGGTCTCCATACCTTGTTTATTTTCACTCCGGCAGAGTCTTCTGTGTAAGCTATTTCTATAGGCTCATCTACTAATTTATCGCAAGGGGAGTAGCCAAAGCTGTCTATCGCTGCCAGATATACAAAAGGCTTAAAGGTAGAGCCGGGTTGCCTTTTAGATTTTATCACATGGTCATACTGAAAATATTTATAATTTATGCCACCCACCCATGTTTTTATATGCCCTTTGAAAGGGTCAAGGGTGATGAAACCGGCAAATAAAAAGTGTTTGTAATATTTGAGTGAGTCGTAGGTGCTGAAGGTAGTATCTTTTTCTCCCTCCCATGTGAATACCCTCATTCGTTTTGGTCTGTTTATCTCATTCCAGATAGAGTCTTCACTTCCTTTATATTTATCAGATAGTTTTTTCCATATATCAGATTTGCAAATGGCATCTTCAATGAAACCTTTTATCTCATTTTTCTTTTCATCGCGCCATGGGTTTTCATTTTTCCAATGGTTAAAGAAGCGCCTTTGTATTTCGCGCATGGTCTCTTCTACAGCAGCTTCTGCATGTGCTTGCAATCTGGAGTCTACAGTAGTATATATCTTGAGGCCATCAGTATATAAGTCGTATCCTTTTTCGGCACACCATTTATTCACATAGTTTTCTACAGCAGTTCTGAAATAGGTGCCCTGCCCTTCATAATGGTTTTTGAGGCTTAGTTTTATTTCCAATGGGGTGTTTTTGAGTGAATCATATATCTGTTGGGTTATAATATGGTCACGCACCATTACAGACATGACCACATTGCGTCTTCTTATACAATTATCAGGATATAATATGGGGCTGTAGGTAGTGGTAGCTTTGAGAAGACCTACTAAAATGGCTGCTTGCTGTATATTCACACTGTCAGGAGAGGTAGAAAAAAAGGTATGTGTGGCAGTATTCACCCCAAAGCAGCTATAGCCAAAGTCCACTGTGTTGAGATACATGGTAATGATTTGTTCCTTATTATATACCATTTCCAGTTTTAGTGCAGTTACATATTCTTTAAGTTTGTAAATGAATGTTTTCACGCCGGGTATATATCCGAGCAGCCCTTGAGTGCTTCCTTTACGGGTTTTGAATAAGTTTTTGGCCAGCTGTTGGGTAATGGTGCTACCCCCTCTGCGGTCGCCTTTGAACATGTAGTAAAATATGGATGCCGTTGCGCTCCAGTCTATGCCTCTATGCTCATAGAAGTGAGCGTCTTCGGTGGCTATCAAGGTTTTGATAATGATAGGCGATATTTTTTTATACTCTATAGGTGTGCGGTTTTCACGATAGTATCTGCCAATAATCTTGCCGTCGGCAGTATAAAGCTCTGAGGTCACATCTACTTCAGGTTTTTCTAATTTGTCAAAACTTGGACTCTTGCCAAATAACCACAAAAAATTATATTCAATACACAAAAATAAAAATATAACCGTGCCAATACCATATAGCAGAAACTTCAATGTTTTCTTCAAACCTTTTGGGATATTATAGATGCAATCATCGCAAATTTATAAGATTGTTTTTATCAAAATATATTTTTTATATCAATACACCACTAAAATGATTTATCTTAACATTCCATCATATTTTGCATTTGCAAAAATGTATATAAATGTTTCATTATTAGAATGTTAATTTATTGTAAACAAATTTATACTTATAAGTATCAAATATGGGTCAGGCATATAAATTTTTTAATAATTCGTTGCATGTTTTAAGGAACTTTAAAGTATCATGCCGTTAATTTCAATAATTATGCGCATTATGAAATTAACAAATATTTTACCCTTTTTTTTTGTTGTTTTTTTTGCTCAGTTTTGACCCTACAATTACAGAAAAAATAATCTCTTAAATTAATTTCGTTTTATGGTAACTATTGTAAGAAGCTGCGAGACAGTTTGGAACAACTGTTTGAACATTATCAAACAACATGTGAGCGAAAAGAACTATGAAACTTGGTTTAAGCCTGTAAAAGCTATTGACTTGCAAGACAATGTGCTCACCATACAGGTACCCAGCCAGTTTTTTTACGAATGGCTCGAAGAGCACTTTGTGCATGTACTAAAAAAAGCCGTTATGGCAGAATTAGGCCCTAATGGATACCTCGAATATTCCATCATTGTAGACAAAGGAAATGACCTGTCACTTGAGCTGCCGGGCAAGCGAAACTCACAATATAAATCTGAGTTAAGCAAAAAAGTAGATACCACCATCGAAGATGTATTCAATGAACCTGTCAAGTATAAATCAAACTTAAACCCTACCTATACCTTTGATAACTATATAGAAGGAGATTGCAACCGCCTTGCCCGCTCAGCAGGATATGCCGTAGCCAACAAGCCCGGCACCACCTCGTTTAACCCGCTCACCATATACGGTGGGGTAGGGTTGGGCAAAACTCACCTTATACAAGCCATAGGCAACAAAATAAAATCTGACCATCCCAATAAAAAAGTACTATACATCACCTCCGAAAAGTTTGTAAACCACTTCATGGAGTCGGTACGCAACAGTGCCTTGCAGCACTTTGCAGACTACTATTTGCAAGTAGATACTCTCATACTTGATGATGTGCAGTTTTTTTCTGCCAAAGAAAAAACTCAGGAAATATTCTTCAATATATTCAACCAACTGCACCAATCGCAGCGCCAAATCATCATGACCAGCGACTGCCCCGTAAAAGACCTCAAAGGCATGGATGAGAGGCTGCTCAGCAGATTCAAATGGGGATTAAGTGCAGATATACAACAGCCTGATTTTGAAACAAAAATGGCTATTATCCAACAAAAACTTGAAAGCGAAGGCGTACAAATAGAGCAAGACGTGATAGAGTACATAGCCCACAGTGTAGATACTAACATACGTGAGCTCGAAGGTGTGCTGATATCGCTCATAGCACAATCTTCGCTCAACAATCGTGAGATAGACCTGGAACTTACCAAGCAGGTCATAAACAGTATAGTGTGCGACATTACCACCGAAGTAAATATTGACTATATACAAAAAGCAGTATGCGAGTTCAACAAAATAAGTGTAGAAGACTTGGTGAGCAAATCGCGCAAAAAAGAGCTGGTAATACCACGCCAAGTAGGTATATATTTAGCCAAAAACTATACTACACTATCACTCAAAACCATAGGTATGTACTTTGGCGGGCGCGACCATAGCACGGTTATTCACTCCATTGAGTCTGTAGAAGATATGTTGGTGACCAATAAAGTATTTCGCACACAAATGCAAGAGTTGCAAAAGCGTATGAAACTCAAAACCAATAAGCAGTAGATAACAAAGTATTTACATAGCAGGTCTGCTTAGTCAGTATTTGGTTTTATCTCAAAATACGGATTAGAAATTTATTACAAACCATAATTACATATTTAAAAACAGATGCAAGTGTAATACTCATGTATTTCACTTGTAACAAAATTTGGCTTCAAAATAGTTTACTATTATGTCACCCAAATAACATGCTCATTTCATTATGCTTATGACTTTTATTACAATCTCTAATGCATATTTTGGGTTACACAAATATTGGGGTAATATTTGTTTTTACCTCCTCAGTAGGCAGTTATCTTTACCTCTGTCCTACGGTTGAGTTGGTGGTCGTCTTCAGAGCATGGAATTTTATTTTTACAATTATTGAGTATTTCTGTTTCGCCATAGCCCTGCCCTTTGATACGACTTTTCTTGATGCCTTTGCCCACTATATATGCTGCGGCAGACTTGGCACGATTATCAGATAGCGTAAAATTATATTTATCAGAACCTCGCGAGTCTGTATGAGAACCCAGCTCTATTTCCAACGTAGGGTTGTCTTGCAATACTTTGAGTACTTTGTCCAATATTTTAGCAGCATCGGGGCGTATGTTGAATTTGTTATAATCATACAATATACCTTCAAGGGCAAATTTCATGCCTTTTTTCAACTTTGGTATGTCAAAATATACGGTGTCAGTGCGTTTTTCAGGCTTAGGAGTGTATTCATGAGGTAAGGTAAAAAAGTCTTTTTTCTCACCATATATGGTCACTTTCTCTGTAGGGCACTTGAATACTTCCAACTTGCCATTGGCATCTGACACTGCTTCAAAAGTCACATTATAGTTTTTATCCACAAAGGTCACTTTAGCTTCGGGTATGATTTGTTTGCTCTCTTTTTCACGAGTCATGATTACCATGCAGGGTATTTGACCAAGTGGTATATTGAGTTTTACATCTTCTGCCACCAAACATTGGGTGCTAAATTCTTTGTATGAACTTGGATAACCCTCTTTGCTTACCTTCACCATATATTTTCTGCAAACTTGTATTTTTTGTTTATATATACCTGCTGTATCTGTCTTGCTGTCGCCTACTTTGAGGCTGTCAAAGGTCACATCCACTATGCTTACATTGGCATCTGTAGCAGGCTTGCTGTTTTCGCTGTAGTACACATATACCTCTAAGTCAGGTTTTTCTATCAGTTGCTCTATGGTCACAGTCTCAGGGTTGTCACAGTCTATACTCACTATTTTGGTTGCAGAGGTATAGCCATTTTTCTTTGATACTACTTTGTATTTTTTGCAAGGCTCTACTTTATTGAAGGCAAAATTGCCTTCTTTGTCAGTGCTCATGGTATCCACCAATGATTCGTTTTCTGAGGCTTCATACAGGTAACATGTAGATTTTTCTATCCATTCTTTGGTGCGCTTGTCAGCTACAGTTCCTTTTATGCCCATGGGTTTGTAGGTAAACATATATATGTCATCATCAGTGCCTTGCCTTTTGCGATTGGAAGCCAAAAATCCGTATTGTCCGTTGTTTTTGGCAATAAACCCAAAATCATCATAAGTAGTATTGATAGGGTAGCCTATATTCACTACCTTATTGTCAAAACCATTTTTGATATTGGTCTTAAAGTTGTCTAACCCACCCATACTTCCATGCCCGTTTGAGGCAAAATAAAGATTGTATCCGCTATCTATGTATGGAAACATTTCATCCGTTTCAGTATTTATAGTTGCTCCTAAATTTACAGGAGTATCAAAAGTGCCATCATCCTTGAGTGCAGCGTAGTATAAGTCAGTTTTACCTCGTCCGCCCGGCATGTCTGATACAAAGTATAGTCTTTTGCCATCCGGCGATAATGCAGGATGCCCTACTGAATAATCGTTTGAATTAATATTTACTTCCTTTACATTCCATCCACCTGAGGTGTCTTTGCGTGTAGCCCTGTATATTTTGAGCATATTGCTGCCATCTGCTGATTTACGTTTTTTGCCTTTATTATAGTTGCTGCGTGTGAAATATGCAGTATCATAATTTTTTGTAAATATGATGGGCCCTTCATGAAATTTGGTGTTGATAGCCGAGCTGAATTTTTTTAAACCCATATTAGACTTGGCATCAAGACCCAATGAATCTTTGTAGTTAAATCCATAGGCACCCAATGTCTTTGAGTCATTGCTGGTGATGTAGGTGTCGTCATCATTGTATAATATTTTGCCTCTGCGTTTTGCTATGTCTGCAGAGTCTTGCTTTGACAATTTAAATTCTTGTACTTTGGTGCTGTCATCGAGGTAAAACAGATCCAAAAATGCTGAATTGTCATACGTGTACACTTTTTTGAAAGTTTTGTCGCCAATGATACGGTTTGAGCAAAACACCAATCCACCATTTTTATAAAACATAGGGGCAAAATCAGATACCCCTGTGTTGATGGAAAGAAACATAAGTTTATAGGCTGCAGAGTCGCGGTAAAAAAACTTACTGTTAGAATATGATTTCACAAATGGCTGTATAGCTGCACTGTTACCCGACTTAGTACTGTAGTTTTCGTACATCTTTTTGCTGTCTTCAAATTTGCCGTTGTTTGCAAGTATTTGGGCATATTCTAAGTAAATATTTACAGGCAATGAATCATATTTTGTCACTGCTATATAGTATCGCTCTTCTGCTTTTTTATAATTATTAAGCCTGCGGTAGCAATCTGCCAATTTTATATAACCTGGTTTGTAGGTAGAGTCTAATGATAGTACATATTCATACCTCCTGATGGCATCTAAATATCTAAATCCGTTATATTCCTTATCAGCTTCGCGAATGGCAATTCTGCGTTTTATTTCAGCAAGTTTATTTACTTTTTGCTGCGCAAATACAACAACATGTAAACTTAAGATAATACAAAGCAGCGTATATTTCATAGGTTTAGGCTTATGGAGTTATTAAAAATATCTGGGTGTAACAAATTTTTTGCTTCTAAATCCTACCTCATACCTAAGCATGAGCTCATGGGTGAAGTATGATATATTTCGAGTCTCGTTGAGCGGAAAGTCATAAGCATAACCTACCCTCCATTGGTCATTGATTTGCCATTCTAATAATATGGCTAAAGACGACAACGAACGATACGATATGCCTACCGCAAATTTGTCGTAAAACCAAAGATTTGCGTTCAAGTCCATCTGTGTAGGTGAGCCAGACACCCATTTTAATATAGCAGATGGTTTTAGTTTTAATTCTTCCGAAAGATTTATCACATATCCGCCCGTCAAAAATAAGTGTTGATATTTTTTGGCAGCACTTTGTACGCTGTCTATCGTATTATTGGTTGTGCTCCCTAGCAAGCTGGGTGCCGAAAATCCTACATAAAATCTGTCAGTAGAATAATACAACCCTGCTCCTATCACAGGTAGTATTTTGGATAAATTATTTTGAAAACTAGGATCTGTGCTTGCTCCACCTCCTTGTGCAGTAGATTGTTGTACTTCACTGAAGCGGGTATTGTAAAAATTAGCCCCCAACGATGCCCCAAATGCCAAAGTACCCCTCTTATGCAACTTCATACGATAACTCAAGTAGCCTGCTATATTATTATTATCAATTTTTGGTTGCTGGTCGCTGGTAGCCATAATGCCTACTCCTATTTTTTCTCTTATCAATGGCATATCTGCTGAGAAAGTCATCGTTTTCGGACCAAAGTTGCCTGCCCACTGGTTTCTGTATAGTGCAGTCATACTCAGTACATCCCTACTTCCTGCATATGCAGGATTTATAGCCAACATATTAAACATATATTGGGTATATTGGGGGTCTTGCTGAGCAAATGACACTGTGTTCAACAAAGCAAGTATTAATAATGTAATATTAAGTGTTCTCATTTCCTTATTCATTTTTAATCAAAATATAATAAATTATGTTAACGGTTGAGTATTACATAGCCGGGTTTGGTCTCTGTTTCTTTATTAGTATATTTTATTTTGGCAACCCAATAATATACTCCGTCCGGCATCAGTTCGCCCACTTTCAAACCTGTATTGGCTTTGCCATCCCATACATCAAAATTTTCGGAATAATATATCAAATTGCCCCATCTGTTATACATATTCATTTCTATACCCAACACATTATCAGGTTTCACTATTCTAAATTCGTCAAATGTACCATCTCCATTGGGTGAAAATCCTTCAGGTACAAATATGTCGTTTAAGTTTATGATAAATACCACATATGCAGTATCTCTGCCTCCAAATTCATCTATCAAAATATAGGGTATTGAATCTTTACCTGCAAAATTAATTGCAGGACTGTAACTGAAATTGCCGGTTGCATCTAATGTAAATTTACCCTTGTTCAAGGTAACAACACCTGTTTGAGGTATCACGGTCAATTTATCGCTGCTACCATCAGGGTCATTATCTTTGGTAGTATTGATACCACCCGGCAATACGTTAAGATTTAGCACATTACCTTTTATCTCTGTCTCTTTAGGGTCTAACAAGAAGTAATCACTCACTGCCACAGGAGGTTTATTTGGTAAAGTACCTGTCACAGTGAGCGTCACACTTGCATTTACACAACTCACAGGAGTATAGGTACATACTTCATAAGTAAATGTTATCACTCCTGTAAAGGTACTTTCGGGGGTAAATGTAATAATGCCTGTGGTGGTATTCACACTTGCTGTACCTCCAGTAAAAGTAGTAATCACTTTCACACTACCAGGGTCCAGCGGACCGCCTGTGTCGTTGCAAAGCACACATATAGGCACAGGAGTATTAATTCCAGTAGTAGTCACATCAGGATTTGCCACAGGAGGATTACTCGTAACTGTAACACTTACAATTCCATTGCCACAGAGTTGCGGACTGCCACTGTCGCACACCGAGTATATGAAAGTAGTAACCCCCGTAAAGGTAGGATTAGGAATGTATCTGACAGTAGTACCTACTATGGTTACAGTTCCCGTACTAACCACAGGAGGAGAGGTAATGGTCAAGGTGCTGCCTGTAATGGTGCCGTCAGGGTCGCTGTCGTTGCACAACACACAAATATCTACAGGAGTGTTTACACCTGTGGTGGTGATATCAGGGTGTATCACAGGAGGTACGTTGCCACTCACTGTGACAGTACCTGTAGAAGTGCTGCACATGGTAGGTGTGCCATTGTCGCATACTCTGTAAATAAAGGTAGTGACTCCTGTAAAGGTAGGGTTAGGGGTATATACCATACATCCTGTGGCAGTGATTACAGCAAATGAACCGGCATTTATTGGAGTGAAAGACAGTATATTCACAGAGGCAGCATTGAGTGTGCCGTCCACATCAGTATCATTGTCCAACCCACAAATGGTAATGGGGGTATTTATTCCCGTAAGGGTATTATCAGGGGTTAATATAGGCGGTACATTGCCTGTAACTGACACAGTTACTATGGCATTGCCACAGAGTTGCGGACTGCCACTGTCGCACACCGAGTATATGAAAGTAGTAACCCCCGTAAAGGTAGGATTAGGAATGTATCTGACAGTAGTACCTACTATGGTTACAGTTCCTGTACTAACCACAGGAGGAGAGGTAATGGTCAAGGTGCTGCCTGTAATGGTGCCGTCAGGGTCGCTGTCGTTGCACAACACACAAATATCTACAGGAGTGTTTACACCTGTGGTGGTGATGTCAGGTTGTATCACAGGAGGTACGTTGCCTGTAACAATGATACTTACTAAAGCATTGCCACATAATACCGGATTGCCATTATCACATAAGGCATAAATAAATGTAGTAACCCCTGTAAAAGTAGGGTTAGGTACAAAGGTTATTGAACCGGTAATTGTAGTAAATGTTACAGTTCCTTGTGATGTTGGGGGTAAGCTGGTAATAGTTGTTAAATTGATTCCCGATAATGTGCCATCAGGGTCATTATCATTACATATTACACACAAAGTTATTGGGGTGTTTACTCCTGTGGATGTACTATTTGATGTTACTACAGGTGGGTCATTCACTCCTGTAATGGTGATAGATAACCCTGCGGTGGTACAACTGTTTGTATTGCATAGTGTGTAAGTGTAGCCTACCACAGTATTAATGACTGAGGCAAGTTCTACAGTTGGGGTAAATATATAAGCCCCTGTGAATGAGTTGGTAATCACGATAGTGCCGCCTATGGGTGTGCTTGGCGTAATGCCTGTGAGTGTGAGTCCTGTGAATGTAGCTGTGATGGGATTAAAATCATTGGTCAATAAAGTGCCTGATATGGTACTGTTTTCGTTGGTAATGTTCACATCATTGACCCCCAAAGGATTGAGTGGCACCCCTGACACGCTAAATGTAATAGTAGAACCAACACATGTAAATGGGTCGCAAACTGTTAAAGCATAGGTGTCTATTCCTGAAAATGTGATGGGTGATATATATCTGACTAAACCCGAACCGCTTAATGTAACTAATTTGCCTTGTGAGGATAAAGCAGTGATTACTCCTGATGATGTCACTACAAGTGTAGAATTGACAGTTAATACATCTAAATCTAAATCATATACTGCTCCGGGAACTGTAGAAACAGCTAAAAAGGGCAATATTCCTGATATTGTGGTGCCCGCAAAGCCTGCTATTGTAATATTTCGTGCAATGGGAGCTGTATTAACAGAGGTAATTGATATGGTATATATACCTGTAGATGTGGATATTGAGCCACCATTGTCAGTAGCTCTGAAAGTAAAGGTTTCAATACCTATATAAGTTCCAGTTGGGTCAAAACTCAATGAGCTTGCTTGTGTACCTGTAAGAGTTGTTCCGGAGGCTGTAATTTGAACACACCCAGGAGTGCAGTAGTACAAACGACCGGATGATATATTGGGTACGGTGAGTACTGTAAAATATGCTATTACACCATCTGCATCTGAGCCCAATAGGCCGGGAATTGTAGTTAATGGTGCTGTACGAGGCATTGCAATGCCTACATTTGTAACGACTGGTGGAGTGTTGCAAGGATTTGTGCCCATTCCTAAAATTGTTACAGTTTTAGAAGAACTGCATTGTGCAGTACCAGTAGCTGTTACAGTGTAAATACCACTTAGTGAAGATGCAGATATGACAATAGCACCGGTGGTAGAACCATTGCTCCATAAATAAGAATTTCCTCCTGAAGCTGTTACTACAATTCCACCGGGCAAGTTGCACGCTGTTGCAGTAATATTGCCAATTGAAGTGTTAATGTTTACTGAAGGCAAAGATGATACCTGCAAACTTACAATGGTACTTCTAAAGCTGCAGCTGTTGGAGGTAAGATTTGCAAACGATGACCCAACTGCAATAGCATATAGTTTGCCATTGTCTGATGTAGTAATATTTACACCTGTTAAACTGGCTACATATACATAATCAGATCCTATTAAAGTAGTGGTAATGGTGGTAGGAGAAGAAATATCAATCCAATTTGTACCACTATTGGTGCTCATTTGCCATTTGTAATTGTTGTAATTAGAATATTTTGATGTTACAGTAGCTACGTAATTTAACGTAGTAGTTCCACACACCGAAACGTTGTTACCTGTATTGAAACTTATTATGGGAATACATGATTTAAACGAAATATCATCGAGTGCCCAATCATTACCGCCACCACCGGGTGCATTGTTTCTGATTTTTACATTTAGAGATGTTTGAGAAGGCTTGGTTTGGTATTGAAATCCTACCTGACGCCAAGTCCCTGTGTAAGGAATGTCACCGGAAGAGTATTGTTCAACATCATCAATAGAAAAGGCAAGGTTTGGCAATACGCCGGGTACACTTGAAAATGGAGCCCCTCCACAGCTTGGACATATATTGCGAACCCATGCTGAGTATTCATAGTTCATATCCGGGCATAGGCTTGAAATATTGTCAGTAATAACCAAATCGGGTTTGTATGAGGCATTTACAACCAACATATATCCTGCAATGGAGCCTGTGGCAGGCGCAGGATTACCTGCAATAGGGTCTGATGCACCTGTATGGTCGCCAAATACAGTCCAATATCCATCTCCAAAAACACCTCCACCTGCTGTGCCTGAGCCGTTGCAATCTGTTGAGTTTGAAACACTATAATTTCCATCTTGAGGTTGAGAACAACTAAATGGAACATAATTGTAATTTGTACCTGTTATTGACCCAAAATTTAAACCTGTTCCACTTCCAAAAGTACCTGAGAACGCATTGGAAAATAAGTTAAGGCCTTGTTGGTCGTTGCAAAATGAAGTACTAGGGTTTATTTGAATATATGTAGGACTTCCACCTGTACATGTGATTACAGTTGCTGTTGGAGATAATTTATAGGTTGAGTACCCCAAACTTGTTATCACATAATTCAGAGATCCGGACACTGACACATTTATTGCCAATGTAATGATTGAAGTAGTGCCAAATATTGGAGTAGTGCTACCTCCAATCACATCTCCACCTGATGAAGATGACGCACCACTACCAATGTTTATCATTGCTACGTTTCCAACTACTTGTCCTAAATCGTCTCCTGTAGCATCTGTGTACGGACCTGCATGTGTAATGCCTGTAGGATTTATAATGCGCAATGTACCCGGGATGTATGTCAAACCTGTAGGAATATTTTGGTATAATGTAGTGCCAAATACAGTAGTATTGTTAGGAATAGAAACATTTACCCGTAGTTGAAGCACATTGCCTATTCCGATATTTCCACCATTAACATCTAAGAATGTAGTGCTGGAATAATTACAAGAATTGTTAAGCACTACAATGGTGTACAAACCTGTACCTGTAGAAACAAAGTATTGGTTATCAATAGCTCTGAAATTGAACGTAATATTTCCTGTGGTTGTGCTCAATGGGGTAAATGATAATGCACTTGCTGCAGTTCCTGTTAAGGTTATACCTGTAGCTGTAATAGCATTTCCCAATCCGTTGAATAATGTGCCCCCTGATGGAAGTGATGTAATAATGAATCCTATGACTGTGCCATCTATATCAGTGCCGGTAAGGGTAGGTATTGCTGAATTTACACCCGAAGGTATTACTCCGGAGGTTACCGTGCCCGGAATAGGAGGAATTGAAGACCCTGTAATACTGAATAAGAGTACGGCACTTGTGCATGTAAGCGGGTCGCATACTGAGAGGGTGTAAGTGTCTATACCTGAGAAGGTAATGTTTGATATATATGTGAGGGCACCGTTGCCGGTTATAGTAATTCTTTGCCCTTGTGTGGTAGTGGCTGCCAGTGTGCCTGTGCTCGTGAGTACTAGTGAGGTATTTACGGTCAATACATTATTGTCTGCATCATACACTGCGCCGGGTAGGGTACTTAAGGCAATGAGGGTGAGGGAGTTGATTAAGATGTTGCCTGACGTACCGCTAATAGTCATGTTGCGAGCCACAGGTGGGTCATTCACCCCTGTGATGGTGATAGATAGTCCTGCTGTAGTGCAACTGTTGGCATTGCATAATGTGTAGGTATAGCCTACTACGGTGTTAATGCCTGAGGGTAACTCTGCGGTTGGGGTAAATGTGTAAGCCCCTGTAAATGAGTTGGTAATTATAATTGTACCTCCTACTGCCGTGCTCGGAGTAATACCTGTAAGGGTAAGTCCGGTGAAAGTAGCTGTTAGCGGATTGAAGTCGTTGGTCAATAAAGTGCCTGATACAGAGGTGTTTTCATTGGTGATGTTCACATCATTGACAGGTATTGGCGGATATGCCACCACAGTGATATTGTATAATCCTGTATTATTTGATATAGCATAATAATCATCAACAACCATGAAATTAAAAGTAGTTAACCCAGTAAAGGTATTATTTGGTCTAAAATACAATCTTGAAGTGGAGCTTCCGGTAAGTGTGGTGCCTGCTACAGATATTACTACATTATTACCATCATATAATATACCATTTGGAGGTATGGTTTGCACAATGTATGCTACAATAACACCATCAAAGTCTGTGCCGCTCATGGTAAATATCTCAGTTGTGATGCCGGGTTGTATCACATTTGATGTAATAGTATTAGATATAGGGGGTACATTGGCACCTGATACAGTGATAAATAGCCCGCTTGTGGTACAAGCATCTGCATTGCAAAGTGTGTAGGTATAACTTGTAGTGCCTGTGAATGTAGCATTGCTGATAAAGAAATAATCTCCTGTAGAAATAATATCTAATTGACCTCCGGTGATGGTACCTGAAAATGCATTTACACTTAGCCCTGATGTACCTAAAGTAATAGGGTTATAATCTGCTACAGCATCTGTGATGAGGTTGCCCGAAATATCATTGCCTTGTACCACACCTCTGTAATTGGGTCGTGCAATGGGGTTGTCTACTACTCCTGTAATGGTTACAAAAAATCCTGCTGTGGTGCACACATCGAGGTTGCATACTTGGTAGGTAGTGGAGTAAGTGCCTACAATACTATTAAATGGACTGTAAGTATATGCACCCGTACCTGTGATTGTAAGATTGCCACCGCTAAAAGTACCTATAAATCCTGTAGCTGTGAGACCTGTAGCGTTGCCTGTAAGTGCGTTGAAATCGGCTACAGCATCAGTAATTAGATTTCCGGAAATAGTTGCATCTTCTGCTAATACTCTAAAATTTGGAAATGCGGTAAGGGGGTCAATAATAGGTAAAACAGTAATGTATACCAATGCCGTACCACATGATGTGAAAATGGATGGAGAGTCGCAAACACGATAGGTAATTACATCATTTCCATGGTAATGCAAATTGGGGTTGTAAGTCAATACACCAGTAAGTGAATTGAGTGTAAATGTACCATTGCCGGGTACGGATATTACCGCGTAATATTTTATATCCGTTGGGTTGGGGTCGTAATCATTGCCTGATATAGTTACCATTCCTCTAGTGTCTTCGTTTACGGTAAGGTAATCGTCAAAAGGGATTGGTGCCAAATTTGAATAAGGTACTCGTATAGAAATTTGGGCTGTAGTGCAAGCAATAGACACCCCATTGTCGCAAACCCTATAATTAATCCTGTCTATTCGTGGTGTAGCGTCAATGTGAGAGGTGTAAGTGAAAGTACCTGTTAAGGTATTTAATACAAATGTAAATGGGGAACCTATAAGACCGGGTATAGTATTTATGATAGAATAGGTTAATATACCATTTTCAATATCAGATACATGTGTAGGAAATAAGGGATATGTCATGGCAACGCCATTGGTAGTCACTAATGTAATGCTATTGGCTACAGGTGGATTGTTAATTATACTTATAGTATATATACCTGATGCGGTGGAAACTAAGCCAATGGAATTGAGTGCTAATATATTAAAACTTGTAAATCCTGTAAAGGTATTGACTGGGTCAAAGGTAAGGGCTCCAAGTAAAGAATTGGGTACAAACTGATTAATAGTGGCTGCCAAACCGTTTACAAACAATATGCCTGTAGATGAGGTAGGCAATGAACTGATGAAGAAACCAGTAATACTACCTTGAATGGTGGAACCTGAAAAACCTGGTATTGAAGTAGCTGCTGATGCTCCGGGAATGCCTACAAATGTGGTGTTATTAGCAATAGGAGGTGTGCAAGGTGTAAAATTTATTAATAAAATATTTATAACATCGGAGCACGAGGATGTGATGGTGCGCACAGCCATATATTGCCCGCCTGCAGTAGCATTGGTTACCAAATTGCTGCCTGCATCGTAAAATTTGAAACCCGGAGTTGTTACTATTTGAGACAAGTCTGCAGGGCATGTCAAGCCTGTAACTGTGACATCGGGCTGCAAGGAGCAACTTACACCCAGTACAGTACCTACCAATGGTCCGGAGTTTGTGCAACCCACAAAAGTAGTCAATGGTCTTGAGAGTTGGGAGCCACTTAAACTGGTTATATTTCCTGAATAATACAATGTTCCAACACTTGAAATTTGATTTCCTGTACAAAAAAGTGCTGCGCAATCGTCCAATACTTTTACCCGGTATGAAAATGTAGTGTTGTTGCCTACAGAGGTATAATTTGGTATAAATCCACCACTTGTAGCACTGGCACCTATACCTAATCTGGCTATAATCTTACGACTTGCATCTATATAATCTACTTGGTCATCGCCTACGGCATCTGTTTTTAGACCAATATTCCATCCTCCTGTGATAGTGAGTGAGTTGGGCACAAGCGTTACTGTAGGTGGTAAATCGTACTCCAATGTGGTAAGTGCGCTGTAGTCATTTCCTGAATTGGAGGCGGTGAAGGTAAATTTTATTTCATCGTTTACATTTACATTGCCCCCGTTTAAGTCTTCATAATAGTGGGTGAGGTCAAATATAGGTTCGTAAGATTCAATGGCTGTTACAAAGGTAGATACTAAAACACCTTCACTTGTTGCAGTTTCTTGAAAAAAAGCCTGCGTTACATTGTTTCCTATTAATGTATTATTGGTATTATTTGGTGTGAAAATATCAGAATCATATCCACATGTATTTCCAAAAGGAGGGTTATTTCCGGTGACAGTAGAACCATATCTTGTAATAGAACTATTTAAAAAATCATTGGCAGGATTCAATGAATTAGTAACATTATTCATGCTGGCTAATGAGGTGCCAAACCTTAAATTATCATTATCACCTCTATCACCGTCGTAGCCTATAACACCCAAATCAAAAGCAACAGGCCCTACAGGGGGTGTTCTAAAACCTGTAATAGTCATAGTCACAGTATTAGATTGGGCAAAAGCCAAACCGTTGAAAATGGTGAATTGTTTATTAGATAATGATTGGTCTTCATATATTACTATTAATGTCCAACCTGTAAAACCATTGGTTCCAAAAATACTTTGTATGTCTGCTGCAGTGTATATGCCATCGCCCCCGGCTACTACCAGATTAGTGACATCTTTGTAACATTCATATACATAATTCCATTGGGTAATTGTGTAATGTAAATTAATACCGTCAGCAGTAAGCATATTGTAGGTACCTGATGCCGGTGTTTTAAATTTTATAGTTCTATATCTTTGTTGTACATAACTGGTGGTTGTAGCTAATATGATATCAGCGGCCGATTGGCTACCACCTACATCATATATTCCTTGCCATATCAGTGCAGCATAAGTGACCTTTCTACATGTACCGCCTACAGCCAATGTGGATGAACTTGATGCAAATGTAGATGGGTCGCCATCAATGTCAACAAAAATTTGATTGGCTGTATTGTTTTTTTGTGTGCCGCTTGGCGGAGTCTCAAACATATTTTGCCCCACACTCGATGACATGGTATTGGATGCCATAGTGATTCCTCCTTTTTGTGTGGTTTGATATTTTATGGTGAATGGGGCATATACCACTTGGGCAATTGCTTTGTATTGGAATATTATTAAGGTTAATATTATAGCAATTGAGTAAGTTTTTTTGTACATACTTTAATTTGTAGGGTAGAAAATAAGAAATTATTATTTTTTTTTACAATTGTTTTTTATACACAATTAAGTTTTTTTGTGTATGTTCATAATAATTCAAAATTAAATACAATTACATATTGTTTTCATAATTTATCATCTAATTTTTTTTTGAAATGATTAAAAAAGTTTTAAATTTATAAATATTGCATTAAAAAATATAACAATATCTTTAAAAATTGACCTAAGTCAATAAAATAATGGTACACGTAATAGGTAATATATTTATTGAATATATTAAAAAAAAATAATCTTATCAGTAAAGCATCCTATGACGGATAGTACCTGCAATAGACTTAAGGTCTTTTACCAATTGCTCATGGTGGCGCACATCGTTTTGAATGTCTGTGATTACATATCCAATAGTATCATTGGTTTTGAGATATTGTCCTAATATATTGATGCTGTGTTTGGCTAATATTTGATTGATATTGGCCAATATGCCCGGCACATTATCATGCACGTGCATGAGTCGGTGTGCATTTTGGAGCTCAGGGAGCTGTATCTGCGGAAAGTTTACACTGCCGTGTGTAGTGCCTGAGTTCACATATTCCAGTATGCGGTTTGGCACAAATTGGCCAATGTTGAACTGAGCTTCTTCGGTACTGCCGCCAATGTGTGGAGTAAGTATTACATTTTTGAGTCCGCGGAGTTCGTTAACAAACTCTTCGTTGTTGGTTTTGGGTTCGTAGGGGAATACATCAATGGCACAGCCTGCTACCTTGCCTGATTTTATGGCACCTACTAAGGCAGGTATATCTACCACATGGCCGCGGCTCATGTTGCAGAATATTACACCTTGTTTCATGGCAGCAAATTCTTTGTCGGCGATAAGGTTTTTGTTGGTAGCTCTGCCGTCAATATGTACTGATATAAAGTCTGCAAGAGATAGCAGCTCATGCAGGGTTTTGCATTTTTTGGCATTGCCGAGTTGCAATTTTTCTACCACATCATAATAATACACTTCCATACCCATAGCCTCTGCAAGCACGCTGAGTTGAGTGCCAATGTTGCCATATCCTATGAGCCCAAGTTTTTTGCCTCGTATTTCATGGCTGCCGGTGGCAGACTTGTCCCACACACCTTGGTGCATAAGGTTGCTTTTTTCTACTATATTTCTGCTGAGGATGATGATGGAGCCTATGGTGAGCTCTACTACACTGCGTGTATTGCTGTAAGGAGCATTGAATACTGCTATGCCCTTTTTCATGCAGGCTTTGAGGTCTATCTGGTTGGTACCTATGCAAAAGGCTCCTACAGATATGAGTTTGTGTGCGTGGTCAAGTACTTTGGAGGTGACCATTGTTTTGGAGCGTATGCCCAGAATAGATACTTCTTTTATTTTTTCACAAAGTTCGTCTTCATCAAGGGCACCTTTCACTATTTCTATATTGAAACCCTCTTCTTTGAATATTTTGACAGCTTCGGGGTGTATGTTTTCGAGGAGGAGCACATTCATACGGCTCTTTGGGTATGACTGTGCTCTTGGCAGATTGTTGATAAACAAAAATTCGTCTAAGCCGGGTACTACATGGTCGGCTTTAGAGATGACAGCAGGCCTGGATACGTTTTCAGTAAAAGCAAAGAATTTATTGGCATATCCTGCCTCTTTTATTTCATAGTCTGTGAAGCCGTCGCCTATCACATACACATCGCCGGAAAGGTTTAATGATTTTATTTTAAGCACTTTGCCTTTGTTTTGTGCCAATATATTGGTACTGTCGTATCCGGTGATATTTCCTAAATTGTCATAAGTGAATGTATTGGCAAATATATTGTCGGGGTTTATGTAATAGTCTTTTACAATAGGATAAATCATGTCAAAAAAACCACCTGAAACAATATAAATATCGCTTGCATAGTGTTCAAAAAATTTTTTATTTCTGATAAATGATGGGGATATCCGATGGTGGAGCAGTTCCACGGTTTTGTCTACATGATGTTTAGTGGCTTTGAGCAATGCTACCCTTTGCGATAGCGATTCGGCAAAAGATATTTTGCCTTCCATACCGAGTGATGTAATGTTTTTGATTTGTTGGCACACGCTTTCATAATCAGGAGTGCCTTTGAGGGCTATTTCAAACAATACATCCAAAGACTCATCTTTGATAAAGGTGCTGTCGAAATCTATAATATAATGGCTCATAATATTGCCGTAGCTTTTCTGCGAAAGGTGATAAGTTTATTAAGCGAGAAGTTGAAAGCTGCAAATGTGACAATACCTGCATACTTGGCAAGCTGAGGATCCCACTTGAGGTATTCTACACAAAAATACAACGTAAGGCTTTGTATGCTGAGGCATACCAAAAATATGACCAAAAAGTACAGCGTATCGCGCAGCCAGTGTGAGTTGCTTTTGAAAGTCCACTTGCGATTGAAATAGAGGCTGTTGGCAAATGATATAATACTGGCAATAAAGTTTGCATACAAATAATATACATTGAGCAATCTTGTAAGTATCTCAAATATAACCAAATATATTGATAGGTTTAACAGACCTATCAAGCCGTATTTGATCATTTGCTTAAAAGTATCGGGTAGTAGGGATAGCTTTTGAATCATAACGAAATGGCAAAATAAGTCAAAAAAACATGTCTATAAAAGCTATTATCAAAAATATTAAAAATATGCAGTAAAATATATGCTGCTACTTACAAATACTCCTTAATATTAATAGCATGCATACCTGCTGAATGAGCGGCTTGAATACCCAAATGGCTGTCTTCAAATACCATACAATTTGTAGGACTTACGCTCATTTTTTGGGCACAAAGTAGAAATGTGTCGGGTGCTGGCTTAGGGTTTTGCACATCTGTAGAGCAGACTATAATGTCGAAATATTTTTGGCAGTGCACTTGCTCCAAGGTGAGCATAGCAAAGTGTGGCACACCGCCTGTACCTATGCTCATAGGCAGCACGCCATGATACTTGTGAATCACCTCTATCACAGGCATAATAGGTTTCACTTCGTGTAATATTTTGAGAAAATAATTTTCCTTATCTTCAAATGTATGCTCAATATCCATAGATATACTGTGCAGGTCATTAAGCATAGCTATGATTTTGCGCGTGGATATACCCGCCCATCCATAAAATTGCTCTTCGCTAAAGTCTATGCCTCCATGTTTGCGGAGCGCATACACCCATGACAGGTAATGTGCGGGCATGGTATCGGCTATGGTGCCATCGAGGTCAAAGATAAGGCCTTTGATGTGACCGGGCACATTGATTTTGTTATTTTGTATCAATATAATAATATAAAAGCTCAAAGTAAAATATAAAATTGAAGATTTAATAATTCATTCCTTCGCTAATTCAAAAATTAACATTCAAAATTCAATATTTACCCAAACTTTACCATAACTTTACAATTTCTTAATTTGGAAGTGCGATAATAACTTATTAAAGTTGCATACTAAATATTCATTAATTTACAATACATTCATAAATTTTCAATATTAAACCTCAAATTCCCATGCAACGCTCTCACAATCACGCAGTTACTACCCCCCCCCCCATTTTCTATTTATAAGTATTATCATGCTATGCTTTAGCATATACAGCTTTTCACAAGACCAGCTTGCCACTTGGGACTTTGCCGGCAAAGGCGGGCAATCCGTAGTAAATGCCACCAACTTATATGCCAATGTGTTGAGTGGCACAGCGTCAGTAGGTCCGGGTCTGTATGCCACCAACTATCTGGACAATGGACTTACTGCCTCAGACGACAACCAAACCACTCTGAACGGTGCCATCAGCAAAGCACAGGGTGGGCAGTACTTCAGTGTACACATAGTACCCGCTATGGGATACCAACTACATATTACAGGATTACACATACGCCCTATCAGCCAAAACAGAACCCGTACCTTTGCTGTACTGAGCAACATTTCGGGCTATGAGTCGGGGCAAGTGTTGGGTACTTTTACGTCAGAGTCTCAGTTCAACGGTGATATACAGCAGGTGGCATTGTCAGGGTTTACCCATATCACATCAGCGGTAGAGTTTCGTATATATGTGTACAGTGCTGCCAATCCCAATGTATATGAGGCAGTAGGCATAGGCAATGGCGCGGGGCTTGATTTGGTGGTGCACGGCACCGTGAGCCCCATACCCGTGGTGCCCTCATGGAGCACCCAAGGCAATACCCTCACAGGCAGCGAGTTCATAGGCAGCACCCACGCACAAGATGTGGTGCTAAAGACCAACAACACCGAGCGAGTGCGCATAGGAGCAGCAGGCAATACCAGTATCACAGGCACCCTCCATGCTGATAACATTCAACTCACTAACTCAGTCATTCACTCCCTCACTACCAACGGCATCACCTTCACAGGCAGCCACTTTGACCTATATACCCCTGTGCAGGCACAGTGGAACGGCAACAAACCACTGATGAGTTTTTCACAATATGGCGAGGCAAACTTTTACAGCACGCCATACCTTAACTACAACAGCATATACCTCAAAGGCACAGGCGACTACCGCAGCGGCATAAGATACACGGATGCTTGGGGCACTGCCACAGGCATAGGCGGCATAGCACTCTTTGGCGAGCACGGAGGAGTGCTGGGCAGCAAAGCCGGCAGTTGGGACGGACCTGAAACCCCTGCCCTAAGTTGGGATAAGCAGCAAAACGTGAGGGTGCATGGCAATATGATAGCACCTCATCTACAATTTACATCTACCGCCATGGGCATTACTTTTGCAGATGGCTATAGCCTTAAAAGTAGCAAAGGTCTGCTCAAAAACGGCGATGCCCAAGTATATTTTTCTGAGAGTTTAGATATCATAGGTGATAATCCTATGATGAGGATAGGAAGCCTCATTTTACAAGATTTTACGGTGAATAACTATGTAAGCATACCTGACCAAGGTTCGGGTGGATTAAATACCAATAGCTATACCACCCCGGAGGCATTTGTATTTGGCAATATATATTACGATGAAGTAGCCCAAAAATACAAGTCCATATTTAACGGTGATTATTATAACAGTTTAAACATAATTAATAATAGACCAATTAGTACCACATATACTTCTAATAATGGAGGTACAGCCCTTAGGTTCAACTCCGAAGAAGGCTCATTGGAGTTTATTGCCATACCCAATACACTTAGCCTTTCTTTTACAGGAGTGGGTGTGGTGCTGCCAAGTGAGCCTAACGGATTCAATTTGACAAAAGATGAATTGTTGCAAAAACGCAGACTCATAGTACACGGCTCCGGATTGGTTGAGGCTCCGGGCACCATCACAAGCAATACCATGGTGGCAGATAACTTTATAGTAAGCAAAGGTATATTTGGTACAATAAGTGGTAATGATTTAACAGTTAATAAGCTTACAGTTCATACCCCTTTGAATACGTTAACGGTGAATGGAGTTCTAACATGCTTAAATGAATTAAGAGGCAAAGGCATTTACATAGATTATACAGGTACTTGGCCGGATTATGTGTTTGATGCTAATTATAAACTAACATCGTTGGACACTTTAAAAAAATACATTAATATAAATAAACATTTACCCGATGTACCATCACAAAATGAACTAAAAAATAAGGGTTTAGACTTAGTAAAAATGAATGAGATTTTGCTAAAAAAAATAGAAGAACTCACCTTGCACATCATATCACAGCAAGAGCAAATAGAAACTATTAAATCAAAGTTAAAATAGCATTTATCCCTTTACTGCCTTTGTTGGTGTTGTGCAAGAGGTATAGCAGAGGTCACCAACAAACTTGCTTGTACTCAATGTTTACCTGCTTGTTGGTCGAAAAAAAGACCAACAAGGGCTAAACCATTCTATTTAAGCACCCCGCTGTTCGACAAGTTAGCGTAGCGATTGTCGAACGACAGATAAAAGAAGATTTTTAGTCTTCATAATACAAAATTTTTATTTTTGTGCTATGGCTTTGACTTATAGTATTCCTTCCGCTTGGCTTGTTGGTGAAGAACACCAACAAGGGCGAAAAA
>JANRIG010000037.1:0-27779 GCA_033765235.1 Cytophagales bacterium | reverse complement strand
TGCTTGTGTTACTACCTTTACCTCACAAGTAGTGACCATACCCGGCTCACCCAATATATTGAGCGTAGATAACTTTGACATCACCGATTGCGGACTTACTGACGGTATAGTGACCATAACCGCCACCAACACAGCCGGGGTAAGCAGCCTTGAGTACAGCATAAATAACGGTACAACTTATACTACCTTAAACGGAGGCAATTTTACAGGATTGGTTAATGCTACATACACACCGGTTGTAAGATTGATAGGCTATCCGCTTTGTACCACAGGAGGTGCAGCATATGACCAAGTGGTGACCATACCAAGTATTCCTAATTTAATAAGTGTAGATAATTTTGATATTAGTAATTGTGGTCTTACAGACGGTATTGTTACAATCACAGCTTCTAATACTACCTCACCATTGGTTAGCAGCTTAGAATACAGCCTTGACGGTGGTGCGAGTTATATTTCAAATGGGGGTAATTATACAGGTCTTACTAACAATACTTATAATCCTGCTGTGAGATTAGTAGGCTATCCACGTTGTACAGTATCAGGCATAGCGCAGGTAATCACCGTGCCAAGTGTTCCTACTGTAGCTTCCTATGCACATTATAGAATATCAGATTGTGGAGTGACAGATGGTATATTAGTCATGAATGCTGCAAATACTACCAGTCCGCTTGTGAGTCAATTGGAGTATAGTATAAATAGCGGTGTGGCATATCCACAGACCAATGGTACATTTGCGGGACTCAGTGCAGGCAACTACACAGGTATAGTAAGGCTGCAAGGTTTCACAGCATGTACAGTTACAGCGTTTAATAATTTTGTAATTACAGCACCAGGGATACCTACTATTACAGGATTGACCTCTGTGAATGAAACAGATTGCTTTAGAAATGATGGAGTCATTACACTTACTTCTATTAACCCCAATAGCTTGCCAGTACAGTATAGAATAGATGCAGGAGCTTGGCTAAATACCACTGCAGGCATATATACAGGATTGTCGCCTGCCACCTATACAGTGAGTGTGAGAGTAACCTCATCACCAAATTGTGTTACAACTTCAAGTGCCATCAGTATATTAAGACCACAAACACCTACCAATATATTGATCCAAAAAACTGATGAATCTGCTTGTGAGCAAGAAGATGGTACCATATCATTGACTGGGGTAGGCGGTGTAGCTCCACTGCAATACAGGATTACAGGTTCGCCGTGGCAACCAACCAATACATTCACAGGCGTACCTCCTGGTACGTATGTGACTGAGGTACGCAATGCATCATCACCTACATGTTCGTTTTCAGGTGCCACTCTTAACATACTATCAGCTCCGGGTCTGGTGATGGGTGCATTCACTTCTGATAGGAATGAGGTATGTTCATCAGATGGTATTAATATCTCACTGTCAGGCTGGAGAGGAACGAGCATAGTGGTATCAGCCTCAATACCAGGAAATGCATTTGCCAATATTACCAATTCATTTTCTAATACCACTTCTACTGGATTTATATTGGCTAACTCATCTGTTATGTTCAACCCCGGCACTGATGTGATATTTAATGTGACAGTATTAGGAGGCACTTGCACCCCTATAGTGACATCACTTGGCATTACTACTTATAAGCCAAGCGATGCGGGTAATATCGAATATTATAGTGCCTACAATGGCAATGTACTTTCGGTCTGCGGTAATTTTGCATTGACTCTCAGCACTACCGGAGTAAATAGAGCACCAAGATATGATTGGGAAGTAATAAAATCAGGTAGTGCCAGTCCTATATCATTGAATAATGACAGCTCTATATATGTGGATAACTACCCCACAGTGAGCGGAATATACAATGTGACGGTGACCAACGGAGTGTGTGCTCCTGCACTTGCCACTCCTGTAAGCATATATGTACAACCTAAGCCGACACTCACAGGTATTAATATATATTTCCCTAACAATGGTATTTGCTCAGACGATAATAACTCAGGGTTAAGCACGAGTATTGAGCTTAAAGGGTTGAATGTGAAAAACAACGTAACCGTAACTTCTACCATGTTTAATATCTCAAAAATCGATGATTTGATATGGAATGTGAATGCAACGAGCATTACCACTACTGCAAGTGTGATAGTAGAAGCTAAATTATTGAATAATCCATTATGCCCTGCAGTACTGCCACTTTTTGACACTGTAAATGTAGAGAAACGTATATCCAATGCGCCGGCTGTGGGGTCATTAAAATA
The DNA here is from genome assembly GCA_033765235.1 of Cytophagales bacterium. Lineage (GTDB taxonomy): Bacteria > Bacteroidota > Bacteroidia > Cytophagales > UBA9547 > JANRIG01. Next base: position 25,547 of record JANRIG010000037.1, on the reverse strand, counting down.
TGGAAAAGACATATATTGTAATTACACTACCACTTCGCCGCTGAACTGGAAATTTGCTCAAGGAGCTTTTAGTGGATTTTTACAATCTAATAATAATATAAAATTGCCTATCAATACATTGACAGGTATGATTGACTTAGCAGCCATAAATACTTTGGGCAGCTATACCATAAAGTACAAAGTGAATGACATAGGAATATGCAAATATGACAGCTTGATAACAAATGTTACTGTAATAGGAGTATCGTCCGGTACCGTATCATCCTTAGCAGCCAATACAGGCTTGTGTTTTGGTCAAAGTGCTAATGTAGATGTCACAGGGTATATGGGAAAACCTGCGTGGTATATGCTCGAAAAAGGCAAATCATGGCAATTTGTAGACTCATCAAGTGTGACTTATACCACCTCTGCACTCAAAGATACTACGCAATACAAAGTAATAGTATCCTCAGGGGTGTGCCCGGGCTATACCAAAGAAAGTAACATAGTGAGCATACCTGTGTCGCCTGAGGCTATAGGTGGAAATATACTTAACAGCAATCCTGATGTATGTGAAAATACAGAGTTTACACTCACACTTACAGGATACAAAGGCACCAATATTAAATGGTCATATATAATTATAGAAAAAGATGCTTATGCCAAAGACACCACTGAAAACTCATCAGATTGGACTAACTATCAGCAGGCGGTGAATAACGCAACATTCAGCACAACCTATATTGGCGACTATGGTTCCAAAATCATATTCCGTGCATTTGTATATAATAATATAGCTTGCGGTACTAAAACTTCTACGCACACTACTGTGAACAGGTGCGACCAAAACGGATTTGTACCCAATGTGATATCGCCCAATACGCAGTCTGATAAAAATAACTCCTATTGGAACCTTACCAAGCTGCGCTTGGAAGACTATGCGGAGATTTATATCTTTAATAGATATGGCATAGAGGTGTTTTACGCATCCGGAGCTAAATATCGCAAAGAGCCATGGACAGCAGATAACTTACCTGCAGCTACTTATTATTATGTCATACAGTTCAACGACGGCATACAAAAACCCAAAACAGGCTACGTGACTGTGATAAAATAAAAAAGGGATGTCTAAAGACATCCCTTTAAGGATAAAAATAAATTAAAGTATTAACTATTTTTTTACGATTACAGTACGTGAGCCTATTAGACCAAAAGTTATACTATTGATTATGTAATCAACAAAATTGAAGCGTTGATCTACAGTATAGTCTGTAGCTCCTCCAGCCATAGTTTGAGGATTTGCCTCACTTATTCTATTGCCGAGTATGTACCATGATTTACTTCTTGCAGCTTCTTTAGAGCCTCCTTTACCTACTACTACGGTATTGATGTAGCACGAGGTAAGGTTGAGAGCTAATGCTATTAATAATGCAGATTTTATTATTTTTTTCATAATTATATGGGGTTTAATTGTTGCAATAATAATATAATTACTAAAAAAAAAAATTTTTTTACTTTTTTTCGAATAATTAGCGTAGTGAATTTTTAGTATCTAACCCAATACCAAACAGTGCATAATCATACTTTACAGGGTCATGAGGGTCTAATATTTTCAGGTTTTGGGTCAGTTCTTGAGCAGTAGCCCAGTCAGTTTGTTTGCGAGTAATGAGCATAAGTTGGCGTGCCACTCGCTCTACATGCACATCGCAAGGGCATATAAGCTGTGCAGGCGATATAGATTTCCATATTCCAAAATCTACACCGCGTCCATCGTTGCGCACCATCCACCTCAAATACATATTGAGCCGCTTACACGCCGAGCCTGTTTGTGGACTTGATACATGCTTGCGTGTACGAGTAGGAGCATAAGGCAGCGAAAAAAATATTTTTCTGAAGTATGAAATACCTTCGCCTATATCTATGGACCGGGTTGCAAAACAAGCCTCCAGTCCACCATGGTGGCGATATATATTTTGCAATGCTGCCATGAAATAGAGCAGGTCTGTATCATTGAAGGTGCGGTGCTTAAACCCAACCATACTTTTTAAGTCAGAGTCTTTGTGATTGATGACAAAATCATAAGGACTATTGTGCATCATAGCCAGTATTTTTTTGCAATTGTTAATAATAGTAATTCTTAGCCCCCACGAAAGGGTAGCAGCTATGAAAGCAGCTATTTCTATATCTTCTTTTTGAGTGAATAAGTGAGGAATAGAAATGGGGTCTGTAGGTATAAATTGTGGTCGGTTGTATTTGTCATAATACTCATCAAGCAAGTTTTTTAGAGTTGTATATTCAGTCTGGTTCAAATTTTTTGAAAGGCTTATGTTGCTTTATTTGTTGCCTGCTACTATTTCTGTGAGGCTTGTTGGGTCTAAATATTTTTCAGCCATCTTTTGTACATCGGCAGAGGTTACTTTTTTTATGTTTTGTATATAAGTTTCATAAAAAGCATAATCTAAGCCGTGGAGGTGTATATTTCTTAAGCGGTCTGCCGACTGAAATGGAGTGCTGAATGCGTTGTAAAACTGACCAATCATATAATTTTTGGCGGTATTGAGTTCGGCTGCAGGCACTTTTTGGCTTCGTATAAGGTCTATTTCTTTGTATATTTCATTGAGTGCATGGGTGGTGTTGCCGGCGTTCACATCTGCAGCTATGGCCCAGTATCCCTCTTGTTGCATAAATGTGGCACTTGAGTGAATGCCATAAGTCAGACCTTTGTCTTCACGGAGGTTTTTCATTAGTCGGGCTCCAAAGTAGCCTCCCAATACCTCATTCATTACCGTAAATTTTATATAATCAGGATGTTTTTTTACGAATAATTTTTTGCCTATTCTGATTGACGATTGCACACTGCCGTCCTTTTTTTCGAATATCTTGCTTTGTGTAGTGGCTTGGGCATTGAGAGGGGTAGGGGAAACGGCTTTTGGATACTTAAACTTTAAGGTTGATAAATCTTTTTTTACATGTTGTATTACCTCATCAGACATTTGCCCGGAAATGATTATTTCAAATGCTTGGTCACAGATTTTTTGTTTGTAAAATTTTATTACTTCAGCGTTTTTAAGTGATTTTAGTTGTTTTTCATCTACCGAATATCCATAGGCGTGGCTTTCGCCAAATATATGCTTTCTGAAACTTTGAGAGGCTATGAATGATGTTTTTTGCATATTCACTCTTATGTTTTGTATGCCAATATTTTTTACGGTTTCATAGTTGCTTTCAGGGAATATACATTGGGTAATAATGTCATGCACTATGGCACATATTTGCACAATATGTTTGGTCATGCACATGACACTGAGGGTAAGTTTGTCAAACCCTGAGGTGATGTCTAAATAGGCACCATACAGTGCTATCTGTTCGGCGAGTTCTTTGCCTGTGTATTTGGAGGTGCCTTCTAGCATCATTTTGCTGCACATATAGCTGAGTGCTTGCTTACTCTCATGTGCCGAGCCTGCATCAAATATGTAATCTATCTTTGCTAAAGGTTGTGTACCTTGGTTTATGGCATATATATTGATGCCGTTTGGTATTGTATAATGACTATGCTTGAGAATAGGAAATGGCTGCAATTCATAGGCAGCTGGGGCTTCGGCTCTGTTAAGCATAGGATTGGTTTAACTTATTCTATTACAGACTCTTGGTCTTTTTCAGGCTTATTCATATTTACCGATACAGATATACGTATGGTATTGGCAAGCGGATGGTTGTACACAGTAGGTATGATGTATGCCAAGTCCAAACCTACGGTTTGGTATCTGAGCCCAAAACCTACACAGAAATATTTGCGGTTGCCTTTTTGGGCATTTTCATGAAAATATCCTGTGCGTAGGGCAAATAAATTGTCATACCAATATTCTACTCCAAAACTAAACATGATTTCTTTAAATTCTTCACTTGCTCCAAATGGTGCATCGCCAAATGAGGTAAACATGCCATCTACTATGCCTTTGTTTGGGGTGAAATATTGGGTGGGTGTAGCAGGTATCTTGGCTCCGTCTGCGGTGAGAGAGTCTACATCGCTTAGTCCTACTTTTTTCAAATACACTATCTGAGGTGAGGGCACAAGCAGTTTGGAGGCTTCTACAAAAAATCCGAATTTGTTAAAATCATCTACCTCATAGGTGAGGCCGCTGCCCAGTCTAAGTATGGTGGGTATAAAGTCTGCCCTGTTGTTGTTAGAATAATTTATTTTTCCACCTATATTGCTGATAGATAAGCCTGCGGAGAGGTTAAAATCTCTGTCAAACATGACTATGTCACGGTTGTAGTAAAAACCTATGTCTGCTGCTGCCGTGCGTCCGGGCCTTGCTGCACCGCCTGTGCTGTTGGTAAAACTGCCTGTAAGATTAGACTCTATGTACTTGATAGACAGTCCACTGCTGAAGCCCCTTCCCAACATACGCGAGTAGGAGGCACCTACTATATATTCGCGAGGGTTGAAGTCGCCCAATGGAGCTCCGTCATTATTGGTAAATTGTATGCTGCCAAGGTCAAAGTAGGTGAGGTGTACAGCCAAGGCATCTTCTTTGCGCAGCTTGTAATATGCTGTAAGGTAACCGATATACATATCATTTACGCCAAGGTTGCGCAGCCATGGGTTCACACACAATCCTGCGCCATAGTCTTTTTCGTTGAATATGATTTTGGCTGGATTCCAATAGGCAGAGTACTCATCAGGTTTGGTGGCCACCCCTTGGTCGCCCACGGCTGCAGCAGTAGCGTTGGGTGTGATACCCATAAATGGCACAGCCGTAGTGATAGGACGGGTGTCATCTTCTGCACCTCTGAGTATTTTGTCTACATCGTTTTGGTTTATTATGACAGGTTGAGATAAGGCCGGAAAGTATATGGCTGCAGCACTTATGACTACAGCATGGATAATTATATTTTTATACATTTTTAATAATAGGGTGCAAAACAAATAAATTAACGTATCAAAACCAACTTTATGATTTTAATTGCTTCAGAAAGGGTGTTTTTTGATTTTAGATGACAATGAGCAAAATAATATCCGGCAGGCAATTGTGACATTTCACCACTATTAGGCACCCAATGATAGGTGAGTATATTAGGTGCAGAGGTATAGTCTTGTTGCAGTGAGCCATATGTTTTGCCCATGGCGTCTGTAAGGGTAAGTGTGAATATAATATCGTCGCCGGCAAAATTGTGCTGTATATATATTTCTGTGTCATAGGTCACAGGGTTGGGCACTGCATAGGCATTTTGTATCACTATATTATTTGCCGAAGGCACTACAAAAGATATCTCGCGGCTTGCAGAGTTGTTGTAAGTGTCCCATGCCACTAATTTGAGGGTGTGTCTGCCTTCGGATAGTGGTGGTAGTTTGTAGTTTACCAATCCTTTTTTATAATTGTCTTGCACGGTGGTATAGTATTCGCTGAGCATGATGGGCTCTGCTTCGTTGCCATCAAGCACTGCTTTGAGTTCATGTCCTATACCATAGGTTGATATATTGATGCCGCTTTCGTCGGCAAGGTATGCTATGAGAAGAGGCTCTGTATTTACTTGGCTACCGTTTGCAAAAGTGCTGTCGTTCAGGTATATATCTATATTTGGGGCTTCATTGTCTGTGTGTGCATTGGGGTTTGAGCCTCCCACTATTATTTTGGATAAATATCCTGAAGCGTCTGTTTTTTGGGTAGGGTCGTAAGCATAGTATGATATTTTGCCTTCGCCGTAGCTGTAGTCTATGTCTTTGGGCACTATAAATTCAAAGCTAAAAATACCTTGTTTCACGGTGGCTTTGCCGGAGTACAGCAAGTTGTTTTGCAAGCTGAATGTAGTTTGCGGGTTGCCTTGACCATAGGTAGTGTAGGTGGCGTATTTGTCATATACATCAGTGTATATGACTCCGTTAAAATCAGTTTTTACATTGCCAATATGGTCTGTAATGCTGCCTGTTATTGTCATTATGCCCAATGCTTTGAGGGTATCTTTGGGGGTGCTGTTGTTTACATGAGAGTTATTCATATGTGTGGTACTTATGCCATGCATAGGATAGTTGAGCGTCAATGATGGATCTCCGAGTAGTGTATAGCTCCTATTGTTTATACCTCTTGCACTTTGGTTTTTGGTGTTGCGAATGACTTCGCCGAGTGCGAGAGGTTTATGGTCGGCATCGCGCTTGAATACGTTTTGATAAAATGCATGATTTATTTCAAAATTGGTGTTGGAGTACACAGGTCTTGCAGCCGTGAGCAGTCCTATTGCGCCACCGTTAGCTTTGGTTACCAGCATCATGCCTCCGGATACTTTTTCGGGGTTATCATATTCGCCATAGTTGCAAGTGGCTGTCACAAAAAACGGCAGACGGTCTTTGTTTTTCCATGTCTCAATGATTTGAGAGGTCACAAGTTTTTCGCTGGCCAGCACTTCATTGCCTCCGTGCCCGGAATAATTGAGTAGTAGCAAGCCGCTGTTTATCAAGTTTTTGACTAATATGTTGGCTTCAGGCACACCGGTACCTGTAGGAGTGGATTCAAATTTGTAAGCATCTACATATACTTTGTTTACATACAGGTATTTTTGTGAGGTGTCTATTTTGTTGGCCAGATAGTCAGCATCTTTGAGGTGGATATTATTGTCGCCATTATCTGCAAGAAAGCAGGCACGGTTGCGCCATTTGCCAAAGGTGTTTTTATTAGTGTTGTAGTTTATGAGTTTGTTTACCATGTAGCGTGCTTCAGATACAGAGCGTAGCGGAAGCCTTCCTATGCTCACTTTCATCACATGGTTTGTAGCATAGTTTTCTTCCCATTGCCCCTCCTTATTGTCGTAAAATGTATAATAATCATCAGAGCAGAAGCTGTTTACATCATGTAGCGACTCGCGCGACTCATATACGGGTACTAAGTTAATATTGCCATTGATGCGATTTTTATAGTCGTATGAGCATGAGCCAAAGAGTAGAATATGCTTGAGGCCTCTGGTATACAGCATTTTACAAAAATCTCTGATGGCAGTAATGTCTTGAGCACCTGACGAAAACTCATTGTATATATGAGAGGTGGCTACAACTGCTACTTTCAAAGAACCTGTTTTTTCTCTATGTTCTTTCAGCTTTTGCGCTTCTGATATGTAGTCGGGGTGGCAGATAATGACCATGCCTATGTCTGTGAGGGCATGTAGGTTTTGATTCATGATTTTGGATACAAACAATGGCTTTTTTACAACTGATGAGGCTTGAAATAGCACTAAAAGAGGTAGTTTTTTATGGTTATTGATGGTAATATTGTTGTTGAAGATGGTAACTTCTTCCGGATTTGTTGGGTTTGTAATGTTCCATGCGGTGGCATTTGGGGCTATTTCTGTAAATGTAAATGTGGTAGCGTCATTATTCATTCCTTTTTTATAATAAAATTGTGATTGAGTGGTGTTAAATATGAGTTTCTTTTGATAATGAAGTTCTACATAATTAAGGTAACCTATTGCACCGGGGTCGGAGTTGCGCTCATAGCTTATGTCTATGTTGTATTCATTGCCACTATTTGGCATTGTCGCAGCAAACTCTTTGGTTGAGGCTACTCCTTTGCGACAGTTTTCGCACTCCTTAAATCCTGAAATGGGCAAATTTCCCACTATACTGCTGCCGGATTTTACAGTAAATTGTGTCACTGCAAACAGACTTGGCTTTACCATGGCTTCTATTTTGAGTGTGGCCGGCAGGTCTGTAATAGCATTTTCTATGGGTAGTGTTATGCTGTAGCTTAGTTGTGCATTGTATTGCTCGCCATACCACTCTCTGCCCGATTTTATAAGGTTGTAAATATCTTTTTCGTACCATATGGCAGCATCTGAGTAGGTAGCAGTGGCAGTGTTTGATGAGGTTGTATTGGGTTGGTTTCCAATTCTTTTGCCTGTTTCTCGGCTATGAGTCACAAAGTAATAGGCGGTGTCTGAGTATAGGTGATATTCATGTTTGCGGACGTTTGTGGCACTGTCTGTTTTCCAAATATGCGGACCTTGCGCAAAAAAAATGAGGTAGTCAAATGTGCCATTTTGGGTATATATTTTGATAGGTATCTCATTAAGGTCGTCTGTACGTGGGGTACTGTTGGGCTGGGGCAGCATACCACCGTCATTTCCAAATATTTGGTATGTGTTGGCATCTACACCGTCGGGATTGATACCCATGTCATGCAGCATACTTTTGTCTATCTTATGTATGCCCTCTTCAGTAACGGCTATTTTATAAAAATCGCCCTTTGAAAGTACGGATGAATTTTTGTTTTGACCAAATAAATAACCGGCAAAAAGCAGCAACCCCAATATGTACATTTTCATTGTTAATTTGCTTAACCTGTGTGATGAAAATATTTAACCTAAAATTTAAGTAAAATTACGGGGCTATAGTAAATATATATATATGCAATAACGTACAAAAGTACAAAAAATTTTTATCACACACAATAATGTACTATACAAAGTTTTTTTATCTAAATAATAAATTATTGATGGGTAGCATTAATGTGCAACTGTATTAATGAATTGTATAATATTAATTACATGTCAAAGACAAAACAAATAACATATATTGATGAAATATTATCAATATGCCCTATCGCTAAAATATCTGATATATAATATTTACATAAATTTGTAATATGTATACAAGTTTTGCCATAGTAGATGTAGAAACCACCGGAGGTTCGGCACAATACAACAAAATCATAGAGATTGGGATTGTTGTAGTAGAGCATGGAGTGGTCACCAATACGTTTCACACGCTGCTAAATCCACATCGCAAAATACCACCATTTATCACCTCACTTACAGGAATAAGTCAAGATATGGTAGATAGTGCTCCTACTTTTGCAGAGGTGAGCACGCAGATACTGGAGCTCACGGCTGAGAAGGTGTTTGTAGCCCACAGTGTGTCGTTTGACTACAATTTTATCAAGCACGAGTGCGAGGCTGCAGGTATAGCTTTTGAGCGAAAAAAACTTTGCAGCATCAAACTCACACGCAAGCTGGTGCCCGATTTGCGTAAATATGGATTGGCTTCTTTATGCAAACATTTTGGGGTGATAAATATGCATGCCCACAGTGCACTGGGCGATGCCGAAGCCACAGCACAAATATTTTTGCAGCTTATGAGTTTGCAACAGTTTGATGAGGCTGTGCATACACTTCTCAAGCGCACCAACAAACAAAAATACCTGCCTGAGCAATTCTCTGAAACTGACTATGAAAACCTGCCCGAAGCCACCGGAGTGTACTACTTTCATGACAGACATGGCAAAATCATATACACAGGCAAAGCCATTAATATTAAGGAAAGGGTAAAAGATCATATCACAGGAAGTACACACACGCGCGAAAAAACATTGTTTCAAGAGCGCATTCACAATATATCATACGTTATCACCGGCAATGAGCTCATGGCACTGCTTTGCGAAAACGAGTCTATCAAAAAATATTATCCTAAGTATAACAAGATAGGCAAGCAGTTTAGGCTGCCTTATGGCATATTTATATATCAAGACCAAAACAGTTATTACAGACTTTCTGTAGCAGAGGCAGGCAAATATACCACGCCTCTCACATCATTTAAGACCAAATCATCGGCACTCACCTATGTAGTGCAAAAAGCCATGGCTTATGAATTGTGCCTAAAATTATGCAATATATTAGCCAAAAACGAAGTTTGCAGCCACCTTAGCGAAATTGCTTGTCCTTATTGCCATATGCAACAAGATAGTAAAGAATATAACAAACGATTTGAAAAAGCATTTTTTGAAGAAGCTGAGCGCAGCAATTATATCATACAATCCCAAGGCCGAAGCACTAATGAAAAAGCCATTGTATTGATAGAAAACGGTAAAATATCAGGATATGGGTATATCAACTATAATGTATTGGAGCACGATATAGAAACCTTAAAATCTAATATTTCCAGCTATTATGACACAGCAGACTCACAAGCCATACTGGAGCCATACCTCAAAAAAAGTATTGAGATAGACAAAATACAGGGCTATAAATTATTAGAGTGGAAATAAATATTATAATAGCGTTGTATATCTTGACTTGACCCCCCGTTTTATATATTTCAGATACAAATCAAAATATAAGAGTATTACACGGGTGTACTTTGGGTAAAAATATATATTGTTAATAATAAATAATAATGCATAATTTGGGTTATATATTTTTTGCTTAGTATTGCTCAAAAAGCCATATGTCAGTACTAATTTGTACTTATCAAAAAAATTATTATATAAATTTGAAAAAACAAATTTTTGATCACTGTATTTGCAAAGTACATGTTTTACATACTTTGGCACAGCACATACCTATTACATTTACAATAAAAATATATTACTTTTGTTGCTGAATATTATATACACTATATCATGTCTGAGTACCGCCCATCGGAAATAGAGAAAAAATGGCAAAAATATTGGTTTGAAAATAAAACTTTTAAGACCGTAAACCCTGTAGCAAATGAAAAATCAAAACCCAAATATTATGTGCTTGATATGTTTCCTTATCCATCGGGGGCAGGCTTGCATGTAGGTCACCCATTGGGATACATAGCCTCTGACATAGTAGCAAGATACAAACGCAGCAAAGGCTATAATGTGCTCCACCCCATGGGTTATGATGCCTTTGGCTTGCCCGCCGAGCAATATGCTGTACAGACAGGACAGCACCCTGCCGTGACTACTGAGCAAAATATAAGAAGATACAGAACCCAGCTTGACAATATAGGCTTTAGCTATGACTGGGACCGTGAAATACGTACCTGCTCGCCGCAATACTATAAATGGACTCAGTGGATATTTACAAAACTATTCAACTGCTGGTATGACAGTGCCCAAGGCAAAGCACAACCTATAGAAATGCTGTACAACATATTTGCCTCACGTGGCAATATGAATTTGAATATACCGTGTAATGAACACACCTCCTCATTCACAGCTGAGCAATGGAATAATTACTCAGAAACACAAAAATATAAAATATCTCTTAACTACAGATTAGCCTACCTGTCAGACACTTATGTGAATTGGTGCTCGGCTTTGGGTACTGTGCTTGCCAATGAAGAAGTAAAAGACGGCTTGTCTGAGCGCGGTGGCCACCCGGTAATACGCAAACTCATGCCCCAATGGCAACTGCGCATTACTGCTTATGCAGACAGATTATTGCAAGGCCTCCATGAGATAGATTGGCCGGAGGCCATCAAAGAGCAACAGCGCAACTGGATAGGTCGTTCGCAAGGTTGTATGCTTACATTTAACATAAAAAACTCTAACCTCTCCATTCAGGTATTTACCACACGTGCAGATACCATTTTTGGGGTCACATACCTCACATTGGCACCTGAGCATGAGCTTATTACACAAATTACTACCCCCGAGCAGGCAGATAAAGTACAAAAATATGTACAATATGCCAAAAACCGCTCGGAGCGCGAGCGTATGGCAGATGTGAAGACTATTTCAGGAGAGTACACAGGTGCATATGCCATAAATCCATTCAACGGTGAACCCATACCTGTATGGATAGGCGAGTATGTGCTGGCAGGCTATGGCACAGGCGCAGTGATGGCAGTACCCAGCTCAGATGTCAGAGATTATGCATTTGCCAAATATTTTAATATCCCAATAATAAAGGTACAAGAAGGCGAAAACACAGACATATCCAAAGAAAACTTTGACCCTAAGGCCGGTACCATGATTAATTCTGAGTTTCTGAACGGTATGAATGTGAAGCAAGCCTTAGATGCTGCCATCAAAAAAGCCGAAGAACTTGGAGTAGGATATGCCAAGATAAACTACAAAATGCGCGACAGTATATTTAGCAGACAGCGATATTGGGGAGAGCCTTTTCCTGTGTATTACAAAGAAGGAATGCCCTACCTCATAGATGAAAAAAACTTGCCGGTGCTGCTTCCGGAAATAGACGATTACAAACCTACCGAAGATGGTGAGCCTCCACTGGCACGAGCAGCACACTGGAAATACAACGGCATATACCCATTTGAGACAAGCACAATGCCCGGATGGGCAGGCAGCAGCTGGTACTTTTTGCGATACATGGAGCCTGATAATGATAAAGAACCTGTGAATAAACAAATTGCCCAATATTGGCAAGATGTAGACCTATACATTGGGGGTAGCGAGCATGCCACGGGGCACTTACTTTACAGCAGATTTTGGCAACATTTTTTATATGATTTGGGAATAGTGCCTACCAAAGAATATGCACGCAAATTGGTGAACCAAGGCATGATACAAGGTCGGAGCAACTATGTGTACCGTGTGGCAGGGCAAAATACTTTTGTAAGTTTTAATTTACGAAATCAATACGATACCACTCCTATATATGTAGATGTAAGTATGGTAGAAAACGATGTGCTTGATATTGAAAAATTCAAGGAATGGCGCGCTGAATATGCAGATGCACAATTTATCTGCGAAAATGATAAATATATATGTGGCTACGAGGTAGAAAAAATGTCAAAATCCAAATACAATGTGGTGAATCCTGATGATATTGTGGCACAATACGGCGCAGATACATTACGCTTGTATGAAATGTTTTTGGGTCCGCTCGAGATGTCAAAACCTTGGAGCACGGCAAGCATAAGCGGGGTGTACAGATTTTTGAAAAACGTATGGAAATTGTTTTACGACGAAAACGGAAATTTCTTACCTAATGACGAGATACCCGGCGAAGCATCTCAAAGAATATTACACAAAACCATTAAAAAAATTGAGGAGGATATTGACAGACTGTCGCTCAATACATCAGTCTCTACATTTATGGTGTGTGTGAATGAGCTCACAGATATGCAGTGCCGAAGCAAAGCCCTATTGCAAGACTTTCTCATCATACTCTCGCCATATGCACCGCATATATGTGAGGAGCTATGGCAAGCTTGTGGCAATAATAAGTCTATAGCCTATGCTCCGTTTCCGGAATGGGACAATAGCAAAATCAAAGAAAACAGCTTTGAATACCCCATATCTGTAAACGGCAAATTGCGACACAAAATGACCTTTGCACTGGATACACTACCGCATGATATTGAAAAAGAGATACTTGCAGCTAATGAAATCATTAAATGGACAGATGGCAAACCACCAAAAAAAGTAATAGTGGTGCCCGGAAAAATAGTGAATGTAGTGGTGTGATGATGATTATGTAGGGAATAAACTCTCAAAAAGATAAGAATGTTATTTGATAATATCTATTTTCGCTGGTGGGCAGTCATACCCCCCATTACTAGAGCCATTATTCTTACCTTGCCCCATCGTGGTACTGTTCTCAATGAATATACTAATATTTTTGTCAATAATCCGGGTAGTATAGTAGTATTACGACCTAATGCTTGTAAAATAGGTGCTCCTACCTCTGAAGGAGTCATTGACATGTTCATATTCATATTGGCTCGTTGTCCAAAGCTACTGGCTACAGGTCCGGGTGCCGCTGCCAATACATCTATGCCATAGGGTTTAAGTTCAATAGCCAATCCTTCGGCAAGAGTTTGTACGTATGCTTTAGTTGCTGCATAATTTGATGCAAAAGGAGTGCCTTGAAAGGCAACTATCGAACTCAAAAATATAATACCGCCACGTTGCTGCTCTTTAAACTTTTGTGCATAATAATGTGTGAGCAAAAGCACCGCTTCGCAGTTTACACGAAGCATGCTTACTTCTGATTGTACCGAAGATTCAAAAAACATACCTGATGTACCATAGCCCGCATTATTAATGAGTAAACCTACATTTAAACCCAATGTTGATTGTATGATTTTTTCAATCCCTCCACTTTCTGATATATCAGCTACTACAGTTTTGATGAGAATATTATATTTTTTTAACTGACTTTCGGCATGATACAACTTTGCTTCATCTCTTGCATTGATCACAATATTAAAACCTGCATCTGCCAATAGTGTTGCCAGTTCCAAACCTATACCTGACGATGCCCCCGTCACTATTGCCCATTCACCATATTTGTTTTTGAGTCTTATCTTTTCATCATTTGATAATTTCATTCTAATAATTATTTAATGTTAAAGTAAAAATTATAACTTAGTCATATCTTGTTAGCTGATAATAAGATAATAATGTGTGTGGGCAACTATCAAAGTATGAAAAAGCAGCGAGCCTTCATAAAAACCCATAATGAATATTATCATAATATTACTTCATCATTATGGATGATATACTAAACAGAGAAAGCTATGAAGTTGTTTTAAAAAATATAGGTATTATGGTACCCTTAAGTATTTCTGCCTGATATTCAAAATATTATGTCGGGTGGCAACTCCAGATAGCAGAAATATAGGTAACTGCTGTATGTTGCTGAAATTGAGTACCGGAGAAAGTATATTTCAAAAACATCTTGAAACGCTATCATTTGGCTAATCTTTCAAGAAACTCCCTGTCTTCTATAAAGATAGTTTTTAGGTGCAGATACAAACTCATTTTTTCTTGCGATACCTTTTCGAGCTATCTCAAATATTGTAATACATCGCATAAGGGTACTCTCTAAAAATTAATAAAAGTCCAAATTTCAGATATAATGCTCATCTATTTTAGCAACTTGGAAGCAGGTATTTTCATCTTGTTTTTGCCATTGTACATATATTCTATATCAAGATATTGACCATAGGCGGCTTCAAAATACTCCAACTCTACTTTGTGTGTGCCTGCATTTAATGTGACTTTGGTCATCCCTGTTTCTATCCCGTGAATACCGTCTATTTCTATCAACTTTTTGCCGTTTATGGCAAGCCTGCTGCCATCATCGGAGCTTAGAAAAAAGGTGTATTCGCCGGGCATATCTATTATCAATGAGGCCGTGAATTTTATGGCAAAATTATCTTCGCGTTTTTTTATTTTTTCTATGTCCGGAGTAATACTTGTGCCTGAGTATATAGGAGTGGAGGCAGCAAAGTCAGGCAGCTTTTTGTATTCGCCTTCATAGTATTTAAATGTCCAACCATTTTTGGCGGGGTCGTGCACGTCTACATATTGCGATACTGTCACACTCTCAGGCATACCATCTTTTATAGCTTTGGTTTTGAGGAGTGTATTACGATTTACTGTGATAGGGGCATCATACAGATATGATTTGGCAGTAGGGTCTGTGCCATCTGTGGTATAGTATATTTTAGCATCTTTGGTGAGTGATGTCATGACTATTTTTTTTGAATATTTGTTATTTACAATTGTGTCTTTTAGTTGTAAATCAGGCAATTGTACATAATTTGGGATAGTTTTTGCAGGGGGCAATGCAGATACAAAACTATATTCGCCTGAGCCTGCCTCCAAAGTCAAAATATTATTGTCAAATGATAATATTTTTATATCTTTTGCTGCTGCTATGGCTGTACCACTTTCGGATACACCTTCTTTGGTGGCAGCGGGTATGCACACTATGGCAGATGTATTAGCAGGAATATTTACTTTCCAGTTCAGTTTATTACCTTCTTTTTTCCAGTTGCTCACTATTTTGCCATGTACTGATTGGTAGCCGGCATTTACATAATCAAGCCCTTGCACAAGCTGAGGATACATATACAATTTTTTGAAGCCCGGCACAGACCATACAGGTGCTATCCCGCCGAGGTCTTCATACATCCATGTGAGCAGGTCGCCCAAGAGCATCACATGGTTGCCTGAGTTCATGGCTGGGTCGGCTTTGTCGCCATTCCATAGTTCCCATATAGTGGTGGCTCCTTTATCTGCCATATATCCCCAACTCGGATAGTCGCGGTTGGTAGCCAGTGCATAAGCTATATCAGGGCGTCCCATTTGGGTGTATGTTTTCATTTGCCATTGTGCACCTATAAGACCTGTGCCTACATGGTTGTTATAGAAGCCTTGTTGCTTGGTCACCAAGTTTTGAAATATCATTTTTTTATCTTGCTCGGGAGCAAAGCCGAATATTAGTGGCAATATGTTGGATGTGAGAGAGTTGTTGCCATAATATTTAGAATACTCGTTGTACAATATTGTATTAATATTTTTGGCCAATTCATCTGCTTTTTGGTGATAGCTTTTGGCATCATCGGGCATTGACAGCATGGCAGCATATTGCGCCATGAGTTTAAAATTTTTGTACATGTATGACGATGCCAGCAATATAGTCGGGGTTTTTCGGCGTTCTTCTTTGCTCCATATTATGCTCAGGTCTTCGGGTGGTACACACCAGTCGCCATAAGAGTCTTTGGATATAAGACCGTTTGCAAAAAAACCTTCCATTCGGGTCATCCATTTTTTCATCATCGGATAGTTTTTTTCGATGGTGTATTTGCTGCCAAATATTTCGTAGAGAGATGTGGGAATGATCATGGCAGCCGATGGCCAAGTGACATCGTCATTATATATTTTGAAAAATGTAGGAGATACATCGGGCAGTTGGCCATCAGGTGTTTGGGAGTCAGATACATCTTGCATCCATTTGGCATAGAGGGTAATATTGTTAAACAAGTACATTTCACCTCTTGACGATGCTCCTCTGTCGCCCAGCCAACCTTGCCTTTCATCGCGCTGGGGGCAATCTGTGGGGAAGCTGCGATAGTTGCCTTTGATACCCCAATAGGCATTGCGATGTATTTTGTTCAATATATCGTTAGAGCACTCAAAAGTACCTGTCACTTTCACATCATCGTGCACTACTTTGCCGAGTATAAAGTCTAAGCCGGGTTTTGAGGGCAGTCCGGTCACTTCTACATATCTGAAGCCATGGTATGTAAACTTAGGTTCCCATTGCTCTATACCTGCACCTTTGCAAATGTAAGTATCTGTAACTTGTGCAGAGCGCAGGTTTGCCATGTATAATGTGCCATCGCTTTGGAGAGTTTCAGCAAATCTGAGTTTCACGGTAGTGCCTTTGGCAGCCTGCAATGATATGGCTACCCATCCTACCATGTTTTGCCCCATATCATATATATAGGTAGCGGGTTTAGGTTCATTTATGGATATAGGGTTCAAAGTTTCTATCACTTTCATGGGTTCGTTCATCTGTGCTTGTATTTTGCCGAGTGGGGCAGGCACTATTTGCACAGGGGTGAATTTTGGATGATTATAGTTGGGCATGTCCCATCCTGTCAGTTCCTTGTTGGCATCATAGTTTTCGCCGTCAAATTCATTGTTGTAGCCCGTGGGGCCCTCGGCGGTCATTTTCCATGATGCGTCAGATGCTACTGTTTGCTTGCTGCCATCTGTATATGTGATGTTTATTTGGCACAATAGTTTAGGAAATTTGTTATTCTTGTCTATTTGAGCCCATTCCATTTCGCTTCTCAAGTTTCCCCATCGGCCATTGCCCAGTATGCATCCAATGGCATTGGCACCTTGTTTCAGCTGAGATGTAATGTCAAATGTATTGTAAAGCACCGTGACATCAAACTGTGTCTGGGCAGGGGCAAATACCCAATCACTTACCTTTTTGCCATTGATGCTAAGCTCATACATACCCAGTCCTATGAGGTATATCTTAGCAGTTTTTATGGGTTTTGAAATATTAAATTCATTTCTAAAATATCTGGCATTTACAAGTGGGTATTTTTCAAAAGGTTTATCATTGGCCATGGCACCGTCATTACCAATCCATAGGGCTTTCCAATCAGTGGTATTGAGCAGTCCCATTGAAAAACCGGCTACAGTACTCCAGGCACTTTCATTGCCTTTGTTGTCCCATATCTTTACACGCCAATATACGGTAGCTTCAGAGGTCAAAGGTTTGCCGGCGT
The DNA here is from genome assembly GCA_033765235.1 of Cytophagales bacterium. Classification (GTDB taxonomy): domain Bacteria; phylum Bacteroidota; class Bacteroidia; order Cytophagales; family UBA9547; genus JANRIG01. Next base: position 7,822 of record JANRIG010000037.1, on the reverse strand, counting down.
AGGCAATGTTTAATGATTGCGATGCATTGATTTTGCCTGAGTCCCATAGGTCGTATTTAGAGGCATTTATATTTTCTAAAGTAGAAACTGCTACTATTTGGTAAGCTGTTTGCATCACATTTCTTGAGCCTGATGTCATGAGCCAACTCAGTCTTGGAGTGGTGCGGTCTATGCCTTCGGGGTTGTCCAAATATTCACATTTGAGTGAGGATGTGCTTGGCTGGGCAAGTGAGCAAAAATAGGTGACTGATATTATTAAGGCTAAAATATATTTTTTCATGTGAGGGAATGATTTTTATATAAAAAGTTCAAATATATAACGGAAATTTAATATACAAATAGTTTGGGTATAAAATATCAAAAATGTACTAAGGTGTAATAGCAGTCACACCACAGGGTCGTACCCACTCCCACCCCATGGGTGGCATTTGGATAGCCTTTTCACTGTCATTATCAATCCTTTCACTACGCCATGTTTTTCTATGGCCTCTAAGCTGTATGCCGAGCACGAAGGCGTAAAACGACAGGCATGAGGAAATAAAGGCGAAATGGTGTATTTATATATTAATATAGGGAAAATGAATATTTTTCGCAACCACATCTTTTTTGTATTATTTTTACATTTTTTTAACGAATATATGATGAAATTTATTATAATCCATCTGTTGGCAATATGCAGCCTTCATACATGGGCACAATCTAAGATTATCAGTTTTGATATAGACAAAAACAGACCTCCCCGTGAGCATAATTTAGATTTTACGGAGTTGAAATTGGAAGTAAATTTTGACATGCAAAACGGTATTGTAAAAGGCAAACTTCAGCACCTGTTCACTCCATTACAAGCCAATGTAAATTCATTTTACTTAGATGCGCTCGACGGCATAACCATAAGTGCTGCCAACCTCAACGGCAAAGATGTGGAAATGCGCAGAGATACGGCAGGATATACTTTTTTCTTATCAGAAGCATTGCAAGTATCGGGCAAATACACCCTTAATCTCAACTACACTGCCAAACCCAAACGAGGACTATACTTTGTAGGATGGAACGATACCCTCAAAAATGCCAAAAAACAAATATGGACACAAGGTCAAGGTATAGACAACCGCAACTGGATACCTATGTATGATGAAATGAATGACAAAATAATAAGCGAGCTCACCATAAACTTTGAAAACGGCTACAAAGTACTCTCAAACGGTACCAAATTACAAGAAAAATCTAATCCGGACAACACCACTACATGGAAGTACCGCATGACATATCCGCATGCACCTTACCTCATCATGCTCGCCATAGGCAAATATGACATTAAAGAAATAAGAACTAAATCAGGGGTACCTATCAGGCTATGGTACTACCCTGAGCACAAAGACAGGGTAGATGTTATGTATAAATACACCACACAAATTATGGAATTTATGGAACGCGAAACAGGGGTGCCATATCCTTGGAAAACCACCTACTCGCAAGTGCCTGTGCAAGACTATATGTATGGTGCTATGGAAAATACCACAGCCACAGTATTTGGCGATTTTTACAGTGTAGATGCTCGAGCATTCATAGACCGCAGCTATGTAGCTACCAATGCCCACGAGATGGCACACATGTGGTTTGGCGATATGGTCACAGCACGGTCGGCTGCTGATATATGGCTTCAAGAGAGTTTTGCCACCCACTACCAATGGCTGTTTGACAGAGAAGTGTATGGCCAAGATTCATTTGATTGGCTGCGAAAAGGTGCAGCCAATGCTGCCCTCACAGCCTCGCAGACCGACAAAAAAGCAGTGGCTCACTCAGAAGGTGGCAGCACAAGATGGTACCCCAAAGGTGCGTTTATATTGGAAATGTTAAAATATATAGTGGGGCGAGAGCAATTTAACAAAGTCATCAAATATTATCTCGAAAAAAATGCCTACAAAAATGTAGATTCTCATGAGTTGCTCATGGCTTTTCATGAGGTATTGGGGCTTAATTTGTCATGGTTTTGGGAGCAATGGCTCTACAAAGGCGGAGAGCCTCACTATGAAGTGAAATATAGGGATATTCGCAATGCCAAAAATGAAAGAGTGACCGAAATCACAGTAGCACAAATACATGAACAAACACCCACCACAGGGCTCTTCAAAATGCCTGTGAAAATGGAGGTGCACTACAAAGACAACTCTAAAGACACTGTGATGGTAAATATAGAAAATCAATACCACACCATTACCATACCCAACAAAAACAACCTAGATATATCTTTTGTATTATTTGACCCCAATAATCAAATATTGAAAACCATTACATTCAATAAATATCAAGAAGAACTCATAAACCAAGCCATACGTGCACCATACATGATAGACAAATATGATGCACTACTATCATTAAGGTCAGTAGATATAGACAAAAAGCGAGAGACACTATTGAGCATATTTATAAGAGGCAAATTTCATGCACTACGCACCGAAGCACTATACCAAATAGTGAATGACACTGCTGCTCAATCTCAAAAAGTACTCATGAGTGCTATCACAGACAAGGATGTAGCCGTGCGCAAAGCACTAGTGTCATACATAAAAAATATACCCAAAGATATGGAAACAGAGATGAGAAAATTACTTGCAGACTCATCTTATCAGCTAATAGAGGCTACTTTAGAAAAGTTATCATCTAAGTTTCCCGAAAATGTGAATGAATATCTGGAAATAACCAAAAATGAGGGCGGAAACTATCATAAAAATGTGCGTATAAAGTGGCTTGAGATAGCTTGCGATACCCAAAAAGATAAATTTGTGCAAGAGTTGGTAAACTATGCAGCACCCGGTTATGAGTTTAGAACACGTACTTTGGCCATCGAAGCTTTGAAACGACTCAATTACTTAGACAACAGACTTTTGTATTATTTGGCCAATGCGTCCTCGCACTACAATAGCCGCCTGGCAAAGCCTGCCGAAGATTGTATTCAATATTATTTCAAACAAAATCAATATAAGCGCATCATGCATGATGCTATAAACAAAGGTATATTAAAAGGTGCCGAGAGAGCGTCATTACTCAAAAATATGAAGTAAGTATATATATCAAGTTCAATACAAATTTTGTAAATGTAGCTTTATGGCAATGTCTCACCATAGATTATCATCAGTATTGTCAATCTACTGGTAAATTTTATACAAAAAAGTCAAAATAAATGACACTTTTATAAATGAGAGGTAGAAAAATTATTCAGGGTTATAAAATAGGTTGAGTTCGTAGTCTCGTAAAAAAATACGAGGGTAAGTATTTTGGGTTAAATTGTACAAAGTGTCATATATAGTTGTATTTTTCATGCTCTTATAGTACATCTGTTTCTAATTGTGTACCAAATATTTTTTATCATAAAGTTACAAATTCATACCCTACAAACTACAAATTTTTTTAGGCCATTCTTTTTGATTATACAATCCACAACATTATATTTGCAATCCTTTTTTTTATGGAGAGGTGCCTGAGAGGCCGAAAGGAGCAGTTTGCTAAACTGTCGTACGGGCTAAATCCTGTACCGAGGGTTCGAATCCCTCCCTCTCCGCTTCATAATCAAGTTTTTATTGCTGCTGTTGTTGTTGCATTTGTATCATTTGTAGTCTCCATTCCTCATCTTTACGCTTCTCATCAGGGTCATAAAGCATAGCAGTACACATACAATTTTTGCGCTCTTTCATCATCAGTATCTCATAGTTTACACAACTTTGGCAACCTTTCCAAAACTCATCATCATCGGTAAGCTCTGAGTATGTCACTGGTTCATAGCCGAGGTCCGAGTTTATTTTCATCACTGCTAAGCCTGTGGTAAGCCCAAATATTTTGGCATGAGGATATTTTTGGCGTGAAAGTTCGAATATTTTAAATTTTATAGCTTTGGCAAGCCCCGCTTTTCTGAATGCAGGGTTCACTATCAGCCCGGAGTTGGCCACAAATTTGCCATGCTCCCAAGACTCTATGTAGCAAAAGCCGGCCCAAGTTTTATCAGTATTGAGGTAGCACACCACTGCTTTGCCTTCTTTCATTTTTTGTATAATGTATTCGGGCGAGCGCTTGGCTATGCCTGTACCACGTGCTTTGGCACTTTGCTCCATTTCTATGGTGATAATGTCTGCATAGCCTATATGGCTCTCATTGGCCACTTCTATGGTAAAATCTGACAGCGTTAATTCTTCCAATACTACTAAGGTTTTATATTGAGCCCTATTACGATTATTTGAAATAATAAGTTCAAAATTATAAATTATTAATAACTTAAATAAAAAAATATCAGATTATTACTTTATTACAATATGTATAATTATCTCAATATCAGTATATATATATTATTTTATAAAAATATATAATGTAATACAGTTGTAATTAATAATATAGTTTTTTAATTTTGCGACTTAATCAATTTCAAATTAATATAATTAATGTTTACAGGTATAGTAAAATTCTTTAATGAAACCAAAGGATATGGATTCATTAAAGACGATAGCACAGAAAAAGAATATTTTGTACATGCTACCGGATTAAAATCAAAGGTGCGCCAAAACGATAAAGTTACATTCGATATCGTAGAGGGCAAAAAAGGAACCAACGCAATTAACGTCAACAAAATATAATATATTTTTGATTTAATTTGGTCATTTACAATAGTAACTAATCCCGAGTGTTTCGGGATTTTTATTTAGCACACTGTACATTTATATATTTTTTTAGTTAATATCACATGATATTATGTTGCATAAGTACGACTATATCATAGTAGGTGGTGGCATTTGCGGTAGCATATTAGCACATGTATTATCCAAAAAATATAATATACTACTCATAGACAACGACTTGCACAGGGCTTCGTCAAAGGTGGCAGCCGGTATATACAATCCGCTTACAGGTATGCGCACAGCCAAAACATGGCTTTCAGATATAGTATTTCCACATGCCATATCATATTACAGCCAATTTGAGCATGACTATCGTGTAAAAATACAATATATATTGCCCATATACACCCCTTTTGCGCAAATGCATGAGATGAATACATGGGTAGCCAAATGTACAGATAGTGAATACGCTCACTACGTGTCACTTACTAATGATAATAAGTACAACGGACTAATAAATGATACAAAATATGGGGGCATGCTCATTCATAAAGCAGGATATATTGACGTGTTACTATATATTGAAACTGTGAAACAATTATTGACCAAAAATGGACAATATATATCACAAAAAATTGATTATAAATATATTAACATATACCAAAATGAATGTGTGCTAAACGATTCTTTTATAGGCAAAGTAATATTTTGTGAAGGCTGGCAAGGTGCAGATAATCCCTATTTTGCATATCTGCCATGGCAACTTTCCAAAGGTGAATTGGTTGATATAAAGTCTGATGCACTGCATAACGATGTGATAATCAAAAAATCGGTTTGGATATGCCCAACACCAGAAATGGGTACATATAAAGTAGGTTCTACATTTGCTTGGAATCAGCTTGACAATACGCCTACAGAAGCATCAAAAGTAGCTTTGCAACAAAAAATTAATACATTTTACCCTTTTGAATATAAAATAATTAATCAATCGGCAGAAATAAGACCCACTGTTAAGCACAGAAGACCATTTGTAGGGATGCTGAATTCACATAAATGTATTGGTATTTTTAACGGGTTTGGTACCAAGTCTGTAAGTTTGGCACCTTATTTTGCAGATATGTTTTGCTCACATTTGAGCGCAGGCACCACTCTATTATCTGATGTAGATGTAAATCAACATTTGAAAGGATAGCAATAAATAAGTAATGTTTATTTTCCTAAGTTGCCACCCGGTTTTTTGGAAGGCATCATGCTTTTGCTGCCGGGAGCATTGCCAGTAGCATCTTTGGGTGGGGGAGTGATACCGAGTTTTTTCAGTATCAGGTCGGTCACATTGTCGCTTGGTGGACCGTGAAGTAGCACTGGTGTGGTACCATATCCTGCATCGGAGTTGAGTACGTAGGTAAAGCCGTTTTCATCGGCTATGGCATCAATGGCTTTTTGTATTTTATCAAGCACTGGTTGCAATAGCTCCATTTGCTTCTTTTGCAGGTCGGCTTCTGCATTGCGCTGAAACTCTTGTATGCGCTCTTGCAACTCCATAAGTTCTTTTTCTTTGGTAGCACGCACAGGCTCGGCCATCATGGTTTTGCCTTTTTCATAACTTTCATATTTGCCTCTGAACTCACCTGCCAAATTCTCAGCTTCTTTGTCGAGCTGTGTGCGGTATGTTTTGAGCTCTGCATCTACTTTTTTGCTGTCGGGGTGTAGGCTTATGAGGTAGTCCACATTGGTATATCCAAGTCTGAAAGGCTTTACTTGGGCCATGATGTAGGTAGCTGCAATAGCAAAAAGTGAGGTTATTATTATTTTTTTCATATTTAAGGGTTTATTTTATTGTTTTTTATTAATAATTTAAGGTTTTGTAGTACCCGGCATTGGTGCTTGACCACCGCCTCCACTCGGATTGCTGCCTCCTCCGCCTGTACTTCCGGTTTTAGATTCAGGACCTTCATTGCCTTCACGCAAATATTCACTTTTGCGTTTGTTGTCTACCACGTCGCGCTTGTCGCCCAAGCCCAACTCATCCAGCACATAGTCTGTATAGTCGTGCTTTGGGTCTGTGTATACCATTACTAGCTCACTTGACTTGTCAAATACAATTTGAAGTTGCTTTTTTTTGGCTACTTTTTCTACCGCAGTATATACTTTTTCTTGTATAGGTTTTATAAGTTCTTGTCTTTTGAGAAATATAAGTCCCTCAAAACCAAATACTTTGCGCTGAAACTCTCTGGCTCTCTTATCTTTAGCTATGATAGTATCTTGCCTTTCTTTCTTCATTTCTTCTGTGAGTAGTATTTCCTCCGCCTTGAAGTCTGACCTTAATTTCTCTACCTCTGCAAATGCTTCTGACACTTCGGATTGATATTTGGTGGCAAGTTTATCTATTTCGCCTTCTGCTTCCTTATATTCTTTTATTTTGCTGAGAATGAACTCTGTGTCTATGTACCCAAACTTTTGAGCAAAACACGGTTGCAATATTACTGCAAATAGCAATAACAAATATATTTTTTTATGAAAATGGTGCAAATATGTTGTCAATGTTGCTTTATTTGATATTTTTTAGTCACAGGTATCCAAATGAGGGATATAAATATAAGAATGATAAATAAGCCTAAGCACTCACGTGTTTCCTCTATATACATTTTTTCATTGTTCATTTGCATCATAAAGTTGTTACCCTGCTCTTTGGTGATAAACTCTACCACACTTGGTGCCAGCCATACAAAACCTGTGCCATATATAAGGTAAGCAAATATAATGACGGCTACACTTTGTATTCCCATGCCGGCAAAAAACATGATGATGGAGGCTATTGTATATAGCAGCATCCAAAGCCAAGGGTCAGGGTCGTTATATTGTACTATTACACACAATAATAATAAAAATGATAGGAAATAAAATAAATATTTCACGGCTTAAAGTCGCAAAAATAGTTTAACGCAACGTATGTACAAAATATTATCTCATAGTATTATGAAATATTATCTTAAGATACCAATATATATTCAGGTATATCAAATATGTATTAACATTTGCTTAATACTGAGTTAATATACTTGGAGTTTTGATATCCTGCCCTTAATACCCCTTAACCTCTTCATGGTTTTTTATTTATTGAACCATGAAGTGATTAAGAAAAATGAAGAATGCCCTTAACCTCTTCATGGTTTTTTATTTATTGTACTGCCACAGGATTTAGTGTTTTCCTATCAAAT
>JANRIG010000036.1:0-248693 GCA_033765235.1 Cytophagales bacterium | reverse complement strand
GTTTCCTCCGGCGGAATGTTTGTTGGAAACCAATTATATTTGAATGGTGCAGTCATTGATTTGGGTACACAAACGTTGCGAATTGGCGACAACGCTAATATTACTGGTATACCATTTGACAACACCAATTACATCAGTCTTACCACAGGCGAGGTACGCAAACTAGGCGCAGTATCGGCCGATTTTACTAACAAAGTATTACCCATAGGTTCCAATGGATTTTTTACACCAGTAACCATTATAGGTTTGGTGGCTGGTACTTATAACCTAATTGGAATAAAAACAGGTTTAACCACCTCAGGATTAGCTAATTATGTGCAAAGATATTTTAGTGTTGATCAGGGAAGTACTTCGAGTATTACCAGTTTTATGGTCAACTTTAGTTACGATGCTTCTGAGCAAGTGGGAACTCCGACACAAGTAAATCACAATGTAAATGTAAATTCCCCTGCACTTGGAACTGTACCCGCAAATAGCTACGTCAATACTGCTCTTCAAATGTTTGGTGTATCAGTATTGGGCAATAGTTTGGCACAAGGTACATGGTTTGTAGGAGATGGCCCCGCACCTACCCATTTCCGATCTGTATCCTCTGGTGATTGGAACGACAATACTTCATGGGAAGGCTCAACAGACGGGCTTACATGGGCTCCAACTGCTCCAGGTCAGTATCCAGGATATTTGAATGCAAGTGATGTGGTGAGTGTAAGTGGTGGACACATTATATTACTAACCAACAATCCATTGCCTTTGGGTAATGTTACCGTAAGTGGCATATTAAATTCAAATGCTGGTACAAGAATTATTTTTGGTGAGGTAGTACACAATATTGGATCGGGTACGATTTCGTTATTAGGTGAATCAGAGTTTAGAAATGGAATTGTACAAACCTCGCCTAATACAATTAATCTTAATGGAAATTCGTACTTTACCACGAATAATCAAACGGTTACAGGTAATGGAGCAGCACTGCGATTACAGTCCAATTTGACAACCATTGTAGGAGTGAAGGTTACTAATGATTTGATTTTTTGGCGATTCGATGCATCCGTTACAGGCACCGATCTCAATTCAACACTTGAAAATAAAAAAGATTTGTATTTCAATTTCGCTGAAGAACCTATGCTTATCGGAAACTTAGTTTGTACAACTCCTAGTGCTTTTTTAGCTTATAGTAGAAATGGAGACCAAGTGGTTAAAGCTGGAACATTTTCTAAGGTAAGTCTAATAACTTCAGGAACCAAAACCCTTCTTGGAGACTTAACATTGGGCGAAATAGGCATCCAAGCTCCGCTTTCATTTGGCAATTCAGGGCCAATTAATGTAAGTGTATCAGGGTTGACTGCCATATTCCATCCTGTAACAATGGCTGGATTTGCACATACTTTTGCAATGGGGGGCAACATTAACTCTGTTGCAGGAGCTAATATTGTTGCTACGTCAGGTACAATACATTACAGTAGCCCAAATCCACAACCAATTTTATCTGGCAATTATAATAATTTGGAAATTTCAGGTGGCTTAAAAACGCTAAGTGCCAACACCTCAGTAGCAGGTGTGTTAAGTTTGAGTGGTGCAGTATTACAGTTGGGAGATTACAATCTTACCGCATCAGGCTTTGCGCCTTCTGTTGCTTATTCGAGTACTAATATGATTCAGATGAGCGGTACTGCAAATTCTGGTGTATTAACCAAAATTGGTGCATCAGATACTGATTTTGAAACCACATACCCTATTGGTACAGGCACCATTTATAGCCCTCTAAACATAAGTAATTTAAGTGCTTTTGCTGTTCCTAGTAGTTTGAGTTTGCAAATTATTAATACCACAGGAGGTTCCAATACGGTTAATAGAAGGTTCAGTATTAGCACAACAGGAATAGGCTCAGTAGCAAGTCTTGACGCTACTTTTGCCTTTGACAATACAGATAAAGTAGGTACACCAACCTCTCTATCTTTGTATAATCCTACCAAAAATACCCTACCCAATGGTGTTGTATTTTCTAATGATTTTTCTCATTATGGTGTATTTGGATATCCATTGGATGGGCTTTGGGTAGCTGAGTCAAATGCGCCTCCCACCATGCCCGTAGGACACAGAGGTATCTATTTTGATGGTACACCCACTCAAAACGCGGTACAACGCACCTTTTTTTCTAATGTCACGGACAATATGAGTATGTCTGCTTGGGTGAAACTAAAGAAATTACCTGGTTCGGGAAATTCTATCATAATGAGTAATGGTGATGCAAACTTAGACGGATATGCGATTGTAATAGAATCTGCAACTTCTACAGTGGGAATTGTGATAGGTGGTATAGGAATAATTAGTACAAATTTGACAATTCCCGTAAATAAATGGACGCATATAGCAGCAGTAAGAGAAGCAGGTGTTTGGAAGTATTATTTAAACGGAACTGCAGGAGCAAATGCCGGTGGATTTGCCGACAATTACAGTCCTATACCTACACCATCAGGTAATTTCTTCATTGGAAATTTGGGAGCAGTTCCCAATCCATTTATAGGACAAATTGATGAAGTCAGGTTTTTTAATTCCGTACGTACCCCTGCCCAAATTGCAGCAGATATGGCATCCACTGTGGCAAATGGTGCTTTGGCATATTGGAATTTTGATGAAGCAAATGGAGCTACTGCCTACGATTTAAGTGGCAATGGAAACAACAGTACTTTAAGTGCAAATCTGTTAAGGGCACTACGTGTTACTGATAATACTGACAATGGAGGTGCAGGCTTAGGCTCACTACGCCAAGCGATCATCGAAGCTAATACAGATGCTGATAAAGATTATATTGATTTTAGTTTGCCAAGTGGTACACAAACCATTCAACCCACAAGTGCTTATGTTTTAAACAACCCTGTTTTTATAGATGGATTCACTCAATTAAATACTTTGGCAGGTGAAAACTCAACCCCCAATGGAGCCAATTTTGGGCAAGCTATCAATGCAAAACTTAATGTTGTAATAAACGGTGCATTAGCCCCTTCTCAAGCATTTATTTTTCAAAATGCAAGCAATTGTTTAATAAATGGTCTTGTAATAAATCAATTCCCACATGCTGCTATTTATTGGGATATAATTAGTGCTGGTTACATTAACAACAACAATACAATTTCAGGCTGTTTTATAGGTACAAATAGAGATGGAGCTGTATCAAATCTAAATGGATATGGTTTTTATAGCTCTGGAGGAGCACCAGGACAGGCATACAATAACTTAATTGGAGGCTTTTCCAATGCAGACCGTAACCTTGTAAATGGTTCGTTCGATTTCAACGCTTGGATCAATGGAACTATTACGGGCAACTATATTGGTATAGATGCCAGTGGCACTAATTACTTAAGTGCTACTTATATTCAAACCATTTGGACGGGAAGTTATAATGTAATTACCAACAATGCAATGGCAGGTTCCATCAACCTTAATTTGGAAATTGGTTCGAGAGTAACAGGCAATAGATTGGGTACACGTGCAGATGGAACGGGTACACTTACAGGCAATGCCTTTGGAATACAACTTAATGGAAGTTCGTCAAACTGTATTATTAATAACAACATCATCACCAACCAAACAGATGGTATTGTTGTAAATTCATCAGGTACAAATGTAAATAATACTATTTCTGGTAATGCAATCTTTGGAAACACTAATTCAGGAATATTATTGATGAGCGGTGGCAATAACAACAAACCCGCCCCAATTATTACTTCTGCATATCCCACTTTAATAACAGGTACTTGTGCTGCTGGTGATGTAGTAGAAGTATTCAACGATACCCCACAAAGCGGCACTACCAACCAAGGGCGCGTATTCTTAGGCACTGCCACTACTACAGGCACCAATTGGTCATTTGAAGGTGCGTTTACTCTTGGAGATAGAATTACTGCTACCGCTACAGATGGCACTAATGGTACTTCGGCATTTAGTGCTGCGGCTACGGTTACTGGCACTACCCCTGGCGAAGCATTGGCTTTTGATGGAGTAGATGATAATGTGGTTATTTCTCATAATGCTTCATTGAATGCATTTCCAATTACGATCGAAACATGGTTCAAAACGAGCAATAACTCCGGAATCTGTTATTTAGGAATGGTCAATAAGTATTTTTCAACATCATATAATGGGTGGAGTCTATATCAGTTGGGTTCTGAATTAAGGGCATATTATTATGTTGATTTTAGCAATAATATTGATGTAGAAACTACACTTGCAGGGATAAGCGATGGACTTTGGCATCACGCCTCATTTGTTGCAGATGAAACCGGAGGTAAAATTTATATTGATGGTGTGTTAAAAGGCATACAATCTTGGATTGGAACACCAGGCGCCAGCACTACCACTCAGGATGTAACTTTGGGGGCTTATCCGGGCAATTTTCAAGGTGGTTGCGGTGCTGCCCCCGGTTATTTCATAGGAGAACTTGATCAAGTTCGCATTTGGAATCGTGCACTTTGCCAAACTGAAATTCAAAGTATCAGTAGCTGTGAAACACCTTCAACTATATCGGGCTTAGTTGCCAACTATAAATTCAACCAAGGCTTGGGGGGCGGTCCTAATACCGGCATTACTACACTTAACGATGCCAGTGGCAATAGTAATAATGGTGTGTTTAATAACTTTAATTTATATGGAGCTACGTCCAATTTTGTTACCGGTGGTGGTGTAGTTACCGGCAGCACTTGTACCTCTACAATTTGTATTACTCCAACTTTATTAGGGTTAAATGTTTCTAGCAACAACCTCTGTGCTTCTAGCACCTACACCCTCACCCTAGCAGGTTCAGGTACATTCACAGGTGGCAATATCTTCAAAATTGAACTTTCTGACAATGCAGGAAACTTCGCAGCCCCTACATTTCTCACCTCATTTACAGGTATTTTACCCAATACTATTATTGGAATTTCTATTCCAGTAGCAAGCAATGGATCTTTATACAAAATAAGGGCATCATCCAATAATCCTGTAAGTTCGAGTACTATTTCTACTGATTTAACCATTTCCTCATGCAATTTTCAAATTACTTCATTTTCACCACTCAAAACCACTGCCGGGTCTTCCTTAAGTATTGTTGGACAATTCTTTGGTACACTTTCTGCCAATGTAGAAGTGGTCATTGGGGGTGCATTCGCTACCTTAACAGGAATAAGCGACAATCTCATTACGTGCCTTGTTCCTTATGGTGCATCTACTTATTCAGACATACAGGTAGTGCGAAAAGATTTGAATAAGTCGTTTTCTACCAAATCTTTACCTCAAAATCAATATCTCACTATTACCCAAAATGCTCCTTTTGATGTGCTTACTGCCTATTTTGCGCGTACTCTTGTAAATACGTCTGGCAGCTATTTTTATTTGGATATGGGCGACTTGGATAAAGACGGACTTCAAGATGTGGTGATTTCATCTAGTGCCGATGTTAAGATTTATAGAAACACTTCTACAGGTACAATATCGTTCGCAGCACCTATTTCAATTGCTCATGGCGTAACGGGTACACTCAACTTAACAGATGTAGATGCCGATGGTATGCTTGACATTGTAATGTCGAGCCGCACTTCGGGTCCTTATGATAACAAAATATATTTATTCAGAAACGTAAGTTCTCCAGGCAGCATTATATTTCAGCCGGCAATGAATTATGCTACTGCTGGATTTGAAATGGGCAGATTGGAATTGGGTGATATTAACAATGACAACAGGCTTGATATTGCTAGTGGCAACCACTACAGTGCAGGTAATGGCACCAGCTTTTCAGTGTTTCAAAACAATCACACCATTGTGGGGGCTTTTGCGGCAGCAAGTTTTGCAAATAGGGTAGATGTATCAAATGCAGCTTTATCAAGACCTTCTGAAACTATTGTAGTTGATTTTGATGGTGATGGAAAAGCTGATATTGCCACGTTAAACAACCAAGGCTTAGGAAATGGACCTGCCAATCTCAATATTTTCAGAAACCTTAATACAGGCGGAGCATTGAGTGTGTCTGATTTTGCTGCTCCTGTTACCTATGGGCTTACTGGCAATCCTTACGGGATTAACTTGCGCTCATTAGATTGGAACAATGATGGCAAACCCGATTTGGTTGTATTAGGGGGTAATACTATAGTAAGTATATATACAAATGCAAGTAGTATAGGCGCCATTTCTTTTACACTGGAAACCTCTTTGGCTGCTAACGACCTATTGCAAGAGGGCGCATTTGCCTTAGCCGACATTGATGGAGATGGCAAAGTAGATATACTAAATGCGCCAACTTCAGGTGCCCAAGTAGGTAATTTTACCATCGTAAAAAACAAATCAACGGGAGTAATATCGTTTGATGCTCCACTTACTTTCGATGGGTTGGCTGAAACTAGAGGTTTGGCAGTAAGAGACTTGAACAACGATGGAGTGCCTGAAATTATTCAAGTGCATGGAAGTGCTAGCACCAGTCTTTCTTATTATCAATTGGCACCAAGACCCACACTCACCAGCATTTCTGTACCTGGCACTGCTTTGTGTGCAGGCACACAATACTTGGCGTATGGCAGCCCTCAAGGCACTTTTAATGCTGGTAATGAAGTAATTGTGGAGCTTTCAGATGCTGCTGGTGATTTTACAGCACCTATTTTCTTAAATTCATTTGCAGGGGCAGGAGCATTAACACCATTTAATCTATTTGTAACTATACCTGGCAATGCTATAGAAGGTACTAATTACAAACTCAGGGCAAGGACTACTAACCCTGTATCTTCTATTTTAGGGTTTCAAACGCTCACAGTTACCAACGTAAATATCGACCTCACCACAGGCCTCGTAGCCTACTACCCATTCAATGGCAATGCCAACGATGCAAGTGGAAATGGAAATAATGGAGTAGTAAATGGAGCTACTTTGGCAACTGATAGGTTAGGTAATGCAAATGGTGCTTATTATTTTGATGGAGAAACGAATTTCATAGAGACAAACATTGGTAGTGGATTTACAGATAAGATAACTTTATCTTCTTGGTTTAAAACTAGTGGCCAGTTTATTGGTAGAGACCCTGGCATTATAGCAAATAGAAGTTCTACATTTAATGAAACAGGTTTTAATATTACAAATAATGGACAAACTATTTTTTTAATTGATGATGCAAGTGCAAATAGTACAAATATAGTTTCTCCATTTTTTTACAATGATGGAAAATGGCATCAAATAACTGGAGTATATGATGGAACTCAAATGAAACTTTACTTAGATAATATATTAGTTGGAACACAATCTCTTTCATCAAATATATCAATGTCTTCAACATTCAGAATTGGTCATGATGATGAACCAAGTGCAACTTATCCTACAAGAAGATTTTTTGAAGGACTTATTGACGACATCCGCATCTATAACCGTGCTCTTTCCGATGCAGAAGTAGCCGCTTTATACAATGGCTCTCAAGCCTGTGTGGGCACATCTTTTGCATTACAAAGCCCAACCATTGCAGGTGCTAGTTATGCATGGAGTGGAGGTAGTGGCTCATACTCAAGTATTTCAGTATTTAACCCAACCATCACAGGTGCCGTGGCTGGTACTCACATCTATTCTTCTGCTATCACCAAAAACGGCTGCTCTGCACCTACATACAATACAACGGTAGTGGTAAATGCATTGCCCACCTTTGGTCTTTTGTCAACTTCTGTACCTCCTTTTTGTGTCAACAATCCCATATCAATAGGTGTAGGTGGAGGCACTGCCAATACATTTACATGGCTGGGCTCTAATTTGGAGTATTATTCCAGTCGTTTCATTACCAACCCAACTTTTATACCTACTGTAGCGGGTATAGTTACGGCCAGTATTTCAGGAACCAACACCCTTACAGGTTGTGTCAACACCATTAATAGAGGACCTTACCTTGTAGAGGGTATTCCTACAGTTACCTCATTTAATCCTTCTGCAGCAATTTACGGCAGCACCATTACCATAAATGGCAATCATTTTAGCCAGGTTACCGGTATTATTTTTACAGGAGGGTTTTCCGCAGTACCAAATATTTTATATA
This sequence comes from Cytophagales bacterium, assembly GCA_033765235.1. Classification (GTDB taxonomy): domain Bacteria; phylum Bacteroidota; class Bacteroidia; order Cytophagales; family UBA9547; genus JANRIG01. The sequence goes on along the minus strand of JANRIG010000036.1, from coordinate 240,658 downwards.
ATACGGCCATGGAAGTGGTCATACCCACGGGTGCACTTACCGGGGTAGTGACTGTAGTGAGCAATTGTGGCAATATTGTTTCTGTTCCTATATTGACTATTACTCCGGGTAATATTTACAGAACTAACGGCAGTGGCACTTTTTGGCAAGATCCCAATATGTGGGATATATCCACTGACAATGGCCTCACATTCACGTCACCTGCACCTAATTTTCCGGGTGAATTTGTAGTGGGGGATCATGTGTTAATAGAACATACCACCTATTTGCACGCTCCGGCTCCTTCACTGCTCAGGTTAGGAAATGTAAGTATAAGTGGCAACGGTGGTCTATTAGAAATAGCAGGTTATACGCACAATTTTATAGTAAATGATTTTTCAATTTATGGTGGCGATGGCACTGCTACTTATGAACCATATTTTATTTTTCAAAACATGCCAGTTGGTTCTTCCATTCAATTTAAAGGCAAAGTGAAGTTAGAAGATTATGCGCATTTTGTTGCAGCCAATTCTCCCACCAATATTTTGGTAAGGTTTGAAAACGGAATTATCAATAATAGTATCAATAGTCCCAACCAATTTGTCACAGCCACAAAAATATCCTTTGGTGTCAATAACCAAACCATTTCCGGCAATGCCAGATATGATATCAACGACCCCGTGGAGGTAGAGGGAATAACGGTTACTCAAATGATAAATGGCAATTCCTTCAATGTGCTGCCGCCGGGGAATATCAATGGAACAAATGCAAGCTCCGCCTGGAAGGTTGGGGCTAATTCATGGCTATATTATGGTGCTCCTCAGCTGATGCAAACAGGAACATTTGAGGTGTCCACCGTAAACTCAATTGTGTCATACAATGCACCATCAGGCGGGCAAATCATTTACCCTACCAATTATTTTGATTTGAACTTGTCAAGCGCAGGTACACTTGCAGGATTTACCAAGGTGTATAATAATTTTACAGTTAGTACCCCGGGCGAATTGCAATATCCTACCACTGCTACTACCATGGAGGTAATAGGCAATGTTTCCGGTAATGGCATAATTAATATGTCGCAAAGCAATCAAAATCATGAGTTGAAAATTGGTGGAGCATTCTCACATACAGGCACGTTTAACCCCGGCAATGGCTCTGTTGAGTATAATGGTTTGGCAGCACAAAATGTAAGAGCTATCCCTTATTACGGATTAAAATTATCAGGAGGCTCACAAAAAGATGCAGCAGGTGATATAGAAGTAAACAATAACTTAACCTTGGCAGGTGCTATATTTAACATATCAACTTTTGGATTAAACATGACTGATACCCAAATACTTTCTGCACCAGGCTTTGCCTTTGGCACTACAAACATGATAGCCACCAATGGCACAGGGTATATATGGAGAGATAATAATTGTAACGACAACACCTGTAGCATAGGCACTTATCCTTTTGGGGTGCTTACACCAACCTCAAAATATTTGCCTATAGTTATTAATGTAAATGATTTATCGCTTGGTAATGAATGGCGTATAAGACCTTACTATGGCACAGCACCCAATGGTGCTACAAGCTATATCACTCGCTTGCTTGATGTATATCTTGATTGTGGAGCATGTGCAGGCAATGATTTTAGGTTTGATATGGCTTTTGACCCAACCTCTGATATTGTAGGTACTCCAAGTTTATTGGTTGTAAGTACTACAGGCATCACCACCATCACAGGTGCATATGTAAACACTACATTGGGAATATTTGGAGTGAATGTAGCGAATGGGCAAAACGCCGGTACATTTTTTGCAGTAGGCACGCCTCCGCCAACTACCATCACAGGATTTTACAGGTCTGTAAACTCTGGCAATTGGGATGTTGTTGCAAATTGGGAAGTAAGTACAGCTGCAGGTGCACCTTTTGTAGCTGCCACCAACTATCCAGGGCAAATATTAAGCACTGATGTGGTGAGTATCACGGGTGGGCATGTTGTTACCAATGTAGGTGTGCATGCGTTTGAAATTCAAAGCATGACTGTATCAGGAATGTTAAATTTGGTAGAAGACCAACTAACCATCAGTGGTCATACTTTTGTATCAGGTACTATCATGGGCGATGATTTTTCATCAACAAATAAAACTGTATTCAAAGGTTTAATAGAAGTAATAGGGGCAAATGCTATGTTCAATTTTCCTCAACATAGTGGTTTTGAATTTCAAAACGGTATTAATTTTAATGGATTACAGTTTTATGTCAGTCCTACTTCGGGTAGCGTAACCATTTCAGCCAATCCTCAACAAATCAATAATATAAGCAGCAATACTGTATTTCTAAACAGTCCTACTTTTATTCAACAAAATATTACAATAGGTGGAGTGTGTTGTGGAGGTATTCAATTTTACAACCCTGTACTTATCAGTGATAATGTGCGTGTGTATAACAACAATGTCAATACGGGTATCAACTCTACATTTACAGGCTTAGGACCTAATGCAGTATTTGAGCAAGCCCCAAATAGTGTAGCAACATGCGGAGTAGATGCAATGCCAATGAATGTAGGAATTTTTAACGTATCAGCCACGGGCAATAGGTTTGTATATAATGGATTTACAGGTGCAAAGGTTAACCCAACTACCTATTTTGAATTGAACTTATTAAATGTGTCAGGCACAGTAGCCTCTATTACAGGCAATACCATTGCACTAGGAGACTTGAGCATTTCATCCAATGCAATTGTATCATTATTAGGTACTAATACTTTACTTGAAGTAAATGGTAATTTTAAAGATTTCTTTGGTGGACTAGGCACAGTAGTATTAAACAATACAGATAACAAACTAATATTAAATGGAGCTAATAATACAGCAGCAGGTATTGTTTGTAACAGTTCAAGCACAGTAATATATAGTGGGGTAGCAGGGCAAAACATTATACCAGCTACATACCACAACCTAATTATACACCAAAATAATATAAAAACATTGTCAGGCATTATCACCGCCACCAACCTTTCCATCACCGGAGGTGCCACCTTATATACCAATACCTTCCAAATCAATGGTAATGCTGCAGGCAATATGTATATGGGTGCCAATACAAGATTGGAGATAGGAAATCCTTTATCATCTGTATCTGTAGGGTTTCCTACATTGTTTACAAAACCAAATATTAATTTAGACCTTAGCAGCACAGTAGCATATCAATCAGGCAGATTAAATCCGCCTAACACCATCTCGGGTGTGCCAATGTATGGCAATTTAGAAACCATAGCTACCGGTGGTATTGCACAGACTTTTTACGAAAACACTACAATTGCAGGTAACTTGTGGGTAAAAGGCGGCTATGCAGAATTTAATGCTCCGTCAGGGCCAATTCAAACACTTGACGTATTGGGCAATACTACCATAAATGGAATTTTGCAAACCGACTTTAGTCTCAATGCATCACCCCATATCACTTTGCATGGCAATGTATTGGTAAATGGATTTATTAATTTAACCAACGCACTTTCTGAAGTGAATATAAATGTATTGGGCAGCCTCACCCAAAATGCAGGTGGCAATATTAATTACATAGGTACAAACTGTAACCTAACAGTTGCCGGTGATTTCGTAAGCAACGGCAATCTAAGTATGGATGCTGGTGTTGGAAATTATCTCTTAGAACTTAAAGGGATGAATAATTCGATAAACTCCTTTTTTAGTGCCAATAGCACCTCAAAAGTTGTGTACTCAGGCACTAATCAAAATATTGCGCCACTCACCAAGTACAACCACCTAGAGGTGAAAGGGGGTGGCGAAAAAACTATTACCGGGGCTACCAAAGTGCAAGGGCAACTCATTATGAATGGCTCAAACATAGTGATTGATCAATATAATCTATTACTGGAAAGTATAAATTCTATCACAGGAAATGTATTTGGCTTGAATAATAACCTAGTATTTCCTATAAATTCATCACCATCAGGCACATTAATATATACTGTGACAGGCACCACTATCTATCCTCATGTATTGCCCATAGGTACCCCCGGATTTTATAGTCCTGTAACCATTAGCAGTTTGGTAGCATCAGCATATAATGGAGGTGCAAATATTGGCATAAGACCTCAAATATCAACCACAGGGTTTACACATTTTGTACAAAGGTATTTTAATGTAACTTCTACCGGCATCACAGGGTTGTCAGATTTCAGACCTGTATTCAGCTACAATCATCCTTCTGAAATGGTTGGAAGTCCTACCACAGTAAAAGTGTTTTCAGGAGGTCTTGCAACTACCATTCCCGGCAGTTTTTTTAGCACTTCTACGGGGACATTTGGGGTAAATGGCAATACCAATATCCTCATAAACGGGCATTGGGCAGTAGAAGGTGGAGGTCCTGATTGCAGCACTTTGAGCTCAGGTATTATCACCGGACCTGTTTCTATTTGTGGTAATAATAACATCATACTTACGGTGACCGGTGCTACCCAAAACTATGACTGGTATGACTCCCCCGATGGTGCTCTATGGACACTCATAGCAGGCAATACCAATATTTCAACTACAAGCAATAACTTGTCGGCTAATACATTCTACCAAGTAAGGGCAAGTATACCTGGATGCCCTGTACTTACTTCTACATCTTATATAGTCACAGTAGTAGCACCACCCATACCTTCCGTACCTGTAGGCATAGCCATTTGTGCCGGTCAATCTACCAGCGTGAACATAGGCGGCGTAGCCAATGCTACCTGGCTACCCGCAAACGTAGATGCTAACCCGTACATCATAAGCCCTACTACCACTACTACCTATACTTTCATAGGTGCTAATCTGGCAGGATGTACTACCTCAGGGGTATATACACAATTGGTAAATCAAGCTCCCATGGTCTCTGTAGCAGGGTTTAATCAAGTATGTATTGGCAGTACTGCCACACTCACTGCAAGTGGTGCACTATCATATACTTGGGAGCCTACTGCTTCTGTAGGCAATACCTATAGCACGGTAGTAGCAGGTAATACTACTATTACAGTCACAGGACTATCGGTTAATGGCTGCGCAGGCACTACTATGTTTAACATTACTGCCACCTCAGTGGCTACAGATGTAGCATATACAGTAGCAGCCAATGATATATGCTTGGGCAATGATGGACATATATCTATTAATACAGAAAATAATGTAACCTATAGCGCATTGAAAAATGCCATTCCTCAAAACTTTACACTTGCAGGCACAGGTACTGTCAATACATTGACCATATCATCTGCATCATTTACCGCAGGTGCCAATACATTTAACATTATAGCCCAAAAAACAGGTTGCACAGCAGTGACACTTACAGGCACCGCAAATATCAATGCCAATGCACCTGTGAATGCTGCAACAGGTATTGTGACTGCTACGCCCGGTACCATTTGTGGATTGCCAATCAATATTGTAGGTGTGAATGTGAACCCAAGTCAAGCTGGGGTAATATATCAAACAAATGTAAATAATTTATCGAGAGGCAATACAGTATTGGGCACCGGAGGAGCTGTAAGTATGAACTTCTTAGGAAATGTATTACGCTTACAAAACAATACAATAAATGTGGTGGGTGCTGTAACGGGCTGCCCGTTGGTAACGCTCACAAGTGCTGCTGTAGTGTACAGTCAAGGTGCACCTACCATTACAGGATTCAGCCCTATCTCAGGGATAGTAGGTACTACTATTACAATATTAGGCAATGGATTTAACAATGTAATATCAGGTACTTTTGCAGGCATTGCTTCGGCTATCAATATTACCTATATCAATGACCAAACACTCATACTCACCGTGCCATCAGGCTTTGGCACAGGCACATTGGTACTTGAGAATACTTGCGGGGTAAGTGTGGCATCGGCTCAAACCTTTACTATAGTACCTCCTGCCATATATACATCGTCTCTCATAGGTACTACCTTTTGTAGTGGACAGGTACTTACTGTGCCATTCATGGCAACAGCTGTCTATAGCAGCATCAATCAATTTACTGCCCAACTTTCGGATGATAATGGTTCATTCAGCACCCCGACAAATATTGGAAGTATCATCTCACAGACATCAGGCAGTGTGCCTGTGACCATACCCGGACTTGCTGTGCAAGGCACAAAATACAGAATTAGGATAATATCTAACAATCCTACCACTCCCACTATCGTTGATAATGGTATAGATATCACTATCAATCCTACGCCAATAGTAAATACTTTTGCAGGCAAAAATATATGTGAAGGTCAATCACCTGTGATCACACTTACAAGCAATGTAGCAGGTGCCAACTACTCTTGGGGCAGAGACGGTGCCTCTACAGGCAGCATCAATATTGCAGGAGGCAGTGGTGCAATATTTGACCAAATACTATATGGCTCAGGGCTTACAATATTCAATGTGAACGCAGACTTTGCAGGTTGCAATGCAAAACCTATACAGTTTAGCATCAATATAAACCCTGTGCCGAGTGTGAATGTGCTGAATAACAACCCAATATGTAGCGGCAACGGCACCAACATAAACCTAAGTTCTGCAGTAGGCGGCACTACTTTTGCCTGGACTACCAGTGTGAGCGGGGTATCAGGGGCAAGTGCGGGTAGTGGAAATAGCATTGTGCAGACACTTAACGGTGGTGGCCATGCAATATACATCATTACAGCCACATCGGGTATATGTACAAGTGCTCCTGTGCAAGCTATAGTAACCGTGAACTCGCTCCCTGTAAGCACCAATACAGTAGGGGCTAAGAAATCTTCCATTTGTAGCAATGAAGATGCACATATAGTGATATCAAACAGTCAAAATACTATTGTATATCAAGCATTTATAGGTGGCATAGCGGTTTCAACCTCTGAGCCTGGTAACGGTGGCAACTTAGAACTTACCATAACATCAGCAAACTTATCAATAGGAAGTAATACTATTACCGTAAATGCACTGAGCCCTAATTGCGGCAATGTGAACCTTACACAAACAGCTACTGTAACCTTGGTATCGAGCCCGGATGCTACGCTCACCGTAGGTAACAATACTCCAAGTGTGTGCTCAGGAGGCAGTGGTACTCTTACCGTGGCAAATGCTCAGGCAGGTGTCATATACCAAGCCTACTTAGGTGCTTTCAGATTAGGCTCAGCGGGTACAGGCACAGGCAGCAATCTATCACTATCTTTCCCCACCATAGGATTAAACTTAGGAAATAACACCCTTACCGTGAAAGCAAATAGCACACAATGTACAGGTGAAGTCACCCTAAATCAAACTGCTTCACTTAATATGAATGCTTCGCCTACGGTAAACCCTGCATTCAACGGAATAATATGTGCCGGCAATGCCACTAACATTACTTTATCGAGCAATCCTGCAGGGGCCTCTTTTGTATGGACTGTGAGCAACCCTACCGCGGTGACAGGTGCTGCCGGAGGCAGCGGAAATGCCATCACTCAGACACTGAATGGCTCAGGAACGGTAGACTATAATATTACCCCAAGTCTTAACTTCTGTACTGGAGCTGTGACTAAGTTTGTAGTAACCGTAGTATCACCGCCCAATGTAAATATACCTGTCAAAACTGACTCTGTGTGCGGGGGTGTGGCTTCTAAAATAACGATTTCGAACAGTGAAATAGGAGTGACTTATGCTTTGAATTCATTGGCCTTACAAAATACGGGCAATGGCGGAAACATCACTTTTGACATACCGTCTGCATCACTCTTATTAGGTGAAAACATATTTGTGATAAATGCCTCCAGACCTACTTGTAATGCCGTAGATATCAATACCAAAGTGCTCGTATTATCTCCTCCACAGCTCACTGGAGTCACGGTAACTAAACTATCAGGAGGCAACTGCGATAAACTAAACTTAGTGCTCTCAGTGCCTGGCGTATACAAAACCTATCAATGGAAGTATAACAATATAAAAATAGCAGGTGCCAATACTTATCAATATATACCTGTAGCAGATGGCGACTATACGGTGGAAGTAGGTGCAGCTTCGCAATGTGTGAGTACATCGCCTGTACAAAAAATATCACTTAGTAACACATTTGCCAAACCTGTCATCAGCAATTTTGGAATATTTGGCGAAGATACACTGCTGCAAAGTACTACTGCTGCTACCTATCAGTGGTATGCAGGTACCAAAGCCATAGTGGGAGCTACCGCACAATCATACAGACCATTATACAATGCCAAATACAGGGTAAAAACTAATGTAGCAGATGTATGTGCCCAATACTCAGATTATTATTCCCTTAATAATAGAACATTTGAATTGCTGGCACGCCAAAATTTTGAACAAACAGACAGCACCATCATCATTACTGCCAAAAATAAAATAAATGCTCAATACTCATTGGACCTTGTACCCAATCCTGCTAAAGGCGATGTAACACTCACCTACTACAGCACCAACTCAGACGGCTTGATATGGATAAAAATATATAACCTCACAGGTGCTACAGTGTATGGCTCAAATCATCTGCTCCATAATGGCACTATTTCAGAAAAAATTAACTTAGATATGCTTACACAAGGCATGTATAAAGTATTAATCATAGACAATGACCAAATAACTGTGAAAAAACTCATGGTAGAATGATGAAAAAGCACGTATTTATTAATATTATTTATTTTTTAGCATTGGTAATACTCATAGGTGGCTGCGGTGACAATAAAACCCCCGAACCAAGAAATATTAATTTATTTTTTAATGTAGTAGATGACAATAACAAAAATGTGGCCGGCGCACAACTTTATTTATTCAACACCGAAGCTGATGTGAACGCCTCTATAGCAAGTATGCAAGCCTTAAATGCCATAGATAGTACACAATCTAACAGCAATGCTACAGGTACCAACGCACAGTTTGCCATAAGTTCGGATAAGATGTACTGGCTATATATCAAATACAATGACAATTTCAGAAAACTGACCCTTACCAATGAAGGTTTTAGCAATACCATAAATAAACTACCCAAAGACCTGGATGTGACGGTAAAAATAAGGCTTAGCCCTATCAATGGTAATATAGCTTTTTGGAGCCCCGATGTAAATATTTTCCCTATCACCATACAGTTTGAAAAACAGACATACAATTTTGCCACAAGTGGCGAACCTGAAAATGCACTGTCGCCGGTTGGGTTAATTGTAAATAGAAGGGCAGGGGCCTTTAAATATTATGCCAAAAACGACCATGGATGTGTATGGACAGGAACTATTGACCTCAAAAAAGGTGAATTTAAGACTATACAAATACAAAAATGCAGTGTGGGTGAGTTGGTGTTTTGGTCAGAAGAGATAAACAAAACCTTTATGCCAATCACTATTATACTCAACAATGCCGATACACTTGCCACGCTCAACAGCTATACCTCAGGCTTTGTGTGCGGCAATACTGATAATAGCATACTCAAGACTTACAGAGAACAAGGCAGTTACACGTACTTTGCTACTGCTTCCAACGGCACATGTATATGGACAGGTACATTTGACCTGAATACAGACCAATGCACTGCAGTGAAGTTGGATGCATGCAAATGATTTTTAATAATATATTACGATAATGTTAGAAAAAACCCTTCGCTATCTCAACCTCACCATGATTATGTTTTATTTGGTGGGAGGAGCATATTTATTATTAGGTCAATATGTAGGGTATAATACCCAAATGATACCCAATGCACAAATCATAGGCGGGTGTATTATGGGCTATGGTATATTCAGGCTGGTGAGGTTTGCCAAGGCTGATATGAGAAAGTAAAAGCCTAAAGTTATGATATACAAATTGTTCAAAAAAATGATTTTCTGAACAAAAACTGTGCAAAGCTTATTTAAGCACTTCAAACTCTGTACGGCGATTTAGTTTTTTGCCGTCATCAGTAGTGTTACTGGCTATAGGTCTGTTTTTGCCGTAACCTCTGTACATGAGTCTATTTTTGTCTACGCCTTTTTTTATCAGGTATTCTGCTACAGAGCGTGCACGCTCATAGGATAGTCTGTTGTTTATTTCATCGGTGCCGGTGTCATCGGTATGGCCGGATACTTCTATGCGTATATTTTTATTTTTTATAAGCAAGTCAAGCAGTAAGTCGAGCTCACTTTTAGAGTCTTCGGCAAGATTAAATTTGCCGTGTTCAAAAAATACATTTTTGAGAACTATTTTGTTACCTTTAGTTATTTTTTGGAGTGTAATGGTTTTGTTTATTTGTTTCACTTCGTTGCCGGTCGGTATGTCTATATTTTCGGAGTAGAACAAAAAACCATCTTTTTGTATTTCAATGGCATAGTCATAGCCATGTTCTAGTTTTATCTGTATATTTCCTTCTTTGTCTGCGGAGTATATCTTTGTTTCTTTTTTGCCGGAGGCAAGTTTTACTACCGATATTTTGGCATCTAATGGAAGTGCCTCCTTCTCATCTATAACTTTTAGCTTAAGTGTAGATTGTAGTATGGTGCTATTTATCATTGTATTATTTGTAGCAGCTGCAGTGGTAGGTTTTAGTGTTTTTTGATTTTTAATTTTCATATTTTTAGCAACGGGTGTTTTGGGCTTGGTAGTATCATTCATAATTTTTTTTGCATAATGCAGGTTAATAAAATATAGGTCATTTCCCCCTTTGCCCCCTTCGCGTGCAGAGGCAAAATAGGCTGATTTATTATCAGAGGCTATTACAAAATATATATCATTGTCAGGCGAGTTTATAGGATATCCCATATTTTCGGGTGCTTTCCATTGCTGAGATATTGTATCAAAATCGGATTTATAAATATCATATTCTCCCATTCCTTTGTGACCTCTACTGCTGAAGTAGAGGGTTTTGTTGTCAAATGATATAAAAGGGCTATCGTCGTCAAAGTTTGTATTTATCACAGTACCAAGATTTTGTGGTTTTTCCCATTTGCCTTCTGCATCTAAAGCAGATATGTATATGTCTAAGCCGCCAAAGCCTCCCGGGCGGTCGCTGGCAAAGTATAGTTTGGTACCTGTATTGTTGATAGAAACAGAGGGCTCACAGTATCTGGAGTTCACAGGCAAGCCCATATTTATAGGTTCTGTCCAAGAAGTATCTCCAATACGTGTGCTATAAAATATATCGCCTCCGTTGGTAGGTTTGTAAAGAAAGAGTGTTTTGCCATCGGCAGAGTATCCTATGCTGGCATCGTGTGTAGAACTGTTGATGATTTTGCCTATGTTTTTTACTTTTGACCATTCATTGTTTTGGTGCGAGGCTATATATATATCTTCAAAATATTCATTGTCTATATCTTTATTGGGGCTTGTGCCTCCTGCTCGGCGTGAGGTAAATATTATTTCTGATTGTGAGGCATTTATAGCGGGTGCATACTCCGGATATTCGGAGTTGATACTTCCGGGCAGTCTTTTGATTTCATGATGGGTAGGATTTTGGTAATATAATATACCATTGTTACATTCATATATTTTGCGTTCTGTTTTAAGCATTTCTGCATATCTTTTATCATTGGGCAATGCAGTTATTACATTTTTATATTGGGAATAATATCTTATGGCATCGTCAAAGTTACTGCCATAGTGGTAGCCTTGAGCTATTTTGTATAGTATATCATCGCTTATATTAGGATTGAGCTCATAGGCTCTGATAAAGTATTTTACGGAGAGATATTTTTGTATAGTTTCAAGATAGCAAATACCTGCCATATAGCTTGCCTGTACATTGTCAGGGTTTATTTCCAGAGCTTGAATGAATAGTTCCAGTGCATCTTTTTTGTCGCCAAAGCCATACATTTCTTTGCCTAATGTTACCAATTGCTCATCGGGCTGTGCTTTCTGGGCTTTACCTGTATTTATGAATAAAAAAAATGTTACATTAATAATTAAAAATATGCGCATGGCATGGTAAATACGAAGGGTAATGTTTTGAGATGTTAAATTTATGAGTATATTTTAATTTGGTATATTTTTTTTAGAAAAAAATATTATTATATGTTTTGCAGCAAGTTTAGCCTTTTGTAAAGCCCGTTTTCGAGATTTATCAGTTCATCATGTGTGCCTGATTCCTCTATTTTGCCATCTTTGAGTATGATGATGTTATCAGCTTTTTGTATAGTGCTGAGCCTGTGCGCTATCACCAATGAGGTGCGGTTTTTCATAAGTTTGTCTAAGGCATCTTGTACCAGCTTCTCAGATTCTGTATCCAGAGCAGATGTAGCCTCGTCAAGTATGAGTATGGGTGGATTTTTGAGTACTGCACGTGCAATACTTATGCGTTGACGCTGTCCTCCGGATAGTTTTACTCCGCGCTCACCTATGATGGTTTGATAGCCGTTTTCTGTTTGGGTAATAAAATCGTGCGCATTGGCTATGCGAGCAGCTTGCATTACATCTTCTGAGGTGGCAGAAGGGTTGCCAAAAAGTATATTATTATAAATATTATCATGAAATAATATAGGGTCTTGGCTCACTACCCCTATCAATTGGCGCAGGGCATATATATCTACTTTTTGTAGGTCTATTCCATCAATCCAAATATTGCCTTCTTGTATATCGTATAGGCGTGGTATAAGGTCAGATATGGTGCTTTTACCGCTGCCTGATGGCCCTGCCAAGGCTATCATTTTGCCTTTGGGCAGTACAAAATTAATGTTTTGTAGTACCTTATCTGTATGATAGGCAAAGCTAACATTTTCAAATATTATATCGCGCTCAAAGGTTTGAATAAGGATGGGATTTTGTGTGTTTTTGATGTGAATTGGCTCGTCTGCCAGCTCTAATAACCTTTCTGCGGCTGCCAGTCCTTTTTGCAATCCTGTTACAGCACTCGAAATTGCTTTTGCCGGACGGAGTACTTGCGAAAATATAATGATATAGGTCACAAACTCACTGGCAGATAGCTCAGACTGATTGTGAAGCACCAAATATCCTCCGTATAATAGAATAAATGACACCACCAGCACACCTGAAAACTCAGAAATAGGACCTGCAAGCTCAGATTTTAGGTTCAGTTTCAGCATTTGGTGCGTAAATTTATCATTCTCTTTTTCAAATTTTTGTTTCATATACCCCTCACTGTGAAATGTTTTAATAATGCGGTTGCCCACTATGGTTTCATCTAATATGCTAAGTATATTGCCAAACGAAAAACTACCCTCGCGGGCATATTTTTTTAGTTTTTTGGTAAAACTTGATATTATTATCCCTGAAATGGGTATTACTATGAGCGTGAATAATGTGAGCTTGAAAGATATACTCACCAGCACTATAAAAAACGTAATGAGCGATACAGGTTCTTTGAGAAACACTGCCAATGTAGCTATCACACCGCCCTCTATTTCATTGATATTATTAGTAAATTTGGTGAGCAGGTCACCTTTGCGCTCATTATTAAAAAAACGTGTATCTAATTGCAATACCTTGTCATACAATATGTTGCGTATGTTTTTTACAATGGATTGTTTATAATATTCTATCTCTACAGATGCCAAATATCTGAAAATATTGGTAAACATGACCGAGAGCACTACTATAATACATACAAATACCAGCGCCTCATACTTGCCATATTCAGATACTACGTATTGAAAATAATAGTTGAATAAATCTTTGAAATAATCGAGATTAAAGCTAAAATTTGGAACATTGGCAGGTGCAGATTTGATATTGCCCAGTGTACCAAAGAGTATGTTGAGCAAAGGTATGAGCAAAGTGAAATTGATGAGACCGAATATGATATTGAGCGTGGCATAAAGCCCATATTTGTACACACGTACCCATTGCGGTTTTGTGAGGAGCAGTAGCCTTATATATGCTTTCAATGTATAAAATTAAAGATGCAAAAGTGGTGATAATTGACAAATTTTACTTGTAATTAATTATTTAACCTAAAAAAATATTTTCTTTACCATGATGATAACTTATTGCAAACTATAAATATTTTTGATTATATATAAAATACCCGCTTAGCCAATGTTCAAAAGTTTGCTCATACAAAACTATGCTTTGATAGACAGGTTATTCATAGAACCTGACAAGGGGTTTAATATCATTACAGGCGAAACAGGTGCCGGCAAATCCATAATACTTGGTGCTCTTGGTCTGCTGGCAGGAGAGCGTGCAGACGGCAAAGTGCTGTATACCAATGACAAATGTGTAGTAGAAGCCACCTTTGAGATACATCCTATGCTGCAGCCTATCTTTGAAGAAGCAGCGGTAGATTATATGCCACATACCATAATACGTCGCGAAGTAGGGCATGGCGGTAAGTCGCGCATGTTTGTAAACGATACTCCACTCACCCTGGAAGCTGCCAAAAAAATCACCTCACAGCTTTTTGATATTCACTCACAGCACGATACACTGCTGCTTGCCGACAGAGATTTTCAACTGGATGTGATAGATACATATTGCGACACCAAAACCGAAATTGCAGCCTATAAAAATACGTATGACACGTACAAATCAATACTCAAAGAGCTTGCCACATTGCGTGAGCACAATACTTATTTACAAAAAGAATATGACTATAACCTATTCATATATAACGAACTGAAAGAAGCATCGCTCATACACTCACAAGACTATGAAACCATGGAAAATGAGTTGCTCATATTGCAAAATGCAGAAAACATAAAAATAAAAAGCGAAGAATGCATAAGTACACTATCGGGCGAAAATGGCATAATATACTTACTTAATACAGCCTTGGCAAAGCTTGCTGATGTAACTAAGACAGATAACACTAAACAGTCACTCAAAGACAGACTATATTCCACATTGATAGAAATAAAAGATATTAATAATGATTTAGAAAACTATGCTTCCAAACTATCGCCGGACCCTGACCGAATGGAGCAGTTACAAAGCAGGCTGAATATTATTTATAAATTACAAAAAAAACATCATACAAATACCGTGGCAGAGCTCCAAAGCATCATGAATATATATGAGCAAAAGGTAAATGATGTGGCTATGGCAGACGACAAAATACGCACAAAAGAAGTAGAACTTGATAGTATAAAATCTACTTTACAAAAACAAGCACTGTTGCTTACACAAAAGCGCAAAGCAGGATTTGAAAAATTAGAAGCAGAACTCACATCATTGCTCAAGGAATTGGGCATGCCCTCAGCATCATTTGCTATACATCATTCCCACGTAGAATATCAATCGTCAGGTACTGATAATATCACATTTATGTTTAGCGCAAACAAAGGTATAGCACCATCCGAGCTCAAAAAGGTAGCCTCAGGAGGAGAACTTTCAAGATTGATGTTTGCCTTAAAATATTTGCAAGCAAACCATACAGCCATGCCTACTATAATATTTGATGAAATAGATACAGGTATATCCGGTGAAATAGCCCACAAAATGGGTCAAATGATGAAAAAAATGGCAGATAATATGCAACTTATTACCATCACCCATATGCATGCCATAGCAGCCCAAGGCAATGTGCAGTACCATGTATATAAATATGAAACGCAAGAAAAGACGGTGACTCATATCAAACAACTCACAGCCGAAGAAAGGGCCATAGAAATATCAAAACTCATAAGCGGCAATCGCCCCAGCGAGGCCTCATATATAAGTGCAAAAGAATTATTGGAAATGAACATAAAAAATTGATATATTTGTAAAAATCGTAAACCTTTGTACATATGCCCACAGATGTGTCCTATAACCGTTTACTTTTATTAATCAATACATTGGTATTTTCGTGCAACGGACTTGACGAGCAGGAAGATGAAGTATTGATAAACCTATCCGGCCAATTAGGGATTCAGCATGAGTTGCCATGGGCTATGGATTTTATAAAAAACGACATGAAAACAGCCTTTTTGCGTACCAAAGACTTGGTATTCAGCAATACATTTTCACAAAGTCCGGATACACGACTCAGGCTGCTCACCGATGCATGGAAAAACTCACTGCTTCGCGGATATGTGAATGAACTCGAAGCCATAGTATTCATAAAACTATCCAAAATACTGGAGGTAGAGTCAGACTTTATAAGTACCATTAGGGATTGATACTTATCTGCTTTCTATTGTATCTTAACGATGCTATGTGGTGAAAATCTTAACCATCCATAAGCATATAGCTTATTTACCTTAGTAATATATTTAACATTATTTTTTATATATATTATTTCTACAAACCCTTATACTAAACCGTAATAAACAAAAATAAATATACTTATAAGTGGATTATTTATTATTTTTCATATACATAGAAAAAATATAGGTTAATAGTATATGGATAGATGATAATCTTATAATATGTAAAAATTTTATTAGAATATTAATAAAATATTAGTATCTTTATTTTTGGCTTAATTTTCAACACTTTATGTATAAAAAAGTTTTATTCTCAATCATAATTTCCATATCTGCCATTTGTACCAAAGCGCAACTTCCTTATATTTTACCTGCCGCTCAAGACACTACTCAATTTGGCAGGTATTTGCAACGCAGCATGAAACTGTTAGCCACCAGCAGCCCATCTAAAAGGAATACTGTAAAAATTATGGTATATGGTCAATCTATAGCAAAGCAAGAGTGGTCTGACACTGTACGAAAACTTCTGAAAAAACGTTTCCCATATGCCCACATCATTATGACTAATCGATCCATTGGTGGCTGTTGGGCAGGCTGCCTTCAAGACCCTGTGGAGTACGACATCAAGACATTTTACCCTGACCTTGTACTATTTGATGTATATGGCTGGAATTCGTGGGGTAGCAATCAAGGTCCACAATATGAAAACATTATCAGATACATAAGAGAGCACACCGCAGCAGAAGTTGGTATGCAAACCCACCACGTAACCAATAGTGACAGGGCTCAAGGAGTAGATAACTCTGACTTTATCAGGCTCAGAAATACCTATGGTGTAGAGCTTGTAGATGTGCGCACACCTTGGCTTAACTATCTTAACACCAATAATATAACCAATGCCAACGATCTCACCACCGATGGCTCACACCTCAACGATTGGGGCAATTTTCTTATGGCACGCCTTTGGCTACCGTATTTGCAATATAAGCCCCAGTTTGCATCAGACACATTCAAACAAGTAAAAACCTATCGAGTAGGTACAGACGTGTTTTGGGTAAATGGCAAAATCACATTGCCATTCAATGGTAATAAAGTAGAACTTGTAGCCGGCACACCTACCGCAGGCGCAGACTCTGCCAAAATATTCATAGATGGCAACCGCCCCTCTACCATACCAGGCACCGTCATGTTTCTTCGCCCCAATGAGCCTTTTGATACTGTGTTCAAACATTTTGACCAATATGATTGGCCTTGGCAAAAGGGTGCCATTATGAAATTTAACCAAGGTGCAAAGCCAAAACCTGAAACTTGGACATTGCAATTCACCTCCTATAGCAATACCACCAGTTTTGCATATAATGTAGTGGGCAGCAAGACCGGTGCCGATGGCTCAGGCTCCTATGCTGGCAATGTGGTATTCACATCTACCTCTAAAATTGTGACCTTTGACAGAAGCAAGTTTTGGCTCAACACTGCAAGCTATCCCAACACTTTTATTGGGGTAGGTTTTCAGATAAAATGGGAAGCAAGACCCTATTATTCAAATACATTTATACCACCTGTTACAGTAGCAAGCAGTGTGGTAGACAGCGTGGTGACTGCAGCTCAAGGCATTACTAATAATAATCACCTCCTTGAAATACAAGCTACCGGAGCCGGAAATACACCTCTGAAGGAAATAAGGATTTATCAACCTTACCATAACAGAGTGGCAGATAACTTTACCATCACCGCACCCAATTTGGCAGTGACAACTCCCGGTGCAGCATGTGCAAGCGTAGGTGTAAATATCACCAACATATTTACAGATACTAAAAGTATTACAGGTATAGTGACCTACTGGCGCGATGCAGGAGCCACACTCAGCATTACAGCACCTAATATGATCACTGTATCAGGCACTTATTATATAAAAAAACAGGCAATTTTAGCAGGCTTGTCAGACATTAAACCTGTGATAGTGAGTATAATAACATGCCAACCAAATTTGCTCATTTCACACCCTGCTCCTATATGTGCGCCAAATAATATTGATATTACCAATAAATATATAGACATAAACTCTGTACCAGGCACAGTGACATACTGGCGCGATGCAGGAGCTACTATCACGCTCACATCGCCCATGAATATATCTGCCACAGGCATATATTATATCAAAAAAACCAGCACTGTAGGCGGATATATTGATATAAAAAATATTACCGTTACTATCAATGCACTGCCTGTATTAAATATAAATGCTGCTACTACATTATGTAGTGGATTGGTAGTAACCGCCACAGCCACAGGTGCTAATACTTATACATGGCTTCCCGGAAACTTAACCGGGGCAGTACAATCATTGTCTCCGGCTATCACCTCCACCTATACTATATCAGGCACAACCTCAGGATGCTCAGGTTTAAGATTATATACGCTTACTGTACTATCATCGCCCAGTGTAAACATTGCAGGAGCTACAGCACTATGCTCAGGTACAGGCACATCACTCACCTTGTCGGGTGCCAATACTTATTTGTGGATGCCCGGCAATCTAAACGGGGCAGTACAATCATTGTCTCCTACTGTGACCACCACCTATACAGTGACAGGTATACACGTCAATGGATGCAGCAATAAAAATCTTTTTACTGTAACTGTAAGCAGCACACCAAATATATTGATAAATGGCAATCAAAATATATGCCTTGGTGCTGCTACTACACTTACTGCATCGGGCACTGCAAATTTTATTTGGTATCCGGGCTCTATATCAGGCAATACACGTACACTATCTCCCACATCACATACTACTTATACCATATCGGGGAGTAATGGTCCTACTTGTAATGCCTCAAAAATATTTATGATAACTGTAAATTCATTGCCAAATATCACTACATCAGGCACATACAGTATATGTACAGGTGCCAATGCAGCTATTACTGCCACAGGTGGCAATACTTACAACTGGACTCCCGGCAACCTCTCAGGCACCACACCCCTGCTGAGTCCTACCTCTACTACACCATATACAGTGCTGGGTACCAATACGTTGGGGTGTACTAATAAAAGTATTTTTACTATTACCGTAAACTCACCTCCAATACTCACAATCAATGGAATGAAAGAATTGTGCAAAAACTCAAGTACTACTCTTACAGCATCAGGAGCAAATACCTATACTTGGCACCCCGGCAATATAGTAGGAGCTACTCAAATACTAAGCCCTTCTACATCTGCCAATTATACCATTACAGGAATATCCACACAAGGTTGTGCAGCAAGTTTGGTCGTGAATGTTACTGTCAATAGCTTACCCACTGTATCCGTATCGGGCACCGCATCTTGCATAGGTACACCTGCAAGTATGGCAGCCACAGGTGCCAATACTTATGTATGGTATCCGGGTTCATTATCCGGCAATAACCAGACATTTAATCCATCTGTTACTACCATTTATACGGTGGTAGGTACCAGTATCAAAGGTTGTGTGTCCAGTACATTATCATCTTATATTGTACACCCATTGCCTGTGATGACTCTGAGTGGCAACCGCACTATTTGTCAAGGTCAATCTTCATCTTTTACCGTATCAGGTGCCGTATTTTATGCATGGCAGCCCGGAGGATTCACCACCCAATTTAATACTTTTGCACCTGCCATTACCACCGCCTATCAAATAACTGGTACAGATGCGCTGGGGTGTGTAGGGTTACTGGACTTTACTATTACCGTAAATGGGTTGCCAAACATAGCGGTCAATGGCACTACAAGCCTGTGTACAGGTGGCAACACCACACTTACAGCCTCAGGCGCAAATACATATACATGGATGCCCGGAAGCCTTGCGGGAGCCTCCCAAACATTTACCCCTAGTACTACCACTGCATACACCGTGACAGGGATTGACGGAAGAGGATGTGCCAATAAAACTATTAAAACTGTAACTGTGAGCGGAACTCCTACGGTATTATTGAATGGAAATCTTAGTATATGCGAAGGCATGAGCACCACTATCACTGCCTCCGGCACCAACATTTTTATATGGTACCCCGGCTCGGTGACAGGCTCTACTCGTACTTTGACCCCTGCCACAAACACAACCTACAGCGTGACAGGCTACAACAGTCCTTTGTGTCAAACCACCCAAACATTTACCGTGAGTGTGCACTCAATACCCCATGTATCTATAGCAGGTATAAGTGAAATATGCACAGGTAGTGCTGCTACTCTTACCGCATCAGGTGCTGACACCTACCATTGGATGCCCGGAAACCTTGCAGGATATATCCAAACTCTAAACCCCACATCTGCTACCACCTATACAGTGATAGGTACAAATACACCTGCAAATTGTACCACTAAAAACACATTTACTGTAAATATACACTCGCCATCACAAGCAGGTAATATACACATTTCAAACACAAAAGTGTGCTTGGGAAATACTGTAAATATATCATTATCAGGGTACAATGGATATGTGAGTATGTATCATGACCAAAAATTAATAAGCACCCAAAGCACATTATCCGGCTATGTGGTGACAAATGCAGGTAGTATTTATGCTATAGTTCAAAACGGTATTTGTACAGCAGCAACTACAGCGGGTATTAATATTGAATTGATAAATATGGTAAATGCCCCTGAAATTATTGGAAATATTACCGTAAATATTGGCACATTGAATACATACTCTGTCACCTCATTGGCGGGTGAGAGCTATATATGGGTGATATCAGGAAGCAATACCCTTACAGGTCAAAACACTGAAAGTGTGACTGTTGCAGGCATACATGAAGGCATATATTACTTAGGTATCACTGCATCTAATGATTGCTACAGTATGGGCAGTACCATCACGGTGACGGGAATAAAACCTCCCAACAATGTTACAATATTGGGCATAAAAGAGGCTGAAGACAGCTATGTGAGCATATTTCCAAATCCTGCCCATGACTATATTATAGTAAGCACTACTCATTTCAAAGCACCCTTTACAGTACACATTTATAATATATTAGGGCAATCTGTATATACAGCCACTGTAAATGGCAGTATTGAAATGTTACCCATTAATTTACAAAAGGGTATTTATTATGCAAAAATTCAAAAAAAAACACATAAATTATTGATAGAATAGCAGTAGTAAATCATAGTAATATTTGCAGATACATTGCCCTCATAGTTTGTAACAACAACAGTGGAGGGGTATATCAATGGCAAGTGAGCATAACAGATACAATGATTATAACCATATCAATAAAAAAGTAAAAGTCTACAATATTGCCATAAACCATAGCAAATTATATATTTGCAGCTAATATCATATATGGGTACCAAAAAATCAGTAGGATTTAAGCAATTATTTATTCATTTACTTATCATATCAGCCACTGCATGTGCTATATTGATAGGATTTTTTTATTATTATTTACCTGAGTTTACCCACCATGGCGAGGGTATTGAAGTACCAAAATTGGTAGGCACATCTTATGAAGATGCTCAAACATTGATACGAAAAAACAAATTAAAAATAAAAATATTCGACTCTGCATATTACCCTACTGTAAAGCCACATATCATTCAGAATCAGTTTCCTGAAGCAGGCGAAAAGGTGAAACAAAGCCGTACTATATATGTATCTGTGGCATCGCTCACCCCTCCGCGAGTGCGTATGCCCAAGCTCATAGGCTACTCACTTAAAGCTGCCCAAATGTCGCTGGAGAGCTATGGGCTGCTGCAAGGGCGTATTATCTATATTCCAAGTGCTACCGAAGGTGCTGTGCTCAAGCAAATGGTAGGCAGTAGTCCAATATTGCCTGACGTATGGGTGAAAAAAGGTACGAAAATAAATCTGGTAGTAGGCAACGGATTGGGTTCAGAAAATATGTTTATCCCAGACCTGAGTGGTCTCAATTTGGTAGAAGCGCGAGATATACTGTCTGTAAACGGATTAGAACTCGGTGCAGTGGTGTATGATGCAAACGGTACAGGGCAGATAGGTACTGTGTACAAGCAAAAACCTGAATATATATCCGGCGACACTACCAATACCATAAAAACAGGTGATGTGATAGATATATGGATAAACGGTGAAAATCCGCAACAAATATTAACCCCAGCCAATACAGCACCATGAAAGCACTTACATTTATATACTTAATACTGGCAAATGTAGCCACAGCCCAACCTGTGCTGAAAGCATTGTACCACGATGCACACAGAAGTGAAAAAAAGCAATATTATTTTGACAAAAAACAAAGAACAGAAAACACTATAGTGGTGCAAGCATCTGTAGGCATAAAAGTGCAATCGGGTAATAATCCTCGATGTACAGGTGACACCGGGCCCATAGTGATAGAGAGCGAAGCGGTGAATGCCACAGGCGCCACTTATGAATGGTATAACAAAAACGTGAAATTGAGCAATACAGACACCAAACTTACTTGGGCATCTCCACAGGTGGGCGATAGTATATATTGTGTGCTAAATGTGATATCGGATTGTGTGAAAAATAAAAAGACAAAATCTAACGCCATCATTATACAATTTGTGAATACCATATCATCGTCTGTGACGCTGGCAGTGACAGGTGGCAACAATCCTGCCTGTGCTGCAAACACACCTCTCACGGTGACAGCCATAACCAAAGATGCAGGTATAAACCCCAAATACAAATGGTATTACAAAAATGTACAACAAACATTGCCCGACAATCAAAATTTCTTTGCCAAAGACAGTATTACGTCAGGCAATCAAATATATTGTACCATCACTCCTGATGTAGCCTGCGCTGTATCCAATAGTGTAAACTCTGCACCTATTACACGCAGCGCATTTCGCTCTCTCATAGCATCTACAGACATAGCTATTACCAAAGTCAACGGCGAAGACTGTGCCAATAAGTTATATTATGTAACTGCTAAGTCGCAAAATGCGGGTGCAAGTCCTATATACGGTTGGTATATCAATGGCAATCTTGTAAATACCACTTTGGGAAATACCTATGCTACACCACTGAAAAGCAATATTGATGAAATATATGCTACTATGCAATCGTCACTATCATGTGCTAACCCCAAAATAACTGCCTCTAACACCATAATAGTGACTGATACATTGGTAAATCTTCCATTTTTTGATGAATTTTCTACTTATCTAGGTCAACCAGATATAAAAAAATGGGAAAAACAAGGAGGCACGTATGTGAACAATTCTTATACACTATCGCCACCGTCTGCAAATGCTGCCACATTTGACGGGCTCAAGTGGAACGGCACTCCCTATGACTCTGTGAATATATCTACCTCAGGACCTACAGATAAATTGGTAACACTACCATTAGACTTGTCATCGTTTGAAAATAAAGACTCGCTTTACTTTTCATTTTACTGGCAGTTTCAAGGCAATGGCAATAGGCCTGAAATATCTGCCAATGACCGTTTGGCACTATTATTCAAAACAGCAAACGGTGACTGGGCACAGGTATGGGAAATGACCTCTGCCAATGCACTAAATGAGCGCATAATACCTATAAACAACGCTACCCCACCCTACACAGTATCAGGATTTAACCAAAAAACAGTGGCTATATTAAACGGCAGCAATACCTACTTGCACAATGGCTTTCAGGCAATGTTTCAAAGCTATGGCAAAGTATCGGGCAACTTTGATATATGGAATGTGGACTACGTGTATATCAACAAAAACGAATCTAGAGTTATCTTATTCAACGACCTCAACTTTGGCAAAACACCTCCGTCCATCATCACTCCTTACTCCTCTATGCCATTTAACATTTATAAAAAATACGCACAGAAATATACCAACCCCAACATTAGTACTGCTTACAACAAATTGGGCAATCAACAATTTTTTTTCAATTTATCGGCCAATATATATGATAAGCTAAAAAATAAATATATCACTACCATACTACCTTCCTCTACCGAAGCAGCAGATATAGATGAAGTGTTGCAAAAAAATGTAACTTCACAAACCATTGACTATGTAGATATAAAAGCATACCCTGAAAAAAATGTGGAGCTGCAAACCCAATTTATCATAGCCACAGATGTGGATAATCTGGATGGCAAAAACATACCCTATACCTTAAATAATACCATTACAGGTACTACCATAATGGACAACTTCTATGCCTATGACGACGGAAGCTCAGAATATGGCATAGCCATAAACCAAAAACTCGGGTATGTATCTTACAAATTTGTGATACCCGAGCCCGATACATTGCAAGAGATAGCCATATCATTTTTGAGAAGTGGAAAAATAATTGTAAATCAGACGTTTAATCTATATATAGCCAATCAGCTCACCAGCCCTATTAATTTTACCCAAAGCCCATTGCATGAAAACATATTGTACCGCAAAAACTACCCCATTACCTACCCTACGGGGGTAGACCACTTTGTAGTATTTGCGTTAGACAACAAAGTAGCTGTAAAAGATAGTTTTTTTGTGGTGCTGCAACAACTCTCTGACGACCAATTGGTGATAGGGTGGGACAAAAATACTGACTCTCGAAGCCATATAAAATACAACCTGAGCAATAGCCCTGTATGGGACAGCTATACCCTATCCGGTGGCAGCATGATGGTGCGTCCTGCAAACGGAGTATACAGATACCTCACCTCTGAGGCAAAAGACAATGTACAATACTCAGCCGTACAAAATCAATATATATACCCCAACCCCACCGCAGGTAAGGTATACACCAATTTTGAATATGACAATATGAAAATAATAGACATGACCGGCATAGCGCATCAACTACACATTCAAAACTCAGATAATGAAATAGATATCAGTCACTTGCCCAATGGGATGTATATGCTCATATTTGAAACCAGAAAAAAAATTATTTATAAAAAAATAGTAAAGAATTGATTTGTGCAATCTTCTACTTTTCAGATTCTAAACTTGCAAGCCCCATTTTTTCTTTGATAAACCTGCCAGATTGTATGAACGCGTCTACAGTAGCTACCAGATTATGCTGTGGATTGCTCGGATTGGCAAATGCATGATCTGCTTTATACCACTTTTGGGTAAATTTTTTGCCAGCTGCTTTCATATCAGCGTCAAACTTATTTATGAGGTCTTTGGTAATCCATTGGTCTTTCTCAGCATATAGCCCCAGTACTTCAGCATTTAGCTTTTTGAGTCTTTCTATGTTTTTTTCGGGCATACCGTAGTATATCACACATGCTTTGGCTTTGGTTTGTGCTTCTATGGCAGCTTGCAATGACCATCCACCTCCAAAACACCACCCTATAGTTGCAATATTAGCATCATTGCCTATGAGTTTGAGGGCACCTTGTATGATAGCTGTGCTGCGTTTAGCATCATTTTCTTGCATATATTTTGAAGCGGTGCTGCGGTCTGTGGCTGTTTTGCCATCATATAAGTCAAGGCATATTACATTGCATGCTTTCAAGTCATTATACCACATTTCGCCCTCTTTTTTTACATTATCGTTGAGCCCCCACCACTCATGTATCATGATTAGGTAGTTATTGGTTTTGGTATCGTTATAAAATATAAATGCTTTGCTTTTTTTGCCGTCGGGAGTATCAAACTCTACCCAGCGGCCTATGGTAGTGGTGTAGTGTATTTTGGCAGGGAGTGCATGCGCATCTTTGAAAGACTTGGAAGATGCAAATACTGCCATGCTGTTTTCTACAGATTTTTTGCAGCAAGTTTGTGCAAGTATATGAGACAAAGAGCTGATGGTGAGTAAGATTATGAATATATATTTCATAGAAAAGATATTTTGGGGTGTAAATATGCTAAAAAAATATTGTAATGAAAAATCACAAAAATAATAAATATTGATTATGCTGCGTATTCTACTGTTTTTTCTTTTACAAAAAACAGTAATCCTTTGATGCCTTCAAAACCCATACGGTTAATGGTGAGTTCTACTTGGTGTGTAGATTTGTCTTTTTTTAAGACACTGATATCAAACGGTTTACGAAATTTTAGTCTTTCTAATTCAGGAAAATAGTTAAAAAAACTGTTATTTACCAACTCACCGCTGCTGCACCCGAATATGCTATAGCACGCCTCGTTGCAAATAAGTATTGTACCCTCTTCCTCAGCAAAAAATATGCCGTAGTCTATTCCATTTAGTATGGCAATTACCTGCTTTTCTTTGCGCTGGGCTATTTTTTCGCTGTCTTCCAGCCTTTTATTTTTATTAACCAACTCGGTGGTTTGTTTTTCTACTTCTTGTTCTAAGTTTTTCTTAAGCACCATTAGTTCACTTTTGTTGCGCTCCAGTTCCTCTTGTATAGCTGACATTTCTTCAATATTTTGCGACATTTCTTCGTCGCGCTCACGCAACATGTAGGTTTGTTGTTGTGTCTCATCAAGTAATTTTTTGGTCTTGATGGATATAGACATGGTGATAAATGTAGAAGCTATCATTTCGCCAAGTTTTTCTACAAATTGTATTTGGTATTTTTCAAAGGTGGTGAATGATGCCAACTCTATCACCCCTATGATATCGTCGTTGGACTTGATAGGCACTATGATAATGTTTGACGGAGTGGCATGCCCCAGCCCACTGGTGATTTCGATGTAGTTTTGAGGCACATCAGTGATATGTATAGTTTCTTTTTCTAAAAACACCTGCCCCAAAAGCCCATCTGCTTTTTTGTAAACACCATTTATTTTTTCCACATATATTTTTTGTTCCATGTGTTTTTTGCGCTCGTAGGCATAGGCACCTTGCAACTCAAGGTAGTGGTTGTCAGGCTTTTCATCATTGAGTATGTATAGCCTTGCCTGATTGGCCTGTATGTATTTGGTAAGTTTGCTCACTATATCATATCCAAGTTCGGTGATAGATACATTTTGTTGTCTGAGCAAGTCGGCAAATATGGCAAGCCCTTTGTTTACCCAATTGGTTTGGTCGTCTTTAGCTGCCATTTCTTTGAGGCTTTGCTTCATGAGTATGACTGAGTGATATAGCTTGTCGGTATCGCCATATTGGTCTATATCTTGTGTAAATTCTTTTTTTCCCAATCCTTCAAACAGGGTAATAAGCTGCCTGTGGCGGTGTGCTATGTTGAGTATGGCTTGGTGCATGGCTTTTATCTCATCCCACCCTGTGTCAAAGGATTGATTGATATGTATATCATTGCCTTTGGCGGTATTTTTTAGTATTTGCGATAAGTATTGATATTGTATATTGTGCTGACTAATAGACACGTATATGATAGTAGTACCAATAAGCAATATCACAAACATAGATATGGATAGGTATATAATCCAGTCACTGTCTTCTACATTATTGAATATGAAGTAGGCAGCTAAGGCTATGAAAAATATACCTAATAATATGGAATATATGATGAATAGAGGTAAAATTGCTTTTACCGAATTGCCAAATAAAAGTTTTATAACAGTATCCATAATGTGGATAGTTTACTATTTGATAATATCTCCTATGATATTGAGTTTGATACCTGTATCAAGCTCATAATCTTCAGCCTCTTCGCGCATGTCTTCATCATCAGGATTGTAGTGCCATGTGACAGAGATTTTGCCTCCTTTATTTTCATAATCTTTGAGCAGATTCATGATTTGAAGAATGGCTTTGCTGGAGCTGGTATTGTAGTAGGTGAGGCTGAAATGAAAATCAATTGGTTGCATAGTCTCCATGTAGGAGCGCAGCCAATCTAGTATTTGCTTATAAAACTCTACAGTATTTTCAAGGTATGATTCCCCGGATATGATACAAACACCGCTTTCTCCTTGAAATTCAATATTTGGGGTGAAAAATGTATCAGAAGCTCCTGTAATTTTTAAATCTTTCATATAATTTAATATTTTATGCTTTAATTTTTATTGTAATGAAGAAAAAAGATTTTTCG
This sequence comes from Cytophagales bacterium, assembly GCA_033765235.1. GTDB lineage: Bacteria > Bacteroidota > Bacteroidia > Cytophagales > UBA9547 > JANRIG01. The sequence continues at coordinate 212,764 of JANRIG010000036.1, read as the reverse complement.
CTGTCGTAGGGTATCACTTCATATTCCATAGGCTCAGTAGCTGTGAGGGCTATTTGTATGAGCCCTATGCCTGCGCCTTTGCTTACCTCACTGCCTGGCTCACTGCTGCGTACCTCGCGCTTGAGTTGTCTAAGTCCTTCTCTGTCGAGCGAGTTTATACGTTCACAGCTTTCTATGAGCCCATCTACACGGGTCATGGGAATAAAGTTGCCTGTAGTGAACTTAAATATGTCGTTAGGCTCTTGAGATACTATTACATATCCTATGCCGTACTCTTTGCCGGCCAATGGTATGCTTTCGCCACTGTAGTAATATACGTTTTGTGCCATTTCTATAAATATAGATAATAGTTTGCGACTTATTACGGGGTCTTGTGTGAAAGTTTCGCGGATGATATCGCTGAGCTTAGCCAATATTTCTTCCAGAAATGGACCTTTGTATGACAACACAAGATTAGGTGTTTGTCCAATGATATAATTTTGATAGAGCTCTTCGTTTGACAGCATTTTATTATTTTGTTTATACTAAATTTTTATTCCTATTACTGTAATATCATCTCTTTGGGGCACATTGCCCTGATGTTCTTTGAGTGTATTTTCTATTTTGGATTTTTGCATATGTATATCCGCATCGCATATATCTACGAGCATGGATTCAAATTTTTTGACTCCAAATTTAAGCCTGCTCTCGTTGTTTTGGTCGGCATATCCGTCTGTGGACAAATATATAGCAGAGCCTTTGGGCAGGTCTATGGTTTGGTTGGTAAAGTTTACTTCTCTTATTTTTTGTATTACTCCACCTATAGATTTTCTATCTCCTTTTAGCTGTAGCAGTTCTTTGGTTTGTGGTAATATATAGTATAGCGGGCGTTTGGCACCTGTAAAGGTAACAGAGACTTTGTCTTGGTGTTTTTCTATCAGACAAAAACATGCATCCATACCATCATTGTTATCTGTTTGACCTTGTTTGAGCGCAAATTTTATATTATTGTGGAGGTTTTCAAGGATATCACAAGGCGAGTGTATATCTTTTTCTTTCACAATCTGGTTGAGCAGGCTGCTACCTATCATAGACATGAATGCACCGGGCACTCCATGACCTGTACAGTCAATAGCTGCAATAAATATTTTTTCGGGCAACCCTTGCATGGCCGGTATGTAATGATGCCAATAAAAATCGCCGGAAACTATATCTTTGGGTTTGAATACAACAAAGGTATTTATGTATTTATTAATCTCATCTACGGATGGAAGTACTGCATTTTGTATGGTTTTGGCATAGTTTATACTATTAAGTGTATGCTCCCTTTCACGCTCTAATAATAATGACTGACGCTGTATTTCTGCATTTTTTTCGCCAAGTTGTTTATTGAATCTTTTTTGGATTTGCAATCCTCTGAATATGAAGAATGCTAATGCTGCTATGAGTACACCAAATAGTGCAAATACAAATATCAGGTTTTGTTGTATCTTGATTTGGGTACCTTGCTCGGCGAGTATAAATTTTTGCTTGTTTATTTTTTCCTGCTGTTGGTCTATCTCAGCGGTAAGGGCATTGAGCTTGGTAGTACGCTCTTGCATGATGCTTTGCTGGCGCTTGAGCGACTCTTCTTGCTGGTGTATCATGCGCATTTGCTGCTCTGCTTGTTTCACTTTTTCTTCCAATAGTTTTTGTTGGTTAGTTACATTGTCAGACAATGATTTGAGTACGGTTTTTTGATCATCAATTTGTTTTTTTTGTGCATTGAGTTGCTCCTCTTGTAATATCATTTCAATTTTTTGCTGGTCTATTTCTGCTTTCTTCTTGTCTATTTCTTTGCGCATGATGCCAAGCATTTCTTCTTGTTGCTTTGCTTTTTCTTTTTCTTTGTCAAGGTTGCTTTGTGTGTCTTTGTATAGTTGTGCTACATCTATTTCTGTACCTCCAAGCAGCAATAGCTTAGAGCCTATCTTCATTTTGTTAAGGATAATATTTGCTTTATTTACTTCAAATTTGATTTGGTCATTGTCATCATATAAGTTTATCATTACATATTTTTTGTTAGGCGCATTGTCAGTGATGAGTAGGGTGCTTTGGTCAGACAGGTATGATAAAAAGTCTTTGGTGAGAGAGGAGTTATATTTGTCTACATAAAGCAGGTGTAAGTTTTTGAAATCAGGGTCGTTGTCAATAATACGTATGGTTACAGGTACATTTTTAAGTGTTTTGCCTTGAAATGCACTATTAAATACTTTGATAAGTTCCACATCGTTGGTAATGATGCCTATGTTGAATTGCTTGAGGGCTGCTTCATTTTCCCAATCTATGTTTTGTGCTATTTTATAAGTAAGTACTGTTTTGAGCTGGTTAGGGCTGAACTGCTGAGCCGAAACATAGAGCGAGAATATAATAAAAATAATGGTGACCTGTGACTTTATGAGAGACATAATAATTATTTGAAAACAATATCATGGATTAAGAATTAAGATAAAACATATTAACAAAAACTTAACGATAATATAATATTAGATTGCAAAAATTAGCAATTTGTTAATATTGGCTTAACAAGACGGTGTATTAAAGGATATTGGATGTGTAGCTCTACTCAGTAGCTGGTGTGGACGCAAGCACTGGGTGGAGGTAAATCTAAACTAAAAAAATGGCAAGATGCCCTGTAAAATTTGACACTGGCGCGGACGCGGGTTAGCGAAGAGGGGGGATATTTCAGCAGACAGGTGCGCCGCTCATGATTTCATCATTTGCATAGGATTTGTACTTTTCAAAGTTTTTTACAAATTGCTCAGCAAGTTCTGTAGCTTTTAGGTCATAGGCTTTTTTATCGTTCCATGTATTGCGTGGGTCTAATATCTCTTGAGGTACACCCGGGCAATGGGTAGGAATGTTGATGCCAAATATAGGATGCGCATGATAGTTGACCTGTGTGAGCCTTCCTTCAAACACTGCAGTGATCATGGCTCTGGTGTATTGCAGTTTCATACGAGTACCTACTCCGTAGGCACCACCCGTCCAGCCGGTATTGATGAGCCATACATGTACATTGTATTTTTTCATTTTTTCACCCAACAGTTGGGCATATACGGTGGGGTGGAGCGGTAAAAAAGGTGCGCCAAAACATGCCGAAAATGCAGCTTTTGGCTCATTTACGCCCATTTCTGTGCCTGCTACTTTGGAGGTGTAGCCTGATATAAAATGATACATGGCCTGTGGCGCGCTAAGTTTGGAGAGCGGTGGCAATATTCCAAATGCATCTGCTGCAAGAAAAAATATATTTTTGGGTATTCCGCCCATGGCAGATTCTTTGCGATTTGCAATGTGGTATAACGGGTATGAGACTCTGGTATTGAGAGTGACTGTAGTATTGGCAAAATCTACCGTGCGGGTATTAGGATAATATCGGGTATTTTCGAGCAATGCACCAAAGCGTATGGCATTCCAAATTTCAGGTTCTTGCTCTTTGCTCAGGTTTATGGCTTTGGCATAGCAACCTCCTTCAAAGTTGAACACTCCGGTGTCTGTCCAGCCGTGCTCATCGTCTCCTATAAGTTGGCGGTTGGGGTCTGCAGAGAGGGTGGTTTTGCCTGTGCCCGAAAGACCAAAAAATACAGCAGTATCGCCTTCAATGCCAATATTTGCAGAGCTGTGCATGGATAAGGTGCCATGCTCGTGAGGTAATAGATAATTGAGTATGCTGAATATGCCTTTTTTTATTTCGCCGGTGTAGCCTGTGCCACCTATGAGTACTTGTTTTTTGCTAAGATTGATAATGGCAAAATTTTTGCTGCGTGTGCCATCTACCTGAGGGTCGGCCTGAAAGCCCGGGCAACACAGTATGGTATATTCAGGTTCAAAATTGGAGGTTTCTTCTACTGTAGGTCTTAGAAACATATTGTGGGTGAATAGGTTGTGAAATGCTGTCTCGGTGATGACCCTTATTTTTATTTTATAATCGGGGTGAGCGCATGCATATACATCGCGTATATATAGGTTAATACTTTGTGTATAAGCTGCCATTTTTTCTGATATTTTTTCAAATACACTTACATCTATGCCATGATTTACATCGCCCCACCATAGTGTTTTTTCGGTTTTTGGGTCTTTGACCCAAAATTTGTCTTCGGGCGCGCGCCCGGTAAATTCACCTGTGTCTACCATGAGGGCACCGGTGTCGGTCAATGTACCTTCGTGGTTGGCTAATGCGTGCTCAGTAAGCTCTGCAGGTGTAAGATTCCAATATATATTTTTGGCATGTTTTATTTTGATGTAAGACAGGTCTGTATGGCCGGGTAGTATTCCTAAATGGTTCATAGTACATTATATATTTTTCAAATTTCAGTTAGTTTAGTATATACGCATTATTTTTTGTTTGCGCAATGTTATTTTTTATGGAAGATAGACTTGATTTAATAATCCATGCTATATAGTAAAAATAATCGGACAGTGTCATGAATTGTAAAAATATCCTACACTGTGTGTGATGCATGGCTGCATGTATGATATGGTGACGGTATCGCAGATTTGTATTATTGTCATAATATTGCAATATATTCTGTGCTTTTTGGTGATCTATATTAATTAACTCTGCAAAGGTTATCATATTATTATATATGTGTGCGTTGTATGATTTGACATCTACTTTGCGATAAGAAGATAATGTAATGGCAAAATTAGCCAATGGCTTGTGCACCAGCATGATAGGATATGTCATGTGCCTTTCGCGATAGTGCTCCATAAAGTCTTGTCTGTGATGAGTTGGAGTGATTAACCGCGACTTGTGAGGTGTATTGCGCATGAGCATGGCACCATTGGAGTGGAGGTGGCTCATGAATTGCTTAGGATGCCCAAAATGAAAAAGTGTGACTTCTGCAGTATTTGCAGGCCAGGTGGTTTTTAGGGTATTTTGCCAATTATTGCCTTGTTCTTCTTGCCAAAGGTACATATTTGCCCACGAATAATTTACCTGATGGTGGCTTGCCATATGATGCATCATTGTATGCAAAAAATCGGGCTCCCACCAGTTGTCATCTTCTAATATAGTGAAATAAGGCTCAGCAAAGTTCTGCTCAAAAGGGATATTAAAAGTAGCTACACCTCCCAAATTGGTGGCATGGTTCACTACTGTGAACCTGCTATCATGCAGTGTGTCAATATACTGAGCAGGGAATGTATCGGCAGGATGGTCATTGTGCAACTCGCACACCCAATCTGTAAAATGCTGGCTTATAATAGATTGTACAGATCTTGGGAGCAGATGATTGCGCTTGTAGGTGAACAGGAATATCTTTATGGCAGCCATGTTTTGAGGAGTTTTGTGGCTTTCCATCCTATGAATGCAGATAAAAAACGGGTGATGCCTCCTGACGGAAATTTGAAGTCGCTGCCACCGAGTGCGCGTATTTGCAATGCACACATTTGGCGTACGGAGGCATGAAATGGATAGGCATTGTATATAAGATCTTGAAAGCAGTTGGCACAGATGAGCCTCATATCTTCAGAATTGTCATGTTGCAATAAATATTCGGTAGCAAGTTTCACAGAGTTGAAAGCAGACAAGGTGGCAGCATGGCTTTTGTGCGCCGAAAGTGAAAAATTTCCCGAACGGTAGTATAAATATTCTTTTGGAGTGAATATCAATTTGTGTGAGGCAAGTATGGTGCGTACCATGTACTCAAAATCATCTATGAGACTGAGTTTGGTATTCCATGTGCCTGCCTGAGCTACCAAATGACGTGACAGCAAAAACCTGCCCACTTGCAGCATAGGATATGGCTCAGGATACATGTGTGCTTTGAGCCACTGTAGTGGATGGGTAATATGAGGGTATAGCTCAGTATGTGGTACAAAGTCATTGAGACTTATTTTGAACCTGCCCCAGTCACTGTATGCAATGGCGTTGGCGTTGGGTAATATTGCTTGCACTTGGGCTTTGAGCATGTGGGGGCTAATCATATCATCTGCATCCAAATATTTGATAAATTGCCCTTTGCTATATTTGAAAGCAGCATTGCGTGCTGCTGCGGCTCCTTGTTTGGTTTGGTTTATGAGTATGATACGGTGGTCATTGATGCGTTTTACTTCGTTTTCGGTAGCATCAGTAGAGCCATCGTTAACTATAATGATTTCGATAGCTTTATAATCTTGCTTTAATATAGAAAGTATAGTGGAAGCTATGTGTTTTTGAGCATTGTAGGCAGGTATAAGTATAGATACGAGTGGGGATGAAGGCATGAGATTTAATTAATTTTAAATATTTTTAGGCCGGGATGATAGGTTATTAATTTATTATTAAAATATTTTCTCAGATACCTGTTGCCAAAAAACCTTCCGAATTTTGGGATACTGTACATCAAGTTTTTCATAAATACAAATTTATTAAAGTCTGCAATTTGCTTTTTATCCATCTTAGAAATATGATAGTCTATAACCGCGTTACATTCTTGCCTATATTTATCGGCATTGCCTACTGATTTTTGTGTGGCACCTATGTATCTAAAGCCTCCGAGCAAACTATCTATATGATACAACGGTGCGTATTTGAAAAAACGCATCCATAGTTCAAAGTCGCCTGCATATTGCAGTGTAGTGTCTATATGATGACCTGCTTTTTGAAACAATGACCTGCGCCAGTATGTAGACTCCTGCTGTATGAAATAAAAATCAGTATTCTGCAAGGATTTGTCAAGGTACATATAATAATGTCTTGAGGGAGGCACGTGTATTTTTATATTCATCTCTTCATCGTTGAATAGTGAATTTATCCCTTCTACCCATTCTACCTGTGGGTTGTGTGTGAATATAGATGCAATATTCCATAGGCTTTTGTATTGGAGTATGTCGTCAGAGTTTATCCAACCCATGATTTCACCGGTGCTTTTTTGAAACCCTTTGTTGAGGGCATCGTACATGCCGTTGTCAGGCTCGCTGGTCCAATTATATATATTCTTTTCATATTTTTTGATAATGTCTAAAGATTGGTCTGTACTTGCACCATCTACAATGATATATTCTAAATTTGGATATTGTTGATTAATAACCGATAATATGGTGCTTTCCAAATACTTAGCTCCGTTGTAGTTGGGTGTCACTATGCTTATTTTGGGGTAGTTGGTAAGCATTGGCTCAATATGTATTAATAGTGTGTACTACATAATCAATATCAGCTTCAGTATGGCCAAATGATATGGGCAGGCTTAAGGTAGTATTGTGTATTTCTTCTGAGATGGGGTATTTGCTGTCTTGAAAATACTGTTGATATCCGACCTGCAAATGAGGAGGTACCGGGTAGTGTATTTCTGTCATTATTCCTTTATTTTGCAAATATATTTTTAAATCATCTCTCCTTTCAGTTCTGATATTAAATATGTGATATACATGGTAAGTTTCATCATTTACTACAGGTGTTATAAACGATGGTTTGAGATTATGATGATATATATTTGCCAATTTACGTTTATGTGTATTTATTTCATCCAAATATTTCAGCTTTATATTTAAAAATGCAGCCTGTATCTCATCTAATCTGGAGTTTATACCTATATATTGGTTGTAATACTTTGCATTTGAGCCATAATTTCTAAGTTTTTGGATATACTGAGCATAATTTTCATCATTTGTCACAATGGCACCGCCATCGCCAAGGCAGCCCAAATTTTTGGTAGGATAAAAACTATATGCTCCGAATATACCAAATGTACCTGCCATTTTGCTTTTATAAGTAGCTCCATGTGCTTGAGCACAATCTTCTATGACTGGCAATTTGTATTTATTTGCAATAGCCATTATTTTATCCATATCACAACATAGGCCGTATAAATGTACTATCATGATGGCTTTGGTATGTGGTGTGATGTGTTTTTCGATATTTGCAGGGTCTATATTATATGTGCGAATATCAGGCTCTACCAGTATTGGGATGTGGCCTGCATTGATGATAGAAAGAATGGTGGCTATATAAGTATTGGAAGGCACTAATATGTGCGATGCCGGAGGTAGGGATAATGCTTTGAGTGACAATACCAAGGCATCCAAGCCAGATGCCAATCCTATGCAATGTTTGGAATTGCAATAGGTTGCAAATGATTTTTCAAATGTTTTTACCTCATTGCCTAATACGTACCACCCTGAGTCAATGACCTGAGAGGCTGCACTTTTAAAAAGGCTAATAAATTTTTCGTTGCTTTTAAAGAGATGTTCATAATATATCATAGGCCATAGGGCTGGTATATGTAATCTTCGGGGTCAAAATATTCGGAGGCTAACACCATGAGTATGGCATCAGGTGTAAAATTATACATTTTATGCCAATCCTGAGGCAAAATCAATAAGCACTTTGATGGATTGTCAAGTTCAAAAGTCTCTTCTTTATACCCGTCATGGTTATATATAATGCATTTGCCTTTGATACAAATGGCCGCCTGGTAGGTACGGTGGTGGCGGTGGCCTCCTCTTATAGAGTCGTCTACACCGTATATGTAAAATATTCTTTTGATATCGAAAGGCAGTATTTTTTCGATTACTGTGAGGTTGCCTCTGCTGTCAATAAACGTTTTTAAATTTATTAATGAAGCCATCTGCTATTTTTTTTAGACGCCAAAAATAATAAAATTGGCGTGGCACAAATATGCCAAATATTGGTATAATAAATAAATAATCTTTGCTGTATATGATATTGGAAAGTAAGAAATTGTCTTTGTATCTACTTATATTATCTGATTTTGAATATCTTCTCAAGCACTTATAATATTGATAGTATAATAATTTATGTGCTTTACTAATTTTTTGTACTCCGTATTCTTCTAAAAATGTACGTATGGTGTATCTATTAAGTATTCTAAATCCGTGAAAGTGGTAGTATATAAGTGGCAAGTTGGGTGCTATATTCCATTTGTTACTATGTACTTGCAAATTATATTTTTCTATATTCCACGGTGCTAATCCGGCACCAATCACAGGCATTGCATATACTTTTTCAAATCTTGTACTGAATTCGTCTAGATATTTTTGGTCTGCATAGCGTGTAGTTTCGGGGGTATCATAGCACCAATCCAAACATTGATTTTTCCACCAATTCAGGCACTTATGGGCATAATTATCATTTTTAAAACATTGAAAACTAACATTATATTTTCCATATTTTATTTTATTCTCGTTGGCTTTTGCAAAGTCATGTGGGGTGATGAGTATGGAGTATTCGCCGAGCTTATCCAGCAATGGTACCGGTGAGCAATAAAAATATATATCAGCATCGAGGGTAGTTATTATATCAATATTTTTATACTCTTCTAATAAATACAAAGGCAATATTGGGCTCAGCGTAAATATATATTCGGCACGGTTGCGAGAGGGCTTTACATCTAAGAGTTTAGGCTCAAATGCTTCTATGGCAGTCAAAGTTATACACTTTACATTAGTATACTTTTGAGCTAACGCATCAAATGTATGCTCATCAAGGCACAGTACATACAAAGTAAATTGAGATAGCACACTTGACAATGATTCATAAAGCACCAGTCCTCTGGACAGATAGTTAATATCAAACAGTGTAGCAAAATGGTAATGCTTCATATAATTTTTTTGAAGGCTTCAACAAAAAGCGAGTCAGGTTTATTCACTTTATTGTCGTTAGTAACTTCAAGTTTATATTTATTCCATTCAGGTATGTTGCTTTCATAAGCTGTTTTTACAGTGAAATTGCTAAACCCACAGTTGGTTAATAAGTTGGAAATTGAATACCTGTCATACATCCATTGGTGTATTTCTCCTCCAAGTCTGAACCTACCTATTTTGAGTGCTTCGTATTCGTGACCAAGTAATATTTTTATTAACCTTTCTCTTTTTTGAGGGTATTTTATAAGTCTATATATTTCTTTGATATAATTTATTTTTTCAATCTTGGGCATATCAATATCATATGAGATAGGATGTTTTTGTAATTTATTCAAAATATCAATTACTTCTTGACCACATCTTTGTATAATGTATTCTTTATCTATTTCATTTCTGCACAAGTATCTCATCATCTCACCACCTGATGTATTTCTTACAGCTTGGTCATACATTTCGAGCATATTCCAATCATACCTGCTTTGTTTATAAATATCTGTTGGGTCGAGTAATACTTGGTTAAGGCTCGATGTATAATTTTTAGCTATTTGTTCCAAATCTGGCACAGCTATTCGTATTATACCATTCGGTTTTAGTACTCTAAAGCATTCATTTATGAATGCTTTTGCCTTATTTGAGGGTATGTGCTCAAGTACATGCGAATGATATACTACTTCAAAACTATCATTTTCAAATGGAAAAGGTTGTAGAAGGTTGTGGGCAATTACTCCCTCACCGGTAGAAGTAAAATCAATGTTAGTCCACTCATTATGAAACCTATAGCCACATCCAAGATTGAGATAAGGTAGTTTAGGCATGATTTATTAATTTAAAAATAAAACCTTTCCAATATACATTTGCCCCATCTTCTAAAGTATAAGGTGGTGTAAATGCACTTTCAAAATCTGCTACCAAAGAATATTGTGCAGTAAAGCTTTGTATAAATTTATTTTCATTAAAAAACCACGCGGGGTATGAGGCTTTGTAAATATGCTCTGGTACATTCTGAACTGTAAGTCTTTCATTATCAGCTGATATAAAGGCTGTACGGTCTACTACAATGTAGGGTATGGAATGTTGCATAAAACCTGATATCCAATCATATGGCAAATCAATACATTGCAAAACTCCGGATAGTAATAACAGGTGTGGCTTGTGTGCTGAAATTGATTCTTCTATATTATAGTAAAATTTAAGTTGATTGTCTGCAAGATATTTTTTCCCTTCTTCAACAAAATTTTTTTGCTCTACTATACACCAGTTCAAAGATTTTATATGTGCAAAGAAATCTCTATTTTGAAAATAAGTGCTACCCAATGACCCTCCAAAGTCTAATACATTTAAATTTCCATCGTATTCGCCTGCTACCTTGAGTAATGCAGCCAATGTGGGCCATGAATATTGTATTTTATCAAACAATACACTATCTCGCTCGTAAACAGCTTTACCGGCTTTTACTAGGAGCATGCTATTTTTTACTTTTTCTAATATTATTTGAGCATCATATCCTGTAGATTGTGCTTTAGCTTGGTCCCATGTTTCATAATTCCCACTCCACAATTTTTTATGATTTTGCTCATTTTTTTTATACTTGATATTTCTGTATGTGTCAATTATGATGGGAGGCATCCATCTCTTTATATATTCTCTATACTTCATAACCTAATTTTGTCAATGTAGGATAAATTTTATTGGTATAATCACTTAATAAATGTGCAGGAAATTCCTGTTTATAGCTTCCGCTAATACCCTTTCTTACAAATGTATTTGTTTTATCAGGATTTGATTCATAGCTACCCCATCCCTTTGTTATCTCTCTGTTTTTCATTTCACCAAATGATGATTGCTGTATTACTTTTGTTTTTAAAGATTGTGGTCTGTCAATATTTAAAAAAGTACATACTTTATCTACTTGTGTCATTGTATTTAGCAGCATATCTTCATACTTTATTACCAAAATATCAGCTTTATACGGATTATCAAGCCATGAATTTACATGTATATCCCATGCACCATAAGGTAGAAATGTAGTTTTTGATGATAATAAATCTTCATAAGTGATATTAGGATTTTCATATTTTTTGAGGTGGTGATAGTATGACACCATTACATCTCTGCCGTCTCTGATAAGTAATATTGCCTTTTTGTAATTGGGCTGAGGCTGCAAGTGGCTTTTAAAAAATACCACATCGCCATACCTTTTATAATATTTGTCTATATGTATATCTACAGAGAGTGAGGATATAAGATTGTAGTTGCAATAATCAAGATCTATACCAAAGTACAGACCTGTTATTATGTTTTGAAACCATGTATTGCCTGATTTGGGATATCCGGCTACTACTACGTCTGTTTCAAGGATTGTATCTACCGATTGCATCCTAAGCTCATTTTTTATGGCATTATTCACCTTTTCGTGAATACTTGCATGATAGTACTTTTTGGGGTTTGCGATAAATTTCAGGTATTTATACAAGTTCATTGGTTGATTGATTATGCTCCCAAATTATCAATGGCGATATGAGCCCGCTCCAGGTTTCGCCATAGTAGCTGCTGCCATAATTATTGCCTGTGATAGTAAATGTGAGTACTACACATTCTTTTAACAGTGTCGTTTTGCCGGGAATGCCTGCACTCAATTTCACATGATACAAACCTTCATTAAATATATTTCCTGGAATTTGTGCGGAGAATATGTATTTGCCTTTAGTGAGGGTTTCAGGCATTTTTTTTTGATTTGTGCTACAAAATATCTCTATATCTTCATTATTGATGACCGATAGATTCACCCGCATACCCGAAAAATTATTCAATACTTCACAATAAAGTTCAAATTTTATGACCTCATAGTTATGGTATTGACTCCTAATCTCGCCATTTTCATCTTTTAATACTGTTTCACTAAAAACAATGTTTTCTAATGGAGTAATATTTTCAAATACATAATTGACAGACGTTTGTATGGTATAATTGACAGACATATAAGCAGATACTGCTTCTGTGGCATTAGTGTCTGTTTTTATTGTACCGTTTGAGAGTACTATTCCTCTACTACAAATATTTTTTACAGCACCCATATTATGGCTCACAAAGAGTACTGTTCTGCCTTCTTTGCCACTTACATCCTTCATTTTGCCAAGGCATTTTTTTTGAAATTCTGCATCACCTACTGCCAATACTTCGTCTATAATGAGTATCTCAGGCTCCAAATGGGCGGCTACCGCAAATGCCAACCTTACATACATGCCTGAGCTATAACGCTTTACTGGTGTATCTATGTAGTTGCCAATACCTGAAAATTCTACTATCTCATCAAACTTAGATTTGATATATGGCTTTTTCATACCCAATATTGCTCCGTTCAAATATATATTATCTCTACCCGACAGCTCAGGGTGAAAGCCGGTGCCAACCTCTAAAAGTGAGGCTATGCGCCCCTTGGTCTTTATTATGCCTTTGGTAGGGTTTGTGACTTTGGATAGTATCTTGAGTAGTGTACTTTTGCCTGCACCATTTTTGCCTATAATGCCTACCACCTCGCCCTGTTTCACTTCAAAATTTATATCTTGCAAAGCCCATATATAATCGCTGTTTTGCAATGTCCTGTCATTGGTGCCGGCTAATGGTGTGTCAATGCCTTTTTTGCCAGTTAATTTTGCCCACATTTTAGCAAAATCATCTTTCATGGTGCTTGTGCCTATTGCTCCCAACCTGTATTGTTTCCATAAATCTTCGACAACAAGTACTCTATCTGCCATACTATGTGTAAAATTAGACATTAATTTCATTTACCCGACTACATCTTCAATATTTTGCATATCTGATGTAATATTCTTATTGCTTCGTCTTTTTTATTATACAAATACTATCATTTTGCATGGTTAGCAATCGGGTATAAGGGTATTTTTTGATAGTATTATAGCCTTCTATATCTTGTGTGGTTATCAAGTATGTTTGTGTAGGATGCCAAAAGTAGCGCTCCCAATCATTTTGTCTTGCCGGGTCATAATATTTCCAACCTACATATTCAAAACCTCCATGTATATCTGATACAGGTATTTGCAGTACATTTTCAAGATAATCTATGGCTTGCCATCTTAGCCTGTTCCACTTATGATAGTCTATACATGCAGCCAGCCCCCATATGGCTATTACCATTAATATTGCTATACTGTATGATGGAATTTTTACTTCATTTTTGTAAATATTAAGTATAATAAGTATGATAAATAATGGGATTATTGGCACTATATATCTATCAAAAAACATATCAAATACTATGAACAATGCAGAATATAAGATAAATGAGCTCATACATACTATTTCTACGGGCAGCATATTACGCAGGTGTTTGGCTATATACATACTGATATTAAATACCAAAATCAATGACCCTGCCAAGCATACACATTTGGTAGCAAATAAATAACCAAAACCTCCTCTTGCATTACAACTAACTCCTAATGAAATAAGATCAGGCAGGGTGAGAGACCCAATCCCGTAATTGTAAAATATACCCCATGTAGGTATTTCGTCAAAGTTGCGTGTACAGGTGAGCGCCAATGGTATGAATGATATAAGAAAATAGATAATTTTAGATTTATCAAAAGTCTTAATATTTGATATTGCCAAGGGTATATTTATGGGTAGGCAGAATAAGCCAATCCAATAAAATGTGACACCTATACGTACTATAAATGAAAAATAATTGTTGATAACCCAATCCGGACTCATACCTGCTTTGGACAGGGGTTGGTAGTAGGTAAGGTGCAAGCCCGAAGTGCTCAGCCAATATTCAAAAATCTTAATTGCCAAAAAAGATATTGTAAATGGTGCTATTGACCATAATTTATATTTTTTATAGTGTATCAATAAATATAGGGTGTAAGGCAAGGTAAAATATATACCTATTTGGCGTATCATTACTGCCATTACACAAAAAATAGTACATACCACCAAATACAGATATTGATTGGTGTACACGTATCGTAAAAAATAATATAATGAAATGATGAAGCATACTGTAAATGGCACCTCAGTCATAAATGTATTGGATAGCGAAAAATAAAACGGGTTGAATAGTAATATCGCTGCTCCAAGTGTACTCCACCTCTTATTGTGTGTGTAAATCATAAGTATTTTATACAGATACACACACCCAACTATGCCAACAAATGCTACCGAAAGCCTTAAATATACAAATGAAAAACCAAAAATGGTAGTGATAATCCATCCCCATGCTATCTGTGCTATCAATGTCATAGCACCCCAATCTACCAATATAAACGGCTTGCCCATACTCATGTAATATATAGGTAAGGTGTATGACCAATCGTCGTTGAGCGGGAAGTAGCCGGTAGGGTTAAGTATTATCTCGAATAATACCCATATTGCTATTGCTGCTACCCATAATATATGTCTTGCAAAAAATCTTTTTATCATTCCTGATATACAGTTTGTAATAGTGTTTGCCCAACAGCCTTGAGGGTGTTGCGGTCAATTATTTGCATATTGTCGCGCAGGGTATGCCAATATGAACCAAAGTATTGCCCTCCCGTTTGGTCATGGTCTATGATATCTATCATGGGTATTTTAGCCATTTTATTGATATAGTAGTGGTCATCTATGATACCATCTGAGATTTGTAGCACAAAGTACTGTGCATAGCCTATACTTATGGCGGTGTTCCACACTTTGCGTACCAGGTCAGGGGCATAGGTCATAGAGGTACCCTCCATATAGAAATGCGAATTTTGTGCTCCTACCATATCCAGCAATATGCCGCAATATGCAGTGTAACCGGGTATATGCCTGTTTTGTGCCCAATATTGTGAACCAAGGCACCATGTATCTTCTTTTCTAATGTGCGGCGAAAAATCAGGTTGCCCATAGTCTTCGCCGTCAAATAGTATAATGTCAATACCAACGGTAGGTTTTATATCACTCGCTTGTATACTGCGGGCTATCTCCAACAACACTCCTACACCACTGGCACCATCATTTGCCCCATCTATAGGTATGTTTTTGTTTTCGGGCTCTTGGTCTGCAAATGGGCGACTGTCCCAGTGCGAAGCTAGTATGATACGCTTAGGCACATCTGTATTTATAGCACCTATTATATTTCTGAGTTTTAGTATTTTGCCATCATATGCTTGAATTGTATAGGATTGTACATATACTTTGCAGCCATATTTATCAAGCATGGCTATGAGGTAGTCGCCACATTTTTGGTGAGCAGGAGTGTTGGGTACTCTTGGTGTGAATGTGACTTGAGTATATATATAGCTGTAGGCACTGTCTGCATTGAAGGCGGGTGCTTTTGCCTGAGTTACTATTGCCGGCTGCTCATCAGCATATTTTTTTTTCTTGGTACAAGTAAAAAATATTAATGATATGAGTATGGCAAATGCTAAGCTATGCATATTTTATGATAAATTATAGGGTAAAAATTTGTCAATATTCACCCCATATTTATGCATTTCGCGTACCACTGTAGAGCTTAGCGCTGCGTACTCGGGTGAGGTAATGAGGAAAAATGTTTCCAAGTCTTTGTTTATGTATTTATTGGCTTGTGCTATGGTGTTTTCATACTCCAGGTCTGAGGTATTGCGCAAGCCACGGAGCAGGTATTTGGCATTTTTGAGTTTGGCAAAGTCTGAGGTAAGTGTATCAAATGCCTCTACAGATACATTGGGCTCATGCTCAAATGCTAATTTTACCTTGTTCACCATCATATCTATGTCAAAGTATCTTTTTTTGGCAGTATTGTAACCTATGCCTATTACAATATGGTCAAATATAGATAACCCTCTTATTACTATATCTTTGTGTCCGTTTGTAAATGGGTCAAACGAGCCCGGAAAGAGCGCAGTCTTTTTCATGTCCAAATATTCACATATTAATTAAAAAATAAAAATATTAATGACTTCAATGTTTGCAGAGAGCATGTTTTTAGTAATTGCACCCTGATAATATATCTCATAAGTGTAAATATTGAGATGACGTATATAACCTATTCAGCTTTTGTAGAACATAGAAATTTTGTATCTTTGTAATATATAAATGGAAAATATGCACCTATTGGAAGCAGCCATGATTGAGCTCAAAATCAGTCAAGAAAAAACATTTGCAGAGTTGGCTGAGGGTAAGTCGCAAAATACTGAAATTGATACAATTTTTCTGGAATTATATAGAATAATGGATAAATACGGTTTGAATATAGGTTTCTCTGCCAAAGATTTTTTTTATAATTCTTTAAAAGTAAAAATGAAGTTTGGCAATATTAAGTTTGATAAAATAATACTCAACCAAGTAGGCAAAATGAATGGTATGGAGCATGAGTTTGATATAGTGATGTACAACGGACACACCGTAGCATTGATAGAAATAAAACACAAAGTACACCCTATTGACATAGAGGTGCTAAAAACTAAAAAACTAAAAAACATTAAAGAATACTTTTCGCAATATGCCGACTATGAATATTACCTCGGCATTGGAGGTATGAGCATTGCAGATGATATAGCACAAATGGCTCGCGATGAAGGTATTGCAGTACTCAGGCAAGTAGGTGAATTAGCCAAAATTGACGACAAAGATTTGAAAAAGTACTAATTCACTATGTAATACACTGTTGTACTCATTATATCATTGAGTAAAGGTATTTTTTGAAATAATGGGTTAAGTTTTATGCCCTTAATGCCAAATTTGTACTTATATATTGGATTAATAAAGTAATATTGTCTATTTAAGATACTATAATTGTATTTTTTTAATATTTTTTCAAACCTTACGGTAGATATGCCCGTTTCTTTTATTTCCATAAGTTCATTTATTTTACTTTCTGTTTCACCCATGAGCAGCAACAGTTTTTTATACCATTTCACAGGTAGCAAATGAAACCATGGCATATACATCAATACTTTGCTTTTGCATATTTGCTGATGCCCTCCCCAAGCCGATGCCCATGGTGGAAATCCTAAAAATATACGACCATTTACTTTAAGCAACTTTTGCAGTTGTGCCATGAGCCTATCTTGGTTGTGTATATGCTCTATGGTGTCTTTGAGCACTATCAGGTCAAAGGTGTGTGAATATTTGGTTTCAAAATCTATGTCATATATATCGCTGCAAATGAGCGCAATATAACCTTGCGCTACCTCATCACTCATAAATTTATTAGCATTGTCTATCTTACTTTGACTCAGCTCTATGCCTGTGCACTTGCAGCCTTTTTCTACAAAAGCTTTGAGTACTCCACCTTCTGCACATCCTATCTCCATCACTTGCATACCTTCTGTGATTGAAGTATATTGCTCCAAATATGGGATGATGTTTTCCTTGGTATTAAGATATTGATGTTGAAAATAAATTGGTTTATTATGATGAAATGCGAAACTCATTATATTTTTACACGATGAATGCATCAAAATTAGTATATTTTTTACAACGGTCTGCAGTAAATGTGTATTGTTATATTTTTGACCTTTTTATTCATTTCAAACCTTATCATTTTCACAAAAAATCTTTACTGCTCATGCGTTTTGACGCATTGGGCGATTTTGTACTTTTTTGTGACGCAGCAAGACATTACCGCACTATTTACAAAGATTATCACCTCACACTTCTTTGCCACCCCATATGTGCAAAATTGGCAGCAGACACAGGCTATTTCAATGAAATATTGACGTTTGACCGCAAAAAATTTATGCTCAATCCTGTATATAGGTATAAATCATGGAAACTACTTTTGTCCCAATCCTATGATACTGTAATTTATACTGCATTTTCACATGAGTTTGCTACAGGTGCTCTTATCATTGCCAAAGTAAAAGCTTATGAAAAAATTGGTGCTTACTCTGACTATGCCATTGATCATAAAATTTGGGTAAATATTTCACAAAAATGGTTTACCCGACTACATAGTATCAAAGGCTCTGATGTGATGCACGAATTGTACAAAAATGCTGCATTGGTGTCACAGATAGCAAATATTGAGATTATACCATCATTGCCAATGTTAAATATTAATGAGGTAGGTGATAGTAAAATGGATATGCCGGATAAATATTATGTTATATTTCCGGGTGCCAGAGTAGGTATAAGAGCTTGGGCAGCTGCAAACTATGCCAAACTAAGCGAATACATATATGAGCATACTCAACTAGTAGGTGTGATATGCGGCAGTACATCTGAAAAAGACATATCCGATGCCATCATTTCACAATCAAAGGCCAAAATAATAAATATGTGTGGAAAGACAGACGTGCCCGAGTTGATGTCTGTAATAAAAAGTGCCAAATTATTAGTAGGCAATGAAACCTCCGGGGTGCACATAGCTGCTTGTGCAGGCACACCCTCTGTATGTATATTGGGAGGTGGGCATTTTAATAGATTTGTACCCTATCCTACAGATTTGCAAGGCAATACAATATCAATACCCACACCTGTATATGAGCACATGCCCTGCTATGGTTGCAATTGGAACTGTATTTATCAAATATCAAAATCTACCCCTGTACCTTGCATAAGTGCAGTGAGTGTAGATAAGGTATGGCATGCGGTGCAAAAATATTTGTAGCTATTAAGGGTATAGTAGGTGGAACCTGACATATTATTAAAATGAGTAATCGTTAGTTTACGACTCATATACTTTGTAATTGATTAATAATCTGTAAACCACCTAAATTATCATGAATTTATGTTTTTTTTACGTTCATTTTTGTCTTGACACAAAAACGAACCAAAAAAGTCAAGACACAATAAGGCTTTTGCACTATCTATGTATAAATATCTAAATATCAATCTTATGCCGTGCACCGTAAAACTATGCCTAAATCTCGTCTTTTCGGACGATATGTTTTATTGGCGGCTTGTTTTACTAAAGCTGAATTGTGTCGTTTTTTTTTTTTGAAACAAACAAGTATTCATATTATAATATATAGGATGAAACTGCATACAGGATATTAGTATATCACAGCATTATCACATTTGTTGCCAAATATATAACAGTATAAAAAATACAAATCGCATCGCTAAAAATGGTATTGCTATATTGTTTTGAAAGCTTATCTTAAGTTTTAATGCACAAAAAAGAAAAACAAATGATACTGCAAACCAACAAAAGTAGTTGTAAAATGGCACATTATTGCCACTCCAATGCCAATAATCATATAATATGGCATTAGGTTCTATAAAAAAATCTAATAATGTCAAAATAGATGCCCCTACGCACGCTTTTATGATACTGTGTTTAATAAATGTATTTTGTATGCATATATGGGTACAATATATGAGAAGTACCCAATTTATACCCATTACCACAGGCACATCTAACAATTTAATTCCCAGCGTATTACCATAGTAATATTGGCCAAATAATACCCCTGTAGATACCCCCAAATACTCTACTGCAAGTCCCGCAAAAAAAATAGCTGATAAATACAAAACATTATACAATGTAAATTTCATTTCATGAAAAAATACAAATGCTGCAGATAGCAAAATATAATATGGAGTGAGCAGCATAAACAATGTACCAAGTGGAACAAAAGTATAGCCCACTAACCCTACTGCATCAAAAAAAATGAGTACCACTATGCTGATTATTAACTTATTACTCTTCCTTTCCATACTGTTTTGTGCTGCAGTCTATTATTAATATTTAATACTACCAAATAGAATAAAATAAATATATGTGGTATGTATAATATCACATTTATAATAACATTTTGATACGTATGTATTGAACTCAATACCCTTATGTACAACATCATAAGTATATATATTGCAAATAATACATATTCATTGCAGGCTATAAATATGACAGGGACTATGAAATGCAGTAGTACAAATGCAATAGCCACTACATAGCTCCCTGAGAGCATTTCATGGATATTTTTTGCAAAACCATTTATTGCACTTTTATAAGAATCATACATCCTACATGTAATATTATTGTCACCTATATATACCCCAACATTACAATGAGATAGTTTCATGTACCTTGCAATATGTATATCTTCAGCTATTTCATGTCTTACTTTTTCATGGAAGTGGTATTTTTTATAGGTATTTGTACTAAACAGCATAAACTGTCCGTTGGCTGCCGAAAGCATATTATTTTGTACTTTTTTTACAAATATGAGTGGCAGCATGGTAGTGAGTATATAGTGCATAAGGGGTATCACAACTCTCTCGCCCCATGTATGCATATGCTGGTGTGGAAATACGGATAATAAATCTAACTTATATTTAATCAATTCATATACTGCACTTTGTATAGCTACAGGTGAAAGTCTCACATCTGCATCTATATAGAGCATATACTCACCATTGGCTTGTACAGACAGTTGATGGCATGCCCAATTTTTTCCGAGCCAGCCCACCGGCAAATCATCGCCTTTTATTACTTTTATATTTGGGTATTCATTTGTCCATCGGCTTGCCAGAGTGTAAGTGTCATCAGTAGAGTTATCGTCTAACACTATGATTTCCAGATTTTTGTAGGTTTGCAAAACAAGGTCTGTCAATATATTATTTATATTATGTTCCTCGTTGCGCATGGGTATGAGAACGGATATTTTGGGAGTATCAGTGAGAGAGGCACCATGCGGTATGTATTGAGGAAATATTACATTTATCATACATACAAAAAGCTGATATACAGGCAAAAAAAATAAAATCACTATGATATATATATCCATATTATGCGGTATTCATGGTGTGTTTTGCCAAAATATCATTGTAAAAAGCATTGTACAAATCTTGCAGGCTGCCATGTGTTGCAATATTATTTTTATCCACCATTTGCATATACACATACAAAGTGGGTTTAGCATTTGCAAAATAATCCATGAGTGTGACATGCATAATAACCTGAAAATCAGTTTTGCTGCTATGTATAAGTTTTGGGATACCCGGCTCAAATATGATATGCCTGCTATGTTGGCTATATATTTTACCCTGCGGGAATATTACCACAAAATTTTCATGGTGGCTTAACAAATCTAAAGTGTATTGTAGGCTTTTTAGCATGTTTTTTGAATTTTTGTTGATAGAATAAGCCCCCAAATACTTAAATATCTGCTTGGTACGCAGCTCATTTTCCAACATCATGATATAAAACTTTTTGCCATAATATTTTGCATTAATATAATAAGGTATAAAACCATCCCACCACGATATGTGATTGCCAATATACAAGATGGGCTTATTAGTTTCATAATCAGGGCATTGCACAACTATATCGTGAAAACTCAGCTTTACCAAATACCTAAAAAATAGTCCTGCGGTGGCATGTACCCACTTATTATGACTTGCTTTTATCATATGACCATATCAGTTTATCTACTATTTGTGCAGAGTACAAGCAGAGAGGAATACCACCTCCAGGGTGCACACTGCCCCCACAAAAATACAACCCTTTGATATCAGTACTATAATTTGCATGTCGCAAAAATGCACTAAACATATTATTGGAGCTATTGCCATATAACGCTCCAAGATATGCTCCTGTTTCCTGAGCTATGTGCAAAGGTGTGCGAATTTGCTCGGCAATAATACGGTCTTCTATATTGATATTCAGACGTTTATTGATTATTTTTACAACATTCTCTTTTGCATTTTGTGCCAGCATATGCCAGTCCTGCCCTTGGTCATGAGGTACATTTATCATCACAAACCAGTTTTCGCAGCCTGCAGGGGCATCATCTTTTTTGACTTTGGAGCTTATGTAAATGTAAATAGTGGGTTTTGAATAAATATTACCTTGCCTAATATGCTCAAATTCAGATTTATAGTTATCTGTAAAAAGTATATTGTGCAACTCCAGGTCAGGATGTGTGCCCTGCACACCCCAATGAAATATCATAGCCGATGATGATTTGGGTTGTGCAAGTATTCTTTCAGGTGCTTTTATGGTTGGCAACAGTTTGCGATAGGTATGACAGATGTCTGCATTAGACACCACATAGTCATATTCATAATGTATGTTGTTTACTATCAATCCTTTGACTTTATTATTATTGACTAATATTTGTGAAACCTCTGCCCCGGTACTACATACAACACCACATATCTTTATCATTTCTGACATCGCATTGCGTATAGCAATCATACCTTGTGTAGGATAATATGCTCCCAAATTGTGCTCCAAATGGCTGATAATATTTAAGGTAGCAGGTGTGCGGTAAGGGTCCGAACCATTGTATGTGGCATAGCGGTCAAATAGTTGTACTATTCTCATATCATCAAAATTACTCATGTTTTCTTCGTGCATGGTTTGAAATATACCAAGGCTATGCAATTTTAGAAGTGCATTCCATGCGTATTTTGAAAAATATGTATGGATTGAATGTAATGAATTTTGTAAAAATATTGGAGCTGCTAATTCATATCTAAGTTTATTTTTTTGTAAATAATTAACTATCCTATTTTTATTATTAGGCGAAAATAAATCCCAATTGTGCGGATTATCATTTGATATAAATGTATCATTTTCATAAAAATATTTGGTAACTTTATCTAATTTTTGGTATGAAAAATCTATAATATTAAACTTTTCATTAAGTAAAATAAGCTCATCCACCAGATGCGGAAGAGTGAACAATGAAGGTCCGGTATCAAACCTGAATTTGCCCAATTGTATTTCAGAAATTTTGCCTCCGAGTGTATCATTTTTTTCATATAATGTCACATCATAACCTCTGCATTGCAAACGTATGGCTGCTGCCATACCCCCAACTCCACTTCCTATTACTGCTATCTTTTTTGCCATATTTTATTTTTAATTTGGCTATATTCATAGCAAATGATATGCAACCCCATCAATACAAATGAATATAAAAAATCTTCGATGGGAATAGTCAAAACTCTGATATTAAGATTATAATCATTATCATAAATAACAATTGGCAGTGAAGTGAGCACCCCGTTCATTATCATAAATGGTATAAGATGTACAATATAAGTGATAAGTACATAACCCCAAAATATTGTACGCGAGAGTAAAAAATATGTAATGCCTGCTAGTACAAAAACTGCATAAGTATAATATAAATTTTTATAAAAAAATGCTACTAATATTAATATAAAAAAAGGGATAATACTGTAATAGATATTAACAATTATATATTTTAATTTAATAAAAAATTTTACATTTTCATAGATAAAAACACAACAAAAAGGCACTACGAAGAAGAATAATATTTCTTCAATTGGTACATTAAAGATCTTAATATTAGTAATATAATTTTGATTAAAACTCCATATATTATTAGTAGTAAATATAATATCCCATAGTATAAAAAAAACAGAAATTGTGGCGAAACCTAGTGATAAATATTTCCATTTTTTGAAATAAAAAATAGACTTTTCAAATGAAAAAATAATAGGGAAAACAACTGCAATACCTAATACTGTAGCGTACATAAATATTATATTTTTGTCCAATATTTGGCCATAGCTTTTTCTATTTTTGCAAGTTCATTGGTATTTATCAATTTAGATTTTTTTAAGAAATCAATAATATTGGTGACCAAGCCGAAATCAGTGTAGTTAAATTTACAGAGTATGATGGCTCGCGCTATGGCTTGGGTGTCATCTTGCAAATGTGCGCTAAAACCTAAAAAACGAGGAACATAGTACTGGTACGAAAGCCTGATAAATCTCACCTCCATATCATCGGGGTGCAGTATTACTATGGGTTTTATATCTTCGTTGGCTTTTTGCAAATACTTTATTTTTTGGTACGGATTTGAGTGATGTTTTGCCTTCAAGGCATATAAACCTGCCAAATATGCAGACTGAATATAGTTTTTGTGTTGTAATTTGGTAATTATGCTGATAAGTGTATCAGTATGTGCCTCACTTTGTACAGCTTTGTAATAACTGATTCTGAGGCAGTTAATATCTGTCACGTCACAACTTTGTGTTAAGTGAAAACATACAACCAACCCTGTAAAAAAAATATACCTCATGCTACCGTTACAAATCTTTGTTTCAACAATGCTTGTATTAACAATATTATTTTTTCAAAGTTATTAATTCTTATTCTTTTGGCCATTATTTCTTTGCCGGGTGTATTGATAAGTTTTTTGAATAATGCCAAATAGAATATGTAGGCTACATATACCCCTCTGCGAGCACCCGCAGGCAACATTTTGATGCCTATGATAGCATGATCAAAATCTCTTTGTATATCTTTGATAATGACAGATTTGGTGTTTTCGTTTATGTGTTGTGCATGTGCAAGCTCAGGAAAATACAACCTGCCTCTGTTGTAAAAATCATCTTTGATGTCGCGGAGGAAATTTACTTTTTGAAATGCAGCTCCCAAACTGCGTGCATATGGCGAAAACTCATGGTACTTATTTATATCATTCTCGCAAAATACTTTAAGGCACATGAGCCCTACTACCTCTGCCGAACCATATACATATTTTTCGTAGAGTGTACGATTGTAGCTGCTTCTGTACAAGTCCATTTCCATACTCAACAAAAAAGCATCTATGAGCTCTGTGTCAATATGATAGGTGCGCACTACTTCCTGAAATGAATCTAATATGGGGTTTGTACTTATACCGCGTATTATAGCTTTATGGGTATCTTCTTTAAACTCAGCCAATAATGCAGCTTTGTGCTCACTGTCAAAAGTATCTACTATCTCATCTGCATACCGCACAAACCCATAAATGCTGTAGATTGGAAGGTGAAATTTGTGGTCAAACATACATATTCCCAAGCTAAAAGAAGTGCTGTAGCTGTGGGTGACTATTTTGCTTATTTTGAAGTTGGTACGTTTATATAATGTCAACATGGTATGTAGATATTTTATGATTTTTTACAATTTCATGGGCTGCTATCTCCCCTGATATGAGGGCGGGTGGCACACCCGGCCCGGGTACTGTAAGCTGTCCTGTATAATACATATTGGTAAGTTTTTTAGATTTAAGGCTTGGTTTCATTATTCCTGTTTGCATCAGAGTATTGGCTAAGCCATAGGCATTGCCTTTGTATGCATGGTAATCTGCCATAAAATCATTGATGCAATAACTTTTTTGGTATATGATATGCTCTTTAATATTTTCACCTGTTATATACTCATATCTATGTACCAATATATCAAAATATTTATGTCTAAGTGCTTCATTATCATGCAGTCCCGCAGAAATAGGCATCAAAAAAAACATATTTTCATATCCTATGGGAGCCACTGAGCTGTCAGTGATGGATGGAGTACATACATAAAACAACGGCTCCGATGGCCAATCTGGCATGTTATATATCTGTTGCGCATGTTTGTACATATCTTTGTCAAAAAACAAGGTATGATGTACTGCATTTTTTAGTTTTTTATTCAACCCTATATAAAAAATAAGACACGAAGGTGCCATGACTTTGTGCTCCCAATAGCTTAATTTGTAGTTGGCTTTTTCATGAAGCAATTGGGTATCTGTGTGGTGATAGTCTGCACCGGACACTATCACATCACAAGGGTATTGAAAGGTTTGTGTGCTCACACTTACCACATGATTATCAAGCACTTGTATAGATTTTACCTCTTCTCCAAAACAAAATTTTACCCCTTTGTGCTGAGCCAGATTGTACATGGCATCTACAATTTTGCCCATACCACCCATGGGGTACCATGTACCGAGCTTAATATCTGCATAGTTCATAAGGCTGTATAGTGCAGGTGTATTTTGTGGGTGTCCGCCCAAAAACAACACAGGAAACTCCATGAGTTTGATAAGACGTGGATTTGTAAAATACTTGCGCACATGGCTATGTATAGATTGAAACAGGTCTAACCTTAGTGAAGATGACAGCACTTGTGGTGTGAGATACTCTGCAAAGCTAAGTCCCGGCTTATATACAAATTGCCGCATGCCTGCCTCGTATTTGTATTGGGCTTCTGCCATGTACTGATCCAACTTAGATGCACTACCTTTTTCTATACTTTCAAACAATTGCTGAAGCTCTGTATATGATGCCGGCACATCTATGCTGTCATATTTGTCAAAATATACTCTATATGAAGGGTTTAACCTGACTAATTGGTAATAGTCAGATATCTTGAACCCAAATTTATTAAAATACTTTTCGAATATTTCAGGCATCCAGTACCAACTGGGACCCATATCGTATGTGAAACCTTGCTCGGAAAATGTACGCGCTCTGCCTCCCGGCATGCTATTTTTTTCTAATACTGTCACATCATATCCTGCATGTGCCAGATGCGTAGCAGCCGATAATGAAGAAAAACCCGAGCCTATTACTATAGTTTTCATTATGTCATTCAACCATTAATAAATTAATTTTGTTTAACAATTTCATAAAAATATTAAACAATATAAGCAAAATAGTAGGGATAATTATTAACAATATTATAAGAAAAAGTATATAAAAAAATATGCAATGAATGTGCAAATATTCTATATTCATAAAATAAATACCTTATTGAATAAATCATCGCAAAACAAATAATTTATCAAGATATATTTTTGTGTAGTCTTAATTTTACTAATTTGCCTGTCAAGATATAGTTATATGAATATCCATAAAATATTTGGGGTTATACTGATACTCCTCTCATTCATATCTTGTGATATACAAGAGAAACACCCACTACTCACTATAGATATTGGAAGCGGTTGGCAGTTTAGTGAAGAATCAGAAAATGTATGGCTTCCGGCCACAGTACCTGGATGTGTACACACAGACTTACTAAGCAATGGCAAAATACCTGACCCGTTTTATAGGTTCAACGAAGACAGTATTAAGTGGATTGAAACCAAAAACTGGGTGTACAAAACTACTTTTGACATCAATAACGAAGACTTGCTTATCAAAAAACACATAGAGTTGGTATTCAAAGGCTTAGATACTTATGCTGAAATATTGCTCAATGGCACCAAAATCAAAGAAACCGACAATATGTTTGTAGAATATGTGGTAGACTGCAAAAAATATATAAAGCCAAAGGGCAACGAGCTCAAAATCATATTTAAGTCGCCCGTGAACATAGGTAAACAAAAACTCAAAAACCATCCGTATTTAGTCCCCGCCATCAATGAGTATGCACCCGATAGCCTAAAAACCAGTGTACATACCCGCAAAGCACCCTACCACTATGGCTGGGATTGGGGACCAAGATTAGTCACTTCAGGCATTTGGCGCCCTGTGGTATTGCAAGGCTGGAACATAGCCAAAATCAACGATGTGCACTATATATTAGACGAAGTAGACAGCAATGTGGCGCGCTACAGGGCAGAAATACTCATATATTCGGGCAAAAACACCAAAGCAAATTTTGAAATATTGGTAAATGACAAGCCTGTGCGCGAAATAGAATTTCATCTCAAAAAAGGCGAAAACGAAATCAAAACCTATTTCTCCGTAAGAAAACCTAAGCTATGGTGGCCAAACGGACTGGGCGAGCAACCTATATATAAGTTTGAGTCCTCGCTCATACACTACGCGCGCAAGATAGATACTGACGTGAAAACTATGGGCATACGCAACGTAGCACTCATAACCGAGCCTGAAGGTGACGGCAACCTCTTCAAATTCAGGGTAAACGGCAAAGATGTATTTATGAAAGGTGCCAACTACATACCCCCAGACAATTTTAATACACGCGTATCCAAAGCAAGATACGATGGGGTAATAAAAGCTGCCAAAGATGCCAATATGAATATGCTCCGCGTGTGGGGCGGTGCCATCTATGAAGATGACTACTTCTATGACCTGTGCGACAAAAATGGAATACTCATTTGGCAAGATTTCATGTTTGCATGTGCCATGGTACCACGCCACAAAGAGCATCTTGAAAATATAAAAAAAGAAGTAGAATATAATGTACTCAGACTCAGGCACCACCCATGTCTTGCGCTCTGGTGTGGCAACAATGAAAACATGGTCATGCAAGGATGGAGCTTGGGCAAAAAATTCAACCTATCGCCCGAAGACTCCTCGGATATGATGAATACTTATGAAAAACTATTTCACCAAACCATACCTGATATTATCACAAAATACAATCCCACTACCGCCTACTGGCCTACCTCTCCGGGAGGAGGCACTGATATAGAAGACAAACAAAATGTGCGCTCCGGCGATGTGCATGACTGGTGGGGATGGTTTGGCAAAGCCACCGCACATGACCTTATATCGCGCAGGCAAAGATTTATCAGCGAATATGGCTTGCAATCATTCCCTGATATAAAAACCATACAAAAAATATCCCTGCCCGAAGACTTGTTTTATGACAGCAAACTATTTGATTATAAGCAGCGTAGCCTCATGCCATGGCTCGGGCTCGATGCCAAAGGCAACACTATGAATGGCAACGATATGATACAGGAGTACATAAAAATGAGCTACTCCCCTACTCCTGCATTTGCAGATATGGTATATCTGAGCCAACTTAGCCATGCCTATTTCCTCAAAGATGCCATAGAAGGACACCGCAGCCATAAACCATACTGCTGGGGCAGCTTATATTGGCAAATAGACGACTGCTGGCCTACTGTGTCGTGGTCTACTGTTGACTATGACTATAGATGGAAAGCACCCCATTACTTCGTAAAAAAAGCCTATGAAAATCTACTTGTATACCCTCATATAATACATGACTCGCTCAAAATACACGTGATATCAGATTTGCCTGATGATATTTCAGGCACCTTGCATTTTACCCTGTATGATTTTGACGGAAATATTTTGAAAAACAATGCTTCGCACCAAAGATTAGAAAAAAATGCATCCAAAACTATTATTTCTATGCCTTTAAAAGATTATTTAGACAATATCAATAATCGCAACAAAATATATCTTTATACCACATTTGCACACAAAGACGAGTTGCTGTGCGACAATATTCTTTACTTTGACCTACCCAAAAATCTGCAACTCAGCAAGCCTGTGGTGGACCAAATAGTATCTGACACAAAATTTGGCTACCAGCTCAAAATAAAATCCAATACTTTGGTAAAAAATATTCAATTAGACAATAAATACAGTGATGGTTTTTTTGATGATAATTATTTTGATGTGCTACCCGGCAAGGTGTACTCTGTGAACTACTACACCACCCAAAAAAGCGATAGTGCAAAGGTAAATTTCACGGGTACAGGTCTTGAAAGATTTATCAAAACAGACATTAAACCCGCTTCGGCCGGCGCATCCAAAAAAAAGGTCAAAAAATAAGTATTACACATGTCATACCCGCTTACATTCGTCACCCAATTTAAAGATAAAATTTGGGGTGGTAATAAAATAAAGTCTATACTCGGCAAAGATTATGCGCCCCTGCCCAACTGCGGTGAAACTTGGGAAATATCAGGGGTGAAAAGTAATATTTCTATAGTAAAAAACGGAATATGGCAGGGCAAGTCGTTGCAAGAGCTATTGTATGAGCACAAAGACAAATTGGTAGGTGCTAAGGTATATGAAAAATATGGCACTAATTTTCCGCTTTTGGTAAAATTCATTGATGCAAACGACGACTTGTCTATACAAGTACACCCTAATGACGCACTTGCCTTGGCAAGGCACAACAGCTTTGGCAAAAGTGAGATGTGGTATATCATGCAGGCAGACACAGGGGCAAAGCTCAATGCAGGATTTAGCGTTCCGGTAACCCGTGAAAGCTATTTAAACCATTTGAACAACCGCACATTAGACAAAATACTCAATATCGAAGAAGTACAAAGCGGTGATGTATATTACATGCCTGCAGGCAGAGTACACTATATTGGCAAAGGTATACTGCTTGCAGAGATACAGCAGAGTTCTGATGTCACATACCGTATTTATGATTTTGACAGGGTAGATGATAAAGGTAGCAAGCGAGAGCTGCACACAGACCAAGCCCTCGATGCTATAGACTATCATCATTATCCCGAATATAAAACAAATTATAAAATCACAAATAATGCTCCCACAAGTTTGGTAACCTCTCCATATTTCATTACAAATTTGTTGAAATACAATGCTATATATACTACAGAATTGCAAAACCGTGACTCATTTACCATATATATATGCGTGGAAGGTAGTGCACACATAGTAGCAGACGGGTATGATACAACTTTAAATTTAGGGGAAACTGTGCTCATTCCGGCATCTGTAAGTACCATACAAATAATCCCTTCGCCAAGTTATACACTTTTAGAAACCTATGTACCCTGAGGCTATAAATTATTGTATTTTATAAATTCATCTATCAATGCCACATCACGATAGTCTAACTCTTGGCTTGACAGTATTTTTTACTTTTTTTAAATCATTGATATGCAGATAGTTACATATAGTGCAATGGGTCAATACATGGGTTCTACTATTTTGAAAACACGTGTCAAAGTCTAATTTATCATGCAGTACCGTCAAAAAATCCATGTGCCCGAATGCCGAAAACACCAGAGGATGGCTAAAATTGTGTTTATTAATGTCATTCAAATCTTCAAGCGTATAACCTAACTCTGTGAAAACATTGAGCAGAATGATTTTATTCTCATTGGTAGGTTTTAGCCAAATATACACGTCCTCTGTGTTGCGCTTGATACCGTTGAGATACAAGGCAAATCCACCAATGATGATATATTGCAAGCCATGCACTTGAGCAGCATCAGCAAAATCTAAAAAATCCTTATCCTCACTGTCCACCGTACAACTTTATTTTTATAGCCCTATCTGTAGGTTTGTCATTTCCTGACATGGCTCGCAATCTTTTTTGCATCATAAAAAATGATTTATATAATTCATCCACACTCATAGATGCCCCTTCTATCAACATTTGTTTGCGTGGGTCTGAGGGGTCATTATATATTTTTATCGGGCTTTTCATCTATCAAAGATAGATATTTTTTGAAAATATTGCCACAGATACACGAATAAACATTGGTGTATTAGTTGCAATAACTATCTTACTTACCCCTTCTCAAAATCCACAACCCTGCAAATGTAAATGCACCATTGATAAGCAATAGTTCAAACCCAAATTTATAGCCTCCAAATAGTTGCAATGAGTACGCATTTATCAGATATGTTAATACTGGGCTTATCACACATACCATGGGCACATACTTATCTTGAACTTGATATTTTGTAAATAGTCCGAAAAAAAACAAACCCAGCAATGGTCCATAGGTATAACCTGCCACTTTGAATACCGCCGTGATTACTGCTTGGTCATTAATAGCCTGAAATACTACTATAATTAACAAAATCAATAGAGAAAATCCTAAATGCACCCAAAATTTTAAGATATTTTTTAGTTTTTCGACTTTGTTTTTAAAATCAAGAAAATCTATACAAAATGAGGTAGTGAGCGATGCCAATGCAGAGTCTGCACTTGCATAACTCGATGCTGTAATGCCTAATAAAAAAAATATTCCTGTCAATATACCAAAGTGATTCAGAGCCAAATACGGAAATACCTCATCTGTACGTGCAGGAAGTGATATTTGTTTGCTTTCAGCATATATATATAGGAGTGAGCCAAGACACAGAAATATAAAATTAACCACTACCAATATGATGCAAAAAGTACACATATTAATTTGTGCTTCTTTAATATTTTTGCAAGTAAGATTTTTCTGCATGAGGTCTTGATCCATACCGGTCATTACTATGGCTATGAATGCCCCTGATATAAATTGTTTTACAAAAAATTTATCGTCTTTCCAATTCCAAAAAAATATTTGAGAGGTACTGTGGTTATTTATACTTGCAAATAAATCGTCAAATGAATAGTTCAAACTGTCTTTTATGAGCAACACACTTACTATCAGCGCAGTTATCAAAAAAATTGTTTGAAATGAATCTGTCCATATTATTGTTTTTATACCTCCTTTAAAAGTATATACCCATATGAGAAATATAGTGACTGCACCGGTCACTATAAAGGGTACTCCCCATGCCTGAAATATACCTATATGCAATACCTGTGCTGCCAAATACAGCCTAAATGAGGAACCAATAGTACGTGACAGCAAGAAAAAAAATGCTCCTGTTTTATATGACCAAAATCCAAATCGGGTTTCAAAATAGGTATAGATAGATATTAAATTGAGTTTGTAATACAATGGCATAAGTACCCATGCTATAAAAGCATAGCCTGCCAAGTAGCCTATTACCATCTGAAAATATGAAAAACCTTGGTTTAGTACAGCACCCGGTACAGATATAAATGTGACTCCAGATAGCGATGACCCAATCATACCAAAAGCCACCAAATACCATGGAGAGTTGCGATTGGCCATAAAAAATGCATCTGTATCAGCATTTTTGGAGGTAATGTATGAAATGACTATAAGTGCTGCAAAATATAGTGCTAACACTGTCAATATGAGCCATGAGGGCATATATCAATACAATTTAAGGCTCTATATTCATTTACCTAGTCATCTTTATGAGAAGACTTATTTTTTCTTTCACCTCTTTGCGGTCGACTATAAAGTCCAAAAAGCCATGTTGAAGCAAAAATTCTGCTGTTTGAAACCCGGGTGGTAAATCTTTGCCTATGGTTTCTTTGATTACCCTTGGTCCCGCAAAGCCTATGAGCGCACCCGGCTCCGATATATTATAATCGCCCAGCATGGCATATGATGCAGTGACACCTCCCGTAGTAGGGTCTGTAAGCAATGATATGTAAGGAAGTCCTGCCTTGTCCAGCAGCATAAGTTTGGCCGATGTTTTGGCCATTTGCATGAGCGAAAATCCTGCCTCCATCATACGCGCACCACCCGATTTTGATATCATCATAAAGGGTACTTTGAGCTCCAGTGCTTTGGATATGGCTCTCGATATTTTTTCGCCAACCACACTGCCCATAGAGCCTCCTATGAAACCAAAATCCATGCAGGCTATCACCATCAACTCACTGTTTACCAGACCATAAGCAGATCTTACAGCATCTTTGAGTCCACTTTTTTTGATGGTGGCATTTATACGCTCTTTGTATGATTTGGTATCTGTAAAGTCGAGCGGGTCGGTAGAGGTCATATTGGCATCCAGCTCTTTGAATTCATTATTATCAAAAAATATTTCAAAATAGGTGGCAGCATCTATTCTCTCATGATAATTACAATCTATGCATGTGTAGTTATTGGTCTTATGCTCACGCACATGCATTATTTTTTTGCATTGTGGGCATGCATACCAAAGCCCGTCAGGTGCTTCCTTTTTGAGCTCAGTAGGGGTGGAGATGCCTTTGTCTTGTCTTTTAAACCAGGTCGACATATTATATAGTGTTAAAATAAAAATCCCAACTATTACAAGTCGGGATTTGACTATGAATTAATAAACAAGCACTATGCCAATGTTATTTTTTTGTCAAGATATACGTCTTGAATAGCCTTTAGTAGGTCCACACCTTCTTTGAAAGGTTTTTGAAATGCTTTGCGACCAAGTATGAGCCCAAGACCTCCGGCTCTTTTATTTATCACTGCAGTGCGCACAGCATCTGCCAAGTCAGCAGCACCTTTTGATTCTCCTCCTGAATTTATCAGTCCTATTTGCCCTGCATAGCAGTTGAGCACCATATACCTGCAAAGGTCAATTGGGTGGTCAGATGAGAGCTCTGTGTACATTTTTTCATGATATTTGGCAAATCCTATAGCTTTCATACCCCCATTGAGCTCGGGCATTTTTTGCTTGATAAGGTCTGCTTGTATGGTCACCCCCAAATGTGTAGCTTGGCTGCTTATGTCAGTAGAGTTATGATAATCTACACCATCTTTTTTAAAACCGTTGTTGCGGGTATAGCACCATAGCACTGTGGCCATCCCCAACTCGTGTGCCTGCTCAAATGCTTCTGCCACCTCCATAAGCTGTCTGTTGCTTTCTGCTGCCCCAAAATATACGGTAGCTCCTATGGCTACTGCTCCCAAGTTCCATGCTTCTCTCACTGTACCATACATGATTTGGTCAGTTTTATTAGGATATGTCATCAACTCATTGTGATTAATCTTTACCATAAATGGCACTTTGTGCGCATACTTGCGCGAATGCAAAGCCAATACACCAAAGGTAGAACATACTACGCTGCAACCACCTTCTATACCAAGTTTTATGATATTTTCAGGGTTGAAATACATAGGATTTGGGGCAAATGATGCACCTGCCGTATGCTCTATACCTTGATCTACAGGCAGTATAGAAGTATAAGGTGTGCCTTTGAGACGGCCATTGCTAAAAAATGTTTGCAAGCTGCGCAATGTCTGATTGTTACGATTTGATTTAAAAAAACTCTCCTCTACATAGTTTGGAGTAGGTTTTCTGATAGTTTCTTTGGGTATGGTTTTGCACACATGGTTCAGTAGTGAATCTGCTTCTTTACCAAGAAGGGAGGCAATTTTGTCAATTTCGGACATAGGATAGTTATTAGATGAATAATGTACAACGGGACAAATATATATTTTTTTTAAATGTCAAGTATGGGTATGTAGGTATTTGGATAAAATAATATTATATAGTGACCACATTAACTGATTAATAATAATACATTTTCCCAAAATTAAGACTATAAAATATATAATTGGCTGTTATTATTAATAACAACTACACTTAGTAGTAGAATAATTATTTCAAATAATTTAACAATAACATAACATACTTTAATGTATTTATGCTTAAAATTGTAATTGAAATACCCCAATTATTATTAACTATTAATAATTATTCTTTTTTATATAAATCCTCAAATTATGAAAAAAATTTATACTTCAACCCTAACATTCATATTATCAATCACTTTATCACTTGCCCAATGGACACAAAGTGGCACAAAACTTGTCGGCACAGGCTCAGGTAGCACTGACCCGCGTCAGGGCTGGTCTGTGGCATTATCAGCAAACCAAAATGTACTTTTGGTAGGTGGTGCTACAGATAATATCACCACTACTTTAGGCTCTGTATGGGTATATAGTTTTAATGGTACCAACTATATTCAATATGGAAATAAATTAACCTCCAACGATGCCAGTGCCAATGCACAATTCGGCACATCTGTAAGCATATCTGACGATGCTAAAACTGCTGTAATTGGCGGCCCTCAGGAAAATGCCGGCAACGGTGCAGCGTGGATTTTTACATTCAATGGAGTCAATTTTGTACAATTAGGCACCAAAATGACTTCAATAGCAGGTTTTATTGGTCCAGGTTCATTGGGTGAGAGTGTAGCCATATCAGGCAATGGCAAATGCATAGTATTTGGCTCCCCGGGCGATAATGGTGCCGTAGGTGCTCTTTATGTATTTACCATGATAGGTACCAATCCGCAATTTGTACAAAAACTCGTACCCGCTGACAATGGAGGCGGCTCACGCATGGGTACACACATAGCTATTGCCAATAATGGAGAGCGCATACTCACAGGAGGATATCAAGACAATGCCGGCATAGGTGCAGCATGGGTATTTACTTTCAATGGCTCTACATATGGACAAATGGGCCCCAAGCTCACTGTGTCAGGTTTCACAGGCACTCCGCAAGTAGGTCAAGGTCTTGACATTTCTGACAACGGCCAAACCATCATACTCGGTGGCCATAGAGACAACGGCAACGAAGGTGCGTTATGGTTTTTTAATTTGGCAGGCAATACTTATGTACAAACTCAAATTATCACTACAGTATCAGGAGCCTCAGGTTCAAGATTAGGTCGCTCACTCAAACTCTCTAATGATGGCAGCACGCTCGTAGCCGGAGGCTGGTTTGACAATGCTCGCGTAGGTGCAGGATTCATATTTACTAATACGGGCAGCAGTTTTGCACAAGTTGCCACCAATAAAATAGTGCCTTCAGACTACGTAGCGGGCTTGGTTCAAGCAGGTTTTTCCACCGCCATATCACCCGATGGCAGAAGGATAATATTGGGAGGAAATGTAGATAATAGTTTCATGGGAGCAGCATGGGTATTTCAAAACCTTTCAGTGCCTGCTTGCAACTTCCCCGTAATTGTATCTCAGCCAATGAGTCAAACTGTATGTGGTGGTAGCATGGCTATGCTTAGCGTATCTGCCACTGGCACAGGTCTCATGTATATGTGGAGCAATGGTGCTACCACAGCTGGCATCAATAGCTCTACTGCAGGGGCATATATGGTCACAGTAATGGGTACTTGCGGCATGTCTGTGTCAGGAGTGGCCAATGTGGCAGTAGGGTGCAATCATTCCCTTAAATTTGACGGTATTAATGACTTTGTATCAAGAACTGCTGCACTCACCACACAGCTTGATAATATCACCATGGAAGCATGGTTTAAGGTAAATAACACTTCAGGCAACAACCAGTTTATTTTGAATAATGGTAACAGCGGCTCACAAGGCTACTCTTTATTTATTCCTTCAGGCACTTTACAAATAAATTTAATATTAGGTGGTATTATTGTAGCACCCATTACTACCGTAACCTCAGGAGTATGGCACCATATAGCACTCACACGTACAAGTGGCCAATGGCGCGCATATCTCAATGGTAATACTACGCCTCTCAATACAAGTACCACCCCAAATCCCATCACGGCATCCTCTTCATGGCACATTGGTTCCAGCCATTCAGGCGAATTTTTCAATGGCGATATTGACGAAGTACGCTTCTGGACACGCCCACTTTCTCAAAACGAAGTTGCATGTAACCTTTATACCAAACTTATAGGAAATGAAACAGGTTTATTAGCCTACTATGACTTTGACCAAGGCATAGCTGCAGGCAACAATACTTCTATCACTCAGATACTTGACCGCAGTACCAATGCGCTTCACAGCACTATTAATAACTTTGCCATGAGTGCCGTAGGGTCCAATTTCTCTACCTCACCTTTGAGCATATCAGGTGCTCGCATTATTCCTCCCTCTGTCACAGGAGTTTCTGCGAATGTATCTGCTTGTACTACCCTTGCAGGAGTAGTCATTACTGTCACAGCTACCGGTACTATGCCATTTGCTTATCAGTGGTACAAGGACGGCAACATCATTATGGGAGCTACCTTGTCAGGCTTTAATGTAGATTTATTAAACTCCTTGTCCGGAGGTAACTATAGATGTACCGTAGACAATGGTTGTGCGCGTGTAACCTCAACGGGCATTGCAGTATATGTGCCTTGCAACAATGCATTAGACTTTGACGGGAATAATGATGCTGTGTGGCTCAATGCTACAGGTCTGCCTGATGGCAACAAACCTTACACGCTTGAAGCTTGGATTAACACAGATGCAATGGCTACCCGAGGTATTATAGGATATGGCAACTTTGGAGTAACTAACCAGGTAAATGCCTTGAGGTTAACTAATTCTCCTAACGGCATTATTAATTACTGGTGGGGTGCTGATCTGAATGTAAGTACTCCATCTTTGGCAGGCAGCTGGGCTCATGTAGCTGCTACCTACGATGGCAATACAAGAAGAATATTTGTAAATGGTACTTTGGCAGGTTTTGACAACCCTTCACCGCGTAATGGCACGCTTGAAAATGCATTTATAGGTTTAACTAATTTTTCAGAATATTTTGACGGCAGAATTGATGAAGTAAAAATTTGGGATAGGGCAATATATGGATTAGATATTGCAAATAACAGATATAAAAAACTAATAGGCAATGAGATAGGTCTAATTGCATATTATGATTTTGACCAAGGTATTGCAGGTGGCAATAATGCTTCTCTCAATATTTTGATTGATAAATCCATCAATAACAGAACAGGCACTCTAACAGGATTTTCACTCACCGGATCTGCTTCTAATTATGTTCATTCAACCTTATCAATTACAGGCACTTATTCATTCGCACCATTA
Source organism: Cytophagales bacterium (assembly GCA_033765235.1). Classification (GTDB taxonomy): domain Bacteria; phylum Bacteroidota; class Bacteroidia; order Cytophagales; family UBA9547; genus JANRIG01. The sequence continues at coordinate 174,368 of JANRIG010000036.1, read as the reverse complement.
ACAATAACAGGCACTACTCCTGCCCAACAATTGTGTGAGTCAAGTCCTGTATCACTCACATGCACCATTTTGGGTACCCCTGGTACACTCCAATGGCTCAAAAATGGCACTAGTATTGCAGGGGCTACTACTTTGGGTTACTCATTTACACTTACTACTGCTACCTCAGGTATTTACCAATTAATAGCAAGCAATAGCAGTGGCAGTGTCACTTCGTCGGGGATCAATGTATCAATATTTTGCAATCAAGGATTGGCACTCGATGGCACCAATGACTACCTAAGGTCACCAAACGGTATCTATTTCAAAGATAATACTTTCACCGTAGAGGCTTGGGTATATCCACGCGCACATTCCAGCTGGGGGCGCATCATGGACTATGCATTAGGGGAGTCAAATAATAATATTTTGTTGGCAAACACACAAGCCACATCAGGACTACCTGTATTCAGTGTTAGAGATAATTCTAATGCTACTGAATTGGTATCATCTTCTGCACTACCGCTCAATACTTGGTCGCATGTGGCAGGAGTACTCAATGGCAACCAAATGTATTTGTATATAAACGGCTCGCTCACAGGCACGGCCACTACTCCCGTAGTCGTACTTGGCCTTAACCGTACCAGCAACTTTATTGGTCGTAGCAACTGGGCATCAGATGCTCAGTCTTCAAACATTATCATTGATGAATTCAGAATATGGGATATGGCACTTACTCAAAATGATATTAACACAAACAGGTATAGAAATATTCCAACCACTACTCCCGGCTTGGTACAATATATTAAATTTAACGAAGGTACACCAAACGGCACTAACACAGGACTTAATATTGCATACGACTACTCTCCCAATGGCAATAATGCCACATTATTGGGCTTTGCACTTACAGGCACCAACTCCAACTATGTACCCTCAGGAATAAGCATAAGCGGTGATGCCATATTCACTATACCTACCATCAGCGGATTACCTACTGTTCTCAATATATGCACACTCACGTCACACTTGATTATGCCTACTGTGACAGGTTCATATTTGGGTGTGCAATGGTACAAAGACGGCGTAGCTGTGCAGGGTGCCACTTTATTAGGGTTAAATATAATGGGAGTATCATCCATGGCAGGCGTTTACAGGCTTGCATTGGCAGGTCTTAATCCTGTTACTTCTGCAGGTATCAGTATAAATACAGGTTGCCAAAATGCACTGGCTTTTGATGGCAATAATGATTTTGTGGAAACAACCCCAATGAACTGGGGTACACAAGACTTTACCATACAAGCTTGGGTAAATTATACAGGCACCGGAAGCTACTTGATTGTATCACAAGAGAGGTCAGGGGTGAGTTCAAATCAATTTAGGTTTGCTGTTGAAAACGGCAACCTCATTTTCCTCATGCAAGACAACAGTAGTGGAGTAAGCCTTTATACCACTGATTATGAGCTCAAAATGCCAATATCTGCCGGCACTTGGCATCATATAGCTGTCACGCGCCAAGGCACAATGCACAAAATGTATATCAATGGCGTACAAGTGGACTCATACAATACTACATCGGTCATAAACCATACCAACTCTCTCAATATGCGCATAGGTGCCAGATATGAAACATCGGGCAATGCTGGAGAGTTGTTTATGAATGGATTAGTAGATGAGTTGCAAGTTTGGAGCACTGCACTTTCAGGCACTGATATACAAGCCAATATCAACCGCAAACCCATCACAAGCCTCTTAGGTATGAGATTGTACTATGACTTTGACCAAGGTATTGCAGGTGGCAATAATGCTTCACAATCTATAGTGATAGACCGCTCAGGCAATGCTAAATCAGGCACTTTCTCAGGATTTGCACTCAACGGGAGCACTTCTAATTTTGTATCATCACCTGTTACCATTTCAGGTGGCCTCAACTTTGCTCCGCTGACTTTCATAGGCATATCCCCTTCTGTTACAGTATGCTCAGGAGCACCTGTTACTCTCTCTGTTACGGTGGCAGGTACATCCACATGGGCGAGATGGTATAGAAACGGCACCTTATATACCACAACCACGGGACTTAGTTTTCCACTCATGGCAGATGTTACCAATGCAGGCACATGGTATGCCATTGTTTACAACGCCTCATCATCTGTCACATCTACAGGTACTAACTTGATTGTAAGCAATGTAACACTCTCAGGTATGACCAATAAATGGGTAGTATGTAGCGGTGAGTCTGCTACACTGTCAGGTATGGGAGCAACCACCTATTTGTGGTATCCGGGCAGTATCAGTGGCAATACGCTTACAGTATCACCAACAATGTTTACAGAATATACTTTGGCAGGTTTCAACACGAATGGGTGCGTAGCACACCGAAGAATACCAATAGATGTAGTTACCATAGCTAATCAAGCCATTATACCTCCTGTATCAAGCATTTGCGGCACATCAGCATCTATTACATTAGTAGGCACAGAGTTCAATGCGCGCTACACTGTGCGCAACCACATGGATAACTCCACCATATTTGGTCCTACACTAATGGCAGCCGGCCCGGCAGAAATAAATCTATACTCTATCACCTCAACCATGACTTATAATGTATTGGCAGATAAAACTGACAAAGCCCTTGACTTTGATGGCAGCAATGACAAAATAGATGTACCCTATTCCTCGGCTCTCAACACCTCACAATTTACGGTAGAGCTTTGGATGAAAGTAAATAATCCTGCTTCTGGTTCATTCCAATCACCCCTAACGAGCCGCAACGGCTCGCCGCTGCAAGGTTATATTTTTTATGTAACTCCAAGTGGTGAATTGCAATTTTGGTATGGCGATACTGGTGGCAATTGGACAGTAATTAATGGTTCACAGGCCATTGCAAACTCTTGGACTCACTTAGCTGCCACCAGGGATGGCGCAGGCAACGTGACATTTATGATAAACGGCAGTGTTGTAGGCGTATCTACTGTAGGTTTTGCGCCCAATTCTTCAAGACCTTTTAGAATAGGTGCCGGAGTTACTGAAGATGCGACTGGAAACTTCTTTTTTGGCGGTCAAATAGATGAGGTAAGATACTGGAATGTAGCTCGCTCTACAACAGACATTATTAAAAATATGAATAGAACTTATAATGGCAACGAGCCTAACTTAGCAGGATATTTCCCTCTCAATGAAGGATTAGGAAGTTTTGTAAGAAACGGTGTAACTGGCATCCCTCATAACCTAATCAACATGACACCAGCCACTGATTGGGTGCAAGGCAGGTTAGGCTATTCTTGCGGTTTGCAAATGAGTACATTGCCGCAGGTTATCAAAGTGCCTTTTTCAAATACAACCATCACGGCCATGGCTACACCAAATCCTATATGCGCGGGTCAATCTGCTACACTCACAGGAATGGGAGGCAACACTTACATTTGGATGCCGGGCTCATTGGCAGGTAATAATGTAAACATCATGCCTATGATAAATACTGTTTATACCCTTACAGGCACTGATGCACAAGGTTGTAACTTTATGCCACGCTGGGTGGGCGTGACCGTAGGAGGATCTACTTTAGATATAACGGGCAATAGTGTAATATGTGCAGGCACAGAAGCACGCCTTACTGCCATAGGTGCCAATATGTACATGTGGAGCACTGGTGCTACTACCGCAGGAATAAATATTCCCTCCACTTTGGCAGGCATATACACTGTGACAGGTACTGATATATATGGTTGTACCGCTACTGAGTTAGTAACAGTGACTATGAATAGCATAGTGCCCATAGATATTTGGGGTAATGATGCAATATGCTCGTTGTCAGGCACAAACCTCACAGCTACAGGGGCCGTTTCTTATTTATGGAATACCGGTGCTACCACTGCAGGCACTAATGTAAACCCATTGGTAAATACCAGCTACACCGTTACAGGGCTTACCGACCAAGGGTGTAATGGACTGGGGATAATAAATGTCACGGTATTAAGTTTACCTACGATAAATATTGGGGGTAATTCACAAATATGTATTGGCAATATGGCTGTATTATCCGCTACAGGTGCCACATTATACACATGGCATCCGACCACGCTCATGGGTAGCAATGTAATGGTAAGCCCATCAATCACTACTACATATTCTGTATCAGGCACTGACATGAACGGGTGTACGAGTATGGCATGGCGGACCCTTACAGTAAATTCACTTCCTGTTATCAATACCTCAAATTATGTTATTTGCAGTGGTCAAAGTGCTACCATTACTACGTCAGGGGCAAGCACTTACAGCATAAGCGGCGGCAGCTTTACGGTATCACCTGCAGCCAATACTACCTATACTATATCAGGCACTTCTGCACAAGGCTGCGTGAGCATGGCTATGAGTATTGTCACTGTCAATGGGTTACCAACTATTACGGCTTCAAATAATACTATTTGCAGTGGTAAAAGCACTACCATTACTACCTCAGGGGCAATTACTTACAGCATTAGCGGAGGCAGCTTTACGGTATCCCCTACTAACAATACCACCTACACCATATTAGGCACTTCAGCACAAGGCTGTGTGGGCATGGCTATGAGTATGGTTACCGTGAATGGGTTGCCAACTGTAATTATTAATTCACCTAACTTAATAATATGCCAAGGCTCCTCTACTTCAATGACGGCTACGGGTGCAAATATGTATATGTGGAGCACTGGTGCTACACAGGCAGGTATCAATATTACTCCTCCTGCAAATTCTATCTATACAGTAACAGGCACTGACATGAATGGTTGCACTGATACAGACATGGTAACTGTTACAGTAAACAGCCTGCCTATGGTGATGGCAATGAGCAATACCACTATTACATCAGGCACGTCTGCTTCTCTTACTGCATCAGGTGCAAACACTTACTCTTGGAGTACAGGTGATATTACCTCAGTAATTAGTGTATCGCCTACAGTAAATACAACCTATACAGTGACAGGTACAGATGTAAATTTGTGTGCTAATACTGCGTCTGTAGTGGTATCGGTATTAGCCGTGGTTAAGCAAGACCAAACCATTACAGGTATGAACCCAATACCTACTATTATCCTTACAGGAGCCACGAATACATACACCCTTACAGGCATGGCTACATCAGGATTGTTGGTGTCTTACAGTATATTGGGTCCTGTGTCTGTCAATGGCAATATACTTACACTATTGAGTGCAGGTGTGGTAACGGTGACTGCCATGCAGGCAGGAGATGCCAACTACAATGCTGCTCCTGATGTGAGCATAGTATTTGAAATAGTGACGGTGAGTGGCTCTGTGACCGGTATAAACTACAGCAGTACAATGCCTTTGAGTATATACCCTAACCCTGCCGGTAAGATATTGAATGTATACAGCCCCGTCTTTGCAGGTGAGGTAAGTATCGTAAATGTGTATGGCATGAGGGTAATATCACAAAACATAGTGACAGGCAAGAATGAAATTGATATCAATCATTTGCCGTCAGGCATATATATATTGAAAGCAGGCGCCACCGTGCTAAGGTTTGTGAAGGAGTAATAATCATATCTATCTTAGTACAGTAATATGTAGAGCATTGGTTTCGTTTATTATTACTTTTGTAAAAAAAATACAAACATGGGACTTACATATGCAGAAATAGAACTTGTAAACTCTGAGGACATTGGCTTGGCGAGAAGAAATTTTATTTCACCGGAAGATATCAGAAGTATAAGGGTCAATGCCTTAGTAGACTCGGGCAGCTATATGCTGGCAATAAATGAAGGGGTGCAGGAATATTTGCAACTGCCAGTGATAGAGCAAAAATTTGCCGAATTGGCAAATGGAGTACGCATTAAATGTGATGTGGTAGGACCTGTGGAGGTAAAATTCAAAAACAGATCTACCACTTGTCGTGCTATGGTGCTACCCGGTGATAATGAAATTTTGTTAGGTGCCATACCCATGGAAGACATGGATGTGATATGGCTGCCTCTCAAGCAAGAACTTATGGTGAACCCTGAGCACCCTACCATGGCTGTGACTAAGCTCAAGTAATAATTGAATGCAAAAAAGTTGAATATATATTCTGTATAATTTTTGTTGGCTAAAGTACTTTTATCGATTGAATATACTTATTAGTCGATATATAATATTATACATTTATTTAAGTTTTTATTTTGGCTAATGCAAAAAAAAATTAATCTTTGGCTACATATACCTGCTTGGATAGGATTTTTGGTGTTACCAATTTTTATTATTCCCAAACCACTCATCAAGCCTGAAGACACTGCAGTAGCTGATATGATAGGTTTTACATTATTATTTATATGCAACCTGCTGCTTATTTCATATTATTATATCAATTATTATGTGTTGGTACCTAAATTTGTACTCAAAAGAAAGTATTTTATATATATAGTATTTTGTATATTGGCTGCAATTGTTATATTTTTTGTACCATTGATGTTGGTACCAAAACCAGATACAGAATATATTCCTATACCCGAAAAAAACATGATAATGGTGCGATTGATGCAAAACTTATTCATGTATCTTGCCATATTGTTTGCTTCTACCAGTTCGCGCTTGATACATGAGTGGAATGTATCAGAAGAAAAAAGAAAAGCTGCTGAAAATGAAAGGCTTAAAGCTGAGATTAAAGCAATAAAATTTCAAATAAATCCGCACTTTTTGTTTAATACGCTCAATACACTTTATGCATTGAGTATAAAAAAAAACATAATGACATCGGATGCCATACTTAAATTATCATCACTGATGCGCTATGTCATATCAGAGTCTCATCAAGAGTATGTGCTATTGAAACAGGAAATACAGTACATAGAAGATTATATATCTCTTGAACGTATGCGGATACCAGATAACGTTAAGATAAATTACTCTCTTTTGGGTGATTGCAACCATTATTTGATTACTCCACTTGTATTGATAGCATTTATTGAGAATACATTTAAGCACGGCGTGAGTAACGAGAATGAATGTAATATACATATAAAAATATTAATACAGGATGGAAAATTACTATTGCATACATCAAATATAATATATAAAAATATTACCCCTCACTCAACAGGTATAGGCTTGCAAACTGCGCTGAAAAGATTATCTTTAAGCTATGAAAACAAACACACCTATTCACAATATGAGCGCAATGGGATATATATAATGGACTTGGAAATAACATTGAAATGATAAATGCTGTAGCCTTAGATGATGAACCACTTGCCTTGTGTATTTTGAAAGATTATGTACAAGACATACCCTCATTAGTATTGAGTGCTACATTTACACAACCTTCTAAAGCTATTGCGTATATTCAACATCAAAAGTGTGACCTTATATTTTTAGATATTCAGATGCCTGATGTATTAGGCACAAACTTTGCCAAATATTTGCCTAAAGATATGATGATAATATTCACTACAGCACATAGCCAATATGCGGCAGAGGGGTTCAACATGCAGGCTATAGATTATTTGCTTAAGCCATTTGATAAGAGCAGATTTGAACAAGCGATACATAAAGCCAATGAATACCAAACCTATATACGTTCGCACAGACAACCCGACTGCCTATTTGTGTATTCTGAATATTCACTTATCAAAATAAATTTATTGGAAATAGTATATATAGAAAGCTACGGCGACTATGTAAAGATACACCTAATCGGTAAAAAAGTAGTACTTACATTGATGACTATGAAACAAATTGTGAGCAAGCTACCTAGTAAAATGTTTGCAAGAATACATAGATCATATATAGTGGCTATTTCAAAAATAAATGAAGTAAGAGCAAAAAATATCATTTTAGAAGATGGCATACAACTCACTGTAGGTGCATCATACAAAGACTTATCAAATATCATATCTCTATAATTTAACTATTTTTTCGACACAAATACATCGTTTGGCGATACATAATGTACATGTAGGCAATAATTATTTCTATTTGAATAAAATAAGAAAAATTATGAAAACTATAAAAAGCATCTTTATTACTACATCCATAGCTGTAATGACATGGATAAATAACGTACATGGACAACCAAATTTTGTACCCGGGACTAAACCTGACCCTCAAAAAATGGCACAAATGCAAACTGATATGATGAGCAAAGATTTGGCATTGAACACTGACCAGAAAAAAAAGCTATCTGAACTCAACTTAAAATTTGCCAAAGAAATGGAGCAAAAAATGAAACCTTATGAAGAAACCTTGCAAAAAGTACATAGTATGATAGAAGAGCAAAAACAACAAATGGAAAATGAGTTGAAATCTCTGCTAAGTGCTGAGCAGTGGGCTAAATTTCAAAAATTGAAAGCTAGAATGGAAGAAAATATACCACGTTTTGAAAAATAACCTCTCACAAGCCATAATAGAATTATGGCTATTATTTATAACTACATTTTGCTATATATGCCTGCTAAAAGAATAAAATATTTCATCCTACTAAAAAACTTGGCTTGGTTAAGCATAATATTGACCATAAATGTGAAAGTAATATATGGCCAAGACAGCCTAAGCACAACTTATCTAAAAAATACGATGGTAGATGAATTATTTACAGGGTCATTATCAACAACATTGAGCAAATTGGAAACTAAACATAAGGTAAGCTTTGAATATGATACTGAAAAATATAAAAATACTGAATTTGTATTTCGCGCATTTAATAATTCTCTAAAAGAAGTCATAGAAACTATTTGTAAAGAAAATAAGCTTAAATATTACATTGAAAATAATAAAATAGTGCTTATAGGTAAGAATGAGCCGAAAACCAAGCCTATTAATACATTTACACCCAAGAATGCCAAAGCTATGGCATCAGCACCTACACTATTCAATTTTAACCTTTCGGGTAGTATTAAAGACAACAAAACAGGTGAGTCAATACCATACGCTACACTTTATGTAAAAAATGGAAACTCAACGGCAGAGACCAATAGTGACGGCTATTTTACTCTACAAAACATTCCTACTGATACCAACACTATTATAGTGTCATACTTAGGGTACAAAAAAGAATATATCAAGCTATATCAGGGAATGAATATGAATAATATCCGAATAGACTTATCAGAAGATGAAAAATTGCTCAATGAGGTAGTTGTATCGGGTGATGCTGAGGCATTGCTCAAAGTGCCACAAGAAGCCAGTGTAGTACAAATAAGTCCAAAGCAACTTGCTCAACTGCCCAATGTAGGTGAAAAAGATGTGATGCGTTCATTCCAGCTCATGCCCGGAGTGTCTGCAAGCAATGAGTCGTCATCGGGATTGTATGTACGAGGAGGCACCCCTGACCAAAATTTGGTACTATATGATGGTTTTACAGTGTATCATGTAGACCATTTGTATGGGTTTTTTAGTGCATTCAACGCTAACGCCATAAAAGATGTAAAACTATACAAAGGAGGATTTGATGCCAAATATGGTGGCAGACTATCGAGCGTGACAGAAATTACAGGCAAAGAAGGCAATCAAAGAGCATTTAATGTATGTGGTGAAGTGAGCCTGCTGAGTGCCAATGCATATGCTGAGCTGCCTTTGAGTGAAAAAATAAATGTACTACTGGCTGTACGCAGGTCGTATGAAGGACCACTATACAATAAATTATTTGATAAATTTAACAGTACGCAGCAAAATAGTGACCCTGCCCAAGGTGGAAACAGACAAGGATTTGCAGGTTTTGAAAACGTGAAAGCTACCTCCTACTTTTACGATATTAATGGTAAAATATGCTATCGACCAACTGAAAAAGACATTATTTCGCTCAGTATATATAACGGCACTGACGATCTCGACAATTCACAGAATATAGAACCTCCAAGTTTTTTTGCAAACAGGGGTATAAATTTAAACATTGAGACCACCGACAAAACACAATATGGCAACATAGGCTCAAGCCTGAAATGGGGCCGTAAATGGAATCAAAAATTTTTTGGTTCTCAAATAATCAGTTTCTCAAACTACTATAGCAACAGAGACCGCAGTGCAAATATTAATATATCTACAAGCACTGAAAACAGAACGATAAAAAATGGCACTTTTGAAGATAATATGCTTACTGATTATACCTATAAAGGAGATTACACATGGGATATTAAACGAAACCATGCTGTAGGCTTTGGCACACACATTTCCAGATACGATATTGCTTACTCATATGCACAAAGTGATACATTAAAAATACTTGATAAGAAAAATATTGGTCACACGGCTACTGCTTATTTGCAAGATAAAATTAATATTGATAACAGACTATCAATCACACCCGGTGTCAGACTCACTTATTATGATGTTACAAGTAAACCCTACATTGAACCACGCTTTGCAGCCAACTATAACCTGACTGATAAACTTAAACTTAAAGCAGCCTCAGGATTATACTACCAATTTGCCAACCGCATCACACGCGAAGATATATTGGCCGGGAGCAGAGATTTTTGGCTCTTGTCTGAAAGTGACAAAATACCTGTGAGCAGTTCACAACATTATATTTTAGGCAGCACCTACGAATCTTCCAAATATGTAATAAGTGCAGAAGTGTTTTATAAAAATTATCAAGGTCTTACAGAATATACTCTGAGGTATAATGTGAATCCCAATCGTATTTCATACACAGAAAATTTTTATAACGGTATCGGAAATGTAAAAGGGCTGGAACTGCTATTACAAAAAAAGTATGGAAACCTAAACGGATGGATAGGGTACACATTACTCAATGCACAAAATAAATTTGATGTATATGGCAAAGACTATTTCCCTTCTAATCAAGACATTACTAATGAGTATAAAATTGTGGGGGTGTATAGACTAAAGAGATGGACATTCTCTGCCACATGGATATATGCCACAGGCAGACCATACACTGCACCATCGGGAGGATACAGTGTACAATTATTAGACGGCACTGATAGAGACTACATATCAGTGAGTGATAAAAACAGTCGTAGATTGCCTGATTATCACAGACTAGATTTGGCTGCTAACTATGATATACAAAATGGCGAAGGTAAAAGCATAGGATACATTGGAGTATCAGTATTCAATCTCTATGACCGTACCAATGTATGGTACAAAAAATATGATTTGGTAGATAATGAAGTGATTGAGACTAATGTAAATTATTTAGGAATCACTCCCAATATTACACTTTCATTACATTTAAGATGATAAAAAATAAGATAATATATATTTTCATAATATCGCTTTGGGCTTGCAGCCAATCAGATGATGCTACTCTAAATACACAAAAACCTGTTGTAGAGGCATATTTACATCCCAAATATGCACCAATGGTAAAAATAAAAATTGAAAGTGCTTTTGGTGAAAATAGTGCAGAAACATTTAACGACCTTAACGGTTTAACGGTCAATATCAATTATAATGGCACAACTATTACGTTGTCAAATACAAGCAACGGCACATATACTGTATATGATAATACTATAATTATGCCCAATACCACATACACACTCAGCTTTAAGTATAATGAAACGCTTGTATCCACGTATACTTCTGTACCTGAAAAACCTAAAAATTTTGCACAAAGTGTGACAGAGATTAGTATGCCAACTATAAATTTTGGTTCTGGTACACCCCCCTCAGGCGGAGGCTCTCTGCCTACATTTCCTGAACCAGTAAAACTTACATGGAACAACTCAGAAGGAAAGTATTATTTGGTAGTAGTACAAAATATTGAGAGTAACCCTTCTAAAATAAATGAAAATACTGACAGACCTTCACCCACTTTCAGAAACGAGCCTACCACCCTCAGTCAACATCAAATAAATGCACAAACATTTTCTTACTATGGCAAACACATTATTATCTTATTTGTACTAAACCCAGAATATGCGGCACTTTATCAAAGTAGCAGCAACAGTTCGCTTAATCTTAATAACCCTCAGACAAATATAGAAAACGGATTAGGGATATTTACAGGTTTTAACTCTGATACATTGATGCTTAATGTAACTAAACAATAACATCACTTTCCCTCAAAAAAGCTCCTTTTTTGTAAGAGATACTCATAAATAGCAGGTTTTATGACCACTAAATCTGTATTATCATTGATCAATCCATAGATAATTTTGGGGCTTTGGGGGTTGTAATATATGCCTATACGGTTGCTGTAAGTATCATTGATGTCTTTAAGTGCTATTTCATATTGTGGCTGTAATTGTACAAGGCTGTCTTTTAAGGGTTTGTTTTGAATGAATTGATGAATAGTCACCTTTTTGTACAGGTATAAATAGCTCAATATTTTAACACTATCTGCCTGTGGCATATTTTTTACAAAGTACTTGCCATTTTCGCGATATATTTCAAAATTATCTTTGGGCGATGCTTTAAACAGTACTTGAATATTTTTTATGGTTTTGGGGATAGATGAAAAGAGTATTTTGCTACGCCAATCATTCATATCTGACACAGTGAATGGCAATATATCTCGGTCGCTGCCCGCTAACGACAGCTTATATATTTGGCTGTCATCATCACTTTTGGCCCAAATACATTGATTATTTGCAGTGTCGGGCAACGCAATAAATTGTATATAAGGCTCATTGCCCACGTAATATGATATTTTTGCTACATTATTCTTATTTTTTTCAAACCAATGTTTTATATCATCTTGCCCTACATCGTTTATTTGGGCTTGATATACCCACATCATCAGGTTGCTTGCCAGTTCATAGTCTGCCAATAGTGAGTCATTGAGCTTATATTCATACTTATGAATGAATAAATTGATTTTAGATTTACCTTTTTCTATGCACACTTTGCTCACTATACCGCTATCTGCCACTACAAACATTTTTTTTTGTGCTGCAAGTGTATTATATCCGGCATCAGTAGTAGTGAGCCAAAGTGCTGTAAGTGACATAGATATGAAAGCTGCACCTAATATTTTGGTACTAAGGGGTATATTGCGCATATTTATGGACACGTAGGTAATATTTTATTATTCCAAAAGCAAATAATAACAAGAGTGGTACTACAGTGTTGATTATTTGCCACTTTGCCCGCTCTGCAGTTATTTTTTTCTTGTCAAGTGTGCGCAGCACTATTTGTTTGTTTCTCACCGTTAGCATATTTTTATCATCAAGCATATAGTTTACTATGTTTTGTATAAGGTCTATATTGGCAAATTTTTTTCTTATATACCTGTCGTAGCCGAGTGGGAAAGCCTGTTGCTCATCTGTGCTCACCTCGTTTATCACATAATCAGCATCTGAAAATACCATGATACGGGTGTGTTTGGATTCGTTCAAATATTTTATGGAGTCCATCACATATTGCGAAAGCCTATTGTTGTACAATGACTTGAACCTACCCTCAAGCAAGTATGCGGTTATATAATTTTTGCCTCCTTTCATATCTGTTTCCAAATTTTTTTTTGCATCTTCCAATGACACTTTGTAGGGTAGTTGTATTTTTTGTGCATATGATGAGGTATATATGAGGGGAGTCTTTGTAACGTTTGTGGCCTTCACGGTGTCTAATGTGGAGGCATATTTGCACAAGACAGCTCCCATGTTGCGTACAGTGGCATGTTTGCCATAATTATTGTGTATCACATGATAGGGCCAGGGCATGAGGCGAGTCTGTGCGCTATTGCCCATGCTGCCTACCACCAAAGGAATAGCACCGCATTGTATATCTTGTATCAAATCTTGGTTTGCACGTACCCCTAATTTGAAGAGCAGGTCTTCAAGATTGTGCTGTGCGGGAGTAATCATGGTGCCTTCATTGCTCAGATTTTTATTATGCAATATTGCTTGGTCTAAGAAAAATATGATTTTTCCACCGTTCATGATATATTGGTCTAGCTTGAGCTTATCAGCGTCTTGGTAGGATAGTGTAGGTCTTATAATAATTAATAAATCATAGGCTTTGATATTGGCTGTCTCAGATATATTTATCCTTTCTATCATATACCTGTCTTTCAAGGTCATATATAGGTCGTTGAGTTCAGCATTTTTAGGTTCGCCATGATCGGCGGCAATGGCTATGCGAAGTTTGTAGCGAGTGGTTACTATTTTTATAGCATTTATCAGTTCATATTCTACTCCTTCTACTGATTGGTTGAGTATCTCTTGAGGCGAGGCACCTTCGCTGCCTTTGAGAAAGTGTATGGGAGTTTGCTTGCCTCTGCAAGTGATGAGTGCTCCCGGAAATATTAGCTTTTCTGTCTGCTTTCCATCTTTGGTATGGTATATATTGGTGGGTTGCAGTCCTTTTTGGGCAAGCTGCATCATAGTGGCGTTTCTTTCTTTTTCATCTGCTATGGCAGCAGGATCATTGAATCTATATTCAATATTGGCAGAAGTATGAGTTCTAAATTCGGTGAGAGTTTCTCTTATGCTGTTTTGCAACCTTCTAAAGCCAGCCGGAAGATCGCCACTGAGGTACACATCTACTATCACATGTCCTTCTGTATTTTGCAATACAGTTTTGGTAGTTTCGTGCAGGGTATATCTTTGGTCGGCTGTGAGGTCTATCCTTACAGGGTAATATCCAAATATATAATTGAGCAGCAATATGTTGCAAATGATCAGGAAAAAATTGATATATCTGTATTTAATATTTGAATACATATAAAATCATTGGGCTCTATGGCTCAAATACAAGGCTACACTATGTAAAGTAATAATAATGGCACTAACAAAATATAGTACATCTCCCATATCTATGAGCCCACGGCTGAGGGTATCATAATGTACCATAATGCCTAATTTTTTTATCAATAAAGATTGGCTGAAAAATACATCTAATGTAGAAATAGTATCAAAACCTGTATAAAACATATAGCATAAAAATACTGCAATGATGTACGCTACTATTTGATTATCAGTAATAGCAGATGCCATGATACCCAATGCCGTGAAAAGTGCTGCCAATAATAATAGCCCTACATACGAACCAGCCACAGATGCTATATCTAAATTGCCTTTGGGGCTGCCCAACTCGTATATACTGTATGCATATACTAATGTGGGCAGTATAGCCAATGCACTGAGGGTGTAGGTAGCCAAATATTTGGCTAAAATAATTTGCATATCTGAGAGTGGTTTAGTAAAAAGTATTTCATAAGTACCTGTTTTTCGCTCTTCCGCAAAACTTTTCATGGTGATGGCAGGTATGATGAATAGTAATATGTAAGGACCTGAGTTGAACAATACATCCATGGTTGCAAATCCATAGTCCAGCACATTTTGGTCCGGGAATACCCACGTATATAGCCCTGTGAATAGCAAAAACACCCCTATCACTATATAAGCTGTGAGTGAGTCCAAAAAAGAATTAACCTCTTTGAGGTACAAAGCAATCATAAAGGCAATGCATAAAGTGCACAAATATACATGTTACTGTATTACCATGCCATATATTTATGCCTGATAAAATAATATGGTTGAAATAATAGGATTGACTCGTATATTTGCATCCCCGTTTACATAAGTTATGGATAATTATTTCAATATGGATCTTTTGCGCTTCACTACTGCAGGTAGCGTGGACGATGGCAAAAGCACACTCATAGGTAGGTTGCTATACGATACTAAATCAATATTTGAAGACCAACTTCAAGCCATAGAAGAGAGCAGTAGGCACAGAGGCAAAGAATATGTAGATCTTTCATTGCTTACAGACGGTCTGCGCGACGAGCGCGCACAAGGCATCACCATAGATGTGGCATACAGGTATTTTGCTACCCCAAAGCGCAAATTTATCATTGCAGATACTCCCGGACACATACAATATACCCGCAATATGGTCACAGGTGCTTCCACAGCTCACCTTGCCATCATACTCATAGATGCACGCAAAGGTGTGATAGAACAGACCTACAGGCACAGCATCATAGCCTCTTTGCTCAATATACAACATGTGGTGGTGTGTGTGAATAAAATGGACTTAGTACAATACAGCCAAGATGTGTTTGAAAACATCAAACTTCAATACCTCGAATTTTCAAAAAAACTGCAAATAAACAATCTCATTTTCATACCTATAAGTGCACTGTTGGGCGATAATGTGGTAGACCATACGGCTAATATGCCATGGTATAGCGAGCACACTTTGCTTGAAACTTTGGAAACTGTACAAATAGCACAAGCATCTGATTCCGAAGATTTAAGATTTCCCATTCAATATATCATAAGACCGCACTCTACAGAGTATCATGACTATAGAGGCTATGCAGGCCGCATAGAATCAGGCACAGTAAAGGTAAATGACTCCGTGGTAGCTATGCATACCGGGCTTACCTCCAAAGTAAAGACCATAAACTATGGTCAAGTAGCGTTGAAAGAAGCCACCGCCGGCATGTCTGTAAGCATTACCCTGCAAGATGAGATAGACATAAGCCGCGGCGATATGATATGCAAATCTGCACACTCCCCTGCTGCCACCCAAGAGATTACCGTAATGATGTGCTGGCTCAATGAAAAAAAACTTACTCCCAATGCCAAATATCTGCTGCGCCATACCTCACGACAAACCAAATGTATGGTCAAAAATATAGATTATAAACTCAACATCAGTACAATGGAACATATAGCTGATGATAATTATCTCAACATGAATGACATAGGTCAAGTAAAAATAAAATGTGCTACGCCTATATTCCCCGATATTTACAGACAAAACCGTACTACAGGCAGCATCATACTTATAGATGAGTACACCAACGAAACCATGGGTGCAGGAATGATTATTTAGTAAGTAAATAGAATGGGTGTTAATACTCCAATTACTTTTTTCCCGAAATAATCAATGTATATTAGCCTTATCGAGTGATTTCCAATAGGTTTGTGCTACTTGCAGATGGTCGTCAAAAGTTTTGCTGAAAAGGTGCTTTCCGCTCAGGTCGGGTGCTGCACAAAAAAAATAGTATTCGTGTTTTTCGTAGTTGAGCACAGCTTCTATGGATGATATGGAAGGAATATTAATAGGTCCGGGTGGCAGTCCTATTTTTCGATAAGTATTAAAGGGCGACTTGAAATACCTGTGATACTCTGTGACGCGCTTGGCACTAAAGTCTTGGGTGGCAAATATAAGTGTGGGGTCTGCTTGCAACCGTTTTTTTCCATTGTACCTATTCATATATACCCCTGCTATACGTGGTTTTTCGTCATCTATGTTGGTCTCAGCCTGCACTATAGATGCCATAATGATGACTTCTTTAGGAGTAAGCTTTATGGCTTGAGCCTTTTCTCTACGCTCTTGGTTCCAAAAATTTAAATATTGCTTTTGAAACATGGATAATATTTGAGGCATTTGCCATGTCCAATATATCTCATAGGTGTCGGGCAAAAACATGGCAATAAATGTGGTATCGTTAAAGCCGTACCTTTGGGCTACATCGGGCCTTATAAGGGTGTCAAGCACAGATTGGTAGCTTATTTCGAGCTTATTAGATATTTTGAGTGCAAGGTCTGTCATGGTTCTCACATTCACTATGGTGAGTTTGAGTGGGTCTTGCCTGCCATTGTTCAATTTTTTGAACAATGCATAGTTGTTCATGTTAGTGGTTATGAGGTATCTGCCGGGCTGCACATGCTCTCTATATCCTGTGAGTTTTGAGAGAAACATAAATGATAACCTGTCATGTACATATCCTCCCTGCATAAGTGAGTCAGCTACTTCTTCAAAGGTAGCACCTGTCCTTATATACAGTGGTTTGTCAGGTTTGTTAATTTGCAAGTTGTCAGAAAAAAAAATTTGATAAATGTAGAAACTGAATACCGCAAAAAATACCCCAATGAATATGATGATTCCAGCTTTTATTTGAAGCCTCTTTTTTTCGTCGCTTGTCGGTTCGCGAAGTAGGTTCACAATCTTTTTTTTATTATCGTGAATATTATTCGTAGGTGAGTATCATTTCTACTCTACGGTTTACTTTTCGGTTGCCATCTGTATCGTTTGGCAATTTAGGACGAGTTTCACCAAATCCTTCGGAGGTGATACGGGTATTTTGCACACTTTTATCTTCTAAGTATCTCTCTACTGCAGCTGCACGTTTGCGAGACAGTATCATGTTGCTGTCATCATCGCCCACATCATCGGTGTGGCCTTCGAGGCGAAGTTTTGTAATCGGGTTATTTATCAATATTTTGGCTAAATCGTTGAGAGATGGGAAAGAAGATTCTACAATGACATCGCTCCCTGTTTCAAAGAGCAAATTGTCAAAGGCGCGTTTGAGAGCTTCTTTTTCTTCAGGTTTTAGAGGTGGGCATCCTCTAAGCTCCGGTATGCCTGCTGTTTTGGGGCATATATCTTCTGAGTCAGGCACTCCATCATTGTCGCTATCCAGCGGGGGACAACCTTTGAGCTCCCAAGTACCGGCTTGTTTGGGACAGTTGTCGAGCAAGTCGGGTATGCCATCGCTATCTGTATCGGGGCATCCGTGAAAATCAGGAAGTCCTTTCACGGTAATACACTCATCATCTTTGTCCAGCACCCCGTCGCCGTCTGTATCTGCCCAAGGGCATCCGTGGTTTTCGCGCGGGCCGGGGTCATTTACACAGGCATCTTCTGAGTCATATATTCCATCAAAGTCGCTATCGTTTGGACAACCAAATGGAGTTACTTGACCTTTTATTCCCAAACCCGGACATTTGTCATTTATATCTAACACTCCGTCTTTGTCTGTGTCCTTGTCTATGGGCGTAAAGTCTCGTTTTATAGTAGATTTTTTGGCGGCGCGGTCATGGTCTTGCTTAAATCTAAGTTGTGTACGATTGGGGTTTTGGGCAAATACTTGTATATTTATGATTAATAACAAAATAATATAAAGCGGGATTTTTATGTTCATATTGTAAGAATATTTTTTACTATGGAATTCTTAATCTATACCTCAATGCAAATATGTGTTTTACAAAAATATATAAGTGGTACGATACAAACAAATTCTTTGAGACAACTATACAAAAAAAATATGGATAAATAAATGCAATATCTATCATTGCAGCATCTTTACAGCTTTGTGAATACCAAAGACTAATGTATCTATTTCCTCAAAAGTATTGTACATGGCAAATGATGCTCTTACAGTACCTGATATGCCTAAGCGTGCCATGAGTGGCTGGGTACAGTGGTGCCCTGTGCGCACAGCTACTCCCTCACTATCGAGTATGATACCCATGTCTTGAGGGTGAATGCCTTTTACCAAAAACGAAATTACACTTACTTTATCATTTACATTTCCAAATATTTGTAGATTAGGTATTTCTAAGAGTTTGCCGGTAGCGTAGTGCAATAAGGCATCTTCGTGGGAGGCTATGTTGCCTTTACCTATTTTGGTTATATAGTCTAATGCATGACTCATAGCTATGGTATCGGCAATATTTGGAGTGCCTGCTTCAAATTTGTAAGGCAGTTCGTTGTAGGTGGTGCCGGCAAATGTCACTTCTTTTATCATTTCGCCACCTCCCATGTATGGGTTCATGCTGTCTAGTATGTCATGCTTGCCATAGAGTGCTCCTATGCCTGTAGGTCCGTAAAATTTATGCGCCGAAAGTGCATAAAAGTCTGCATCTAAGGTTTGCACATCTATAGGTAAATGTGATGCTGCTTGGGCACCATCTACTAACACCACTGCACCATACTTATGGGCATCTTGTATCATTTGATTTACAGGGTTTACTATTCCCAAAGCATTGGATACATGTACTATAGATACTATTTTTACTTTTTCTGAAAGTAATTTTATATATTCTTCATATATTATTTCACCATCATCACTGATAGGGATAATTTTGAGTATTGCACCTTTTTCATCACATATCAATTGCCAAGGTACTATATTGGAGTGGTGCTCAAGGGTAGAAATCAATACTTCGTCTCCAGCTTTTAAAAATTTGGCTCCATAGGAGCGTGCCACCAAATTGATGGCTTCTGTGACGCCTCTGGTAAATATTACTTGCTCGGGTGCTTGAGCATTGATAAACTTTGCGAGCGCACTTCGTGAGTTTTCAAATTGCCATGTAGCCTTATCTGCCAGTGTGTGTAAGCCTCTGTGTATGTTGGCATTGATAGTTTCATAATATTGTGTTATGGCATTTATCACACTCTGTGGCTTTTGGGTAGTAGCTGCATTGTCGAGATATATTAATGGCTTGTCATGCACTTTTTGGTTGAGTACCGGGAAGTCATTTCTTATTTTGGTTATATCGTAAGCGTTAATTTGGGGCATTGATTACTAAATTATAATTATTCTAAATAAAAACATAAAAAAATGATTCAGGGTTCAAAAATAAGGCTATGATGCAAAGAAATGGGTTTGTATTGTATTTAATACTTTTTGCAAATGACCACTTTCTACTACTATAGATATATTGAGTTCGGATGAACCTTGTGCTATGGCAGCAATGTTGATATTTTGATGGCCAATGGCAGTGAATATTTTTCCGGCTATGCCGGGTGAGTTTTTCATGTTTTCACCTATGATGGCCACAATAGCCATATCAGGCTTAATAGTTATGTTTTGCAACTTATAATTTTTTATTTCAATTTCAAATTCATTATCCAACATTTGCTTTGCTGCCATAGCCTGCTCAGATGCAATGGCTACTGTGATAGACTGCTCAGATGATGATTGGGTGATGAACACTATGCTGACATTCATATTGGCCAAAGTAGCAAAAAAACGTGCTGCTACTCCAGCTACCCCTATCATACCTGCCCCTTGTATGGTGAGCAAGCTCACACGTGCAATAGCTGAGGTACATTTTATTGGGTTTTTGTCATGGGCAGGTTTGTCATTGATAAGTGTGCCTTTGAAATCAGGGTTGAAAAGATTGAGAATGAGCACAGGAATTTTTTCGCTGAATGCAGGCTCAAAAGCCGGTGGATATATTACGTCCATATCAAAGTTGGCCATTTCCATAGCTTCGTTATAAGTAAGATGAGGGAGGCTGTATGCAGTGTGCACCCATCGTTTGTCTGAGTTATAAATACCGTCTCGGGTGGTATATACTTCCAGCATTTCACACTTGAGTGTAGCAGCCAAATAAGAAGCTGTGTAGCTTACTCCGGACTTGCCCAAAACTGTAGACTCACCCTTGAGGGTGCTGCCTACTCCACCAGAAACCACCGTGACGGGCTTGGTATCTTTGAAAATTGAGTATATGATTTTATCGCTTTCGTCTTCTAATATTTGAGCATGACCATACCTGTCATTGGTCTTAATAAATGTTTTGCTGTCGAGCAACACAGAGTCTGTGCCGGTTTCTTTGATACATTCACTGAGCAGGTAAGAAGTAAGTTGGGTGCCAAATCCATGAATATGGTCAAGGGTACGAGGCGAAAGCTCCCAAAGCAGATACACGCCATATAGTATTTCTTCAAGCTCATTGAGCATCATTTTGAGGTTGGCTATGACTTTGGCTTGCCTTTTCACGTCTATGAAATGCTTGGCAATACCAAAATGCTCATCTTCAATAGATTTGAGCAAGTCTTTGTATCCTTCTTTAGACTCTTTGGTGAGGCTGCTCATCTCGGCCAGTCTATGACCTGTATTGGCTATGGTAGGGCATACCACCACCACATGAGTATGGTTGGCTGCATTACCTCTTATTATAGTTAATACTTTGTCTATACACTGTGCATCTTTGAATGATGATTCAGAGAATTTTAATATTTTCATAAAATAGTAATAATAAGCTAAAAATCAACTTGCAAAAAAACGAAATACATTTTACATAGCCTCATATTTATTGCATATTGTAGATATATGATGAATAAAAATAGCCTCAAGAGTTGTTTGATTTATTATTTGTCAAATAATAAATTAATTTTGGGAAAATATTGATAATAATTCAATTTGTTACGCAGAATACATATACTATATTTTTCGTTGTCAGTGTGCTGCATTGGATTGGCACAAGACAACTACCTGACCTCTAAAAACAAAAAAGCTATAAATGCATTTAACGAGGGCATCAAAAACCTGCAAGACCGTAAATGGGATATTTCCATAAAAAAATTTAAAGAAGCTGTAGAGCGCGATTCCAATTTTACAGATGCTCATTTTCAATTAGGGATGTTGTATAAAAACTTTGAGCGCAACATTCCATTGTTGCAATATCATTTCGAAAAAATATTAAAAATTAACAAAAACTATACCAACTCATTGGTGTACAGAATATTGGCAGACATATACCTGCACGACGGTGCCTATGCCAATGCCAAAGCTGCCTACACTCGATACATAAAGTTTGGATACAAAGACCCAAAACCATTTTTAGAAAAAGCACAACGATATATACTCATTTGCGACTTTGCTTTGCAAAATATACAGCACCCTGTAAATATTCAACCCCAAAGACTTCCTCCGGAAATCAATAAATTCAACAAACAATATTTCCCGGTGACCACTGCCGACCAAAGCAAAATGGTATTTACCGTACGCGAAAAAATAGGAAGTATGGAATATGAAGACATGTACATATCCGAAAACAAAGACGGGAAATGGATGGAGGCTCAGCCTATTTCTGAAAACATAAACAGTGCCAACCTCAACGAAGGTACCTGTACCATATCTGCCGATGGCAAAGTACTGGTATTTACCAAATGCGGCGGTGCTACTCGCAACGACTCCGACTGCGACTTATATATATCATACAACGAGGGCAATATATGGAGCAAGCCCGTGAATATGGGTACTAAAATAAACTCTCCCTTTTGGGACTCTCAGCCCTCTCTATCGCCCGATGGCAAAACGATATACTTCAGTTCCAAGCGCCCTGGCGGATACGGAGAAGAAGACATATGGATGGCTCAAGCCGACCACGAAGGCAGATGGAGCCCGCCGCTCAATCTTGGCGACCTAATAAACACACCCGGCAGAGAGGTAGCCCCATTCATTCACCCTACTATGTCTACATTTTTCTTTGCATCTGACTATCATTTGGGATACGGCAGTTTTGATATATTTTATTGCTACAAAGACTCACTCAGCAACTGGTCTATACCCCAAAATCTTGGCTACCCTATCAACACACACTTAGAAGAATCATCTATTTTCATCACCGCAGATTGCCAAAAGGCTTATATATCTGCTGAAGCTAAAACTCAAAACAACAATGAAAAATATTACATATATGAGTTTGCCCTACCTCAAGAGGTGTCCTGCAAAGACAAATGTACCTACGCCAAAGGCACTGTGTATGACAATGATACCAAGCAGCCCATATCTGCAGTGATAGAACTCATAAATCTGAAAACCAACAAATCTGAAAGTTTCTTAAAATCAGACCCTGTAAATGGCTCTTATCTTATAGTGCTCAATGAAAATACCCAATACGGATTGTATGTACAAAAGCTTGGATACCTGTACAAAAGCCATGCTTTTAATTTTGAAAACGAACAAAAATTTGACCCGCTCAACTTAGATGTGTACCTTGACCCTATCAAGCAAGGCCTATCCATTACGCTCAACAATATATTTTTTGAAACAGGCAAGTATAAATTAGAAAAAAAATCAACCGCTGAACTCGACAAACTCATCAACTTTCTTAACCAAAATGCAGACCTCAAAGTAGAAATAAGCGGGCACACTGATAATGTAGGCTTGGCTGTCAATAATATGAACCTCAGCACCAAGCGCGCAGAATCTGTATTTGACTACCTGGTCGAAAACGGCATAGACCAAAGTCGTGTAAAATTCAAAGGCTATGGTGATAAAATGCCTGTAGCACCCAATGATACAGATGCCAACCGAAAACAAAACCGCAGGATAGAATGTAAAATATTGTAAATTATAAAATTAAAGATTGAATATCTTTATTATCTACTATGCTATTATGCTGTTTTACAATAAGTTGTGTATTTATAAAAAATAATTTCAAATTTTAAATCTTAAATTTTAAATTATTCCCTACCTTTGCAGTCCTAATTTTCAAAAAACGGTCCGTTCGTCTAGGGGTTAGGACATCTCCCTTTCACGGAGGAAACAGGGGTTCGATTCCCCTACGGACTACTAATAACAAATTAAAAAATAAATTTGTTATTAATCATCTGTAAATATGTAGTTTATCCACCCTTCTTCGCCGGGTTTCATTTTATGTTTTTTTATCTTTATATTTTTAAGTTTATTAATAAATGTAAAACAAGTTTGTTTTCTCAGATTTATGATTTTTGAGATATTTTCGAGGGTATAAACCTGATTGGTGCTTATCAAATAGGTAAGGTAAAATGCCTTATTAAGTGGAAATTTTACATTATAATAGACTGTATTATATGTAACAGGCTCTAAATAACCGCATTTAGTACAACGTGTACCATAATTGATGGCTATAAATGTACCTGCACTGTTCCCGCATTTGTTGCAAACAAATTGTATATTTTTCTCAATCTTGAGCTCATGTAAGTATGCCTGGCATGCCTCATTGTCGGGGTAGGTAACCAAAAAATCATCAAAACTGACATTTTTATGCATCATTTGGGCATGTTTTACTTCTTCTATATTTACTTTTAGGTTAGTATTATCTATCTTGAGTAATTCATTCATTTTTTGTATTTTGTCAGCCTGGTCTGCTATTTCTTGGGCTTGCTCCATTATGGTTTTGGTACGAATCTCTACCAACCTTTCGAGCTCTCGATTGTTTTTTGCTTGCACTTCTACAATATTGTTTAGAGCTGTTGTTTTTTCCTGTTGTGTGAGCCAAAATTTGGCCACCACACTTATACTGAAAAGTACAAATACTACAAATCCTACTGTTTGAATATTAAAAAAAGTGACTAAATAAGATTGGTAATACCCTGAACCAAAATATGATGATGTATGAAATAAAAATGTAATGGCCATAATCAAAAGTGCGATGAATACAATCCAAGATGTTTTTACTTTATGCATATATTTGATGTATGCTATTAAAACTATGAACAGAGATATATTGTCAATAGCAGGATGAAAAAATATAATTTCTTGATTATAAAGCGAGTATAAGTATATCAGCAAACGGATAGTGATACTTATTAATAAAGTATAGTAGAAAAATTTATACCTGCTCAACTCAATATATGAAGCAGCAAAAAGTACTATGAATATAATCATACTCACATAAGGGTATGAGAAATAATCGTAGCCAACAATATAATTTTTCATTGAAAAATAATTATGTATATTTTTGGAGTATATCTGTATATATCCTAAAAATGAAACGCAAAACAACGTAAAATACAAATATTGCCAACTCCAAAATCTAATCCAAAGCAACATACTAAAGGCTATGGTAAACAGCACAATACCCACCTTAAAGAATAGCATATCGCGCATATTTATCTCTTCATTTACGGCATTGTGCAAATGGGTAAACTCTAAAGGGAAACCAGTTGCAAATCTTAAGCCTTTGAGCTTGATGAATATTCTATATTCATCAGTAGTATTGTCAATAGCGAATACATGTGAGATAAATTGTAACCTTTTATCCTTAGAACTATTCTGATACCCAAATTTCTCCACTTTGAGGATTTTACCTGATTTGTCCACTTGATATATGTCATACACAGGAAAGTCATTTAGAGTGACCAAGCATACATTTTTTTTTTCTGAATTGTTCCCTTTGACATATATCCAGTATTGTTCGTTAGGTGCAACATAATTAATAGATATGGGTTCATATTTGAGTATAGAGTCAGGAGTAGAAATAATAATGCTATCAGGTATATCTTTAGTATTCAGTAGTCTGTATTTATGGAAGGATGCCCCATCAACAGTATAAGTATCCTGACTAAATATATTGCCTGAATACAAAAAAAGGCAGGCTAATAGTATAATACATCTTGAAAATACATGCATAATTCTAATTATTCATTATAAAATTATTAATAAATTTATGAATTATGCTAAAATATACCACCATGCATATTTATATTACTAAATCTTTGATTATTAATACAAAATGGATGTAATATTAAAATACATTAGTAACTAAATTGAATGAAGAAAATTTATTACAAATACCTGCACATCCGCATGGGTATAATTAATAAATAAAGCTCAAAATGCAAATGCTGACATACTGCCCAACATGGTTAATGTGAAACCAAGTTATTTTCAACAAGTACATATGTAGTATATAATAAAGGCACAATTATCAGGAATAAAAAATATAATAATGACTTTAAGATTTGCAACTCGATAAAAAAAATTATATTAGTTTACAGCATGATGAAACATTATTTCACTATATCTGTTAATTATTAACTTGCGGTTTGAATAATGTATAGCCATACTATAATATGAATTTTACAGAAATAACCTCACATTTGTCCTCGCGAGGATATACTTTTGAAATAGTAGAAAGCAATGTGCTCATGCCCTACATCATATTACCCAAAGAGCAGCTCACTGCTGTGTGTGAAACATTATTCAGCGACCCCCGCTTTTATTTTGACTACCTGTCATGTATTACCGCCTTGGACTTGGGTGTTGAGGCAGCCAAGTTTGAAATAGCATATAACTTATACTCAATAATACACCATCAAAGCCTGTGTGTGAAAGTAGTACTTGACCGCCCTACTGATGAGCGATTGCCCTGCATAGATACCATAAGCCATATATGGAAATCTGCACTGTGGCACGAGCGTGAAGCTTATGATATGTACGGCATTGTATTTACCCACCACCCTGACCTGAGGCGCATACTCAATCCTGCAGACTGGGTAGGGCACCCACTGCGCAAAGACTATGTAGCCAATGTTGAATATCATGGAGTAAGAGTGCCTTATTGAGCAAGCTCTTCTTTTTGGGCAGCAAATACATCATGGCTTTTTACATCTTCTCTTTCTATTTCTTCATCACTGCCGTAGAGAAATATATTGAGCTTGCTGCGCAGCTCAGAAGCCGAAAGGTTGTGATACAGCTTGCCATTGCGGGCTAATGAAATAGCTCCGGTCTCCTCCGACACTGTGATAACCACACAATCTGTAAGTTCTGATATGCCAATGGCTGCTCTGTGTCTGAGGCCGAGAAAAGCAGGCAATGTAGCATCTTCTGACACAGGCAATATACATCTGGCTGCCATAATACGGTTATTCACCACTATGAGTGCACCATCATGCAGTGGGCTGTATTTGTTGAACACAGATACTATCAGTCTTTTTGAAATGGTAGCATCCATTTCATCGCCTGTCTCTGCATATAGCCTGAGCTCTGAGCCTTTGGCTATCACTATGAGTGCTCCTGTAGAGGTGCCGCTCAGTGACTTGGCAGCATCTACTATGGAGGCAATGTCAGTAGTGAGTGAGCGCTCTTTGGTACGGAAAAATATACTTTTGAGAAATCCTTTGTCTTTGGAGGCATTTTTGCTGGCTATGAGGAGAAATTTTCTTATTTCTTGCTGAAATAATATAATGACCCCTATGATGCCTACCCCCATAAAGTTGCCCAATATGGTAGCCAATAAGTCCATTTGAGCAGCCTTGATGAGCAAGTAAAATATATATAAACCCAGCAACCCGATAAAAATCTTGAGTGCTATGCTGCCACGCAATACCTTATAAAGCTGGTAAAACAAAAATGATACCAGTAGTATATCCAGTGCATCTATCCATTGCACTTCTAAAAAACCTATTTCAAACAGTTTGCCCAAGCTACTATGTTTCTAATTAATATTTAACTTTTGCACCAATTTTACCGTTTCCACAGCCTCTTTCACATCATGTACCCTAAGTATCTGTGCTCCTTGCATAAGTGCAGAAGTATGCATAGATGTGGTACCATTAAGTGCATGCAATGAGTCAGTATCTAACGTTTTGTAAATAAATGATTTTCTTGATATGCCTACCATCAATGGTAAGCCAAGTTCGTTAAAATAACTCAAATTTTTCAAGATATGAAAATTTTGTTCAATATTTTTTGCAAAACCTATACCCGGGTCTATGATGATATCGTAAATGCCATGCTTTTTGAGTGCATCTGTTTTTTGTGCAAAGTATTGCATTATTTCAGCCACAATGTTTTGATAATCGGTCATACCGGTCATATTGTGAGGAGTACCTCTCATGTGCATGAGCACATAGGGCACTTTGATACGTGCCATGGTAGGCAGCATGTCGCTGTCCATAGCACCTCCTGATATATCATTAATCATACATGCACCTTCGTTTACAGCCATATTAGCCACTTGTGAACGGAATGTGTCTACAGATATTTTGATAGAAGGGAATTTTTTTTTGAGTAGTTGTAATACAGGTTTGAGCCTACTCATTTCATTTTCTACAGTCACTTCTGAGCTGCCGGGTCTGGAGGAGTATGCCCCTACATCTATGATGGCTGCCCCATCTGAGAGCATTTTTTCGGTATGGGTTAATATTTTAGTATGAGTGTCATGCAGCCCTCCATCATAGAATGAGTCGGGGGTAATATTTAATATACCCATTACCAATGGTTTATCTATCAATAAGATATCTCCGCCAAGGTTGAGCGTATAAATATTTTTTGCAGGATACATATTGAAAATGAATATATTTTTGTAAAATTTGAAAAAAAGTTTTATTTAAGAATACATGAATGTGGCAAACAATACCTTAGTGCAATACCAAAAGGTGATACAAAGTTGCAAAAATATTTTTGTAAACAAAACCAAAGACTACGGCACTGCTTGGCGTATACTAAGGCTACCTTCTGTCACCGACCAAATTTTTATAAAAGCACAGCGCATACGCACTATACAAGATACCGGCACACAAAAAGTGAACGATACAGTAGAGGCAGAATTTATAGGGATTATCAACTATTGCATTATCGCGCTCATGCAGATGCAGCTCACCCCAAATGACCCTATGGAGCTAAACCCTGAGGATGTGGCAGCCCGTTACGATGCCCAAGTGGAAAGTACATTGCACTTGCAACAAAACAAAAATCATGACTATAATGAGGCTTGGCGCGATATGAGAGTATCATCCATGACAGACTTGATACTTATGAAGATATACCGTATAAAACAGATAGAAGGCAACGATGGCTACACCATCATATCCGAAGGAATAGATGCCAACTATAGAGATATAATAAACTATGCCGTGTTTTGTATGATTAAGTTAGATGAAAATATTAATAATAAATAAATAATATCATGAAAGAGTTCATCTGGATTGCCTATGTGATTTTTATGTTTTTGTATTTTGTGAACCGTTTTATGAAACAACAAAAAAAAAACACTGCTGCACCGCTACCTCCTACTCCTCCAAAAGCAAAAACGACCTATAACCCTCCGCAAAAAGAGATAGAACGCGATATATATAACAATGACTACAAGCCATTTGCAGCATCTGAAATGGTAGTGAATGAAGAAAAAGTAGTGTACAAAAGCCTTGAAGAACTATACTACGGTGAAGGCTCTACTGCAATAATAGCGCCCAAATATGAGCCACAGACAAAATCCATTGACAGAACAAAGACAAAACTAAACTTTGACCGCAAATCTGCCAAAAAAGCAATGCTTTATTCTACAATATTCAATAGAAAATATTGAACCACAATGCCTTGATAAAGTCAAGTATATTGTTAAAAAAAGAGAATGATACATGGTGAAAAACCGCATATTTTTGCGAGGAGCAACCATCGCTGAGTAGTATTGAGAATGTAGAAAAAATAATTTTATGTCAAAATAATGGATAAAATAACTATTTTTTAATGGATTTATATGCCTATAATAATGGTAATACATTGACTTAGACAACAAAAAAATTAGGTTAAAAAAATCAAAATAATCATATTTTATTTCAGCTTAAATTCTGCTATGTATTCTGGCATAAGTTCTATCTTGTCTATTTCTGCCTTGTCATAACTATCTTTGGATATAGGTATATCAAAATATATTCTTTCATATTCTTTTAATGGAAATATTGTAAGGTTAAGCTCGGTAGTTTCGGTCACATTGCCTAATCTTGACAATCCCAAATTCCATAATACTTGGCTATTATAGTCATCACCGACCATGAGATGTGCTGACCAAATTTTTGCTATATTACCTTTGTATAGAATATTCAGGTAGTTGTTATTTATATTTTCGTTACACACGCCTTTGATACTTATGCCGTACTCAGAGAAATCCGGGTTATTAAGGTTTATATCGGGGCTATAATTAAGTATAGTAGGAGATTTGAGATATTTTAGGCTTTGATACCATGTGGGAAACCGTATGTCTTCATGGGTTTGCCATGAAATATCGGTATAAATATCAAACCTGTCTGTGTTGAAATATTCTCCTATGATATGTGCTGCAAATCCTTTATTACCATCGTGCAACGGGAAAGCAAGGCATAATACATTGTCCCCCTTTTTGAGGTAGGCTGTCACATCTATTTTATTCAATACATTGGGTGTTATTTCTTTATTTACTTCTACAAAATTTACAAACAGCCTACACCTGTATTGAGTAGCCAAATACAGTTGTGCATTTTTAAGTGCTGCTGTATTGCCTATATTAAGTTCTTTCACAAAAAACTTGTGCTGCTGGTTAGTATTACTTTTTACTTCATTTACTGATGATTGCAGCCACTTTGCATTTCCTAATATACCTTTTTTGACCACTTCTGCTTGGGAGGTACATTTTTTGAGGGTTGCTGTATAGTTGGTAAATATTCCACTAGTAGTACAAGCTACTTTGATATTGTCAGATACCAAAATGGTGTCACCACGCAATGCACTAAACGCTAATTGACTATTTTCTCCATATATACTTAATTTTTTATTTTTTATATACATACCTGACGATGAGATATAAAAGTGTTTATTTCCATTGTCATTCAAAAGCCAACTTCTATTTGCCTGCTCTTGGGTGAGCACCAAAATATATGATTTATTATTATCTTGATGTAATATTTCTATGAGGCAATCTTTGTCTGATTTTAGGTTATTGACATAGAATTTACCATTTTCGTTTTTGACAATACCTTTATTTGCATTTATTGTACTAATATTTTTAGCATCGAAACAAAATTCGGGGTCATGATATAGGTTTTGAAAAAACACCCATAAAGGTTTGCCTTGATATTCTAAGCTACATATTGGCTGTGCAGAAGCATGTTTTAATATTATATCGTTTAATTTCATATTCACCGGCCAAATGAATACGGCACTATCATGTACTGATACTGGGTTGGATGGTATAATAATTTTTTCTTGGCCAAAATTTACTTCAAATTTTAAGTCTTTGATATTTGCAGATATATTATTTCTGCAATAATTGGCACCAAATATGAAACCTGAGTTTCCTTTGACACGCAATATAAATTTGTTTCGGTATTGATTTTTTACCCATACCGGCTCTGTCACGGCAAGTCTATCTCCAAATTCATTCAAGAAATAATGGAGTTTTTTTACCTGAAAGTAGCTGGGTGCCAACTTGCCCGACTCTTTGACAGCTGCCTGAAAATCATACGAAATTTGCGGATTATTATTCCAATAGCCTGTTAACTCTCGATTTTCTTCATTGGACACATAGGGGTCGTGTGGATGAGACCCTCCGGCAAATACATAGTAACCTATCAAATTGCTGCCTGCACCAAGTTTATAATTTACCAATATCAACCCATCTATGGGCGATACCACTAATCTGCGGTGATAGGTGTTTTGAATACCTACCCCCATTTCACAGGTGAAAAAAGGATAGTCTTCATAAGTCATATATCCTGATTTTTTTTGCAAATTGTTTCCTATTTTTTCATAATCTACAAAACTATTGTATGTAAAATCACTGCAATCTGTACTGCGCTCTATGTTATCTGCCCAAGGTGCATCGGGGTATGCACCAAAAAACGGAATGACCTCATAGGGTGGCACTGAGCCATTGCCCCACCCTGTCACATTATATATAGGTACATCTATGCCATATTTTATGGCTGTGTTTTTGAGCCAAAGTGTATGATATTCGCCATCTTTACCTCTGGAGTATTCGTTTTCCAGCTGAATACCTATTATAGGTCCTCCATCTTTGTATAGCAAGCCTCTGAATTGAGCAGCGATTTGTGCATACAGTCTGTCTACATAATATTCATACACAGGATGTTGCCACCTGTCTGATATATTCTTTTTTTGCAATATCCAATCGGGACTGCCACCGTTTCGGGCTTCGCCATGGCACCAAGGTCCTATGCGAGGATACACTGATAAGCCGTGTTTACCGCATAGTTTCACAAAATCTCGTAGGTTTTTATTGCCTTGCCAGTCAAATTGCCCTTCTATATATTCATGATGGTTCCAAAACACATAGGTGGCAACTATATTTACACCGCAAGCTTTCATTTTGAGGATATAATCTTCCCATTGTGATAGGGGCACCCTTGAATATTGCATTTCGGCCATCACAGGTACTACAGGCTTGCCACCTACAGACATATATAAACTGTTTAGCTTGATTTCTTTGCCTCCTGGACCCTGATTTCCCATTTTGAAAGGAGTATCTTTGTATCTGCTGGTAATTTTGACAGCGTCAAATTTTATGATTTCTTGTGCATTGGACAATCTAAATAGATATAAAAAAACAATTAATAATCTAATTTTCATTTATTTCGTTTGTTAAATACTGTACTTTCTGTTACTTTCACCCAAGCACCATCGGCAGGATTTACTATCCTCATTTTCAGATGATGATTCTTTTGCTCTAATTCAAAGTTCCAATATACTTCATTAATTTTATCCAAATAAAAAGAAGGGACTGCCATAGTATCAATAATTTGATTATCAATGTTAATTTCAATTAAGTGGGTGTATTCCTTTAACTTGCTTTCAATAACCAGTGATGTGCCTCTTATCAATATACCTGCTCCTTCAAAATCAAACTCCAAATTATTTTTATCTGGTGTTATTACATTACCAAACCAATTGCCTATGTTATGCGTTGGAATTAAGTTTTCAAAACTTTTTTCAAACGGCACTGGCACAATATCAGCGTAAGTGATGGTTACAATCGAATCTGTGATTTTTTGATTTGCCTTTTCCAAGT
This sequence comes from Cytophagales bacterium, assembly GCA_033765235.1. Taxonomy (GTDB): domain Bacteria; phylum Bacteroidota; class Bacteroidia; order Cytophagales; family UBA9547; genus JANRIG01. The sequence continues at coordinate 141,429 of JANRIG010000036.1, read as the reverse complement.
TTATTAGGCTATGCTTTAAACTGAGCTGGTATGCTTCGCTAAGTGAGTATCTTGTATTATTCAACTTTCTATTTTCTATCACTTTTAATGCTGTCAGATAATTATCAGGTATATTTTTGTAGCCTTTAATAGCGCCCAAAATACCACCTGCGGATGCAGGATTGCAATCCGAGTCCTGTCCACATCTTGTGGCAATTTCTATAGTTTTTGTGAAATCCCCTTCGCCATATAATAAACCAATTACTACATAAGCAGAATTAATTTTGGCATCAATATTAAATCCTCGAAGGGTACCTTCCGAGCAGGCTATATCTTCATTAAATTTCTTTTCTATCTCAAACCAAGTATATTTCCAATCCGTAGGATTTTTTTTGTGTAAATCAATTACTGCATTTATGCATTTATAAAACTCACTTTCAACTGGTATGGCTTTTAATGCTTCTTTTAATACTGTTTCAACATCGTCATATACAAAAGCTAATGAGTAGCATGCCGCTATAAACACTCCGCCATACCAACCATCTCCATAATTCACAATATGTCCAACCTTATCAGCAATTTTAAGTGCACTATTTGGAATACCTGGCGACATTAATCCAATAAAATCGGCATTAATTTGAAAATCAAGATCATCTGCATGTGGATTATTTTTCCAATGTCCGGATTGAGGAGGCATTATTCCTCTTTTCACGTTATATCGGCATGCTTGATTGGCGTGTGCCAAACCTACTTTCGAATAAGCTAGTGCAGTTGCAAAAGAATCGGCAGGTGCTTCAAGTCCGAGCCTTTCTATTACATCAGCATAAATTACATCCACATATATATCGTCATTGTTAAAATAATCTACAGCAGATGCGGAATCAAACTTTAATTTAACATGATCTTGCATCAAACCATAATAGCTAAATTCGGTTGGTTGACCAAAACATACCCCAATAGTTTGTCCGGCCCATCCACCTTTTATTTTATCAAGTATATCAGATTTTGATAGCGTAAATGTATTAAGGTTTACAATTTTTTTCTCGTTGTTGCAAGATATCATCAAGGCAATGCTCAAGAGTATAAGTTTATTTACATTCATTGTTAGATATTAAAGTTTTTATAAATAATAATTAAAAATTTTGCAGTAAATTTTATTTATTTGATTTGTTATTCAAAGAAAGTGAACAAAATAATATTTTTAATTTACTGATAATTAGCAAATTATTGCGAAAATATTACGCCTTAACACTCCAAGCAATATATATGCTAACTTATAATCAATCAATGTATTATTAATGAAATAAATATAAAATAATTACGGATAAAATAAATATTAAGAAAATAATAGAAATGGAAAATTGAGCATGACTATTACAACCTCATTTTCTCAAAACATCTACTCCTTAGAATACTCTAAAGAGGCTTTCACAAAGCCTACAAAAAGCGGGTGTGGGTTTAACACAGTGCTTTTGAGCTCAGGGTGAAATTGTGTGCCTACAAAAAACGGGTGCGACGATAGCTCTACTATTTCTACCAAGCCTGAGTCCGGGTTTATGCCGGAAGCTATCATTCCTGCTTTTTCATATTCTTGCAAATAGGTGTTGTTAAACTCATACCTGTGCCTGTGCCTCTCGCTTATGTGTTCATTTCCATATAGTTTATGCGCTATTGTATTTTTTGATATTTTACACGGGAATGCTCCCAACCTCATGGTACCACCTTTTTGGGTAATCTTTTTTTGGCCTTCCATCATGTCTATCACAGGGTATGAGGTATTGGCATCCATTTCTGTAGAGTTGGCATCGGGGTAGTTTAACACATTGCGTGCAAACTCTACCACTGCACATTGCATGCCCAGGCATATTCCAAAAAATGGTATATTGTTTTGACGAGCAGTGCGCACGGCATTGAGCTTTCCTATGAAGCCTCGCTCACCAAATCCGGGTGCCACTATGATGCCGTCAAGGTTTATGAGGTTTTCAAATACGTTGTCATCTAAGAGTTTTTCAGATTGCATCCAAAGTATATTCACCTTGCAGGCAAGTTTTGAGCCTGCATGTATAAGTGCCTCAGCTATAGACTTATAAGCATCTTTTAGCTCGGTATATTTGCCTATAAGACCTATGGTGACTTCAGATTCAGGATTTTTGAGCCTGCTCAGAAATATATTCCACTTATCAAGGTCTGGTTCGTATTTGGGTTCTATTTTGAGCTTTTGCAATACCTGTATGTCTAGCTTTTCTTTGAGCATGAGCAGAGGCACTTCATATATAGTTTGTGCATCTATAGACTCTATCACACTACCGGGCGATACATTTGAAAATAAGGCAATTTTTCGTTTTATCTCATCAGTAAGTGGGTACTCTGTGCGGCATACCAATATATCAGGTTGTATGCCGGACTCTGAGAGCATTTTTACGCTGTGTTGGGTAGGTTTAGTCTTGAGCTCACCCGCAGATTTAAGGAATGGTACTAAAGTAAGATGTATGGTAATGATGTTTTCCTCTCCTTCTTCCCATTTGAATTGCCTCACAGCTTCTATAAAAGGCAGTGCTTCTATATCGCCCACACATCCACCTATTTCTGTGATGATTACGTCATACTTGCCTGACTCGGCAAGCAGTTTGAAGTTTCTTTTTATCTCATCAGTGATGTGTGGTACTACTTGCACCGTTTTGCCTAAGAATGCACCTTCACGCTCTTTGGTAATGACTGTATAATATATGCGCCCTGTGGTCACATTATTGGCTTGTGAGGTGGGCACGTTTAAAAATCTTTCATAATGCCCTAAGTCTAAGTCTGTTTCGGCACCATCATCGGTCACGTAGCACTCTCCATGTTCATAGGGGTTTAGGGTGCCGGGGTCTACATTAATATATGGGTCAAATTTTTGGATAGTGACTGATAAGCCTCTTGCCTGTAGCAACTTGGCCAATGATGCCGATACTATACCTTTGCCCAATGAAGAAGTGACCCCTCCGGTCACAAAAATGTACTTGACTCTTGACATGTGTGCAAAAGTAGGGTAGTATTTTCAAAAAATAAATCTAATAATTTAATTTATTTTATTAAGCGGTACAGCAATACAGCAATGCACAGCAAAAATATAGTCATAGATAACTTATTGATAAAGTGCATGGCCTTGATATTGAAATTGGAAGGGCGCGATGCGTCTTTTTTTCTAAAAAAATAGGTGAACACCTCACCCATGTCAAAATATTGCTTCATAACATATATATTATGGCAAATGTATTAATTTTTGATTTATGATTTATGAATGTTGAATAATATATGTACTGTTGGCCGAGAAGTGTGAGTTAGTGAGTGAGTAAATAAAATCTATCTGTCGTTCGATAATCGCTACGCTAATTTGTACAACACCGAGGAGCTATTTTTTATATATTTTGGACACCTGTTATTATAAATGTATTAATATTACTTTTTTATCAAAAACATGTTTGTTGATATTATTGCAAAAGTAGAAAAATTATTGGCCGGCAGATTTTTTGGCCTCAAGTGTGCCTTGATTGGCTACGCCTGTATATTTTTTTTTAGCAACCCATCTATGTTTGCACTAAGTCCGGAGCTTAAGGTATGTGGCGGGTGTGTGGATTTTCAGGCAAAGATTGATAGAAAAGATTATCTGCTGAGCACTGTCACCACACGATACACAGCAGGAGAGCATATGGGCAAAAGTGAGTTTAGACTTACATTCCCACTGCTTTGCAAATTGCTCCATATCAGCAACAAATATCAGGCTTATGCCCTGCAACTCATCATTGGGTTAGGCACACTCATGATGGCAGCATATATATTTGTGTCATTATTAGGCTCAAGATTTTTGGCATTTTGCTCGGTATTGGCATTTTGCTTCATATATGCAGGTAAGGCAGCAGTGATAGATACTTCAGGGTTTTTAGATGCATATTCATTCTTTTTTATATTGGCAAGTATGTGCTCGCCTCACCCGATATTAACTTTATTTACCTCACAATTAGCATATTGGAACGATGAAAGGGCTATATTTTCGCACTTTTTGGTCATGCTTTGGTGGCAGCTCAAGCTGAGTGGCAGTGATGGCTATCATTGGAAAAAAATTTTATTTCCAGGTATTCATAGTATATGTATTGCCATATCATTCTTAGTATATGTATTTGTGCGCATGATATTGACCCAAAAATATGGTTTTATCAACTCAGATGGTACCATGTTATGCTTTCCATGGACATTCAAATATTCAGGATTAGTGCTATGGCAGGCTTTTGAGGGTTTTATCATTATTGTGTTTGCTGCATTGTTTATATTAGTGCATAACCGCAAATATTTGGCTGCAGGTATATTTTTCTTATCATTATTGTTACAATATACAGTGGCTATGAGTATTATGGATCTTACCCGTAGTGTAGCATATATATTTCCGGGCATCTTTATTGCATATATGATATGCAGCCAATGGATTGAAAATAAGACATATATTAAGTATGGAGTGTGCATTGCATTGTTTTACAGTTTTGTATTTGCCGATTATTTTATCATAGTACCCCGTGAGCCGAGCCTGCACTATCCTATTTATATGAAAGTGATAAAAAAAATGATGCATATAGAGTCATGAGTATGTGGCAGCAAATAATAAACTACATATACAGATACCCACGCAAAAAACTATCTGAAATACACCGATTTGGAGGATGGAATGAATGGATAGGGATGAATAATGGACAAAGAGCCATGATGGCTGCCTCCAAAAACTTAGTAGTGAAGCCTCCTGCTATTGCTCATGCTACCTACCCTGTATATTTTTTGACAGGTAAAAAATATTGGTACCAAACCGTATTTTGTGCCTACAGCTTACAAAAGCAATGTGAGCATGTATCTTTTCATTTCTACATCATAGATGATGGCACATTTGATGATGAATTGGTACAACTATGTAATATGCAATTGACAAACAGCACATTTGCCTCAAGTCATGAAATAGAATATAGGATACAAAGTGCATTGCCTATGGCAAAATATCCATTTTTGAACCATAAAAGATTGGTATATAAGCATATACGCAAGCTCACCGATGTGCATGCGGGGCTCTCCGGCTACAAACTGTTATTAGACTCTGATATGCTTTTTTGGGGCACACCTCATCTCATGCTTCATTGGCTAAGTGCACCTGCAAATCCTTTTTTCATCATAGACAGCGATACTGCCTACGGCTACCCTTTGGAATATATGAATGAGCTTTGCCAAGAGATTGTATATCCACGTCTCAATGTAGGTGCCATAGGTCTTAGCAGCAGCAATATAGACTTTGATAAGCTGGAATATTGGGGCAAAATGCTAGAGCAAAAACATGGCACATCATATTATCTGGAGCAGGCACTTACAGCCATGCTTGTAGGGAGCAAGCCTTGCACAATAGGCAGCACAGAACAATATATTGTGTATCCATCTGCTGAAGAAGTACATAATCCTATGGCTGTGCTACACCACTATGTAGATGTGAGCAAAAAATATTACTACACCCACGCTTGGAGATTGGCAGGTATTACATAAATATCACATAGTCAAGTTGCTTTCGCGTACATATCCTGATACGCCTTTAAGTTCTATCCTTGCCCAAATATCAACTTTGTCTGTGATGATAATGCGATCACCTTTGTGCAATACACCATGTACCTTGGCACCGGCAGATGGAGCACTCATAACCAGACATTTATCTTTTAGTACTACTTTGCGGGGCGGAGTTATATATTTGTCGCCAAAGTTTATCACATAAAATATGGCAGATAATATTAATATATAGAATATGAGGCTAGAGTTAGAAAGACCCTTTATAAAAATCTTATTTGCTGCTACAGCCAAAAAATACAAAAACATAAATATACAAATCCCTATCAATATCTGATTTTGATAGGTGCGGTAAGTATTTGAAAAAAATTCAAAATCTGAATATACATACCCTTCAAGCTTGTCATGGCTTGCTATTTCTTTCATTTTATTAAATACTGCTTTGTCAGGAAATTTTTCATAAAACTCGTTCAAAAAATAAAGTGCTTTTATGTTGTTGCTCAATCCCTCTTGTATATAAGCCATTTTGAGCAGGGTTTGAGGGGTATAAAACTGGTATTGAGTATAGTTAGTATAATATATTTGGTAGGCTTCGTTGTATTTTTTGGCTTCAAACAGAGAGTCTGCTATATATAGTTGTTTCAAATCTTGGGCAGAAAGGTACGAAAATGTAATAATAGTGAATAAAAAAATTGTAAATAATTTAGCTCTTAAGTTTTGCATTAATGTAAATACTGTTACCTTTGCAGTCCCAAAATTAAAACACAAATTTAAGGTACAAAATTTTTTTGAAAAATAGTTATAATTGACATCTATGATTCCGTAGCTCAGCAGGTAGAGCACATCACTTTTAATGATGGGGTCCTGGGTTCGAATCCCAGCGGAATCACTTGAAAATATGCCGGCAATAAGTTGTATTTTTTTGTAAAAAAAACACCCTACATCATTCATCCAAGAATGTTTTGATTATTAATATTTTTTTTACTCCACTTAGTAATTAACCAGACTTAGTGCTAAGAAAGTCGTAAATATATATGATTTTTGAAGAATATACATTAGTATAATCAGATAAAGCAAGTGGTATAATTCCACTATTTGTAAAACATAAATCTTATGATACATCCGTCTCAAAAAAAATTTTATGTTTTAAATTTTAAATTTTAAATTAATTCATACCTTTGCACTCCCTTTTTCCAAAAAGGCAAGTTCTTTGCATAAAATAGTACGGGGATATACCAGAGTGGCCAAATGGGGCAGACTGTAAATCTGCTGACTTATGTCTTCGGTGGTTCGAATCCATCTGTCCCCACCACTTTCAAAATATCCCAAAAAATACCATTGCGGAAGTAGCTCAGTTGGTAGAGCGGCAGCCTTCCAAGCTGCAGGTCGCGGGTTCGAGCCTCGTCTTCCGCTCTAAGTATTAGAAAGACAAGCTGAGGTAGTCTCGTTTTCATCTGAATATTTCTAAGCTGTTGTAGCTCAGGGGTAGAGCACTTCCTTGGTAAGGAAGAGGTCGAGAGTTCAATTCTCTTCAACAGCTCATAGAGAAGTTGGAACCTGATGATTGGATAAAGCATCTCGCCACAAAAATGACGAGATTCAACTGCTCATCAAGGGGGGCATATATCAATAATAAATTGACTATAACATGTCATAAAAAAAATAAAAAAATTAAACTTTATAAATTAAATATCTAAATCCGAATAAACTTTAAATAAAATGGCAAAAGAAACATTTGACCGCAGCAAACCTCACGTTAACATAGGTACTATTGGCCACGTTGACCACGGAAAAACTACTTTAACGGCAGCTATCACTACTGTGTTGGCATCCAAAGGACTAGCAGAGAAAAGAGACTTTTCTTCTATCGACAATGCTCCTGAAGAAAAAGAAAGAGGTATTACCATCAATACTTCACACGTCGAGTATCAAACAGACAAGAGGCACTATGCACACGTAGATTGCCCGGGGCACGCAGATTATGTGAAAAACATGGTTACAGGTGCTGCCCAAATGGATGGTGCTATACTCGTAGTGGCAGCTACAGATGGTCCTATGCCACAAACCCGTGAGCACATACTCTTGGCACGCCAAGTAGGTGTGCCTGCGCTTGTAGTATTTATGAATAAAGTAGATATGGTAGATGACCCTGAGCTTCTTGAACTGGTAGAAATGGAAGTACGAGATTTGCTCACATTCTACAAATTTCCGGGCGATGAAATACCTGTAATACAAGGTTCGGCATTGGGAGGTCTCAATGGCGATGCTAAATGGGTAGCTACCATCGAAAAACTGATGGAGTCTGTAGATACATACATACCTATTCCAAAACGTTTAACAGAGTTGCCTTTTCTGATGCCCGTAGAAGACGTGTTTTCTATCACAGGTCGTGGTACAGTGGCTACCGGACGTATAGAGAGAGGCATCATCAAAGTTGGTGATAATATTGATATTATAGGAATGGGTGCTGCAGGGCTCACCTCTACTTGTACAGGGGTAGAAATGTTTCGCAAACTTCTTGACAGAGGCGAAGCCGGCGACAATGTAGGTATCCTTTTGCGTGGCGTTGACAAAGAGCAAATACGCAGAGGCATGGTGCTGTGTGCGCCAAAATCAGTGAAACCTCATACAGAGTTTAAAGCTGAAGTATACGTACTTTCTAAAGAAGAAGGTGGACGCCATACTCCGTTTTTCAACAAATATCGTCCTCAATTTTACTTCCGCACTACAGACGTGACAGGCGAAATCATGCTGCCTGCAAATGTGGAAATGGTAATGCCCGGCGATAATATATCTATTACTGTAAAACTAATAGCAGAAGTAGCTATGGAAAAAGGATTGCGCTTCGCAATTCGTGAAGGTGGCCGTACTGTAGGTGCCGGACAAGTAACCGAAATTATTAAATAAGATTAATACTTACAAAAAAGCACTGTTATTTTTTAGCAGTGCTTTTTTTTTTCATTTAATACTACTACCTTTGCACCCCTATTGAAATACAGGTAGAATTTGATTTTACGGGTGTAGCTCAATTGGTAGAGTGGCGGTCTCCAAAACCGTAGGCTGTGGGTTCGAGTCCTACCACCCGTGCATGAATATAAAAAAAGTAAAAAGATGCTTGAAAAAGTAAAAATATTTGTATTAGAATCTTACGAAGAAGTAAAAAACAAAATGACTTGGCCAAGCTACAATGAGCTGCAAGCCAGCACAGTGATAGTGCTTGTATCTTCACTTATATTTGCATTGGCTGTGGGGCTCGTGGACTTTGTATTTGAAAATGGCATGACTTGGTTTTACCGTTCATTTTAATTAACAATTAATAAATATATGGCAGATTTCAATTGGTATGTACTAAGAGCAATAAGTGGGCAAGAGCGCAAAATCAAAAGCTACTTAGAAACTGAGCTTACCCGACAAAACTTATTAGAACATGTACCCGAAGTACTAATACCTTCAGAAAAAATATATGAAATGCGTAATGGCAAAAAAGTATTACGTGACAAAATATTCTTCCCCGGCTATATCATAGTATCTGCTAATTTGAATAATGGAGAAACGCTTCACTTAATAAATAATATACCCGGCGTATTAGGATTTTTGGGTGAAGGTGCAAATAAAATGACCAAAGTACCTACTCCCATGCGCCAAACAGAGATAAACCGCATATTGGGCAGAGTAGAAGAAGGCAATCTTGCAGTGTCAAAACCGGAAACCAAATACATAGTAGGAGAGTCTGTAAAAGTAATGGACGGTCCGTTTAGTGGATTCATAGGCACAGTAGAAGAAGTATTCGATGATAAGAAAAAACTCAATGTAATTGTCAAAATATTTGGGAGAAATACCCCATTAGAGCTTAGTTATTTACAAGTAGAAAAACAATCATAATAAATTATATAAACAAATGGCAAAGGATATAACAGGATTTGTAAAATTGCAAGTAAAAGGAGGAGCTGCCAATCCTTCGCCACCCATAGGACCTGCCTTGGGTAGTAAGGGGCTCAATATCATGGAGTTTTGCAAGCAGTTTAATGCGCGCACCCAAGAAAAACAAGGGCAAGTGTTGCCGGTGGTTATCACCGTGTACTCAGACAAGTCATTTGACTTTGTGATAAAAACCCCGCCCGCAGCCAATCTTATACTTGAAGCCATAAAAAAAGAAAAAGGTTCTGCCGAACCTAATCGTGCTAAAGTAGGGAGCATAAGCTGGGATGAAGTAAAAAAAATAGCGGAAATAAAAATGCCCGACCTCAACTGCTACAAAATAGAGTCTGCCATGTCTATGGTAGCAGGCACAGCACGTAGCCTTGGCATCAATGTTACCGGCAATAAGCCTAATTAATATTTGTACCATTCATAATAGCTGCAGTTTACTCACAGCTATTATTATTTTTGCATATTTGCATTAATATTGTACCTTTATAATATTAATATATAGGATGGCAAACGACCCCAAAGTACAGGAACAGGTAAAAAAAATCCTTTCGGCGTATCTTGAAAGAAAAGAACTGCGCAAAACGCCTGAGCGATACGCCATTTTAGAAGAAATATATTCACGAAGCGATCATTTTGATGTAGAGCAGCTATATGTGAGCATGAAAAATAAAAAATATAGAGTGAGCAGAGCTACTGTATACAATACCTTAGAGCTACTCATAGATTGCAACCTCATTATCAAACATCAATTTGGCAAAACACAAGCCCAATATGAAAAATCATACGGATATAAACAACATGACCACTTAATATGTGTAGACTGCCACGAAGTGCGCGAATTTTGTGACCCTCGATTGCAAAACACACAGTCTATGGTTGAAGAAGTTTATAATTGCAATATTCTACATCATTCTTTAATATTGTACGGGCATTGCAAAATTGAAAATTGTGCCCACAAAGCAGCAGTACATATTTAACCCTATTATTATTAATATTTTGAAATTTACGGAAAAAACAGAAAACAATATACTTCAACTCACCTTTCACGGCGACTTGTTGGGCATAGGCGATACACTGGAGCTTATGGACCTTATTAATGAAAAAATAAATGCAGGGGTACTTAAATCTATCATAAATATGAAAGATGTTAGGTATATGAACAGTAGTGGTATAGGCATACTCATCACCATTTATACAAAATTTAAAAACAGAAACGGCGAAGCTGTGATTATAAATGCTGCAGAGCAAATCACAAAACTGCTCAACATGACCAAACTCAATACAGTGATCAAAATATTTGGCTCTGAGCAGGATGCACTTACAAAACTTAACTGGTAATCATGGCAGTGGATATATTGCTTGGTCTGCAATGGGGCGATGAGGGCAAAGGCAAAATTGTAGATGTATTAGCCCCAAAATATGAAATAGTAGCGCGCTTCCAAGGAGGGCCCAACGCAGGGCATACCCTAGAATTTGACGGTAATAAACATGTACTACACCAAATACCCTCCGGAATATTTCATGACAATATCATCAATATCATAGGCAATGGTGTAGTGATAGATCCTATTATATTCAGAAAAGAAATAGAAGCACTGGCAAAGTACAATATTGACTTTGGCCGTAACTTATTCATATCCAAGCGTGCGCATCTAATATTGCCCACGCATAGGCTCTTAGACTTAGCCTCTGAGCAAAACAAAGGAACCAGCAAAATAGGCTCTACCCTCAAGGGCATTAGCCCCACCTATCAAGACAAAATAGGAAGACAAGGGCTCAGGATTGGGGATATATTATTACCGAATTTTAAGGAAAGATACCACGAAATGGTACAAAAGCACTTTTCTATTCTCAAATATTATGCGTTTAACATTGACGAAGATATAAAAAAAATACAAGAATTTGCTAAGTACGACTTCAAATTTGAAACTATAGAAAATACTTATTTTGAGGCAATTGAATATGTAAAACAATTTAATCTTGCAGATACAGACTACCTCATTAATGAAGAAATATACAAAGGCAAATCTGTGTTAGCAGAAGGTGCACAGGGTGCATTGCTTGATATAGACTTTGGGTCATACCCTTATGTGACCTCGTCAAACACTACTGCGTCTGGCGCATGCTCCGGCTTGGGAATAGCACCCAACAAGATAAATAATGTATTTGGGATATTCAAAGCCTACAGTACACGCGTAGGAGGAGGACCATTTCCTACTGAGCTCAATGATGATACAGGCGAAAAAATAAGACAAATAGGACGCGAATTTGGCTCCACCACCGGCCGACCTCGCCGCTGCGGATGGCTAGATATGCCTGCCCTCAAATATTCTTGCATGATAAACGGTGTGACACAACTCATGATGATGAAAGCCGATGTGCTCAATGATTTTGAGCAAATAAAAGTAGCTGCAGGTTATCATACAGGCACAGGCAAACCGTCAAATAAGTTAACATTTGACATACTTCAGCAGGCAGTAGTACCCTCTTATATAGATATAAAAGGCTGGAATAAAGCACTATCAGGTATCAAATCATATGAAGATTTGCCCTCTGAACTCAAAGCCTATGTACAATACATTGAAAATGAACTGGATATACCTATGAGTATCATATCACTTGGACCAGACAGGTCTGAAACCGTATTTAAAATGTAATCCAAGTATTCTGATTAATAAAAATATTATTATATTACAAACCGATGCTTGATTTTGAAAAACCCATTGTAGAACTTGAAGAAAAATTATTGGAAATGCAGCAACTTGCCATTGACAATAATGTAGATGTGAATGATGCTGTAAAACAATTGGAAGAAAAAATTAAAAAATTGAAAAAAGAAACCTATCATAATCTTACACGGTGGCAGAGGGTACAATTGTCCAGACATCCTGATAGGCCTTATACTCTTGACTACATACAAGAGATAGCAGACCACTTCATAGAGTTGCATGGCGATAGGCTATCAAAAGACGACCCTGCCATGATAGGCGGTTGGGCACAAATAGGTAAACAGACTATTATGATAATAGGTCACCAAAAAGGACGAAATACCAAGCAGCGGCAGCAGCGCAACTTTGGCATGGCAAATCCTGAAGGTTATAGAAAAGCACTGAGGCTCATGCATCTGGCACAAAAATTTAACAAACCCATAGTGACTTTTATAGACACTCCCGGTGCATTTCCGGGAATAGAAGCCGAGGAAAAAGGACAGGGAGAAGCCATAGCCAAAAACCTCAAAGAAATGTTTGCACTTTCGGTGCCTGTCATTTGCCTCATTATAGGCGAAGGTGCCTCCGGCGGTGCGCTCGGCATAGCCATAGGCGACAAAGTGCTTATGCTCGAAAACACTTGGTATTCGGTGATATCGCCTGAGTCATGCTCCTCCATATTATGGCGAAGTTGGGATTTTAAGGAGCAAGCCGCAGAGGCTCTTAAGCTCACTGCACATGACATGCTCAAATTTGGATTGATAGACGGCATAGTGAAGGAACCGCTGGGCGGAGCACATGCTGACCCTGTAGCCATGGCTCAAAAACTTAAAAAAACTATATTGGACAATATAGAAGAGCTGCACACCATGAACCCTGAAGATAGATTAAACAAAAGAATAGAAAAATTCACCTCTATGGGTGTGTATATTGAGAAATAAGTAATATAACCCAAATGTAATCTGCCTTGCAAAAAGTAAGATTTATAATTTTTTTGAGAGATGTGTTTCAGCTTTCGATCACTGCCATAGGTGGACCTCACTCTCACATACCTATGTTTATCAGGCATTTGGTTATCAGAAGAAGGTATATATCAGAAGAAGAATTTTTAGAGTTGCATGCATTGGGACAAATCATTCCCGGACCTGCTTCTACACAGACTATCACAGCCATAGCCTACAAAATAGGAGGTCCTAATTTGGCGTATCTCACCCTCATCATTTGGGTTATGCCGTCTATGATACTTATGACAGCTGCTGCCATTGTCATTACCTATTTTTCATCGCATCACTTATCATTGGATTTTACCAAATTTATAGCACCTATGGCGGTGGCGTTTGTCTCATATGCTGCATGGATTATATGCACCAAAGTGATTGAGAGCAAGACAGCCATCATCATTATGATTATATCTTCTGTAATAAGCTTTTTTTTAAGGTCGCCATATATTACACCAATATTACTTTTGGCGGGAGGCATAACTACTACATTTAAGTATTCGCGCCTACCTAAATCTGATGATGAAAAACCAATAGACATAAAGTGGGCTAATTTTGTACTATTCATTTCAGTATTTCTCATTACATTTTTCATAGGCATAGTGACCAAAGCGGTGCCTGTGAAGTTATTCGAAAGTTTTTATAGAAACGGGGCTATGATATTTGGTGGAGGACAGGTGCTCATACCACTGCTACACAGTGAGTATGTAGAGCTCAAGCAGTATTTGACCTCTGAAGAGTTCTTGTTTGGATATGCATTTGTGCAAGCTATTCCGGGGCCGGTATTCTCCATAAGTTCTTATATAGGCGCACTTTCTATGAGGCAATATGGCATATCTGGTCAGCTATTGGGTAGCTTATTATCTGCAGCGGGTATATTTTTGCCGGGCACTTTTCTTATATTTTTTATATACAGAATATGGAATAATCTTAAAAAATACAGATTTATAAAGGCCTCATTAGAAGGTATTAATGCTGTGAGCTCAGGCTTGGTGGTAGGGGTTGCCATATTTTTGTACCAGACTGTAGAGCTGAACTTGGTCAATATTACCATTATGCTTATCACATTTTTAGCATTACTATCAGAGAAAGTACCTACACCCATCATAGTGGTGCTGGGTATAGGTGCAGGATTTTTCTTGTAAAATATACTATCAGTTGAGCATATTGACTGTCTGCTTGCCTTCTATCAATATAAAAGCTCCCAATAAATGGGGTCTTTGAAGGATAATTCGGAGCTTAGTTGGTTTTTGGCTTCTGCAAATGCTTTTCTGTAGTTGTAGCCATTTGTTAAAAAGTTTTTATAAAAATATACCAAGGGTTTTATATTATTATTATTAAGATATGCCCATGTACTGCTATTTAATTAAAAACTTTTTGCTATACTCCTATGTGCCACAGCGTATCTGCACTCAAATCTATATCTTGCGGTTGCCATTCAATGTGATATTTGGTAGTGATAAGCGTATAATATTGGTTTTTATCTTTAAAAAAAAGCAAAAACAGGCATGTTGCATATTTTTGTCAAGAACTATTTCTTTTTAGTATCATCACTAAACTCACACAGTAAATGTGTGCGTGAAATTTCGGTTATTTTATTAATAGTTCTCATTTTAGCCCCTCAATTTTAAATATTCCACTTCCTTCAATAGCTAGTTTCCAGTTGCCATCAATTCATCTCTGTGTATCTCTATCTAAGCCACAACAAGTTATCATTTTGAAGGCAGTAAACTTCCAGCAAGTAGATTTGAAGTTTCTATATCTATAACTGCCTTAAAATCTTGGTACTCTACATGAATATGAGGTACAAAATGCCCTTTGTTGTCTAAAAAATACATTCGGACAATAAGTCCATAAAACATAGATAAAACTGGCATAGTGCAAATTAAGAATTTACATTAAAAACCAAAAACTGCACTTGCTCACAAAAGCAACAAGAAAAAGAAAGTAAACAATCCAAGTTTTACAACCTTGGTAGGTGTGGGAGTAGCAGTGGATTAAAAATGTGGCAAGTATATGTTCACTATCTTGTATTTAATATAAATAAACTTATTGACAAGACTTACAATTTTTTTTATACAAATACGCTATCTCTTTTTTTTTTAACCAGACTACTAACTTTAAAACTACTTTAACCCCATATTACTACAAATACTGCCTCACATCTTCTACTTTGCCCGTCACAGCGGCTACAGCAGCCGTGAGTGGGCTCGCCAAAAATGTGCGTGCTCCCGGTCCTTGCCTGCCTTCAAAGTTGCGATTGCTGGTAGATACACTGTATTTGCCGGCAGGTATTTTGTCTTCATTCATACCGAGGCATGCAGAGCAACCTGGTTCGCGAAGTAATATACCTGCCTCATTCAATATCTTGTCAAGTCCTTCGGCTTTGGCTTGCTTTTCTACCTGCTTGGAGCCTGGCACCACCCACACTTCTACGTCTTTACTTTTCTTTTTGCCTTTTACAAAACTTGCAAACAGACGTAAATCTTCAATTCTGGAATTAGTACAACTACCCAAAAATACGTAATCAACTTTTTGTCCCTCCAATTTTTGCCCTGCTTTCAGACCCATGTATTCCAGCGATTTTTTGTATGATTGCAATTCTGAAGCATTTATTTCATCTTCTGCAGGTATGGGTTTATCTATTTTCACACCCATTCCCGGATTGGTGCCGTAGGTAATCATAGGAGCTATATCGGCGGCTGTATAGCTCAATGTCATGTCATAATCAGCTTCTGCATCTGATGGCAATGTTTTCCAATACGTTAGTTTTTTGTCCCAATCTGCACCTTTTGGGGCAAACTCTCTGCCTTGCATATACTCATAAGTAACATCATCAGGTGCTATGAGTCCGCCCCGAGCACCCATTTCTATGCTCATGTTGCAAATGGTCATACGTGCCTCCATGCTCAAGTTTTTGATAGCAGTGCCTGCAAATTCTACAAAATATCCCGTGCCTCCTGAAGCCGTAGTCTGAGATATGATATATAATATGATGTCTTTGGATACAACTCCTTTGGTCAATGAGCCGCTTACCTCTATTTTCATGGTTTTGGGTTTGTATTGCAATATACATTGGGTAGCCATCACCATTTCTACCTCGCTGGTACCAATACCAAAAGCTATAGCTCCAAATGCTCCATGCGTAGAGGTATGGCTATCGCCACATACTATAGTCATGCCGGGCTGAGTAATGCCCAGTTCAGGTCCTATCACATGCACTATACCTTGGTAAGGATGCCCAAGACCATAAAGATTTACTCCAAATTCTGCACAATTTTTAGTAAGCGTATCTACTTGATATCTTGATATTGTATCGCGAATAGGCAAATGCTGGTCTACTGTAGGCACGTTGTGGTCGGCAGTACCCACAGTATTTTGAGGTCTGAAAAGCGGGATTTTTCTTTTGCGCAATCCATCAAAAGCCTGCGGACTGGTGACCTCATGTATAAAATGCTTGTCTATATACAGCGCATCCGGAAACCCACTGTCACGGTGTACTATATGCTCCTCCCATATTTTGTCTATGATATTTTTTGACATTAATTGATATATTATTATTTACAAACTAAACCGTGATGCAAAAATATAAAAATTTGTATTCTGACATATATTTTATAGTAGTCATAAAGCAGATATGTCGACATACAACTATGAATATTTGATAGCCATAGAAATAAAAAAAAACGATGTGGATAATCACCTTGAGCTTATGCAAAAGATACAGCAGCATCCTATGCCGGGTCTTCAAGGCAAAATACTTTTGGCGGCAGTAGCCCGCATGATAATAGGCGAAGGTGTACACAAATATGCCGAAAAATGTGGGCTTTTTGTATTAAAACCCAGCAGCTATACGGTGAAGATTATGAACGACAAAAAAACATTTGTACCCATAAAAAATGGCATGTGTCATAACCTTATTAAAGTACCTGTTTTCTTATTCTATTACACTATTTGTGCACAAAATTTAAACATTAACTCACAAAAATTTGCCTCATTAGTTTTTTTTTGTAACTTTACATACTTTTCTTTTAAAATATACCGTTTTTATAAAAAGTAAAAAAAATACATTTTATGCTTAAATTAAAATTAAAAGGTGCCCGATACATCATACGAATACTTGAGCTCCTTGAGTTTAAAGATATATTTGCCTATCCAGGGGGTGCCATATTACCCATATATGACGAAATACCGTTTAGCAAAATGCGCCATATTCTTGTGAGGCATGAGCAGGCAGCAGCATTTGCCGCCGAAGGCTATGCACGAGTCACTGGCAAGCCCGGCATATGCTTGGCTACCTCAGGTCCGGGTGCTACCAACTTGGTCACCGGCATAGCAGATGCATGGGCAGACTCCATACCCATGATAGCCATCACAGGGCAAGTAAGGCAGGAGCTGATAGGCACAGATGCATTTCAAGAGACTGATACCACCGGCATTTGCACACCTATTACTAAAAAAACATTTATCATAAAGAATATAAAAGATGCACCCAAAATATTAGTAGAGGCCTATCGCATATCCATTACCGGGCGCCCCGGACCTGTACTCATAGACATACCTCGCGATGTGCAAGGGGCTGATATAGAACTTGATGAAAACTGGGAAAAAGCCATAAAAATACCTGTTGTAGCACCTTTGGACAATATTGATAATAAAGAGTTTGACAAAGCTGTAGAGCTTCTCAAAAAAGCTAAAAAACCTCTCATCATTGCAGGTCATGGCGTACTCCTTTCAGACACATGGCAAAAGTTGCGCAACTTTGTGGCTGCAGAGCACATACCCGCCGTGAGTACCATACTCGGCATAGGCGTATTTGAGTCATCAGACCCTCTCTACTTCTCTTGGCTTGGTATGCATGGCATGAAATATGCCAACGACGCCGTGCAAGAGGCAGACCTCATCATGGCACTTGGCATACGCTTCGATGACCGTATCACTTTCAAGCTCGACAAGTTTGCCCCCAAGGCACAAGTCATACATGTAGATATAGATAAAAGTGAATCAGGCAAAAATGTACCTGCCAAAGCATTTATTCATTGCGACTTAAAAGTATTTTTTGAGAAAATGCCTCTCACTATCAGTGATAGTAATCGCGAGCAACGTACCTCATGGGTAAATTATATGCAGGCGTTGAAAGCCAAATTCCCGCTCAAACCTGCCGATGGCAAAAAATTTGACATGGTTAATGCACTCAGCATATTACAACAAAATATACCGGCCAATGCCATAGTAACCACCGATGTAGGGCAGCACCAAATGTGGAGTGCACAATATCTGCAACGTGTACAACCCAATCACTTCCTCACCTCCGGCGGATTAGGAGCCATGGGGTTTGGCTTTCCTGCAGCTATAGGGGCACAGGCAGCACACCTCGACAAGCAAGTGTGGGCTGTGACCGGCGATGGTGGCTTTCAGATGAATATACAAGAACTCATAACCTTGGTGCAAGAAAATTATCCTGTCAAAATATTGATTCTTGACAATTGCTACCTTGGTATGGTACGCCAATGGCAAGAGCAATTCTATGCCAAAAATTATTCAGGGGTAGACTTATTCAATCCAAACTTTGTGAAGTTGGTAGAAGCCTATCATCTGCCTGCAGTAATGGTAGACAATAATCATGACTTTGCCGGTGCCATACTGCAAGCGCAGCAGCACGACGGTCCGTTTGTGATACATGCCAAAGTACTCAAAGAAGAAAATGTACTGCCTATGGTAGCTCCCGGCACCAGCCTGAGCGACACTATTTACTATCCTGAAAATGAATATTTGCCCGAGGTCAAAGAAACCAAAAGCATAGTAGAAAAAACATTAGCCTCCATTAACGTAAACTAATACTATGACAGCCATACTGCACCACTGGGAAATACAATGTATGCACACCCCCGATGTAATAGACCGCATACTGATGAACATACGCAAGCGTGGTATGCTGGTAAACAGCCTCCACTATACCTCACATGGCGATACTGCCACCTGTATCATAGAGTTTGAAGATGAAGAAGCAAGTGCCAATAGAATACATAGCAATATGCTACGCGTGTTGGACATTGTGAGTATAAACAGGTTGTAAAACATACTTAAGGATAATCAAAAAGTTCAATTTTTCCTATACCGCCGCTCACTTCCTGCCAGTCATCTACAAGCAATGATACATGCATGACCCCGCAGGTAGGAAAGTCAGTGATGTTTTCCTTGGTAAGGTGCTCCGCCAAATAGGTAAACCCAGGGTTGTGCCCTATAAGCATTACATTTGAATGTGCATTATCTAATAGGTTTATTTCTCTAAGTAATATACGCAGCGATGCCTCATATATTTCTGCATTCATTATTACACTATCCATAGGTATCTTGAGCCTTTCGGCAAAGTACTCGCAGGTGAGCACTGTGCGCACTGCAGTGCTGCATACTATGGCATGTACAGGTATGTTGCGTGCTGCAAACCGCATAGCCATTTTGGGTGCATCGCGCAGCCCGCGCTCATTGAGCCCTCGCTCTATGTCTTTTTGACCTGATATAGACCAGTCAGACTTGGCATGTCGCACAAGAATTAAATTTTTAGGCATTGTTCAGGTTACAATTGTTATTACAAATAAAATATATACAAAATAATAATAAATATGGGCAAATATGTTGCGAATGTAAACTTAAATTGACAAGATTTGCGCCTGTGATAAATATTATTGTAGCTGTAAATAAAAAAAATCAAATTAAATATTTAAAATGTATTAGTAATAATACCTAATAGTTCATAATAACATTACCTGACATATCCACCAGAATAGTAGCAAAATGAAAAACTTAGTCATAGTAGAGTCACCTGCCAAAGCCAAAACCATAGAAGGCTATTTGGGCAAAGAATATGTAGTGAAATCAAGCTATGGGCATATACGCGACCTACCTGAGCGCGACTTGGGAGTAGATGTAAAAAATAAGTTTAAGCCCCAATACGAAATATCAGACGACAAAAAAGACACCATAAAAACACTCAAAAAACTATCAGATGATTGCGATATAGTATGGCTCGCTACTGACGATGACCGTGAGGGCGAAGCCATATCTTGGCACCTCAAAGAATCATTGGACCTGAATGACAGTAAAACCAGACGCATAGTATTCAGAGAAATAACCAAAAAAGCCATCATCAATGCCATAGAAAACCCCAGAACCATAGATACCAACCTTGTAAATGCGCAGCAGGCACGCCGCGTGCTGGATAGGCTGGTAGGCTATGAACTATCGCCCGTGCTTTGGAAAAAAATAAAAACAGGTCTTTCGGCAGGTAGGGTGCAGTCTGTAGCTGTGAGGCTCATAGTAGAGCGCGAGCGCGAAATAGACGGTTTTGCAACTTCTTTTCACTATTATATAAAAGCCATATTTGACTTGCCCACAGGCAAAAAATTGCAAGCCATATTACCCGATAAATATAAAACAGAAAGTGATGCAAGGGCATTTTTAGAAAGATGCAAAAATGCAGTATTTACCGTGAAAGGTACCGACAAAAAGGCAGTTTTTAGATCTCCACAACCACCATTCACTACCTCCACATTGCAACAAGAAGCTGCTCGAAAATTGTACTTTTCGGTGAGCCAGACCATGCTGGTAGCACAAAAACTTTATGAATCAGGCAAAATCACCTATATGCGTACCGATTCAGTAAACCTATCTGACGATGCTATGAACGATGCCAAAAACAATATCATTGAACACTTTGGTACAAACTATTCAAAACCTCGCAAATTTGCCAACAAAAACCAAAGTGCACAAGAAGCCCACGAAGCCATAAGACCTGTGAACTTTGCTGCCGAATCTATAGAGGCAGATGCGCAAGAAAAAAAACTGTATGACCTGATATGGAAACGTGCCATTGCCTCTCAAATGTCAAACGCCGAACTTGAAAAAACAACTGTAAATATTGGCATAAGCACTACTCCTGAAATATTGCAAGCAAGTGGTGAAGTCATCAAATTTGATGGTTTTATGAAAGTATATTTGGAAGATACTGACGATGAAAATGATGAAGATGGCAGCAGTGGGGTGATACCCGTACTCAATGTAGGGCAAATACTAAGCCTCGACGAAATGAATGCTACCCAAAAGTATGCAAAACCCGCCCCAAGATACACAGAGGCTTCGCTTGTAAAAAAACTGGAGGAAATGGGCATAGGCAGACCCAGTACCTACGCACCTACCATAAGCACTATACTCAAGCGCGACTATGTAGTGAAAGAATCGCGCGAGGGCAAAGAGCGTGAATACAATATAATTACATTGAAAAGCAATGCTATTTCACAAAAAAATAAAACTGAAATAGCAGGAGCCGAGAAAAATAAATTATTTCCAACCAACCTCGCTATGGTAGTGAACGACTTCTTGGTGAGCAACTTCGACACCGTGATAGACTATCAGTTTACCGCCAATGTAGAAGAGCAGTTTGACAAAATAGCCGATGGCAACCTTGATTGGGTGAGTATGATTGAAAATTTTTACCAACCCTTTCATGAGACCATAGAAACCTCTGAACAGATATCAAGAAAGGATATTAATACAAACAGACTGCTGGGGCAAACTCCCGATGGGCTCAATGTATATGTGAAACTCGGAAAATTTGGTGCTTATGCACAAATAGGAGATAATGAGGGAGAGATAAAAACCGCTAACCTCAAAAAAGGGCAACTGCTCGAAAATATCAATATGGACGAAGCCATGGAACTATTCAAATTGCCGCGAGAAGTAGGCAGTTTTGAGGGGCAACCTATGGTAGCCAATATAGGCAAATTTGGTCCTTATATAAAACACGGCGATAAATATTACTCCCTTGCCAAAACTGATGACCCTATGACAGTGACGGCAGAGAGAAGCATTGATATCATTGCCGAAAAAAGACAGTCTGAGTCTAATAAAATCATCAAAGAATTTGCAGAAAATGCAGAAGTAAAGGTGCTCAACGGCAAATACGGACCTTATATAGTGTATGGCAAGCGCAACATCAAGATACCCAAAGACCGCAAGCCAGCAGAGCTCACCCTACAAGACTGTACCGCACTTGCAGAGGCACAGCCCGAAAGTGATGCCAAACCCAAAAAGAAGTTTTTTAAGAAAAGATAATAGCTCATTGTCATTTTTCATGGATATTAAGCACTTTTTAATTCGAACATATTATTCACACCAAATAACAGCCAATTCTTAACCCTATTTTATATCTTCATTTTATCACTGTCACATAGCCGGTGAGCGGTTGTGATGAAGTGACAGCATCATATATGTAATAATAATACACAGATGCCGGTAAGCCTCCTCCGTTCCAAGTGCCATATTGGTATTCATATTTTGATAATTCATACACCATATCTCCATAACGATTAAATATTTTCACCTCTGCATTGTTTGAGAGCCTCAGCATTTCTATATGCCATGTTGCATTTTGGCTCACACTGTATGGTGCTATCACATTAGGTATTTTATCAATTTTATCACAGATTTTTATCACCGCTATGTCGCTAAGCACAGCCGGACATACTCCACTTTTTACATTTACCCTATATTTATATGATTTGCCATACATACTATTATCTATGGGTATTGTCTGCAAGGCAGTAGAAGTATTGGTATATGTAATCCAGTCATTGCTCACATCATCATATCGTTGCCAATATTGTACATTTCCAATATTCTTATCGAGTGTGAGGGTGGTATATGGTTGGGTATTGCAGACTATACTATCTGTAGCCACAGGCACACCTGCATAGCTTTTGGGGTCTGTATTTATTTCTAAAATATTAGAAAATACTGGCTTACAAGATTGAAAAATGGCATAGGCACGTATCTTTGTATTTTGCATAATAGGGTAATTTTTGAGTGTCATACCAGTATTATCGTCTAATATAATCCATTCATTGCTTTGAAATATTTGCCAGCCTGTCGCACTGTTGCTGTAATCAATATACAGGCTCACACTATCACCGCTACATATATTGTCACTGCCTTTGCTCATAGCTATTTTGCCAATATCAGAATATAATACATTGAATGTGAATATATTGCTACTGTGTGCCGCACACCCTACCACAGATGGCACTTCATAGTATATGCTGTATTGACCTCTATCTGTACTGCTTAATGATACTATCCCTGTAATGGTGTCATAAGTAAGTAAATTAGGTGAATAAAAATACCCGCCCTCAAAAGAGGTACCTGCTATGGTGTGTGGGTACATAATACTTTGGTTACAAAAGCTGCCCAATGCTTGCAAGCTGTCTTGCACATAGTTGAGTGTGGGTACTTCTATATATTTGCTTACAGATATTTCTATTTCTTTAGCAGCATCGGGGCACACATTGGTACTGGGCAATATATAATTTATTTTATATTTACCTGCGGCAATGTTTGGAAAATCGAGCACGCCTGTGAGTGTGGACATATATTTGGGAGCTAGTACAGAGGAGTAATAACCTCCTTGCGGAATTATCACAGGACCTATGGGTGTGCCAAGGTTCGAGCAAAATATATTATCGTCAGAATAAAAAAAACCTGATATACTATTTAAAGGAGTGATTATCAGAGGAGAGGTCACTGTATTGGCTACTTCCGGGCACAGTCCGTCGCTACTCATATAGGTGGGATAATATGTGCCGGGTTTAGATTTGCTAATATCTACATTGCCTGTGCTATTATCAATACTTAGACCTTCTATAGGCAAAAAATATCCGGCTAAGTTATTTGAAAATACGGGCGATACCGCTGTACTATTTGCACAGTAGTTGCCATAGTCTATGCTATTTATTTTTTGAGGAATATATATAAGCACATCTTGCTGCAAGGTGTACATATTGCACCCCGCGTTGGTAGTAGTAATGTATATGATGGTGTGTTTTTTAGATGGCTCAGTACCGTTTAAGTATATTTCACCTGTATTGGCATCTATGTTTAAGTTGGTGCTAAGGGGCTCAAAGCTGCCGGTGACACCTATGCCTGCAAAACTGTATGGTAAAATTGAAGTTGGGTGATTGGTACAATAGCCATTGCTATAAGGTGCCTCATACAATCGTGATGGAAAAGCACTCTGCGGATTGGGGTTGAGTGTCAGTGTAGCATAGGTATATAAATCAGGGCATACCATACCCAACACTGTGATATTAATATTATGAATTCCAGCTGCATTTGCTGATGGCATGATACCTCCCGTTGTGGCGTTCATAAGCAAAGTAGGGCTTGCAAATATAGTATTGTATACAAGACCTGTAAGTGTAGGATATATATAAGTAGAATTATCAACACACATTGGGGCAGGATATTTTATATCGATAATGTTGGGAGGTGAGTTCACGGTGATATTGATAATATTGGTAGTGTCTTTGCAATCAAGTAGTTGTGATACAACTTTGAAGTTTGCATGATTATTCAGCGTAGTATTGTAGCTGCCTGATGTATGGCTTATGTCAGTCCATCCGCTTACAGTGTCAGTATATTTATACCAACTCCAAGTGGCATTTTGAGCACCCGATATAGTGAATGATACTGTGCTTCCTGCACATATATGAGTGTTATTTGCACTCAATATACCTGCCTCATGTACACCACTTACAGATATGAGCACAGTATTGCTGTACACAGAGTCGCATACAGGGGTGGCTACCATGCGTCTGTAATATCTGTTTTGCAGCAGTGTGTCAGGGGCATAGTTCACAGAGGTAGCAGTGCTTATAGGTAGGTAGCTGATATTATCCCATGACCTATACCATTGGTATCTGTAAGGTCCTGACCCTCCTGTGACCGTAGTACTCTCTGTTATTATAAATGGAGTTTTACCGTAACATATATTTTGATTTTGGGAAATGACACCTGCCGTGAGCGGACTGTATGTAGCATCTATCAAATTGGCAAGTTGCAGATTATTTTCTACTACACCATCTGCGCCGGGCTGTGCTCCAAAGGCACTTACACCACCCATGTACCCATGCCAGCCTCCATATACCTGTGTAATGATAGTAGAAGTCAATGTATTGGTTTCTATATTAATATATCCACCACCACCTCCACCTCCCGGACCATATTGCAATCCACCTCCATATATCATGCCCCCATCTCCTCCTCTGGCAGATAGTGTGAGAGCGGTAGCCCCAAATAGATTATTTTTTATCAAAATAGTGCCTCCTGCACCTCCACCACCTATGCCATCACCAGTAATGGTGTAGCCATTTGCACCATTGGCAGATATGGCATACCCATTGCCTTCTATTTCATTTGACTTAATAATGATAATACCACCGCCACTTCCGGCATCGCGGGTAAGTATATTGTCTGTATGACCTGCACCCGCACCACCTCCCATGAATATCCTATCATATGTGCCGGGTACAGTGTAACCACCTAATCCCTGACCATTGGCTTGCGACACACCGCAACAAAATGTACATGCCGAAAATGTAAAGCCTCCATTTCCGCCTCTGCCCATATGACCGCCTCCGCCGCCTCCGCCATTGGCCTGCGAGCCGCCGCCTCCTTGTGCATAAGGTGCCCTGCCCATGCTTTTATCAGGTATGAATGAGGCAGAGCCTTCCCCTTTGTATGCGGTGTAGTTTTGCTCGGGCAAGTTGGCTACATAGTAGTTGCCTGTTTGTGTAATGCTGCATGGTGCAAGCCCCAATACTTGTTTTGCTCCTTTGTATCCGGCACCATTGGCACTAATAGGTGCTTGCAAAGTGAGCTTAGAGGCAAATAAAGCTACTATACCACCCGTGCCGGAGGCTGAGTCCCATGGTAGTGCTTTAACTGTGTCAGTCACTATTACATGCGTGTATGAAGGTACCCTCACCAGCTGCACCTTTGCCTTAAGGTCGTAAGGATAGAGCAGACCTCTGCTGAATGTGATGGTATTGCCACTCACCGCTACTATGGCTTTGAGTTCATACCTGCCGGCTTGGTCTATTGACAGCGGAGTGCCGAAAGATGAGGTGTTGTCTGTATTTGTCACTACACCTTTCATTTGTATGAGCAGCACTGTATCGCCTACAGCAAATCCTACGGCAGATGCCACTGTGGCCACCCCTGCATTGATACAGTCGGGCTCATTGAGTGCGTGTACAGCGGTATAGGTATTCACAATACCTGCTATGGATACCGTTTGGCTATAGCAACAAATTGCTGATAAACAAATAATTAGAAAGCCTATAGTATATATTCTCACACTGCAAATATACTACATAGTATTTGGAATTATGGGTATGTATATTGAAATAACACAAATTTATCTAAAAAAAGTCAACTAATATAAATTATCATTGCATCATTGAAGGGCGTAGGTGAGTATGTAGTGAGTGAAAATAAATTTATGAAAACTATAAAAAAATAATACCTGTAATCCGGCAACTAATAGAGACTATATCATAACCAACAATATTTTTATTACATTTTTGTTTGTTAATGATTTATTTACCATATTTCAAACGCAATTATAACTTAATCAATCAATAACTCAGTTAATATCTTAAATCTATGTCAGAAAAACAAGCCGAAATTATCTTAGAAGGCAAATCTTATAAACTACCCGTGGTGGAAGGTACAGAAAATGAAAAAGCCATAGACATAAGCAAACTGCGTGATGAAACAGGCTACATCACTCTGGACATAGGTTATAAAAATACAGGTGCCACCAAAAGCCAAATCACATTCCTCGACGGCGAAAACGGAATACTCCGCTACCGTGGCTACCCTATAGAGCAACTTGCCGAAACTTCATCATTCCTTGAAGTAGCATACCTGCTCATATATGGCGAGCTTCCTGCTAAGGCTGAGTTGGAAGATTTTATCTCACGCATACATCGCCGCTCTCTGGTGCATGAAGATATGAAAGTGATACTCGATGGCTTCCCTTCCTATGCGCACCCCATGGGTGTTCTATCTTCATTAGTATGTTCGCTCACAGCATTTTATCCTGAGTCGCTCAACCCACAAATGAGCGATGAAGAAGTAGACCTGCACATAGTAAGGCTCCTTGCCAAAATGCCCACCATGGTGGCATGGTCATACCGCCGCTCCAAAGGGTTACCCTACAACTATCCTAAAAACAGCCTCGAATATTGCTCCAATTTTCTATACATGATGTTTGCACAACCTTCCGAGCCTTATCATGTAGACCCTATCATATCCGATGCGCTCAATAAGCTACTCATACTCCATGCAGACCATGAGCAAAACTGCTCTACCAGTACAGTGCGCATAGTAGGCTCATCGCAAGCCAGTGTATATGGCAGCATATCAGCAGGTATCAATGCACTTTGGGGACCCCTACACGGAGGGGCCAACCAAGAAGTGATAGAAATGTTGGAAGAAATAAGACTATCAGGCAGCACTCCTGCCGACTATTTGGAAAAAGTAAAAAAGAAAACAGTGCGCCTCATGGGCTTTGGGCATAGGGTGTACAAAAACTTTGACCCTAGAGCCAAAATCATCAAAGTAGCTTGCGACCAAATACTTAATAAGCTTGGCATCAACGACCCTGTACTTGACTTAGCCAAAGGATTGGAAGAGCTGGCTCTCAAAGACCAATATTTCATAGACCGCAAACTTTATCCTAATGTAGATTTTTACTCAGGCATAATATACCGCGCACTGGGCATACCTGTGAATATGTTTACAGTGATGTTTGCCCTCGGTCGCCTGCCCGGCTGGATAGCCCAATGGAAAGAACTCAGAGGGGCTAAAGAACCCATAGGCAGACCTCGCCAAATATACACAGGACACAAAAACCGCGACTACAAAGTAATTGGCAAAAGATAATATACTACAAATCAGTTACATGCAAGCTACTGTAGAGCTCAGTATATATCCTCTCACCAATGATTATGTGTCTGTGGTGTGGCAGTTTATAGATAATCTGAAAAAATATGAAAATATAGAACTAGTGTCCAATGGTCTTAGCACACAGGTATTTGGAGACTATAGAGAGGTAATGGACATTATTACCCAAGAAACAGAAAATATCTTTGAACACAACAAAGCTGTGCTGGTAATGAAAGTAGCCAAAGGGATATTAAAGCTAAACTAATAGTTGTCTCAAAACCTCATCTATGGATGTAAGTGGCGCCTCACACGTTTTGTTTTGACATATATATATTGTAGTAGCACCGTTGAGCATAGTTTTGCTTTGCAACAGGGGCAACGTAGAGCCTGTACTCTTGCTACCCATTATCATAATATTAGGCAGAGCCAACTTATCTATGTGTCTTGCCACCTGCGATGCATCATTTCCTATAATACATACTTCATACAATGGTTTAGCCATTTGTACCAGCAGCACTCCCCATTTACTCATATAATAAGGCTCTTTAGCTACCATATTTGCCACCCTATGCACCATGTTTTGGGCTTTGTCTATATATATTTTTTCATCCAATAAATGTCCTAAAAGGTATAGATTTTGTGCCATCGCTGTGTTGGAAGCCGGAATCACATTGTCAAAAATTTCTTTTTTGCGGGCTATCAGGCTGTCTCCATCGGTAGGTGTAAAAAACAAAAATGGGTCTTCTTCATCGTGAAATTTGTGCAATGCCATGTCAGTCAACTTTTTTGCATGCCATAGCCATGCTTCTTCAAAAGTAGCTTGATAAAGATTGATAAATGCCTGTATCACAAAGGCATAATCTTCCAAAAAGCCTTGTATGCCGGTTTTGCCGTCTTTATAATTGTGCCACAATCCTGCCTCATGTATAAAATAAGTTGCTATAAAATATGCATTTTTGAGGGCTGTTTGCAATATTTTATCATCTGCATAATATCTATAGGCATCTACTAATCCATTGAGCATGAGGCCGTTCCAAGAGCATAGTATTTTATCATCAAGGGCAGGTTTTATTCTGTTTATTTTATTTCTTTTTAATATATTAAGGCAATTATCCAAAATATTATGGGTGCGTATTATATCCAAATGGTGGTATTCACAATATCCTTCTACGGCATTATGGGCGTATAATACATTGTGACCATGCTCCCAATTTCCCTCCTCTATTATGTTGTAATAGGAATTAAATATGTCAGCATCTGCGCCTAAGAGTGCTTCTGTTTCGCTTTTTTTCCATACATAATATTTACCTTCTTCGCCCTCGCTATCAGCATCATAGGCACAGTAAAAGCCTCCTTCAGGCGAGCTCATTTGCTCCTGCACAAACGCTATGGTTTTGTAAATTATCTTTGTGTATAATTCTTTGGGATAAATTTTTTGAGCTAATGTGTACAGGCTCAGCAACTGACCATTGTCATAAAGCATTTTTTCAAAATGTGGCAAAAACCACCTTTCATCTGTACTATATCTTGCAAAAGCACCTTCCACAGGGTCAAATATGCCTCCCAGTGCCATTTTGTCAAGTGTGAGCTCCGCCTGTGTAATTGCGTTTTTGTTGCCAATAAGCATATATATACTTAGCAAATACTCATACACAGCTGGCATGGGAAACTTGGGTGCATGCCCTATGCCGCCATACACTGTGTCAAATGTAGGCTCAAGTGCAGCCATACTTTGTTTAAATATCTCATTATCTATGTTTTGTAATTCTGTGAGTCCGTATTTTTGCACCTCACTTCTACTTATAGATTGCCTGAAGCTCTCTCCGGACTTTTCTATCTCATCTCTATGTTGCATATAAGCTTGGGCTATTTGCAATAATATATTTTGCCACTTTGCAGGCGGGAAATAGGTGCCACCGTAAAATGGCTTTGCCTCACGGGTAAGTATCACATTGAGCGGCCAACCACCCCTAAGCCCCATGGCATGTACAGCATCCATGTATATTTGGTCTATATCGGGGCGCTCTTCTCTATCTACTTTAATGCAAACGAAATATTTATTCATGATTTCTGCAATAGTATCATTTTCAAAACATTCGCGCTCCATCACGTGGCACCAGTGGCATGCTGCATATCCTATGCTCACTATCATGGGCTTGTCTTCTGCAAATGCTTGCTGCAAGGCTGCATTACTCCACTCCTGCCACTGCACCGGGTTGTAGGCATGTTGTAATAGGTAGGGCGAAGATGCATTTATCAGTTTATTGGGCGTGCGGTCAGATTTCATTTCTAAAATTTATATCCTTCTACTCTTACAATATAAAAATAAATAACTCAATACTTATGAATGTATTGCCAAAAAAAATTAGTGACCTGTTATTTTTTTCCTTATATAATAAAAATAGGTGCTTCCAAGTGCCAATCCCGACAGTATAAGATACCATGCGCCATTTGCTACAGGTATTTGGCAAAAATCGGGGTCATAATCAGGGCAATAAGGATTGCAAGGGTCGGGGCAAGCATCACCACCTCCACCCGGTTGGGCAAAAAGAGCTGTACTTACATAAAAAATAAGTGAATATGTGATGAGATATTTGTATTTTATTTTCACTATTCTACTATTATTTTACCGGTTTGTTTATTCTTATCATCGTCTGTAATATGCATTATATACAGGCCTTTGACCAGATTGGGTTCAAAATAAAGTGTTGTTGGTTTATTATCCAATATATAAGCAGATTGTTGTTTCACTTTTTCTGCCCTTGCATTGTATAAAATAATCTGATAATTGCCTGATTTGCGTACAGATACATTTATGGCACGTCCATCATTAGGATTTGGACTAATTATTACACCATTGCTATTCATCTCATTCATTCCCAATAAGGTAATAGTGGCTCCGGGGATGGACACTACCTCTTGCGTGGTGATAGTCACCACATTTAGGTTAGTCACTGTGAGCACCTCGCTTGTAGTAGTGGTAGTGATGTATGATGTCACAGTGGTGACCGTGCCTGGTGTGGTCACTACCACTATCACAGTATCTCTGGTGATAGAGAGATAGTTTTGCAATAATTGCATATGCTTATTAATGCCCGTAGCAGATATGGCAAAGCCTCCGCTTCTGTATGTGAGCACATCGTTGAAATTTGAAGGATTATCTGTAATGGCAGTGATAGTGAGCACAGCATTGCCATACCCCTGTGTAGGACTTACTGCTATCCAAGAAGATATATTTGATATTTGCCAATTAGTGTTTGATACCACACTGTTTAGCACTTTTTCATTGGCTTTGGCACCTATGTATAATGCAGTGTCGCTGAGTTGTAGAGTAGGCTGAGCCCCTGCTTGTTTTATTACTATAGTTTTTACTAAGCCGTTGCCTGCAAGGGTAATGGTATTGAATTTGGGGTATGTGTTTTCATTGGATTGTGAAGTGGTTATGCCCAATATAGTAGTATTTGCATTGATAATATTTGCAGATGCATTATACCAATCAGAGGATATATACATGCCAACATTTATATTGGAGGTAAGTGTAATAGTCTTGTAATCTCCTGATTGTGAAGTCATGTACAGGGTATCTACAGATGTGGACAGTATATCTGAGGCAGTATTTACCAATATAGAAAATCTATTTTTGCCTTTGGTGTTCACATCTGAGGTCACTGTGAATATGTACATGGAAGTGTCTTTTATATTTTGTTTTATGTTCAAATATTTGTCCCAAAGGGTGAGCGAGGTGTTGGTATTGAAACTTTGAGTGCCATCAAAGAGTAGTGTATCTTTGCCATTAAGCGATATGAGGTTAATATCTACAGTATCTTTCATACCCGCCTGTATGTGAGGGCGTGAGTCAATGGCGAGCGATGTATTTTTGTTATCTATGAGTGTGGCTATCAGGTATGAGCTTGTACCTGTTTGCCCTGAGCCAAGTTCCAATTTTAGGGCATCATAATTATCTTTATTTTTTAATGAATTTTCATAATAAATCAAACTGCTTTCATTAGTCAGTGCTGCAGCTTTTAGCGTGATTACGAGATGGTCAGGGTAGTTTGTAGTGCGGTAGAGCGAGGAGCCTCCAATAGTTTTGGCACTTTCAGATACAGAGAGTGTAGGAGAAGCTGCTGTGGCTTGTACCCAAAATCCTTGCCCTGATGCTATGATACCTGTATAGGTAGATGGGCTGCCTGTGACACCGTTAAATGTTTTATAGGTTTTGGTTTCAGGGTTCCATGAATATATAATGTTGCCCACATTGGTGCGAGATGGCCACATGGTAGCATTGGTAAGGTCTCCTAATATTTCACAAGCATAGGGGTTTCCTAAAAAGTTCCAGCCGCCTGTGGTACTATATCCCATGAGACTGTTGAAGCTAAATGTGCCAATATTTAAGGTACCTGTCAAGGTAATGGTTTTAGCACCGGTAACAGTATATGCTACGCCGCCATCTCTGATAAAAGGACGATACCCTTGCCCCGGCACCAATGGTGCCAAGTTGCTTCCACCAAAAGTAGGGTAAAAATCAAGTATTCCGGCTATAGGGTTGTAGTAAAACATAGATGCTGCAGCCGTAGAATTTATACCTACTGTAGTATTTATGCTTTTGCCCGTAAAATTGCCGGTGATGTAAAATGTATTTTGCCAATCAGCTACAGTAGCACCGCTCACAGGTGAGCATAGTTGCCATTGCCAGCGTCCGCTTGGTGGTATGTATCTTTGTACCGTCACATTGCCTGATATAGTAGCACCTGCAGGCATGGCTGCCAATCGGGCAGTACCTGTGAGTGAATTGGATAATAGTGTTATACCACCTATGGATATATTTAACGCTGCATTGGTGCCTAATGTAAGAGTATTTTGCAAAAATATATTTTGATTTACTGCATAAGCTGCAGCATTTGACAGTGATAAGTTGTAAAATACTGATGATGAACTGCCATTAATGCCTGCATTGGTATTGGTAAATGTTACAGTGCCTGATGATGGTGTGAAAGTACCATTATTACTAAAGCTGCCTGCTACGGTGAGTGTTTGGCTGCCTACAAAGCTTAGTGAGGCATTGGCATTGATAGTGAGGTTATTGGCTAATGCACCTGTAGTGGTAATAGTAGGATAGTTAGCTCCCGATACTGTAGTTATCAGTACGTCTGTAGCCAAGGTAGGCACCCCTGAAGACCAGTTGGAAGCATTATACCAGTCGGTGTTGACAATACCTGTCCAAGTAGTGTTGGTAGTAGTAGAAATATTACCAATTTGGTAAGTGCCTATGGCAGTGAAGCCAAGTCCTGATGTTTGAGTAGCATTTTGTGTACCAGCATTGGCATAGCTCCAACTGCCACCGCTGAATACCCCTACCCTGTATGTAGATGTGGTGCCTGTGGCTTCGCCGGATGCATAGTTGAAGAGTGCATCATAATTGGTAGGGCTTACACCGGCATTGGTAAATGTCCAATAGCGTGCTACTCGCTCGGTGCTGAATGTGGAACTGCCTACATCAGGGTTGTCGCCATTGTCGCTGCGTACTGTAAGATAACCTGCACTGCTCACTCCTGCAAAGGTGACTGTGACAGGTGCATATTGCGAGGCTGTACCTATTTCAAAGTCAGTAGTTGAAGCACCTGTACTTATGCGTTTGCGCAGGTTGCCTATTACATAGCTGCTGCTGCTGCCCCCTGTGGTTGCTCCTCCGTTACTTATCACTAATGTATGAGCACCTGTGGTTACATTGCCTGTGTTAAAAGTAAGTGTACCTGCAACAGAGGTATTGGAAGCACCTAATGTGAGACCTGTGCCCGCACTGTTTATTTGTAAATTGTTGAAAGTAATGGCATTGGTACCGGTAAGGGTGGTGGAGCCTAAGCATGACACAGTGCCGGAGTTGGCATTGAATGTGCCATTGTTTACGATATTTCCTAATACATTGATGTTGAATGTGCTGCCATTCAGCACTGAGTTGGTACCTGCAAGAGATAATGTGCTGTTAATTTGAATATTAGAGGTGTTGAGTGTAATGCCTGAGCCTCCTGATTGATTGATGGTGAATGTATTAATAATAGTATTTGGCTGCGATGCAGGTATTTCATCACCTGTGGTGTATCCTGTACTACCCATGTATAATAAGTTCACATTTCCCAAAAAATTGGGTATATCTACAATAGATCCTGTTGAGTATCCGCCTGCACTGGATGACACTCTGGCAATGGTACTATTATTACCTATATATATATTACTACCTCCTGAAAGTATTCCCCTATTGAGCAAAAGAGTACCTAATACTGTAATATTGCCACTCGCTGTAGCACCATTTTCACGATTAAGTGTGAGGTTATTAAGTGTTAATGATGGTATATTAACAGATGCTGGACCGGAGCCACCATTTACCACCAAGTTGGATAAATTGCCCCCAACTATAGACCCGGTGCCACTGATACCCAACAGTAAGGTCAATGTGTAGTTTCCTATGGCAAAGGTACCGTTTGTAAGTTGTAAATTATTATTTATTGTGTTGTCACCTATCATAGTCACAGTAGCATTTCTATTGATAGTAAGTGTACCTAAGCCACCACTTACAGCCGGCAGTGCTCCGGCAATTGTAGTAGATACACCATTTCCAAAAGTAATGTTTGCACTGGAGCCACCATTGATGGTGCCGGAGCTTAGGACTACACTCTCATTCAAAATCAGGGTTTTATCACCTATAGTAATAGAGCCTCCTGTAATGCTGAGTGTACGCCCTATGGTAAAGGTAGGTGTATTGATAGTATAGCTGCCTGATATATTGAAAATATGGTCTGAGTTTGTAAAGCCATTGGTTTCTAAATTGCCGGATACCCTCATATTTATTATTGGATAAAGCGTGCTGCTCACAGACTTGGCATTATAGGTGCCTGCTGTTTTTATGAAACTGCCATTGACATTAATATTTACAGGTCCTACAGTAGTGGTAACGGCTATGAGGTTGCAAGTGCCACCAGACTGATTAATATCAAGACCTACATGTATATTAGCTCCGCCATTTGCATTTTTGGCTACAAATGTACCGCTATTGATATTCAAATTACCTGTGATTGACAGCAACGGTGTTGCATTGCCATTGGCTACTCTTAGTGTGCCTCCACTTACTATTGCATTGCCCCCAACATATATACGGGTAAATATATTTCCTGCACAATTAAAAATTCTTGAACCTTTAATTTCTAAGTTACCATTGATATTAAGGGTTAATCCGGTAGTGGTAGATATGGTAGTAGTGCCTGTTCCATCCAATATAAAATTGCCGTATGTGATATTGTTTCTCACTACTCCGGCAGAGCCTTCTAATATAAAATCGCTGGTATTGCTTATAGAAATGATGCTTAGGTTGGTATAGCTTGCAGATGTTCTATAGGTGCCTCCGGATTGTAGTTCGAGGGGAATGTTAGGATTGTTGGCACCTACATTGGCTGTGGCACCGCTTTCTACCACTAATTTAGCATTTGTACCTGATATTACGAATGCGCCATACAAATTCATGGCATCGTTATTTGTAACGTGAAATTCTTGGTCATTGGAAGTAAAATCTGCGGGTGGGCTACCTGTGCCGTCAAGTTGGTCGTTCCAGTTGTTAACATCTGCCATATCATCGCCCCCCCAGCCTTCGTTTACACCTGAATAGTATATAGTTTGTGCTTCAATGATAAAACTGAATAAAAATAATAATATTAATGTTATTATTTGTTTCATTTCGGATATTTTTTACAAATGTAAGTTGTTTTCACCTTTTATCAAACGTCTTTCTAAATTATCTAATCTTTAATTTTTCATCGGCCAGTCTTATTACAGATATCATCAACTCACCTATGGCAGCATTGTTTTTCATCATTTGGTTTTCAAAATTGGCTAATCGCTTATCCATACTTTCAAACCGCTTGTCCATACCATCAAGCCTCTAATAGGTCTCATTTTGCTCATTTATCATGTAAAGCAACAAGTCAACTATTTTTTGGATATATTCCATACCGATACAGAAAACTATACTGAATACATTTTAAAGGGTAAATGTAACTAATTTATTTCATATTAATAATTATTTGAACTAATATTAACTATTACTTGCTTATCAGTTCTACATTTAGCCCGCACTCTGTTTTGTTGAGGCCATACCAGCGTACTTCACGCTCTGATAGGTCGAGGCTGAATTTGCGTGTGCAAGGCTCACAACCTATGCTGAAATAGCCTTTTTCTTCTAATGGGTGGCGAGGTATACCGTGCTCTGTGAGGTAGCGCTGTATCTGCATATTGGTCCAGTCGAGCATGGGGTGAAAGCGTATTACGCCATGAGGTGCATTTTCTTCGGTCTTAAATGTTTTGCGTGTGGCACTTTGGTCTGCACGCACTCCGTTTATCCACACGTCATACTGTTGCATTACAGGCTCTAAAGGCTCCACCTTATTAATATGGCAGCAATAGTCGGCATCTGACACATATAGCAGCCTGCCTTGCGCATCTTTTTGCAAGGATTTGGGTATATGCGAACTTACAGATTTGAGGTTTAGCCCAAGCAATGATACTATCTGGTTGCGGTATAGTATGGTTTCCGGAAACAGGTATCCTGTGTTGATGAAGTATACAGGTATATTTTTGTCGATTTTGCTCAAGATATGTAGCAATACTATGCTATGTGTCTGAAACGAGCTGGTGGTGAACAGTTTGAGACCTTGCGACTGATAGGTCAATATTTGCTTTTTTATTTCTTCAAAATCCATATCTGCCATAACTTTTTCTATGTTTGTGTTAACAAAAATATACCAAATATTATTCAATCATATGATAAATATTTAGAAATTGATATTTTTTTGATGACGTATTGACATTGAATTATTATTTGGCAAAATTGTTGTACAAGATATTTATTATAATATTTACTGCTTTCAGTTATTATTTACATTAATCCCCATAAAAAATCATGAACATAGGAGAAGAATTCAGAAAATACGCTGTGCACCACCAAGGCATATCAGGCACTACCGTGGATAAAACTATTGATTATTCTATTTATAACCTCACCCCCAATATCATAGAAGAGCGCAAGATGAATGCAGTGGCTATGGATGTATTTTCACGTCTTATGATGGACCGTATCATATTCCTTGGTACTGCCATAGACGACTATGTGGCCAATGTGATACAGGCACAGTTACTTTTTCTACAATCTGCTGACTCCAAACGAGATATCACCATATATATCAATAGCCCTGGTGGCTCAGTATATGCCGGACTTGGCATATATGATACTATGCAGTATATAAACCCCGAAGTATCTACAGTGTGCACAGGGTTGGCTGCCAGTATGGGAGCTGCGCTTCTATGTACTGGAGCTCCTAACAAAAGGTCGGCACTAAAACATGCTCGTATCATGATACATCAACCTATGAGTGGCACACAGGGGCAACTCACAGATATGGAAATAGCCTTGAGAGAGACACAAAGGGTGCGCGATGAGCTGTACAATATCATGGCACACCATACAGGTCAATCGTTTGAAACCCTCAAAAAAGACTGTGACAGAGACAATTGGATGAGTACTGAGGAGGCAAAAGCGTATGGACTGATAGATGAGATATTGGTAAAAAGTTAATATATACCCAAGCATAGCCGATGATGCTATTATCGGCTATTATTATTTTTTTTGTTAGGTTAATGATGATGTTTTTATAATTTTGCAATTATTAGAATTAGTCTAAATTGAGTACAGTTGCAAATATGAAAGTAGGACAAAAGTCAGTAATCACAGGCTTTGAGTCGGAAGATGCCATCATCAAATTTTTAGAAATGGGCTGTTTGCCCGGCACTGAGATAGAAATGTATAATGTGGCACCTATGGGGTCGCCCATTTGCATAAAAATACATGATTATTATTTAGGATTACGCAAAAGTGAGGCAGGGCAAATAAAAGTGAAAATGCTATGAGCCAAACGGATATTTACAAAATAGCTCTGATAGGCAATCCTAATTGCGGTAAGTCTACGTTATTTAACCAACTCACAGGGCTCAACCAAAAAACAGGGAACTTTGCAGGAGTAACTGTGGAAAAAAAAACAGGTATATGCATGATAAATGAGCACCTGAAAGCACAAATAATAGACATGCCGGGCACCTATAGCATATATCCTAAAAGTGCCGACGAAAAAGTGGTGTTTGATGTACTTATGCATGCAGACAGTAAGGAAAAAATAAACCTTGTGATAATAGTGGTAGATGCTACCAATTTGCGGCGCAACTTACTACTATTCACCCAAATATATGATATAGGAATACCTGTGGTGCTGGCACTGAATATGATAGATATAGCCCAAAAACAAGGAGTAGAAATAAATAGTGAGGTATTGCGCAAATCTTTTCCGGGTATCAAGGTAGTGAAGCTCAATGCAAGGCTGGGCACAGGTGTGGATGAGCTCAAAAAACATATAAGCGACTGCTATACCTCGCATTACAAGTTCAACTTTCAGCAGCTGGTATCATATGACCGCTCCACACTTGACTTTCTTACGCAAATAAAAAAACATACAGGCATAATCAATGACTACACTGCCTTGCTGGTAGCACATGAGCATATGCACATGAAGTATATAGAAAGTAACCTCATAGAAAAGATAAAATACGAGATAGCCCAATACGGCTTTCACTCATTGAAAATAAAATCTCACGAAACCATATCAAGGTATCAAAAGATAAATGATATAGTGTCTAAAGCTGAGCAAACTACTTTGCAGATAGAGAAACACAAACTTACCAAAAAACTGGATAAAATATTTTTGCACCCCATACTGGGCTACCTGAGTATGCTGCTCATCATGCTGGTAGTGTTTCAAGCCATATTTTCGTGGGCTACATGGCCAATGGATATAATTGACAATAGTGTGCTGGTTTTCAAAAAATATTTGCATGATTCATTGCCCAACGGCTGGTTTTTGTCGCTCATTACTGAGGGAGTAATATCAGGCTTGGGAGGCATTATCATATTCATACCACAAATAGTGCTGCTTTTTACGTTCATATATTTGCTCGAAGACTCAGGATACTTGGCAAGGGTCATGTACTTGATGGATGAAATTATGCAAAAATTTGGGCTGAACGGCAAAAGTATAGTACCTCTGTTTTCAGGCGCAGCCTGTGCCATACCTGCCATCATGAGTACTCGCACCATTGCCAATAGAAAAGAAAAGTTGATCACTATATTCATAATCCCGCTCATAAGTTGCTCTGCACGCATCCCCATATACACCATCATCATAGCCTTGATAGTGCCTCCCATACCTATATTTTGGTTTGTGAATATGCAAGGTATAGCCATGATGTGCATGTATTTGTTGGGATTTGTGGTAGCATTGGCTACCTCGTGGGCACTCAAAGTGCTTGTGAAACCCGATGAGCAGAGCTACTTTATGCTCGAATTGCCTGATTATAAAATGCCAAGGTTTACCAATATACTCATCAATGCCCGACATAAAGCATATCAATTCATATCAGGTGCCGGCAAAATAATCATAGTAGTATCTATGTTTTTGTGGTTTTTATCAACCTATGGTCCGGCAGACCACTTTATGACAAAGAAAAATAAATCATCAGATATATCACAAACTTCATTGCGTGAAAATGAGGTTCAAAATTTGGCAAATGCCACTAATCTTGAAGCCTCCTATGCCGGCATTTTTGGCAAATGGATAGAGCCTGCAATAGCGCCTTTGGGATTTGACTGGAAAATAGGAATTGCGCTGCTCACCTCTATTGCTGCTCGCGAAGTATTTGTAGGCACCATGGCTACTATATATAGTGTAGGGAATGATGAGGATGTGACTACCATAAAACAAAAACTTTCAGAACAAACTGACAAAAAGACAGGCAGAGCCTATTATAACTTTGCCAGAGGCATGTCATTACTGATATTTTATGCATTTGCTTTGCAATGCATGAGCACTATAGCCGTGGTAAAGACCGAGACAGGCTCATGGAAAGTGGCCACCATACAATTTATTTATCTTACTATATTGGCATATATGGCATCGTTTGCCACTTTTCAAGTATTAGCCCAAATTATACTTTAAAAATCATTATTATATTTTTCATAAATGACCCTTGTGTTATGCTCACCTTTTCAGTAGCATCAAAATTTGGCTTTAGAATATTATTCTATATTATTACCTCATATTAGCTCCAATGTGCTCATTTAACAATACTTGCAGCTCGTCTTATACTCTCATATACACATTCAGGGGTTAAGTATTATGTAAAATTTTATTGGTATTTGTTTTTTTAACAATAATTAAACATTTTTGTAAAAAAAAGTATTCATTTCATACATGGGGATAGTGCCTAAGAGGCTTTTGTTATTTTTTATCGCAGCATTTTTAGTAGTTGATGCTAGGTCGCAGCAGTTGCAACTCGGAGGCGCATACCAAGGCAAAAACTTGTATGTACAAAATCCATTTACCACAGATATGAAAGATTTTTGTACCAACGAGGTGTATGTAAACGACCAATTGGTAATGTCAGATATAAAATCTAGCGCATTTGAAATAGACCTTTCATCGTTTAAGCTCAACGACCCGCTCAATATCAAAATCACCTATAAAGAGGGTTGTAGGCCTAAGGTGCTCAACTCGCAGGTGATTAGGCTCAACAGTACCTTTCAGTTTTCGAACGTAGTAGTAGATGACAAAATAATAAACTGGACTACGAAAGGAGAAAAATCAGGCGACAAGTGCTATGTAGAGCAGTTTTTGTACAACAACTGGGTGATACTCAAAGAAATACCTGCCAAAGGCTCCAGCTCTTCCAATAACTACAACTTTGATGAGCACCACCATGCCGGGCTCAATAAATATCGTATCAAGTTTGTAGAGCGCGATGGCAATGTATTTTATTCCAAAGTAGTAGAATATCAATCCAAAAAATCTGAGGTCACATTTTATCCTAAGCGTGTATCTAATAAAATATACCTTTCACGCGATACTGAGTACGAAATAGTAGATGGCTATGGCAACCCTGTACAAAAAGGCAAAGGCAAAGAGATAGGATGCGAGTCGCTCAAAGAAGGCATATATTATCTGAATGTAGATAATAAAACTGAGAAATTTTTGAAGAAATAATAACAATTATTTCTTCACCTAATTTTTTACTTTAACATTTCAGTACTCTTATCTACCCTTATTCCTACCGAAAGTATCTCAGGCAGAGGGTCTTGGCGCATGTATTGTGTAAGTGTGATTTTATATTTGCCTGATTTAGCAAATTTGTAATTTTTCAATGCATAATAATTGATATTGAAAATATCTCCGGTGCCTGCACCCAATGGTTCGCCGGTGGTAGGATGCAGCAAATCCATAAATTGAAGATCGCTTTTAAGTTCATTATTCTGTGTATCATACAATTTGTATTTTATATATATATTGTGATAAGGATATGATATACTATATCTTATATTGTACAAAATGTGGTAGGCATATATACTGTCGGCTATTTCAAAGGTGTAGGTAAGTGTGCTGTCTGCATACCACAGCGATTGCGGTATGTCATTATATTTATCATATACTCTATA
This sequence comes from Cytophagales bacterium, assembly GCA_033765235.1. GTDB lineage: Bacteria > Bacteroidota > Bacteroidia > Cytophagales > UBA9547 > JANRIG01. The sequence goes on along the minus strand of JANRIG010000036.1, from coordinate 99,886 downwards.
TTTGTTGCACGATAGCAGAGCAGCAATGGATAGCAGCAAAAAAGCATATGGCTTTAGGAGCTTCATATTTGTGTATAAATTATCTTTTTTTAAATCTGAATTTATTATCAAGTTTTTTGAGGTCTTTGTTAAGTTGGGTTTTGGGCACTTCTATATGCTCCCCTACATCATCGGGGTCAAGAGAATTGGGCTTTATGCCTTTCTTGTTCAACTGTAATAACTTTTCTACATTTTCGGCACTAACAGCTATCCAGTCTGCATCATTTTTGCCTATTGCAAACCAAAGTATTTTTCTAAAAATATCAGTTTTTTGCAGGTGTGCATCGCCCTGAGTGGTGAGTATAGGTTTTTCTACTTTGGGAATGTAATTGAGGGCTTCCATGTAAGTATCCAGCTCATAGTTGAGGCAGCACTTGAGCCTTCCGCACTGTCCTGCCAGTTTTTGAGGGTTTATGGATAGATTTTGATAGCGTGCTGCAGTGGTATTCACATTTTTGAAGTCTGTGAGCCATGTGCTGCAGCATAGCTCTCTGCCACATATACCTATGCCTCCTATACGCCCTGCTTCTTGCCTTAGGCTTATCTGCTTCATTTCCACACGAGTTTTAAACTCTGCTGCCAACTGCTTTATGAGTTCTCTGAAATCTATACGCTCATCGGCTGAGTAGTAAAACACAGCTTTTTTGCCATCGTATTGATACTCTACGTCTGATAGTTTCATATTGAGCTTGAGCGATTGTATGATTTCGCGGGTTCGAATCATGGTGGGCAGCTCTCTAGCTTTTATTTCTGTATATTTTGCGAGCTCTTGCTCACCTGCTATATCAGAGATTTGCATAGATACGTCGTTTGGAGACACATTTTTTTTCTTCATTTGCAATCTTACCAGCTCACCTTGCAGCGATATGAAGCCTATGTCTTGACCGGTAGGTGTATCTATCAATACAGCATCGCCGGTGTGCGCTTGTATGGGCTTGGCATTGGTCACAAACTCTTTGCGCCCACCTTTGAACCTCACCTCAGAAATATGAAACTTTGACTGAGCACCTCCGCTTATGCTTGTGAGCCAGTCATATGTATTGAGCCTATTGCACCCACCTGATTTGCAACTTCCATTGCTTTTGCAGCCTAAAGGTGCTCCTGCACTGCCGGCAGCACTGCATGTACCACATCCCATTTAAGTATATTATCTAAATTTATAGGGGGCAAATTTATGAAATACTGTACCTATTCCAAAATTTTTATGTCATCTTCGTTTTGTATGTTCATAGATGGTGTGCCTTTGAAGTTGGATATCTTGCCTTTTACTATCACCTTTTTTTTGAAGAGCTCTTTGTCGGGTTGGTAGCTAAAGTTGGAGGTGTAGTCTTTGAATATAGTTACGGTGAATATTTGATTGGGAAATTTTTTGTCTAAATTAAGAAAAATATTGCCTTTGCTTGAGAGTTTGGTGCTCACTACAGTGCCGCAAACTTTCACATCTTCGCCTTTGTCCATATAGATTTTAGCTTGCACCGTGTTAAATGTATATTTGGGCAACTCTTCCACAGGCACAGGCAGCACATCGTCTTGCTCACGCTCCCCTACCCACTTATTTATATCCATATTTTTTTCTATCCTTGCCTCTGCTGTATCTACAAGTTTTGGAAAAAAATCTATGCCCGTATATTTTTCTACGCTGTCTATGGTCACAGCATAGGACATGAGCGGGTACTCGTTTTTTTTGTTTTCCATCATAAATGCTATGCCTCGCCTATTCACCGTGTCCAGCACTACCTTATAATATATGTCGGGCACACTCACTTTGTTTACTGCTTCTGGTATTTTTTTGAGGTCATTGCGGAGCACAGGTCCTGTCACTACATAGAGCGGTACTTTGTGCTTTATTACATAGTAGCGCATGGCATCTTCCAAGTTTGCCCACGACTCGCGATTGAGCGGGCCTACTTGAGGCGACATATTAGAGTAATAATATGACTCAGAAAGTGCTTTTTTGCTCCACCTGAAATCTGCACTGGGAGCCAGGTGACCTCTGTCGTAGCCGTATCCTTTGTATTTTTTTACACCGTCTATAGTTTGCACTACAAAATAGTCTTGCTCTATAGATGAGCCGGTTTTGACAGCACTATCAGGTCTGAAATCGTTGCTACGCCCTTCGGAGCCAAACTCTACCTCAGGCAATATGATATGTGCTACCCAACGTGCCTGCTCATGCTGCTCCTCATATACCAAGCAGTAGGCGGAGTGGCACACTACCTCATCGCCTTGCTTGAGCAATGGCATGCCAAGTGCATACAATTGCTCTTTGATAACCCCGTATTTCAAGGTTTCAATTTTTTTGAGCAAAGAGTCTTCAATGTGCTTCACAGCTTGCAGTTCGGCTTGTGCCTTATGCAACTGTTTTTGCACAGATTGAGACCATATTATGTGAAAAGTAAATAGAAGGACGACAGTTAATTTCAATTGCTCTAATAAAAACAGATATTGTTAACTTAATGTTAAGAAGTAAGATAATAATTAATAATTAACATTTAGGGGGTAAAGCCACTATATTGTATATTTGCTAATAAATATATTAACATTGAGCGGTAGTACTATAGAAGTAGATAAGGTTGTTGCACATTGGGTGAATATTTCAGAAGAAGATTATTTTACAATGTAAAGTTTATTTGATGCAAAATCATACGCTTGGGCATTGTTTTAGGACATATATCGGTAGAAAAATTACTCAAAGCACTGTATGTAAAGAAATACAAAAATCATGCACCATTGCTCCATAACCTATACAGATTGGCTGAATTGAATAACTTGGATATCACAGCAGAGAAGTCTGATTGGCTTGATAAAATAACATCATTTAATATAAATGCCAGATACGATGATTACAAAAGAGAGTTTTATATATTATGTACTTAGATTTTACCAAAGAATGGATAGATAAAATAAAAGTATTAAGAATATAGATAAAGGAGATGCTTTAAGAATAGCCCGTTTATATTTATTGTCACTCAAAGAAAATTATGGCAATGTAAAAGTATATTTGTTTGGCTCATATACCAAAGGAACTTATACAGAAGATAGTGATATAGATATTGCAATAGTATTGCATGACTATAATAATCTTATGGATATTCAATTAGAATTAATGAGGCTAAGACGTAAAATTGACAGCCGTATAGAGCCACATCCATATAGAGAAAGGGATTTTGAAATGTCTAATCCGCTTGTGAATGAGATATTGAGATATGGACAAGAAATAAAGGAATAATATAACCTAGATACTGCATAGTATGAGATTTATAATAAAAAACGTTGCTAAAAAATATCTGTGTATTCACATATTTATTAATATTCGGTTTAATATTTATTTTGCAAACTCTCTATTTTGAAAAAATTATATATAACGATTGTACTTGTGTGTATATGGTGTAGCAATGGCCTATCGCAAACACCCATTGCGAAACTGCCCGTACTCAAAGCGCTCATGAGCAATACTTCTGACACTACTTATATTATTAACTTTTGGGCTACTTGGTGTGCCCCATGTGTGAAGGAGCTGCCTGAATTAAAAAAAATTGATGTTTACTGTGAAAACAAAAATTGTAAGGTGATATTGATAAGCCTCGATTTTGCTAAAGATATAGAGAAAGTATCTGCATTTGTGACTAAAAACAGTCTTAGAAATGTGACATTGCTCGACGAGACCAAATACCACCAATGGATAGACTTAGTAGACCCCTCTTGGGGCGGTGCCATACCTGCCACATTGTTAATAAAAAATGATAAAAATTTTAGAAAATTTTACGAAAAAAGTATAACTTTCGATGAAATTCAGTCTCAAATTAAACCCTATATTAAATAAATATTCCTATGAAAAAAACCATAATAATACCTGTTTTTGCCATTATCATGGCTTTTATGAGCTTTAATTTTCCTATGCAAACCTCCACAGGCTACAACCCCGGTGACAAGGCAGCAGACTTTACCCTCAAAAATATAGATGGCAGCATGGTCACACTTTCTGCCATGAAAGATATCAAAGGTGCCATAGTGGTGTTCACTTGCAACCATTGCCCATTTGCACAAATGTATGAGCAGCGTATCATAGCACTGCACAACAAGTATGCACCCAAAGGCTATCCTGTGGTGGCCATAAACCCTAACGATACCAAAGTACAACCCGAAGACTCTTACGAAAATATGCAAAAAAGAGCATCGCAAATGAAGTATCCTTTTGTGTACCTGCTCGATGATACACAGGCTACTGCCAAAGCCTATGGAGCACAGCGCACACCTCATGTATATGTACTCAGCAAAAAAGACAATGCTTTCACTGTAGAGTTCATAGGTGCCATAGATGACAATGCACAAGATGCCGGCAAAGCTGCAGAAAAATATGTAGAAAAAGCCATAGACGAACTGAGTGCCGGCAAAACAGTGACTACTAAAACTGTAAAAGCTGTAGGCTGCACCATAAAGTGGAGGAGCTGAGAGTGTGCTTTTTTGACTTTCAGGTCTTTGGACTTGAAATTGTAAGAGATAACATCTATGACTGCTTCTGAAACAGAATAGTTATTGTAATATATAATTATATTACTACGACAAGCTGTACCTTATCTGCACCCCAAATGAGAATCTGGTAATAGGAAAAGCAGTAGAAATCTTGGGTCTTGTAAGGTTGTATTCAAAATATGAGGTGATACTCAGCCGTGTATTTACCTGATATCCTACCGAAGGTCTTATCTGAAATACTTCTTGACCTGCCACTACTGTGCTATTGCCATCGAGTAGTCTTTGTATGGTGATTGTTTCCCTACGGGTGAGGTCTATACGCATAGTTACATCGTTTTTGAGTATTATTTCTCTGCCTTGATATTTGAAGGGCAGTACCATACCTGCTTTGGTATATCCATAGCCTACGGTAAGGTCGTTGTTGCGCAGCTCCCTTAAGGTACGGTTTTGTATCCCTAAGTCAAGTGTTCTATCCATGCGGTATTCTATACGAAAAGTCATATTGTTTTTGGTTTTGAAATTAAACCCAATAAGAGGTGCAAATTTTTCTACAATTGACACTGTATTTATGATGTCTATTGGATTTAATCTCACATTGCCGTTGAGCAATGTGTCTTGTGGCAGGTAAGGGTAATTGTTGTTTTGAAATTTTGATATATGCAACTCATCATATTTATAGCCTCCTTTGCTGGTGTAGCTTAATGTATTGTAAGTAGCTGAATAACTATGTGTTATGCTTATAGAAGGAAATAATTTTTTGATGGCTGGAAATACATTGGGCAGCCCTGCATAGTCCACCCTCCAGTTGGGCATGGGTATGCGTGGAAAGTTGCGCAGCTCCATTTTGTTTGGGTCGCGGTTGGCATAGGCAGCTATGAAGGCATTGATGATCACATCTTGTGAACTGGTGTCATACACATATTTATTTTGCTCAGTAATATTAGGGTTATCAGCCGTGAACCGCTTAATGATAGGTGTGCGGTAGTCTTCCATGCGGTCAAATGTAGGGTTGGAATTGTCTGCCCTGTCGGGAGTGAAGAAGGTTTCTATGGCCAAAAATGAAATACTGTATGTACCTGCATGGTATGGATTTTGTACTTCAAATGCGCTCACAGTGGTATTGTACCTGTAAAACTCGTTGTATGACAGTGTGTTAGTAATGCGTGCATCAAGCTGCACCCTAAAGTCTCTGAAAGGCTCCAAATTTGCCCTGCCTGTAATGTTTTCAGTGAAATTTTGCTGAATTGGGTTGCTTTGCAACCTGTTTTTGGACAAATATTGGTTGGCAAAATCTTGCTGTTTGTACACATCTTGTCGCTGGTCTCCCAATACAAATGGTAAAAATCTGGTATCGAGCGAGCCCTCATAGCTGTCGAGCCCAAAATGGCGTGTAAAACCCAAATAGCCCGGCAACACAGTGCCTTCGGTACGTTGGTAGGTAGCATTCACAGACTTGGTCATAAATATCAGTCTTGCCAGTGCACGAAATCCATTGTATTCGCGAGGTTTTTTTTGCAATGCGGTGTCTTTGGGGTTTGGCGGTGGCGGAGGCTTGCGAGGTGCAGTACTTATAAAGTCGCCCAATGGTTTCCATTTGTTATACAATCTTTGAAAATCAGCTCTGGCATTCAACGTCAAGTCGCGGGTGTTTTGGGCTGTATTGCCAAATTTTAAGGTATCGAATATGCCTCCTACAGGTCCTGCATTCCAGGTGTATCCGGCACTGTAGCGCGCATCGGCCGATGTCCAGTTTATGAGAGGTATCTTATCAAGAGGTACTTTATAGGTTACATTTACTTGTTGGTTAAATGTCTTGATACGCCCACCTTTGAATATATTGTCGAGCACTATGTCTTTTTTGGTGCGCCCAGCCGGGTCGCGTACATATACTTCATCGGTAATAGGACCGTTAAACGGCTCATCAACAATGGCTTGTGTGGATGCCGTGTAGTTTACAGATATACTTTTGGTAAGTGCCCAGCCTACGGCAAAGTTTCTATTGAAAAGAAAGCGTTTTTCGTAGTTGGGGCGTATGCCTTCTATGATATGCCTGCCATCTTCTATACCAGCTCCATATTGGGTTTTGATAATGGTGCGGTCAAGCTCACCTCTGGCACTCAGGCTGTTGGGAAAAGGTATCAGGTTCACGTCTTTGATAAGTTTGAAGTAGCCTCCGCTCAAAAAATTGGCTTTTTTAAAAGGTTCTATGGTAGGAGGCTTAGGACCATACGCCCAACCTAAGGCTCCTCGGTAGTTTTTTGACAAGTATTCTGCCAGATACACATTGGTGCGTGTAATATCGCTGTATGAAAATGTGAGTGCAAAGTTCTCTATGTCAAATATATAGCTTTTGGCACCTTTTTTAGTCTTTACTTTCTGTATGTTGGTTAAACTTATGTTGCGCCGCGTAGTGTTGTCTTCCACCACATTGCGGTAGTTGTTGCGTATGCGCTCAGGCTTATTGTTGATAGAGGAGTCTATGGGCACATCTGCATTGAGCGGGTCATATTTTGGGGTAATATTTTTTTTCTCAATACTGGCATATACAGGCAGTCTTATGCCTATTTTATCATTTTTGGGAATAAATTTATCCATTTGCAAGTTGGTATTAGCTGCCATTTCAGTAGTGTTTTCAAGCAGCCTTTGCGATATTTTTTGGTCAAGCCCGCCAAAGCCGGACGATGTATATTTTATAGAGCCGGTAAGGTTGCCAAGGTCTGCCATTTTGAGGTTTGCTTTGGCCAATGCAGCCCAGCCGTCTTCGCTTTTTATACCGCTCACACGTAGCTCATTTACCCATATACATATACTTTTGGTGTTGCCATCATTGCGTGGGTTGCGTATGCCTATCATGATGGTTTGCAAATTGGTATATACAGGATTGCCTCTTATGTATATCATTTGCATATCTGTTTTGCGATAGGCAGGGAACACGCTGAATTTTGAGGTTTGCCCGTCATACTCAGCACGGTCGCGCTCCAGCTTGAGCGACCATAGCTTGTCGAGACTTATATCAAATCTGTTGGAGTTGAGCCATACTTCATTGGCATCTGTAGCTCCGGGGGGTGAGAGTATGAGCGGGCGCTCTATTTCATAGTAATTGTCTGTGAAGTCTGAGCCAAAGCGTATGAATACGGTGAGGTCTTTGTCTTTTATCTGCGTTGGGTCGCCCTCGGCGTGTACAAACATGCGTAGGGTTTCGTAGTTGATAAGGTTGAGGTTGTTCACATTTTTGAATACTGCTCTTCCGTCGTCATCTTGCAGATTGTCCACGCAAAGCCTGAGCGAAGATTCATTTTGTCGTCTTATAATGAGCGAGTTAAGGTCTCTGTCGCGCTGAAAGCCGGGCGGAAATGTATATTTGCTGCCGTATGTTGCCGAGCTATTTTGGTTTTCTTCCACGCTAATGGTAGATACTGTGAATACTTTATCATCAGGCTCTATGATTTCTTTGAGGCCTTTGCTGCTCAGGTCGCCTTGGTAGGGTCGCCACTGGCTGGATACTAATTGCATCTGTGCAAACCGCATGACCACAGGCTCTGCCCATCCGGTCATGTACATACGTAGAAACCGTATAGATTTGAAGTTTTCAATATTTCCTACTTTTTCATACCCCTCACGCAGCGGCACACGAAATAGGTACCACTTCACCTTTTCTCCTGTAGGTGTACCGTCGGAGGTCACCAATTGTTCTTCTGTTTCGTTGATGACATATCCGCTGCCCGCTTGCAACCTGCCGGGGCGCATGTCTATCTCATATTTGAAGTATGCCTCTACATCGTTGAGGGTGTTGTTTTGGTTAATATCTTCATTGTCAGGCACATTTGTGGCAGAGTTTGTGGTATTGAGATTGGGGTCATTGTTGTCTGAAGAGTTGCCTTGTACATTATTGTAGTACTTGTATCGCTCCAGTATTTTGGCATTTTTTTCATTGTTTTTGGTACTAAAATAAAAGTCAAAATTATCGCCGGAGGGGTCGTTTTCTATTTCTTGCAGTGCCTTAGGGTCTGCTACTTTGGCACGAATATTTTGCAAATAATCGGCATGAAATGCCTTCTCGTTGTCATCATTGAGCCCATCAAGACCTACATCTTGGTTGGCACGGGCACCGGGTTCTGCACCAAATGCGTTGGTAATGTATTGCTGGTTTGTCACATAGCCCCATGGTGTGGGCTCAGTGTTTGGGTGTGGGCGTTGGGCACTGTTGGGCAAGCCTTGCTCAAAGGCATGTCTGCCATCTTTCATCACATCTTCTGATATACTTCCAAGGTTAAAAATTAGTTTACCCCCTGTTTCATTATTTTTGTTTTTGCGGCCATCTATTATTTTGCCTTTATCACCTTTGATGAAAGGGTCCATTACCCAAAACTCTAAGTATTGATAGTTTTGGTTGTCAAAGTCTGTGTCATAGTTGTTTACAGCACGTGTGATACCTCCCCAGTTGTTTTGCGGATTTTTGAGAGTACCGTCAGTATTCAGGTCAGTATTATAGTTATATGGACCGCGTTCCTCAGGATAGTATGCCACATCAAATATGAGTTCGTTGGTTTGTATATTATTTTGCAAGTCGCGGTTGGGGAACAGGCTTTTAGAAAATACAGGTTTCACGTAGTAGTTTTGCTTATCTTCGGCAGACACCCCAGGTATATTTTGACTTGAGTTGTAAAAACTTAAATCTACTACATACCAAGCCATTTTGGCACGGCGATAGCCCGATGGCAGTATGTTGCTGTTGCTATACCCTATTCCCTCCAGCCCTCTGGGTGTAGCGGCTAGTTTCCAACTGAGTGCCGGGGTATTATCAAGACGAAAAGGTATGCTGGTGTTTTCAAAATCATCTATATAAAATGTGCCTCCATCATTGTCTTTGTCGTTGAGTGTGGGTGCTCCCGTGATGAGTTTGGCAAACTCACCGTTTACCTGCAAGGTGGAGGTTTCTTTGGTCTGTATCACAGGCAGTTTGTCTATGATTTTGGTCACTATGGGCACATCAGATTTGTAGGTGGCATCTACCCCAAATATCATATTTTCTAAAGGCTCATCGCCTATGGCCACGCGCGACACCATGGGGCGCTCAGCCAGCCTGAGGAATGTGCCTCCAAAGGCTATGTCTTTGCTCAATTTATAATCCCAACGTGTACCCATAAAGTTGCGCTGGCGGACCTGAAATACATCATTTTTTTCATAATCTACTCTTACTTCTTGCCCGGGTATGAGATATGCAGGATTTATTACTTTCAACTTTCCCAAACTATAGTCAATAGTGTAGTCAGTACCTTCTATCAATCTTTGTGAGCCTGAAAATACTTTTACCGTACCGGGCTGTATATTAAAGCCTTGCAGCTGTATTTCATCGCTGGAGCTTGATTGCATGCGACCTACTATGAAAAATTTATTTTTGTTTGATAGTTGCAATGCGTCTGCTTTGGTTTGGCGATATAGCTCATTGTACACATATTTATTGATAAGGTCAGGTCTGTTCACGGTGTCTGAGCCAAATGCAGATTTCAAGTTTTGCCCGAAGGGCTCCAATACCGGAAATATCACTCTGCCCGTTTGCGGGTCTATGGTAATGGCTACTATTTTGTTTTGATTGGTGGGCATGTTGTTGTTGAAATTTGCGTTGGGGTTGTTTGGATTTATATTATTGTTTTGATTAGGATTATTGGGATTGTTTTGGTTATTATTCTGACCCACATTGTTAAATGCGGGATTGGTATTGGATATGGCACTGCTGGATGGGCTGTCTACAAAGTCAAAGTTGCCATCAGGTTGGGGGTCGTTGCTCATATTGAGCTTGTCGAGCCCCATTACATCTATGAGAGGGCGGCCATTAATACCTTTGTCTGTGATTGCATCTTCGTTATACACCTTGCCTTCGCTGATGGAGGGTATGTTGAGCTGCTTAAAGTCATCGCGGTATACTACCCGCAACTGAAAGTTTTCGCGCGATACTCCTGTGGAGTTGAGTGAGTATATGTTTTTCATTTGCAGGTCCCACATGGGTATGTTGGTGCGTATGGTGGAGGGGCGCAATAGTTTTACAAAAGCTACTTGCCTGGTGCTACGAGAGCCGTAGTCTTCCTGCAATTCACCTACTTTGTAGGTTTGTCCGAGGTAAGAATATTCGTAGGCTACACCCAACACATCATCGCGCCCTATAGGTTGCAAAAGACTTATATATCCTAATTGGGGATGAAATTTATATTCATTTTCATTGAGTCTGCGGCAACTGCGCATGATTTCATAGTCGTTTCCGTTTTCAAGGTTAAATGGGGGTTGCGATAGAAGCGTAGGCATGTTGTCTGCAATACTTATAAGCGAGTCTTGACCAGAAATAGCCGTTCTGAGGTCACGGTATAAAGTATTGGAATAATTGTCATTGGCATTGGGCACCAAATAAGGTGATATTTTTTGGTTATTGTATGGATTAGGTTCGCCCATATCCATAAAGGCTGCCACATTTCGCAGGGTATTGGTAGTATTGTTGCGATTGGTGACCCATACTTCTACACGGGTAACAATGACCCCTGAAGAAATAACTGGCAGTGTAGACAATGATTTTTCATAATTATTTCTAAAAAATTGACCTAAAAAATAGTGCCTGTTGTCTTCATAGTTGTCTGCACGTATTTCAAAGTTGCGCCCTTGTGCACCGCCCTGTATTTTGGTAGATTGGTTGGTACCACGCTGGTTTGCAATAATCCATGTTTGGTACAGCCTGCCAAATCGCAACTGAGCTTTTACGCCAAATAGGTTATTTGCTCCTTGTATCAGGCTGCTGTTTAGCGGCATATTGACATTGCCAAGCTCTACTTTTTGTATTATGTCTGTTTCAAGTGATGAGTATTCTACTTTTACATTGTTGTCAAAGTCAAATTGTGATTTTGTATCTTGGTTAATGGTGATTTTGAGCCTTTCACCTATTTTGGCTTGTGCATTGAGGCTTATTTGCTGGTCAAAGTAGAAGCCTCCTTGCGTGCGCAAGTTCACAGGAGTAGAGGGGCTTTCTATTGTTTGTATTCTGTAGCCAAAGTCAAGGAGCACAAAGCCGTTGAGCTTCACATCTACATAATTACCGCCAAATATCCTGTCCATAGTGGGGCTCATGTATATACGGGGCACCAGTGAGCGGTTGGAAGTGGTGCTTTTTTCGTCTTTTTCTTTGGCTTTTTGTTTATAAAAGTTTTTGGCTGTGTTTTTTTGTTGGTGTTTTCTGTATTGCTCAAAGGTCATGGTGGAGCCGGGTCGGTAATCGTCTTGCCCTATTTTTTCATCTATTTTATAAAACTTGCCACTTTCGTCTATTTCTACCTCTGTTTTTACAGATGAGGGAGGTTTATTGGCAAATCCTGAGCGCTTTTTGCCGTTGGAGTATTCATCACCATAGCGGTCTTTGGCTTTGTAGGTAGGTTTTTTGGAGGGTTTATAGCGTGTTTTGTCTGTGGTGTCTTTGGTGAGAGAGTCTGCATGCAATATGGTCTTAATCAACATATTGCGCATACCTGTAGGGCGCGACGATGCAGCCATGCCCAAAATGCATGCCATGCATATCAAAAGTGACCATTTGGTGGTATTGTTATGATAAAAACTCAAAACGAAAATTTATTACGCCGATTTAAGCGCTATTTTAATAAGTTCTTCTGTGGTAATATTTAAATCATTCGTTTTGAGTATATTGTCTAATACTTTATCTGCCGCAGCTCTGGGTATTCCTAATACTGTAAGGGCATCCAAAGCTTCGTTTTTTATTATCGAATGCGAAGATATAGTAATATTTTGAGAATTTGAAACAATTGGTTCTTTTTTAAGTTTGTCTTTGAGCTCAAGTATGAGTCTTTGGGCTGTTTTTTGCCCTATTCCTTTGATAGATTGTATGGTACGCAGGTCTTCGCGGGCTATGGCTTCGTGCAGTTCGGCAAAAGATAGTGATGATAATATGGTAAGCGCCGTGGCGGGTCCTATGCCCGAAATGCTTGTGAGCTCAATGAATAGCTTTTTTTCGGATAATTCAAAAAAACCATAGAGCGTATGGGCATCTTCCCTGATAGAAAGTATGGTGTATAACTTGCACTTTTCTAAGTTTTTTAGTTTTGTATAGGTTTGCAGCGAAATCCTCATTTCATAGCCTACCCCTTGCACATTGAGCACTACTGTAGCAGGGTCTCTGTGAGCTATTATTCCTTCTATAAATGCTATCATTATTTGTAAATATTAAATATAAAATTACTTGGGGTTGCAAAAAAAACTAATTTTTTTGTATATTTGCGAAATATGAATTTATTAATTACTCTATTGTGTATTATTTTTATGTGCATGTGCACATCATTGGAGGCATCAAAGCTTTTGACACACTCTAACTATACTATTGTAAGTGGTGGTGAAATAGAAATTAAAGCATATCCCAATCCATTCAAAGAAATTGTAAATATAGAGATAGTTTCGCACCTTGAGCGACCTACCCATGTGAAAATTTATGACATCATTGGAGTAGAGCTCTTAGATATAGAGCTCACTGACTCAGGCAGCGGATACTTGTACAAAGCGCAAATAAAAGAACTTGCCCAAGGTATATATTTTTGCAACATATATGCGGGTGCTAAGTTGCTCGACTCAAAAAAACTTATAAGTGCCAAATAGTTGATTTAGTAATATTCAAATTCTTACCATTCAGATACATAAGTGCACAATAGAAAATATATGTTATAAGTGCATATAACTGTATCGAGAATAAATTACTTCACAGCTATGCACGATATTTCAACCTTTACGTCTTTGGGTAGCTTGGCTACCTGTACTGTATCACGCGCCGGATGATGGCTCACAAAATATTGACCGTATATTTCATTCACAATAGCAAAATCGTCTAAATTTTTTAGGAATATTTGTGTTTTCACTACATTTTCATAGTTCATGCCTGCTGCTTGCAATACTTCACCTATATTTTTGAGCACTTGGTGAGCTTCTGCATTTATGTCTGTATTGTTAAGGTCTCCTGTGCCGGGTATCAGTGCTATTTGTCCGGACATATAGAGTACATTGCCTACCTTCACTGCCTGACTGTAGGGACCGATAGGTGCCGGTGCTTTAGCGGTTTGAATAATTTCTTTCATGGTAAATTTTGAATAATATATGTGCGCAAAACTATCCTCTTTTTTTGATTAAATATACTTTGTTTTCCTCACCGTTTATGAGTCGCACTATGTTTTTGCGATGGGTATATACTACCAATAAAAATGCCATGAAGCCAAATATGGTAATCAAATAATCGTCGGGGGTAAACCATGAAGTGAGCATGAGCAAAGGAAATGCCAAGGTAGCTGCCATAGACCCTACAGATACATATTTAGACAAATATAGTATTATCAAAAATATACCAAAACATATCAATGCTACCGTCGGAAACATACACAAGCCCAGCCCCAGTGATGTGGCTACGCCTTTGCCCCCTTTGAACCCAATAAATACTGAATATATATGCCCGAATACAGCCAAAAGACCGTATAATATTTTAAACTCTGCTACCTCATAGTCCCAAATACGGTCGTCAAAATACAATAAATTAGCCATTGAGGTGGCAGCAAAGCCTTTGAGAACATCTATGATAAATACTATTATTCCTGCTTTTTGACCAAGTACTCTGAAGGTATTGGTAGCACCTGCATTTTTGCTGCCATGCTCACGCACATCTACATTGTGAAACCACTTACCATACCACACAGCGGTGGGAATGGCTCCCATGAAGTATGCCACAAATCCTAAAGTGATAAATATCAAAATTTGTATCATATATTATTATACGTAAGCGATTAATTTATTTGCATTAAAGTAATAATTTTTTGTAAAACTGCTAAATTATGAGGCAATAATAATTAATTAATCAACTCTTTTATATCTTTTATTATTTTTTCGGCAAGATAGTCTGCGGTGGCATTTGTAGCAGACTCTGCATATATTCTTATGATAGGTTCTGTATTGGATGGGCGCAAATGCACCCACTCAGCGTCAAAGTTTATCTTTACACCATCTGTAATATCTGTATCATGGCCGGCATATTGTGATTTGATACCTGCCAATACTATATCTATATCTATATCGGGCGTGAGTTCTATTTTATTTTTGGATATGTGATACTGTGGCAGTGTGGCTCTGTAAAAAGATGCGGGCTTTCCAAACTTGGCCAACGCACTCAAAAACAAGGCAATGCCTACTAAAGCATCGCGCCCGTAGTGCAGTGGTGGGTATATTACGCCTCCGTTGCCCTCACCTCCTATCACTGCATTTACTTCTTTCATTTTTTGTACTACATGTGCTTCGCCCACTGCTGATGCATAATATTGCCCTCCGGCAGAGATAGTAATATCTTTGAGTGCTCTGCTCGACGATAGGTTTGATACGGTATTGCCGGAAGTATGCTGCAATACATATTTGGCCACTGCCACCAAGGTATATTCTTCGCCAAACATGCTACCGTCTTCACAAATAAAGCATAGCCTGTCTACATCGGGGTCTACTACTATGGCTAGGTCGTATTCTGCACTGGTCACCTCATTGCATACACTTGTGAGGTTTTGTGGCAGAGGTTCAGGGTTGTGTGCAAAGTGACCTGTAGGTTCACAGTTCATCTCTTTTATATGCCTTATACCCAGTGCCTTGAGTATAGCAGGTACTGCTATACCTCCTGATGAGTTAATGCCGTCTACGACTATTTTAAAGTTGGCATTTTTTATGGCTTCAATATCTACCAATGGCAGCGCACATATTTGATTGATATGATATTGGAGGAAATCTATCCCCTGTTTATTTACCCCTTGCATGTTCCACTCAGCGTATATGATGTCATTTTTGTGCGCAATGTTTAGTACTACTTTGCCTTCTTCAGCAGTGAGAAATTCGCCTTTTTGGTTAAATAGTTTGAGAGCGTTCCACTGTGCGGGGTTATGGCTTGCGGTGAGCATTATGCCTCCTTGTGCATGGCTGCATTCTACACCCAATGCTAATGTAGGAGTAGTAGTGAGCCCTGCTTGTATCACATTTATTCCACACATTATCAGTGTATTGCACACTATCATTGTGAGTTGCTCCCCAGTAGTGCGGGCATCTCTTCCTACTATCACAGTGGGGGTATTGTGGGTATATTTGAGCCAAGTAGCAAATGCTGCGGTGTAGAGCACTGCATCTTGAGGGGTGAGATTGTGCCCTGCGGTGCCTCCTATGGTACCTCTGATGCCTGATACTGATTTTATTAATGACATAAATACTAAATATTACTTCACAAAAATACACTATGCCTTCTACATAGTTTTGCACAATGCAAAAATAAGTCTGTAATGTTGCACTTTGTGAATTGTCTTAAATGCTAATAATTGGACATTTTTTTGAATTGATAAACTTTGCAAAGAACCATCAAAATTACAAAAGCTCACTCAGCCACTCACTATGGCTCTACCCACATTCCGTGTGCCTTTATGAGGTTTATGAGTTCATCAAGTGCTTCTGAGGCAGGTACTGATTTGTTCACCACTTCTTTGCCTTTGTAGAGTGCTATTTTGTCTTTGCCTACACCTACATACCCAAAGTCTGCATCTGCCATCTCGCCCGGACCGTTTACAATACAACCCATAATGCCTATTTTGAGTCCTTTGAGGTGGTCTGTGCGCTTTCGTATCATGGCGGTAGTGTCTTGCAGGTCAAAGAGTGTGCGGCCGCAAGAGGGGCATGATATGTACTCCGTTTTAGACATGCGGGTGCGTGCAGCCTGCAATATGCCAAAGGCTGTGTGGTTGTACAATTTTAATTTGTCAGGGGTAATATTTTGTGGTTGCAAAAGCTCTGTAGAAAGCAATATACCATCGCCAAAGCCATCTATGAGCAAGCCTCCTATATCTGTGGAGGCATGTAGCAGCAATTCATCGTCAAGTATATCATCATATTGCCTTTGTATTATTATAGGGCTATATATCTCATTTTCATACAAATAAAAGCAAATCCTACGAATTGCAGCCATAGCATGTGTATTGTGAGTGTGTAATACTAATACTGCGCTGTGGTCATTTTTTAATTTATTGTAAAAATCAGGTGTAAGTGCTTTGTAGTTGGTTTTTATAAAATGTAAACTTTTGTATTTTTCCAAGTCATACTTATTTATATATTGTTCATACGTGAGCATGGGAAATATATGGGTAGTATTATTAGTATTGACCCAATTTTCATAATCTACTATTTGCTTTAAGCCATTGGGCAGCATAAAGTCAATATTATTCAACCCTGTGTAAATATAGTCTGCCCCTTGGTCTGTCATCACCCATTTATCAGTAAGTGCAAAGTAATGATGCCCTATAGATTTTAATGTATGATATTGTATATCAGCCACATGACTAAGGTCTGCAATGACTCTGGGTACATTGTGTGCCCCTATATTGGCTACTTCTGCAGACTTACGTCTTGTATATTCGAATGGATGAATGGGGTAATGAGCTACCTCTTTGATAGGTTTATGCTCTGCCCTATGGGTGTATCTGTGTATTAACTTTTGGGCTACAGGCATCTCACACTCAGGGGCTTCTGTGAGCGATACTCGTACAGTATCGCCAAGTCCGTCTTCGAGTAGTGTACCTATGCCTACGGCTGACTTTATGCGACCGTCTTCTGCCTCACCTGCCTCAGTGACACCAAGATGCAGCGGATATGGCTTATGCCCATCCGTATGAAGCCTGTGTACCAGCATGCGATAGGCTTGTACCATCACCTGTGGGTTGCTGGACTTCATAGAAATGATGATATTGTAAAATTGTGCATCTTCACATATTTTTACAAACTCCAAAGCAGACTCTACCATGCCTAGAGGGTTATCGCCGTAGCGGCTCATGATACGGTCGCTCAGCGAGCCATGGTTGGTGCCTATACGCATGGCAGTACCATATTCTTTGCATATTTTTACAAGTGGCAAAAATTTTTCTCTAATGCGTTCAAGTTCAGCCATGTAGGATTTTTCGGTGTATTGTATAGATTCAAACCGTTTGCGGTCTGCATAGTTGCCGGGGTTTATACGTACTTTTTCTACAATACGTGCTGCAAGCTCTGCAGCATTGGGGGTAAAATGTATATCGGCCACCAAGGGGGTATGGTATCCGAGTTTGCGCAGTTCATTTTTTATGTTTTCAAGATTTTGTGCTTCTTTTATGCTTGGTGCTGTGATACGTACCAGCTCACACCCTGCTTCTATCATCCGTATAGCTTGCTGCACAGAGCCTTGGGTATCCATAGTGTCTATGGTGGTCATAGATTGTACACGTATGGGGTAGTCGGAGCCAATATATAAGTTGCCTATTTGTACATTTACAGTTTTGCGGCGTATGTATTGGGTGAGGCTGGTACAATAGAGGTTATCCATATATGATGATAATGATATGTGACAGACCATATCTACTACAAAATTAGGATAAATTTTGCTATTACATTTATCAACCATTGACTAATAATTTGCAATAATTCCCGATGAGGCAAATAATAGTATTGGGTGCAATAAAATAATACTACTTTGTAGTATCAGTACATTTGATGCATATGCAGTATGTGCAGGAGTATAGATGAAAGACTAAAATAATGCCAAAATACGCATTAGAAATTTATTACATACCATAATTACTTAAAAATGAACAAGTTTTGTCAAAATTTGACTTCAAAATAGTTCACTATTATCTCCCCCAAATTTTTACTCCAACATACTCATTTCATTGTACTTATAGCTTTCATTACAATCTCTATTGCGTATTTTTGGATAATGGCAGTTTCTGAGAATTTGTATGCCCAATATGCTAAATATATGCTAATGATAAAATTCTATGGATTTTTTTGGGGGGGGTATAATAAATGATATGTGTTAATATTTGCACAATATGATAAAAATTAAGATATTTGCAGCCCATTTAAGATCCCGTAGCTCAGCTGGATAGAGCAACTGCCTTCTAAGCAGTAGGTCACTGGTTCGAATCCAGTCGGGATCACCCTTTTTTACATTATAAAGACTTCAATATCAGTACCCAATCATTGCCTCTTTGAGGCTTGCCCGGAGGAGTAAATTTTACAATTCCTTTATTAACATACTCTCCTATTTGAGTTTTTTGTCCTGTTTTAGGGTCATACCATGTAGCAAATATTTTCTCACCTTTTATAATACCCATTTGTGCATTGAGTTCTTTGCCTGTGGGTATATAGTACAGTGCAAAGTCTGTGCCTGAGGCAGCTTGTATGTGCCCGGTAGGGTCGTGGATGTTGTAGGCTATGAGTTTTTGGTTGGGTACCATTTCTAATATATTTATTTCTTCTATAAGCAATCGCAAATATTTCATTTGTTGTGCTCCTTGTGCGTATAGTGCATCATACCACTGCTTGTGCCTTGGGTCACGATTTTTATGGTATGTGTTTTTATTAATGCATTGCCATAAGGCATTGTTACCATAGGTATGCCCGACGCAGCCGGCCAATACAGACCAATAGGCATGTTGGCGCACATCAAAGTCATCAAAATATCCATTATTAAAATCATAATTTATACCTGCATCCTCGTAGGGAGGTTCTGCATTGATAGTAGGTCTTATATTTTTGCTGTTGGCTAATATATAAGGCACTTCAAAGGAGCGGTCGTTGTCGCGTTTTTCGTGATAGGTGCCCCACATATCCACATCGAGCCAAGGTGCAGATGCAAACCATACAGAAGCAGGATACATGCAATGGTAACTCATAAATGTAGATTCATAATTTGCCTTTCCGTTTGGTTCATATATATTGCATACGCCATCATTGATGCCTTCGGCCATGGCGTTCCAGGTAGATATGCCATGGGCAATTTCATTAGGAAATCTATCGCCTCCGAGTATCCAAATGATATTGTTGTATTTTTTAAATCTGTTTCCTATGAACCATCCATAGTTATAGCCTTTGATACTGTCTGAAAACACAATAGTGTCTGTGAATCTGGGAGTCACATACTCTCCCCAACAGGGCAGCAGGGCTATGTACATATCATTTTTAGCAGCCAATTTTATACCGTATTCTATGTGGTCCCAATAGTCGTAGCTCAGGGTGTCGTTCACATCATTGCCTGAGGTAGTATCAGGTATGGCTATATTATCCAACCTCATAGGTAAGTCTCCATAAGCGTTTTTTGCTCTCAGACCATCTAATTCTCCTATTGCTACTGCTTGTACTACATTAAACATGAGTTGCTTACGACTTTCTAAATATTGTTTTATTTCTTCACGACTCAGCCTGTGAAATAGTTCCCAAGAAGTATCGCCCATGTAGAAAAATGGTTTCCCATCTCGGGTTTGTATGTATCGCCCATTGGGCGATACTTTTAATGATGATAAGCAGGTATTGTCTGTAGTAGCATTAGTTTGGGTTTTAGTATTACAAGTACATATATATATACTCATTATTAGTAATGTAAAAAGATATTTTGTTTTCATTTTTGGTTTAATTGTCTCTTTAATTCTTCTATTATTTTTTCCTTATTTTCATGTTCTTTATCTTTATTATCAAAGATAATGTATTTTCATAACTAATTTAAGCTACCCCTTAAAAAGCAAAAACCTTGGTTGAAACAACCAAGGCTTTCAAACAAATTAACCAAACCTAAACCTAATTTATGAAATATGAACTTTGAGAAATTAATTCCTCATTATCTTTTACTATTTTATAACTCATCTCTATCCCGCTGAAAAGCGTGAAAACTACTTTCACTTCTTTTTCTTTAGCCTCTTTCCAGTGATTATACGTATCTAATGCTATATAGTTACGATATATTTGTTTTTCTGATGTGGCAAGTACCAATTCATCGTTTACATACACTTTTACGTATGAAACTTCTACCAAACCCTCATCGTCTATCGACAAAAAGTGGCTTGGACGCACATATATGTAGGGCTGATCTGCACTACCGTTTTGGGCATTTATATCATGACTGTTTAATATCAAGGAACTAAATAATGCTACAAAAACCCCTACTCTTATTACTCTTTCTACTCCTGTTTTCATTTTCTTTACAAAGATATTTATTTAATTTGAATAATACAATTATTTATTTAATATATACAATAATTTTTCAAACTTAGTTCTCTATTTTCAAAAGTTATTAACAATTTGTTAATAATAATTTTACATAGAAAATTTTGTCGTGTAATAATTATTGTTATAATTTAGCATTTATACGTGAGCCCCCCCCTAATGTAACTGCATATCTGATAAAAATATTACATTATTTTCTTAGTATTTCGTACTCTTCAACCTTTTGTTTAATGTTGAGCAGATAATCTATATCATCATAGCCATTTATAAGACAATTTTTCTTATATGGATTAATGTCAAAAATAGCTTTTATGTCTGTATTTCTTACGCAAATGGTTTGTTTTTCTAAATCTACCTCTATTTCCTGTACAGGGTGGGCATATATTTTTTCAAAAATATTTTTCAACACTTCATCATTTACCTGCACTGGGAGTATAAAATTGTTAAGTGCATTGTTTTTAAAAATATCTGCAAAGAAGCTGGAAACCACTACTTTAAATCCGTATCCTGCCAGTGCCCAAGCTGCATGCTCGCGGCTGCTGCCACAGCCGAAATTTTTGCCGGCCACTAATATTTTGCCTGTAAATGTAGGGTTGTTGAGCACAAAATCAGGGTCGGTGCGCCAGTCTGCAAACAGGTTGTCGCCAAAGCCCTCTCTGGTAGTAGCTTTTAGAAAGCGAGCAGGTATGATTTGGTCTGTGTCTACATTTTCTATGTGGAGAGGTACTGCGGTAGATACTACTTTTTTTATAACTTTATCTTGCATGGGTATTTTTTAATATTTTGGAGTATTTAAACTAATATTCAATAGGTTAATTATCCGTTTTATAATAAAAAGGCAATGTTAATATTTTCAAAATAAATTTACAAAACCTGCTGCACACTATCTTTGCCTATAATAATCATAATATCCGGTAGTGATGTGGCTATTTTTTGTAAGACTTGGGGTGATGTGGAAGTATTCCACAGGTATAGTTTTTTAAGATTTTTTAGTTTTGCCCAATGTACGGCAGAGGCATCAGAGACTTTGGTGTTGTATAAATTAAGGGATTGCAGGTTTTGCAAGTTGGTTATTTTATCCATGTTTTGGTCAGATATGCCTGTATTTTGCAAATATAATTTGTATAGGTTGGGCATTTTGCCTATGACTTCCAGTGATGCTGAGGTGATGGTGGTAGTTGATAAGTTGAGTATGAATATGTTATCTTTTATTTTTAATAGTTTTTGAGTTTTGACATCGTCCCATTCGGTTGTATTTATAGCACATCTCACATCATAAAGGTGCGTGTGTTGGGCTACTTTATATACATTTAATCCCATTTTTTTCAGTTCTGCTATGGCATTTTCATCAGCGGGTGCTGCCTCCGGCAGTTTTATCTCGTCAGCTACAGACTCGCTGCCTTGTGCATAGGCTTTTAGTATTTTGAGCATTTTGTCTGAGGGCTTCAGATTTGCCACGGTATTGGCGGTGTCTGCACCTGACTCTATCCACCACTTTATGATTTCTATTTCATTGTAGGTGAGCGGTGTTTTGCCTTTGGGAGGCATAGCACGCTCGGCTGACGGCTCAAGATTTATGAGTTTTATGAGTTCACTTTCATCGGGCTTGCCGGCTTGTACTACTTTGCCACTTTCACCACCTTTCATGCACATTTCATATGTGTCTAAGCGAAGTTCGCCTTTTTGTTTTTGTGCGTTGTGGCAAGAGGTGCATTTTTGGTAAAATATAGGTTGCACTATTTGGTCATATACTTTGGCTGTGTTTATGTCTTTTATTTCAGGTGCTTGGTATTCCGCTGAGCCTGATATGTTGCTGATAGAGAGGTAGTCTGTGCCATGTGTGAGTGAGCCTCCGTGGTGGCCGGTCTCCATCAATAATATTAACATGAGTAATATTGAACCTTTGTATGCATATTGTATAATTATATGATAAGCAGAATAATAATAAAGTAGCAAACTCACACAAATAATGACAGTGAGCCCGATGGCTTCCCACTGATGCTCCTCCAGCAACTCTGAGTCATATCCGCCACTGAGCGAGAGCATATATCCTACAATGCATGATAATGCAGCAGAAGATGCGGACAATACTAAAAGCAGTAAGGTTACTTTTCTGAAATCGTGCTTAAATATTAACCCATATATTTCTAAAAATATCAAAAACACTATGAAACCTATGGGCAGGTGAACAATAAGAGGATGAAAATGCCCTATGTAGTTTACTAAACTGTCAATATTTATCAATGTTATTCTTTAATTATTGAAGATTTACCAATTCACAGATATACGATTTACTCCTATTTTATTTATATTAAACACTGCATATTTGGTCTGTTCTACCATTTTGGTTTGGAAAGTTGCCGTGGCACCGTTTACAACAATTTTTGATACGTTTTTGCTCTCAGGCACAAGTATTTCTACTGCTGCACTGCTGCCACTGCCTGTGTATAATAATTCGAGCGATGTATCTGAGTTTTTGTATTTATATGTCACATACCCGCCTGATGCTTCATAGGCAATGGTAGCTTCTACTTCATTTTCATCGGCAATATTCCATTTTGGGCTGAGCTTCACTTTGTCAAAAGCCACGCCTGTATCTTTGACGCCTGCAAGCCCTTCTACCAAAGCATACATACATGCGGCTGCTCCCCAGCGGTCGGGTATGCCAAATGATACGTCGCCTTGATCAAAATATACAGGTTGGTCGCTAAGGGTAATACCGTTGATAAACCATTTTGCATCGCTATTATTCATGCCTTCGAACTCAAGTTGGGCTATGGTCTTGTCGGGATTTGGGTTGTTCAGCCCGTATATGCCTATGGCAACGTTGAGCGATTTTTTATTTTTCCCTCTCCAAGCCACTTTATAGTTGTCGCTACGGGGCACATAGCTGTCGTTGCCGCGAGTATCGCTCATAAACCACCAATTTTCTATTTTATGACCTACCATATACTCTATGTATTCGGTGCCATCAGTATATTTTATTTTGAGGGTAGATATGAGGTCTGATTTAGATCTTGCTTGAAGTATATATATAGATTTAGCATTTTTGCCAATGGGTAATACCGCCTTCATGGTATATCCAGCTGCTTTGGAAATGATGAGTGCAGCTTTGCGCCCATTGGTGGCAGGATCTACAATATCAAAAGGAATGTTTTTAAATGTTTGCTTGCCTACAGGAAATTCACTGAGGTCGTTTATCTCACCTTCGTTGCTCCAGCCCGGCACTCCGGGTGCTCCTTTGCCATAAAAATCTGCATTGGCTACAGATTTGAGGGTTACAGTAGTATATTTGGCATCAGGCACAGTAGGCAGTGAGCCTTTATAGGTACAGTATAGATAGTTACCATGTTTTCTGCCTATTTCTAATATGCGCTTGAGTATATCTGTAGCATATTTTTCATATCCATTTTCATATGCTCCGTGTGCCAACTCTCCGGCCACTATGGTGAGTACTCCAGCGTTCATATATTCCCACATGCCGTTGTCATTGCCAAATCCGTTGCCAAAGGGTGGGTATATGGCATACCACTCTCCGGCAGAGGTTTTGGGCATTTCTGATTTAATTTTTAAATAGGTGTTAATAATCTTTACTGCTTGCTCATGTGTCACTCCTCTATTTAGCGCATAGGCATTGGAGAGAGATACTTGTGATTGTGGGTCTGTAGCACCTATGTTTCTTTTTTTCCAAAAATCTTCATTTTCGGGCACATAGTGGGTGTAGTATTTGCCGTTCCATGCTACTTTGTCGAGTTTGGTTTTGAAGTCTGCAGCGAGTTGGGCATATTTTTTGCTTTCATCGGCTCTGCCGGCTATTTGGAGCATTTCACTTAAATAATTAAAGGCTGCTATCATACCTGTATTGTCGCCGTGCATGATGCCAAATTCATTTTTATCAATACTAATACACTGGCCACCTCCAAAGCCGGTTTGCTCACGGTCATAGTCATGCACAAAATCCCAGGTATCAATAGTAAAGCCTCTTTTTACCAACTGATATTTTTGCGACCAGCGATATTTATCAGTAGTGGCATAGTTCATAGCTTTTATACATGCATCAAGGCCGGATTGCATCCACTCGTTGTCACCGGTGGCTTTCCAAGTGTAGTACAAGCATTCTACAAAAAGATACTCCATATCTGCTTCTACAGGTTGTCGTTTAAATTCGTAGGTGTCATTTTCTATTTTCATCATAAAATTACCTTCTTCCAGCACTTTATCCCACCAGTTGGCTTCTGGTGTGCGTGCATATATATTGTCCCAAATAAGACCATCGGCACGTTGCGAGTCTTTGTAGAGGTCAAAACCGTCTTTGAGGTAGGGAAAAAAATATTTCATGCCTTTCATGGTATGGGTATGGTCGCGCAGCCATCCTACAAATACTCTGTAGAGTTTTTTATTGTATTTATAGGTGCTTGTTTCGCCCCACTCGCCTATCATAGACCATAATAATAATCTCATGAGCTCATTGTAGGTGCCTTTTTTATCGTTTATTTCGGTTTTTACGGCTACTTTGAATACTATGGTATCTATGATTTTGCCGTCTTTGTTTTCCAATATTATGATTTGGTTGCCTGCAGCTCCGCCTATGTCAAAAGTAGCGTCTTTGGTGATAGGTGTTGTGTAATATATATTAAAATTGCCATCAGCTACTTTAATGGTGCCCGGCTCTGATGTTTTCAGCTTTAGTGTATCAAGCGGTTTGTAAGTTTTAGATTTTGACCAGCTTTCTATGCTTAATTTGCCGGATTGCACCAGCTCTTGTGTGCTCGCATGTGTAAAGCTGCCAAAGCCAAATGTACCGGCTACAGCACCTAAAGCACTGTTTTTCATAAAATTACGTCTTCCTTTTTTCATAGTCATAAGTGTATTAATGCGTGCAAATTAGCATTTTTATAAATGTTTATATAAATAATATGATAAAATATATATAGAATTATATTTATACCTTAATCTGTTAATTTACTACACATACTTATTGTCCCGAGCCCATCTGATAAGGGCTGCTCGATTTGTGATTTTGAGTTTGGTAAATATACTGGTACGGTGGCTCGATGCTGTGCGGGGCGATATGTGCAACATATTGGCTATTTCAGCTATAGGCATGTCGGTAGATATCATAAGTTTTATCACTTTCATCTCCATCACACTCAGCTTGTGATTGGCATCTCTGGCTACAGCTTTTTGCACTCGGCTCATTCTCACATCTCCTATGAGCTTCACTGCTACATCTGATGAGTAATAGAGCTTGCCTTCTATCACTGTTTCTATAGCTTTGTGTAGCTCCACAGGGGTAATATTTTTGAGCACATACCCTACCGCACCGTTTTTGAGCATAAGCATGATGTTGGAGTACTCGTCATTATTTGACAATGCCAGTATTTTTATATCCGGGTATTTTTGAGTCAATATTTGGGTAGTCTCGGCTCCGTTGAGTTTTGGCAACTGAAAATCCATCAATACTGCATCGTACTGGTTGTTATTCACTTTTTCTATGGCTTCCTCACCACTTTGTGCTTCATGTATAATGAGTTTTCTTTTTTGAAATTTAGACTCGAGCATCACCGTTATACCGTCGCGTATCATGATGTGGTCATCTACTATCAATAATTTTCTTTTAACTGAGTCCATATGTTGGGTATTGTAATGTGATAATGCAAGCCTTGTGGCTTTATGTTTTGTATTTTTACTTCGCCAAAATACGAATTTATTCTTGATTTAATATTTTTTATACCCATTCCTGTTTTTTTTATTACATTTTCATTGCTTTGCGTCATGCCTTTGCCATTGTCTGAGTAGTCAAGCAACAGCGTATCGGCCTGCAATTCAATATTTATCTTTATTATATCACCCTCTGAGTGCTTTATGCTATTGTGGGTGAGCTCTTGTATCACTCTGAATATGGCTATTTCAAAAGGCTCCTTAAAACGTGGCAAATTTTCGGTATGATGAAGCTCAAACTTTAGGTGTGGGTAGGCAAGGTTGTGATATATATATTCCTCCACCGCTGCTACAAGTCCGTGAGCCTGAAGTGTTTGTGGCATAAGGTTGAATATTATGTTGCGCAGTTCTTGAATGGCTCCCATGAGCATATCGTTTGATTTGACTATGAGCGATGTTACTTTGGTATTTTTATTTATTTCGTCGAGTGTGGCTATGTAAAACTTGATTGCGGATAGCTTTTGACCCAAACTGTCGTGCAAGTCTCGGGCAAAGCGCTCACGTTCTTTTTCTTGTGTTTCTACAATGGTTTTGATGAGTGCATTGCGCATCTCTATGTTTTTGCGGTTGTCATTTATCAATAGCAGAAATTCAGTATCGCCTATATCATTTTTTTTCAACACACTCCCCTGCGATAGTATGGGTATCTCTGCACCATTTTTGCTTATGATTACACTTTCTATACGTTGGAGCAGATATCGCTCGTCATTTTTTATCTCTTGTATCAATGTATGGTCTTGCAGCAAATCTATCAATGGTGTGCCTATCAATGTATCGTCATATCCTAATATTTCGGTTACTTTCAGGTTTATATTAGTGATGGTGCCTTGATGATTGAGTACCATGATCATGTCTGATACCGAGTCGAATATATTATTGAAGTACAACTTGGATATAGTACTTGCATTGAGCTCTTCGCCCAGCATATTGATACCCGATATAATGCTGTCAATAGGGTCGCGCTGTAAGGAGGGGTTTATTTTTTGTGAAAAATCTCCCAGCGAGTAGCTTATGATTAGCTCATTTATTTGTTTATACCTCTCTTCGTCATTGTTTACCATTGGCTGTTATTCTAAATATTAAAAGCTTATTAATGCAAATTTTTGCTGCCAGTGTGGCACAATTTATGCATTAGTTGGTATATTTTATTAACCAATGTAATATATTGCATTACCCAATCGTCAATGATTAAATTATCTATCCGTGCAAAATGATCAGAATTATTTGTTATTCATAACATATCGTAATATAAACATGTACCTGCTATTAATACATCATTATGTCCAATTATTAACCCATAATTTTAGTTTAGCATATATTTCGGCTGATATTTTAGCTATTTCATTATTTATGGGTAGCACATGATTGAGTTCTAAGAATTTATTAATAATTGGCTTTTTTCATCTTTATAATATAGTCCGTACAAAATTTCATAATATGATACTATACTTATATTAACGGAGCCAAATTTGGGCTAAATATTTATCAAGTTTATTAACAACGTAAATATTATTCCTAAAAAAGTAAGATATAGTATCGAAGTCTAATATGGCTTGCCTCACAAGTCAATTTCTCTTTTAAATTTTTCGTTTTTATTTTGATGAATTTCGGCTAAGAGGTACTTAAAATCATCGCTATCCATGTCATCCATGCCCCCGTTAGTTCCTTTAAAGCCAATGTATTATTTTTAGAACCTACATTTTTATTTATATTTCTTAAATAATTGTTTACCGATTTCAAGTGTGAAGCAGGAATAGTACTAAGCTGGTTCAATATAGACTGATACACCATTTCTTTAGACAAGTATACATTACTTTGATACAAAGATAAGAATTTTTAGTAATTATACACCCATCTCTTTATACATTCCTGTATTGCCTGAGCCACGCAAGAGCATCATTATGGTTTCTGAATATTTTTACAGGTATTTCGGGGCGTGTCACTTTTATGATAAAATTGCCCAAAAGCATGCTAAATGTGGAGCTGAGTACCAAAGCAGATGCACTAATGCCAGCTATGCCTTCTGCTGATGATAAAAAGTCGCGCGCATTTTTGTCTATTCCTACCACTCCCTTGTCTGATATGAGCAATGGATAATTTTTGCCTTCAAAAAATATCAACCTGTCTGCCACTATTTGTTTGGCTACCTCAAGGGTGATATGCACTCCCTCATTATACTGCCCTATCATCATGCCATCGTCATAGGTGATAGAAATATAAGATGTTTTCAGTTTTTTGTGTAACTCACTCATAATCAGTATAAATCCACTTATAAAGGGACAAAAACCCCCACATTTAGATGCAATTTTTTATGTAAAAATACGACTTTTGTCTGATTTTTGTTACATATAAGTTTAGGAATTTTGCTTTATCATATCTTGTAAATGAGACTGTTATGGCAAAAATAAATTCCTTGATCGAAACTATAGACCAAATAGTGACAGATGGTGTGAAAAAAAATATTTTGCACCTCTATGGCGGTAAAAACGGTATCACAGGCAACGTATTTGACCTCTCAGGAAATGATGTAATAAACTTTGGCTCATGCAGCTATCTCGGATTAGAGTTTGATACACGACTAAAAAGAGGTGCCTCAAATGCCATAGAAAAATACGGCACACAGTTTTCAGAATCAAGGGCTTATGTATCTATACATGAATACAAAGTACTTGAGCATAAGTTTGACCAAATATTCCAAGCACACTGCGTAGTAACTCCTACTACTACCCTTGGGCATATTGCCACCATACCTGTGGTGGTAGCACCTGATGATATTGTATTGCTCGACCATCAGGTACACAGCAGCATACACACTGCATGCGATATTATCAAAAGTAAAGGCATAAAGGTAGAGCTCACTCGCCACAATGAACTTACCCAACTGGAAGAAAAAATAAAAGCTTACAGACAAAAATACAGCCGAGTATGGTATATGGCAGATGGAGTATATAGCATGTATGGCGACTTTGCCCCCGTAAAAGAGCTGGAAAAATTGTTGAATACCTATCCTGAGTTTAGGCTGTATATAGATGATGCACACGGCATGAGCACATTTGGCACGCACGGTGCTGGATATGTGCTAAGCCAAATCAATCTACATCCGCACATGATATTGGCTACTTCACTTGCCAAAGCTTTTGCCACAGGAGGTGCCGTCATGGTTTTCCCGGACAAAGATACAGCACGCAAAGTACGTACCTGTGGAGGACCACTCATCACCTCCGGACCTCTACAACCTTCCATATTGGGCGCTGCCAATGCTTGTGCTGATATACATCTTACCAATGAAATATATGAGTTGCAAGAAGAACTGCAAGAAAATATTAAGTATGCCAACCTTGTAGCACGCAAACTTGACTTGCCACTTATCAAAAGCACCAATGCAGCTGTATTCTTCATGGGTGTATCGCTCCCAAAAGTAGGTTACAACCTCATTAAGAGAATGTTGCAAGAAGGATATTATACCAACCTCGGCGTGTTTCCTGCTGTGCCTTTGCGCAATACAGGCGTAAGGTTTACCATTACCCGTCTGCATACTTTTGAACAAATAGAAAATATGTTGCAAGCTATGGCTCACCATCTGCCACTTGCCTTGCATGATGAAAACTTTGACTTGGAACAGATATATGATGCATTCAAAATCAAGCAGCCGAAGCACAAATTTAATCAACCTATACACAACATTAATATTTACGATGACAATAATCTTGTACTTCACCACTACAAATCTATCAGTGAAATAGATAAAACCTTATGGGACAGTTGCTTTGCCGGTCGAGGTACATTTGACCATGAAGGTATGCAACTGCTCGAACACACATTTACCAACCAAGAACTGCCTGAAAACAACTGGGAATTTGACTATTTTATAGTCTGCTTGTCTGGAGGCAAACCTGTGCTGGCTACTTTTTCAACAGCTACACTAACGAAGGACGACATGCTGTTTGCCGCACAGGTCTCCAGGCAGGTAGAAGATATGCGCAAAGTGGAAGGACCATACCACTTATGCAGCAAAGCCCTCATCATAGGATCTATGATTACTGAGGGCAATCATCTGTATATTGACAAGCAATATACAGATTGGAAGCAAGCTATGCAAATGTTATTTGAAAAAATAACCTCCCTGCAAGATGAATATCAAGCCAATACCACTGTCATTCGTGATCTTGATGAAAATGACCCGCAAATGGATGAATTTATGATGAGCAACGGATACATCCGCAACACAATGCCCGAAAACCATACCGTACACCTTACCGGGCAGTGGGATGATATAGACACATTTATAGAGCAAGTACACAGCTCCAAATCAAGACAATATTTGCGCAAAGAGACCAAACCTTATACCCATTTGTACCAAGTATCTTATGCCAAACCTACTCTAATTGAGCTCAAATACTTATACGAACTATACCTCAATGTACAGCAAAAGAGCTTGGCCATCAATACCTTTGAGCTTCCGTTTACATTCTTTGAAAATATTGCCAAATCACCCGATTGGGAAATTATAAGACTCAATATTTGCGAAAATGACGTGACAAAACCTATAGCTGCAGTATTTTGTCATAACAAAGGCGATACATATATACCTTTGATAGTAGGCATAGACTATAACTATCTGCACACCCATGCCAACTATAGGCAAAGCATATGGCGTGTAATAGAAAGAGCCAAAATACTCAAAAAAACCAAAATATATCTCGGTTTTGGAGCTACAGTGGAGAAATGCAAATTCGGAGCTCAAGTCACAAGGCCTGTAGCTTATGTACAAATCAAAGACAGCTTCAATATGCAATACATAGCCTCTTTACAAGAAGTAACATCAAAATATTAATAAATTACAATCTTAAATCTTAAATCAAAATGACCCTGTCCATACAAGAATTATCAATATTCAATACCAAATCAAAGTACAAATTGCTATTGCAAAAGGGTATTCAAATGTTAAAAAAAAGTTAAGCCATGACTCAGAGCTACAGCTTCATGCCATTGCAGACCTTTATGCCATTGCTGAGTATGACATACGGCAGCAAAAGTGCCTCGATATCACCCTATTCAAAGACCCCAAATGGCTCGACCTATTTTTGGAAGATATTAATATCGATAGTTTGTTTCACTAAATTTTTAAACCAATGAATGGCGAAATCAAGCATTTTATAATGTTTATCATATACCTTTTCACCACGCTTTCACTTATATCTATAGCGGTATATTTATATGTAGTTTTCAATAACATAGGCATGGTATAGAAGATTTTAGATGTAATATTTATGCCTCTCACTGTTACACACCTAATGCAAAAAATGGTAGGAGTGTCATAGACCAAAAGACATAAATTAATCTAATTTTTGTATTTCGACAATCATATATATTTCTGGGGTGCTGGTGAAGCTTTGTGCATAACCAAAAGCCATAGCTGTATTAGAGTTAATTATTTGCTCTACCCTATACGTAGTGCTAGCACCTATATCAAGCAATCCGTCCAGCATAGGAGCAATATTGGTATTGAAACCTGTTCCATTAAAGTTAGAATAAGCGTTCATTCCTGTGAGAACAGTTGCCGAAGTACCATTGTTTACTAATCGCAATCTTGACGAACAGTTGTTGGGATTGCCACCACCATTGGTAGAAGCACTAGAGATAATATGTATTTTGTATTTGCCGGGTTGAAGTGTAATGAGATTTCCGGCACGAGATATAGCAGTGCCCAATACGAGTTGATCGGTATTTATGGTTCGAGTAGTCCAAGTATTGTTGGTAGGCACATCACCATTGGTGCCATTAGCCTTTTGGTCGAGATACACAGCCATATTCACAGGAGGAGCAGGAGGGTTTTGCCAGCTGGCCAGCCCGGCAGCATCCGAGGTAAGCACTTTTCCTGCTCCAGGGGATCCTCCGGTGATTTGCAATTGACCCGCCACATAGTTGCTACCTATAGTTTGCCACTCTACATATACTGTAGTGCCAAACCTTGTGAAGGTATATCTTGTCGGTTGCCCTGATAAGGTTAAGCCATTGGGGTTGGCAAATACAAAAGTAAGACCTGCTTGCGAAAACGTATTGGTACCTGACACATTGGAAGTTGAGATTAATTGATATATCCCCCCATCCTGCATGTTGATAAATGTATATGCCGAAGGGTTTGCACTGGTATATTGCACGTTCCCATTATTCCAATCGATACTGGTACTTGCCCCGGCATTAAAGGCTCGGCTGTACATTTGTCCCAATACATCGAGCTTGGCATTGGGTGCATTGTGGCCTATTGCCACATTACCTGCAGTGGGTGCTAAATGGATGTTGGAATTTGTATTAATTTGGATGACATCACGTGAATTTGCTTGGTCATAAATAAAAAATGAATTGTTGGTTTGTTTCCCAACCTGCCATCTGGTGGTACCCATTTCTGCAAAAACGATGGATGATTGTTGGCTTGCAGCGTTGGCATCAATGATTGCTAATGGTGATGTACCCTTTACATGTAGCAGTGCTGATGGTACACTTATTCCCACACCTATACCTACTCTGCCTCCCCCCGCGACCAATAACACATCGCCATTGTGACTGTCGTTGACCCATATTTTGGAGCCTGTTTTACCCCCTCGTATAAAGGTTTCTTCGTTGGTTTGATAATTGAAGTAAGACACATGGGTTGTTCCCGAAAACGCAGCTGTACCATCTGTCCCTGTGCCTCTAGCTATAGAAAGCGAGGCATTGGGGTTGGCGATGCCTATGCCTACGTTGCCATTTCCTTTGATTCTGAAAAGTTCGTTGCTTGTTACTGCACTCATACCTGTGTAAAATACAAAATCAGAAACATCGTTGTCTATCTGAAATCTAAAAATACCTGAGCTATGACCCAACCCCATGAACTGATGATTGTTGTTGAGAGACTCAAAAATCACAATTTTACGGTTTGCAGCGGCATTAGAAAATTGTAAGGGAGCGTTGGGAGTAGAAGTGCCTATGCCTACGTTGCCGCCAAAATACCCTCTGCCTGTTGCATATAATGCATATCCAAGTACGTTGGTATTATCGGCATATACCCCATAACCATCACCTGTGGCAACTCCTCTTACACCGGTGCCATTTCCCGAGGCATTGCTATTATAGCCCCACACGCCTACCCCACCTGCTACGTTGCTATTGCCATATACAGCAGGGAATGTTGATGATGTTTGATCCACACGAAACAAATAGTTGGCTGAAGGTGCTACGCCTATACCTACCCAAGAGCCATCGGATTGTATTGGGCTATTGCCAATGGTAGAGCTACTGGTCATATATGGAATTCTATTGGAAGAAGCCGAAGATGTAACAAATGTACTTGCTGAAACGCCAAGGTATCCGTTATTGTCGGCTGTTACAAATCTTGTACCTGCCCCTGCTAGGTCTCGTACGCGCATGTTGCCACCTACATCTAAGCGGGCGGTTGGTTCTACTGCTATTCCTACTTCCATTTCGTAGCCTGATCCATTGCCAATTACCATTTGGTTGCTGGCAGATATGTTTGCTCCTCGTCCAATTACTGCACTGTTGGAAATATTAGAAACATTAAATATTGCATTATTTCCTATTGCGATATTATCCGTACCCTCATCAATGCCATTACCTGCGCGGGCCCCCAAAAATATATTATTGCTTCCACCGGCAAGTTGTTGAGCTACTTCGTCACCAATAGCTATGTTTGATCCACCTACGTTAGCTATTGCCGCTGCACCATTGCCTATATATATATTACTGCTTCCATCTACATTTGACTCACCTGCATATCTGCCCAAAAACACATTGGACACCCCAGAGCTATTGGCATTTCCGGTATTAATTCCCATAAAAATATTATAGTTTCCATTCCCTCCAGATGTGTTACCAATGGTAATATTATCCGAACCTGGTGTTGGGGAGCCATTGCCTAAGTAAACATTTCCGCCTGCATCAGATAGTTTTACCCCGTTAGGAAGATTAAGTTCGTTGGTGAGGTTTAATCTCCCATCATCCAATAGGGTCATTTTTACAGACCCAGAGGTGGTAATATTAGGCTCTTGATAGAAACGTAAATCGTTGTTTGTGTTATCGATATTCCAAACTTTGGATGTAATTGGGTCTAAACCTTCGCTGCGTGATAGCGAAAACCTATTTCGACTGAGTATTTTTCCGTTTACATCTAAAGCTGTGATTGGTGTGGCGGAGGCAATGCCTACATTGCCATTGCTCAAAATCCGCATTTTTTCGCTACCATTGGTGCCAAACACTATATTTCTATCCATATCGGCTACTGAACTGGAAGCAGACAAATCAATGTAAGATTTTATTCCGGTTAATCCGCCGCCTGCACTTACCCTCAAAAATCCATCGTCGGCATTAAAAGCTGACAAGGAGTATGCACCAATCTCGCCTGTAATTCGAAAAGTACTTACGGCAGGGCGCGATGAAGCGTTAACAAGTCCGCCATTAATCACCACAGCACCGCCTCCCGCTATGTCCACCTTTCCATTAGGATTAGTAACCCCTATACCTACATTGCCGGTGGGAAAATTCACTCGGGTAATTGAGCCTCCTACCCTCCTCACTTCCAGCCAATTGCTGGTGGCTGAGTAAGCATCGTTTGAAGCAAAGCCATAAAATATTCCATTGTTTGCGTTCATTCCCCATATTCTTTCATCAGCAGCTTGTCCGGTTTCATCCCAAATAATTGAGGGTAATGCCGTGGCACTGAGGTGAAATTGTCTTTGGGGCACATTGGTTCCTATTCCGAGTCTTTTATTGGTATTATCCCAAAAGAAATTAGAAGCATCGGCACTTTGTGTGCTGGTGCCTGTCCAGAAGTTTACAGCACCGTTGGTGCCGGAGCCTGAAAGTGAAGCCCCAGAAGGTGCCAATACCATATCACCTGCACCATTTACAGAAAGGACACCGTTAGCAAGAGCACCTAACCTTGCATTTTGCATCATGGCTATGCCAGTGGTAGTGCTGTTGCCTTGCACATGAAGCAAAGCATTGGGTGAGATAGTGCCAATTCCAACCTCACCGGTTGACAATACCGTGACTCTCGGAGTATATGTTCCCGAAGGATAGTTAGCTAATTTAAATGAATTACCCTCGCCTACCGGTCGCATCCCATATTGCCAGTGTGATGCATCGAGCGTGCCGGTAGCATTGGTAAATACCATATCTGCAGCGTTGGTATTTGCCCCTCTTTGAATAAATATGGTACCATCACCCACCCCTTTAGCATGGATTTGTGATGTTGGAGTATTGGTACCAATCCCTAACCTTTTATTGGTATTATCCCAAAAGAAATTAGCAGCATCGGCACTTTGGGTATTGGTACCTGTCCAGAAAGGGACGGCTCCGTTGACACCTGAGCCACTTACATTGCCTTGTGGCATAGCTTCTTTGCTTAGCATTTGCCAGCTGCCGCCACCGCTGTTGTCATATATTACTTTTACAAATTGTCCTGTAATTATATCATTGGTTTCGAGGGGTTTATTAAAATTTTTGTATATAGGCTTGGCACCTGTGCTGTTAAGATTGAGTGTGGCAGCACCTGTAATGCTGTGGTTGGCCTTGAAGGTAAATTCTATGCCTCCATTAGGTGCGCTTTGTATTATGGCAGGGTAAGTTACGGCAAATGCATTGCCACTTCCTGTGGCATCGAGCTGCACTTGGGCATGTACATTTTGTAACAAAACAAAAAATATGAATACTAATGATATTAAAAATAATCGTTTTATCATATTGCAATATAATCCATATATTACAAAACCACGAAGTTGGTAACCAATTTTTTGTAAAATAATTTCTTTGGGAGTGAATGAAACAGATTCTTAATAATAAATAAATTTTTGAGAGTATTAGGTGTTAATTTATAATAATTTTTCTCAAGCATCATATTTTTTCAAATATTGCTTACATTTGCTAAATTTTTATGTGTAATTTTCTATACATATCAATAAATATTTATTAATAAAATAATTAATAAATATGTAAATTTTAAGGTTTTTATATCTCTTCATTATTACCATAATGCGTAAATTTATATTTTATCTTCTAGTCTTTATCTTATTCCAACATATATCATTTGCGCAAACAAGACCTATTGATATGTGGGTATTCAGATCTGTGCTTGACAAAAGAGCCCGAATGATCACTTGTGCTTTGCACGAAAAACTATGGGTAGCCTACGATGCCAACGATTGTACACTATATAAAATATGGAACGGTGGCAAAACAGGAGTAGTCTTTGACGGTGCAGTGTACACCTCCAAGCATGGTCCACAGCCTACCACACAAGGCAACACTTATATGTACGGCATATACGACAAACCCGTGTGGCAGCTTTCACTAAACGGAGAAATTGTGGAAAATACCAAAGCACAGTTTAAGGGGTATGTATGGATGAATAACACAGTCACCCTTAAATATGCATTTAGTGGTCCTAATAATATAGAAATTACCATAGAAGAAACTCCTGAATATATACAAAAATCCAAAGACGGCATGCCGGGCATAGCGCGCAATTTTGTGGTCAAAAACATACCTGAAGGCTACAAATTTGGCATAGAACTCGGAGTGTCATCATTGAGTACTTATACAGACTTTGTGACAACAGGAGATTTTGTAATTACAGAAAAATCTGAAAAAATAGGCAAAAACAATACATCGTATGCCATCAAAGGCATTTTATTCTTCAAAAATAATATTCCGGCAAATATAAAAACATACTTTTTGCCGGCGGCAATCAATTAATAATTAATAATTAATACACTATGCTAAAAATGAGTTTTAACAAACTACTATTAATATTGATATTCAATATATTATATCAAATACCACATTATGCACAAGCACCCAACAATGTCCCTGACACCCTCAAAAAAGGAGTAGTGGTGAAGGCTTACAGCCTCAAAAATCCTGATGCCAAATCTATCAATGAAGCTCAAACGGATGTATGTTTTTTCACAGGATTGGCTAATCAAGGAGGCATAGCACACTGGCAGGGAAATGTATATTATCTTAGTAATAAACTGCCTGCACTCACCGTCATGGAGTCATACTTGTATATTCCTGCCAAAAAAGATTATGTATTCAAACTTCAAGCTGTAGATGCAGCCACATTGTACATAGATGGTAAAGAGGTTGCACAATTGCTCGGTGCCTTAGATTTCAGAGATATTGATGTTACTATAAACCTTACACAAGGTTATCATAAGTTTGTAATCAAATCATTGCACTTCAAAAGACCAAAAGAATATGAAGAAGTATCAGTAGCTTGGGACCATCTGAACCAAGGCGGGTTTGACTGGATACCTGATATGAATTTCTACTATTCGCCAACCAGATTTCCAAAGCTCAATAGAATGAAATACGGTGCAGATGTCATCAATGGATTTGAAAAAACCATGAAATTGTCAGAAAAAATACACCCATCATATACATATACTGCATTGTACAACAAAAATTTTACCCCCAAAGTAGGAGGCATAGACTTTATGCCTGATGGCCGCTTAGCTGTGTGCACATGGGACTCTCTGGGAAGAGTGTACTTGGTAGACAATGTATTAAACGGAGATTCTAATACCATAAAAGTGAAGCTAATAGCCAAGGGTCTTGCCGAACCTTTAGGGGTGAAAGTAGTAGATGGCAAACTGTATGTACTTCAAAAACAAGAACTTACTCAACTGATAGACCTCAATGGCGATGATGTAACAGATGAATACAAAACAATAGCCAACAGTTGGGGTGCCACAGGCAATTTTCATGAGTTTGCCTTTGGCCTCACTTACAAAGAAGGCTTTTTTTATTTTACACTTGCTACCGCCATACAGCCGGGTGGCAAAAGCACAGTACCACAAAACAAAGACCGAGGCAAAGTAGTAAAAGTAGGTCTCAATGGCTCGGTAGAGTTTGTAGCTGCAGGGTTGCGCACGCCCAACGGTATAGGATTGGGTGTTGATAATGAAATATTTGTTGCAGATAACCAAGGAGATTGGCTACCCTCATGCAAGATAGTGCATGTGACCAAAGGTGCATTTTTTGGCAACTACTCCGTAGATATATACCAAATAGGCAAATATGATGAAAAGCCTCCCGTAGTATGGTTGCCACAAGGCGAAATAGGCAACTCTGCCTCACAGCCAATATTATTAAACGATGGACCTTACAAAAACCAAATGATACACGGCGATGTGACGCATGGGGGACTTAAACGTGTATTTGTAGAAAAAATTAATAACGAATACCAAGGAGCAGTATTCCACTTTTCGCAAGGTTTTAATGGAGGCACCAATCGTATCTGTTGGGGACCTGACGGAGCTCTATATGTAGGCAGCGTAGGCAGCACAGGCAACTGGAGCCAGCAAGGCAAGCCATGGTATGGCCTCGAAAAAATAAAACACAATGGCAAAAGTACCTTTGAAATGCTGGCTGTACGTGCCAAAAGCAATGGAATGGAAATTGAGTTTACACAACCTGTGCCTGCTGCCACAGGCAACTTGGATACAGCCTACAAAATATTGCAATGGCGATATGAACCCACCATGCAATATGGAGGTCCTAAACTAGATGAAGAACAGCTTGAAATAAAGTCACTTTCATGGTCAGAAAACAGAAAACAACTCTTTATAGCATTAGATAATATGCTTGAAAGAAGGGTAATATTTATACAACTCAAAAACTTCAAAAACATAGCCGGCGATGCCATATGGACAGACCGCACATGGTACACTCTCAACAATATACCTAACGAAAAAGGAGGCTTGCCCAATATTGTGTTTAATAAATTACAATCAAAAAATACAGCGGCACCATCTGTATCAAAACCAAAAATCCCTACTGCAGATCCTTATAAAATGCTTAACCCTGCAGAAGAAAAAGGAATATTAGCCGAAGGTGCCAAACTAATAGACCCCAGTGGCTGCTTACAATGCCACAAAGAAAATGATAAAGTGCTCGGTCCGGCTTTCAAAGACATTGCAGCCAAATATACTAAGGACCCAGCTACCCTCAAAAAACTGACCGAAAAAGTATATAAAGGAGGCTCCGGAGTGTGGGGCGAGCAAGCTATGGGCGCAAATACACACCTCAAAAAAGAAGATATTGTAAAAATGGTAAGGTATATTTTATCATTGAAATAATATAAAAATAAATCTCATCAGTTTTTATATTATTAAGTTTTTGATTTGATATTGAAGATAATTCTTGATAAACAACATAAAAATTTATTTCATATTTAAGAAATGTAACACTTCTATGTCATGGCAAATATATTGTATGCCATGTCTGGTTTGTCGAAGCATCAGTTTGCCACCCTTGTCATACTGAGCTTGCCGAAGTATGAGAACACATTTCGACGAGCTCAATGTGACACAACAAAATCAATGTGACAAAAAAGTAGCCTATATCGCTACATAACTTTTTGTAATAGTCGCTCCAGATGATTCGAAAGATTGGATTGAGAAGAATATAAAATACTATGACGCAAAAAATAGTGCCAGTTAGCCCAAAAATTTTATCAACGTCACTGTTATGGCAGTTTGCCCTACCAAAAATGCTGCTATCCACTTTATTATATCACTTTTAGTTTCCACTATTTTTAGCTCTACACCTGCTATCTTTGACTCCAAATCACTTTTGATTTGTATTATTTTCACATCCAAATTTTTGACCTGAAGTTCAGTTTTATTATTAAGCTCAATCATTTTATTATTAAGCTCTGCAATTTTATACTCAATATTTTTTATATCTTCTTTGGTAGAAAACACATCACGGGCTTCGCCAAATTTGTGATCTACCTTTTTTTCAATGTATTCAATAAGGGTGCGAGCCTCTGCTTGGTTCATCTTCTCGCGCAATATTTCGTACAGTTCCAGCTCGCCTATGTTCATAGTATAATAGTTAGCATATACAAATATACGTATTTTACCAATTGATGCACATACATCTGTACAAAAATTACTTAGTCATACTGAGCCTGTCGAAGTATGATAGGACACAGCTCAATGTGACAAAAAAAAAGCCCTGTAAATTACAGGGCTTTTTCTATAAAAAATATTATATTATCTTAATAAGTAGCTTTTACAGTAGCTACATCAGTAATCTCATTTGCCCTGATGGTAACAGTAGTAGTAGCATTAAAATTAACTACTTGTGTATATCCATCTGCTCTCACATAAGATTTAGAGAAGAATGCTTGCATAGTGTAGCTTTGTGTTCCCGTAGTTGGGTTCACAGGAAGTCCACCAATTGAGTATTTTCCAGATGCATCTGTTAATACTACGAATTCCTGAGCACCTCTATAGCCTGCAGGTATAGAAGTCATTTTAAAGGTTACCCTTACACCAGACGTTAGGAAGTTGCTGGTAGGCAATATAGATGAGAAAGGAACTACAGTACCCGCAGTATTAATAAGACCTGTGATGTCGCCGTTTTTGTTATTTTGTTTCACATTGAAGTCAGAGAAACCTGCTACAGTGTTAAGTATATCAAATATAGCTGTTCCTGTCAAAGTGCCGTTAAAAGCTTTGTTAGTACCTTTTTCAACATAACCTATGAATGTATTAGTACCAATTACTAATGCTCCTACGTTAGCACCTACTCCTAATATTGAAGTAGTACCTGTAATAGTGCTTACATTTATAGTAACAGAACCCAAACCTAATGTATTTATCAAATCTACACCTC
The DNA here is from genome assembly GCA_033765235.1 of Cytophagales bacterium. Lineage (GTDB taxonomy): Bacteria > Bacteroidota > Bacteroidia > Cytophagales > UBA9547 > JANRIG01. The sequence goes on along the minus strand of JANRIG010000036.1, from coordinate 58,903 downwards.
CTGTAACAGTTACTTCTGTTGAGCTAATATCTACTATATTCATTTTGTAATATTCTTTAAGGTTAGATGTAGAATAACCGCCAGGAATATTTATAACTGATGATTGCAATATACTTTTGAGGTCTAGGAAATTAAAATCGCCAAATACAAGACCTGTAACGCTGCCTGTATTATTAATGAGTGGTTGTATTTCTATGGAGCCTGAGTTATAAGTACGACCTGTACGCAACCAACCTGTAATATCAATACCTGTACCAGTGGTAGCAAATTGTATGGTTTCGCCGTTGTTTGAAGTGATTACCTCAATCACCATGTTAGCTGTCATATTTGTATTTTCCAAAGCAGGAAGGTTTGTGAAACTGAATGCACCTGTACCATCGGCAGTAGTGATATAGAAGTTAGGCTCTAAAAATTCAAAACCTGTAGCACCGGTGGCACCTGAGCTCACATTGCCGTTACCTTGAGGTTGGAAATTAATTCTTACCAAAGCACCTGGTACAGCAGTAGATTGAGTAGCACGGTTAAAGTCAAAATCTGCTACTACTTTACCTGTAAAATTGGCAGCCAAAGCCGGCATTTTTACTATTTGCGATACCACACCTTTTTGATTGGTATTGTTGGCAGTATTAAAATATGCAGAGTTAGAGAGGTTAAGCTCTTTGGTACCACTCACCATGGCATAGTTGGTGCCTGATGATGTGCCTGATGCGGCAGCGGCTGATACAGTGTATGCTACATTACCTTCGTTAAGGTCTTTAAAATAGGCTATACCATCGGCGTTTGTTGTCACGCTGGTTACAGTGCCTTGCTGTACTGCGGTAACGGTAATTCCTGAGAGGGCTTCTGTTTTGCCTTGTTTGCTGGCTGCTACTATGAGTAATGAGAAGTCAAAGGTACGAGTGCCGTGAGCTATAGAAGCACTTTCTTCAACTACGGCCGGAGTTACAACTTCGGTGCTGCGACATGAAAATAACAATGAAGCAGATAATAATGCGGTAAACGAGTTAATAATAAGTTTTTTCATTTGGATAATAATTTTTGGGTTATCAGTTTAAGTGAACTGTGCGCAATTTTAGGGCAAACAATTGGGTTATGCAAATTTTTTTATAAATAAATTAAGATATTTTTTCTGAAAAATTTATTTATTATATATAAATAGTTGTATTGTAACCCATTAGAATATATGTATACAATTTTATAAATGTTTTTTTATATAAATCTTTGCAGGTTTATTTTTTTTTTATTGATTTGTGCGAAAAATTCTTACACCCATAGACTAAACTTATGAAAAAGTTAATTATTATCTCTTCCTTATTATTATCAATATCCACATTTGCTCAAGAAACTGCATCAGTAGAGGGCAAAAAAATGTTTGTAGGTCTTGCTTACACCAATCTCACCAGTGAAAATCAACATTGGGGTGTCACTGCAGGCTTAGATTATTTTGTAAAACCAAATATAAGTGTATTAGTATCTTATACATATGGCTACAGTACTTCTGAACGATCGAACGACAATTTGGTAACTCCCACACTCAGGCAGTCTAGTAAGTTTGGTACTGTGAAAATGAACAATCATTTTCATATATTCAATATAATACCTACTTATTATATAATAGGGGGCAATGATGCCACTATGAATGTATATGCGGGGGCAGGTCCGTCACTTACATTCATACGCTCATCAGAATATACTCCGGGCAACTATTTGGGCAAATGGTCAGGCTTATTCTTAGCTACCAGAGTAGGTATAGACTATGCAGCCGGTCCCGGCAAATTATTTGGGGAGGCTGGGTTAAATACACGTATGTTTTACTTTGGCACTGATGAAAAAAAATCAGCGTATGAGTATAACATAAACCTTAATATAGGTTACAGAATGGGATTTTAATAAATCCCATTTTTATACAACTTCTATGTAAAATCATATTTTTTATTACAATGGTGAAACAAACTTTTGTATTTACTTTTTGCGTATTAAGTCTATAAACGCTTAAAATTCAAATACATTGAGCAGATTAATAGATTTAATGGATTTTACATTGGAAGAGAGAGAAAAAGAACTTGATATATTATTGTATAAAGTCACTCATGACATAAAAGGACCTCTCAACTCCATAATTGGCTTGAGCAACGTAGCCATGAATGATGTGAATGACCCAAAAGCATTGGAGTACATATCGCATATCAAAAAAAATACGGAAAAACTTCAGGAGTTTGTGACTGACTTGCTCAACGTAACTAAGATAAATATACGTCAATTGGAGCCGGCTAAGGTAAACTTTAAGGAGATTGTAGATGATGTGTTAAACAGTTTGCAGTTTTTGGAAGGTTATAAAGCTATAAAATTTGACCTTAGGATAGAGCAAAAGTCAGACTTTATGTCTGACCCCATGATGATATATTCTGTTTTTCAAAATATTATAGAAAATGCTATTAAGTACAGCGATGAAAGCAAGGATATACCATTTCTTAAAATACAAATAAACTCTACAGACCTAAAAACGGTGATAAAATTTGAAGATAACGGCATAGGAATAGAAGATAATATAAATGAAAAAGTATTTGAAATGTTTTTTAGGGCTACCAATCAATCGAGCGGCAATGGCTTAGGGTTGTACATAGTAAAGAAATCTATTGAAAAACTCGGCGGCAGCATAAATATGTTGAGCAAATTAGGGGAAGGTACTACTACTATTATTACATTTCCCAAGCAGTTGGAAAAGTAGTTATAATACTTCGACAAGTCACTATTGACATGTTATGTTAACTATTGTTATTCAGTTAATTATATTTATTAAGCTGATTTATTTCTTTTTATCAAAAAAATCTGTTACTATAGTTTCGTATTTACTCATGCCGTAAGGCATCGTTTTTAATAAGCCGCCCGGTAAATAATTGAAGATTTAAGATTGAAAACACCCTTTACAGTGGCATAAAACAAAAAGCGACAAGAAGAAAATAGGCTTGTAATCATTGAAGATTTAAGAATTAATGTCACATTGAGCCTGTAGAAATGTGCTATTATTATACATGCATTGATAAACTCAGCATGACACGGGTATTATTTATCAGAGTTATAAAAATATTGTCTGCTGCGAGCCTCATATAGCTCTTGACCGCCAACCAACAGGGTATCATTGTAGTGCGATTTTCGGTAGGTAAATGATGCACTTTCGCCTGATATTGTGCATACAGCTTGCAACTTGGTAACATACTCTGCTACTGCCAGCAAATATGGCATGGCTCCAAATGGTTTTCCTTCAAAATCCATATCCAACCCTGCTACAATGACACGCTTGCCTTCATTGGCAAGTACGTTGCATACCTCTACTATGGTATGGTCAAAAAACTGGGCTTCATCTATACCTATCACTTTGTAGTGCTTTGCAAGTGTGAGTATTTCTTGTGGAGAGGCAAGTGATACTGCATTGAGCTCTGTCATGTCATGCGATATTACATACTGCTCATGGTAGCGATTATCAGTAATTGGCTTGCACACAAAAGTTTGAAGATGAGCTATTTGTGCACGTTTTATTCTGCGTATCAGCTCTTCTGTTTTGCCTGAAAACATGCATCCGCAAATGACTTCAATGTGCCCCGATGTATTGTAGGGAGTTGAGAGTTCATTAACCATAAAAAAAAATGCTTTCCTAAAGGCTCAATTCAGAGGTGAAGTACCACTTACCGTCTATAAATGCTGCCACAAAGAATAGGTCTCTTTCAATACCTCCTTGAATGATGGGTATGATAACCTCTTTTAGTATAAGCGGCGAATAGTTGCTCTTGTTATAGTCTATGGTTTCTATAATAGTTTTGTCTACTTTGGCTAGGTCAAGTTGATTTTTTTCGATATATTTAATGATATTTTCAAAATATAATACTTCTTCGTGCAGGCTAAAGCCAAACTCACGCTGAAAACTTTTTTGCATTTTTTTGTCGGCTATTTGTGCAGCCATGGCAGTTTCCTGCTCTTCGGTGAAGCAGTATGATATATATTTTTCTTTATTTTTGGCTAACAAGCACTCTAACAATATGTCGGTGAGCATATTGAGTGAGTCTGCACTATTACGAGCAGTGATGGTCTTAGTAGATACAGAAGATGTAGGTGCAGGTGCCTCAAGAGCTTGCTCTTTGGGTTTTTGGGTGCATCCGTGTATGAATAATATTCCTAACACGATAAAGAAAAGGACGGATAATTTTTTCATGGATAATATTTTTTGTACAAATAAAAATAAAATATAATAAAGTGCAATAAAAATATAGTGTTAAATTAATGTTAAGTTTTATAAAGTACCGTATAGTGCGTGTAAATGAACATATTAGCACAAAAATTATAGTAATATATGTATCACCATATGGCAGAAAAATAGTATCTTTGCGGTAAAAATAAATATAATTGAATATGCTTGCCAAGGTATCTCCTTCTATGATGTGTGCAGACTTTTTGGATTTGAAGTCGGAGCTTGATGTATTTGCTCAATATAAGATAGACTATCTGCACATGGATATCATGGATGGCAACTATGTGCCTAATTTTACATTGGGTATAGATTTTTGTAAGGCAGTAGCGTCGTATAGCATGATACCGCTCGATTATCATTTGATGGTAGAAGACCCTGACCGATTTGTAGATATATTTTGTCAAATAAAAAACTCGATTTTTACTTTTCATCCCGAAACGTCACGGCATCCTGTACGCACTATAGAGCATATACGCGCTGCGGGCTGCAAACCTAGCATAGCCATAGACCCTGCGATACCTGTAAATCAATTTATACATTTGTATCCGCTGGTAGATATGGTATGTGTAATGACTGTGAACCCCGGCTATGCTGGCCAAAAACTTATACCATTTTGTATAGACAAGTTTAGCGAATTGCAAGATATTAAGAAGAAATACGGGCTGAGTTTTGAGATAGAGGCAGATGGCAATGTGAGTTGGGAAAATATACCTAAGATGATAAATGCAGGTGCTGAGGTATTGGTGGTGGGCACTTCAAGTGTGTTTAGCAAAACTGAGTCGCGCAATGATACTTTGGAAAGACTCTATGAAATGTTGAACAGAAAAGTTTATGCTAAATAACGGGTGAAATAAATATCAATGTAGTTTAGTAAAGGAAATTTGTCTCATCCTCAGTATATAATTGGTAGAAAATATAAGCTAAATTCTTTGAAAATTGCTTTGACAAGCTACTATTGACATATTTTTGTAAAATACAGTTATTCAAACAATTATATATAAATATCGAATTTATTAGACGGTTTATTTATTACTTTTATCAAAAAAAATCAGTGTTTATAGTTTGATATTTACTCATGACTAGGGCATTGTTTCTAAAAAGCCGACTTGTAAATCATATGCACATTCTCCGCTGACTATGTCCTTAAAATGCTTTAATGACTTATATTAACCCAAAATACTCCATCTCGTTTTTTAAACAATACTACAAACTGAAACAACTTTGAAATAAATGTTAAAAAAATATTTGTAGTAGTGTATAAATACCCTTATATTTGCAGCCCTTTTAATAGAAGTATCATGTATGCAATAGTAGAAATAGCAGGTAAACAATACAAAGTACAAAAAGATATAAAGCTGTACACCAACAGGTTGCCATTAGAAACTGGTAAAGATGTAACATTTGACAAAGTGCTTTTGGTAGCCAATGATGATAAAATAAAAGTGGGTGTACCTACTGTGGCCGGAGCCAAAATTAAGGCAAAGGTGCTGGCACATGTACGGACAGACAAGGTAGTGGTATTTAAGAAAAAGAGAAGGAAAGATTATCGCAAGTTTAATACACACCGCTCTGATATGACACAAATACAGATAGAATCAATAGTAGCATAAATTATTAATAAAAAAGAAATAAAGCCATGGCACATAAAAAAGGAGTAGGTAGTTCAAAAAACGGCAGAGACTCAGAAAGTAAACGACTTGGTATAAAAATATTTGGAGGTCAAGCGGCTATACCCGGCAATATCATTGTGCGCCAAAGGGGTACAGTACACCACCCCGGACTGAATGTGGGGATAGGCAAAGATCATACAATTTTTGCATTAAAAGAGGGTGTGGTGAGTTTCAAAAAAACAAAAGAAAATAGGAGCTATGTATCTGTGATAGAGCAGGCTAAAGCTTAAATATTATTATCCATAATATTTAATTGAGCTGCACCCCTTGCAGCACTTCACAGTCTTTGTATTCAGGGTCTACTGAAATGAATACTTCACTTTTTGATTTATTAAACCATTTGTTAATTACTTTATTTTTCTTTTCTTGCAAGCATGCTTGCTGTATTTTTTGGTAATCGTCTACCAAGTTGGCTTGGTGTGGCTGAGTAACAGACTTAAAGTACACTATTCTATATGCTTCTGTGCCATCTTCCATACGATATACGATAGGCTTAGTAACTATGCCTGCTTTCATAGAGTCGAGCATAAAACTCAAAAGAGGGTCCATATTTTCGGCCGGTATTTTGAATGAGTTGGTATTACGGTCAGTGAGCATACCGCCTGCTTCTTTAGTAGCTTTGTCATCTGAATGTGTTTTAGCAGCTTTTTGAAATGTGATGCTATCTTTCATAATTAAGGTACGCAAGCTGTCTAAAAATGACTCAGCACTATCAAAATCGGTATCTCCGGCGGCAGGTTTTATAAGTATGTGTCTGGTATTGAATTCATTGCCACGTCTGTCAATAAGCTGAATGATGTGAAATCCAAACTGGCTTTCGATGACAGGGCTAGTTTGTCCGGGTTTTAAGGCAAGGGCAGCAGCTTCATACTCAGGCACAAGCTCGCCTTTTTTGAAATATCCGAGTTCGCCCCCGTTGCGAGAGGATCCCGGGTCTTCTGAAAACTCTAGTGCCAGTTTTGCAAAATCTTCTCCTTGGTTTACAATCATTTCACGTATGTTTTCAAGTTTTTTGCGGGTGACCATTTTTATGTTTTTATTCACAGTGGGTATTTTTACAATATGGCCTATTTCATATTCTTTAGAAAAATATGGTAAGCTGTCTAAAGGTATTTCAGAGAAGAATTTTTTTACTTCACCGGGGGTAGCTTTTACCTTTCCAGTGATGGTTTCTTGCATTTTTTGTGCTACAAGTTGCTCTTTTACCTGCTTGCGCAGTTCGGTTTTGAGTTGATTTATTGATTTTCCGTAGTAGGCTTCAAGTTTTTCTTTGGAGCCTATTTGCCCGATAAAGTATTCCATACGCCTGTCCAGTTGTGCATCTACCTGCTTTTCTTCTACGACTACGGAGTCAATCTCTGCTTTGGCAAGCATGAGTTTATTTACAATGAGTGTTTCAAATACTTTGCAAGGGGTGATTTTATATTCAAAACTTCGTTCGTTTTGCAGTGCTTGTATATATGCCACATCGTACTCTGATTTGAGAAGTATTTGATTATCTACTTTGGCAATAATTTTGTCTAGTATAATGCTTTCTTGACCTTGTGAAAAAGTCAATAATGTATATTGAAAAAAAATATATAATGATATAATGAATGTGCGTGACAAATTATTTAATGATTTTTTTTAGGTTTTCTTCGTTGATAACCACCGGATACTTTTGGCGCAATTCATTTACCCAATCTTCTTCGAGCTGCGCCTGATAGTCTGATATTACTTGGCCGCGTGCTTCTTCAAATGATTTGGGGTTAGGAGGCAATACATTGTCAATAACAATGATATATGTACGTTCATTTTTTTGTACTGTTTGGGTGCCGGGCTTCCAAGGTACAGAGTCTAAAATGGGCTCATCGCCTCTTTGTATTTTTCCTTGTTTTATTTGGATAGAGAGTGCGCCTTTGTCGTTGAACATTTTTTGAAGCACTGTATTTGACTTAGATACTATTCTGTAATTCACAAATTTGTTTTCCACAGTGGAGTTGGGCGATGGTTTTTTATCTCCAAGATTAATTTTTATGATTCTTGTACTGTCTATACCTTTAGAAGTCAAGTATTTAGTAATTGCTGTTAATCTATCTTTAGACAGAGATTTTTTAGATTTAGGCAGCTCATTTAACTCGCCTGATGAGGATAGTTCTATAAAATAATTTTTATCACGTCCCATGATATTTACCATTTCATCTAATATTTTTTGCTCTGCAGGTTTAGGAGTTGATTTACCTTTTTCGAAGGTGAGGCGTCCTATTTTTTCATAATCTACTTCAAAATATTTTTCAGCAAGCATAGCTTTGAGTGTATTGGCTACAAAATCGTTTTTACAATTGTATATGGTGCATTCTGCACGTTCTTTCCACATATATTTTTGTTTGTTGGTTTCAAAGTATGTTTTGAGTCCTGTGGTATCTTCTATAGCTTTTGTCCACACTTTATTTTCCATAAGTTGGAATAATAATATACCATCGCGATATTCTTTTACAAGCATACGGTATTCTTCATATTTGTCAAGATTGGCTTCTTCGTATTGTGTGAGTGACTCATTTACAAAGTCTTTGTAGAGCATGTTCATATAATATGCAGGGGTGGTTTTGGTCCGCACTTTTTGGTTGGCTTTGGCATAGTCTAAGAATTGTCTTACTGTAAAAGTTTTATTGATAAGGGTGAAAATAGGATTGTCTAAATTTTTTGCACTTGGGCTGTATGTCCATTTTTTATAAAACAGGTTGGTGTCTGCCAAGCTCAGAGCGTATTTTATGGCTTTGCTTTTTTCGGTAAATTTATAATCTCTTTTGAGCCTTGCTATGAAAAAAGATTTGCTCAACTCAGACCGGCTGTCTTTGCCCACTTTGCTGCGCAATGCAGACTCTAATTCTTTGTACGAAGGCATTGGTTTTTTTTCCAATAGTTTCACAATATGAAAGCCGTATGGAGTCTGAAAAGGCTCACTTATCTGAGTTGGATATTGGAGTTTGAAACATGCTTCTTCAAAGGAAGGGAGCATTTGTCCTGTGGAGAATGTCGGCAGTTCGCCCCCTTTGGCTTTGGAACTCAGGTCGTCTGAGAAGTCGTTGCACACAGTGTTCCAGTCGGCCTCTTGTTTGAGTTTTTTATATATTTCATTGATTTTGTTTATGGCTGTAATAGAGTCATCCGGATTGGTGCCTGCAGTATATTTTACCATAATGTGTGCAGACCTTATCTCACCTTGAGATTTGCGTCTGCCTTCCGTTTTCAGAATATGATAACCAAATTTGGTGCGAAACACCGGTGATATTTGCCCTATTTGTGTGCTATATGCCATAGTTTCAAACGGGTATATCATTTGCAAAGCTGTGAAGTAACCTAAGTTTCCGCCATTGGCTTGAGCTGACGGGTCTTCTGAATATGTACGTGCCAATTGCTGAAAATCTTGACCGGCGGTGGCTTTTTTTCTTATATCAAGTATCTTGTTGTAGGCTGCCAAGCTATCGGCAGGGTCTGCATCTGGCGATACTCTGATGAGAATATGCGAAGCATTTACCTCTTCCATCATACGGTCATATGCTTCTTTGATGAGGTTTTCGGTCACGCTTTTTTCGGTGAGGTATGGTTGTGCAAGTTGCTTTCTATACCCTTTGAGCTCTTCTATGAATGCTTTGGTAGTGTCGCGGCCTTGCACCTCTGCTTCTGTGACTTTGAGACGAAATTTGATATACATTTGCATATAGTCTCTCACACTTTTGTCGGTATATGCACCTACGTTGTTATTTTTGTTATATACATATTTAAACTCGCTTGCACTCACGGATTTGTTGTTTACTTTCAATAATTCAAAATCCGAATTTGCATTGGCAGTTGATTGAGATGTACCAATCTGCGTGCCGGCAAGTATTACTGTAACAGAAAAAATATAAGACTTGATATTCATATAAATAGAAAATGAGTTATTAGGCTGCAATTTTAAATAAATTTTATGTAAGTATTAACTAATTGTTAAAAATAGCAATTAATTTCGTAAAGTTAGTATAGGCAAAGCAGCCACATTCATATTAATATTTTCACAAAAAAAAGCAATACATGTGCCGTATAGCAGGGTTCATTTCTAAACATATATCTGCCCAAGAGCGTGAACATGTATTGCATGACATGGTAATTGCCATGCGTAGAGGAGGTCCGGACGGCAACGGCATATTCACCGAAAACCAAATGACACTTGGACATGCAAGGCTATCTATCATAGACCTTAGTGCTGCAGGAGCTCAGCCTATGCAGGATGTGCAAAAGAAATGTTGTATTGTATTTAATGGTGAAATATATAATTACAAAACCTTAAAAGCTAAGTTAGTAGGACTTGGTTATATGTTTGCAAACGAGACAGACACTGAAGTGATATTGAATGCATACCTTGCATGGGGTGTGGATAGTTTTCATATCTTAGAAGGTATGTTTTCATTTGTACTGTATGACAAGCAAAGGCAAGAAGTATACATGGTGCGTGGCAAAAATGGCATTAAACCTTTGTATTATTATTTGGATGATGACACATTGATATTTGCCTCTGAGGTAAGGGCATTTGGAAAATTGCATGATAAGCCGGCTGTGAATCCCCATTGGAAAACACTTTTTTTGGCATATGGTTACATGCCTGAGCCCGAAACCACGTATAAAAATATAAAATCATTGCCTAAGGCACATTATTTAAAGTATCATTTGTATGATCATAAGTATGATTTAGTACCTTATTTCAAGTATACGTTTGACACCAAAATTACTAATTATGCAGATGCTAAGCGACTAATAAAAGAAACACTGACCCAAACTGTAAAAAGCCATTTGATATCTGATGCACCCATTGGCATATTTTTGAGCGGGGGCTTAGACTCTAGCGTGATAAGCCTAATAGGAGATGAGGTACATAATCACAGACTCAATACCATGTCTGCCATATTTGAAGATGAAGAATACACAGAGCGCGAATATCAAGAAGAGGTACTTAGCTGCATCAATAGCCAACATTTGTTTTATTCAGTGAGCAAGGGAGATTTATTAAGCAATACCAATGACATAATGGAGGCAATGGACCAACCCTCTACAGATGGCATAAATAGCTATTTTATTAGCAAATGTGCTGCTGAAATTGGGATAAAAGCTGTACTTTCAGGGTTGGGAGCTGATGAGCTTTTTGGTGGCTATCCATCATTTCGTCCACAGTTTTTGGTGAGCAAATTTTCAAATGTATCTTCATTTTTGGCCGAAAATCTATCTTCATTCATCGATGAAAAGTTTAGAAAAGTGGTATTGTTAAAGATGAAAAAAGAATTGGGGCATTATCTGATGTACCGTACTTGCTTTTCGCCATTAAGTATTGCGCAAATATTGCAGGCAGATGAGGTAGAAATAGAAAACTTTTTATACCAACATTATGCCAACATAAGTACCATCAACAGCACTACATTCAATAATATGAGCTACTTAGAAATGAATAATTATATGCTGTGCCAACTTCTGCGCGACACAGACTATATGAGTATGTGGCATGGCATAGAACTTAGGGTGCCATTTTTGGACACTAATTTTGTGAATATCATGAACTCATTATCAGCCCACTTAAAGATGTATGGAGAAAATCCAAAGCAATTGCTCATAGACTCATTTTCAGATATATTGCCAAAAAAAATACAGAGTCGTCAAAAAAAAGGTTTTATATTTCCGTTCAAAAAGTGGATGAAAGATATGGAAATAGTAAATCAAATGCTATATCATAATAACAAAAAAATCAAAAATCTATCTTTGCAATATCATGCAGACAACTTGCACTGGTCGCGCATGTGGGCATTGACATTGCATGACAATTGGGAAAAATATCATTGAAAGAATATCAACTTATGAAATACTCCATGCCTGTATTCCTGTATCTCAAAGCATTTAGCAGCACAGGCGGGCTCGAAAAATTTAACAGGGCATTTATCAAAGCTATAAATACATTATTTGCAGGTAAACTTTTGCTTTTGTCATCGCATGAAAAAATAATTGACAAAAACTATGCAGGTAGTGCATTACATTATGGATTTAACGGCAATAAAATACTGTTTTCTGTTTTTTCAATATTGAAAGTATGGAATTGCAATCCTGTGATATTAGGGCATATAAATCTATGGCCTGTAGGTATGTGGATAAGAATATTATACCCGACTAAAAAAATCATACTCATCACCCATGGTATAGAGGTATGGGGCAAAATAAACAAAGGCAAAAAACTAATGCTGGAGTGGTGCCACATGATAGTATCAGTAAGCAACTACACAAAAAATGAAATAAGCAAGGCTAACCCTAAATTGAAGGAATCAAAATTTTTCATATTATACAATACCATAGACCCTTATTTTAATGTGCCTACACAATATAATAAACCTCTAAATCTACTGCAAAAGCACAAAATAAACGAAAACAGCAAAATAATTATGACACTCACACGTATGTCTGCCTATGAAAAATATAAAGGTTATGACAAAGTAATAGAGGCACTGCCGATTGTAAAAAAGAAATACCCGGATATAATATATATATTGGCCGGCAAATATGATGCCGAAGAAATAATACGTATAAAAAAAATAATACAATTTTGTAATTTGGAGGTTAATGTAATAATGCCGGGGTTCATATCAGAAAAAGACATAAGCAACTACTACCTTATGGCAGACCTATTTATCATGCCAAGCAAAAAAGAAGGTTTTGGGATAGTATTCATAGAGGCAATGGCATGTGGGCTACCTGTAATCACCGGCAATACAGATGGTAGTGTAGAAGCTATTATGTATGGTGAGCTGGGCACAGCCATAGACTGCGACAGCACCCATGAGATAGCTAATGCAATTATCAGTTTCTTTGATACTTATAACAGCTCATATGAGCAATGCACCAATTTGCAAACCAAAGTATTACAACATTTTTCATTTCAAATATATCTTGATAACGTAAAAAAAATATTCTCTACGCTACATGCATAAGATACTGATCATAGATGATGAAAAAAGCATAAGGCTTGCACTCAAAGAAATATTGAAAGCCGAAAACTATAAAACAGATGAAGCAGCTGATGGTGAGCAAGCCATAGCCATGCTACAAAATACTGACTACGACATTGCATTATGTGATATAAAAATGCCAAAATATGATGGCATGGAGGTACTGCAATTTGCAAAGACAGAGGGGATATCTACAGCATTTATTATGATCACGGCACATGGCAATATTGAGCAAGCTGTAGAAGCCACCAAATTAGGTGCTTTTGACTTTATACAAAAACCGCCCGACCTCAACCGCTTATTACTATCAATACGCAACGCCCTTGAAAACAAGACCTTAAAAACGGAAACGAGCTACCTCAAACAAAAAATAAACTATAATATAGAAATAGTAGGTGAGAGTGCCGCCATATTAGAACTCAAAGAGTATATATCCAAAATAGCCCTCTCAGATGCTAAAGTATTAATAGAGGGACAAAACGGAACGGGGAAGGAGCTGGTAGCCAGACAAATACATGCACAAAGCAAGCGGTCAAAACATCCATTTATAGAAGTAAACTGTGCTGCAATACCTAATGAACTGATAGAAAGTGAGCTATTTGGTCATGAAAAGGGAGCATTTACCTCAGCTATCAAAAACCGCACGGGCAAGTTTGAGATGGCCGATAATGGCACTATTTTTCTTGATGAAATAGGAGACATGAGCCTCAATGCACAAGCCAAAGTACTGAGGGCACTTCAGGAGAGAAAAATAACCAAAGTAGGCGGCGAAAAAGATATAGAGGTGAATACTCGCGTGATAGCTGCTACCAACAAAGACCTCAAAAAAGAGATACAAAACGGCAACTTCAGAGAAGACCTATATCACAGACTATCTGTATTGGTGGTAAAAGTACCCCCACTCGACGATAGAAAAAAAGATATACCGCTGCTCATCAAAAAATTTCTCAAAGACCTATCCGGTGAATATAAAAATAAACCCAAACAAATGGACGAAGATGCTATAAAAATGCTAATAAATAAAAACTGGCCGGGCAATGTGCGTGAACTTCGCAATGTGGTAGAACGCCTCTTTATCATGAGTGGCGACACCATTAGCAAAGACGACTGTATCAGGTATGCCTACAAATAATTATACCTTTTTCACAGCACCTTGCTCATTTGTATTTTTCAAATACGTAGGGCAAGTTTTGTGAGGGGCACATGATGCTGCAAGCATAAGTAGGGCTACGAAGAGTACAATTAAATTTTTCATATGTATATGTAGTAACAGTACAATATTAACACATTTTTAAATAAAAAAATGTAAAAAAAAATTTATAGATAGATTTTTTTCTAATATAATAAACTACATCCTCTAAGCATAGCGTTATCTACCCTGCCTAATATTTCAAAGTGCTCATTGTCAATAATTTGTACTATATCAGAGGTTTCTACAAAGGCACAACTATAAAGGTTAGAAAGGTCTATAATATTGGCTTTACCTCTTTTTAAGTATCTATTTTTTTGAAAGGGATCATACATATTGCCTGCTAACACTCTAAACCATGGGCATGAAGTGAATCCATTTTCAGAAGTATAATATGCCTGTGATGTGAGTTCTGTCATGCCGTATTCACTATACACTTTGTTGGAGTTGAATCGTAATTTTAGTATCTTATGCAGCTCTTCTCTGGTCATTTCTTGCCCTCTGCCTTTCATGCCACCCGTCTCTATAATTATAATTTTTTCTATATTTTTGTGTAATTTTTCAGACATTTCCAACAATGCAAATGTGACCCCAATGAGTATTACTTTGCTGCTGACGGCAAGTTGCGACAGCAGCTTTTGTGCCTCCTCATATTCATACAAAAAGTAATATTTTACCTTTTGATTTGACATACGCATAAAATGATTCACCATATGTACCAGTGATGACTGCTTTCGCTCAAGATAGTTGGGCAGCAACGCTACAAATACATATTGTGATGGTGTGCCAAAATATGACTCAAATATTCGTATACATATATCTTCGTACCAAGACACATCTGCCACATAATGTACAGATGGTGTGATACCTGTAGTGCCACTACTCTCAAATGTGGTCTGAGCTGCTATGCCTTTGCACAATACTTTATGATTTTTATAAAATTCTATTGGCAAAAATGGTATCTCATATATGCTTGTGATATTTTGTGGGTGCACTTTCAAATAGGATAAGTACTGCGCATATACTTCGTTATGAACTGACTGATATTGAAAAAGTTGTATAGCATATTGCTCAAAATTGTTATTATTTATTTCAAAAAAATTTTGTCTGAACTTTGTGATAAAATCCAATCTTGCAGTTTTTTGATGTAAATAAAGTAGTAAATTTGCAAAAATTATTAACAGAGTTGTTAGCTCAGTTGGTTCAGAGCATTACCTTGACAGGGTAGGGGTCGGGGGTTCGAGTCCCTCACAACTCACACATCATCGTCATCGTCCACCACATGCTGCTCATGTAGCACTACAGTCTTGGTATTTCTTTTTTGTATGCTAATATTTATGACCTCTACAAATATGGAAAATGCCATGGCAAAATATACATAACCTTTGTCTACCGCTTCTTCGAGCCCTTCCATGATGAGCATGAGCCCTATGAGCATGAGAAATGCTAAGGCTAATATCTTGGTAGTGGGATGATGTTTCACAAAATAGTCTATAGGTTTTATAAAAAAGTACATTACAAATAGTGCAATAAATATGGCTATATACATTTTCCATACCTCATGTACCAGTGCAATAGCGGTGAGTACAGAGTCAAATGAGAAAACTACATTCATAAATATTATTTTAATAAATACAGATAAAAAACTGGCTGCTTCAGCTTTATGACCATTGCGCTCAGCCTCGTCACCCTCCATTTTTTTATGTATTTCTATGGTGCTGTTGGCTATGAGAAATGCTCCACCAAATATCAATATCACATCTTGCATGCTCACGCGATGCCCCATGAAAGTAAAAAGCTCTAGCACCAATGAGTCATGAAGTTTAATAATTGAAATCATGGCTATATTTATGACTAATGCTACTACTAAGCCCAGGCTGCGCATTCTTTCCCTCTGTGGTGTGGTAGGCAATCTGCTGGATAGTATGGTTATGAATATGGCATTGTCTATACACAAAGCCATTTCCATGAGCGTAAGGCTTAGTAAGCTGAATATCGAATGTAAAGTTTCATGCATATATTGTACTATTAATAAAAATGATATAACATTATCAAAAACAAACCTAATGAATGTACAAATACAAAATGCTATTATCCCTATAAATTTATTTATTATATAGACTAATATTATATTTTTATGCTTTGAAAATAAATATATGATTATATTTGCTCAATATTATGTTTATTATAATCATAAATAATCATTTCATAGACAAATGAAAGCACTAGTACTAAAAGAAAAAGGCATACTTGCCATTGAAGAAAGACCAATACCCGATGCACCTCAAGGCACAAAATCGGTACTGATAAAAGTAGCTGCCTGCGGGATATGCGGCTCAGACATACCACGAGGATTTCATGGCAAAGCATACCACTATCCATTGGTAATGGGGCACGAATTTTCGGGTACCGTAGCTGAAGATGGAGGCGAGTTTAAGACAGGCGACAGAGTAGCTGTGTTCCCCCTTATACCCAACAAAGATGACAAAACCTATGCCACCGGTGACTATGCCCAAGGGGTAGGATACGACTACTTTGGCAGCCGTCGCGACGGTGCTTTTGAAGAATATTTGCGAGTGCCCACCGAAAACCTATTTCGCATACCTGAGCATGTAAATATTGTACACGCATCCATGACAGAGCCTGCAGCAGTAGCCCTGCATGGTGTGCGCAAATTTAAGTTGCAAGCAGGAGACACAGCAGCAGTGATAGGGGCCGGACCCATAGGCAATATGGTGGCGCAGTGGTTGCGCATACATGGCTGTGAGCGCGTGATACTCACTGATGTAGATGACCGCAAGCTCAAAATAGCCAAAGATATGGGTTTTGAGGTGGTAAACAGTGCACAATCTGATCCTGTAAAAACCATCAAAGACATGACCCAAGGCGAAGGTGCTATGAGAGTGGTAGAGGCATGTGGGCTGCCAAGTACATTTTTGCAAGCTATACAGTGCGCAGCTATGTTTGGCGAAATAGTATTTATGGGAAATATTTTTGGAGAATTTAAAATTGGTGAAAAAGACTTTTCAGACATTTTGCGCAAAGAACTCACTATATACGGTACTTGGAATAGCAAAATAGTACCTCGAGGCACCGACGACTGGACTACAGTACTCAAATTTATGGACAAAGAACTCATAGTAGCTCCGCTCATTACAGATTTGGTACCTTTGGAGCAAGGTCCTGCCATATTTGACAGTATAGTGCACAAAAAAGCATATCACAACAAAGTAATATTTAAGATAGGGGTGCAAAATTAAGTCTTACTCAAGGCTCAATTTCTCATCGCCCTGTTGGTATGGCATAAAAAATAGCCAAAGTTGCAGCATTTCATCTTTTGTATGTATGCTATGCCCTACTTTTTGTGGTGGGTGCGATGGGTTGTAAGGGTTATTGGTAGTGTTATCATACCAAGCTTCGGCATATATTATGGAGCCTTTGGGTATCTTTACAGGGTATTTATATTTATAGCTGCGCTGCCAGCGAAAGTCCCAATCATGTATGCGTATAAGCCTGATAGTATCTCCTGTAGGAGTAAGGGCATAGCTTTTGAACCTGCGCCCTATCAGGTGCATATGTGGCTGTATGCTCACCATGCTTATATCGAAAGCTACGTTGATACGGGTACTACACTTTTTGGCTTCATTGGGTTGCAGCTCCAATGCAGGCTTTATAGGATGGTCAGGCGAGCCCAGTACCATGGTGAGAATTTTGCGCTTGGGTGATTTTTTGCAATACCAAAATTTGAATAATGACTTATCCCACTCGGGTGCACTACTGAATCCATAATGTACTGAGCTCACTACAATGGCACTCTTTTGTTTTATTTTGAATGTTTTGGCTATGCCAGCAGGATAAGTGACCGGCAATGCACCCGGAAAATAGTCAACCACGGATGTAAGCTCTTTGATTGCCATTGTGCCATTGTGGTTAAACATTTTTAAATAATAATTTTTGGCATATTCTGTACGAAAGGTGTCTTCGGTGATGATGTTTGTATTATTGGCAAATATTGTTTGCGGTGTAAAATGATAGATGAATGCATCCATATGGTGAATGATTTTTTTATTTCCGGGCTCAAACTCGCAATGGCATACAGTGGTGTCTGAAGGCAATATTATATTTTTTCGGTAAATAATAAATCTCTCTTTATTGTCGCCTTGATGCAAAAAGGAGTCTAACTTTACTACCAAGTCAGGCTTTCCCCATTCCACACTTTTGGATGATGTTAGATACTCTGAATAAGGTTTTTCTGTACCCTCTCCCCTATTTGCACCTAGTTTTACCCACCGCGATATGAGTGCTATTTCTTGGTCTGTGAGCGTATGGTAGTTTGCATACCGCGCATATTGTGGGTCAGCCTTGAGTGGGGGCATATACTTTATCTCAGTCACCAATTTTATCATTTTGGCATGACGCTTGACTTGGTCATAGCTTATGAGTGCAAACGGTGCCACTCCACCTTTGTGATGGCAAGAGGCACATTTGGTATAAATAATAGGAGCTATATCATTGGCAAAACTCACACTTTGACCATAAGCTACTTGAATAAAAATAGTGAAAATACAAAGCAAAGTGCTGTATATGTACAATTTACGATATTTAGAGTATGTGATACATTATTGTAAGGAATTAAAATATTCATCTACTGCATTTACAATACTATGGATTTGCTCATCGTCAAGTTCTGTTTGCATAGGTAGTGCTATTACCTCGCTACACAATGCCTCTGCTATAGGATAATCACCTACTGTATATCCATACATTTTGAATACACCTTGCAAATGCAAGGGTACCGGATAGTATATCATATTGGGAATGCTATGTGTATCCAAATGTTGTTTTAAGCCATCTCTATATCCACCTTTTACCCTCATTACATATTGATGAAATACATAAGTGCTGTAACCATTGTACAAAGGTGTTTGAATATATTTATGGTTTTTGAAATGGGCATTGTACTTATATGCCAGCGCAATACGGAGTGTATTATAACTGTCCAAATGTTTGAGTTTCACACGCAATACAGCAGCCTGTAGTGTGTCGAGACGCGAGTTGATACCTACCATATCATGATAATATCGTCGGCTCTGTCCGTGGTTTGCTATAGTCTTGATACGAAACGCAAGTTCGGCATCATGGGTAAAAACTGCACCACCGTCGCCAAAGCATCCAAGATTTTTGGCAGGAAAAAAAGATGTAGTGCCAATATTGCCAATAGTACCTGCATATTTATCTGCCCCATTTACCCTACAAATACTACCCATAGACTGAGCATTGTCTTCTATCACAGGTATGTTGTAGGATGATGCTATTTTCATAATCTTATCCATATCAGCACATTGCCCAAATAGGTGTACAGCTATTATGGCTTTGGTATTTTTGGTAATTTTATTATTAATATCTGCTATGCTCATGTTATAATCTGCAGATGCATCTACAAATACGGGTATGTGCCCCAGCAAACTGATGGCTTCGGCTGCAGCTATATAGTTAAAGGTAGGGACTAATATTTCAGACTTTGGAGGCAGCTCGAGTGCCATGAGAGCAAGCTGTAGCGCATCAGTGCCATTGGCACAGGGTATTACGTGTGGTACTTGAAGATAATTTTGTAATTCTTGCGCAAATAAGTTCACCTCATGGCCTAGTATGAATTGTGTGCTGTCGAGTACAGATTGAATGGCATTGTCTATTTCAGGTTTTATTTTAATGTATTGGGAGTGCAAATCCACCATTTTGAGAGGCTGCATATTGTAGAAAATTATTTTTTTTTCAAAAATGCATATATTTTATGATGTATTATTTTGTATTTATATATATTTTTATAAAAATTGCCTTATTAAATTATTTAATAAATATTTGACCTCCTAAAGTTTATAGATATATGTCGCTCAAAATTACTACAGATATACAAAAAATTGCTGTATTTACCTCAGGAGGCGATGCACCGGGTATGAATGCTGCCATTAGGGCTGTGGTGCGTGGCGCAGTATACTATGGTATAGATGTATGCGGTATTATACGAGGATATGACGGACTCATACAGGGCAATATAGTAGATATGGATGGATACTCTGTGAGCAATATTATACAACGCGGCGGCACTATACTCAAGTCGGCTCGGAGTGAGGATTTTAGAACCAAAGAAGGACGCAAAAAGGCATTTGAAAATATAAAAAAGTTCAAAATTGGCGGATTGATTGCCATAGGAGGTAACGGTACATTTACAGGTGCAAAAAATTTTCATGAAGAGTTTGGGGTACCTGTGATAGGTGTGCCCGGCACTATAGACAATGATTTGTTTGGCACTGACTTTACCATAGGCTTTGACACAGCAGTAAACACTGCATTGGCAGCTATAGATAAAATACGCGATACAGCAGATGCCCACGACCGTATATTTTTTGTGGAAGTAATGGGACGCGATACTGGCTTCATAGCAGTGCGCTCTGCCATAGGCGGCGGTGCTGAGCTGGCCATGATACCTGAAACAAAAACATCAACCCACTATGTCATAAATAAGCTCAAAGAAGAGTCTAACCACAGTAAGTCATCGCATATTATTGTAGTAGCAGAGGGCGATGAAGAAGGCAGTGCTACTGAGATAGCCACACGTGTGAAGCGCTCATTGCCTCACATGGATATAAAAGTAACCCAACTCGGACATGTGCAGCGTGGAGGCTCGCCTACAGCTACCGATAGAGTACTTGCCAGCAGGCTTGGTTTAGCTGCTGTAGAAGGGCTGCTCACCGGCGAAAGCAATGTGATGGCAGGAGTAGTAAACAAAAAACTTACTTACACTCCTCTGCACGATGCCATTTACAAGAAAAAACCATATAATAAAGAACTCGTACGCATGATAGAAATATTGAGTGGACGCAGATACAAATTCAAGCTCAGCGACCAAAAGAAAGATAAATCTTAGCATTTGCCACAAAAAATAACACAATAATAGGCTCAAATTACTAAGTTTGTGCCATATATCAATGCTGTTTGCTTTTATGAAAATACTTGACAGGTATATACTTGTGAAATATATCACTACATTTTTGTTTGTAGTGTTTATCATGCTATTGGTGATATGTGTGATAGACTATACCGAAAAAAATGAAGACTTCATTACCAAACATGCTCCTCTCAATGCCATCATATTCGATTATTATCTCAACTTTATTCCTTATATATTCAACCTTATATCGCCCATTATCATATTCATAGCTACCATATTTGTGACAGCAAAGCTGGCAGCACGCACAGAGATAACAGCAATATTAGCATCTGGTGTGAGTTTTAACAGATTTTTGGTGCCATACATTATAGGATCGGCACTTATAGGGATATCTATATATTATATGTATGGCTGGGTGATACCGAGGGCAAGTAAAGTGAGGCATTCGTTTGAAAATATGTATGTACGCGGGCGCTATTATTTCGACAAACGCAATTTCCATATCAAAGTTGGTCCCGAAACCTATGTATATATCGAAAGTTATAACAATAGCATACATACAGGCTATTTAGTCACTATAGAAAACATCAAAGACCATACACTGCATAGCAAAATATCAGCCAATCGCATGCTATGGGTCCCTGATACACAGAAGTGGCGACTGGAGTACTATACTCGGCACACTTTTGATAATATGAAAGAAACTTCACAAAAAGGTGAGTTTCTAGACACTACACTTTCATTGCAACCCAAAGATTTTGAAACACAGCACATGCTCTATGAGCAGCTCACCATAGACGAACTAAATGAGCATATAGCGGTATTGCGTGAGAGAGGCTCTGAGGGTGTAGAGCCCTATTTGGTAGAAAAATACGGACGTATATCATATCCTTTTGCTATAATCATACTCACACTTATGGGCGTGATAGTATCTGCACAAAAATCAAGAGGTGGAGTAGGGCTCAAGATAGCATTTGGCTTTGTGCTTGCATTTATCTATATCATATTTGTATGGATAGGGCGCAGCATAGCCAATGTAGGCAATATGCCTCCCGAATATTCTGCTTGGATACCTAATGTAGTATT
This sequence comes from Cytophagales bacterium, assembly GCA_033765235.1. GTDB lineage: Bacteria > Bacteroidota > Bacteroidia > Cytophagales > UBA9547 > JANRIG01. The sequence goes on along the minus strand of JANRIG010000036.1, from coordinate 36,765 downwards.
TTCATTAATCGGTTATATTATGTATATTCGCCTGCCCAAATAATATATTGATATTGAAATGGACAAAAGTATAATAATGAAAAAATTTATATCATATTTTTTGCGTGGAATATTTTTCACAGCTCCCATAATAATTACTATGTATATATTAATCAGTGCGTTTAATTATTTAGACTCGCTCATACCCATTAATATACCGGGCATAGGCATACTTATTATTATTTCGGCAGTCACATTATTGGGGTATTTAGGTTCGCTGGTATTTGCCAAGCCTATATTTACCATATTGGAGACATCGCTGGAAAAGCTACCCATATTCAATTATATATACAAGTCGCTCAAAGATGTATTTTCAAGTTTTTCGGGTGAAAGCAAAAAATTCAAACAACCTGTATTAGTAAAGTTAGAAAAAGATATTGAAGTACAAAGGCTCGGTTTTGTAACCGAAACAGACCTTACTTCTTTAGGCAAACCCGACATGGTAGCGGTGTATGTGCCTGACTCTTATGCATTTTCGGGCAATTTGTTTGTAGTGCCCAAGTCTAGCGTAGAGTACCTCGACATACCTGTAGCTGATGCCATGAAGTTTATAGTATCCGGAGGTATATCTGGGCTGCCAAAATAGATACATAAACAAAAAGTAGAAAATTGACATGATTTTTTTCATTCATTAAGATTATGATTACGTGTATCTCTTACCATTGCTGTGCTTAATATTTATTGTATGGGATAATATAGCCTTATTAACCAATTAGAAATTGAAAATTTTCATTTTTGTAATTTTACTATTCACTTCAAACTGTAATTTTTATTACATCCACCTTACACTACTTTTGAACCGTAAATCAAATATAAAATTATTAACCCAAAATAAAATGAAAACAAAAATTACAAATTTAGCAGTGGCAGGCCTCATGGCACTGTCTTTTGCATGTACCCACGACGATGTGGCACCTGTAGAAATATCACAAGATACTAATGAACAAATGGCAGTATATGCCGGCTGGCCCGAAACTTTTGAAGGCGGAAGCAAAACATCTTATGCAGGAGCCTCAGTAACTTTGGGCACAGGCTCATGGTACTTGACAGATGCCTTGATAGGTACTACCACCAGCGACCGCAAATCCGGTTCTAAATCTGTACGTATGACCAACTCAGGTAAAGTCACTATGCAGTTTAACCTTACCAAAGGTGCAGGCCTTGTGACAGTGAAACATGCCGTGTATGGCACAGATGCAGGCTCTTCATGGGAACTGTATGTATCTACCAACAGTGGTAGCACATGGATGAAACGAGGAAGCACCATCAGCACTACTTCTACCACACTCAACACTGCCTCATTTACGGTAAACGTGGCCGGCAATGTAAGATTTGAAATACGCAAAATCACAGGCAGCGGCATCCGTATCAATATTGACGATATCACCATCAATGACTATGTAACCACTACATCCGGAGGCGGTGGAGGTGGCGGCACAGGAGGCCCTGACGGAAGCCACAGCGCATTTGGCAACCCCAGCAATGCCACTACCTCTACTTCTAATGAAAATAACTACCTCATGCAAAAAGCCCAATTTCACCTGTCATATAACCGCAGCCGTGCCATACCCAACTGGGTGAGCTGGTATGTGGGCAATGTATGGTTAGGCTCTGCGCCTAGACAAGACGACTTCAGGGCAGACAACACATTGCCTGCAGGTTGGTATCAGGTAGGAAGCAGCAGCTACAGTGGCTCAGGTTTTGACCGTGGTCATAACTGCCCCTCGGCAGACCGTACCAGTACTGTAGCTGATAACTCTGCAACCTTTCTCATGACCAATATGATACCACAGGCACCAACCAATAATCAGCAAACTTGGGCAAGGCTTGAAGACTATACACGCACATTGGTAAGTCAAGGGTATGAGTGCTATGTAATAATGGGTTCATACGGCACAGGAGGCACAGGCAGCAATGGCACATACAATACCATAAATAATGGAAATATCACTGTGCCCAATCGCATATGGAAAGTGATAGTAGTATTGCCTCAAGGCACAGGGGATGTAAACCGTGTCACTACCTCTACACGAGTGATAGCCGTGAACACACCTAATGTAAACAGTATAAGCACTTCATGGGGCACCTATCGCACCTCTGTAGATGCCATAGAAGCTGCCACAGGATATGACATTCTATCTGCATTGCCTGATAATGTAGAGGCTACATTGGAGGCAGCGGTGGACAACGGTCCTACTCAATAAGACATTTTTCCAAGCAAAATTTTTTGTATAAGCGTCGGGCATATAGTCTGACGCTTTTTTTTTTGCAGGGCTATCATTATACTAAAAAGTATTCGAATTATAGTATTGCACATGCCCTAAGTTTTAATAATTTTGTCATGTTCTATTTATTTACTTGAAATCATTATATTTTTATTTTATATTTTTAATACCCTCACATACATATTCCTCAGCATATATTTACTCGCATGATAGGTTTTGGAGCATAGCCTCAGGCACATTGACGGGTATACACATAAATACAAACCGAGAAATCAAAATAAATATTTATAGTAAATACACCCTCATGTCTGAAGATGGTGACGGAGTACTGTGGCTTGGGGGTAGTGGAGGTGTAGCTATTGTACAAAATGATACTTTGACAGAAATAGGTTTTGAAAAGGGGTTATTATGTAAAAATATTACCTGTTTTTATCTTGATGCACATAAAGTGCTGTGGATAGGCACTTCTAATGGCTTATTTTGCAGCCATTCTTTGAAAAATGATAATATCAAAAAAGTAGCATCCTTAGGTCAAAAGGGTATAAAAGCAATTTTTGGAACTAATAACACCATATATGCACAAAATATTGACAGAAAAATAATAAAAGTATATGATTATGAAGATAATACCCTATTTATAACAGGCATTTTTTTTATTATTTTCATAATATTGACCGTACTCATAGTATGGGGATGGAAAAAAATAAAAATACAAAATAGTAAGAAGATTTCGTTGCTTATCATTGAGCAGCAAATGCTATTGCAGCAAATGAACCCACACTTCATATTCAATGCACTCAATGCCATACGCCAACATATATTAAGTAGTCATGAACGTGATATTTCAGCATTGTTACTCCAAAAATATAGCACACTAATGCGATTATATTTAGAAAGCTCGAGAAGAAAAAAAATTACTATTAACAATGAAATCACATGCCTTGACATATATTTATCACTTGAAAAATTTAGGCTTAACAATAAATTTGAATACCATATTGAATTACAACCTGCATTGTTTGGCGAAATAGAAATTGCACCGTTTTTTATACAACCTATTGTGGAAAATGCTATTTGGCATGGAATTTTGCCAAAAGGCAAAGAAGGAAAAATAGATATAAAGTTTGTAATAAGCCAAAAAAATGTAACTATAAGCATCACAGATGATGGAGTAGGCAGACATACAAGTGGCAACACCAAGCATAAAACTACCTCAGGACATGCTTTAAAGATTATTCAGGAAAGAATAAAACTTGAAAATCAAATTTTGGATAAGCAAGATATTATTTTGTTTAATATTGAAGACATGTCAGACAACTTGGGCAATGTGACGGGCACTCGTGTGCAATTAGTATTTCCCATTGATAAAATACATACAAAAAATACTTACTCATGAAAGCAGTAATTATAGATGATGAGGAGCACGGCATATTGTCGCTCAAAACGTTATTGGACAATTTCATGTCTGAAATTACTGTGGCAAGCACAGCTTCCAATGCTTTGGATGGCATCAAAATCATCAATCAATCAAATCCTGATATTGTATTTTTGGATGTGGAAATGACACAAATCACAGGGTTTGATTTATTGGATTTGATAGAAAATAAAAATTTGCAAGTAATATTTGTAACTGCTCATGACAAATATGCGCTCAAAGCTATAAAATATTGTGCCATAGACTTTTTGCTAAAACCTGTAAATATACTAGAACTCAAAACTGCCATTTACAAAGCAAAACGTCAACTTGGTGTGCAGCATAATCTTGCAATATATAATGCCAATGCCAAAGAAAATGATGTAGCCAAAAAAAGGATGATATTGCCGGGTGCCGATGGATTTATTGTAAAAGAGTTGAAAGAGATAATACACTTGGAGTCAAATGATAATTATACTTGGGTATATACTACAGATAAGCAAAAAACACTTGTGTGCCGAACATTAAAAGAATTTGAAGAACTGCTGGAGCACTCAGGATTTATACGCATACATCAGTCGCACCTCATCAATGAAAACCATGTACAGCGCTATATCAAAGGCACGGGAGGCTATGTGCACATGAGCGATGGCAGTGTATTGGAGGTATCGAGGCGCAAAAAAGATGAGTTTTTAGAAAAGTTTATGGAGAATAAATAGAAAAAGATACCGTATCTGTACCAAAGTAAAAATGAATACAAATAAAATTTGTATAATCAGTCATAAATATCTTTTCTATGACCGGTGTCAATCACTGTAACAGTGAGGATGTTGTCATCAATAAGATATATAATTCTGTAATCAGAGAATCGAATGCGGTACCCGGGTCTATTCGTAAGCTTTTTGGAGCCTAACGGTCTGGGATTATTTCTAATTCTAATATCCTTTTATTGGCTTCATTGCGCACTTATAATGGTAGTTTTTCAAGTTTTTTGAACGCATACTTAGTAATAACAATAGAATACCTATTTTGATTTTTTTTCAAGCTGTATGAGGGCATCTCTAAAAGGAATTACATCGTATTTGTGCTTTATATCTTTGTCAAAAGCTACTATATCTTGGTAGTCATCCATGAGCTCTAATACTTTTTGGAAATCACTCATAGTAAAAAATACGCCAATATCTTTGCATTTAGGGTCTTTTACAAATGTATGTGATGAAGGTAAGCATTGTTTTATAAATTACTGATAAATATTTTTCTATTTATTGATAAATGTACGTAAATTTATTTAAAATTAATTTATTTTTATACTTTTCAAAATATGCTCAATACCAAATTCTATATTATTAATACCACTTTTAGCACAATCACTGCCGAATTCTACATCATCATTGTATAGACTTTTAAAGCAACATACATTTGCAGCATAGTATTGTAATAGATAAAATATGAAACTGCAAATCAGCAATTTGTCCAAAACATTTGCCAATGGTGTCAAAGCCTTGGCAGGCATAGATTTAGAAATATCTCAAGGTATGTTTGGGCTGCTTGGCCCCAACGGTGCCGGCAAATCTACCCTGATGCGCATATTAGCCACCCTACAAGAAGCAGATAGTGGCCAAGTAATGCTTGACCAGTTGGATGTGCTCAAAGATAAGTCTGCAGTGCGTCAAATATTGGGGTATTTGCCACAAGAGTTTGGAGTATATCCTAGGGTAGATGCAGGAGATATGCTCAATCATTTAGCATTATTAAAAGGGGTAATATCACACAAAGAAAGAAAAGAATTAGTAGATTATCTACTGCACCAAACCAACCTGTATGAGCATAGGAATAAGCGCATAAGCAGCTTCTCAGGAGGTATGAAACAGCGCTTTGGCATAGCCCAAGCACTGATAGGCAATCCACTGCTCATCATAGTAGATGAGCCTACCGCAGGGCTGGACCCTATGGAAAGAAACCGTTTTTTAAACCTATTGGGCGAGGTGGGCGAGCATGTAATAGTAATACTATCTACCCATATAGTAGATGATGTGAAAGAAATGTGCTCAGATATGGCAGTGATGGACAAAGGGCAGATACTATACAAAGGCACTACAAAAGATGCACTGCTGCAAATCAAAGGCAACGTGTGGGAAACAAGCATTGAAAAAAGTGAAATAGAGACATTCAGTGCTCAGTACGAAGTGCTATCTACCAGATTGTTTTCAGGCAAGCCATTGGTACACATATACAATGACAGTAACCCGGGAGAGGCATTTGTACAAGCCCCTGAAAATCTGGAAGATTTTTATTTCAAAAAAATTAAAAAATAAACCAACCGTCAAAATAACTAACAACTATGAACCAATTTTCAATATTCTTTTTTTCAGAAATAAAAAGTAGGTTTAAGCAACCTCAAATGTACTTTTATATGCTCATCATAGGGGTGGCTGCTTTTTCTGTCATAAAATTTGCAGAATATGTAAATATGGGGGTGTACTTAGGCAATATTGAGCGCACTTCTCACCTCACACTATTACTCCTTATGGCAGGCATGGGCGGTATTGCATTGTACCTGTTTCCCGTATTCATTTCGGCAGCAGCCACCAAAGATTTTGATGCCCAATTTCATGAAATTATGTTTGCCATACCTATTAAAAAGTGGGCATATTTTTGGGGCAAATTCATGGCTGCTTGGGCAAGCACACTCATAGTATATTTGGCCTTAATACCCGGATATTTGATAGGGGTGTATTTTCTTGAGCCACATCAAAAAGGTACAGAAATAATATGGAGTGGCTTATTTGATGGTTTTTTATTATTTATTTTGCCTAATTCTTTTATACTTACTGCAATGGTATTTGCGGTAGCTATCTACTTTAGAAATATCATAGCAGCTTATGTATTGGTTATCATTTTGGCCACATGCTATTCTGTAGCATTTGCTTTTTTGGGTGCCGATGTGGATAGCAGACCCTTGGCCAGCTACTTTAACTCAGATGGCATGGCAGCCTTTTCGGTAGATGTACAATACTGGACAGTAAGTGACAAAAACACCAAAATATATTCACCCTCATTGCTCATGTGGGCAAATAGGATGGTATGGATAGGTATAGCATTGGTAGTGATACTCACCTGTTACTTTAGGTTTTCATTTTCACATTCGCTGCAAGGGTTATTCAATATATACAGAAAAAAACTTAAAATAAGTGCGCAAAATGCTATTGTGCAGGGCAAACCTATGTACACCATTCACAATACAGGGTTCTGTTTCAAAGCATTATTCAGTAGAATTATCATTGAATACACATCTGTAGTTAAGCATATTTCATTCATTATCATCACTTTGATGGGGCTGGTGATTTTGGGGTTTAATCTATATTATGCGGGCAAAAAAGCATATGGCATAAGTACATTGCCTGTGAGCTATTGGATGTCAGAGATAGCTATGACACTTAATATATTATTTGGCCAAATAATTATTATTTTCTTTTCAGGACAAATGATGTGGGCAGACCGTGAGCAAAAAACAGAAGCAGTGACCGATACCCTGCCTGTGTCTGCCTGGGTACTGGCATTGGGCAAAATTTTTGCCTTGTGCTTTGTAGTGATCACGCTTCAAGTATTCAGTATAGTAGCATGTATTGGCTACCAGCTTTCTCAATCATATTTTGATATAGATATCATGCCCTATCTCAAGGTTAATATGTTGCTGGAGGCTACCAAACTTTGCTTTTGGGTAGTATTATCTATTTGTGTACAGTCTATTTGCCAAAACAAAGCCTTAGGCTACATCATCAGCATTGCACTATTCATATCACAGGTATTGGCTGTAGAGGTTGGGCTAAATCATATGCTATGGCAGCCTTGGATACCAGCCAATGTGATATATTCAGATATGAATTCACTCTTTCCATATACCCGTGAGATAATTTGGAGCAAACTTTACTCATTCTTATTTGCAATCATGCTCATATACATATCAGTGGCATTTTGGCAAAGAGGCAATGAAGGCAGTATCAAATTCAGAATCAGACAATTATTATCATTTGTCAATAATAAGAATGTGTACATATCCGGCATGTTGGTGCTGCTGCTGCTTGGATGTACGGTGGGCAAAATTTATTATGATACAATAATAATAAACCATCATGAAACTGAAAAAGACAAATGGAAAACGGACAAAGTAGATTTTGAGAAAAAATACAAAAAATATGAGCGCAGACCACAGCCAAGAATTACAAATTCGGTGTACCAAATAGAGCTGTATCCGCAATTAGAAAAAATAGAAATAAACGGCAAATATACTTTGGTCAATGCTTCAAATACTGCCATAGATACCCTTCATATATTTTACCACGACAAAATAAATATGAAAATAGACTTGCCCCAAAGCACCGTAAATATGCACGATACTATCAGGCATTATGTGCAAATAAAGCTCATAACACCCCTGCAAAAAGGGGATAGCACTATATTGAGTTTTGCATGTAACTATCAGAAAATAGCTATGGAAAACTGGGTGTCACATACCAATCTTACAGGCAATGGCACATTTATAAACAAAGCTGATTTTGCTCCCACTATTGGCTATCAAGGCACTATGGAGCTATATGGCAAATGGGAAAGGAAAAAATATGGGCTCAAAGACAAAGACCTGCTTGCAAGCTCCAACGATACTGTGGCAGCAATGCAAACCTACATATCTCTTGATGCAGACTATGGACATATACAAGCTACCATAGGTACAGACATAGACCAAATAGCTGTAGCACCGGGCAATTTGGTACGCAAACAAATAAAAAACAATAGGGCATACTATACCTACAAAAGCACAGAGCCAATTTTAAATTTTTATTCGTTTTGCTCCGCACGATATACTATTACCAAAGAAATGTATAATGGAATAAGCTTAGAAGTGTATCATTATCCCAAACACACCAAAAATGTAAATAGAATGATCAAAGGTATGAAAGATGCGATAGTATTTTGTGAAAGATATTATTCGCCCTATACTTACAAACATGCCCGAATTATAGAGTACCCTCGCTATCAGCAGTTTGCACAGTCGTTTCCTAATACTATACCTTATTCAGAAAGCAGTGGATTTATATTTGATTTTGACAAAGAAATAGATTTAGACATAGTGTATTACACCACAGCCCATGAAATAGCACACCAGTGGTGGGGGCATCAAGTAAGTGCTGCAAATGTAGAAGGTTGCACATTTATGATAGAAACCATGGCTCAATACACAGCCCTTCAAGTAATGGAAAAAGAATATGGCGCAGAAAAAATGAAAAAATTCTTAAAATTTGAGATGGATACTTACTTAGGATTTAGAGGCAGAGAGCAAGAAAAAGAGTTGCCAATCATTATCAATCAGCACCAACAATATATTCATTACCAAAAAGGTAGTGTAGTTATGTATGCACTGGGCAAGTATGTAGGCTTTGACAAAATAAATACTGTATTGCAACGATTTATTAAAAATAACTATCACCGTTCGGCACCTTACCCTACAAGTGCCGAACTATACTCAGAAATAAAATCCATAGTGCCCGATTCTTTAAAGTATTTGGCAGAAGATATGTTTGAAAAAATAGTGCTTTATGACAATCGTATTACAGATGCCATTTATGAAAAGACAAACGATAACAAATATAAAGTATATTTCACCGCTACTTGCAAAAAGTACAATGCAGATAGTGTAGGTTATGAAAAAGTAGTGCCTGTGTCAGACTATTTAGATTTGGCTATCTTTGGAAAAGACGATAAAATGTTAATCAAAAAAAGAATAAAACTAACCCAACAGTCCAACGATTATATTTGGGTGACAGATGAAAAACCTGAAAAAGCAGCCATAGACCCCGATTATCTATTGATAGACAGAAACCCGTCTGACAATGTAAAAAACATAAAAGAATCTAATACTTTAACAATTAACTTATGAATAAAAAATCAATCATTCTCGGACTTGCTGCAGGAGTAGCATCAGCCATATTTTCCATAGCTTTTGAAAAACAATTGCTCGACAGCAATAATATGCTCTTGTCCTTTGTACCTACTGCTTTTTATATATTAGCCACCATATATATAGTGTATGACACCAAAAAACAAAATGGCGGTTACATGACTATTAAGCAAGGATTTGTACCTGCTTTCATTTTTGGCAGTATTTCATGCATTGTAAGTGTAATATTCTCTTTATTAAATATTTATGTGATAAAAACAAAAGAACAGTTAGACGAAATGATAAAAATAATGGCAGATGGTATGATAGAAAAAGGCACCCCTCCAGCACAAGCCACAGAGATTGCCTCCAAAGCATTTTCATCTCCCCTCATATCATTGGCAGGTGTGGCAGGAGGCATAGCTATGAGTGCTCTCATAGCAGTGGCAGTAGCAGCTGTGATGCAAAAAAAGCAGAATAGCTAATACTTTAGCTACTGTGGTTTAGAATACTTTGCAACCATATAGACACATTAGCACACAATAGTCTATGTTTCCTATGTGCCTACTGTGGTTTATTAACAATATATTCATTATTTCATAAACTTGGCTTAACATACATATCCATGATAATATGCAATATTGTATCAATATATGGATACCCTCATAGAACTGGTATATGTAGTAAATAAAAATATTCCGCGCTCGTTTGAAAACCTGCTACCCAAAGACTCAAAAATAAGGCAACTGTTTGATGCCATATTGAAAGAAAAAATAAAAGACGACGAAGAAGCCGCAGCCTTTATATACCAAACACGCAGCAGCGACAAAAAATACCTTATGCTCAAAAACAATCTCAAAAAGAGGTTGACAGAAATATTGCTGCTCTCTGAGCACAACGAAGACGAAGGCAGCGAAAACATAAAGAATAAATTTTCATTTCGCAAAAAGCTGGTAATCACAGAGTTGCTATTGATGGAAAATGTATTTCACAACTCCGAAAAAATATTGCTCAAACTCAGGCAAGAAGCCGAAAATCTGCAACTTTTGGATATAGAAATAGAATGCTTGAAACAATTGCGCACGCTCTATTGCCTCAAAGGTGTGCCCAAAGAAAATGAAAAATATGACCAAAAGCTGAAAAAAGCCATTAACAGGGCTGAGTATGAACTCAAAGTACAAGGTATGTGGGAAAATATTATGAGCAAGCGCAAATACCTGCTCACCTACAACACCGAGATTGTAGAAGATGCACTCAAATACTACAAAGAAGCAGGCGTGTATAAAAAAGAAGTAAAATCTAATACGCTATTCATATATTATCTACGGATAGAACTTGCCATATACTCTTACTATCAAAACCATGCACAGGTGACCGAAACCCTTGCTGAACTTAATAAAATACTTGGCCACAACCAGCATTTGAATAACTACCTGCTCAGTGTAGAACTACTCGCCGAAGAGGCTACCCATTACAGAAATACAGCAGATATGAGCAAAGCACTCAAAACTGTGCATAATGCATTGGAAATGAGCAGCTACAAAGCTTTCACAAGATTTGATATTCAAAACCTGCACTTTGATATTTTACTAAAGTGCAACGAGCTTGAAAAAGCATGCCAAGTGCTGCATGAAGTCAAAAATTGTAGGCAATATCCCCTACTCGACCCTTCAGATAAGGCTGCATGGCTCATACGTGAAGCATATTTATACTTTTTATTAAAAACCTATCAATTGTACCCATTAATTGAAAAATACACCCCATATTTTACTAAAAAACACGCACTTATGCTTTTTGAAGACGATTGCAGACCCATACAAAAAGACAAAACAGGTTACCACCTTATGTTTATAGTAGCAGGTATCATCATTAATATACAAAAAAAAGAATACGATTTGGAAGCAGAAGCCAATAATCTCATGGTGTATTACCAACGATATATCAAAGATATGGTATGGGAAAAAACACAATATTTTCTAAAATCGTTGTCCAAAATAGCCAAAATGCATCCCTCTGAGTACAAAAAATTTGATGAAAAAGACAAAATCATTCATACATTCGAAAAAAAATACAATACTATATACGACCCCTGCGAAATAGTGCCCTATCTGCAAATCATGAATATTATATTAGGTGAATGAGGCATGTAGTCTGAGTACATATATCTTTTTATATATTTGCAATATATCAGGCTATGGTGACAGATTTATTCAAAATATTAGAAAAAAATGTACATGCAGATGCATATACATGGGTGAGTAATACATACCATACTATGTGTAATAAATTCACAACCAAAGACTTATATATCACTTTTGGCATGGCATATAAATATGTGCCTAATGAGGTGATTGATAAAAACACTATTACAGATGAGGCACAACTGTCTCATTTTAAGGATATAAATCTCACTTCATTGCAGCTGTCGAGGATAATAATACTGCTGTCTATACCTGTGACCGACCTTGATTTATACAAAAAAACACTATACACACTCATAGAAAATGCTACTCACGACGAGCTGCAGGCAATATTCACTGCATATCCACTACTCCCGCACACAGATGATATTGAACCAAAATTTGCACAATACATTAGCACAAATATGACAGATGTATTCGAACGAATGGCACTTTACAATCCATATCCTGCAAAATACCTTAACCAAAATTCTTTCAACCAAATGGTGATAAAGACCCTTTTTGTAGATAAAAATATCAACCATATCATTGGTTTGCAATCGCGCATCACCAAAGAGCTCAGCCACTTAGCCATAGACTATGCTGCCGAGCGCAGTGCCGCCGGCAGATTAGTAAGACCTGAGATGTGGCAACTTTGTATATGTGCTGATAAAGATTTATTGATCAATACCATACATAAGTTGCATACTTCTAAGTACAAATATGAAAATGAAGCCTCAATATTGTTATTACAAAATGCAATTAATAATAACATTATTAATACAAAGGAAATAAATATGACCTATTCCCAAAATAATTGTGCTAAAGATTGGAATGAATTGGCACTAAAATATCCATTCAGTATTTGGTAAAATATTAATAAATTTAACAAAAAATATGAAATACATAGACCCTCACATACACATGGTATCGCGCACCACAGACGACTATCAGGCTATGGCACAAGCAGGAATAGTAGCGGTGATAGAGCCTGCTTTTTGGCTGGGGCAGCCTCGTACATCGGTAGGTTCATTCAAAGACTACTATGCCACATTGGTAGGTTGGGAGAGATTCAGAGCCTCACAATTTGGCATACAGCACTACTGCACCATAGGGCTCAACTCGCGCGAGGCTAATAATGAAGCTCTTGCAGAGCAGGTGATGGAGCTGCTGCCACTTTACCTTACCAAAGAGCGTGTGGTAGGTGTAGGCGAAATAGGGTACGATGAGCAAACTCCATTAGAAGATAAATATTACCGCTTACAACTTGAGCTGGCTCTGCAAATGCAAGCACTCGTGCAAATACACACTCCCCACCGCGAGAAGAAGAAAGGTACCACGCGCAGTATGGATGTAGCCATAGAGCATGGGCTCAAACCCGAGCATGTGATTGTAGATCATAACAATGAAGAGACAGTAGATGAAGTGCTAAACAGAGGATTTTGGGCAGCATTTACCATATATCCGCACACCAAAATGGGCAATGAACGTATGGTGGAAATAGTGAAAAAATATGGTTCTGAGCGTATCATAGTCAATAGTTCTGCAGACTGGGGAGTAAGCGACCCACTGTCAGTGCCTAAAACAGCTGCACTTATGGCACAAAAAGGAATACCAAAGGCAGATATTGAAATGGTGTGTTATGCCAACGCTCTCAAAGCCTTTGGACAAACAGGTCAAATCAAAGAAGAACATTGGCTTCAACATCAACAACCCCAAGCCACCCAAAAGTATGAGGGCAATACCATCCTTCGTGGCCAAAGTGAAGGGTATAATCCTTTGGTAATTAAGTAAATGCTTTAGCATATATTCAATCTCACAGAATAATAAGCGCACACAGCAAATCCTATTTTACCTATGTGCCTACTGTGGTTAAGATTATTTCAACCTCACTTTTACTGCATTAGCATGCGCATGCAAGCCTTCGGCTTCTGCCATAGTCATCACCACTTGCCCAATATTCACCAAGCCTTCACGGCTTATATGCTGAAAAGTAATATTCTTGACAAAGCTATCTACAGACACACCACTATATGCTGATGCATAGCCATGTGTAGGTAGTGTATGATTGGTGCCTGAAGCATAGTCACCTACTGCCTCAGGGCTGTAATGCCCTATAAATACAGACCCTGCTTGTGTCACTTGCTCTGCCATAGCATGAGCGTTTGATGTAGCTAATATCAAATGCTCAGGTGCATACACATTACTCATTTGCATAGCTGTATCCATATTTTCTACCAATATTGCCATGCTGTTTTGCAATGCTTTTTGCGCCACACTACCTCGTGGCAAGGCCGAAAGTTGTTCTTTGATTTGTGCTATTACTTGCTCAATAATAGGCTCATTGTCAGATATTAACACCACTTGACTATCGGGTCCGTGCTCAGCTTGCGAGAGCAGGTCGGCAGCTACAAATGCAGGATTGGCAGTGGCATCTGCTATTACAAGTACTTCCGAAGGGCCGGCAGGCATATCTATAGCTATGCCATCTTGTAGCACCTGCTGCTTAGCCAATGTCACATACATATTGCCGGGACCAAATATTTTATCTGTTTTTATGATACTTTCTGTACCATATGCCATAGCTGCTATGGCCTGTGCACCGCCTACTTTATAAATATTACTGATGCCGCACCTTTGTGCACAATAAAGTATTGCAGGATGTATATTACCTTCACTGTCAGGGGGTGTACATAGCACTATTTCTTGACAGCCTGCTATTTGCGCAGGCACTCCCAGCATGAGCACCGTAGAAAATAGTGGAGCACTGCCCCCGGGTACATAAAGTCCTACTTTTTGTATGGCTACTTGCTTACGCATACAAGTGACTCCGGGCATAGTATCCACTGTTATTATATCTTTTTTTTGCACAGTATGAAATTTATAAATATTGTCATAAGCTGTATTTATTGCAGTTTTCAGATGGGCAGATAGTTGTATCCCCGCCGTTTCTATTTCATTATGTGAAACAAGTAAGGAAGCCAATTCACACTTTTCATACTTTATATTATATTCATACAGGGCACGGTCGCCCTTGAGTCTTACTAATTGCAAAATCTCACGTACTGTAACTGATACATCATACTGAGCTATATTCGGACGCATGAGCAACTCAGCCCAATTATTAGCAGAAGGGTATTTAATAATTTTCATCATAACAGAAGCAAAAATAGAGCTATAATGCCATATTTATAACCTAATGATATAAAATTTAAAAATATGAGCTAAATCTGTAAATTTATGGAATTGGAATGATATTTTTGCGACAAATAAACAGTTCTTTTTTACATATAGAATAATATAATGATTTACTCCGCAAACTTCATTTTATATAGTACAAACATTTTGCATATACTTTGGACAATAAATATTTAGTAATAATCCCCACCTACAACGAGATACAAAACATAGAAGCCGTATGTGCTCGTGTATTTTCATTGCCGAGTCATTTTCATATACTCGTAGTAGACGATGGCTCGCCCGATGGCACTGCACAAAAGGTCATGGAGTTGCAAACACTGTACGGTGATAAGTTACAGTTGGCACAAAGAGCTCAAAAATCAGGCTTGGGCACAGCATATATCCATGGTTTCAAATATGCCTTGCAACAAGGCTATGAATATATATTTGAAATGGATTGCGACTTTTCGCACAATCCTGAAGACCTCGAAAAATTATTATACACTTGCCAAAATGAAGGATACGATGTATGCGTGGGGTCAAGGTATGTGAATAATCTGATAAATGTGGTAAACTGGCCAATAGAACGTGTGCTACTATCATTTTTTGCAAGCAAATATGTGAAATTCATCACAGGGATGCCCATATTCGACAGCACGGCAGGATTCATCTGCTATCATCATAAAGTGCTTAAAACCATGATATTAGATGATATACGCTTTGTAGGCTACGGCTTTCAGATTGAGACCAAATTTAATGCTTGGAAATATGGCTTCAATATCAAAGAAATACCTATAATATTCACAGACCGCGCAGCAGGCGAATCTAAAATGAGTAAAAACATCATATGGGAAGCCATATTTGGGGTAATAAAACTAAAAATATACAGCTACTTCGGAGATTACAAGGTACATAATACATAAATGCACACCTATTACTCAAAATAAATTTTTAAAATAAATTTTATATAAATAAAAAATATACTAAGTTTGCAGTCCTTTTCTCAAAAGTATATCAATTATGGCAAAAATATGTCAAATAACAGGCAAAAAAACACGTACCGGCTGGAATGTGTCGCATGCCAATAACAAAACGAAAAGAAAGTTTTTTCCTAACTTACAGAAAAAACGATTCTTCATACCTGAAGAAAACCGTTGGGTGACATTGAAGTTGGCTGCATCAGCCATCAAAACCATAAATAAAAATGGTATATATGCAGTATTAAAAGACTCAAAACAAAAAGGCTTATACACAGGTAAATAACATCATAAAATGGCAAAAAAAGGCAATAGAGTACAAGTAATATTAGAATGTACCGAACATAAAAATAGTGGTATGCCGGGCACCTCCCGATATATTACCACCAAAAACAGAAAAAATACCCCTGATAGAATTGAGCTCAGAAAATTTAACGCTGTTCTTAGAAAAGTTACATTACATAAAGAAATAAAATAATCATATAAAACCATGGCAAAAAAGGTTGTAGCAACACTCAAAAAAGAAGGGGGCAAACAGTGGGCAAAAGTAGTACGTGCCGTGAAAACGGAATCAGGCTCCTATACATTTCGTGAAGAAATGATACCTGCCGACACTGTACAAGAGTATTTTAAAAACAATAAGTAAAATATTCATCACAATCATCATAAAAGTCTCTATATGAGACTTTTTTTATTTATACCCTATGGGATTATTCGATTTCTTACGCAAACCAAAACCTGAAAATACAGAAGTATTATCCAAAGGTTTAGAAAAAACTCGCCAATCATTTTTCAGCCAACTTACCAGAGTTGTTTTTGGCAAGTCTTCCATAGACGAGCAGGTGCTTGACCAACTTGAAGAAATGCTCATAGCCTCTGACGTAGGGGTAAACACTACCTTGAAAATTATAGAAAAAATACAAAAAAAAGCAACCAAAGACAAATATCTTGGGGTAGGTGAACTTGACCAAATTTTGAAAAATGAAATTCGTAGTTTATTACATGAAAACAAGGCACAAGATATTCAAAGCATGATACCCCACCACATCACTACTCCATATATAATAATGGTGGTAGGAGTAAATGGAGTGGGCAAAACCACTACTATAGGCAAACTTGCCGCACAATTTCACCAAGCAGGACTCAATGTTGTGCTTGGAGCTGGTGATACATTCAGGGCGGCAGCCGTGCAGCAACTCAAAATGTGGGGCGAGCGCGCAGGTGTACCTGTGGTAGACCATGGTATGAACACAGACCCTGCCTCTGTAGCCTACGATGCCGTAAAAAAAGGCATGGACACTAAAGCTGACGTAGTCATTATAGATACAGCAGGCAGGCTGCACAACAAGGTAAACCTCATGAATGAACTGACCAAAATAAGAAATGTGATGCAAAAAGTACACCCTGATGCACCTCATGAAGTACTATTGGTACTCGACGGCAGCACCGGCCAAAATGCTTATATGCAAGCCCAAGAGTTTACCAAAGCTACTCATGTCACAGCATTGGCCATCACAAAGCTGGATGGCACTGCCAAAGGTGGCGTAGTGATAGGAATATCTGACCAGCTCAATATACCTGTCAAATATATAGGCGTGGGTGAAAAGATTAATGACCTTCAACTATTTGACCGTGACACTTTTGTAGATTCTCTTTTTGGTAAAGTTTCATAACTAAGTATATTTTACCCTGTATCACCTTTTTGGAAACTATAATATATTATTACAAATTCTCTACAAATGTAATAAGTGAGTTTATAGACGTCATCAAGTGTATATTTTGAGCAGTTTTGATGGTCAGAGCCTGTATTTGATTGCCTGAAACCAGCATATTGCAATCCGGAAAACTGTGTGATAAATATTGCAAATGGTTTTCTATATCCAATGGACCGGGCAAGGTGGTGAATATAGTCACCAAATATTGGGGCTTATGTACATTATATACTTTGACCAAGTCTGCCATGGGCAACCATTGCCCCAAATACAAAGACTTATGACCTCTGCTTTTGATGATATAGTGTGCAAAAAGCAAAGATAGCTCATGCAGCTCGCCCTCTGCCAAATATAGCACAAATACTTTGTCAGAAACTGTCTTCACAGCACTGAGGGTGTCTATAGCTACTATTATTTTTTGACGTATAAGGTTGCTGATAAAGTGCTCCTGCCCGGGCGATATGGTATCCGTTTGCCACATCACACCTATCCTACTCAAAAATGGATATACAATATATATGATAGTGTTTTCTAGCCCATGCCTCTCTACATTGTTACTAATGGTTTTTTCAAATCGTTGCTCATCCATATCAAGCATAGCAATAGTGAGCGACTGTATTTGGTCTTCATATTGGCTGTAGCTGTCAGCTATACGCATCACAGCTTCATGGATATATTCAGAACTCATACCCGCAATTTTGGATATTTTGTATCCATGTTGGTTCAGAAATGATATATTGAGCAGCATTTTCAAATCTTTATCAGTGTATATCCTGATGTTGGTATCTGTGCGTTTAGGGTCTATAAGACCATAGCGCTGCTCCCATATACGCAATGTATGGGCTTTGATACCTGATAATATTTCTATATCTTTGATAGTATAGTTGCTCACATCATTACAACTGATTGACCATTATTTTGTTTAAGTATTTAATGTAATATTTATCAATATTTCATGTATTTTCAATACCTGTGATAATATTTGGTCATTTTCATTGTTGTGTATGATATAGTCTGCCAATGGTATTTTATGCTCGTCTTTCATTTGATTATTCATTATTTCAATAATCTGCTTTTCAGTCCTTTGTGTGTCGCGGCGCAATATTCTTTTTATTTTTGTACTTTCATCACTCACTACTAATATAGTTTTGTCCACCAATGCATGTCCATTGGTCTCCATCAGTAGTGCAGACTCTTTGAGCACGTAAGGTACTGATATTGAATGTAAATTTATCCAATTTGCAAAATCTTGAAATACTACAGGATGCACCAAGGCATTGTACCTGTCACGCATGGCAGCGTCTGTAAATATAATTCCGGCAATGAATGCCTTATTCAGCTTATTATCAATATATGACTCATTGCCAAACAGTTGAACAGTATGTTGTATTAATTTTTCATCGTTTTCTTGCAACCATTTGGCCCTATCATCGCTATTGTACACAGGCACTCCCAATCTTGCAAATATATTTGTTACTGTAGTTTTGCCTGAGCCTATTCCTCCGGTAATACCTACTTTTAACATATTATTGCGCCAATGAAATATACAATGTATCTTCCTTTATGCCTTTGACAGATATTTTTTCAAGTTTTTGTTTGAGCTTATCTGTAAATGTGTAGGTAGGTATATGGGTATTTCCATCATATTTTACACTAATGGGTACATTGTAAAACCCCAGTGAGTGCACAAACAAGTACCAACCATATCCACTCACATATACGTTTATTTGTTTGTGTGCTATAGTTTTTCTACCATCTTTTACAGCAATAGGGTATTTTAGTACTATGTCAAAATTTTTATTGAGCGATGTAATAATCCATATTACACATGAAATAAATATACAAAATATAGCAGTATAAATTTTTTGTCTCCGCTTGCCTTCGAGCAATATTTTGAATATCAACCTTTTCATAACTTATACTATGGTTGCATGTGTGAATTTATGCCTTGTTTACAGCACCATAATACTTCTTAGACAAATCATCACTTATGGATGATTTTTCATAGGTAATCTTCACCCCACGGTCTACATCTATCACCACAGTATCTTGGGTAATATCAGCAATGGTACCATGTTCGCCACCTATTGTCACTATTTTATCACCTCTTTTCAGGTTTTCTCTGAATATTTTTTGGTCTTTTTGCTTTTTCTGCTGAGGACGCAGCATAAAGAAATAAAACACCACTATTATGACTCCTATAAAAATAAGGTTTGGAATAAGACCTGCCTGACCGGCTTGAAGCAGTATTTGTTGATATATCATTTATATTGAGGTTAATTGTTAATTGTTAATTGTTAATTTTATCTTAAATCTTAAATCTTACCTCCTACCGGGCTCTCTACCACCCCTTTGAGGATGAGCGTAGTAGTATTGGGCACTGTATTGGCAGTGATGATTACAGTCTTATTTTGCGCGCCTGATTTGCCTGTGCTGTTAAACTGTACGTCTATATTTCCATTTGCTCCGGGAGCTATAGGTTGCTTTGGCCAGTTGGGCACTGTGCACCCACACGATGCACTTGCGTTGGATATTACCAATGGATTGCTACCCGTGTTTTTAAATATAAATGTTTTTTTTACTATTTCACCTTGTTTTACTTTGCCAAAGTCGTAGGTATAGGCTTCGAATGACATGGTGGTAGTGCTTTCGGTCTTTACTACAGCCACAGAGTCTGAAGCTTGTAGTGGTGAAGTATCTTTTATCTCATCTTTTTGGGAGCATGAGACTAACTGCAGCATAGTTATTAGCGATAGCAAAAATATATATTTCATTTCATCAGGGTAATGCAATTGCAAAAATATGATTTTATTTATTTCTATAAAAAAAATAATTTAATATACTGATATCAATGTCGTTTATCTTAGCTATTATTATTGTTAACCTGAGTATGAAAAAGTCTACTTTTGCCGAATTATATAATATTTTGGCAATTTTAATATGATAAACTCAGTAATTAAATTTTCAATTAATATATTAATCTTGCACCACTACCGAAAAGCCACTGAGTATCACCTGCTCTGCAGCCGCACCCGACTGCCCCTCTACCTGCACCATTACCCAAGTGCCTGCCAATGAGGCCACATCTATTCCTGATATTCCGCCGAGTTTGGCAGGGGTAGTACCTATGGTAGATACTGTACCTCCTATTTGTGTACCATCAAATCTTAATCGTAAAGTGCCTGCGGTGGCATTGCTATGGTGGGCTATATAGTTGGCACGCAGCCTATTAGTACCTACAGGTATGAACACTGGTACAGACAATAATATTTCATAAGCTGCATTGTTCATGGTGCTAATGGGGTTGGGCAGCCCTTGCGATACCAGTACCATGCCTCCCATGCTGCCATCGCCGTCTACTTTGAACTTGGCTGCACCTGCTACTGTGCCCACACCTACGGAAATTTTATCAGTGTTATAGGTGATGCCGCCTGTGGTGACCACCCAACTGTTAGCTGTGCCCGGAAGTGTAATGATTTGTCCGCTATTGTTTATACCCAGTGATTGGGTGCCGTTTCCGGCCAAGCCTGTAATAGATATTGAAGTAGCCTTGGCACCTCCCACCACATGCAGTTCGGCTTCGGGGGCTGTAGTACCTATACCTACATTGCCTCCATTGAATAGTGCTGCATAGTTGGTAGTAGCGCCTGATACGTTTACATCTAAACCGGTATTAATAGCTGCTCCAGTGCCAATTACATTTATGTAAGCCCCTGTTTTGTTGCCTGTACCAGTGCCTTGAATATCTACATCTAATCCTCTTATGCGTATAGTACCGGAAGTAGAAGATTCTACGCGCAAGCCACGCATGTAGCTGGATGCCGAACCATTGTTATGGTCGCCTTCAAGGCGAGTGTTAAGGGCAGAAAATTGTGAGGTGCCTGCTGTACCTGTGGCCGATACCACAAACCTGCCTGCTACAGCATTTCCAGCACCATTAGCACCTTGGAATAGAAATGACGATACAGGATTGGTATTTGACTGGCTAAAAATAGAAAGTGGAGACGCCGGAGTGGAAGTACCAATGCCTACATTGCCTGTATTGTAGAAAATATCTGCACCATTATTGGTCCATTGGCTTGATGTAATATTAAGATTGCCATACCCTAATTTGCCTGCTCCATCTACGGTAACGATACTTCCTACAGGTGCACCTGCCATGTTATTGCCAACAATAGTACCAAAGTAGCCAATGCCCGTGATAGAGCTATTGCCAAACACGGTAAGTTTTTCTGTAGGAAGTGGTGGAACAGATGTAAATGAACCAATACCAACATTACCTGTAGTAGGATGTATAAACATTCTGTAATTGTAATTTCCTCCATCCCAATTGGCAATATTTAATAAATTGTCTTGGTCTGAAGGTCTCAATCCAAATCTCCAACGATTGGTATTGCTGTTTACAAAATCACTAAACTCTATTTCTGCATTAAACCCTGCTGCATCTGAATTTCTTTGAATGATAGGCATCCCTCCAAATATGTGCAAAGGTGAAATTGGATTATTTATACCTATACCTACAAAACTGTTAGTATAAATTTTCTCAGGAGTAGTTGTAATCCATTGGCTTGAAGTGACATTCAAAGTACCATACCCTAATTGTCCTGCACCATCTACGGTAACTACACTGCCTACAGGTGCACCTGCCATGTTGTTACCTATGAGTGTGCCAAAGTAGCCTATACCTGTTGCTGAAATATTACCTTGAACAAATAATTTTTCGTTGGGGAGAATTGTGCCAATACCCACATTTCCACCTGTAGATTGCAATAACAGGCTTCTATTGCCCGAACTTATGGCATTTAAAGCCATATATTGGTTGTTGGGAATTGCATTGGTTTGCATCCAAATTCCTAATCTTAATGCAGTGTTGTCATTAGATCCAATTCGAGCAACTTCTTCAGCCCCTGAGGTAGAAGTACTTGCATTGTTACCCCCAACATGAAATCTCGCACCAGTAGTGTTGGAGATGTTTATACCTACGTTGCCACCCGTTGTATGGGTAGAATTAGCCCCAGAATTTACCCAGTTGTTGGATGCGATTGTGCCCAAGCCCAACTTTCCTGCGCCATCTACGGTAACAATACTGCCTGAGGCACCATTTAACCCTGCAATAGAGAGACTACTAGAAATGTACACTCCTCCTGAACCGATGAATTCTGCTGCTTTTCCTACCCCATTGGTATTTACTTTTAGTGCAGAAGCGTTACTTGATGCATTTGTAATATCGAAAAAACCAGCTGAACCAACTCCATCTGTTACCCCTACTACTGCTGAAGATGGATTAGAAGTATTCTGGATAAATCCTGAAAGTGCACTGCCTTGTCCTTTTGTAGCAGCACTTAATGAAGTAGCAAAACTAGATGTATTTTCAATTGTAAAAGAACCTGCATTAATGGCATTTCCTGTAGTAGAAACTGTGAAGGAAGATGAATTACTAACTCCACCTACTCCTACAAAACTATTAGTCAATATCATATTTGAACTAATATTTTGCCATTGGTTTGAAAAAGTAGGCATAGAACCTATTCCTAACTTCCCTACTCCATCTACGGTAACTATGCTGCCTGCTGCACCTGCCAAATCGTTGCCTTGTATCGAAGTAAAATATCCGAAGCCGGTGGCTGAGATATTTCCTTCTACAAACAATTTTTGATTGGGTGTAGTAGTTCCTATACCCACATTATTACCTCCGTTAAAATAGGTAGGATTGGTAGCACTTATTTGGCTTACTAACACCCCTGCGTTGTTATAAAGCATTAAATTGGAATTTCCTCCCGAACCTTGGTCAATTTCAAATAAGGGAAACGTACCACCTGAGTTTTCTACACGAATGGGTTTTGAGCTGTTGCCTGTAGATTTTATATTGAGGGCGGTGGTTGGAGTAGGCTCTATGCCATTGATACCCACAGAAGATGCTATGTATATACCATTGGTAGTTGTAATCCATTGGCTTGAAGTGACATTTATAGTACCTATTCCTAATTTGCCTGCTCCATCTACGGTAACAATACTACCTGCTACACCTGATAAATTATTACCTATCAAAGTACCAAAGTAGCCAATGCCTGTGATAGATGAGTTGCCCTTTACAGTGAGTTTTTCGTTACCTCTTTCTGTTTCGGCATCAGTGCCTATGAATACATTACCTGTTTTATTGATATTCATAAAATTTTCATGTCCTGAGCCATTGTACATTGAGAAAAGGTACAAGCCTGCAGCTGGGTCGGCATTGCTGCTGTTTGATGAGAAACGAATTTGCCCCGGAACTACCTCACTTCTGCCTCTGAGTGCAATGTACATTTGGTCAGCAGCGTTTTGTTCTATCACAAACTGCTCCGTTGCACTTCTGTTTCCTTTGATGCTTCGGGTACCTGCGCCTTTGAATTCCAAATTTCCCGATAAGCCTATACTTCCTGCCACATCTAATTTTTCGGATGGGTTAAAAAAACTATCACCAATACCTACACTCCCTGTAGTGGTTACAAACAACCTGTGCGTATTGTTTACTACCAATCCAAAAGGTCTGTTTAAGGTATTTCCTATGTATGGATAATAAAGCCCATTTACAAAATTTGCACTGATTACCAAATTGTTAGGCCCTACTGACTCATTCACTATTATTTGAGCAAGATTATCTATCCCTGATATGTGCAATGGTCGTATGGGGTTACTTATTCCTATGCCTACAAAACTGTTGGTATATATTTTCTCAGGAGAGGATGTAATCCATTGGCTTGAAGTGACATTCAAAGTACCATACCCTAATTGTCCTGCACCATCCACTGTAACTATGCTACCCACCGGAGCTCCTGCCATGTTATTGCTAATGAGTGCACCAAAGTAGCCAATGCCGGTAGACGATATATTACCTTGCACGGTAAGTTTTTCATTGGGGAGCACTCCACCGATACCCATATTGCCATTGTTTAAAATAGATATTATAGAAGCAGTAGCGTTATTTAAGAAGTTAAAAATCCGTTCATTGGAAGGTATACCCTGCGTGCTGTTATAAAACTGCAAAGCTCTGTCGCCCGGAGCGTTTTTCAGAGAAATGACTCCACTATTGATTTGTGATGGTCCGGAAATGGTTGAATTGAAATACAGAACCGCATTACCTGCACCCGCATCTATGGTATTGATAGATACGCCACCGTTATTGTTGGAAAATACTGAAAGCGCATAGGCCGGGTTACTGGTACCTATACCTACAAAGCTATTGGTGTAAATTTTTTCAGGAGAAGAGGTTATCCATTGGCTACTATTTGAAATTGAGGTGGTTATTACGTTGCCCAAACCATCTACAGATAAAATGCCATTGCTTAGATTAGCTATTTTTAGATTATTAGAAGTCAATGTACCTATTATTGACACATTGCTGTCATCGATAGTCATAATAGGAATAAATACATTAGCAGCTGTGCCCTTGCCTATTCTAAATATTCCACCAAAACCATAACCCATGTAGAATTTATCTGTAGTTCCGTTATTTTCAAAAGTTACACCAGCTCCATAATAACCGGAACCAACATCAGTAAGCACGTCGTTTACCTGACTCGATTGCTTTATATGAAGTCTTGAATTTGTATTTGTAGATCCAATTCCAACATTTCCTGAACTATAATAAATATCTGAACTACTTGTGACCCATTGACTCGATATAATATTCAATGTACCCAAGCCCAAATTTCCACTGCCATCTACGGTAAGAATTGAACCTGCTGTGTTGTAAGTTCTAAAACGTATGGTTCCGTTTACATCTAAGCGCGCTGTGGGTGCTGTAGTAATACCTATACCCACACTTGCATTGGGGTCTGCATCAGGTTGTAATAATATAGGTTTTGGACCTACTCCTTGCTCATAGGCTACCATTTGGCCTGCGTTTACACCATAGTTATAACTCATTACAAATTGTTTATTCACATTGCCAGGAGCATTATCGCCTACTTCAAAAGCTCCTATAACCTTTGCATTGCCTGTTACAAGAAACTGGTCGCCATATGGGTTAGCTGTGGTGTTTACACCTACTATGCTTGGGGTGTTGATAAAGTTAGATGTTACGTCTTGCCATTGATTGGTGAATGTGGGTAATGTGCCCCTTCCTAATCTGCCTGCTCCATCTACAGTAACAATACTACCTGAAAGACCAGCTAAGTCATTGCCTTGAATAGACCCAAAATAACCAATGCCAGAAGTGCTCGAGTTGCCATTAACCGTGAATTTTTCGTTAGGGGTTGTGGTACCAATGCCTATTTTGGTTGCAAGTGCTTCGCCAATGATGATATTGGTAAAATAGTTTCCCTGATAAATTGATTCAATATATGCATACTCTCCAGTGTTGTTGTAGCCAAGATTAAGTTGTTTTTGGTTTACCGGAGGCACATTATTGCCAATGGTTACTGAAGGATCGCTGCCTTTAAAAAAAGATGCTCCACCATATTGTATGGAATTTGCACCAGTAACTGTCCAAGGTGAAACGTTTGCTCCATCAACTGTAAATGAATCTCCTACTTTATTGATGGAAATACCACCCGCACCTGAAATAGAGGTAGGATTGGCAACCAAAGAAGTGGTAGTGATAACAGAGGAGGCTGAGCCATTTATTTTGAAGCCATAAAAGTAAGTTTCATTAATATCTATGCTTTGGGTAGTGCCTGCATGATATATTCTCAAGTCAAAATAGTCTGTGCTGCCGTTGGCAAATACCACCCCTCCTACTACAGCTCTTTGACCTATGGCATTGATATTGCCTGACAGTTCCTGAACTCCGTTTTTGAAAACACTGGCATTGAGTGCAGACTCACCGCCACCTCCTATACGCACTTGTCCACCAATCCAATAGAACCCTGACTCAGTAGGCGTGTACCGATAAGTGGCTGTATTGAAATCACCTTCAGTATTAAAATCTACGTTATCCATTTGTAAGAGCACCGCTGAGCCTCCTGCAATATTTTGAGGGGTAATTTGCTTTGCTCTAAACGCATGCATATTAATCCCAGCATTGGTGTTGGTAACACCTATGGTAAAATTGGGGAAAGCTCCTGTAACGGTTACTCCATTGATGCCAGTGATAGTGGTTTGAGTAGATGTGCCACTACCTACAGCTGCCCAGCCACCAACAGTCCATACATATATGATATTGTCTGATTTATCATACACCATCATCCCGGCTAAGGAGTTGACAGAGCCAAGAGCCGCTCCTAATGTACTTCTTTGCACAGGGTCAACCTGAGGAAGCATAAAGCCTTGCGGAAGAGAATTGTTTTCAATATTTAGATGTAAAACTGCATTTGGATTGGGCTTATCTATGCCTATACCTACTGATTTTTGGGCGTAAATGCGTGTAGATAATACTCCCAAAATGAGAAAAAATATCCCCTTTCTCAAATATTGAAAACTGAGGAGATATTTTTTCATGTGGGTTATATTATTATTTTAATTAATATCAATTTGTAGGTTATTCGCTCACTGTCAATGTGATGCCTCCAATGTAAGCGGCGGGTTCGCCACCGTTTACCTGTGTATACACCCTTACAAGCTGAGGCGAAGTGAGGGTAAGTGAAGATACGTCTATATCTGTAGCAAAGGTAAGCATGTTGTCCACAGAGGTATTGGTCACTGCAAATTCATCTAAGAATGCCGTACCTATTTGTACTCTGAATGAGCCTGTGCCCAACCCATCTGATATGTATGCATTGAGTGTAACTCTAATTTTGTTAACCCCTACAGGTATTTTCACAGGTGCTTTGATGAGTGGCGAGCCTGTACCCAAAGCTACAGTAGAAGCCGAACCTATGACGTTGGTAAAACTTTGCTGCAACACTACCAAGCCTACACCACTGATAGAAGTACCATTGCCTATAGTATTGGATTGCAAACCCGCAACTCCTATTACAGAATTTGGTGAGAAAGTCGGACCACTTACGGTAAAGCCTGTCATGCCATCGCCCATGATGGTGATGTTGTTAAGACCTACTATGCTGGTAACAGGTGTAGGTGCAGCTACATCTATGGTATTACCCGTAATAGTGACATTAGTACCTGCTACCAAATTTTGTCCTATAATAGTTTGGTCTAATGTGCCTGAGCCTAACACAGTAACTCCTAAGCCTAACACGGTAGTAGGTTGGGTGGCAAGATTAGGACCGCTTACGGTAAAGCCTGTCATGCCATCGCCCATGATGGTGATGTTGTTCACTCCCACTATGCTTGCTAATGGATTGGCATTGATGGTATTGCCTGTGATGGTTACATTAGTGCCTGCTACCAAGTTTTGACCTATAATAGTTTGGTCTAATGTACCTGAGCCTAATACGGTGACTCCAATTCCGAGCACAGTGGTAGGCTGGGTGGCAAGATTGGGACCACTTACTGTGAAGCCTGTAAGATCATCGCCCAAAATTGTAATATTATTTACTCCTACAATGGTAGTGTAATGATTTGCAGGGGCTGCTACGTATTGAAAAGCTGTGCCATCAAAACTTAATATGGGGGTAGAAGCTGAAGGATTACCAGTTATGTTGTATCCGTTAAGCCCTACTACAGTGAAGCCGTTGGTGTAATCACCTGAAACATCTCTTACAGTAACTAATTGGTTTACTTTGACCATGTTAGTTCCATCTACGGTAAAACTTAAACCTGATGTTGAAACTAAGGCACCTCCAATACCCAATGCTGTCAAATTAACTGGACCTGATGCTGTAGCAAGCTGTACCCAAGCTGCACCTGTCCACACAAAGAAGGCATTTAAATCTGTATCATACACTGTCATACCTGTAAGAGTAGAGTTTGCAGTGAGTACAGTAGTAAAGCCTGTATTATTTCTTTGAGCAGTGGTAAGCCTTGGAGGCATAAACCCTTGAGGATAATTAGTAGGGTCTTCTACATTGAGATGTATAACAGCCCGAGGGTTTGGTTTGTCAATTCCTACACCTAAGAATTTTTGTGCGAATGCTTGCCCTGCCAAAAAAAACATGGTGACAATGATAGCGAGTTTAGTAAACGTTTTTTTCATAACTGTGGGGTTAATTACTGCTTTAAAGATATTTATTTTTAGTTTATTTTAATAATTTTTAATCATTTATTGTTAATGTATAGCCTTGTACCAATACTCCTTCTGCTGTGGCATCGGCCTGCCCTTCTATATCTAAAGTGACATAAGTACCTGCAAAAGCTGACACATCAAAACTTGGTACGTTTAAAAAAGCAGCACCTGCATTGGGATCGTCGGTGGTGATATTAATAGGAGTGATGGGAGTGCCATTGATGCTGAACCTCACTTGTGCAGTACCTGCAGCAGCAAAGCGATAGGCTATGACTTCGCCATGTAGCGTTTTAGTGCCCAAAGGTATGTATATGCGTTGTCTGTATATTCTTCTGAATGTATTAGATGATACTCCTGTAGGAAGTAGTGTTTGCGAAGCTACCACCATGCCTTTGGCACTGAGGTCGCCGGCTACTTTGAGGGCTGCTGCGGTGAGGGTGGTGTTTATGGCTACGTTGGGTGTGTTGGTAACTATACCTGTAAAAGCACCTTGCGTAGTGCTCACCCACTGATTGGTATTGGCAGGTGCAGGACCATACCCTATTTGCCCCAAACCATCTACAGTAAGTATGCTACCTGCGGGAGCACCTGCTAAATTGCGACCTACTAATGTGGCAAATGAACCAAAACCTGCCACTGATGCATTGCCTACTACTACCAATCTTTCTGTGATGGGTGCTAAGCCTGTGCCTATGCCCAAGTTACCTGTGTTGGATAATAACATAAGACCTATGTATGAGCCTTCGTTGGTGGGCGAAGCGAGTGTGCCAAAACCAAAACCTCCTGAGGCTGCTGAAAAACCAACGCCCGGAAAAGTGAAACCTGAAGAACCTGAATATAAATTTGCAAACATGCTATTGCCTCCATTAGCAGCTGTAACGAATGATGCTGCACCTGTAGAAGTAGAATTTACATGCAACTGAGCTTGTGGGTTGGTATTATTGATGCCTACATTTCCTCCTGTATAATATATGTTGGTACCAGCTGTAGTCCACTGACTTGATACGCCGCTTGATAAAGTACTAACAGGCACAAATGAAGTACCATCAAATACTAAATATTGACCGGGTGATATGCCTGTAATGGGGTATCCTAATAATCCTGTGACACTTAAGTTGCCGGGCGTGCCTGATATATTGCTACCTAATACACTGGCAAGAGAGAGCTTATTGCTAAAATTTGCAAAATCTGATGCCATGAGCAAACCATCGGAAGTACCCGAAGCAGTGGCAATGTTGATATTGCTGCCTGAGGCATTTACCCCTACGGTGGTAGAGGTGATATTATCAGTGGAAGCGGGCAAGAGCATGGTACCTAAGTTGCCTGTGCCGTCTACAGTAACAACTATATTGGTGCCACCTACCAGATTGGTCACTCTTATGTTTTGTAATATAGTATTGCCTGTTACATTTAGTCCACTGTCAAAAGTGCCTGAGCCTGTAACAGAGAGCGCGCCATCGTAGGTGATTTGGTTCACGCCTGTGGTAGTCCATTGAGAGGCAGCTGCAGCGTAGTTTACAGGTATCCACTGGGTGCCGTTAAATTGTAATATTTGTCCTGATGCCGGAGTAGCAGAAATTGGGAACCCTTGTATGCCGCTGATGGTGAGTGTGTTATAAGTGCCTGAAACATCCCCTGAGAAAGCGGTGGCAGTTCCTAATTTGTTATTGAAAGTAGCCCAATCTGCTTGTGAGAGATAACCGTCTGAAGTGGAAGATGCTTGTGTAATAGAAATAGTAGCCAAATCAAGTGCTACCACAGCTGATAGAGGACCTGTGCCTACTACCGAGCTTATACCTGATGCTGTAGTAGGTTGCCACACCCCTCCTACAAATTTGAACACATCGCCGTTTTGGGGTGTTTGTGTGGAAATGGGCTGACCTAATAATCCTGAAACAGTGAAGCCTGCGCCATATGAGCCTATTACATCACCAACTGAAAGTACATCTGACGGACCAAGTTTGGAATTGAACAATGCCCAATCTGAAAATAATAGATAACCAGAAGCTGTGGAACTTGCTTGGTCTATAGTGATTTGAGGGTCAAGACCACCATTGTTTAATATAGATAAAGGACCTATGGCTGTAACTGTAGTAACAGTACCCCCTGATGAGGCAGAAGGGTTTACAGGTTCCCAAGCACCTGTGGTGGCATTATAACCAAGTAATTGGCCTGAAGCAGGTGTATTAATGCTTACAGGGGTGTTTTGAATTTTTAATGCGTTGTCAGCTGCAAGTGCATAAGGCACACTTTGAAACTGTGTGATACCGAGGCTTACGTAGGTAGCACCATTTTGTACTTCTACTTGTATATAATAGTTATCATTAGCCCAATTGATGGTATTAAAGGTGCCCGAGAGCGGCGTGCCTCTGCCAATGACAAGGCTGATAAGCCCAAATTGATTGGTAGTTTGTGTTTGCTCCTCTGAGTACACTGAGGTTCCTGCTATGTTGCCTCTAATGACTGTGATACGAAGCCTGACTTGTGAATTGACTATTGGCAGACCGAGCTGGTCACGTGCTATGGATTGGTAATTGAAGCCATGAGGAATCTGTTGAGCAAATAAAGATTGTGTGAATGACAGTTGAACAATCAACATCAAAAGTGCAATTTTATATTTTATTTGCCTGATATTTGGTAACAATGTTCTCAAGACTTTATATTATTATGATACATACTAAGTTTAAAAACTTTGAGATGCGCAATATTTTATCTCAAATATATATACTATTTTTGAACTTAAGGTAACTGTATTTTTTTTATTTTTATTATCAATATCTGCAGAGGTAGTAATAATGTTATTATCAAATAAAAAATTTTCAAATAACTCATTGTATAATTTACAACTATATTGACCAAAGCTACATTAATTATAAAAATGTATTACGTATAAAAAAAAAAAATGATTATCTAATTACAAATTAATTTTATTTTTGTGCAAATTATATCTCTTAAAATTATGAAAATTTATATACTTATTATATTTCTGATAATGAGCATTTCACAAATATATGCTCAAAAAACACCTGCTACAGCTACAAACACAGCAATTTCAGAGCCCACTCCATCCACCAATGATACATATGGGTTGAAAGAAAAAATATTCAGAGAGTCATTAAAGTATGGTGACCTGTTAGTAGCCAAACAAGCACTATATGAAATGATAGTGCTGAAACCTGATATGAAAAACCTAAAAGATTCATTGGCATATATATATGTTAATTTAGGGGCATTCAGAGAAGCCATATTACTGAGCAGAGAAATTACTGATAAAGACCCAAATAATATTGGAGTACTGGAGGTAAAAGCCATAGCAGAGCAAAGTTTGGGTTTATCCAAAGAAGCACTTACCAGCTACGAGACATTGTTTTCAAAAACTAAAAACGTATTTCATCAATACCAAATAGCGAGTTTGCAATATGAGCTGAAAAGAATACAAGAGTGTGTGAATACTGTAGATCAAATATTGTCCACAGCAGAGATAGAAAAGAAAGAGCTGAACATAGGTACCGGCACTCGCGGTCAACTCCAACGAGTGAACCTGAAAGCAGCTGCTTTTAATATAAAAGGAGTATTGGCCATGGATTTGAACCAAATGGATGTAGCCAAGCAGCTTTTTGATGAAGCACTAAAACTTACCCCTGAGTTTGTATTGGCTAAAAATAATGCTGCTTTTGTAGTTGAAAAAATGAAGCCTGCAGCCAAAAGCACTCCTGCTCCTAAAGCACCCAAAAAATAGCATCAATATTACCATATGCAAAAATCGTCAAAAATATATGTAGCCGGGCATAACGGTATGGTGGGCAGTGCCATAGTGAGATGTTTGGAAGCATATGGCTATGTAAATATATTGACCAAAAGTTCAAAAGAACTTGACCTCACCCAACAAGATGCAGTACATAGGTTTTTTGAAAAAGAAAGACCTGAATATGTGTTTTTGGCAGCTGCCAAGGCGGGTGGTATTCATGCAAACAATACTTACAGAGCAGAGTTTATTTATCTTAACCTTGCCATACAAACGCATGTGATACACGCAGCCCATTTATACAGTGTGAAGAAATTACTTTTTTTGGGATCTTCGTGCATTTATCCTAAGATGTGCCCACAACCCATGAAAGAGGAATATATGCTCACCGGCACTCTGGAAGAAACCAACGAACCTTATGCGATAGCTAAAATAGCAGGGCTAAAGATGTGTGAGGCATATCGCTCACAATATGGATGTAACTTTATTAGTGTGATGCCTACAAACTTATACGGCCCTAATGACAACTTTGACCTTCAAAAGTCTCATGTGCTGCCTGCGCTGATACGCAAATTTCACGAAGCAAAAATTAATGGAGATGCTGAGGTGGAAGTGTGGGGCACAGGAAATCCGAGGAGGGAATTTTTGCATGTAGATGACTTGGCAAGTGCCTGTGTGTATCTTATGCAAAACTATGATCAAATGCAATTTGTAAATATTGGCACTGGGGAAGATATTAGTATCAAGGAATTAGCAGAAATGGTGAAACGGGAAATAGAATTTGAGGGTAATATCAAGTACAACACCTCTAAGCCGGATGGTACCCTGCTGAAAAAATTAGATGTATCCAAACTTCATGATTTGGGTTGGAAACATACTATATCCTTAGAAGTTGGTATTGGACGAACTTATAAGGAATATTTGACGGCAATAGAAGACCACACATTAAAAATAGCATAAAATGTTTATATTTATATATTGAATGATACTTGCGTGCATGAATAAACTTGCAGGGCCATGAAGAATAACTATCATAAACAATTTGAAATACTTGAAAAAACGAGGCTTAATATCATAACATTGGCAAAAAAATTGGACGGCACACAACAAAACACACCTACAGCACCCGACAAATGGTCTGTAAACCAAATTATTTGTCACTTGATAATGGCTGAAAACGGCACTTTAGAGTCTATGAATAAGCGTATTATGTACGGCAAAGTAAAAGAAAAGATAACCATATTATCAGCCATCAGGCTTTTTATGCTCAAGTTTATATTAAACAATAAGATAAAACTCAAAGCACCCGAAGCTGTAGCATACCCTCCCAATATTTCGGACTTTGATGAAAATATAACAAAATGGAATGAAATTAGAAACAAACTAAAAACATATATCCAAAACTTTGATGCAACATTAGCAAACAACATGATATTTAAGCATCCTATAGCCGGCCCTATGAATTTGAGACAATTGTTAGAGTATTTGCACGCACATCAAAGTGCACACGAGAAGCAAATAGCTGATATAGTAAGTAGTATATCCAAATAAATACTTATCTCATTCGGTCAGCATCGCGCACCATTTTTTCATCTTGCCTTATAAATTTGTTAGCAAGCATATTAGCTATGAGTGCCAATGCGGGAATGATGAGCCCAGGACCAAATGTACTCTCAGCACTGTCAGGGATGATACTACCTGCCTGCCGCTCGTGATATACTATGAGCCCCAGCAGCAATGATACCATAAATGATATGCCAAAGCCTATTTGCATCTGCCTCAAACGGTTTTTGTATTGGCTGATAGACCATGCAGCCAAACCAATAACTACCAATGCAATAGCTGCCAACCAAATGGTATTCTGAGTATTAATAACTATGTTATCTGAGGTGGTAGCCATTTGAAAAGCATTGAGAGACACAGTGGTATTACCTGTTTTACTTTTTTTTTCCCAAATATTCATCACGCAAAAAGCAGCCATAAACAATATGACCAAAGAAAGAAATAGTGTTTGTATGCGCTGAATCATAATAATATTTTTGTGCAAGATATTAATTTTTCGTCAAGTGGAAATCTAATATTAAAAAAGGATTAGATTAGCACTTGCATTACATACTTATCAATTTGCTTATAGATATTATATATTACTTTTTTATCGTTTGCGCATCTGTACAGTTGCTTTATATATTGGTCATTGCCACTAAAATTATCTTTCATAGCTCCAAGCTGAGTGTAAACTCATTAGAACCTGTGTCTGTAATAGTGTGTGCCCGCAACGAAGAAGCAAACTTGCACAGGCTGCTACCTGCACTCACCACACAAAAATACCCTGATTATGAAATTATTATTGTAAATGACAGGTCAAGCGATGGCACTTATGACTATCTGCTCACACAAGAAAAGCTAATACCCAATCTTAAGCTTGTAAACATAAGCACGCTCCCCGAAAAAATGGACCCTAAAAAATTTGCTATCACCATGGGTATAAAAGCTGCTACTTATGAAAACCTACTTTTTACTGATGCAGACTGTGTACCTATGAGCAACGACTGGATACTACATATGCAATCAAAACTCAAAAACAATATTGAAATAGTGCTTGGAATAAGTCAATATGAATCTAAAAATAGCATATTGAACTTATTTATTAGGTATGAAACTTTGGTAACTGCAATAAGTTATATATCAATGGCCATTGCAGGTATGCCCTATATGGGAGTAGGCAGAAATCTTGCATACAAAAAAAGTTTGTTTTTCAAACACAAAGGTTTTCACAGTATCATGGATGTGACAGGCGGTGACGATGACTTATTCATCAATCAAGCAGCCTATGGACGCAATACCGAGATAGTAATAGACCCATCTTCGCACACACTTTCTATCCCTAAGCAAACATTGGCAGAATGGCTTGCTCAAAAAACAAGGCACATAGCAGTGAGCAGATTTTATACATTTAAAAACAAATTATTGACAGGTACACTTATTACTACGCAAATATTTACATACATATCAGGCTTGATGTTGTGCATGACACCATATTGCGATTATGCATTTATCACATTATTTTTTAGAATAATGTTGTTAAACATTGTATTTGCATTTATTATTAGCAAATTGCGTTATAATTTTAAATGGTACTTAGTACCTTTTTTTGATATATTATACACATTATATATGTCCATAGTAGGTCTAAGAGCCATGTATGTGAAAGAAATAAAATGGAAATAGAAGATAAAGAATTTTCAGACAAAGCAAAAAAAGATTTTTTATTGGTAGAAAGAGCCATAAGACAAGATGACCAAAAGGCCTATGCAGAACTTATGAAGCGCTATCGCAAGTCTGTTTTTCACTTAGTATTAAAAATGGTACGCAATGCTGATGAGGCAGAAGACCTCACCATAGAGGCGTTTGCCAAAGCATTCAAAGGGTTGCACAAATTTAATCCGGAATTTACATTCAGCACTTGGCTGTTCAGGATAGCTACCAACAATTGCATTGATTACATACGCAAAAAGCGTGTGCAAACTACAAGTATAGACACTCCCATGAAAGACAATGATGGTGATGAAATGTCTATAGATATTAAAGACAACGCTCTTGACCCCGAAGATGAAGCCATAAAACAACAAAAAATAGACCTCATACGCACGATAGTAACTAAGTTGCCATCCAAATATCAGGTGCTTATAAAAATGCGATATTTTCAAGAGTTGTCTTATGAAGAAATAGCCGAAACACTGGAATTTCCATTGGGCACTGTCAAAGCACAGTTGCACAGAGCCAAAGAGTTGCTGTTTGACATGGTAAAATCACGCAAAGATGCCATTTGAGATTATAATTGACATATTAGGATGGATAGGTGCCTCTTTGGTGATTGCAGCTTATTTTTTAGTATCTAATAACAGAGTATCCTCATCGGGCAGCACCTATCAGATGCTAAACTTAACAGGAGGCATATTATTGATAATCAACACATTTTACCTAAAATCATACCCATCTATGGCAATTAACATAATATGGGTGGTGATAGCCGTGGCTGCGTTGATACGGATGATTATTAACAAAGGTTGATGTCATTTTTTTCACATTAGACATATAGTTTGTATATAAAACTACATCTTTATATTAAAGCCATCCAACTTCAGCCCCTGCACAGGCATTTTTTATTATTAAGCCCTTAATACCCCTTAACCTCTTCATGGTTTTTTATTTATTGAACCATGAAGTGATTAAGAAAAATGAAGAATGCCCTTAACCTCTTCATGGTTTTTTATTTATTGTACTGCCACAGGATTTAGTGTTTTCCTATCAAAT
>JANRIG010000016.1:0-27178 GCA_033765235.1 Cytophagales bacterium | reverse complement strand
AGGGCATTGGAGGTAAGGCGTACGCGTACCTGGTCATTATTGCTTGGGGTGTAGGCATAGCTGGTACTGCCGGTGCCTTGTGGGCTGCCGTTCACATACCATTGGTAGGTGGGGGCGGTGCCTCCATTGGTTGGTACGCCTGTAAAGGTGACCGTAGTACCCGAGCAGATGTTGTTTTGGCTCGCTGTGGCAGTGATCGATGGGGTCAGGTTGGGATTGATGGTGAGGGTGATGCCGGTGGAGGTGGCAGGTGTGCTGCTGATGCATGCACCTACCCCTGTCATTACTACGCGAATCATGTCGTTATGCGCAAAGCTGCTGCCGGTGTAGGTGGCACTGCTCGTGCCTGTATTTGCTCCATTGAGTTTCCATTGATACGTAGGTGTGCCTCCGTTGGTAGGGGTGGCTACAAAGGTAATGCCAGTGCCGGAGCATATGTTGGCTTGAGAGGCGGTGATGCTGACGGTGGGAGTGAGGTTGGGGTTCACCGTCATTGTGATGCCTGATGTGGTGGCAGAAGTAGGGCTGGCACAGGCAGAGGAGCTGGTGAGGATGAGGCGTACCGTTTGGCCATGGGTCAGACCTGTGGTGGTGTAGGTGTTGCTGTTGCTGCCTACATTTGCACCATTTACTTGCCATTGGTAGGTAGGGGTAGCACCGCCGCCGCTGATGGTGGAGGTAAACTGGGTGAGTTGCCCCGCACATATCGTTGGGGTGGTGGTGCTGATGCTTGCCGTAGGGGTCACTGTGCCGCTAACGCTCATGGTAATAATACTTGAGGTTGCGGTCGTTGGGCTGGCACACAGGGCATTTGAGGTAAGGCGTATGCGTACCTGGTCATTGTTGCTTGGGGTATAGGCATAGCTGGTACTGCCGGTGCCTTGGGGGGTTCCGTTCACATACCATTGGTATGCCGGGGTTGCACCTCCATTGGTTGGTACGCCTGTGAAGGTAACCGTAGTACCCGAGCAGATGTTGTTTTGGCTCGCTGTGGCAGTGATGCTCGGGGTGAAGTTTGTGTTCACAGTAATAGTGATTATAGAAGCAGATATACCTCCGGGGCCGGAAACAGTCAGACTTACAGATTTGACACCTGATGAAGAATAAGAAACTATACCCGGTGCTGTAAGACTTGAAGTAGCGGGAGATGCTCCAACACCAAAGTTCCAGGAAGTAGCAGTAATAGCACCTGAAGATAAATTGTTAAATGTATTATTCTGCCCGATACATAGAGTGCTTTGTGCAGAACTAAAAGAAGAAGAGGGTATTGTAACACAAGTATTAACTACATTGATATAATTATACTTATAAAAAGTTAAAGGCGTAGTTGTGCCTTCATTTACATATACAACAATAGTTTTAAGTCCAAAACTGGAATATTTGACTGTTGGTGTTGCTGTTGTTGCTCCAGTAACAGTTGCATTGACATCGCCAAAATCCCAACGCCAAGTAGTTCCTGTGCCTGAGTTTTCAGAAAAATTAACGGTTTGTCCCAAACAAGGTGTTAGCAAATTTGCACTGAAGCCACAATTTATGCCCGAAATACTTAAAGGTTGCGACCAATTGCCATAGGTAGGTCCGGGACCTACACCTCTTACCCTGATAGTACCACCACTGAAGCCGTTTAAATAATTCACAGTAAGCACATTCAAATTGGTAACACCTACAGTTTGTACATTACTTCCTGTGATGCTCCATTGATATTGACATACTGATGCATCGTATGGTACAAAATATTGAATACCGTTATCGCCGCTATTGCATACATTAGCTACACCTTGAGGCCGTGAAGGAGCTCCAGGAGGCAGTGGTGCTTGTTGTACAAAGTCAAATTCGTAAATATCACCCATTCTCGTATCGTACTCAAAGCGCATTACATGTGTACCCCAATGGAATGGAAAGTTAGTTTGTCCACTCACGGTAATGGTTTGCCAGGTAGGTTCCGTTGTGCCGGGGACTGTAAAATTTCCAATGAATGAACCATCTACATACATTTTTCCGACTGATGGCAGATACCAATTTCGGCGCATACGAATAGTATAACTTGAATTCGTATTTGAGCTTAACAACCAAGCATCGTTCTCCCAAGGATGATTATACATGTTTGCAACAAAATCTTCGGTGCACCTAGCACCGAAGCAGCATTGGTACATTTCGCCACATTCAGACCATCCGTATACCTTGCGAGCGTCAACTATGCCCGGAATGGTGTGACCCGCAGTAAGCGTAGGGTTAGGGGTAGTTGCTACCTGGTTGACTGCCTGCCTCATAGGGCTATTGTCATTCAATGTTTCAGCCCAAGCATATAATGAAGAATAGTTTTGTGAGTATCCTGCGTTGAATATGTTGAATAACCCATCATCGCCTTGTGCATACCAATGATTAAAATATTTTATATATAAATCTTTGAATCTATTATCTCTTTTTGCATCTCTTTTAGCTTGGCTTGGTGCCCATGATTCCGGATCTGGACCTCCCTCGTAGCTCAGATATTTCAACCCATATTCTCTGGCTTTGCCGAGCCAGCCCTCCATTTGATTACCCTCGGGAGCACTACAATTATGACAAAGAAACATGTCGTCTGTACCTGTGTTCCATGTATTAAAAAGAGCATTAATATCATTTACGTTAGTTGACCAAAGCTGTACATAGGGTGCTCCGGCTGTGGCATAAAGATAATTTTTGGGTGGTCCTATATAAGTATTTATCCATCGCAAACCTTCATCAATATTCCATCCATGTCCTTTGCCCCCATATCCAAATTGCCCTGCCATTACCACACGTACACGGTTGTTAATTTCGCCGGCACCGAATACCCCTGCAAATATATTGCTGATCTGCACTAACCTAATACCGATATATCTAGCACGTAGCGTCCAAGCATTAAAACCACAAGCTGACGGTCTTCCCCACTCGGTACATGGTGCTGTACCAATTGAACCTGTAGTAATATCACCATTGGCTGCGGAGCCCCATATTGGTGAGCTTGCCCCTCCTGTAGCGTTCACATAGTGATGAACTTGGAGTTGCAGTGCTTGGTAGCACCAAAATTGACCACCAAAATTCCAAATTTCATTTCCCCACTCCACATATACGTTTTTATCAGGTCGCAAATTATTTTTTATCAACTGGGCAAGATTTTGAACAAAATTATCATCGGCATTGATGGGTATATTAATCCAAAGATCTTTGCCTGTGACATTACAAAATTCTATCATGTATTCATAGGCTACCCCGGTACGGAAGTTTTCATTGGTTTGCACTCCTGTTTTTTTGGCACGCTGCGACCATGATGATATCAAGTTCTCATTGGTGTGCCCCCAATCCATCATTCGGAAAGCTGAAAAGTTTGTGTAAGTATTATACACATTGGCATTGAATGTAGGAAAATTTGAGAAAGTATATCCTGTAGGCACTCCATTAATTGTAGTTGGTATCATTTGTATTTCATCTACCGGTTGAAAGAAATCAATACCAAAGTTATTAGAGTTATTAATAACAATATCTTTTTCACAATAGCCACCCCCCACATTAATGCTACCCGAAACGGCGGATGGTGAGCCTTTGTAGCGCAACCTGTAGGTACCATAATATGCACTGCTCAGCTGACCTCCCTCCATCAGTGATAAATGAAATGCAGTAGTAGGCCAACCGTTTGTATTGAGAGAGCCGGAATAATAATTACCCGGGTTTCCCGGGTTACTGGGCCCGTCACGAAAGTGACCTTCTTTTGCAAAGTCAGTAAAATATCTGATAGAAGACCAGTTTTTGGTACCATCCAAATTTGCTCCTATTTTAGGATATATAACAGGTGATATACATTGACTGTAACAAACAGCTACAGATATATATGATATTAAAGTAATTACAAGTAAATTTTTCATATTAAAATAGTATAAATTTTAATTTAATTAATACAAAAATACACAATATAGAAATGTTACGCAACATAAATCGTAATTATTTTTTGCATAAAGTATTGATATACAGTTAGTTATTAAAAATAAAAAACGCTTAAATACATAGAAATATTACACTTAAAATATTGATATTAAGTGTAAAAAAATAATTATCATTTGGACGAAAGTACGGATTGATGCAAAAAAAAATTAATGGCTGTGCACTATTAAATCAAGCCATGTCATACGTGAGAGTTTACGTTTAGGAATTTTGCTTATATATAATTTTACCTTTTTTGTAAACTCTATTATTGTCTGCGGTCTGGTGCTAATATCATTTGATAACTCTTCTATTTTTATTTTTTTGCCACTGTGTATGACATATACTAAATAAAATGCCTTGTTAATCGAAAATCTGACATTTTCAAAAATTGTATAATTGGTTGGGGACTCTACGTATGAGCATTTTTTGCACCTTCTTACATATTTACTATCTTTAAAATTATAATATGTACAATTACACTTTTTACAATTAAAACCATTGGCCCACTTCATTTGTGATAAAAATTCATAACATGCATCATCATCCTTAAATTTTTTACGATATTCCTCGTAATTGATAATACGGTTAGAGATAATAGTTTCTTCTTTTTGCTCTAATGCAGAAGCTAATTCTATATTATGCTTCTTG
Organism: Cytophagales bacterium; assembly: GCA_033765235.1. GTDB lineage: Bacteria > Bacteroidota > Bacteroidia > Cytophagales > UBA9547 > JANRIG01. The sequence goes on along the minus strand of JANRIG010000016.1, from coordinate 22,588 downwards.
AGTATATCATTCATTTCTGTAATTCGTTGTGTTTGCTCTAGTATTGTCTGCGTTTTTTCAAGAACTTTTATTTCCAGCTCACTATTTATCTCATCTTTTAGTGTTTGGTTATATGTGAGTTGCTCAATGAGTTGCTTTTGATATGTATTTTTTTCTATAAGTGTAGCCCTAAATTTTTCAAAAGTTAATATAGTAAATATAAAAATTATTAATAGACCAGTGAACAAAAACTGATTATCATATAAAAATGTTAATAATGTATCTTCATACTTTGCAAGCAAAATTTCTCTGATATGCCTAAAACCCATATGTACTAATATGACAACAAAGCCTGTAATGAAATATTTGAAAGTATTTCTCATTTCATTATGCTTTATGTATAAATATATGATACAGAAAAAAGTACCCACAATTAAACACATATCTGTAAAAGATGTATATACTATTTCCTCAGTATATCCGCACAAAATCACTATAAACGTAAATATTTTAATGAAAATAAACACATTGAGTATCTGAAATACTATTTTGTGTTTGTTTATAATGTTAAAATAGTTTTGTGTAAATATGATTAATGTCACAGTGCTGAAAGAGTAAGGTATAAAATAGCTTAAATAATAGTATTTGATACCTAGTAGATTAACAGGTACAATATTATACATAGTCAACACATACCAAAACGTAAAAAATATGTAGAACCCAAAATGTATGTTTGTTGCACTTTTAGTTAATATACCAATCAATATGTTATAAGCAAATAATATAAAACATGTACCTATAAATATACTTATAAGTACATACTGCCAAGATCTAAGTCTAATATAGTCTATAGAAGAGGGCGCATCTACACCGATATATACTCTATGAAATGTTTCAAACCTTATTAAGAAGTACTTTTCAGGCGAATAATTGGATATGACTGAAAACTCTTGAATGCCAAATTTATAATTTAGTGTATTATTTTCGGTAATATTATTTAACAATCTAACACTATCAGAACTTATAATTTCGTAATAATCAACATCTTTTACATTGGCATATCTTGTGAGCACTACAGGATACCCTGTATAATTATTAATCTTAAATTTTAACCAATATACTGATGGCTTTTTTGCATCTGAGAATGTTTCAAGTTTATTAGCATTTTTCCATGGAATGCTATTATTTAATATATCATAAGCTGAGTATTTGGCAGTTTTATCTTCGCACCATACCTCTTCAGAAATGGTAATTAATTTATTATCATAACTCCAAAATTCTGCATAGGGATAAACTGAATGAGATAAAAAAATCAATAAATAAAAAAACTTTTTCATGGGATATACCAGATAATAAAATTATATGCAAATATAATTAAATGCTTGTGCAATATGAATATTTTAAGAAAAACTATACGCCTGTATGCAAATATGCCCTCTTATTTGAAATATTACCCCACCAAAAAAATATTTATACAATCTTATACCAATGGTTTGTGTGCAGTATATTATAGATTAACCATCTTTGCAACTTCAGTGTGCCCTAATTCTTTGCTCGCGAATAACAGCTTTTTCCTGCTCGCTCAGGTGGTGTTGGTAGCCATGCAAGGCATCCATCCAAGCACCATACATAGGATTGGGAAATACAAAATAATTTTTGCCAAAACTGTATTTGACCTCATCTACTACTTTATGCCTGTCTTCAGGCATTTTTTTTTCAAAATCTTGGTTAAAATCGTTTAGATTGTCGCCCAAAAACATTTCTATGTTATATCCTTTGGCTATAATGTATTGCCTGCGAGGCTCTTTATTGGTAGTGGTGGTGTATAGCAGCATGTGAGAAGTATCAGCCTGCGGAAAATTGAGCTTTTTGATGTTTTCCAAGGTATATTTTGTATTTTTAGCATACCTGTTTGATAAATAAAATATAGTGAAGCCCAATGAGTCTGCCACTTTTAGAAAATTTTGGGCACCGGGAGTGGCACCTGCATTTACTTGTTGTTCCCAAGCTTGCCAAGCCTCCAGAGAGAATGCCTTGTTTTCTTTGATGAGTTTGCCATAAAAAAAACTATTGGCTATTAAGGTCTCGTCAAGGTCTGATACTATGGCCATATTTTTTTTGCCGGTGGCTGCCAGTGCACGCAGCCTCTCTATAGCGTAGTTAAATGTCTGTAAATAACAGGCTTGTGCCTCTGAAGAGTGTTGATACCATAGCACAGCATTGATATTGTGAGCTGCAAAACCGGTTTCTTTTTTTTGGGCAAATGCACACACATAAGCCAATGAAATCAAACAAAGGGATAGTAACTTATTCATTGCTAAAGTACTTTTTCAAATTCAAATTAATAAAATATTAACGGGATTTTTATATTATCTTTATGTTAAGTCTTTAATAATACCTTGTACAAAAGTTATTTAAATATATCTGTAAAGCTTACAGCTATTGCAGAATAAAATTTATCAAAATCAGCCCTCGATTTTATTTAAATATTGATTGGTATCATGACATGATCAAAGTTGCTAAATAGACCCGCCTCGCAGGTATGAGTGTCTCAATGATAACCAATTATAATATGCAAATAGTATTATCCGCTATGGTATTGGTATAATAATGCATATCATACATTGCCTTACAAATTATCCATCATAGCCAAACATATGACGCTCTTTGATGGTGTGAGCCACAGCGGCAGGCAGCATAGTTTCCCACCCGGGTTCTTTTTTGCTTATCATATCATGCACTTTGTCTGAGGTAATGTAGAATATCTCAGAGTTGAACTCATCTATATTTTCAATACGTTTATTTTCAAGCAGATAGGTGTATAAGTGTGCCAAGTGTGGGCTTACTTTCAGGTTTTCTACTTTTTCAAAGGTGCCATCTGCATGTTTTACAGGGTACACATATACCTTAATATTATCTGCAAAGAGGTAGGCAAAGCAGCCGAGTATGCCTCCCGGTAGTTTTTTGTAAAACTCTTCGTTGAATATATCATAGAGGTTGGGTATGCCGAGTATGATGCCTATTTTTTTTCTGGTAAATTTTGACAAGTATGAAGTAAGTCTGTAATAACCTTGATAGTCTGATATGAGTACAGTGTATCCTAATGCACCGAGTATATCTACACGGTCTAGAAAGTCTTTGAGATTGATATCGCCGCCTTGGGCTGCAGATAGATTAAAGAGTGTTAGCTCTGCAATGGTTACTAAGTTTTCTTCTTCGTCATTGCCTATTTCTTTTTTAAATTGCTTAATACCGTTTTCATACATATCTTGGTTCACAAGTGTGAATGGTCTGAAACGCCCGCGATATGCCAAAATATTTTTTTTGTAAAAATAATCTGAAGGTTGCAGCACATTGCCATCAGCACCAAATAGTGCCGAGCGTGTCATTTTATGCTTTACCATCATAAGACTAAGCAGCCTATTGTCTATATGCTTAAAGTCAGGTCCTGTGAGGCGCAGCATATCTATCTCCACGCGGTCGCTGCCCAACTCCTCCATGAGGGTGAGTAAAAAGTGAGAGGGGTCATGATAGCAATTAAAACAGGCATATATCAGGTTCACACCAAGTATGCCAATGGCTTGCTGCTGTAGAATGGCATCGTTATCTAACATGCGAAGGTGCAGCACACAGTCGTTGTATTCGGCATTGGGTGCCAGCTGAAATCTTACACCCATCCAGCCATGACCTTCATTGTCTTTTTTAAAATTTATGGTGGTGAGAGTGTCGGCAAAGGCAAAAAACAAGGTCTCATCGCCTCTTTTTTCTTTGAGTCTTATTTCCAAAAGTGAATATTCTTTGGCAAGCATCTTCACAAGCCTCGACTCTACCACGTATCTGCCGCTTTCCTCAGCACCGTATATGGCATCGCTAAAGGTCATGTCATAAGCCGACATGGTTTTGGCAATGGTCTGTGAGGCAGCACCTGCCTTGAAAAAATTGGCTGCTACTTCCTGCCCCGCCCCAATTTCTGCAAACGAGCCGTAGGTACGTTTGTCAAGATTGATGGCAAGTGCCTTCTGTTTTACTCCAAGCTGTGGTTTTGACATACTATTTTTTTCTTTAAATATTGAATATAAAATACAATTAATCAATATTCGATTAATTTTTTTTTTTATTAATACATTAATATTATACACAAATACCGTCTTTCACAAATAGGCTTATTACATGTAAATATTTGCATATACTCTCACATACTATATATTTAAAGTAATTTTATGATATTTTTGCAAAAAAAATAATAGTCAGTATGCTAAATGAATAACTATATGAAACTATTATCAGATATTATTCTATACTATGTAAATATATGTATATAGCAGACTCTGCCCACGAGAGGCTTGTCCAAAACATATTTGAAATAGAGAAGCGCATATTCCTAATATTATGTGTGGCAGGAACAATAGTAGGGCTCATATTGGTAGCTGTAGATTTGGGAATGTACTATTGGGATGTATCCACTAAGATAGAGATAGGGTGTGTTATATTATTTATTGGCATGTACTATACACATTTTCGTTTTCGTAACCTCAGAGCACATTTATACACCTTGCTTGCCTATATATTGATAGCACTTATGATAGTAGTGTATCTCATTACAGGTGCACTAGGTACCATACAAGCTATTGTTTTATTTTCATTCACCATATTAGGACAGTTTCTTATCAAAAAGTCGCTTAGGACCTCATATTATTTGCTTATTGTAGCTGTTGTCACAGTATTAATGTTTACAGACGAGTTTTTTCCCGACTTGAGAGGCGATGTAGATAAGACTTATTTCAAAAGCTTTTATATGAAGCGCAAAATCACATTTTATTTGCTATTTGTGCCTATTTCATACGTATTTTACCAAATAAAAGGATATTTGAACTATTACCGCGAAACACTCATGGAAAGTAACTCTAAGCTAAAAGTAGCCAATAAAGATTTACTTTCTTTATCCGATGAGCTTAGGCAGCAAGCTGAGGAACTTACCGTGCTCAATGAGTCAATACATAATAAAAATATGGAGTTAAGCCATTCACACACATTGATAGAACATCAAAAAGCAGACTTAGAAAAAATGAACTCCAACCTGGAAGATTTGGTAAAAAAACGCACCTACGAGTTGATAAATCAAAACCAAAAACTTATGAAATATGCCTACTACAATGCACACGTGTTTAGAGCTCCTGTGTGTAGAGTAAAGGGACTTATACAACTTATGAATCTTGACAATATATCTGAAGATGAACGAAATAAGTGCTGGAAATACCTTCTCGAAACTTCAGAAGAGCTACTTGCAGTGTCAGAAGAGGTGTCTAAACTGCTCGACAAAAATTATAAAATCACCTACGAAGAGTTTAAAGAAATAGAGGTACAAGTAAAGCAAGCATTGGATGCTGCTTGAAATTGAAAAAATAATTTAAGATTTATCCCAAAAATCAATAAAATTCATTACAGAATCATTACTACCTTATATCTGTAGTGAGCTTGTACCTTACTATGCGTTGGTTGCCCGCATCAGCTATATAAAGTGTTTTGTTGTAATAGGCTACTCCCATAGGATTGTTGAACTGATAAAGGCTGCTGCCCAAGCCACCAAACGATACTTTGATATTTTTTTTAGATACCGAGCCCGGGGGCGGATTTACCCCTTCGAGTCCTGTAGAGGTAAACTGATAGAGAGAGTCCTTGTCACTGTCTACCACAAATATGTATCCTGTACCATCGCCTGCCACTATAATGTCTTCGGGGTAGCTGAATTTATTGGCATCGAATATAAATGACTGTGCTTTGGAGGTGTCGGCAGAGGCATAGGTACGGTCCAGCTGGTATACGTCGCTTTCATCTACCACACTGTGGGTTATGGGTTGCACCTTTATAGAGAGAGTTTTGCTAATAGATATGTAGGCAAAAAATCTGGAAGGCGATAATTTGGGTGCCTGTGGAGGTTGCACCTGTGTCACTATGCCATTGGGTACTTTGAAATAATCGGCCTGTGTACCTATAGCATTGGTCACAGAGATATTTGATACATAGTTATTATTTTTGTCAAAATAAATTACCGCATCATCAGGTCCTCCAAACTGTGAAGATACATTGCTCACACCCGTGCGCGATATATAATAGCTGTTGTCGGCCAATATAGCCACTCCCGTAAATCTTACAAGAGTATCTGTCTGCTTAAGGCTGGTGGTGAAGTAGAAAGGGTGTATTATTTTTTGCTTAATACTTGCATGTTTGAGCCCATAAGTAGATTTGTCTTTCTTAAGTTCCAGAATATACAATGTAGCCATTCTCAGGGTTTTGCCTCCTATCACTGTATCTGTAGTGCCCAATGCCAGTATATCAAATACTCTGTTTTGAGCCACATCTGTGATGCCCTGTATGCTAAAAGTTTCTTTGCTTGATGTTTCAAAAGCCTCATTGTAAGATATGAGCAAGTTTGCCCCTGCATCTACTACATATATAAGTTCGTCAAAGCCGGGTACGATGTCCACAGGCTTAGTAAACCCTGTGATTACGGGCTGTATAGGTACATAAGATACAGGCTTAGTAGTAGCTGTAGGTATTTCTATAAAACTCAGGTCTGTTTTATCGCCCCAAAAACCTTTGCATGCACTTATCATGCACATAATTAAGGTAAAATATAGTATGTTATTGAGCCGTATTTTCATTGGTTTCTCTTACAATTTTGCTAATGGTAAACGATAGCCCCACAGTGTGTGTACTACCCAATGTATTAGATGACTGAAAGGCATAATTGATATGAACTATTTGCCCGCCTACAGTGGTACGTATACCTGCACCAAAGGTAGGCACACTATACCCTATCAAATTAATCCAATATCCTGCTCTCACAAAAAACATATCTATATAGCTGTATTCCAACCCTATACGCACATTTGACGCATTATCGTTGGGGTGGTTGAGTTCTATGGAGGTGAGTAGTTTTTGTTTATCTTTCTCAAAGGGTACAAAATTGAGCCCAAACTTGAATACGGTAGGGGTAGGATAGCTTTCAGGACTTATGGTTTTGTTAATAAAGTTTACAGGTACAAAGCTACCCGATGCTGATGAATTGGGTCCAAAATTTTGGAGAAACACACCAAATCTTAGTTTTTTCCAATCTGTTTTGTATATAAAACCTATATCTACCACTACCAATGAGGAACTATAGTAGCTGTAGCTCTCTCGCAAATACCTGATCGATGTGCCAAAGCTAAATTTGTATGTAAGCATTTTGGCATAGCTCACCCCCATTGCTATGGTATTGGCACTCACTTTTTGCCCTGTGCCTTGTGGCATAAATTCGGTGCGCTCATCCATACTGCCCGTGTAAAAGCTATTGATGCTTAGTGCCAAATAGTCTGTCTCACGCAATCTTATGTTGCCTGCCACATAGCTCTGGTTCATCCCTGCATACAGCATACGGGTAGATACAGATATATTATGCCCATTGAGCTCAGGCAGGCAAGCAGGATTCCAGTGTGCGGCATATCCATTTCCCTCCAGTGTGGTGCCTGCACCTCCCATAGCTATCATGCGTGGGTCTATGTCGTTTTTGAGCAATGTGTATGATGAAATACCTGCCCGCTGCCCACCCAAGTTGGGGATAAGCTGAGCATACGCTGATTGAAAATTGAAACATGAAAATTGAAACATTATCAACATTAAAAAAATCCGAATTGCAATCAATCTTATTTTTAACACATTTATATAGAATAAATTAAATCATAAATCATAAATTATGTTAGAACCCCATACTCAACCCTATCAAAAACTGACGCGGTGCCCTAAACCTTGCGGGGTTGTGGGGCAGCAGGCCATCTTGTTGCGGATTGGGATACAGAGGATCTCTTTCAGTAATAAGTAGTGGGTCGCCATCATAATATCCCCTGCCTGTGACAGGATTAATGATTTGTGAATTTTTGTTATCTAACAAGTTTCTTATTTCTATAAATATGCTTATGACAGCTGTTTTGTACATGGTGATGTCCTTTGATATTTTGAGGTCAGTATTGAATATGGCTTCACTCATTTCTGTATTTACTCTGAATGGGTCTATCTCGTACTTAGTTCTGCCATCGTCATTCACCCCTGTCTTAATGGCAGGTGAGTATCGCTGTCCGTTAGATTTCCAGTTCATGGTCAAAAAAGCCCTCCAACCTTTGAGGCTGTACTTGCCAATACGTAGTGTAGTATCTCCTTTAAAAATAATCATAAATTTGAGGTCAAGAGGCACATCCCAACTCAAAAATTGCTCTTTGCTAGCACCTACAAATCCGTTTTGCTTGAGCCCGTCTGCAGCTTCGGCAGCTGAGTTTGACTTGCCTGTAGCTATTTGGTAGGTTCCTCCAATGATACCTTTAAACCATTTGGCAAAGCGTTGTGAGTACTGCATATCTATCCCTCTTATGCGTGCATAGTCCTGATTATATTGTATTTGTGCCTCCACAAACTGACCTGTTTGGTCTTTGATAAGTACAATTTCAGGGCGCACATAGTCAAACTTGTCTTTGTAAAAAGCACTGAACTGAAACCCTGCATTTTTGGTTATTTGAGATTTTAGACCTATCTCATAGTCCACCGTTACCTCGGGGCGCAAGGCTATATTGCCAATATCATCTTGCGGGGAATAACTTTTGAATATAGGATTAAGACTTCTGTACACAAATCTTGGGTGCTGCAGCTGCATCTGATGACCATAGTTGAAAAACAAAGTATTATTATCAGTGACAGGAAAGTTGATGTTGATATTGGGTAGCAAGCGCGAGTTAAAGTTTCTGCCCAATATATTCACGGTATTGTTAATATACTGGTCTTTAATAGGTTGTGGCAGTGGATTGGCAGGGCTTTTGGCAGCATCATCGGCAAATGTACCATATGCCCAATATTCCCAACGCAACCCAAAGTTGGCTGTTACACCTTTGTATCTTAGCTCATTGGTAGCAAAAAAACCACCTTGAGCGGGGCTCACTTTCCAAAGGTCGGCACTAGAACCTATGGCAGTGACCGGAGTTTTTTCTCCATTTTGTAATACAATGGCTTGACCCACCCACGGCGAGGTGATATCAACCCATTGCAGCTCTTGCTCTTTGTGCTGCTGACCAAATGTCCAAAACACTTTGTTACTCAGCGCGGAATAGTTAAATTTCCAATTGAGCGAATATTCCTGAGCATAGTGGTCGTGCCATATAGGGCTTATTCCGCCATTATTAATAAATCCCGGACCGGGTGTGGGGTACAAATAATTGAGGTCATCACCTTTTCCTGTGTAGTAAGGTGATACAGGTGTGGTAGTGATAGACCTTGGGTCAAGTATTTTGTCAATGGTAGGCTCGCGATATGGTCGGCCATTGGCATCTGCACGCAGATTGGTAAAGAGCCTGCCTACGGTCACTTCATAGTTCCATTGTTTGGTAAAAAAATGTTTGAAATTGAGCGAAGTAAGGTTGGTGCGGTGGGTATAGGTAGTGGCATTGTCGAGGTTTAATGCATAAGGATATTGAAAACCGGGATTAAGCACCTGAGTAATTCCAATGACCTGCAAAGTGCGTGTATTTTGGTTTAATAATATACTGTGCTGATTGGTAAGGGTGATTTTCATACCCTTGCCCATGTTATAGGCGAGCTTAGTAGTATTGGTCCATTTATTATCTTGGCGCGGACCCCAAAATTCGTAATTGTCCAATATACTGCTTCTTAGCTGGTTAGCTTTGTAGCGGTCGGTAATGCCGTCGAGTGGGGTGATATTAGGCGGACCCAGTCTCAGCAAGCTGGTGTACTCATCTGTAAGTTGCATATCGCCTGATATAAAAAAGGTAACTTTCTTTTTAAAACCGGGTACAGGACCACTCAGATACACATTTACCAAATCTGTGTTCCAACCCATGCTGTTGTTTTTTATTATACGGGGGTTATCAGTAGTCCAGCCACCACCTGCTGCATAGGCTTGTCCGCCTTCTTTGATTTTGGCTGCCACCACACCTCCTGTAGAGCCTCCGTACTCGGCCCCTGCCCCCCCTGTTATTACATTTACCTCTTGCAGCGAGCCTGCACTCACAGCTGCTCCAAAGCCAGTACCTGCCAGTGGGTCTTTGGCACTTACTCCATCTACTATATAGGAGGTTTCGTAGGCACGTGCTCCACGTATCTGTATGCCGTCTTGGGTTTGCTGCACGCCTGGTTGCAGTGCCACTATCTGCTGCACATCGCGCGCATTCATTTGCTTAATATCTTCAGAGGCTATTTTGTAGGTGCTTTTGGCAGACTCCAAATCCACAAGGTTTTTATCACCTACTACTTCTACCTCTCCCAGTGTAGCAGACTCTTCAGTGAGTTCTATGTCAAGTGACACTGTCTCTCCATTCTTTATCTTGATACCGTTATATACTTTGGTGGTGTAGCCTATATAAGATATTTTTATGGAATAGTCGCCCGGTTTTATGTTTTTGAGTTCATAGTTGCCGTCTATGTCTGTAGAGGTAGCATTGTAGGTACCTACTACTTGTATGGTAGCTTGTATGATGGTTTCGCCTGATTTTTTATCTTTGACTACCCCTTTTATGCTGCCTGTGTTGGCAGCATCTTGTGCTGATATTAATTTACCAAAAAAAATAAGTAAGTATAGTATAGTGTATCTCACTTGAGGGTTATTTGAATTTATCGTTTAATACCACATCAAATAATTTTTGCAACGGTCCTAATGTGAAGTTGTAAATATTGGTACTGAAAAATATGAGATTAGCTTTGCCCTGACTATCAATAGTATAGGCGCATATATCATTGGGACCTGACCATCCATTGAGCGAGGTTGTTTTTACTTTGAGCAATGGTTTGGCAGTTTCTTTGACATAGCCCGGAGTAGCCCCCGTGATGATGCCTGTGCATGTGAGCACCTCGTTGAGCTGCAAAAAAGAAGCATCTACAGGGTATGCAGTAGAGTCTTTGTTGATACGTGCCGTGCCTGTGGCTGTAGAAATACCCGTAAATGGCGCAAAGCTATATACCGTGCTACCATTGGCAGGCAATACGGAGGCTATAAACATTCTACCGCCGCCATTCAGATATTTTTGTATGGCATCTGCAGCTACTTCTATAGAGGTGGCTTTTTCGTCATCGGTAGTACCGCTGCTTACACTAAAATTTTTTTCGTTGAACCATATCACTTTTTTGTACTGTTTTAATGTTTGGTAAAATACTGTGCCCCAATATTTTGGCACATAAGCATCGTTATCAGTGTTAAAGTTGTAATAATTATAGCCTGATGCATAAGCCAATCCTACAATGGAAAGCACTGCTTTTTCACTCGCCAAATTTGACTTATAACTGTCTATCACGAGTAAATCACTTACTTTTTGCTTTACAAAAAATGTATTGGTAGAGTCTATTTTGCTGAATGTGGCATTTATGTCGCGCGATTTCACATATATTTTATTATTGGCTTTTACATTAAGCCCCTGTATTTTGGTTTGCAAGGCTCTGGCTTCTACATTGGCCAACAAACTGCATGAGGTAGTACCTACTGCCTCAGGCACATCGGGCATGAATATGAGTTGGTTAATATTGGCAGGAAATACCGTCCAGTCGCTGTTGTTTATTTTTATGTAAATAGAGTCCACATATTGAGCTCCCTCGGCATCATCTGCCGTCCACTCTATGCTGAATATGCTGTGCACACTATCTGTCACGGCTTGGAGTGCTCCGCTTTTACTTTTGGAGGTTTTGGTGAGCGAGAGGGTGGGTGCTGTGTTTATCACCGGTACTACCAGGCACGCAGGCGTAGGGTCTGTTTGGTTCATATTGTCTATGGCACGCACATAAAATGTGATGTCTGCTTTCTCTACCCGAGTGGGTAGTGGCAGCAAGAATGAACTGTCTGACTTAGGGGTATTTACCCAGTTGAGTGCGCCTATGGCAGTATTGCCGCAAGGCTGATTGTCAAAGGCAAAATCATAACTTTTGATATATCCGTTTTTGGCTTCGCCATACCAATATAGTTTTATTTGCCCGGCAAGTCTCAAACTGTCGGGCAGATTAATTTTGGTAAGAAAGAGCTTGGTCTCTGGCGCACCTTGCATAAGCAATTCGCCCGTGCGGGTGGTGCAGCCTACAAACCATGCTATGGCAAAAAATATAAATACGTTTCCAAATTTATTTTTCAATATTCTATTTATTTATATCCTATTTTTGAATAATGAGTTTGCGCACCATTTTGTATTTACCTTCTGATAATACTGCCACTACATACAACCCGCTTTGCAGACCTGCTGTGGATATTTCTTTTTTGTAGCCCGATACCTCCTCATGCACCACTACTCTACCTTGTAAGTCTGAAATGGATACATGGTAGTTTGCCAATTTTTCATTTTCCACAGTCAAAGTATTTTCAGCAGGGTTAGGATATAGTTTGAGCGCATTATTTACTTTTTGGTAGTCGGGCAATGTAGTAGGTAGTGCTACAGCATTTAATCCATCTACATCACTTTCTTTGCGGGGCAGTATTTTCATATCACCAAAACTTTCCATAGCTATTCCCATCATGCTGCGCATGGAGGTAGCTCTGGGCTTGCAAGCCACTGTTACATAAAATAATTTGCCTATATTAGTCACTATGCTGGCAGAGTCAGGCGATTTTGTTGCATTTTTAGTAATTATTCCTGTTGTATTATCTCTGTATAAATATGGGCGAGCTACTAATGGAAAACGGAATGAATTAATGATATTGTTGAAAGAAGCGGTTCTGCCGGCTAACACTCTGGTACCTACCAATGGCTTAGTGGTATCTGTACCTATAAGATACTCTGCGTATGAGTCAAAGTTGATACAACTGTTAAGCCCTGAAAGTGCTGCAGGGCTGCAAAGTGTGCCAGTACCTGCAGGGTCTATATATTTTCTACAAGTATTGTCAGCATTGGTATCTACCACATAGAGCAAAGCATTAGCTGTAGGATTGGCAATTTTCACAAGCATACTTTCATATTTTTCATGTTTGGCGTTGTCATATACGCCTGAGAAATAGTCGGGAGCAAGGGTAAGGGGTGTTACCGTTTTATTCTGGTCAATATAAAATGGCGCTTCTTGAATATTTGTCAAAATTGTAAAATATGATTCATTTGCTCTTCGCTCCTCTACTGTACCTATTATTCTTACCTTCTCCCCCAGTTGCAAATTGTCTAACACCGTAGATATATCACATATAAGTGCGCACCACTCGGTGTCTGTCTCGTCTTGCAAAGTCACAAAACCCATATCTGATTTGGTAGATGTTACTGTACCTGTCACAGTCACAATCCTACCCTCATATCCTGATCTACCATCTTTGAAAGGGGTATATTGTACATCTCTAAGTCTAAGACCCAAATTGCGCACTACAAAAAAGAGTGGGTTTTGAGGTGAAGAGGTAATTACTCTGCCTTTGATGCGCGGGTGATAGCCTGTGAGAGGTCTGTTATCCGTAGATTGGAAGTAAAAATATACTATTTGTCCATCTGTAAATCCTGTATTAGGTATGGTAGCACTCCAGGTAGCACCTACTTTGGTCATGGCTATGCCTGTAAATGACACATAGTTGAGCGTATCTGTGCCATAAAATAAATTTGCTGAGGTCACTGTTACTCCATCATTGCCGGGCTCTATTGTGGCAGAAACAGTCACTGACTGGCTTGCGGTAGGCACCAAAGGGCTCAATGATACATTAGACACCAAAGGGGGGGTATCGCCAAGCCCAAAATGCGAACCGTGAAAAGGGTGCAATTGATAACCTCTGTCTTGAAATGCTGTAAATATGTCAGTACAATTTAGAGTGAGGTCTTCTACTTTTTGGTGCTCAAGCACCCCTTTGAGTGAAGCATATTTGTATCCTACTTTGGGTATTATATATCTGCCACCTCTGGCAGGAGTGTAGCCTGCGCGGTAGTCGTCATATACTTGCATTTGATTGCCAAAATCATCTTCTACCCACATTCTCACCCTTTGCGTATTGTTTGAGTTGGCAGTAGCAGGGTCTATTTTTACGGCTGTTACATTTTTTATTTCTACAAACATGCCTTCCCATTTTTCACCTGACCTTAGCAATGGGTTTTGATTTACTCCCTGATTTAGGTCTTTGATGCTAACCTCTACAGGTTCATACCCTGATACTTGAAAGTTATTAATTTTTGCCGGCAAATTAGGTGCTTGCCCTATAAGTGTTACATGTATGGGGTAAATGCCTGTGGTACCTCTAAAGCTATTTACTATTCCTTCAATCTCTACAGAATCTCCTGCAGCTAGTGTGAGCAAATCGTCAGGTGTGGTGGCTATACTTTCGTGACCTCTTATTTTTATTCCTGAAAATGGTCCTCTGCCTGCTTGTATATATAGCTCTCTTCCTCCTGCGTGTTGTGAGTTGCCCACAGTGGTTAGCGGATATGCTACTCCTGATACTGTAACTGCATCAAGCTGAATGGTAGGTGGCACTACCAACCTGCCTCTTACTTTTACGGTATCATACCATTTGCCAGAGCCATCTGATGTGTTTGCAGATATTACTCCCGAACTATTAATATTAATGGCACTGCCTCCAAATCGTGAGGTATCTACACAGTTGCCCAATGCCTCAGCAGTCACAGTTTGTATTTCCTGTATGGTAGTGGGTATAGGCCTTTGGGTAGGCACTACTTTGGTAATAGGGTGCGGGCGGTTACTATTCACAGGGGTCATTTGTGCCATGGCACTCATGGCTGCCACGGTAATAGTAAGTATGGTAAATATTTTTTTCATGGTCTTATTTGTTTAATACTATATTAATCTGCTTGTAATGAAAATCTTAAATCTTAAATCTTAAATCTTAAATCTTAAATCTTAAATCTTAAATCTTTTTACTATTTAATAATGATAAATTTGCCCGCAAAGCTTTGTCCTGAGTCCAAATCTTCGACCGAAAACAGGTACACACCGCGTGCCAATAATTGTGAATCTTTGGAAAGCAAATCCCAAGCATGCTCCCCACCCGGAAATACGGTCTCTTTGCTGTTGGAATAGGTACCATACCACCTTATGTCGCTTCCTGTGTAGCCTGTATTATGCTCAAAGTCATCTACCAAATCGCCCGACACAGTAAACACTTTTATACGGCTTCGCTTGGGCAAATTGGCAAAAATAAGCTTTCTGTCTTCTTCATATTTGCTTCCTCCTTCCCATGCTGCCAACCCATAGTATGGATTAGGATATACAAATGGGTCTTTGGTGGTGATGCTGTTATTTTCAGGCGTGCCTGCAAATACCCTGCGCAGGCTTTGCAATGGGCTGCTTTCCAATGAAGGCACACCTTGCAAGGTGTCGCCTGTGTCAAAAGAGGTGACTGCTATGGCATGTTGCCAGCCATTGGGCACATTGTCAAAGGTATATTTATAATAGTAGTGGGTAGTGTCGCCTTCAAACTTTACGGGTGAGGGCAACTTTATGGCATCGAGCCCTGTATCATAAAACAAATAATTGCCTGCATGGTCATATGCAGCTATTTGCTTGAGAGACTTCACAATATTGCTTTCACCCTGCACGTCAAATCCTACTTGGGTTTTGTATATCCTGTATCCTTCAAAGTCTTTGATGTTTGAACTTGGGTCTATGCTGTTATCAGCATTATTACTCCAATACACTTCTATTTTATTATCAGATGTCAATACTTTGAGCTTGGGCGCATCAGGAGGTGTAGGAAATATCCATCCATCTAATTTACCGTTTTTGTTTTTATCTTCCCCTGCATCCATCAATCCATTACCGTTAAGGTCTTCGCCATCATATGCTTTTTGGGCAAGGCGAGCATTGTTTATGAACTCTGAACGCTGCTTTGGAGTATCTTTGTTGTAAGGTTGTCCATCATTTACAGGTGACCCGCACACTATGGCAAATGTAATGTTGATGGTATCGCGTGGTTCAAATTTTGGAAAAGGACCTATACTGATAATATTTGACCTGTTGCCCCCGTTGCGCAGGGTATTTCTCACAGTAGTAGCCCAATTGCTCTGAAAATTAAGCCCTTTGCGCATACGTGCAAAGTAGTCATTGTCATTTCTGGGGGTGAAATAGTTAGGGTCTGAGCTGTTGAATAGCCACGTATTGAAATGGGTACGTATATTGCGATAGGTGAGTCCATTGATGGTAGAATTGGTATATCCCAATATATTTGCACCATCCACTGATACTAATTGGTTGCCATTGAACACTTTGGTATATTTGGTATTGCGCTTGCCAAATTTATCATAAGCTCCCAAAAATTTCACTCCTGAGTAGCTCTGTGCGTTGGGAATAGAGGTAGATGTTTCTCCGTCCCATTCATAGGCTAGGTTGAGCGTGTCTATGTACTCGTTGCCGCCGGCTGCATAAAATGGGGTGCCTCCGGGCGGATATATACTTACGTTTCTGATGACAAAATCTGTCCAATAACCTATGTATAGACTGTCTATTACATTGTCGCCTGTATTGATGATTTGGAAATCTATGGCTACAAAAAAATTGGCAGAGCTAAAGTTCCAGTTCATAAACCGCACCCTGCCACCAAATTTTAGTGGGTTGGTATGGTTATTGATGAATAATGAAGTACCCGGAGCCACCACATTTGAGTCTGTGAAATATCCTATAATGTCTTCGTGTGATATAGCTGAGGGGTCATAATATTGGTTGTCGAGCAAGTTGGATTTTATGCTGAGTTTTGACCCAATGGGAGCAGTAAATTCATAACCTGATGTGCCCGTGGCATAGCCTTGCGGAGTGCCTATGGCACTGGTACTTACCCTCGCCTGCCCATTTACAAAACCACCTACCCAAAGCCCTGCCAAAAACATGTGCTCTACCTTTGATGATGCAGGAAACCGCAGTGAGCCCCAACCCTCCGTCTGATACTCTCCTCTGAAACTATTGCCTGTAACCCCAAGATTATTTACCGTCATATCTATATTGCAGGCGGTGGTGTGCCATGTGTCTATAAACTGTGCATTAGCAATAAATATATTGGTTAAAAATGTAATAAAAATGTATAAAATAGTTTGTATATGTCTATTCATCAATGTTTTATAACAATTTTTTTGCGGATGAGATATCCTGTTCCCAAGTTTATTTCCAGTATGTATAAGCCATCTGCCATGCCAACCAATTGCATAGGTTCATTGCCTTTGAATGTAGCCATCCAATGGCCCATGGTGGTATATAAGGTTGCAGAAACTACTGGTAATATTGATGAATGAATAGTCAATTGTTCGTTTGCGGGATTATTTATCCACACATCATTGAATAAGTCTGAGATGCCTGTGGTATTGTATCCTACAGTAGTGGCACAGCGCATGGTAAGCCCAGATACCGTACAGTTGGCAGAGGTGAGCGTGGTGGTGCATTGGTTTAATATGGAATTATAACCGCAATTGACCGAGGTAGTAGTAAGGCATTGCAACTTGCCATTGATAATAGTACAGGGCAAAATGGCAGCTGTAGTAGTTACACAGGGCTGAGAAGACCCTGTAAAAGTACAATTATCTATTATATAGTTCACTCCCAATACAGTTTTACAACTCATGGTAGTTCCTGAGATTGTACAACCTTTTGAAGTAATAGAAGTAGTACAAATACCTGACACAGAATAATAATTACAATTAATAGATGTAGTAGTAAGACATTTGGCTATTCCATTGACCGTAACACAAGGTGTGAGTACCCCCACAGTAGTAACACATGGATTCATTTTTCCTGCAAAAGTACAATTATCAATAATGTGGGAAAATCCAGTAGGAGGATTTAAAGTAAGCTTTAGTTTCAATTTTACAGGGAGGTGGTCTGATGCATTATATGCTGCATTAGCAATGTAAAGTGGATATTTTGTGTTTTGACCATTATTTAGTGCAATGTTGAAATGGTTACCATCATTGCCAATGGTTTCGTAAGAATTAGGTATGTATTTTACAGTGGAAGTATCTTGAAAAAAATAGTTGTTTGCCAATATAAAATCAAAACGATCGTCAAGCCCACCGCTAGAGCCACATTCAAATTGTGTAGCACGTGGAGATTGGGTATGTACGCTTGCAAAAGAGGCATTGCCTGTCCACACACCCGGCGCTGAGATGGGATCTATAAAACTCAATCCTGTATTTGTGAAATTTGTAAAAGATTGATAAGCTGCTTCAGTATTGCGGTATATATTAAAATCACCCATAATCAAGTATCTGCCAGTAGCTTGATTTTGTATATAGTTCATTATAGTACTGGCTTCTTGCCCACGTATAGTTACTTCACCTGAAGCGTCACCTGCTTTTAAATGTGCTACTATTACATTTATGGCTACAGTATCTCTGGTTATATCAGGATAAATGTACTGAAATCTATATAGCCTAATATTCCTGGTAATAGAAGCAATGGTAGATTCGCTGAGTAGCTTTAATTTTTCTGAATTATATACAATATTAGAAGTTACATCATTGCCAATATCATCTACATAACTTGCTGTTTTATACTTTGTTACACCATTTACATTAAAAGCTCCGGTGAGCAAAAAAGTGTGTGAGTTTGCATTGTCGCCCAACTCATTTATCGCCATGATATCAGGCTTTGTGTAGCCTACTATAGTAATAATATGAGGATTTTTTGAGGTGTATATGAGCGGTGTACAACTCACACCTGGTGCATTGTAGCGCAGCAAATTGTAGGTCATTATATTCAGGGTATCATACACTTGCGATTGGGCTGTATGATATAATAAAGCGAATATTAAAAAAGTGGAAATAAAGCGGGCCACTTTAATCATTATATATCATTAGGTTTAAGTTTATAATAAGTTAAATATATAGCCCGCTTTGAGAAATTATTCCTTTATCAACTTGGTAGTGAATACTTTACCAGATTTAGTGTTGAATATATTAATTTGGTATAACCCTGCCGCCAATGCCGACACCTCTAATTTGGTTTCCAAGTTTATGTCTTGGCTCAATACTGTGCCTCCTGTAGCATTGGTGATGGTGATATAACCTTCACAAGCACATTTTATTCCCAAATAGTTAGTTGCAGGATTTGGAGCTATGGTCACATGGTCTGAAATATAGGTATTGTTCAAATCTGTAACCCCTGCTTCTGACTGCAAGAGATATATGTAGCCTATCAAATTGCTGCTTGATACTGTGAGGGTATAATTTACTCCCGCAATAGTATCAAAATTAGGAGGCACAGTGAGTACTACAATACTGGTATTGGCACCCGATACTTGTGTGCTTAACCCTTCTACAGACCAAGATACATTTGAGGTAACAGTCACCTCATATATACCTCCCAAAGCAGGTATGGTAATGATACCCGCCGGGCTAATGAACAAGTATGGGTTGGCACGCACGGTGTAGGTTTTGCTAAGTCCGGATTCTGCTACCACGCTGAAGTTTTTGGGAATATTGAAATTGGTAACTGTAATAGCAGGGCTCACAGTAGCCAAATTTGATACTGCAATTGTAGGAATAAGTGCACTCAAGTCCATGCCTCTGTACACATCAAAATATACATTGGTGCCTGTGATAGTACCCATTACATCTTGTGTGAGCGACGGATTATTAGCCATTGCAAACATGAATGAGGTCATATCATTGGCATTTGATTTAGAATTTTGAGTGGTTTTGATATGCGACAATAGATATGGGAATGTCTGATAACCTGAATTGAGGGGGTCGGTGCTGTCAAATTGACCTCCCAAACCGGTAATAGTAACATTCTTATGGTTACCTGAACCTATTCCAAACACTTCTGAATAAGTTTTACCGTACAAGGCTGGGTTTGTATTTACAATACGCATAATGTATGCTACACCTGATACTGTAATATCAACATTAAATGATGCAGAAGGACTATTTAGCCAATCAGAAGAGTCTACATCAGCTACCACTGTAATAAAGTCAGACTCAGCATTTTCATCCAAAGCAGCTACCATGGCAGGCGCTTTGAGCGGTGATGTATTTGCTTCTATACCCAATATGGCAATAGGTGTTACCTGCATCAATCCATTGAATGTGGCTATTGTACCTGCTAAGGTTACATTGTATCCCTCTAAGTTGCCTCCCGGCATAGTAGTAGATGGATTGCCTGATGTATTAGAGCGAATAGTGACCCCGCCGGTTGCATCTATGAGCACATATTGATAGTTGGAACCCGGTGTTAATGAAAATGTATTATTACCGTAATAACGACCTGCTATTGTAACTGGAGTAGCTATGGTAGGCCTGAAATTGGCATCAATGGCATTTTTGATAGTAGAAATAGATACAATGCCACTTGTATTAGGTGCTACATTTACAGATACAGTATATATTTTGGTGCTTAAATTTTGAGCCGTTACTGTAAATGTTTTTGATGTAGAATAATCCATTGAAGTACTAAATGCAGGATTTACAGTAGCCTGTGGATGTATAGTACCTATGGCTGTCATATTTGCAAGTGTTGTTCCAAATGGTACATTTACAACGATAGTGTTAGAACCTACTACTCCTGCAAAGCCTCCTAATGTAAAGTTTAATATGCTGTTATCCCCCGATATTATATTTTCTTTGATGACACCGGATACTGATACATTGTCAATCCTCCAACGTACCGATGAGCCTGATACACCTCCACTTGATTTATATCTAAATGCGATATATCCTGATTGATTGGCAGTAGCAGAGAAGGTATTAAACCCACCTGCTGAAAGCACCCCAATAGTAGTAGATACCAATGTCCATGTAGAGGCTGTTGGGTCACCGGTGCCAGTGTAGTTAGTAGAATAATAAATACCTATTGGGTCGTGTGTTCCCGCATCAGCAAAAGCATAAGTAGCAGTAAGACCTACAAACATATTACTGCCTAAGAATGTAACTTTAGGAGTAATTAACCAATTATCAGATGCACCTGTGGCACCAAACCCATTACCTTCCATATTGCCATTAGTAGAACTCCATAACCAAGTACGACCTGTGTAAACAGGGTTTACTATATTCCAGCCTGATGTAGTGGGATGGCTGGCAAAAGTCTCTATAAATCCTTGTGTCATGGTATAGGTGACACTTGGCGTCACACTATTACCCGTCACAGTCACCCATGCACTTACCATTGGCATACCTGAAGATACTGTGATAGCTCCCATGGCCATGCCTGGAGCTGTGTTTGCCATAAATCTGGTGTAAATAACACCGCTTACCATTCCTGATGAGATAGGCAGCATTGCCATAGGTGCATACCCTGAGCCACTGGTAGTGCTTACCATAAAGCCCATAGGTGCATGAATGTTTACAGATGATGTAGTTAAGTTGTTACCTATTACAGTAATCATCATTTCTGCACTCATACCGCCTAAAGTTACATTGCCAAACGACAGCATCATAGGATTTGCTGTTACAATAGGGGCTGCGGGGTTAAATGAATTGCCTGTAACAGTAACCCAAGCACCTACCATTGGCATACCAGATGCTACTGTGATAACACCCATGGCCATGCCTGCTGTGGTGTTTGCCATGAATTTAACAAAGATTGTACCAGCCACCGAGCCTCCCATGATTGGAAGCATTGCCATAGGGTTAAATGAACCTCCACTTGAAGTGCTTACCCAAAAGCCCATGGGTGCATGTATATTTACTGAAGAAGTTGTTAAGTTATTACCCATTACTGTAAACATCATTTCGCTGCTCATACCGCCAAGTGTTACGTTGCCAAATGCAAGCATGTTTGGCATAGCATTCACCATAGGGGCATTCATACTAGCTTGTGTAATGATATGATTTGCTCTATAAGGAAATAATTGATAACCTGCATTGCGAGGGTCTGCGTTGTCAAACTGTCCGCCAAGTCCTATGATGGTTACATTTCTGTCAACACCCATTCCTGAGCCAAATACTTGTGTAAATGTTTTACCAAATAATTCTGGATTGGTATTGGCTATACGCATTACATAAGGCATACCGCTCACCGTAATGTCTACATTGAATGAAGTGGCCGGGCTATTGTTCCAATCTGCTTGGTCTACATCGGCTACTACCCATACAATATCAGATTCTGTTTGCTCGTTGAGCACAGAAGTCATCATTGGCTGCTTCAGAGGTGATGAGGTAGTAGCTATTGCAAATATTTGAGTAGGTGTTATTTGCATTAATCCGTTAAAATGGGCTACAGTTCCTACCAATGTCACTAAATAACCTTCCATATTGGCTGCAGGTAAGGTAGTGTTGGGATAGGTGCCTGTATTAGAACGTATAGTAATACCTGCTGTAGGATCTATCAATGAATAGGTATAGTTGGTACCGGGAGCTGTACCAAAAGCATTTACTCCATATATTCTACCTGCAATAGTGACCGCACCTGTGATGGTAGGTACAAAATTGGCATTTATCGCATTTTTTACATCTGCTATTGGCATAATCATAAGTCCGGGTGTAGTAGCCATAGGGTCAAATGAATTGCCTGAAACAGATACCCATGCGTAGGTCATGCCGGAGGCTACGGTGATGGCTCCCATAGCCATACCTGGAGCTGTGTTTGCCATAAATCTTGTATAAATAGTGCCTGTGACACTGCCACTCATGGTAGGCAGCATAGCCATGGGTGCATACCCTGAGCCACTAACTGTGCTTACCCAAAAGCCCATGGG
>JANRIG010000039.1:0-202380 GCA_033765235.1 Cytophagales bacterium | reverse complement strand
GATGTCCCCATTTGATGAAGAATAAATACAGCTGCACTACCTGCCAGATTGTGTGAAGTAAGGGTATGATTTATTGCAGTTTGATTGATATTTTCAGGATAAGATACTGACAATACTTGAATACCCGTCAAACTTGATAGGGTGCTAATATTAAGAGCAGAACTTACGCTAACGGTGTAAATATTAGAGCCTGTTAAAGTTATGGTAGTACTACCACTTTCGTGCCCTACAGTCAATACAGATGGAGAAAAGTATGATGGCAAATACCCAAATTGGCTTATGGTGATCACATTGGTTGTATTACCTGAAGTAAATGCCAAGGATATATCTCTATCTAAAATATTGGAGAGGTTTGGCAGCACAGTAAGATTTATAAATCCGCTGCCTGTACCCGATGTGGGGCTTGCTATACCCATTGCTGATGGCAGGCTCAATGACCACATACCACTCCCCGATACTGTGAGCCGGTAGTAGGCACCTAATGCAGTAACTTTTGATGTTGGTATTCCTGTCAATGTATTATGTGAATTAACAATATGTTTATAACATTTTTTATGTGTACTATCAAAAGGTTGAGATACCTCAAATATATCATTAGCAGAACTTACAAAACAATATTCATAATTAGCATAATTTGTAAAAACAGGCACAGTGATAGGTAACTGATTTACATCAAAGTTGTCTGCAATTTTAGAGTATATACCATTATTGAGCGATAGATACAAATCTACACTTGCAACATCATTACCATAATCAACATTTATGTCTAATTTACCTGTGTCAACTTTTATAATTGAGGTTACAGAAGAATTTGGATTAGAAATAAGAAATTTATTTTTCCAAGTATTTGTGACTACAGGCAGCTCATTGTCAAAATATATACTTGCAGTAAAGGCCACACTATCAAGATTATTAATGTTATTGTGTGGTCTGATTTTAAATTTAACATACCCCTCACCATCATGATTAGCGTTATTTGGTGGTAAGAAACCTACAGTGGGGTCACTGGGTATAAAACCGTTAACATCATAAGTATCAAAAAGCCAGAATAATTCAGACTTTTCTAAGTTATACCCGTGTGTATATTGCACATTATAAGACTTGCCATTTGGACTTACCTGCAATGTATATTTATTAGAGGCAGATTGTAGTTGATAATTAAAATTTCCAAAGCCAAATGATATACCTTCCAAACTAAAAGGGTCAATATTTGATGGAAACTTAACTGTAATGTATACTTTTCTTGCAGCCACATTAGCTCTCAAAGAATCATTTTCAAATGACACTTTGTATGTAAGATCATCAGTAGGTTTTACATATCGCTCTACACCCACACCTAATGGACCAACAATTTCATTAGGATCGCATGGGCTCGCATATTTTCTTGTATTTAAATTTGGTGAGTTGGGTCTGCTTTGTGGTCTGTGACTTGGGCTGTACCTACGTTGAAGCCTGCAAGCATCAGGTATAAGTTTTTCTACACAATTGGTAAGGTTAACAGCAACATCAAATGCATCAGATCCTTTTACGCATGTCAATGCATCGTTAAGTGTATTTAATAAATCTTTTGCTTCACTTACATTGCTACAATAATCATCACTGCCAAAACCTGCATCACAAGCTTGCTGTATCACGCAAAGGGTGGTTTTAGTAGAATTTTGAAATGCTGATATGCTAGCATCTTTTACAGCATTAAATTTTTTGGTGGGGTCACTGCTTGGATATGCTGCGTTTGCAGCAATGCTGGCACCGTCTACTACTATTTGTCTCACAGCTTCAAGACCACAATTATCAGTTTTGGGGATTAGCCTGTTCATTAATGATATAGTTGAGGAAATTATTTTTCCGGGTTTATTGTCTCTGCCGGCTTTTTCAATTTTTCTTAAATCATTTGCCATGGAGGCATATGGTCCAAATGATGTGCCATCACATTCATCATTTCCACCACCACCTGCACCTCTTCTTCGAGGTCTTATGCGTATTGTGGGGCACGGTACAGGTTTGCGAAAGTTGTTAGATTGGGGGTTATTCACGCTAGGGTCTGAATAGCCAAAAGCTAAACCAAATAATGGGGAATCGTATGGGTACCATTTAAATTTGAACGGGAAAAATTTTAGAAAGTCAATATCTTTTACTTTAGGGTTAAAATCTTTAGTTTTTTTGAGGATGACCCTATATTTACCTTTTGGTGTTTGTGGGTTATTAGGTGTATTCTCATTTTGAGGGGGCACTACATCAAGTGTCCAGTTTTGCCCTTCATCATAGGGTACTATGGCATACGCTAAATCTAATACGGCATTTGAAATATTTGATATAGGTTTAGAAGATTGTAATAGCGTAATACCTTCAGTATAAAGGTTAGTTTGTGACAGGTCACCTGCTACATGTATGTACAACGGTGCATCGTCTGATATATCAGAAACATCTATTGCTTCAAAATCATTGTCATAATATTGGGGTCCGGCTATCAAGGTGTCACCACCTTTTAGTTTAAGTTTTGGACTTGATAAATCAATGGTAGCCTCAGGAAATTGTGATAAGTTTGTAGTATCTCCAAGCTTTACCAATTTAGAATTATATATTGAATCTCTTAATCCAATAGTGTCATATTTTTGAAGTATACCCTTTTGCAATAAATAATATATTGTGCTGTCCATAAATAATTTTCTGTTTGACAAAAGATTTGGGTTTTGGATATAATCTGATATATCTTCTGCTTTATGCAACAGCCTGTAAAAATTTCGTACCAATTCTGCTTGATAAAACATAAATGAAACAAACTGCCCCCTTGATTTGATATTATCATGTAAGTTGAATCCAAACTCATCTATATCTGCCGGGTATGGACCTGCTGTTACATTGGCGTTTATGTTTACTTCCTGTCCGGGCTCAAAATAACGAACCATTAATGGTACAGAAATAATTCCGGGCTCATCAAAATAGTCTTTTACTTTTAATGTATCGTAATTAGGATATCCCTCTTGGGCAAGTATATTTTTGTTGTTCATCAATTTGCCTATTTTGTTGTCTGTAAAGTTGCTTAGTTTGATAACATTATAACAATCAGAACAATTAAACTCTAAAGTGTTTATTTTTAATGGTTTATACATGTCCAGTTGAAATGTATAGTTAGGTATGTCTACATTTGACCTATTTGTTATTATGGCACCTATTGGAAAAGTAGCTTTAGCGTTTATATTTACACTACTTTGACCGCTATTGGTTGTGCGGTCATAGCGGATAAACTCGTCAATTACAGGCTCTTTAATAATTTCAATATATCCTTTTTCCACAGTTACAGCGTCATTTAATGTTGAAGTTTCTCCTGAATTTTTTGTGATTTTTAAGTGATATTTTTTGAAGGGTACGTTGTTTAGGTTCCACCTTACTCTTATAAAAGTGCTGTTTAACTCTTGTACTACTATACCAACTGAAGCTATATTGCCGGTAACAGGGTCTATTAATTCTACTTTTTTTATGTTTGTTAATACAAAGCCATATATTTTAGTGGTGACATATGAGTCACCCAGTTTTGTAGGTTCTGCCTTGAGTATGCCAAAATCTTTGAATTGTACCTTTGTAGTAAGTGTGTCTAACTCATTGGCGGCATTATACGGTGAACGTATAAATATATAATAGGGGTTATTATCTACATTAGGCACTAATACATATTGTATAGTGTCGTATTTGTTATTGCTAAACTTTATATCATAATGCAGCCTTGTAGGAGTTTGTCCTTTTCTTACAAATATTTCTCCACTATTATTGTATTTTCCGCTGTTTGTACGCAGTTCAATAAGCATATCTTTGCCCGACACTCCGTTGATTTTGTAATAAGTATTAGCTAACCCTGTATTATCCCTGTTTAAATAGGTGACTATTTTAGTAACCGGCACATTAGGTGAAAGCTCATCTATATCAATATTTATGTTTGTAGTGGTTACATATATATTATTGTTTGCATTTATTTCTTTAATGTTGTTTGAAGAATTAATATATGAGCCAGAGTAATATTGGCCTTGATTAATTGTATTTAACAACCCCGAAAAAGATAATGTTACTTGACTGTTGGCCGAAATTGAAAGAGGATATGCATTATTTCCAAAATTATTAAATATATTATTATTAACCACTTCATAGTCATCTCCGCTCAGTGTGGTATTTTTCATAAGATAAAATGGCACATTAGTGCTTCCCAAGAAGTCCTGTATTCCTATATTTTTTATAGTAATACTCCCATTAAATGGGTATCCGAGTTTGCCTATTGCCTGACTTGTAATGCTTGTAATTATGAAATCTACATTTGCAACTTCAGGATTGATATATACCGGAAGGTTTGCATAATTATTTAGTAAATTTTTGTCGTTCAATAACTTATTAGGGTCTACTCGTACATATATATAGTTAATAGAATTTTCAAATGCTCGTTCTACTTTTACCTTTTCTTGCCATATCAATGAGTCTCCATGCATCAATGTATTGCCTGTGAGTGATACAAGAAAGTCTTTTAATGTAATGCCGCTATAAAACAAAAGGTCTGTAGAAGGGAAAATTGAAATTTTAGCCAATAGGTTATTAGCAGATACAGGTGCTTGTCCTATATTTTTTATAGAAAAACGTATAAGTACACTATCATTAATTGCCAAATTTTGTGACGATATTGTTATTATTTTAACTGCTAAATCAGGGTAATTTGAACCTATAACATTGACAAATTTGGATGCTATGTTATTATCTCCGTTTAACTCATTTCTGATTACCGGAGTATTGATTTGAAGCCTGAATTTGCCATTTATTAAATGTGGAATTTTATATTTAATATTAAAGGTATCAGAAGCGAAAGCGTTGAGAGTTTTATTATAATGCAGCGAGTCATTCTTAGGGTATAATATTTCTAACAAATTACCTGTAAGTGAGTCAAATAAACTTATGTTTCCAATTCCTAAGTGTACCCCTGAAAATGATTTGATATTAGAAATTCTTATTTTAAGATTAATCTCTTCACCCGAATATGCAAGTGAAGGAGTCGTAAAATCTACCGCTAAGTCCGGAGATTTGATATTGGCATTTATGTCAACATAACCTTTTATTTTGGCTTTTATTGGCTTTACCAAAGTGTTATTAGTGGTATTTTTATCATAAAAATTATTGTCATAGGAGGTTATATTAATAGTTAACAAGCCATTTAATATAGTGTCTCTGACAATATTAGGGTTATTGGACAGATAATATTCTTCAAATATTAAACTATCACCCGGATTCAAAGTATTTGTACCGGTGCTATATGAGGGTATATATATTTGATTTATACCATTATATGTATAATTTATTTGGCTAAACAATTCAAAAAGTATGTTACCGGTATTGTTGCCAATATTGCTTATGACCACCTTGTTAGGCTTTGATGGGTTGTCCGTAAATATTGTATCTGCACTTGATTTTAGAGTGAGGTCAGGAAAGTTGCCATTTTCTACATTAATGTTTATACCTGACAGTGTGATGAAATTGTCACTTTCAAATCCATTTTCAAATATATTGTCTTGACCATCTGTTTTTAATATTAGTTTGTAGTACCCCGGCACTATATTTTTAGGAATATTTATTGCAATGTTGCCGGTATAATATGCATTGGACTTAAAATTTGTTTGAAATAATTGCTGGCTAATTGCATTAATGCTTATCAAATCATATTGTTTAGACCCTACAAGATTTTCATAAGTTGGAATTCCACTAAAAGTAGAGGGAACCAAATATATATTGTCTGACCAATGTCTTTCATGGTATAAATTTATTTCTGCAGTAGATTTATTTTCAACTACGTATGTAACTGTAGCTTGAGCTGTAGGATATAAGTTTAAGTTACTTGAAGTTATAGTTTTTGCATTGAGGTTTGCCCCTTGGCGTTCTAATACTGTAATGGTATCACTCGTTATACAATTGTTGTTGTATGATGGACCTTCATAAATTGTTTGCAAATGATTTAGTTCTATATTGGCAAAGTATTTGCCGGATTTTATATAATAAGGTAGATAATATTTGTATTTAATATTTATTGTAGAGTCGGGGGCTAAGTTATACAACCCTGCATTATAAGTAGTAATTATAGGATTATGGTGCCCACACGAAATGTAGGAAGTATCTAACATAATTTTATCTTGAAATAAGCTTCCTGTAGAAATATTACTCAATGCCAAATTCCCAATATTTTTAACTAAATAGTTAATGATAATAGAGTCTCCATTGTACACTATTCTCGGAGTTACATTTGCATTAAGTATTTTTATATCACTATATGGTTTGTATCTGATAATTATAGGTTTAGTGAATATATTATTCGCAATATTATCGTCGCTGTTGTAGAATTTATAGTCAGGCTTATTATCCAT
This sequence comes from Cytophagales bacterium, assembly GCA_033765235.1. GTDB lineage: Bacteria > Bacteroidota > Bacteroidia > Cytophagales > UBA9547 > JANRIG01. The sequence goes on along the minus strand of JANRIG010000039.1, from coordinate 195,994 downwards.
GCTTCTAACATTTATATAAAATTGACCTACAAAGTCGCTAATACTAATCCCATCCGATAGCCACATGAGGTTGAGTTTTGGATGAACAGGCTGATAAGTAAAGTATTTTAAAGGAATGAATATACTTTTGGTTTGTGTGTATGATTCTAATGAGTTTAGCAATTTGCTGTTATTAAAATATCCTATTGTGTATAGTTCATTTATACCTGCAGGATCCAGCGATATATAAACTTTGTCTATCCATGTTTGTAACTGTGTGCCAATCAGTGTAGAGTTGTTTTTCACTGTCCAGGTTATGTCCATATATCTACCTGACTCTACAATAGGTGCAGACACTATTGTAGACACTTGTACGTCAAATTTTGGAGTAGTACTGAAGTTGAAAGTTGGAGTAGTATATTGGATGCACTTCTTAAATTTATTGTATGAACGTACATACCATAAGTACTGATTATTGCTTTCTAATAAGTTATCGTTTTCATTAATCAAAAAGTGATTTTGTATTAACTGAGTTGCAGTAGGGGTGTTTGGCGCAGAAGTTCCTGATTTCCATATATATAGGTCGTAATACGCTGCATTTGGGTCTGACTCCCAACTTAAAAATGTTGGCGTAATTATATTATTAATAAATGGTGACTGATTGGCTGGGGTCAATAATAAAATTGGCTTTGCACCTGACATAGTGGAAGGAAAATTAACAACTAATGTGTCTTCAAAAATTCTATTGCCTTTGTGTATTACCTTGCATATATATTTACCTGTATCCGCAGGCGATAAAATAATATTTTTTGCATTGTTTAATGGGCTCAATAGCACATACCCTGTGGTAGTATGTGCCTTTTTGTACCAATAAGTAAGTGAGTCTGTAGCAGGGTTAGATATCAGGTCAGATGATATGGTTAGCGGATAACTTATTTCACAGGTAGGACTAAAATATTCTAGAAAACCCTCATTATCATTTATATAAGATGGGAGAATGGATAGTTTAAAGTTAGACGAAAGGTTTCCTTCTGCTACCAATTGATATTCTATACCATTTGTAAGAGTGGGTAAATTTACACTTTGTCCTGCACGAATAGTTTGACTCCATAGAATGCTGCCACTATAAAGCAAATAGAATTTTACATATTCATTTTCCTTAATAAAATTTGACTGAAAATTTACTCTTACCTGATCGTTACCCGCTGTAAATTTAAAAAATATATCCGGGTCTCCGGTAGCTTGAGTGTTGTTAAAATCTGATTCAAAATTATTAAAATTATTATTATATACATCTTTGATACCTAAAAAGTAGGGTATTGGGTTTGATGTAGTTTCACCTAAGTTCGTGCTGGTGATAGTAATTTCATTTTTGGAAGAGTCATAGGCTTTGACAATAAAGTTTATTTTATTTTCTTCCAAAGGTAAATTATTTCCTTTCTCTATGATTAAAAAATAGGTTTGGTTATTTGTCAACTGACTTCGCTTTATTGAAAGTGGAAAACCTACTCCTAAAAATGTTTGCCCTCCAAAATATGTTCCTACATTCAAATTCGATTTTAGTATATTAAAACTTATACTATCTACTAATTTTATTTTTGGAAAGCCGGGGTAGTCTGCTGAGACAGGAAAACTATAATTATTAATATTGATGGATACACTATCTATAGTGGAGGTTGTCGGAATTCTTAGTCTATATACCACATCTTTGGCAAGTACTTCTCTGTTTTTTATAACAGCATTATACGAATATGTGGTATTTGAGCTATTTATTCCACCGTATTGTTTTTCATATAAACCTTCACTGCTATAATAATTGTCTGAATAATTACTAAAGTCAATAAATGAGTTAAAAGGAAAATGATTTATCATAAATGGATTGAAATGATAGTCGCCTTTGCTAACAGTAGGGCTTACCTTATTAAACTTTACTTTGAGTTGATATACTTGATTTTGATATGATGATTGACTTTCAACTATAACATAGTATGTATGACCTTGTTTCAAGTTGTACATTCTAAAACCTCCCTTAATGTTGTTATTTATATAATCATTGGAAGCTAATGTATCAAAAAGAAACTCGTGGTTAACCTTATCAGACATACCCAATATTTGATACCTGTATGATTGCGCCATAGAGTCAATCACTACTGCTACTCTTACAATTCCATAACTTGAAATATCAACACTTTGAGTGCCCGGAGGTATTATCATTTTATATACTACGTCTTTATCATATGCATTGCTGTATATACTTGCAGTAGCATCTGTATAGTATTTACTATTCGCATCATTGAGCTGGTTGTTATACAAATCTGTCGACTGAGTATGTGTAAAATCATTTCCTGTTATTGATATTGGTGATGCAAAAGTGCCACTGGTAATGCTTGTAATATTGGATATGTCTGACTTAATAATATCAAACTTTGAATGTAGAACATAGTTATTTGTATTTGGATATTTGCTTGTTACTTTTACATAGTATGTGGCACCTTGTCGTAGCTTTGATGCTCTGGCAAAATTCTGATAAGGTATATCATACATGACAGAGTTGCCTGCAATACGATTTAGCTGATCTGTGATTTCTGTAAAAGTGGAGTCATAAAAATTTACAATAAATCCATTGTACTGGATACTATTAGGGGTATAAAGCTGAAAAGATGCTTTCAAATAATCCTTATCAAGTGGCATTTTTATTTTAAAATATTTGGACGCATACCCTACATTTTGAGGCTGTGTGGGTATATATCCGTCATAATTGTATTTATACAATGTGTCTGTAAATTTTGAAGAACTATTTACTACTGTAGCATTAGAAACTATGCCATTATACATGTTTTGCTTTGAAAGTTGTGTAATATTTATAGTTGTTGAAGTATCATTCGGATAATTTGATTCAATTTCAAAATCTATATATATAGTATCTTTTGTATCTTTAAAGTTGTAGTATCCATATGCAGTTTGGTCACAAAAAAAGCTAAGAGTATTAATAATTGTAGATGGAATTATTTCATAATTTTTGTCTAAAAAATATAAACTATGTGTATTTACATTATTACATGTACTGAATTGATAATACTCATGAGGCTCAAGTATTAACTTTAAAAAAACATCTTTATTATCATTGTTAATGGAGCTGTTGTAAATATCACTAAAATCATTATATCTCTTATGGTTAAATGATGCGTTAAACGGATAATTATTGACAATGATAGGATTTTCAATAATATCACCCATTGCCAATGATACATAATCCATTTTTTTTATATTCATTTTTATTTTTGTAGTATCAGTATTTGGCAAAAGTTGATCTATATATAACTGTATTAATATAGACTCCCCGGTCGTCAGTGGTGTTATATTGCTGTAGTTACCTCCTGGGTATGTATTGTTTATTATGGCATTTGATATCACATGATTATTAATGGGCTCCATAGACCCTGATTTATAGGCATTTATCTTATAACTCTGAAAATTCGTATTGCTCTTTAATAATAATCCATTAAAATTATCAGTAATCTCATACTTATACCAAATATCCTTATATGCCACAAACTGAGACGTCTCACCATCATAATATGATGTGAAATAATCATTTTGTAAAAGATTTTGGTAAAATGAGTGATTAAAGTCTGCTAAATTATAATCAGTCAATAATATTGGAAATGCAGCTACATCCCCATGAGAAGATTGTAAATTAGTAGTGTATTGTACAGATATTGTTACATTGCCATAATTTGTTGAGTTGTCTTCTAAGTCTAGTACTATATAGTATTTGTGGCCATTATTGTTAAATATATTTTTATATTTGTAAGTACTGTCTACAGCACCATTATTATTGTACTCACCATATATATTGTCATTAGTTATTAGCATATTTTGCCTACTACTTCCACAATTTCCAAATGGATTTGAATGATTGCCCGGATATCTGTTTGGCACATATGACCTGTTTTCAAAAAGTTTGTTGGTTTCACCATATAATGAGTCAATTATATATAGTCTGGTATTTATTGATGTTGTTGAATAACATGTTCTTATATGCAAATGCGTAACATTGCTTGGCAATGCAAATTTGTAATACACTTTGCCACTCCCACCTGTCACACTGTAGTTTATTGAGTTAATATCATCAATATATTGGTTATTTACAAAATTTATAATTTTTGGATTACCAATAGTAGAACCTACACTTTGCGTATATCCAAATACGGATACTGTAATTAATATCAATAACAATAAATACTTTAACCTGAACATAATATATAATAATTAGAACTACAAAATTGTAATATATCATGCTCAGAATAAACTTACTTTAAGTAGTTATTGAATAAGTATTTTATTAATATTACACATTAATACCACACATTAATACCACCACACTATACAATAAGTCTAAAATTAAAATAAAAATTACATATTAATACCAATGTTAAATAATTGTTAAATAATTGTTAACAAATAAATATTCACTAATATTCTGTGCTAAATGCCTGCATTATAACTACTTGAAAAAAATATATAAAATTTATGATATATTACTTTAGTCAGGTTATTAATACTTTACAACTATGCTACTGACATGAATTAATATACAATAAATAATTTTATTTATAATATATTGTATTTAATAAATATTATTGCTACATTTGTAGTAAAGTATAGTATGGTAAAGTATAATTTTATGAAAAAAAATTTATTAACAGTTTTATTTAGTTTATTCACATTTATGCAAATAGTCTATTCTACAGATGTAGAGCAATACACAGTGTTTGAAGTATCTTATACAGGTTCACAGGTTGCTAACCCTTTTACAGACACACAATTGTCTGCAACATTTATGTATAAAAACAAACGATATACAGCAGAAGGATTTTATGATGGAAATGGAATATACAAAATAAGATTCATGCCCGACCAGCTTGGTGAATGGACTTACAACACTTCCTCAAACGACAAAAATCTTAACGGAAAAACAGGTACTTTTATTTGTACTAAAGCCTCCAAAGGCAATCATGGGCCTGTGAGGGTGCGCGATACTTTCCACTTTGGTTATGATGATGGCACACCATTTTTCCCCATAGGTACTACTGCCTATGCATGGGTATGGCAAGGCGATACATTGGTAAAACAAACACTTGAAACACTATCCAAATCACCATTTAACAAAATAAGGATGACCATCATGCCCAAAAACTATGATGTATTCATTAATACTGAACCTTTTTGTTATCCTTTTGAGGGCAGTAAACAAAAAGGATGGGATTTTTATAGACCCAACCCACAATATTGGCAATATTTTGAAGACAAAGTATTTCAACTTATGAAACTTGGTATAGAAGCCGATATCATACTATATCATCCTTATGATAATAATAAATGGGGCTTTGATAAGGCCAACCCTGAGCAAAACCTGTTTTACTTACGCTATGCAATAGCCAGGCTTAGTGCCTACCGTAATGTATGGTGGTCACTGTCCAATGAGTATGATATCATGGGTAAGCCCAATGAAGAATGGCAAAAATATGGCAATACATTGCTCACCCTAGACCCAGTACAGCATTTGCGCTCTATACATAATGGTATGGCGTGGTATAATCATGCAGAACCTTGGGTCACGCATTTGAGTATACAAACCGCTTTTTTGCAAGACATACAAAAATGGCGTGTCACCTACCAAAAACCTGTAGTGATAGATGAATGTGTGTATGAAGGCAACGTAGCTACAGATTGGGGCAACCTCACCGCTGAAGAAATGGTAAACCGCTTTTGGATAACATGGTGCAGAGGTGGCTATTGCACCCACGGCGAAACATATACACACCCTAAAAATATACTGTGGTGGAGCAAAGGAGGCAAACTTTATGGCAAAAGTCCGGAAAGACTGGCTTTCATGTACAAAATAATGGCAGATGCACCTACCACAGGACTTACACCATTACATACAGTTTGGAACAAAGAAACCTACCTGTACAAAGACAAAGATTATGTACTATACTACATAGGCAATAGTCAACAGTCCGGAGCACGACTATATCTGTCTGATAAGGCTAACTATAAAGTAGAAATCATAGACGTATGGAATATGACTATTACACAGGCTCAAGGTACTTTTACAGGCAATGTAGAAGTGCCACTGCCCGGCAAACCGTATATAGCAGTAAGGGCTGTAAAAATTAAATGAGATATGTATAACATTTTTGTTAATCTTAAATAGCCTGATAAAATATTTTTACAATTAATACAAAATAAAAGATATATCAGATATATATAATTTTAAGTATAAAGTCTATTGATTTTTTTTGACATATTCTACTTATAAGATACGATCAGCTAAACTTATTAAAAGAAAGGTTTAACAAAGGCTAATTATCCACGTCATAAAATTTTATAAAATTTACTTAGAATAATAATATTTATCCGTAAGTTTGTATTCTATATTTATGAAATATCCTTGGGTATAAAATATTATCTAATTTATTTATTATTTATCTTATTGAGTAAAAATATATACTCTAATACCATCACGGGCGCATCTTATAATACAAGATATAGAATGGGTCAAGTACTCACATTTGTAGGCATAGCCAAAGATTCTGTAGGTAATATTACGAAAAAAAATAATTTCATTTGGAGGGCTCACTACAGGCACGAAGACCACTGGCATGATAATTTATTGAATGCTTCTCAAGACTCTATATTTTTATTTGCATTACCTCAAAAAGGTGAATTTACTGCTCGAGTATTTTACAGGATAGAGCTTATAGTCCCGTATGGCATAAAAAAACCATATGATACCACCTACTATGACATATTGCCGGATACATCAAAAGTCACATTCAAATCTATACCTGATAGTATTGAATTCAAAATATTTGGTACAAGTCTAAAGACTGAATACACATTTTATGAAGTAGAAAATGCAGTATTACCTGTGTCTTTTGCCGAAACCCAAACTATTTCAGGTGTTGAGTATATTTTTAAAAAGTGGTCGTTTGGAAGTACAGTTTCAGGACAATTATTCAATACACCTGTCAACGACACTACATTTATTATTGAATTTATTCCAAAACCTACTGTAAGCGGATTAAATCCTACTACTACAGGTCATGATTTTGAAAATCAAATTTTCATACCAATTTTTACACCCAATCCATTTATTAATAGGTTAAAAATTAATTTAATAGAAGATGAATATGTGATTGAAATTAAGCTTACAGATATACATGCCAAGGAAATTAGTATATCATCTTATAAAATTATTAATAATGAAATAATATTTTATCAAATAAATCCGGGTTATTATATAGCCAGATTACATACAAACAAACGAAAATTAAATCAATTAATAATAAATACCCTATGAAAAATAAATCAAAATTATGGTCAATAATTACAGGCATATTGTTGATGAGTAGCTCTTATATACATGGTCAATCATTGCCAAGTGGGTTTGTAGTGCAACAATTAGGAACTTTATCAAACCCTGTATCTATCACATTTATACCCGACGGGAGAATACTATTGGCACGTCAAGACGGTTATTTATACTTATTTACAAATGGTGCCATTCAGTCACCTCATATCTTGCAGCTCGATAGTATATATTGGGGTAATGAAAAGGGATTTCTTGGTATTGCCGTAGATCCTGATTTTACTACAAACGGATATATATATTGCTACTATACTATCAATGTCACTAACAATACCTATCAAGGAATAGTATTGAATAGAAATAATACAATTATGCACAAAATAGCACGATATACCATGAGTGGCAATAGCATTGTGAGTGGTAGTAAAAGAACTATACTTGACATGGACATTACCAATGGTAACTTTATCAATGTAAATCATGACGGTGGGCAAATGCATTTTGGACCGGATGGTAAACTATATTTGGTGACCGGTGAGGGTGATTTGTGGTGCCCATGTTATACCCCTAATGGTGCTAGCTGTGATTGGTCATGCAATGCTTGTGTAGGCAGGACACAACCCAACTGTGTATCATATCAATGGGCTGATAACTGGAATTGCTACTTTGGTAAACTACTAAGAATTAACAAAGATGGCTCAGCACCTACTGATAATCCATATTATACTACTCCTACCCCCGTTTATGGTCCGCAAAAATACATATATGCAAGAGGTTTCAGAAACCCATTTACTATGCATTTCAAGCCCGGTACAAGTGATATTTATATTAATGACATAGGGTCAAGTAACCAAAGTGCAAGGGAAGAAATAAATAAAGTAACACCTACAAGCGGCAAACATTTTGGTTGGCCTTCTGTTGAGGGCAATTCAGGTAACTCTGCTTATGTAAATCCTATCTATTATTATGGTCATTGTGCAAATCTTCCAAGTTGTACTGTAAAATCAGGGACAACAGCAGGTTGTGCTATTACAGGAGGAGTATTTTACAGTACGGTATCGGGTGTCAATGCATGGCCAAGTCAATATCACGGCAAATATTTTTATATGGACTTTTGCAACGGTTGGATTAATACTGTTGACTTTGATAATAGCAATAATGTAGTAAATTTTGCACAAGGTTTAGCAAGCAATGTAGGCAACACAAGTACAGGAATAGGTGCACTTTTCTTAGAAGTTGGTACTGATAATCAAATGTATTACATGACTCGCAGCTTATCGGCAGGGCTCAACGGGCTCTATCGTATCTCATACCAACCGGTTACTGTATCTTCACTTAACTTTACTGTGACATCGGGTGCAGGCGGATGCAGCAGTATAATCACAGATATACAACCCTCTAATGCTACCATTAAAGACATTACATGGGTGGTGAGCCCCAGTAGCTTGGCAGGAGTGGTGAATAACCAACTCGTAGCCTATGGCAACGGAGTAGTGACTGTAACTGCCATTTCTAACTCATCATTTAATATAAAATCTACACAGGTACTAAATCTAAGCCTAAGTACCTCCACCATTACGCTCACAGGTGCAGGTAGCATATCCTCTGATAAAGGAAACTTACAACTGGGTGTATCTTCGTCAAACTCATGCATCACACCAGGTCAGCTCACATGGACTTATGCAACAAGTGACCCTACAGCTACAGTATCTATTACTTCCAATGGTTTGGTAATTGCCACAGGTCTCAATGGTACAATAACTGTAACTGGCACTTTGACTGCAAATAATAGTGTAAAAAGTATAAAAATAATAAGTATTTCAGGACAAACTGCGATGCCACAATCACTAAGTATTAATTCTGCTTCAAATACAATCACGGTATTGAACGGCATCACTACACTTACGTCAGTTATTTTGCCATCAATAGCTGTACAAGATGTAATATGGCAAGTACTACAGGGAAGCAGTTTGGTGAGCTTACAAACATTATCAGGTAATATGTTGGCAGTGAGTGCTATACAAGTGGGTACTGACACCTTAAAAGTAAAAGCAACATCTGTAATAAATAGTACCATCACTTCTACTATAGCTATCCCATACAATGTGAGTACACTATCAGGTATTGCTAGTAAGGTACAAGATTTAGAAATCTTAAGACTCATTCCCAACCCCAACGATGGTAATTTTGAGATAGAGTATATGCCTGTAGCCGGACAAGACATAACCGTATATGTGATGAACCAAAGTGGGGCAGACCTGTATAGCAAAATCATCAAAAACTTTGCCGGTAGTGCCAAAGTCAATATTTCGCACTTGCCCAAAGGCATATATCGTGTGACCTTGGCTACTGCCACAGGCAGTTATCACAAGCTCATGGTCATGGAGTAAGGGGGGATGTTATGAACGCCAAATATTAAATTGGCTTTTGGAATACAAATACATTGTTGAGCCCCAGCTGAAATCTTTTATGTTTTATGAGTTTTAATCCGCTTTTTTCAAAAAGCGTACGTGTATTATTTATGTCATATCCATGGTGCTCATCGGTGCTCATACCATCAAGTATGCCTATTTTGATAAGTATATCCAGCACTTTATCTACCAATGCATCGGGCACGGTAATGACTAAGTGCCCACCAGGATGCAGGTGATGAAAACAACCTTGTGATACTTTGTCGTAATAGTTTTCATCTATATGCTCAAGCACAGCCAACATGGTGATGACATGAAACTTTTTGCCTGCTTCCAGCACATCAGGAAAGTATCCTTTGAGCAAGGTATATTTGGCTGTATGTACATCAGCGGTAAGTAGTGGATCTATGCCTACGGCAGAATGTATTTTACCCTCAAATTTTTTAATAAGCAACTCGTCATAGCAACCTATGTCTAGGAGCTGTACATCTTTGTGTATATATGGATTTACCTTGCTTATGCGCCAATATCGTAGTACTTTGTCAAAAAATTTCATCTATTCTATAAATATATTATTATTAAAACTGCAAACTGCAAAGATAGTATGTGCAAATGACATAATTTATACTATTTGGGTAATAGGTTAAAATTTTCTTCCCTTACTCTTATTTGGTCTATAATCATATATGCAAGTTCTAAGGCTTTGAGCCCATCTTCAATACTTACATCCGGTACATGCCCACCCGTGATGGACTTGTGAAACGCCGACAGTTCATTTTTTATGGCGTTTTCAGCTACTATGGTAGGTTTTTCCATTTTCACCATCTTTTTTTCTGTGCCTGTGTCTAATACAAATGTGAATGGAAGCGGATGGTCTGTATATGGCTCTAATGAAAATATTTCGGTAATTTTATTCAAAAAGTCTATTAAAATATAAGCATTTTTTTGAAAAATACGCATTTTTCTCATTTTCTGCAATGATATTCTACTTGCAGTGAGGTTTGCTACACAGCCGTTTTCAAACTCTACACGAGCATTGGCTATGTCCGGGTTGTTGCTCACAATAGATACTCCACTGGCACTCAGGTGCTTTACCGGTGAGTGTACCATGTGCAATACTATGTCAATATCATGTATCATAAGGTCGAGCACTACTGACACGTCTGTGCCTCTAGGGTTAAACTCTGACAAACGGTGAGCTTCAATAAACATAGGCTTGAGCTGGTGGGCGGCAGCACTCACGTAAGCGGGGTTGTATCGTTCCACGTGCCCCACTTGTATATTTACTTTATGTATTTGTGCCATTTTTTTTAGTTCTGTTGCCTGTGCCACGGTCTCGGTCACGGGCTTCTCAATGAATACATGTTTTCCGGCTATTATGCTTTTGTACGCATACTCATAATGAAAAATAGTAGGGCACACTATATCTACTACATCACAATTTTCCAAAAGTGCCTCAATATTGCTATAGTGTTTGATGTCGTAGTCTTCTTTTACCTGTGCTGACACCTCGGCAGATGTGTCAAAAAAACCTGCTATGTTCCATTGAGGCAGTTCTTTGAGCTGTTGAATGTGTATTTTGCCTAAATGTCCTACACCTACCAATCCAATATTGAGCATGATAAATAAAAATTCAAAAATAGGATAATTTTTTGTTTAGTGCGGTCAACAACAATGACTATTTATTATTTAGTGTTATTTAACACAATTTTATTATACATCAAAACTGCTTCTCTGAGTTTTTTTACCCTTTTTATTTCAAAAGGAATAGCTGACAATATGAGACCAAAACCTGCACCTGCCATGATCCAAGGAGGGTCATTGGCACCTGCCAGTGCATAACCTATAGGGTATCCTATGCAAAAAGCTCCTGCAGCACCCAAAGTGCTTGATATTATCTCATTATTGGCAGACTTAGTGAGTAGTACAGTACATTCGCCACAATAGGATAGCATCTCTTTCAGTTGCCTGCGGTTTATTTTTTCGCCTTTGTAATAGTAGGCAGCATTTATGATGGAAATGGTATCTTTGCTGCTGATGGCCAAAGTATCTTGTGCATGTGTGCTCACAGATGCAAATAGAAAAATTATTAAGATATATACTTTATTCATATGTTTATATGCTTCTATTCTTTTGTACGTAATATTATAAAAAATATATATTATTCCAATAAATATTTGTAATAAATATATAAGTAATGTAAATCATGATTATTGATAAATACTTTAATACCCTTACAGCCCTTCAAAAATCACAATTTGAAGCTTTAATACCGCTGTATAAATCATGGAATGAAAAAATAAATATAGTATCGCGCAAGGACATAGAAAACTTGTATACTCATCATATATTGCATAGCTTGGCTATAGCCAAAGTAATAGATTTTGTGTCCGGTACAGTAATATTAGATGTAGGTACGGGAGGTGGTTTTCCAGGCATTCCTTTGGCCATCATGTACCCTTATTGTACATTTTATTTGGCAGACTCTATAGGCAAAAAAATAGTGGTGGTGAAGTCTGTAGCAGAGCAACTGGGCTTACAAAATGTGCGAGCAGAGCAAATACGAGCAGAGCAACTGACCGAAAAATATCATTTTGTAGTGACACGGGGTGTGGCATCGCTCAAAGAGCTGATAAAATGGACAGGTAAAAACATCATCAAAAAGTCGGACAATACCCTTGCCGGAGGCTTGCTGGCACTCAAAGGGGGCGATAGTCTTATACAAGAAATAGGCGAACTGCATTTGCATGTGAAGAGTACATTGATATCAGATTTTTTTGAGGAAGAATATTTTGTTGAAAAAAAAGTAGTATATGTGAAGGTGTGAGTATATTATGACTAAGTATTATCTCACTACCTCATTTATTAGGCAAATAGTCAAGCCTGTAGAGTTTATCATGACTAAAAATTTCTCTTGATATTTGCATGATTTGTTCAGGAGCTATATCATCTATCTTCTTAAAAATATTTTTCATACTTTCCATATATCCTAAGTCTAAAGTGTTTTTTGCCATGGCAAGCATCATGCCGTTGTAATTTTCTTCGGCTACTGCCAGTTGACCTTTGAGTTGTTCTTTGTACATTTTGAGTTTTTTGTGAGGCAATAGAATGTTTTTAAAATTTTCTAATTCGTACATAATGAGGGTAATACATTTTGAGACATGTTTTTTCTCAGTTCCAAAATATATATTGAAAAGACCCGTATCTGTATATGGGGTGTAGTGAGCATCTACATGGTATACTAAGCCGTGTTTTTCGCGCAGCATGAGGTTGAGCTTGGTATTCATGGCATGTCCACCAAGTATGTTTGTCAACAAGTAAAAGGCTACTTTATTATTACTTTGTATGTTATATGCGTTGGCTCCTATCATACAATGGGCTTGCTGAATAGGTTTTTCTATGATTTTATTTTTGATATTTTCATTGGTATATATATGGCGATGTTGCGTATTGGAAATGCGGGCTACGGATGCTAAATATTTTTCGGCAACAGGGTGAGCTTTGCTTGATTTGATATTTCCTACAGTACTCAATACTATGCGTGAGGTATCTATATTTTGTCTGATAAATTCTGTGAAGTGTGCTTGCTCAAAACTTTTTACCGAGTCGCGCGTGCCCAATATATTATACCCCATGGCACAGTTGGCATATACTAAGCTGTCAAAATCGTCCATGATGCTTTCTTCGGGATTGTCTTCATACATTCCCATTTCTTCAAGTATTACTTGCCTTTCTTTTTCTATTTCTTTGGGTGGAAATGTAGAGTTAAATACAATATCGACTAACAGTTGTATGGCTCTGGGAAAATATTTGGCAAGTAGTGTGGCATGGAAGCATATTTTTTCTTTGGTAGTATAGGCGTTGAGCTCACCACCCAACGCATCTATTCTATGAAGTATGTAGTGTGATTTTTTGGTAGTAGTGCCTTTAAAAGCCATGTGTTCCCAAAAGTGCACCAGACCTTGCTCATGTGATTTTTCGTCGCGGCTGCCAATGTCGAGCATAATACCACAGTGTACCATGGCTGTATGTTTTATCTCTTTGTGTACCCACCTTATGCCGTTGGCAAAAGTATGTACTTCATAATCTGTTTTTGTATTCAAACAATTATTTTTTGAAAATTTCTTGCAATAATGTCCAAAATTTTTGAGCTAATAGTCTATCAGAAGCATATTTTTCTATTGTATGTGCAAATAATATTTTTATATTATTGTGAATATCAAAGTTGTGAGGTGTACGGTCTCCTTTGTAGGAGTGTAGTATTTCTATGTTTTTGCCAGACCCACCGAGTAATATAAGATATTGATATTTGTATTGATTAAGTGTATGCGGAGGTATATGCGCCAAATTTATAAATATCATTTGCTCAAGAGGTTGGTTGAGCTGCAGAAATGTATTGTTTAATTTTTGCTGTACCTGTTCAGGTATTTGTACAGTGTCTGTGTAGTGAGCTATCACCATTATTTTTTTATGAATTATGCTTTGTGGCTTACTTGCAATTATGGGTGCCGGAGGCAATTTTACAGGGGGTGCATATTGTATTTTTTGAGGAGCTTCTGTATGTGATGAGGCATTAGCTGTATCACTTACTTTGGGTTTGATATAATAAAATTCTTCGTCAAATATTAAGTATTCTTCCATAGTGTACTAAGCTATATTTTTACAAATGGATTATGCTTCATTTCATGTGCTATGGTGGTAGGCTTGCCGTGCCCGGGATATACCTTGTAGTGTGGAGGTAGTTTATAGAGTTTTTGTAATATGCTGTTTGTCAAATCATTATAATTGCCATAAGGAATATCAGTACGACCTATACTTTCATAGAATATTACATCGCCACTCAGTACACTGCCTGATGCATGGTGTACAAATGCCACATGACCGGGTGCATGGCCCGGCACCCAAAGCACATCAAAATTTATACCAATAAATTTAAGTTGTTCATTTTCATTAATATAGTTTGTCTCATCTGCATGATGATAAGGAATAAATCCATAGCTTGAAGCAAGCACCTCTGCTGCTTTTAGTATGGGAATTTCTAATTTGTGAATGTATAGTGGTATTTTATATTTGGTTTTGCAATGATAGTTGCCTACTACATGGTCTATATGACAATGGGTATTGATAATGGCAACAGGTTTTAAGTCATTTTTGGTAATATATTCATCTAATATATGTTTTTCATCATCAGTATAGCACCCGGGGTCTATAATGATGGCATGAGTACCCAATGACATTACGTATGTATTTTCATAAAAGTGATTGAATGTGAACGACTTGATATGCATAAATCACTTGGTATTGTTTACTAATTGTTCTGCTTTATAGCATATTTAAGCCTCGCCCATGGTACCACCAAAGTTCATAGGCAGGGTAGGGAACTGGCTTGGCACACGTATCTCGCCAAATGAGTCTTCGTATTTATTCACATTATCAGCCAATGCTTGCAGTAGTCGCTTGGCATGCTCAGGGGTGAGCACGATGCGGGCTTTTACTTTGGCTTTGGGCAAGCCGGGCATGAGCCTGATGAAGTCTACCACAAACTCACTGTTGGAGTGTGCTATCATAGCCAGGTTGGAGTATATTCCTTCGGCTACTTCTTCTCCAAGTTCTATATTTATTTGATTTTCATTAAGGTTAGTATTTTTTGCTTGGGCCATGTTAATAATTTATTTTTTGGGATATATGAATATATAAAAAGTATATTAAACGCAATTATAATTTTTTTTTATTAATAATAAGTATAAAATCCCAAAATACTCAATCTCGTTTTTTTTAATGAGACTACGTACTAAAACTACTTTAAAATCAGGCACTTCGTTTACTTTAATCTATAGTTGTTTTAAAATTACATTATTATACATAAAATATACTTAGCATATAAGTATATATTCCACGATAGTAATTTATTATACTTTGTGCAAATATGCCAAAAATTCATTTTTGTAAGACTCATTTTCAAATACTCCGCTATATGATGCAGTGATAGTAGATGAGCCTGTATCGTTCACCCCTCGCGAGGTTACGCACAGGTGCTTAGCATCAATTACTACTGCTACATCCGGGGTATTAAGTATTTTTTTAAGTTCATCAGCTATTTGCAGGGTGAGTCGTTCCTGCACTTGTGGGCGCTTGGCAAAGTATTGTACTATTCTGTTTATTTTTGACAGACCTATCACGTGCCCGTTTGACACGTATGCCACATGTGCTTTGCCTACTATGGGCACAAAGTGATGCTCACAATACGAATATAGTGTAATGTCTTTTTCTACCAACATATCTTGATATTGGTATTTGTTTTTGAACAGGGTAATGTTTGGTTTGTTTGCCGGATTGAGCCCACTGAAAATTTCTTTCACATACATTTTTGCTACACGATAAGGGGTGCCTTTGAGGCTGTCATCTGCAAGGTCTAAGCCAAGTATATTCATAATCTCTTCAAAATGCTGCTGTATGAGCTCTATTTTTAGCTCATCATCTATATCAAAGGCATTGTCTCTGACAGGGGTTTGCAGGTTGGTAAATGTATGATTGTCACCTGCCTCATCGTATTGCAACATTACTTTTTCTTTCATATCCATATTTCGGAGTTTGATTTATTAGGGCATAATATGATAATATTATTATTAATTATTGATACAACATTACAATTAATGCAAAGTTCAAAAAAATATACATCTATCCCAACAATGGTTTCAACATTTGTTCATTATCATGTAGCCAATGGTATATATCTGCACATATGCTTTGTGGAGTATGCACAGGCTTCCAGCCGCAGAGGTTGTATATTTTGGTATAGTCACTCAAATATATAGGTATGTCCGCTACTCTGGTTTCGGGTACTTTTTCTATTAGTATGGTATTTCCGGTCACTTCTTCACATATTTTGGTTAGCTCTGCCAGCGATATGCTGCATGCTCTACCACCACCTACGTTGTATATATTGCCATTGTATTTTGGCATATTGTGCAGTTGCATGTCAAGTAATTTATACAAATCATCAATATGCAATATGTCGCGCACTTGCTTGCCTGTGCCGCCAAAGCCAAAATATCCTAATTTTTTTTTGTAAAAATGATTGGCCATCCACAGCACCATAAAGCCTTGGTCTACCTTGCCAAACTGCCACGCACCTGTGAGCACACCACAACGATTTATTATCATATTCATTCCAAAAAATGCATGATATTCTTCAATTAGCAACTCTGATGCAAGCTTAGTGCTGCCATACAGTGAGCGTGCACCTTTGAGTGTGAAGTCTTCATTGATACCCATGGCAGTAATACCTTGCATAGGTTTTGATAGGTCAGTTTCAAATCTACTTTCTGTATCTGCATATGGTATGTTGCACAATGGAGCTATAGGATACACCCTGCTGGTAGATAAAAATATGAAATTTGACTGATATTTTTTGGCAAGGGTTAGGCAATTTACCGTACCATTGAGGTTGGTATTGATGAGATAAGACGGGTCTCCTGCTATGCCTGCCAGCACCGATGGCTCTGCACAAGCATCTATAATATCTGTGACTTCGGGCACAGCCATTATATCTTCTGTACATCTTATGTCGCCGTGTATGAACTGTATATCATAGGTTTTAAAACGTTCTACATTGAGTTCAGAACCTCGCCTTTTGAGGTTGTCAAAGGCATATATTTGATAGTGAGGATAATTTTTTTTTAGGTTAATGGCAATATTGGAGCCTGCAAATCCTGCACCTCCCGTAACAAGTATTTTTTTCATTATAATATTAATAAAGTATCTGTGGTCACTGTATTACTCACATTTAAGTTTCTGTCTTTTATTTTCACTTTTAGTTTTATGGTTATTTTTTTAAATGTTTTTTTTAAGAATGTATAAATACCTACTATATCATAGCTAAGGTCGCCGGAGAGAGGTTGTGCCACGTTGTCAGTATTTAGGCGTGGAAACCTGCCATTGTAAGAGGCCAATACATTTTCGCAGGTCAAGGCATCGAGCGTGTCGCCGAGTGGGTAAAATGTGGTATCTTTTAACTTATAAAAAAAATCAATTTCTATGTTATTAAAGTTAGGGTTGGTCTGTACAGTATCTTCACACCCTGATTTTGGATTTTCCACACGCTCATATTTTGGCATAAATATTACATTGTCGGTATAGTCTTGCTGGTTGAGCCCTATATCACCATCTCCGTCTGTAAAGTACAGGATAAGGCGCAGATTTTGAGAAGTACCACTGCCTGCCACTTCTATTTTTTTGAATGAAATGGTAGGAGATACCGGAAAACCGGGGTCTTTGCGACATGCAGTCAAGCCACATAATATTACTATTATTAATCTACTTTGGAGCATATTCATTATGCAAAGTTATGCAATAATTGTGACCTATATGCAATGTATTGTTATCAAATAGGTATGCACACATACTGTAATTTAGTGTATCTGCATACAATATTTATTTTGCATATTAATATATTTAAACCAAATGATAAAAATGTATTTGCAGAAACACGAATGCAAGTATATTTGCAACCTATAAAATTATGTGATAAATGTATGATACTGTAAATTGGCAAACTATCAAACAATATGATGAAATCATATTCAGTAAATACGATAGGATAGCCAAAATAAGCATAAATCGCCCTCATGTGCACAATGCATTCACACCACACACCGTGGCAGAAATGATAGATGCCATGCACTATAGTCGTGAAAGTGAAGATATAGGTGTAATAATACTTACCGGCGAAGGAGGTAAGGCATTTTGCAGCGGTGGCGACCAAAAAGTGCGCGGCGTAGGTGGCTATGTGGGCAAAGATGGTGTACCCAGGCTCAACGTACTCGACCTGCAAAAAATGATACGCTCCATTCCCAAACCCGTAATAGCCATGGTGGCAGGGTGGGCTATAGGTGGCGGGCATGTGCTGCATGTAGTGTGCGACCTCACCATAGCAGCAGACAATGCCATGTTTGGACAGACAGGACCTATAGTAGGCAGCTTTGATGGTGGCTTTGGCGCATCATACCTGGCAAGAATAGTAGGGCAAAAAAAAGCCCGCGAGATATGGTACCTGTGTGACCGATATAATGCCCAAGAAGCACTTGATATGGGATTAGTAAACAAAGTAGTGCCCCTGCAAGATTTGGAGCAAACTACCATCACATGGTGCCACAAAATACTCGAAAAAAGCCCTATCGCCATCAGATGCTTAAAGTCTGCTTTCAATGCCGAACTCGATGGACAAGCAGGTATACAAGAATTGGCAGGCAATGCCACCCTCCTATATTACCAAACAGATGAAGGCAAAGAAGGCAAAAATGCTTTCATAGAAAAACGTAAACCCGAATGGAACAAATTTCCAAAATTTCCATAAAACCATAATATATATGATACCAGTAAATGAATACTTTGGAGGTAAAGTAAAATCACTCACTCTCTCAGGTGCTACAGGCAAAGAAACACTCGGTGTCATGCAGCCCGGCGAATACGAATTCAGCACTACTTCACGTGAAATAATCACCGTGGTGTCGGGTGCCATGCTGGTAAAGCTCCCCGAGAGCACCCAATTTGAAATATTCTACAAAGGTGATATATTTGAAGTAGAAGCCAATGTCAAATTTCATTTGCGGATACATACAGATGCAGCCTACCACTGCTTGTATATATAGGTGTGTAAACGCTATATGAAATAAATATTATCAAAAAAATTTAGAAATGCTTTGAAAATATAGAAATTATTGATGAATCAAAATATGAACTTTACTGTACTTGACTATATTATTTTTGGCATCTATCTTGCTTTAGTATTATTGATAGGAGTTTTTAGTGTATTCTCTAAAAAAAATAATGGGCATGTAAATGCCGAAGAATATTTTTTGGCCAATAAGTCATTGACATGGTGGGTGATAGGTGCCTCACTTATAGCTACCAACATTTCTGCCACACAGTTTTTAGGTTCCAATGGCTCAGGGTATGCCATAGGCCTTGGCATTGCCACTTACGAATGGACTGCTGCCATAGTATTGATAGCGGTAGGCATGTTTTTTTTGCCTGTATTTATTGAAAAAGGTATATACACACTGCCCCAATTTTTGGAAATAAGATTCAATAAAAATTTGCGCACGGTGGTAGCTCTCATGTACTTACTCATATTCTTGTTTATGGACATGCCCACCGCACTATACTTAGGTGCACTGGCACTAAAGTCCGTAGCCGGATTTGATTTTTATTATGCCATAGCGGGGTTGGCAATTTTTACCATACTATATACCGTCAGCGGAGGTCTGGAGTCTGTAGCGTGGACAGATGTATTGCAAACCATAGTGCTCATAGCAGGAGGAGCCATAGTACTCATTGCAGGATTGTATGCTCTTGGAGATGGGCAAGGTATATTATCAGGTATATATAATATGTATCAAAAAGCACCTTCACACTTTGATATGATATTGGATAGCTCAAATCCCAATTACCAATACTTGCCCGGATTGCATGTATTGCTGGGAGCAGTATGGATAGCACATCTCAACTATTGGGCTTGCAATCAATACATTATACAAAAAGCTCTGGCCGCCAAAAGCATAGGCGAGGCGCAAAAGGGGGTGCTCTTTGCAGGAGGTATTAAGTTGTTTTTGCCACTTATATTAGTATTGCCCGGCATCATTGCATATGCATTGGGTGCCCGGCTCTATAAGCCAGATGAGGCTTATCCATGGCTTATAAGTCAATACTTGGCACCCGGTATCAAAGGGTTTGCCGTAGCGGGATTGGTAGCTGCCATAGTATCTACCTTGGCAGCTATATCCAATGCTATTAGTACACTGCTTGTATTAGACATTACTGCAACATATTACCCCGGCATGAGTGATGTACAAAAAGTGAAGTGGGGACGAATTATCATGATTGCATCTTTCATAATAGCCTTATTGGTGGCACCTGCATTCAACTCTATAAGTCAGATTTTTCAGTTTACCCAAGAGTTTGGCGGGTTTTACACGCCGGGCACTGTAGCACTCTTTCTATTTGGTTTATTTTGGAGCCGTACTACAGACCGTGCAGCTATGGCATCTGTAGTATTGACCATTCCATTGTCAGTATTGTTCAAAATTTGGTTGCCCCATGTTCCATTTATTAATAGGATGGGTATAGTATTTGTTATTCTTTGCGCTATGATAGTATGCTTCTCGCTGCTGCAAAACAATGGTGAGCACCCCAAAGCAATACGTTTTCAAAAGCACTATTTCAAACTTAGTCCAATTTTTATAGCAGGGTCAATGGTAATATTTGCCGTATTAGCATATTTGTATTATATATTTTGGTAATAAAATATACTTATACCTAAAATGCTCCTCCTATGGAGATACCTATACTTTGACTAACTATGAACCTATTTATTTCAGTGTTTCTGTTATATATATCATAATAACTGTAATTCTCAAAAGAAATAATAGGGCAAGTATATACTCTGAGAAAAAACCCCTTGGGTGATACATGTCTGTAGCCAATATGTAGCATGAAATAAGGGATAAATAGATGATCACCACCCATATATTATATATATGGTTATAGTAATATTCTGCACCGGCTGACATACCCATCTCAAAATAATTCTTACCATCGCCTATATTATAGATGCTCCAGCACTAAACCCAAATATGCGATTATCAGATAATGGAGGTATTAATACCAATATGTACAGAAATCATATTATTATTTCGCAAAAAAATCTTTCATAGTTTACAGATAAAGAAATGCCTGTGCCCAGTATCTCTCCATAAATGGCATTTTTCCTGACTTCTAAGAATAATACTATTTAGCAAATCAAAAGTAACAGATATACTTAGATTTTAAACCATTGAAACATAAAACATTAACTTTCAGGCTTTATTTATTGTTTTAAAAATAATAATGTACAACTTTGCAATTTGGTAAAGTAGCATGATATGAAACTATTCATAAATAATGTAAGGGTAAAATTTTTGGATCGAAAAACATCGCTCAAAAACAAAAAGATAGATATGACCATATCTACCTATACACCCTTGGATGTGAATAAAGTATTTGGCAATATTTTGGTAAACGATGCTAATAATATGCAGGTACATGCTATGCTTAAGATATTGGAAATGAAAAAGTTTGCCAAAATAAAATCTATTACATTCCTATCTGCAGATGTGAGAGATACTGAAACATTCATCAAAAAACAATTTAAAATAATAAAGGCTGCGGGTGGCGTGGTAGTGAAAGACGACCGTATATTATGCATATTCAGGTTAGGTTTTTGGGATTTGCCCAAGGGCAAACTTGATGATAAAGAAAATATTAATCAATGTGCTGAGCGTGAGGTATATGAAGAGTGCGGAGTGAAAGCTGAGATAGTGACCAAGCTATGTACCACTTGGCACAGCTACACAGACAAAGACAAACCCTCACTCAAAAAAACTACATGGTTTGTGATGAACTGTGTAAACGATCACGGCATGAAACCACAAATAGAAGAAGACATTACAGATATAAAGTGGATACACCAAGACGAAATCAAAAAATACTACTCGGGCAGTTACAACTCCATCAAATACGTCATCAAAAAATATCTCAAAATAGCAGACGAGGTTACAGAGGAGTTGTGAGAGAAACGAGCTAAACTTCATCACTCATTGCCTACCATTACAAAGGCACCCCAATATACAGGATGTTTGTATTTGTTTTTGATGGCTATTTTGGCTTCTGTAAATGATTTGCGCATTTGTCCTGTTTTGAGCCATTTGTCATAAAAGTTTATCATCAGTTCTTTGGTTATTTCATCATCCACCTTGAAGAGTGTCATCACAAATGCATTGGCACCTGCCACCAATATAGCCCTTTGTAAGCCAAATACACCCTCCCCAATTTGCACCTCACCTTTGCCTGTTTCGCAGGCACTGAGCACTACCAAACTGGTATTGTCGAGGTTCAGGTCCATGGCTTCGTAGGCAGTAAGTATGCCGTTTTCGGCATTTATTTTCAAGCTGTTGTTTGACTTCAATACATCTCCTGCACCTCGCAGCAGCAGACCCGAGCGCAATAGTGGGTTTTGTGAAAACTCTGTCTCTGTGCTGGTAAGCTCGTTAGACGATGATTTGTCTATATCAGGGTTGAAATATCCATGGGTAGCTATGTGCAGTATCTTTGGATTATTTAGTTTTTTGAGGGTATCCTCATCGGCGGTGGTATTGATGTATTTGTAGGTTTTCCAGCCGTTTTTGGTAAATAGGTCGTTCACACTGTTCACCTCTACTTCTGTACCCGGCAGTTGTTTTATTACATTTTGTGAGGCAGACGCATATTGGTCGCTAAATGGCTTGGCTATGGAGCGTTCTCTATCCACACTATTATCTACGTTTTTGGAGGCAGATGCGTAAAATGTAGGGTTGCCAATGAATACTGCTTTGGAAGCTGCAAGTTGGGTAGGTACAGGTGTTTCTTTCTTGTTATTGCCTTTTTCATTGTTTAGCACCAGTTCTTTGGTATTGCTCACTGGGATAATGTAGTTTTCGTCTATGGCAAATATGTTGCTGTTGTTTTTGTGAAAAGACTCTATATTAAGCTCATTGTACACTCCTTCGGCTGATACATACACGGTAGCATTCATAGGCAAAATTTTGCTAATCGGCGACCAAAATACATCGTATGAATAGTCATCGTCTTCCTTGTATATGACAGAGTTTTTGTAGTATTTCAAATATTTTTTCTCAAAATCATTTCCGGCGGGAAGTATGATGAGTTCAGGATTTTTGGTAGTATATTTTGATATCAATAATGCAGCATATATGACCGAATCTGTAAATTTTTTGTCATAATGCCTAAATCTGATGATTTCTACAGCATATTCTTTGTCTGAGAGGGTGTTTTTTACGTCTGTCCATGTAATGTTTTGTTTTTCTACATTATTGGCAAATATTTCTGAGCTTTCGCTCATTTCTTTTTCCAGAAGCTCTATGTCTTTTTGTATTTTGCCGGGGTCTGCACCTGCTTGGGTTTGTTGCTCTTTGCTCATGGAAAGTACAGCCATGAGAAACTGTTTTTTGGCTGTCCAGTCGTTGTATTTGGCTATCAGGTTTTCATCTTTGCTGCTGAGTATTCGCTGCTTCATTTTCACAGAAGAGCTTAGCAACAGGGCTTTGGTGGCTATGGTATTGTCGTATATTTTGCCCACTATAGCTTGGTTTTTGTCTTTGAGTACAAAAGCCAGGGTATTAAAAAATTCAAAATCATCTTTTATCTGGTTCCAATATTTAGACTTTTCGCTGAATGAAAGGCTGGGGAAATATTTTTTGGTAAAATCAAGGTATTTTTCTGTAGTTTCGGTAATGTATTTGAGCGAGTTTTTATAGTCTTTGTTTATGAAATACACTTTGGCAAGTTTGGAAGTGGCTTTCACGTATTTTGGGTGATAATCGCTAAATATGCTCAGGTACATTCCTTTGGCTTCTCCATATTTGTTTTGTGCAGATTTGTAGTCGTTTGTAAGAAACCCAATATCGCCTTTGAGCATGGCTACATCGGCAGAGTTCACATTTTTTTTACCTAATTTTTCAATCCAAATGGCATTGGCAGCATTGAGGCATGAGTCCGCCGTTTTGTATCTTTTAGATTCTATGTATATATAAGACAAGTATTTGAGCTGCTCTGCATACAATGGATTTTTGTCCGTGAGGTTATATTTTACTATTTGGGTAGCTTCCAGCATAGACTTTTCTGCACCTGCTATGTCGCCATACACATATAATCTGATGAGTGCCAGCCGAGTAAGGGTAGATGCCACATCTATATGGTTGCTGCCGAGTTGGGCTTTTTGGATATTAAGTATTTGAAGGTCAGTTTCTTCTGATTTTTTAAAGTCGCCCAGTTCTCTATATAGGTTTTCAAGGTAGGTAAGGGTTTGGGCATAGTTGGCTGTTTTTTCGCCATATACTTTGGAGCTTATGGCCATTGAGCGCCTTATGTTTTTTTCGGCTTTTGTATAGTTACCGGTGATGATATATAGGTTGCCCAGCAGATTGAGAGTAGGAATGAGGTCTTTATTTTCTACGCCCAGTTTTTTTTCTTTCACCAATAGAGCATTGGCAAGTATGTCTTCTGCTTCTGAAAATCTACCTTCTTTTATGTAAAGTGCAGCCAGTTCGTCAGCATTTTTTATGCCTGCCACTCCTGTGCCTTTGTATGCACGCTTGCTTAGCTTAGAGGCTTTGCGTAGGGCATCTTCGGCTTCTTTGTACATGCCAAGTGTGTTATATAGTTTGGCAAGGGTGATATAGGTAGCAGCTTTTTCGAGGGCAGAGGCTTTGTCTGAGTTTTTGCGAAATATTTCTACTGATAGTTTTATAAGTTCTTCGGCACGTGCATAATCTCCTTTTTTGAGCAGCACCTCTGCAAGTTTTTCAAGGTCTTTGGCATATTCTATATGGTCTGCACCGTAGTAGTCTTTAATATTTTTGGCTGCATCGTCCAAATATTTTACGGCAAGGTCATATTTTTCTATCAGTTCATATGTATTGGCTATTTGCTGCTGGTAATATATGTATTGCAGATTTTGGGGTGATAGTTGAGGTTCTACTACGTAATTGAAACTTTTTTCTTGTATGGCTTTGGCTTCTGCAAATGTTCCTTTGTATGATGAATAAAAATCTGCAAGCCTGAGTTTTTCTTTGTGATACTCAGGTGCATTTTCGCCATAGAGTATAGATTTTATTTCTACTAATTTTTTCAAAGAGTCTTCGGCTTGGTCAAAGGCACTTTTGCGGTATGATATTTTGTATTTGGTATCGAGCAGTTTTTGGTTAAACGGATGAAAGACAGGAAATTGAGTTTTGATATTATACAGTGAAGCCATTTTTTTGTCTGCTTTGTCATATTTGCTGTCGGCATAGAGTTGTTCTATTTCTTGCAGGCGGTATCGGGCATAGTATAGGCTGTTTCGTCCATATATTTCGCGCGCAGCGCGTTCAAATTTCACACGATTTTTGAGCGACTCATGTTTTTTGTTGCGTATGTAGTATAAAAATATCAACCTTTCGGCAATATTATTTCCTGTTTTCTCTATTTTAGAAAATTTGGTGTATTTATTGGCTTGCTCATAATATTTTACAGCTTGTTTTTGATTGCCTATTATTTCTTGCCTCATACCTGTGAGGTATAGAAAGTCTCTGTATTCAAAGTTGCGCTTGCCATAGCTTTTGTCGAGCCATGTTTTGTGTATGGATAGCAATTGGTCAAATGCCTTATAATCACCTTTTTGCAGCAATACTTCAAGTTTTGTGTTAATAGTTTGTGCATATAGTTTTTTGGTATTTTTGGTTTCTTTTTTGTTTTTGCCTTGTGTATTGCCGAGTTGTATTTTGCGATAGTTTTCATGTTTTGTCAAAAGCTGCAATGCTTCGTTATTAAACCCTTGTTTGAGTAAATTTGTGATTTTAAGCATTTCTGTATCATATTTCAGAGCGGTGTCTGTAGAGTTTTTGAGTTTATCAAGTGCTTTGGTCAATATTTTATCGCATTTTACATAATTGCCTGACTGTATATATGCAAAGGCTGCTTTTTGAAGTGCATATACATAGAGACTTGTAGAGTCTTCGTAGCCTGCTTCTAAGGTAGATATCCCTAATTTTACCAATGAGTCTACCTCATTAAATTTATATATTGCTTCTGCATTTGCAGCTTGTGTGAGAAGTCCGAGTGCATATTCATATTTGGTATGGTCGAGCTTATTAACATATTTTTTATTATATCTATAGGCAGCTTTGTAAGCACCTGCTGTATATCTTTTTTGTATTTTTTGGAATGATTTATTGGTATATTGTGCAAATAATGAGGTTGATAAAACTGAAATTATGATAATCAAACAATATTTTGACATGGCAATTATGGATTATTTATCTACAAATATAATTTTTTTTGTGATAAAGATATTAATAATCAAGAATTTTTACCCTGAATGATTATTACAAACTCACCTTTGCCTTCTTTTTGCGTGAAATAGGCCAATGCTTCTGCAATGGTGCCATTATATGTTTCTTCAAATTTTTTACTTATTTCTCTTGATACTGCGCAAGGTCTTTCTGCACCAAAATATGTATTAAAATCATTCAAAGTTTTGAGCAACTTGTGTGGCGACTCATAAAATATCAAGGTACGCGCTTCATTGGCTAATGTCTTGAGTAGTGTAGTTCTGCCTTTTTTTACAGGTATAAATCCTTCAAATACAAATCTGTCGCAAGGGAGGCCTGACTTTGCAAGGGCAGGCACAAATGCGGTGGCTCCCGGCAAGCATTCTACAGAGATATTATTTTTTATACATTCTCTCACCAACAAAAATCCGGGGTCACTTATGCCAGGAGTACCTGCATCTGTGATAAGGCATAAGTGTTCATTTTTTTTGAGTTTTTCTATGATGTTATTTAGTATTTTGTGCTCATTGAATGCATGATAGCTCATAAGAGGCTTATGTATGTCATAATGTTTGAGCAATACCGAACTTGTACGGGTGTCTTCGCATAATATGGTATGGCAGTATTTGAGTACATTCACTGCCCTGTAAGTCATATCTTCAAGATTGCCAATGGGGGTAGGTACAAGTGTGAGGGGCATATTTATGAGATAATTAAACAAAGTTGTGGTAAATATTTTTGTACAACACGATTTTTTCTATTTTTTTTGCACAATTTTCTGATAAATGAGGGTAGCAATACAAGGTTATGAGGGGTCGTTTCACGCACTGGCAGCACAAAAATATTTTGGACACATGCCTGATTTGGTCATGTGTGAGTCATTTCCGGCATTGTTCAAAGCATTGAATACTGGGCATGCAGACAAAGCCGTGATGGCCATAGAAAATACAATTGCAGGTACTATATTGTTCAACTATAGCCTGTTGCGCAACAGTGACTATGTGATACGCGGCGAAACAGCACTGAGGATTGAGCATATGCTTATGGCACTGCCCGGGCAAACAATACATGATATACTCGAGGTGCGTACCCACCCTGTGGCTCTTATGCAATGTATGGCATTTTTTCAGCAATATCCACACATAAAGTTGGTAGAAGACATAGATACAGCCCTTATGGCCAAATATATTGCAGACAATAATAAATCAGGAGTAGCTGCAATAGCGGGCAGTGGAGTGGCTTCACAATACAACCTTGAAATAATACAAAAAAATATAGAAGATTCTGACCAAAATTTTACCAGATTTTTGATATTAGACAGACAATATAATAACATAGAGGAGGCAAATAAAGCCAGTATTTGCTTCAATATTTCGCACCAAAAAGGAAGCCTATTGAAAGTAATAAATCTTATTAATGAACTGAATATAAATATAATGACCTTGCAGACCAATCCGTTTACAGGCAAGGCATGGGAATATTACTTTAATATAGATATTACCTATGAGCATGTACATATGCTGGATGCATTGATGGATAAATTGGGTACTTGCACTACATATTATAAATTATTGGGAAAATACAAACAAGGATTATAAATAACTGAATAATAAATGATGATAGCACCCGCCGAGAGGCTTATTGATACCAAAGAATACTATTTTTCACTGAAGCTCAAAGAAATAGCCAAAATGCGCCAGCAGGGTACAGATGTTATAAATTTGGGTATTGGCAGCCCTGACTTAGCACCCTCACAAGCTACTATAGATGCGCTCATACAATCTGCAAAAAATCCTAAAAGCCACGGCTACCAAACATATCAGGGCATATTAGAATTCAGAAAAGCATTTGCTGACAAATATAAGTCTCTCTACAATGTAGATTTAAACCCTGATAATGAGATACTTCCATTGCTTGGCTCCAAAGAAGGCATTATGCATACGAGCCTTACCTTCATAAACCCCGGCGATGAGGTATTGGTACCCAACCCGGGATATCCTACTTACTCATCAGTGGCCAGATTGGTAGGCGGCAAGGTGAGATATTATGATTTGCTCGAAAAAAACAATTGGTATCCGGATTGGCAAGCTCTTGAAAACCAAGACCTAAGCAATGTGAAAGTGATGTGGCTCAACTATCCTAACATGCCCACAGGCGCACCTGCCACCCATGCGGTATTTGAAAATGCCATAAAACTTGCCCATAAATATAAATTTCTCATAGTACATGACAATCCGTACAGCTCTATTCTCAATCATAACCAACTCAGCATACTCACTTATGCCGGAGGCAAAGAAGTAGCCCTTGAGCTCAACTCTATGAGCAAGTCGCACAATATGGCAGGGTGGAGAGTAGGTTTGGTGGTAGGCCACCACGAATATATACAGAGCATACTCAAAGTAAAAAGCAACATAGACTCAGGTACTTTTTTGCCTATACAGCATGCCTCAGTGGCTGCCTGTCACAACAGTGCGGAGTGGCATACCGAGCAAAATGCTATTTACAGCCGCAGACGCGATATTATTTGGCAAATATTAGACCATATAGGTGCAGCATATGACCATGGACAGGTAGGTATGTTTGTATGGGCACGCATACCCAAAAAATATAAAAACTCTGAGGAACTCACAGAACATTATTTACAAAAATGCCATGTGTTCATTACCCCTGGCTTTATATTTGGCAGCAATGGCGAGGGATATTTGAGAGTATCAGTATGCTCAGAGGAGGCACAGTTTACAGAAGCACTGAAGCGAATAAAAGAGAGAGGCTGATGTGTAGAAAGTGATTTTAGATGCTTTCTTGGCTATACTTATAAGTTCATTATACCCGCAAACAATTTGACTACTTTTTGAAAGTTGGCAAATATAATAATCGCAGTGGCGTATGCTATCATTCGTACTCTAAAAGGCCGGTACCACAGTAAGGGCAAAAATGTAAGGAGTATAGTTTAAATTTATAATTTAAGATTGAAGGTAGAAAAAAATTACTTTTCATATTTTAACAATAATTTTGCAAACACTGAATATTATGTTCAATATTGTCAGATTTTAACCCAATTTTATCAGTTGATATTAATTTTTCATGAAATATAAACGAATACTACTCAAGCTCAGCGGCGAATCATTACAAAGTGCACATGACGAGACCATAGACCCTGCCATACTCTCTCAATATGCCAATGAAATAAAAGATGCATACAAAACAGGTGTGCAAATAGCCATAGTAATTGGCGGAGGCAATATATACAGAGGCAGCTATGCTTTGGAAGCAGGCATAGACCGTGTGCAGGGCGACTATATGGGTATGCTTGCTACAGTGATAAACGGTATGGCCATACAGTCTGCTCTCGAAAAAATAGATGTACAAACCAGACTCATGTCTGCCATACAGATAAACTCCGTGTGTGAGCCATTTATACGCAGAAGAGCACTCAGGCATCTTGAAAAAGGCAGAGTAGTAATATTTGGCGGTGGCACCGGCAACCCCTATTTCACTACAGACTCTGCTGCAAGCCTCAGAGCTATAGAAATAAGTGCCAATGTGGTGCTCAAGGGCACCAGAGTAGATGGCATATACACCGCAGACCCTGAAAAAGATAAAAATGCCACCAAGTACGATACCATCACATTTGATGAAGCATATAATAAAAACCTTAAGGTAATGGATATGACTGCATTTACACTTTGCAAAGAGAATAAATTGCCCATTATAGTATTTGATATAAACAAAAAAGGAAACCTTGGCAAAATTGTACAAGGCGAAAATATAGGCACATTAGTTACAATATAATATATACTCTTAAAATAAATTTATGGATGAAAATATACAACTATACCTCGATGAGTGTGACGATGCCATGGAAAAAGCCATCAAACACCTTGCAGGTGAGCTCACTAAGATACGAGCAGGTAGGGCTACTCCCTCAATGCTCGACGGTATTACAGTGCTTTACTATGGTGCAAATACACCACTCAATCAAGTCTCATCAATATCTACTACCGATGCGCGCACACTGTCTATAAAACCTTTTGAAAAAAATATCATAGGTGAAATAGAAAAAGCGATACGCAACAGCGACTTGGGCTTTAACCCTCAAAATAATGGCGAAGTGGTACTCATAGCTGTACCCCCACTCACAGAGGAAAGGCGCAAGCAGTTGGTAAAGCAGGTGAAACACGAAGGCGAAAATGCAAAAGTAAGCATACGAAATATTAGAAAAGATATAAATGAAGAAATAAAAAAACTTCAAAAAGAAGGTGTGGCAGAAGACGAAGCCAAAAAAGGCGAAGCAGAAGTACAAAAATATACAGACAGCTATGTAGCCAAGGTAGATGACCTATGCAGCAAAAAAGAAGTAGAAATCATGACTGTATAAATTTATAATAAACATTTATTTATATTAACATATTAATTATGAGCAAATTATTTACTATTTTTCTTGTAATTTCATACGTCACGTTGCATAGCCAAAATCTACTTAGCGGTAAGTGGAAATTTAAAACCGGAGACGATATGCAATGGAAAAACAACACCTATGCTGATGCACAATGGAGTGAAATATATGCAGGTATTGTATTTGAAAAACAAGGATTTGAAAACTATGATGGCATAGCTTGGTACAGGCAATCTATCACTATACCTTCCTCTTTCAAGAGCGATGCCCAAAAAATGGGAGGACTAATACTCAAGTTGGCCAAAATAGACGATGCTGACGAAACTTACTTCAATGGCGAGCTCATAGGTAAGACAGGCAGCTTTCCGCCTAATTTTCTAAATGCATATGACCAATACAGAGAGTACACCATACCTGCGGATAAGGTAAAATGGGACGCTCCCAATCTCGTAGCAGTGAGGGTGTATGACGGAAGTGGCAATGGTGGCATATATGGCGACCCTTTGTCACTATCTGTCAAGGGGTTTGATGATAGTTTTGATATTTCAGCAGTATTTCCTGTGACAAACCATGTATTTTTGTCTGCCAAAGATGTAAAATGTAATATTCAACTCAAAAATACCTTTTATATAGATTTCAAAGGCAGTGCAAATATTACGGTAAGAAATGATTTTGGGAAAATTACCTATGAAAAATCAATACCCGCTACCGTAAAGAAAAATAGCACCACAAATATGCCTGTGAGCATACCCGATATGCAGCCGGGTTTTTATCAACTTATCATAGATTATCAAAGTCCGTTGGCACACAAAACCCACATCAGCACATTTGCCTGTGAACCTGAGAAAGTACTCTCACCCACAGATGCCCAACCCGATTTTGCCGACTATTGGAACCGTGCCAAAAAAGAACTTGCAGCGGTAGCTCCTCAGTACAATATCATTATAGTAGATTCATTGTCTAAAGGTAATAAAAACATGTATGTGGTGGAGATGAGGTCATTGGGCAATGTATTGGTAAGGGCATGGTACTCAGTGCCCAAAAAACAAGGTAAATACCCGGCATTGCTACACGTGCAAGGCTACAGCAGCTACTTGAAACTTACTGATAAATACCATTACCAATCAGATGATATGATAGTAATGGGGCTCAATATCAGAGGACATGGCTTTAGCAAAGACAATATTAACCCCGGCTTCCCCGGATATTTGCAGCACCAAATCAATGATAAAGAAATGTACATATACAGAGGTGCCTATATGGATTGCAGGCGTGCATTAGACTTCTTATTTTCGAGAAATGAGGTAGATACCACGCGTGTAGGAGTGGAAGGTGGCAGCCAAGGTGGAGCACTGAGCATAGCCACAGCTGCACTCAACCCTGAGCGTATCAAAGTATGTGTGCCCGGAGTACCCTTTTTGTCCGATTTCAAAGACTATTTTGTGGTAGGCAACTGGCCTGCTTATGAGTTTAAAAAATTGGTGGAAACAGACAAAGCAAGCACATGGGACAAAGTATACCATACCCTCAGCTACATAGATATCAAAAACTTAG
Organism: Cytophagales bacterium; assembly: GCA_033765235.1. Classification (GTDB taxonomy): domain Bacteria; phylum Bacteroidota; class Bacteroidia; order Cytophagales; family UBA9547; genus JANRIG01. The sequence goes on along the minus strand of JANRIG010000039.1, from coordinate 163,372 downwards.
CACCGTGGGTCAAATGCCCTGTGCTCATGGGAGTAGGGCTCAAAGACGATATATGCCCGCCTCACATAAACTTTGCCATGTACAACAATCTTTCAGTACCCAAACAATATGTGATATACCCTCACGCAGGTCATGGCCTACCTGATGAATATACTAATGTAAAATTTGAATTTATCAGGCAAAAATTGATGAAGTGATAACCTCCTTGTACTTAAAAGGTTGCAAAGCAAATATTAAAGTTGCATATACAATAGATATGTGAATTACTCTTTATATTATCAGCAAAGTTTGGGTATGCGCTATGAGAAAATCAAGTGACAATGGCTGATTTGTTTAATGAAGATATGTAATATAGCAAATAAATTTCATAAACATGAAAAAATATTACACACTATCATTATTTTTTGCACACTGTATGTATATGGTTACTCTCAAAACAACAATGATACCACATCCTCCAAAACAAATTTTAGGCTCAGGGTAGGGTGTATGTACACGGGAGGTATTATCAACCAGCCAAATGTAAATACGCAAATAACCTATAGCGGTAGCATAAACCTTGATGTTTCGGCTGATGTATTTACCAAATTAGGCAAATATTTTTTACGCAATTTTTCATGGGTGCGGGTAGGTATAACTATACAATGAAGCAAAACATAAAACCAGTTATTCAATTACGAAACATTGGTGTATCAGAAAATAATGATATTAATGATTTAATTATTATTAACACCTACAATATTGAATAATATAACCTCTATCTCAAATTATTAACAGGCTTATATTACAAAAATATAAAATTGGGAGTAGGCTACAAGTCAGGCAAAATCATAGTCATAAACCAACCCTATCAATACAGGTCAGATTTTGTACATTTTTTTTGTGTAGAACTATCGTATCGGTATCGCAAGGTAGAGCCGGGGGCTACTTTTGAAACTTGTATCAGTGACAAAAATATTTATGCTAAAGGTGTAGCAGGGTATACCAATCAACAGGGTGTAAGTGATGCACCAATTATTAGTACACCAAATATAGAATATGTAACTCATGTACCTGACAACCAAACATTCAGCACAGGCATATTTGTGAGCTATATCATAAGATAGTATCAAGTACCGCTGTTTACCACACTCTATAAAACTTAACATCAATATAATATTGAGGTAATAGTAAGATAACACTTAATATTTACATTTAGCCATAAAAATTACACCAATGATGGCACATAAAATATTATCAGTACTCTTGCTCGTATCTATCAGTATATCAGCGTATGGCAACCCACCGCTCGACTCACTGGACGTGAACCGTATGATGGAGATGAGCCTCGAAGACCTGCTCAAGTTGGAAGTGAGCATAGCCTCCAAAAAGTCGCTCACCACACGTGAGAGCCCTGGCATTGTATCTGTCATTAGCGGGCAAGAAATACGCAATATGGGTGCCCGCGACCTTATAGACGTACTTAGGATGCTGCCGGGTATACAATTTGGATACGATGTGCAAGGAGTGATAGGCATGGGCATAAGAGGCAATTGGGGGCATGAAGGCAAAATACTGCTATTGTTAGATGGGTTGGAGATGAATGAACTTATGTACTCTACCAACTACTTTGGCAATAGGTTTGACATCACCAATATTGTGCGGATAGAAGTAATAAGAGGACCCGGCAGCAGCATATACGGAGGCAACGCTGAGCTGGGTGTGATAAACATCATTACCAAAAGCGGGGCAGACTATCAAGGTATAGAAGCAGGAGCAAATACAGGAATAGCAGCAGACGAAGCAGGTACAGCAATGAGTAGGATAACAGGCTCACTGGGAGGCGGTTATCAAAACAATAATAATACTCTAAATGTATCTGCACATGTCTATGCAGGGCAGGGCATGCGCACCCAAATACCCTATATAGATGCTTACGGCACCACCCACAATACCCAAAATAATAGCCAAATATACCCTGTGAACAGCAACATAGCCATATTATATAAAGGGCTAAAATTCAGAAACTTCTATGAAACGTATCAATATAATACCATTCCATATTATGTAGAAGCCGCTGCTACGCCTGCAAGATTGGCATTTGACAACTGGAGCACAGAACTCAAATATGAATTGAAAATAAATGACAAACTCACCCTTACACCCAAAATAAATACATCTATCCAAAAACCTTGGCATATAGACAAGCCTACCCAACACTACGAAATATCAAACGACTCTGCCACAGGCAAATATGCAGTGGGCAGTAATATACTGTCATACACGGCACTATATAGGGTACAAGCCTACAGATATGCAGGAGGCATACATGCAAACTACGACATAAACCCCAATATCAATGTAATAGCTGGGGTAGAAGCATTCACAGAAGGGGCACATAAAAAAGACACCGTATTTTTTATAAACCAAAATAATAATATAAGTTTTAATACCATAAGTGCATACACACAAGCACTTATATTCACCAAGTTTGTAAATATCACAGGTGGCTTGAGATATACCCTTCACAATGTATTTGGCTCTGCCATAGCACCTCGAATTGGGTTCACTCAAGTATTAGGTCCTGTACACATTAAGTTATTGTATAGCAGAGCTTTCAGAGCGCCATCTATGGAGAATATAAACCTTAATCCAAATATTAAGCCTGAGGAGACAGATGTGGCAGAGTTAGAACTTGGAAGCAAATTGTCGTCCTATTTATTTATCACAGGAAATTTTTATTATATAAATATTTATAAACCTATTATATATGGAGTCACCGGCAATAATGAGGAAGCCTATTACAATGCTACCAAGACCGGTAGTATAGGTACTGAGGTAGAACTAAAATTCCAAAAAAAATATTATAATTTCACACTCAACTATTCTAACAATTTTGCTCCGGCAGGTATCAACGAAGTAGAAGACTACAAAGTACCTGATGTGAAAGATATTAATCTTGCTTTTCCTACACACAAAGTGAGCCTTTACAGTTCATTCAGATTGATGGATAATTTATATATCAACCCTTCTGTAAATATATATTCAGAAAGATATTCTTTGGGATTGTTTATTGACACTACAGGTGCTGCAGAGGTAATAAAGTATCCTAAGCTTGCGCAAATAAATGTAAATATAAGCTATAGCAATATATTCAAAGTCAAAGGATTAGATGTGCATTTAGGAATGTATGACCTGGGCAATGCAAATATTAATTTTATACAACCCTACATGGGCAATGCCATGCCTGTACCGAGTATAGGCAGAGAAATTATCTTGAGGGCTATTTATAAATTTTCAAAATCATAGCAGTGGATACCTAAAACGGATTTATTTTTTTGAACTCTTCAAAACTCAACAGCACATTATCTTTCTCTGACACAATGGGAGCTGGTACTTGCCAGTCTATATGGAGCGATGTATCATTCCATAATATGCCTAATTCTGAGGCTTTGTCATATACATGGGTACATTTGTAGGAGAATATGCAATTTTGTAATGCACTAAACCCGTGTGCAAAACCAGGTGGCACATACACCATATTACATAGCTCAGAGTCCAATACAAATGAAGCCCATTGACCAAATGTGGGCGAGTGTTTGCGCACATCTACTACTACATCAAGTGCCTTTCCGGTGACTACCCTTACTAATTTGCCCTGCGCAAAGGGTTCTTTTTGCATATGCAAGCCACGCACTACTCCCTGCACAGAGTATGACTGGTTGTCTTGCACAAAGTTCATATTGAGTCCATAGTTTTCAAATATTTTTTGGTTATATGACTCCAAAAAGTACCCTCTTTCGTCTTTGAATACTTTTGGTTGTATTTCAAATAATCCTTTGAGTCGGTGTTCTGTGATTTGCATGATGATAATATATTAATTGATACTGTAGAGCAAACATATTGCATAAGCATTGGCACCTTCTTTGCGACCTATATATCCCATTTTTTCGTTGGTTGTGGCTTTTATGGAAATATCATCGGATGATATTTGTAATACAGATGCCAAACAATTTTCCATTTCTACAATATAAGGACTTATTTTGGGCTCTTCCATTACCAATGTGCAATCTATGTTTGCAATTTTATAATTTTTTTGAGAAATTAATTCAAGACATTTTTTTAATAATATTTTGCTGTCGGCACCTTTCCATTGTGGGTCAGTATTTGGAAAATGATATCCAATATCTCTGAGATGAGCTGCGCCGAGCATAGCATCGCATATGGCATGTATGAGTACATCAGCGTCAGAGTGGCCGCTAAAACCTTGATGGTGAGGTATTTTTATTCCGCCAACCCAAAGTTCTCTGTCATGAGCCAGCATATGTGTATCAAACCCAAAACCTATTCTGTACGGAGGTGTATTCATATCAGTTGCGTTTATGCCATATCATAATAAAGTACAGAAGAATTGTCATGATGCAAGTATGTTTTTTTGGCAGATACTATATCTTGCGTAGTTACTTTGGCTATATGTTCAAGTTCACTATTGATGAGCTCAGGGGTGCCTATATTGGCAAAATAAGCAAGGTTCATGGCCTTGTTCAGCAGCTCAGTTTCGGAGAGCAATATATTGGTCATAGCTTGATTTTGAGTTTTTAGCAAATCTGTATCCAATATGTCAGTATCTATGGTAATCAGGCAATTATCTATTTCTTTTTCTGCAGTATCAAATGATATATCGGGGTTTATTTTGCCTTCTATCACCAGCAATCCGGCATCTATGGAGCCTGTAATATATGCAGATATGTTGTTGAATATTTTTTTGTCTTTGACCAAATATTGATATAACCTTGATGATTGACCTCTGCCCAATATTTCGCTGAGCAGGTCTGTGGCATAGTAGTCATTATGAAGTCTGTGGCACACATGAAATGCTTTGTATATAGCTCTCATAGGCACATTTCTATTGATTATCAATGATTTTTTTTGAGTTTGAATAGGTTCTAATGGTAAATTTTTGGCAGGTACATTGCGCATGGGTATGTCTGCAAACCATTTGTGTGTCAGTGTTTTGGCATGTTCGAGTGTAATATTACCTGCCAATACCAATATAGCATTGTTCGGGGCATAATATTTGTAAAAAAAGTCTTTTACATCGTCCATATGAGCGTTTTCTATATGGCTTATTTCTTTGCCTATGGTAGGCCATTTGTAAGGGTGCACATCATATACCATGTCGCGAAGATGCAGCCATACATCGCCATAAGGTTGGTTGAGGTATCGCTGCTTATACTCTTCTATGACTACGTTTTTTTGTACATCCAATACTTTTTGTTGGAATGATAATGCAAGCATACGGTCGCTTTCGAGCCAAAGTGCAGTTTCAATATTTTGTGCAGGAATGCTTACATAGTAGTTGGTGATATCAGGGCTTGTAAAGGCATTGTTTTCTGCCCCTACTTGCTGTAGAGGTGTATCGTAAGATGGTATATTTGCAGAGCCGCCAAACATAAGATGCTCAAATAGATGTGCAAAGCCTGTCATAGAAGGTTTTTCGTCTCTAGAGCCTACGTTGTACAGCAAATTTACCACTGCCATGGGCGTGGTGCTGTCTTCTATGCAATATACCTTGAGTCCGTTGTCTAAGGTAAAGTATTGGTAAGTAATCATATGATACAGGCAAAATTAGAAATTTTATTCCTAAGCGCAATCATAACTCAAAAATTTGTCCCATTTCAGGTATGGTGACTTTGTGGAAGCCTTTGTCATGCAGATGATTTTGAAATACTTCAAAGGCTTTGCCTTCGCCGTGCGTAAGAAATATGTTTTGCAGCAGGGTAGCATCTTGCGAAAGTACAAATTCCGTAAGCCCATGTTGGTCGGCGTGTGCAGAAAAACAATCTATCACTACTATTTGCGCTCTTACCTCAAGATTTTTTTCTTTTATTTTGATAGTTTTAGCACCGTTTACCAATTCATGACCTATTGTGCCTTCCGCACAGTATCCTATGAATAAGATAGTTGCCATAGGGTTTTGCAAACTTTGGTTAATATGGTGCTCTACCCTGCCTCCGGATATCATACCCGAGCTTGATACTATGATACAAGGCTCTGAATGCAGTGTGAGTGCCTTGCTTTTTTTTACATCATGCACATATTCATAATTATCAAAATCAAAGAGGCAATCTTCATCATCGAAAAATTCTCTTGCTTCTTTATTGAGCTGCTTCACATATTTTTCATACACCAGGCTGCTCTCTTTTGCCATGGGGCTGTCTGAATAGACCTTTATATGTGGTATTTTTTTATCTCTGTATAATGTATTGAGCGTGTAGAGCAAGGCTTGTGTGCGCCCTACACTGAATGCAGGTATGATGAGTTTTCCGGGCTTGTCAATACATGATTTTTTGATAATTTGAAACAATATATCTGCGGGATTGAGGTTGGGGGTGTGAAGTCTGTTGCCATAGGTACATTCACACACCAAATACTGCACTTGGGGTATAGGCATGGGATTGTTGAGCAACATATAATTTTTGCGTCCTATATCTCCCGAAAAGCATATTTTTTTTTCTGTGTTATTTTCTTTTATTGTAATAATGATATTTGCTGCACCCAATAAATGTCCGGCATGGTTGAAATAAACAGCTATTTCATCGTTTATTTTAAATTTTTGATGTGTAGCAATTGTTACAAACCGTTCTAAAGTTTGTTCTACGTTTTTTACAAAATAATATTCTTCTAAATTTTCGGGGGCTTTAGTTTTATTCCTGTTTTTATCCAATATGCGTTTTATACGTCGTTGAAATAGTTGTGCAGCATCGTGTAGCAATATGTGTGTCAAATGAAAAGTAGGCTGTGTACACAATATTTGTCCCTCATACCCTTCTCTCACCAGCAATGGCAGCCTGCCTGAGTGGTCTAAGTGTGCATGGGTGAGCAGTACAAGATGTATATGTTTGGGTTCGAATGGGAATAGAGGTTTATACTCAGGCGAGGTAGTTTGTGTAGTATCGTTCGGCTTGGGTCTGCTCATTTGCTGCCCGCAATCTATGAGTATATTATACCCACTGTCTGTTGTGAGCAAATACAAGCTACCCGTGACCTGCCTTGCAGCACCATAAAAGTGCAGTTTCATGGGAGGTATAAATAGTTTACTTTCATTGTCTTATGCCATTTTTTTTGAATAGTTGTATTGTCCAGTTCACAAGCTCTATAGAGGCTTCTATTTCTTCTTTGCGTATGGCTACACTTTCTATATTAAATCCAAATGGTATATTATGCAATAGGCAATGCTCGGTGAGTGTGGTAGCTACTTGCTTGCATATTTCAATAGATGTAGAAAGAATATTTTCTCCATTTATCAATTCATTTTTGATGGTATCGGGTATGTGTATGCCCAGCCACTCCATAAATTGCAATGTTTTTGTGCTGCCACAAGCTGTGAGTGTGAATATCACGGTGGGCATAGAGGCATTATTGTTTTTGCAATAAGTGGCTAAGTCAGTGAGCATATTTTTGGCATACTCTATATTGAATACACATTGCGAAACAAAAAAAGACACCCCGGATTTCATTTTATCCATCATTCTTTCGGGCTCATCGTGCAGGGTAGCATGCCTTTCGGGAATGGTGATGGCACCTATCACAGAGGTGTCTGCATTTTTGCTCCATATTGCATATGCCTCTTGCAGTGATGTTTTTACCTGAAAACCAGGAATAGGCACTCCTACAAATACAGGGTACAATCCATTTATATGCAGCGTATTGAGCCATGTGCTGAGCTCTTGTGAAGTATATTTGCCGGCGGGTCTGTATATAATTTTTGGTTTATTAAGCTCGTGTAAGTGCGCAATGGTATACTCCAAAGGGTCTAAGGCACGAATGAAGGGGAATGGTCTCTCATCAGAAGTGCGCGCAGACTCATCTTGCACATCATACACAATGAGTGCATCTATGTCTAACCCAATAAGTCTTGAAAGTGTACGCTTGGCTATTTCTTGTACTTTATCAGGTTCAGTTTGCGATTTAGGAGGTGTGATTCCGTATAATATTATTCCCGATTTTCGGGATTTTATCTTGGTCAAAAACATAATGTGCGGATATTCTTACATATAAAATCGTGCAAAAGTACAATAAATTTAAAATTAATAATTTAAAATTTAATCATTGTCGTTTAGCCATGTCTATATGGCTTGTCAGTCTGAGACCACTCCTGCTTCGTACCTCGCACTCGCAATGACGATGAGTGAGTTAGTGAATTAGTGAATGAATAAATTATATCCTAAATTTTCAATCTTAATTTTTCTCTCACTGTCTTAGTTTCGATGAGGTCAATTTTTAATATATGAATCACACCTGTTAATGTCATGATGAGTATATCGAAGTATACATAATAAAAGCACATTTCTACAAGCTCAATGTGATATTAAATATAAAATTTAACTTGTTGAAAAACAATACATTATATAGTATGTCAATGGTAGTTTGACTAATCTGTTTTCATGAAATTCTGAGCATTTTTAGGGGGATATTATCACTATTTATACAAAAATGTGTTAGCTTTTTCAAGCATTATTTGGCTGAATTTTGAAGTGGCCACAAAATACCAGCAGAGCGGTACAATATTAAACAGTCCTCTTTTGTATGATGCGTTTAGATATGCATCTATACTTCCTGCAAAGCTATAGTCTATTTGATAATACAGCAAAGTGTAGAGCAGCCATGCTACTATACAAAGTATTGGCAAATACCTTATTTGCAATACAATATCCTTAAAATTGAGTGCTAAAATGATAAGAAATGTATAAAATGTGAGCCCATACAGTAGCCCATCGCCCAGCATGAGCCCTCCCGCTTTTGAGAATATTTTGGTAAATTTTTCGCTATCCCAAAATAGTGTTTTCACAAAAAAGTCGCCGGCATTGGCACCAATATAGTATTTCACATACATATTCCAACCTATAAATAGTGCAAAGCCTACCATTGTATATACGACCAATGGTATCCAATATTTGCGTGTTTTTATACAATCAATCCCTATCACTAATGCACTTGCCAGTACATATACTATACTATCGCTGCGCGATAACAGGCTTATACTCAATAGCACTATAGCTATGATAAAGTGCTCGCGCTTTTTGTCTTGCAGCCATATTACCAAATACAACAGCGCCAACGAGGTATATATAGCATTGGGCAAGTTGGTGAGTGCCAGCGATATGTGTGAAAACATCTCGGGAGTGATGATTGTGAAAATGGTAAAAAACATAGCCCAAAGATCACTAATATATTTACGAAGCAATGCAAAAAATGTGATGATGAATGATAATGCAAGCCCAAGCATCATGATTTTGGTGTTGAATATTGGGTCAATCTCCATGTATGACAACGAAAACATGACGGTAGTCAAGGGTGGATATATAAACCTTGCTAAGTCGTATGACGAGTGGTATGGATAGGTAAATATGCTGGTTTTCAGTGTGCCTTCTCTCGCTATCATTTTGGCATGCAAGTCATAGCCGGTAATGCTATCATACTCAGCCACAGGCCAGTATAGTGCCTTGTAAGATATACCGTACCATATATATATCAAAAATGCTAACATAAGTACAAAAGGTATGCTCAGTTGTACCTTATCATGGTCTGTAATGGTGTGTGTGATTTTATTTTTATATAAATAATAGGACAATGCTGTGAGAGGTATAGCTACACATAGCCCAATGGTGCCTGCATTTATAGGTATATGTATCAATTCCATACATACACACATAATAGTGACATATCCTAACCCTATCAAAAGTCCTAGTCCCAATTTTTCGAGCAAGGTTATGCTTTGTGCCCATACATGCACTGCTAATGTGCCCACCGCTAATATTGATATCAAAAAGGCAATTATTATCATGGCATAGGCAGGTTTTGGCGGTTAGTATATTTCACCGGCAGCACATCAAAGCTGTTGCGGGTTTGTACTTCATATTCCAATTGGTCGTATCCCCAGCCGTTCATACATACCACATGGGTGATTTGCGGTATATTTTTCCACTTTTTGAGCTCGTGCTCATATACCAAAGTGCGTGGATAGAGAAAATTTTGTGTCCACACCCTTACTTTGATACCTCCAAGACCTTGTATAAATTTATAAGGTGCATTAGCACTCAAAAAACTGTCGCCTGCCGGAAAAGCTATCACGGCATTGTCAGGGGTGTTTTTTTTGATATACTCAATGAGAGCTGCATCAGCACCAAATTTGGCCTGCATTTTTTCAGTGTAGTTTAAGTTTTTGTTTTTGTTAATAAACTTCAGATTTTCGTGTATCAAGTCATTCCAAAGCCAATTATATCCTTTGTTTTCTTTAAATACTGCCAAGAGCAGCAGTGCTATAGCCACTGTACACAATATTTGCTTAACAAATGGCATTTTTTTAGCCTCATTTATTTTTATGTCTTTGACGGGAAGTGATTTTTTGTTTTTTTCCATCAATTAGTTTTTCTTTTTATAATCGCCTCTTGAAAAGAACTTTTCAATGAGGCAATATAGCAATATAAAAAAATACCTGCTTCCCATTTCCTTAATTTTTAATTTGGATACCCCGGACTTGCGGTTTGTCCAAGAGTTGGGGATGATGGCATAGCTGTAGCCACGCACTATGGCTTTGAGCGGCATTTCCAAAGTAAGATTAAAATGTGGCGACATCAATGGTTTTATCCCTTCTATGGTAGTTTTTTTATAAAGTTTAAATGCGTTGGTAGTGTCAAAGTATTTGATACCCGCCGTGAATGCCACTATCATATTGGCAACACGGTTTATCCAATATTTGTGGGTAGGGTAGTCTATCACTTTGCCACCTTTGCCCCAGCGGTTGCCAAACACACAATCATAGTTGCCCTCCAGCATGAGGTTATAAAATTTTATCAAGTCTTCGGGGTCATCGCTCAGGTCTGCCATCATCACCGCTATGGCTTCGCCATGGGCGTGTTCCAAGCCATATCTTACAGCAAATCCAAAGCCATTAGGACCCGGGTTTGTATAATAATTAAGGGTGGGAATATCTTTTTTTAAATTTTCCAGCACTGTGGCAGTAGCATCTTTGGAGTTGTCATTGGTTACCACTATTTCATGGTGTATTTTGTATTTTTGTAAGGTATCATAAAGGCTGGTAACGGTTTGTGCTATAGAGCCCTCTTCATTATATGCAGGTATTACTACACTCAAATACATTAGTATATGTCAAATAATTTATAATAAGTGTGCAAATAAAGTCAAAAAAATTAATGAAAGTGCATTGAAAAATAAAAATAAAATGGTTTACCTTTGCCCGCCTTAATTAAAAAAAATATTACCCTAATAAAAAACTAAACGATGTCAATATCAGCTACAGATGTGAATAAGCTCCGCACCATGACAGGTGCCGGCATGATGGATTGTAAAAAAGCTCTTACCGAAGCCAATGGCGACTTTGAAGCAGCCATAGATATACTTAGAAAAAAAGGTCAAAAAATAAGTGCTTCACGTGCAGATAAAGAGGCTAAAGAAGGAGCGGTATTTGTAGGTACCAATCTACAAAATAATGAGGGGATAATCATAGCACTCAACTGTGAGACAGACTTTGTGGCCAAAAACGAAGAATTTATATCGCTCGGCAATATGATACTCAAAGCTGCACTCGACAGCAAACCCGTCACCATAGAAGACCTTAAAGCATTGCCCGCCAACGGACGCAATATCATAGACTTTATCACAGACCTGATGGGCAAAATTGGGGAAAAAATTGACATAAGCAGCTATGAAATAGTGCAAGGTGAGCAGGTAGTACCATATATTCACTCCAATGCCAAAATAGGTGTATTGGTAGGTTTGAAAAATACAGGAGGCAAAGATGTGATAGAGGCAGGCAAAGATGTAGCCATGCAAATAGCTGCCATGCGCCCTGTGGCTATAGACAAAGATGATGTGGACCCACGCACCATTGAGCGCGAGATAGAGATAGGCAAAGAGCAAGCACGCGCCGAGGGCAAACCTGAAGCCATGCTTGAAAAAATAGCGGTAGGCAAACTCAATAAATTTTACAAAGACAGCACTTTGCTTAACCAAGATTTTGTAAAGGACCCTTCAGTCACTGTAGCACAGTTGCTCGATAAAATAAATAAGGGATTGACGGTGAATGCATTTAAAAGGGTGAATATAGGGTAATTATAAATGTATTTCAAACCTATTTTATCTGTAATTCATTTCATTTATATTAAAATGATTGCATTTTTTAGGGGTCATTAAGTAGTAATTTATTACTTTAATATTGTATGTAATTATGATAATTTACATATTGCATATTATTGTGAATATAGTTTACAATAATGTACAGCTTTGATGATTTCATACTATAAATATTTTTTCACAGTAATTATTATTTTTTCAACACGTGCAGCAGTTGCCCATGAAGTAATCCCAATCAGGTTAGATACAGTTAATAATAATATTCATAACAATATGTATGCCTATATAGACTCTACAGGCACAGTTACTATTGACGATATTGTGCGTGGAAAAGTTGTAATAAACAAAAAATTTTACTCAGGCTATTATTGGGATAGTACAAATACCCAAAAGCCGCTTAATGTTTGGTACAAACTAGCCCTTCACAATTTGGACTCTGCACACTTTGGCAGCTACATGCTGGAGCTATTTGCCTATTCTACACGCAAAGTATGGATATATACTCCAAATCAAGACGGCAGCTATGAGGTAGACAGTATGGGAATGGCTTTTCCATTTCATACAAGAGAATATAAACACAAAAATCCAATATCAAATATCATTATTCCTGCAAATGCCATTAGTACGGTATATGTGAGATGCTACGGATACAAAAAAATGTATCCGAGTATTAATGTGAGAAGCACAAAACATTTCCTTGAATATACACTGAAGGAAAACTATGAAAAAGGAGTTTTCAACGGTTTTTTTATGTTTGTGACCATTCTAAACCTGTTTTTTTTCATATTCTTACGCGAACCTTCCTATTTTTTATATATTATTTTCACACTATTTCAAACCATTTTTGTGATGAATGATGGTTTTGGATTTCAGTTTCACTGGCCCCATCACCCGGAATACAACCCACACATCATGTGCCTTTCCATGACATTGATGATGGTATCGCTTATATTATTCAACGTATTTTTTCTAAAAATACAAGACCGATCCAAACCTATTTTCTATTTCTTTATAGCCATCGCAATATTTCGCTTTTTATACTACATATTTAATTTTGATAAAATATATATGATGGTTGACATTGAAAATAATATCAATCAACATACTCGACTTTTGGATACAGCTCTTATGTTTATACTATTAATATTTATATTGTATGAGACAATAATAATACGTACAAATTTTCATCTGTTAATTTTACTTGGTCATATTTCATTTTTTTTAGGATTATCATATGCATTAATAAGACAAAGTGTAGAACTTAGCAATTATTACCCTATTATTATTTCGAATTTGGTAACATTTGTAGATGATAAAATAAATGGTTTTTTCTTTCATATATGCTCAGTCCTTCACATACTTTTTGTGAGTGTGGCATTGGTAGAGCGTATCAAAGGTATGAAATCTGAGAACGAACATAACAAAGAAGCCCTCATAAAAGAACTTGAAAAGAACAAAAAAATACAAGAAAATATAAATCAAGAGCTTGAAGCTAAAGTAAAAATACGTACAGAAGAGCTCAACCAGCAAAAAGAAGAAATACAATCACAAAACGATGAACTTAGCAAAAATGCACAAGAATTGGAGGCTAAAGCTCAGGAAATCAAATATCTGTATGGTGAAATGACCGACAGTATAGAGACAGCAAAAAGAATTCAAAACTCCATACTACCCTCTCTGCAAGAGATAAAAAATAAATTTGCAGATATATTTATTCTCTTCAAACCTAAAGATATAGTAAGCGGTGATTTTTATTGGTTTTATTCCAAACAAAACCTTACCTACATAGCCGCTGCAGATTGTACAGGTCATGGTGTGGCAGGTGCTTTCATGTCTATGGTAGCTCACAATCTGCTCAATACCATTGTATCAAGCCACAAAAACGCAGATGCAGGTGTACTGCTCACCTTGCTTAGCAGCCAATTGGTAAAAAGCTTGCACCAAGATACTGAAGATGAATACCAAACCAAAGACGGCTTGGATATAGCACTTTGTATCATAAACTCAGATACAAAAACTATACAATATGCAGGTGCCAATAACTCTATGTACATACTCAAAGATGACAAAATAGACCTCATACAAGCTACTAAAAGAGGCGTAGGCTACCAACTGCACAACAAAAAAGCCATATTTGCCACCGAAACGCTCACCATAGACCCCGATGCAGTATATTACATATATTCCGATGGCTTTGCAAGCCAGTTTGGAGGTGTAGACGGTCAAGAAAAAATGAAGTTTACACGCTTTAGAGATATATTATTAAATAATCATAAACTCCCACTGCAAACCCAGCACTATAACATAGATCAATATCTTACACAATGGATGGGCAATGTAGAGCAGACCGATGATATATTATTAATAGGTTTTAAATTATTATAATGCATCATAATATTATATTTGACTTTGGTGCTCAGTATGAACTTATAGACTGTGGCAACGGATACAAGCTCGAAAAATTTGGCAATATCATACTCTCACGTCCTGAGCCACAGGCACTTTGGGACAAAATCTTATCCCAAGACCTATGGGATAGTAAGTACCATGCACACTTTACAAGAGACAAAGCATATCCTGAAAAAGGTATGTGGACAAAAAAAAATAATACACCCTACTACTGGCACATTTCATACAAAAACAGCGACTTTGCCATGCACATGAAGTTGGAGCTCACCTCGTTCAAACATATAGGATTGTTTCCCGAGCAGTGTGCCAATTGGCAATATATTTATAAAAAAACCAAAATCCTAACCAAGCCCAAAGTGCTCAACCTCTTTGCCTACACAGGTGGAGCATCGCTGGCGGCTAAATATGCAGGTGCAGAAGTAGTACATGTAGATGCTGTGAAACAAGTGATAACTTGGGCAAATGAAAATAAGGAAATTAACAAACTGCATGATATAGTATGGGTAGTAGAAGATGTGCTCAAATTTGTGAAGCGCGAAGTACGGAGAGGCAAGCTCTATGACGGTATCATAATAGACCCTCCTGCCTACGGCAGAGGACCTGAAGGTGAAAAATGGATACTCGAAGACACCTTAAATACACTTCTCAAAGAGTGTAAAACCATACTATCACCCAATGCTCATGCATTCATGATACTAAATATGTATGCCATGGGCTACTCTCCCACATTGGCTTATTCCATCTTAAAATCACACTTTGCAGACAAGGATATAGAATATGGCGAGCTTATAGCACAAGCAACATCAGGTGCTCTATTGCCCATGAGTGTTTTTGCAAGATTTTGAAACTTAAAATATTTTATTAATGTTAATAAGTGGCAATTAATTTATCAATAATTTTGCAAAATGGAGCAAATAGCAGAGTCAATTACTGATGAGCAAAAAAAGGATCGCGTGTTGGAAGAGATAAAAACCGTGTATGACCCCGAAATACCTGTGAATATTTTTGAATTAGGTCTTATATACGAAATAAATATATTCCCGGTCAATAATTGTTATGTAAGTATGACACTCACATCGCCCTCATGCCCCTCAGCACAGTCGCTGCCTGAAGAGGTGAAAACCAAAGTACAAAACACAGGTATCTTTAACGAAGTACATGTAGAAGTCACTTTTGACCCACCTTGGACACAGGATATGATGAGCGAAGCTGCAAAACTTGAGCTTGGATTTATGTAAAAAATAATATAAAAATAATAAAACCCTATAATATGTACCCATTAGAACTAGTAATGCCCATGAAAAAAGAACTTACAGACTTAGGAATAAGTGAGTGTAAGTCTGCAGGTGATGTAGAAAAAGTGCTTTCGCAAAAAGGCACCGCACTTGTGGTAGTAAACTCTGTGTGTGGCTGTGCCGCTCGCAACGCCCGCCCTGCCGTGAAAATGGCACTATCAGGCCACCACAGCAAGCCCGATAATATAGTGACCGTATTTGCAGGAGTAGATACTGAGGCTACAGGCAAAGCCAGAGAATTTATGGCACCTTATCCACCTTCATCGCCGTCCATTGCACTTTTCAAAGATGGTGAACTGGTACACATGATAGAGCGTCATCATATAGAGGGGCGGTCGGCTGAGATGATAGCTGAAAACCTTTTGGCTGCATTTGACGAGTATTGCGCCTGATATTAATCGTTGTTATATATTTTTTAGTAAAATAATGTGTTAAAAATACCATCGCAATCCAATAAGCTATGGACACACGGCTTATTAATATTAGGATTATGCATAGCAGGGGGCAATTTCATTGCTGTGAAGCAAGTAGTAAATCATGCTATGACACCTGTGCAATTTGTAATGGTACGTGTCACCATTACTGCCATATTTTTTACAATAGTATCATTATTCATACCCGAAAATAAAAAAATAACCCTTAATGACCATATAAGATTATTTTCTTGTGCCGTATGCGGAGTGGCGGTGAACCAATATTTTTTTTACGCAGGTATGCAACTTACAAGCCCTATCAATGCCTCTATATTTAACCTTATGCTGCCTGTCACCATAGCGGTGCTGTCATACTTTTGGCTTAAGCAACCTATGAATAATTATATACTGGCAGGGCTCATGTTTTCGCTGGCTGGTGCAGCAGTGTTGATAGATTTTGCAAAAGTAAGTTTTTCACAAAGCACATTTTGGGGCGATTTGTTTGTACTTATCAATGCTATATTTTTTGGTATATATCTCATTGGCATAGTGCCCCTTGCACAAAAATATCATGCTGTTACCATTACCAAGTGGCTCTTTGTGTATGGCTTTATCATTTTTTTGCCCATAGGTGGTGCAGAGGCTTTGCAGTCAGACTTTTCGCAATTTACTGACAATGACTGGTATGCATTCATATTTGTGATAGTATTCACCTCGTGGATAGCCTATTTTCTCAACAATTATATGCCCAAAATAGCCTCCACTTATCTTATTGGGGTGTATGTATATGCCCAACCATTTGTCACAACGCTATTTTCACTCATACTTGGCAAAGACGAGCTTACTATAAAAAAAGTGATATGCGGGCTAATTATTATTTTTGGCATATATTTGGTGCAATATGGCAGAGCAAAACAGTAAACCATTTTTCAACATAAAATCGTGGAATGAAGAAGACCGCCCCCGCGAAAAAATGCTGCTCAAAGGCAAAGCAGCTCTCTCTGATACCGAGCTAATAGCCATACTCATAAGCACGGGCACCAAAAACCATACAGCGGTAGATATTGCCAAAATCATACTGGCAGATTGCGAAAACGATTTACACGTATTATCCAAAAAAAGCATACAACAAATACAGCAGTACAAAGGAATAGGAGAGGCCAAAGCCATTACCATAGCAGCAGCTTTAGAGATAGGGCGCAGGCGCAAAGAAGCAGAAAGACCTAAAATAGTGAAACTTATAGGATCCAAAGCCATATACGAATATATGCGACCTGCCTTGGCAGACTTGCAGGAAGAGCAGCTTTGGATAATCATGCTCAACAACCAATGTGAGGTGATAAAAAAAATGCAGATAAGCAGCGGAGGCACTTCATACTTGACGGTAGATATGAAGTTGATATTCAAACACACCTTGGAATATGCGGCACCAAACATAATACTGGTACACAACCACCCCTCAGGCAGCACTACTCCCAGCAATGAAGATATAATATTGACACAAAATATTGTGAATGCCTCTAAACTGCTACAAATAAAAGTATTAGACCACATCATATATACTGACACAGGCTATAGCAGCTTTGCAGATGAAGATTGGTACAGTGAATAATAAAAAAATAAAAAGTAGAATAGCCCTTATATAACTAAGAGCAAGGCTCCATACAAACTCTTAAATATATTGAAAAACTATTATCATAGTATCATTAAGTACATAGTTGTGAACTTAAGTTACTAATAATCGACATTTATAAATAGCCTGTGAAATATTTTTTTCGTAATTTTGTGATATGAAGTTTGTAAATATAACCAATGATATTGCGTTTAGGAAAATTTTCGGAAACGAGAACAAAAAAAACACATTGATTTCATTTTTAAATGCAGTTTTGAACCTAACAGATGATGAAGCTGTCAAAGATGTTTCCATACAAAATCCATATCTGTTGCCCAAGTATAGTGGAGGGAAAACTACTATAGTAGATGTTAAAGCTACAGATTTGAAAGGCAATATATTTATAGTAGAAATGCAAGTAGCAGAAGCCAAAGACTTTGACAAAAGGGTATTGTACTACGCATCTCAAAGCTATACCGACCAAATAGAACGCGGAGATTTATACGCAAATTTGAAGCCAACATTTTTTATTGGTATTTTGAATTTTGACGTAACACAAAACAAAAATTATCTAAGCCGTCACAGAATATTGGACGTAGAAACCAATGAAAATATAGTCAAAAACTTAGAATTTAATTTTATAGAACTCAACAAATTCAAAAAAAATCAGCAAGAGTTAACAAGTATAATAGACCAATGGGTATATTTTATTAAAAATGCGGAAGATTTAGAAGTTATACCCGAAACAATAACAGATGAGGGAATAAAAGACGCATTTATACAAGCTGATAAGCATAATTGGACAAAAGAAGAGTTACAAGAATACAACAAAGTTTTCATGCGGGAGCAAGATGAACGTGGGAGATATCAATTAGCTATAGAAAGAGCAGAAAAAAATGCCGAACTAAAAGGAAAGATTCAAGGAATCAATGAAGGAAAAATTGAAGGAAAAATTGAAGTAGCAAAAAACCTAAAAATAAATGGAATTTCGATGGACATAATAATATTATCAACAGGACTTACAAAAGAAGAAATAGATAAATTGTAATATGAAAATACACAGTATCTACACTCATATTTGTATATAATGTATTAATAACCCGTTTTTTGCTTAACATCTCAATAACACCTCCCATCAAATAATCTATCTTAACTCATCGCCATGACCAGTATGTGACTAATACCTAATATAAGTATTTTTACCAAAGTTCTATTATTGTATTCATCCATTATATAAGTTTGTATAATATATAATATTATGAACAGTCTCAAAAAATTTACTACCGTAAATGATATAACCAACCTTTCATACATGGTAAGTTTGGCATTGGAGCTCAAAGCAGAGCCTTATAAATACAAACATATAGGAGAAAACAAAACTGTAGGTCTCATATTCTTAAACCCTAGTCTGCGTACACGCCTGAGTACCCAAAAAGCTGCTATGAACTTGGGTATGAATGTGATGGTGATGAATATGGACAAAGAAGGATGGGCACTTGAGACCCAAGAAGGGGTAGTAATGAACTATACTACAGTAGAGCACATTAAAGAGGCTGCCGCTGTGATGGGGCAGTATTGCGACATAATTGGAGTACGCTCTTTCCCAAAATTGACCGATGTAGTTGAAGACTATTCCGAAGACTTTTTTAATAAATTCATTAAATATTGCAATGTGCCGGTCATAAGTCTTGAAAGTGCTACCTTACACCCTTTGCAATCATTTGCCGATGTACTCACTATACATGAGCATAAACAATCACCGCGTCCCAAAGTAGTGCTTACATGGGCACCACATATCAAGCCATTGCCACAGGCAGTGGCCAACTCTTTTAGTGAATGGATGCTCAAGTCTGACGTGGATTTTGTAATCACCCATCCCGAAGGATATGAATTAGACAAAAAATTTACAGGCAATACACAGATCATGTACAATCAAGCAGAGGCACTTGCAGGTGCCGATTTTGTGTATGTAAAAAACTGGAGCAGCTATACCGAATATGGCAAGATACTATGTCAAGACAGCAACTGGATGCTTACTAAAAAAAGCCTAAATAATACTAATCATGCTAAAGTTATGCATTGTTTGCCGGTGAGGCGAGGCATAGAACTGTCAGATGAGATATTGGACAATCATAAAACATCGCTTGTAATAGCACAAGCTGCCAACAGGGTATGGGCAGCTCAAGCCGTGATATATGAAATATTACGTAATATATAATTCAAATGTCGTTTACTGAAGAAATTTTGATATATTTTGGGGTGTTTTATTTTACAAAAAATCAATATTAATGACATTAGATTTGCAAATGATAAGGAGAAAAATTATTCCCGGTTTTTAAAATAAGGCATTAAAGCATTTTAGTGACGCAGTCAGCGGAGGATGTGCGAATGATTTACAAGCCTGCTTTTTAAAAACGATGCCCTACGGCATCAGTAAAACAAAACAATAAGCACAATTAACCCTGCACATTGTTTTTGGCTTTGCCCCATTCAAAATATTTGTAAAAACCTCCCAAATTTTTGATGTTAATCGAAAATTCAGTACCTATATTGGGCTCCGATTGCAACTCTATTGTGCCGCGTATCTTAGTTATTGCTTCTCGGGTTATATATAGTCCTAATCCTGTACCATGATATTGTGTATTGGTATCATCGCCCCTGTAAAACATTTCAAAAATGCGGCTAAAGTCTTTTTTGTCTATGCCAATACCATTGTCGGCTACTTTGAGCGATGCATCTCTAGGTTTTACATCTACATTGATATGGATATATTTGTGCGGGTTATCTACTTTATGGTATCGTATAGCGTTGGATATTAAATTGTTGAGTGCTATTTTTAGCCTGTATTTATCTGTGTGAAATTCATAGGGTTGATTTACTTTCACATTTATATGTATATCATTTTGTTTTTGTCTGTCTAAGTTAAAATTAATAATCTCTTGTATGATTTCTTCAAAGTTTATAGGTTCTATTTTGAGCGATAGCCTGTTATTTTTTGAATAATCAAGTACATCTTTTATAAATTTGTCCAAAGACTTCATGCTGAGCTCTAACCGCTCTATCAACACATAGGCATGATGCATGTCTGTAGCATTTTTTAGCAAATATATTAATCCCAATGCCGAAGCTACAGGAGCCCTTATATCATGGCTTAGGCTATATACAAAGGTATCGAGTTCTTTGTTTATTTTGGTGAGTTCATCGTTTTTGAGCATACTTGATATTTCAGACTTTTTGAGAGTATGCTCCGAGTAGCTATGATTTTTGACCATGGCAAATACAAAAAATGTACAAATCAGCAATACAAATATTAGGTTAAAATAGCCAACAACAGAAATATTAACTATGTCAAAATAAGAATCATAAAGCAACTTTGAGTCTGTAAATATTAATAGCATGATTGATAATATGGGGAGCATCAGATGCAAACCAAGCAAGTTTCGGTTGTTAGGGTCCACTATGGTAGGTATGGCTATTACCATGGGGAAGCAAAATAAAAACTCCATAGATTTCCAACCTGTGATAGAACTCACCAAAAACAATAACACACTCACACACACATAGGTGATTATGGTAGCACTTTCTGACTTGTTGTAATAATTCAATACCAAAGCCAATATAAATACTATGATAATGGTACCGTTCAAGAGCGCTATAGTATTGTGCGACAATATGAGATAGGGGATAGTAGCAGCCACAGATACCAATATACACACTATAGCCAACTTATGTATGATGACCTTGCGGCGAGTTTTAAACTCTTGCTCAAAAAAAAGTTCGGTCTGTCTGGTAATATTATTCATTTTACAAAATAAAACCTACTCTTATGCTCCAAGGATTGCCATATATTGGGAATGCAGTATCATAATTAAAATTGTATAATAATGAAATCATTAATCCGCTGCGCTTACCAAATCTGAATATAAAACCTCCACCTGCCATTGGAAATGCCCTCCATTGCCTATCATTGATGTATGTAGTACCTGTATCCATGATGAGGTCGCCGCTGTAGAGCCCGTATTCGGCATGTATAAATAACCAATCTAATGGGAAGACTCTCACAAATGGGCTCGCACCATATATATTGGTTCTGTATTCAAATGTTTTTGCGTATTTAAAAGATGTAAATTGATAATACATATATATATAGGATAGTTGCAAGCCTGCCGTTATACGGTTTGTAATCCAATATCCTGCCAAAGGTGATACCTCTACGTAAGCATGATACCTTCCCAAGCCAAGCCCAATATTACCTCCGGGATATACATTTTGCCAAAAGTTGCTTTTAGGTTTTGGTGCTTTTTTGCTACTGCCTGTATTTTTAGCATTGGCATCGTAATATTGGCCATATACTGCATTCATGTACATGATACACCCTATACAAATAAGTACTTTTACACCCATATTTTTGAACCTTCGGAGCAGTTGGTACATATATCTATATCTTTGCGCGAAGTTATTAATTTTTTGCGAAAATTATTATATTCATTGCCATACCAAATTTTTTCAAACGGAGTATTCGTAATATTACCCATCTCATATTTAGCATCTTTGTCAAAGCAGCAGGGTACCACTCGGCCATCCCATGTCACTACTGCAGAATGCCACATTTTCCAGCAACGGTCTTCTATCTTATTTTTAATAGTATAGTTGCCCGTATCAGAAACTTTATATCTTGAATATTTATCAGATTGCGGTATCCATTCATCAGGTTCGTGGCTATGGTATACTTGTGCGGTTTTTATCAATACTTCATCTGCTCCCAAGAGGTGCAGTGTATTTCTTACTTGCGATATTTCATGGATATTATACTTAAATACAATATATTGCAATGATATTAGTGGTGACTGTGATTTATATTTTTTTTTTGCACCAATAATATTTTTTATACCATCTTGTACTTTATCCAACTTGCCCCCAACTCTGTATTTTTCATAAGTATCTTGTGTGAGGCCGTCAATAGAGATGATTAATTTGTGAAGACCTGATTTTACTATCTTCGAGCATACCTCAGGCGATAGATAATGTGCATTGGTAGAGGTACTTACATATATATGCCGCGAGGTAGCATAGCGCACCATATCTGTAAACTGCTCATGCAAAAATGGCTCCCCCTGAAAGTAAAAATTTATATACCACAAATATTTGCCCAATGCATTTATCACATTGATAAACATAGTCTCCGAGAGCATACCTGTAGGTCGGGTGAAGTCACGCAATCCGCTTATACACTGAGGGCACCGCAGATTGCACGATGTAGTAGGCTCTATGGACAGGCTCATGGGCATGCCTGATATGGCTGCCTCACCTGTAAACATGGACTTATAAAACGATTTTATGATTTTGCTACTGTTTACCCATTTATCCCATGAAGATGTGTTATAAAAATCCTCCAAATATCTTAATTGCACCACTATTCTTTCACATTTTTATATGTGAGCCTGTGAAATGGCGATATACCGTGTATTTTTATGGCATCTCGGTGCTTTTTGGTAGGATATCCTACATTTTCATGCCAGTAATAATGTGGGAATTTTTTGGATAATCTTTTCATAAGTTCATCTCTATGGCACTTGGCTATGATAGAGGCAGCAGCAATGGAGGCATATTTGCCATCGCCTTTTATTTCGCAGTGGTAGGGTATGAAGTTGTAGGGCAAAAATTTGTTGCCGTCTACCAATATTAGCTCAGGTCTTATTTTGAGCTTATCAAGTGCTGAGTGCATAGCCAAAAATGAAGCATAAAGTATATTTACCTCATCTATCCTTTGATTATCTATCTCACCTATGGCATAGTCCAAGCAATTGTTAAGTATATCAATTTTGAGTATTTCGCGCTCTTCTTCATGGAGCAATTTTGAGTCGGTAAGCTTAGGATGATAGTAATCTTTGGGCAATATCACAGCAGCGGCTACCACTGGTCCTGCCAGAGATCCTCTGCCTACCTCATCTACCCCAGCTTCTATGAGATTTGGAGTAAAATATGATTTGAGTTGATATGTTTTCTCAAGAGATTCCATATAAATTTGCACTAATGTAGTATAAAATATTGAGAAATAAAAATTTACAATCTGTTAGATAATTTTATCAAAAAAAAATGAATAGTCGAAATTTTAACAAATTGACGGCTACTACAAGTACTCTTTTAGTACAAAAAGATTTTATTCTCAGCATAGTTTTTTATCTATTACAGCTAACCGCTAATTATCAATACATATACAGCCTTATGCCTGTAATCATATTTATGTAGGTGAATTGTGCTTTGTTGTACGTTGTAAATTCGTTTTGCATGCCCGATTGTTTGGCAAAGTTGTAATTGTAGTTGGCTTCGGCAAACACACTCAAATTGTTATACACATTAATATCTACCCCTATGCCGCCGGCAGCACCAAACACCGGCGATGTGAAGTTGTAGTTGTTTTCGCGGTATTCTATTTCATTTATTTTCACTTTGTTTATACCACTATATTCGGCAGGAGGTATATATTCGAGCGTGAAGTTACTTTGACTCATACGCACAAACAAAAAATTGCCACCTCCTGTAAGGTACGGTGCTATTCTGTATATATCCGGTGCAAGTATGCTGTATTTCAATCCAAAATATGTCTTGGAGAATATTATACTGTAATTTTTCTTGAATGTATTCTGAAAGTCAGTTGTCAAAATAATCTGTATCTTGTCTGTTATGAACTTTGATGCGCCTACTCCAAACACTTGTGCAGGAAAGTAGCCTGCATAAAGATTATCAGGTTTGCCTGTTTCAAAATTTATTTGAGCATCTGTAGGGAATATGGCAGTGCCCATGTGTCCCTGAAATATATCAATCAATTGTGCATGACTACTGCCAACTGCAAGGTATATGAATAGGATTAGTACTATATATTTCTTCATTATTTTTACTTTAAAAACATTGGTCTAATTTGATGGCTGCACACTGGTTGGCTACAACGGTAAACTTGCCTGTCCATAGGCACTTACCTCCCGTGCTCGATGCTTTGGCATTGGTAGCGGTGTAGGTGTATTCGCCAGGCTCTAACAGATATACAAGTATGGCATTAGTCTGGCAAGGGTTTGCATGGTTTGCTACCAATGTACGACTTATACCCCCTATGGTGTTATTAATGCCTATTACTACATTTATTGGCAAAATAGATGTATTCTCATTCACTGTCCAAAATGCCACTCTTCCTGCATTGCAAGTATTGGCATCTATGATGTAGTTTTTGCCCCCTTCTATGAGTGTGTCGCGAAGGCTTGAGCAACCAAATCTGTCGCTAAAGTTTATAGGTCTTCGTCCTCTGCGTATGAGTAGTGTAGTAGTGCCACTGTCGTAGGGTGCCGGTGGTGTGGTAAATGTACGGGTAAGGTCTTGCAGCTGCTGGTTATCAATTCTTAGTTTTATAGGCAGCTTAATATTTGATGCAGTAGTACCTCCTGCATAGAGCG
Source organism: Cytophagales bacterium (assembly GCA_033765235.1). GTDB lineage: Bacteria > Bacteroidota > Bacteroidia > Cytophagales > UBA9547 > JANRIG01. The sequence continues at coordinate 138,063 of JANRIG010000039.1, read as the reverse complement.
TTACCAAAGCCTGTGCGGGATCCATGGTAATGGTAGCAAATGTTTTTGCACTTTTGTTAAGTGGTCTTAGCAGCTCTGCACCCAGCAAGGCGTTGTCTTGGTATATATATGGCTTGGTATACCATACACTGTCTACGTAATAGGCAGCTATATAATATTTCTGTGATGGCTTTAATGTGAAGTTGCAAGTCCCTTTTTGCGAGGTGTCTACAGCTACTGCACCTGTCACGGTAAATGTTTCGCTCGCTTTGGCATATTTGGCAGAGTCATCAAATACAGCCAATATGGCACCGTTGGCATCTACAAAGCTATTGTCTTTAGCTTTTTTCAATACTTTTATTTCCAACTCTGTGGGCGGTTCTATCACCTCTATCTTTGATTTGCAACTATTTATCATACAGATGATTAAAGTTGCAAAAAATATGTATTTCAATATCCAATTCATATTATTCTATTATTATTTTTTGTGATTGTACTTTGCCGTTTTCTATCATTTGTATGTAATATATACCTTTTGCATAGCCAGATACATCGAAGTAGAGTAGGGTAGTAGCATGGTCTTCCTGTGGTATATGATAAGTGGAGTGCACTTCAATACCTATGTTATTGTATATTTTGATACTGAATGGTAATAATGTTTGTGAACTGTACTCAAATGTGATTATATCTTTGACAGGGTTAGGATATATCTTGGCCAAACCTAAAGAGATAGGTTTACCATAGTTTTCTATGGTACTGTCTGTGATCATCAATCCAGACCTTAATATATCTTTGTACTCACTGCTTTTTACTTTCACTTTGTTTGATGAAAGTTTGCAGCCCGCCTCATTGGTCACTACTACATTGTAGTCGCCATTATACCATACCCTTAGTTTGCCTTGTATGGCGTTGCGTATAAGCCTATTATTCACAAACCATTGATAGCCAGCAAAGGTATTTACAAATAGTAGCGTATCAGTAGATGAAGTGCCGGCCAATATACCTGATATAGATATCAGAGGCGATAAATTGCTTCCGCCTACCGTCACTATCACCGGGTCAAAGTACCATGATTGGAAGTCACTGTCGGTAATCATTACAAAATAGTTGCCTGAGTTCACGGGTCTGTAGGCTTTTTCATTAGCACCTATGATACGAAAAGTGTCAATTTTGCTGCCGGTTTGCTCCAATTTGTACCATTGGTATTGTATCACGGTCACGCCATCCAAGAATAGCTCAAGGGTAGCATTGCAAGGGTTTTCGTTATTGCCTGAGGTGCCACCGCCGGGCTGTCCGGAGGTGAGTACGGGTCTGGTTTTTATCCTTATGGTTTCGTCTTCGTATGCTTCTATCAGGTTATCACCTCCGGCTGTAAATGTGGCTATGGCTGTCACAGTAGTATTGCTGAGCGATGTGGCTGTAATGGTGATAACGTCTAGACCTGCAGCACCAGTTTTGAGCTTTATGGTAAAATATTCAGCAGTATCTGTAGCAAAAGTGAGAGAGTCATAATAAGCAGTAGTGTATTTTTCCAAAGTAGTTAAGTCTTTGTTTTGCAGCAAGTCGAGGGTGTATCTTTGGTCAGATGCATTGAAAGGTTCTATCAATACCAAAATAGGTATTTCATCAGACAGTGCTGTGATGAGGTTGCTGCTGTCTGTTCCGGACACATATATGTTTTCCACCGTCACAAAAGTATCTACCACAGTTACATTTATTTCATCAAATATATCTGCATAAAATTGTACATTAGCCCTTAAGGTTATTTCGCCTGATTGTATGGTCTTTAATACTCCATTGGTATCTATCTGAGCTATGGTAGTATCGCTCACCCACCATTCTACTTTGCGGTTGCTAAATTCTGCAGGGGATATTTCTGCATAAAATTGATATTCGCGAGGAGCATTCACGGTGTCTGTTGGGTTAAGTATATTAATACTCATTTGCGATACTATATTAGGATTTATCACTACTATCAACAGTGAGTCCACTGCATCGGGGTAGGTGAGCGACTTTACATATACCCATGTACTGCCTTCGGCTATGGCTGTAAGATAACCTGATGTGCCATCTATATCAGCTACACTACTATTTTCCACACTCCAAAATATGGTGGTGTCTACAGCTATGGGAGGTATTATTTCATAGTATAATAATGTAACATCTCCTATATTGAGTGTATCTGAGGTAGTGTTTATTATGTTGAAACCTGTCACACTTATAGTAGCATCTTCGGGGATAATGTTTATCACTATGGTGCCGGTAATAGTCTCATTCTCTACAGACGATGCAGTCACAGTCACCACTCCTACTGACAATCCAGTGAGGTAACCAAACTCGTCTATGCTTGCTTTTGTGACATCGCTTACTGTCCAATTCAGATATGGGTAGGCATTGATAGGGGTAAGCGTAGGAATGATGTACATACTTAAGCCTACATTGAGCTGATTGCTGGGTGCGCTGAGTGATATGCCTGATACAGAAGGATATCCATCTACCGTAAACACATAACTACGAGTGAGCGATGAGTTGAGTGGGCTTCCTGTGATGGTGATACTTCCTATACCTGTAGTAGTGCGGTAGGCATACATGATGTATTGTGAGGTATTATTTGGGTCTGGAAAAATAGTGGCTATCACAGCAGATGAACCTACATAGCTAACCTCAAAATCCTGATCCGCAGCGGCAGGGGTCACCGTACCTGCTAAGGTAAGTAATAAAAAACTCGGAACTACCTCTTCATGATAGGTCATGTCAAACGCTGTAGGTACTTCGTAGCCAAGCTGTACATTGTCTATGGTGGTACTGCCTGTGTAGTCATTATATGACCTTAGCCAAAAGCCTATTACTGAGCTGAGGTTAGGACCGGGCTGAATATTCCTTTGTACTTTCAAGGTACTAAAGCCGGGTACTGACACATCAAATCTTGTGAGTGAATTAGTAGGATAGCTCTTTCCGGGTCCATATAAATCTATGTTGTAGTACCCTGTAAGTGATGAAAGATTTTGTAATGTAAATGCAATATTAGGACTTGCACTTATATTGACAGGATTTAGTGAACTTTCATCCAAAAAGTTTTTGTCAAAACTAAAAAATGTACCCCACCTTCCATCAACCATTTTACCTCCCATACCTGTAAATGTATGATTGGGTACAAAAGCATCTTGAGTTACATATGATGGTGGGTCAGGGGCATTGATATCTATTTTAAAATTATTATAAGAGTCAAAACTATTAAAATCATAGGCAGGTGCCGTGAGAGTAGGGTGCGATTGTAGCATGTACACTGCCTGACTGTAAAATGTAGGAGAAGTAAGATAAGGATATGTGACTTCTTCTACTCCGCTCCTCGGTACAGATGTAGCCGAAAAGTCAAAAGTTTCTTTGTAATTCACTGCTTGCTGTACATTCCCTGTAAGGGTAAAGGTTACCATATTTCCTCCGGTCACACTAAAGGTAATAGTTTCATTGAGTGGTCCCATTCTTGCACCTTTGGCAATACGCACATACACAGTATTATACGGCAATACATCATCTGTATAAAAGCCCATTACCGGAAATATACTGTATAAGTAATCTTCATCAAAAGTAGCTATCTCAATGTTGGAGCTTTGAGGACTTATAGTAAATTGTGTATTGTTTCCATTAATTCCTGCAAAAGTAATGGGTATACTTGTCCCTGTATTGTACCTCACTACATTGCCCCCGCTTGCAGATGAGTTGATTAGAGATATTGAGGGTATTATTTCAGGGTTATTATTGCGTACACTTACTAAGTAGTTTATGCCGTCTATGCTTTTTACATACAATATTTCTGCTTTACCATCGCCATTAAAATCAGTTACAATGCTTTCTCCAACAAAATTATCAATACCTGCTAATGTATAACTTTCAGAAAATGAAGTTGAGGTAAGAGTACCCTGTGGTGTATAGTTATTTATAAATATTTCAGCGGTTTGTCCCGGAGTCTCAGGAGTGATGATGATGTCTTGGTAGGTATCACCGTTTATGTCTGCAAAATTTAATTTTGCACCTGATGATATAGATGTGTTAAAACTCTCAATGGTACCAGTGATGAAGTTGAAGAAATCATTGCCATGAAATATAATAAATGAATTTTGAGTAGCTATCACTATATCATTTTTGAATAATCCTGTTGTGAACTGTGCTGCTTCAATATCTAAGATAGGATTAGGAGTGCTTATAGATATACCCCCTGTGGTGAATATAAATTGTGAGGTTGTGCTTTCGTTTCTTCTAATATCTACCTGATCTGTACCGCTCACAAATAACATGTCTGAGTAGCCGTCATCATTTAAGTCCATAAGTTTTATCTTACTCGGGTTCACTCCGCCTACTGAGCTTACGTAGTTGAGTGGAAAAGTACCTTTGGTAGTGTATATATGTATGTCATTTCTGTTTTCGCCTGTCATTACTACCTCGGGTCTGCCGTCATGGTCAAGGTCTGCTACATCGTAAGAGGTAACTTTCATATTGATACCCGGAAAACTAAAGTCATTTCTTAGATTTATACTAGGTTGTCCATCGTTTAAGAGCCTGTATGGTGTAGTATTAAAGCCATCCCATATAAGCATAATCACATCTTTTACACCATCTTCGCTATAGTCTATGGGTATGATGCCGAGTACAGTATTGCTAAACCCATATCCTTTTACACTAAAAAGTAAATCATCTGATAAAGTAGATATATTTCTGTAGACTTGATTATTGATTAATATATCTAAGTTGCCGTTGCCATCAAAATCAGATGCTAAAAATTTGGTGGGAAAGTTACCAATGTCTGCCAATGTGGTGGTAGTAAAGTTGTTGCCTGATATTGATATTCTATTTAATGGAATTGGATAAAATATTTCATCAGAATAGCCTGTGAGTGAGGTAGAAGTGTTGTGCACACTTATTTGAGAGTGCATAGCTCCTGATGGTACGGTCACTATGATAGTAACAGCATCAGATAATAAAGGTATAGCAGAAGCATCGCCAAAATATACTATATTTTCTGTGGGTGTGGTGCTAAACCCGTTACCGTTAATATTAAGAATCTCTCCTGCTTTTAGCTTTGTGTAATTTGGTATTACCTGAGGCACAGTACCCACTATAGGGGCTACTACAGTAACTACCTGCACCACAGGCTCAGCCGGGTCAAAAGAAAGATTGCCTATCTGTGTAGCTGTAATGGTGACTACGCCCGGGGTGTATACCACCAGAAAACCTTGAAAGTCTATCTCCGCTATGCTGGCATTGGTGGTAGTGTATGAGAGCAAAAGACCCGACGTGGCAGAAGCAGGTATTAATAGAGGAGCTGCATCACTTAGTATTGTAGAGGGCAGCACAAAACCTGTAATAGTTTGTGATGATTTGGGAATGTTTGTATTAGTTAATATTTTTATTTGGGTAGCTGATGTAGCTATTACATCTGCTTTGCCATCGCCTGTTACATCACCACTCATAATTACCTCATTGTCAGGCACTAAGCCTCCTGTGAGGGTGATAAGCTGGTAAGTAAATACAGTGCCTGACGCGCTGGAAGGGGTAGTATTGTGTACTACTACATAATTGCTTGATGTACCTGGTTTTACAAAAATATCCTGAAGCCCGTCGCCATCGTAATCGGCTATGGTAAAGTCAGTAATTGGTGCGCCAAAGCCTGATAGGGTAAGTGTAGGATTGAAAAATGAGGGAATTTCAGGGAATGAAGTATTAATCCGTACATACATATTATTATCAGCATTTTTAGAGAATATCAGGTCTTTAAAATTTCCATTGGTTAAGTTGCCAGTTTTAAATTTTAGCATATTAGGTTCAGCAATGGTATTGGGCAAGAATATATTATAATTTGATGGATTAGATGCATTTTGTATGTAAGTAATGTTTGTAGGGGTAGCAAATACAATTTCTTCGTTTGCGTATAGGTCAACATTGAATATTTCAATATCTGATACAATATTGGGTGGTCCTGTAAATGTATATACACTTGATAGCAAGGTAGTTACGCTAAAATTGATGGAATAAATATGGAATAAACCTGTGCCTGTATTATGTATTAGCAGTTCTTTTTCACCATTGTTATTTAAGTCGCGCAGTGCCATACCTGATAGGGTGGCGCTGGCACCTCCGGGTTTTGGTGCCGCACCTGCATCTTCAAATGCTAATATACCTCCCACTAAAGATACGTTTCTGTAAAATAGTATGTTGGGTTGGTTGGTAGGGTCTATTATTAAATCGTCTTTACCATCAAAGTCAAAATCGCCTAAAATTACGTTTGAATAATTAAAAAGATTAGTAAACTGTGAGCTGGTGGACGCATCAAAAACAGGGGTGCCCGGAGTAGCAGAAAACATATTTCTGTATGCAGATAGTCCGTTGCCCTCAAATAAAAAGTTTAACAAATCAGGTTTATTATCAGCATTAAGGTCTTTGAGATTAGTACGGTTGTGGCTGCTGAAAGAGGCTCCCACTGGGGTGTAAGTTATAAAAGAAGTGCCAAATATGGTATTTAGCCCGGGTAAGGTAATATTAAAATCTTGTATCCAAGTGGTCATTTTTTTGGCAGTTTTATGAGTGAGTTCTACTTGGCCTCCTGTGCACCCGGGGGGAATGGTAGCTGTAAAAAATGTGGTGCTACTGGTATTGATAGGTACATTTACATTACCTATTTTTAGACTAAGTTCTGCGGGGTTATTGCTAAAATTAGTTCCATCAATATTAATAATTTGCCCTACAGATGCTACCTCAGGAGTGATGTTGGTAATAGTAGGAGGGAAATATATTATACCTGAATTTGTATATACTCGCATGGAAAATAAAGTATTGCTGAAATCTTCTTTGAATGAGATCATTTCAAACACGCCATCACCATTAAGGTCGCCTGATAAAATATGTGCGCCCGGCAGTGTCATATTAAGGTCGAGTGGAGGTAGCATAAATGTACCTGGAGTTGTGATAAATGAATTGCTGATGTTTTTACCAAAATAAACATAGTTTTCTGACAGACCTTGGTCTGTAAATAGTATATCCGGACGAGCATCCCCATCAAAGTCGTTGAGGGTGTAGCTGGCAGCATCAATGGATGTGTATGGTGCAGGTATGTTTTCTATAAAAAAGTCATAGTTTCCCACTCCGGATGATACATTAATAAGAATACCAATATTTGAGTCATTGTTGATAATAATATCATTTTTGCCATCACTATTATAGTCAATTATTTTGAGTGCGGAAGGTGATGTCAATGCTCCTGTATAAAGCACATGTGAGGCAGGTAATGTGAATATGTCTGATATCACAGTCACACTTGAGGAGCCTGTTAATAGTACTAATTCCAAAATTCCGTCATTATCTATATCTGCACTGTACACTTCATCAGCTAAAAATCCAGATATAGTAGCTGCGGGCAAAAATGACCTGGGCCATCCGCTTCCTGTATTGGTAAGTATGAATATATCTCCGCCGCTGTCGTTGGGCAATATGGCTATGTCTGTTTCTCCATCTTGGTTATAGTCGTTAAAGTCAAATTTTGCAGTGATGCCCATTCCCGGTAGGGTAATTTCGGCACCAAACTGAGGGTTGCCGGGAGTGCTTAGGTTTTTTCTAAAACCCATGTATGAGGGTGTACCCTCCAAATTGTAAAATAAGTCCTTTGCACCATCATTGTCAAAATCAATGAAATGATAAGTGGTATATATTCTGTTTTCAGGATTGTAAATAGAGGAATTTAAAGAAAGAAAGTCAACATTGCCTCCTGCAGATGTAGTATTATTGGCGTAAATAAGTAATTTTAAATCAGTTGAATTTACAAATGCTACATCGAGCTTGCCGTCATGGTCTATGTCTTCTAATTTGGGTTTTTGTGTGGGCGAAATGAGTGGTATTTCATTTTGCAATTTGTACGAGGCTGGTGTAATGGGTGAATAGCCTGTGAAAAATGGCGTGTAAAAACTTGGAGCTGCAGCAGTTTTATTGTTTACAGTGACCGATATAGAGCCGTAGCCTGCCGAATTTGAAGGTGTGACTTGCAAGCCTGTAGGTGAGGCAAAAGTTACAGTACCTCTCAAGCCTCCTATGTACACTATATTATCAGTAGGGGTAGAGCTGAAACCGTTTCCGTTGATGTTTATAGGAGTGCCTGTAGGAAATGTACCGGGTACTATAGATGTAATAGTTACTAATGGGGGAAGTACTATAAACGGAAATGGAGTAGAAGTGCCATTACTATTTGATACTGTAACAGATACACTGCCCACCGACAACCCTGCCGGTACCAATACATCAACTGTGTTTAAACCACTAGTTAGAATAGATGCAGAAAATGAATCAAAAAAAACAGTAGTTATTGTATTAAAATCTGACCCTGAAATTCGTACTAAATCGCCTCCATGTGCCGAACTTGGACTGATGCCTGTAATGTTAGGGGGTAAAGGTGGAGGAGTAACTTCAAAAAAAACATTATCTGTACTGGTACCCACACCATTTACTACAAATACAGGATATGAGCCTGGTGTAAGCCCTACAGGCACATTGGTAGTGATTTCGGTAGCAGATTGTACGGTGAACAAGCCGGACGAAAGGGTAATAGGACCTATTATTACGTCAGTAGCTACAGGTGAGTTAAAGTTAGTGCCTTCTATTATTATTGGAGTACCTACTGCACCGCTTGGTGGAAGTACACTTGACACGGTAGGAAGTTGTGCCATAGCCCATTGTGCGCAAAAAAATAGCAAACTGAGTATTGGTAGTATTTTTTTCATATATTATGGATATTATTCACTATGCAAACATAACAAAGTGATAAATTAAGTAAAGATACAATATTTTTTTAATGGAGAAATATTTTTTGTGATTTGATGGCAATGACGATGGGTGAGTGAGTGAATTAGTGAATTATAAATGAGTAAGTTAGTAAATGAATAAATTAAATCTTAAATCTTAAATCTTCAATTTTTTCAATCTTCAATGATTACAAGCCTCTTTTCTTTTTGTCACTTTTTACTTGATATATTTTTCTTCTTACTTTTTGTGTTGCCAAAATGTAAGCAAAAAGGCAACCACTAAAACCAAATTCAAGGGTATTGTTTACCTACATGCCTACGCCTTGCTGCCCAATAACTTGAATTTCGCGCTTTTAGTGGACACCCACGCACTTGATTATTATTGTACAAACATTATTGTGAATTAGTGAATTATGAATGAGTAAGTTAGTAAATGAATAAATTAAATCTTCAAGTTTCAATTTTTAATTCCCCCCCTGGTCTTAGCTTCGCAGTGAAGGCAAGTAGTGATTACGAGCACTTTATTTTGACTGTTTCACGGTCAGTGACGATTCTCTTAACTTCTTATTGGTATATGTCACTATACCTACTACTCCCAATGATATTATGCCCCCGAATATTATAGCTGCTCGGGTGCCAAACCAACTGGCTGTGAGCCCAGACCAAAAAGCACCTATCTCGTTGGATGAACCTAAAAAAATATTATTGATGGCTGATACTCTACCCTTCATATAATCGGGGGTGAGTGTTTGCAGCATAGTGGCACGGATGACTACACTGAGCCCATCAAATACGCCACTCAACAGCAATAATATGAATGACAGATATAAATGTGTACTAAAGCCAAAGGCTACTATACATAATGCAAAGCAAGCCACAGCTCGTAGCATGATGATGCCTGCATTGGCTCTTATTGGTCTGTATGCCAAATATATAGCAATGATGATAGAGCCCATGCTTGTGGCAGATCTCAGTAACCCAAATTCAAAAGCACCTACATGCAATATATCTTTGGCTACGGCCGGAAGCAAAGCAGTGGCTCCGCCAAACAGCACTGCAAACATATCCAACGACATGGCACCAAGCAATGCAGGATTGCTTTTAAGAAACCGTGCTCCTTCTGTGAAATTTGTGATAAAATTATTTGATGAATGTGTATCTTGGGGCAGCTTGCGTCCGGGAATGGTGGTGAATATTGATAAAGATAAAATACACAGACACATGTCTACCAGAAAGCTATGAGATATACCTAATGGTGCAATCATAAGACCACCTATGGCAGGTCCTACAGTAGATGATACTTGCCAAATGGTACTATTCCATGTCACTGCATTGGTATAAAGGCTTTTGTCTTCTATGAGCTGAGGCATGAATGAAAATAGTGCAGGACCAAAAAATCCGCGTGCAATGCCACTGATGAATATAATGATATAAATGTATTGTAAAGTAGCTGATGATGTGCTATCAGCAGCATTCATACTCACCACATACAGTAGCATAGAGCATACCACCAACAGTGCGCCACACACCATTAATATTTTTTTACGCTCCACTCTATCAGCCAGATAGCCTGCATACAATGATGATACCAAAGCCGGTAAGGCTTCTGATAGCCCTATGAGACCGAGCGATAGCGGATTACCCGTGAGTTCATACACTTGCCAGCCTACCAACACAGATTGTATTTGTAATGAAAAAGTAAGAAAAAACCGTGCAGCTACAAATTTCCTGAAATCAGGGATACGTAGTGCAGATATAGGGTCGTGGCGCAATGTATTTATTAGTTAAACCAAAATCATTACCTAAAAATTTTCGGGTCGCATTTGAGGAAAAAGCAGTACCTCTTGTATGGTATGGCTATTGGTCATAATCATGGTGAGCCTGTCAATACCTATACCAAGTCCTGCTGTGGGTGGCATACCATACTCAAGTGCACGCAGATAATCTTCGTCAAGCATCATAGCTTCATCATCACCCCGCTTGCCCAGCTCAAGTTGAGCTTCAAATCTTTCGCGCTGGTCTATAGGGTCGTTGAGCTCAGTGAATGCATTGCATATTTCTTTGCCGTTGCATATCACTTCAAATCGTTCTACAAGTCCTGCTTTTTCGCGGTGTTTTTTGGCAAGTGGCGACATTTCTACAGGATAGTCGGTGATAAATGTGGGTTGAATGAGGAGTGGTTCACATTTTGCACCAAATATTTCATCTATCAGTTTGCCTTTGCCCATGCTGTTTTCAGTATTAATATTTAGTTTTTGGCAAGTATGTCTTAGCTGTTCTTCATTCATTTGGCTTATATCTATTCCTGTATAATGTGCAATGGCTTCATACATAGTGTATCTTTTCCAGGGTGCTTTGAAGTCTATGGTGTGTTCACCCACTTGCACGGCTGTATTACCGTGAAGTGCTATTGCTACTTTTTCTATCAATGTTTCTGTAAATTGCATCATCCATTGGTAGTCTTTGTATGCTATATATATTTCGAGCAATGTAAACTCAGGATTGTGAAATCTTGACATACCTTCATTCCTGAAATCTTTGGCAAACTCAAATACACCTTCAAACCCACCAACTATTAATCGCTTAAGATACAGCTCATTAGATATTCTTAAATACAGCGTGGTATCTAATGTATTGTGATGCGTGGTAAATGGTCGAGCGGCTGCACCACCATATATAGGTTGCAGCACAGGTGTTTCTACTTCTAGGTAATTTTTTTCAATAAAAAAATTACGCATCGTTTGAATAAGTTTTGCTCTTTGGGCAAATATTGTTTTCACATGTGGGTTCACAATAAGGTCTACATATCGCTGGCGGTATCGTAGCTCAGGATGTGTAAATGCATCGTGTGAGGTTACATGACCTTGCTCGTCTGTAGTTTCTTTCACTATTGGCAGAGGTTTCAGGGCTTTAGCCAGCATGGTTATTTCACGCACGTGTATGGTGGTTTCGCCTGTTTGAGTGGAGAATACATAGCCTTTTATTCCTATTATATCTCCTATGTCAAAGTTTTTTTTGAAGGTATTGTTGTAATAATTTTTATCTTCTGTGGGGCATATATCGTCGCGGCGTACATAAAATTGTATTTTTCCGGTATGGTCTTGCAGCACTGCAAATGATGCATTGCCCATAATGCGGCGGGTCATAAGCCTTCCTGCAATACTTACATGCTCAAAGTCTTCGGCACCTGAGGTATAGTGTGATAGTATGTACTCGGCTGTAGTATTGGTCTCAAAAGTTGCAGACGGATAAGGGTTTATACCATCACTTATCAATTGTGTAAGGCTGTTTCTGCGAAATATTTCTTGCTCACTCAGGTGCATACTCATAGTCAAATACATTTTTGGGAATACAAAAGTAATATAAAGTGTATAAATACAGCCATATAATAAGACTAATATATATTTGAAGTATATATGTCAGTGACTTGAACCTCGCCATTTGGTAATAATATATTTATCAGATACAAAAAACCCTACTATCACTCTTCATATTGCCAGTCTGTGCCTGTTTTCATGTCTTTGATGAGGAGTCCCTGTTGCTTATACACCTGTCTCAAGGCATCTACAGTGTCGTATCTTTTTTCATCTTTGGCTTTTTGGTAAATGGGCAATAGTGCTTTTGCCCAGCCATGTGCAGAGGTATCGGGTGCAAAACCTAATATCTCTGTAAACATATCGTTAAAAACTTTTATCAATACTTCAAATGTAGTATTGCTAATGGTATTAATATCTGCTTGTTTATTATAAAATGCATTGATATGCTTTGAAAGCTGAAACAAATATCCTATGGCTGCACCTGTGTTGAAGTCATCGTCCATACTCATCATACATTCGGTGCATTGTTTGGCTATTTCGCTGTCCAACGCTATGTTCAAATCATTTGATGGATTATGAACAAGTTTATTACATGTCATATAGGTATTGAGCAGCTTGTAATAGGCTTTGGAGGCTGCCTTGAGGGCATCGTTTGAAAAGTCTATAGTACTGCGATAGTGCGCTTGTAATATAAAAAACCTTACTGCCATAGGGCTGAATGACTGCTGCAATAGTTCGTTTTTACCTGTAAATAGTTGCTCAAGTGTGATAAAGTTGCCCAGCGACTTAGCCATTTTTTGTCCATTGATAGTCACCATATTATTATGCAGCCAATATTTGGCCGGGCTGTGTCCGTGGCAACCTTTTGATTGTGCCATCTCAGACTCATGGTGTGGGAATAACAAATCCATACCACCGCCATGTATGTCAAATGTATGTCCTAAATATTTGGTACTCATGGCAGTACATTCTATGTGCCACCCCGGAAAACCTTTGCCCCAAGGTGAATGCCACTGCATGATATGTTCAATAGATGCTTTTTTCCACAGTGCAAAATCTGCAGCATCTTTTTTTTCATCTTGTCCGTCGAGTGTGCGTGTGCCGCTCAGCAGGTCATCGAGTACTCTGCCTGATACCTCGCCATAGCTGTGATGCTTTGCATATTTATTCACATCAAAATATACGGAGCCTTTGCTTTCGTATGCCCAACCTTTGGAGAGCAAGTGCTTCACCATCTCTATTTGCTCGCCAATATGACCAGTAGCAAGAGGCTCTATGGATGGCCTCTTTACATGCAGTGCATCCATATCTCTGTGATAGAGGTTGGTATATAGCTGTGCTATTTCCATAGGTTCAAGATTTTCTATGCGTGCTTTTTTGGCTATTTTGTCTTCGCCATGGTCGCTGTCGTTTTCAAGATGACCTACATCGGTGATGTTGCGCACATAGCGCACCTTGTACCCTGAGTATGTAAGATATCTATATATGATATCAAATGCTATAGCTCCACGTGCATGCCCCAAATGTGGCGGGCCATATACTGTAGGTCCACATACATACATGCCTACGTGAGGGGTATGGAGAGGTACAAATACTTCTTTGGTATGTGAGAGGGTATTATAAACTAATAATTTTGATTGCATAAAGGCAAAAGTAATATTTAAGTTTAATATTTAGTGGATAAGCAACAAAGTTATGATTCGTAACCAAATTTTTTGAGGTAATGGTCATTGCTGCGCCAATCTTTTATTACTTTTACGTTTGTTTCTAAAAAGACTTTTTTGCCAAAAAAGAGTTCCAAATCTTTGCGAGCTTCTACACCTACTTTTTTGATAGCCAGCCCTTTATTGCCAATAATAATGCCTTTTTGGGTATCGCGCTCCACTATTATTTCGGCTTGTATCACAATCATATCAGGTTTTTCTTTGAATGAAATAATTACTATTTCGCAACTGTAAGGTATTTCTTTGCGGTAATACAGCAATATTTTTTCACGTATGATTTCGGTAGTAAAGAAGCGCTCGGTCTTGTCGCTCATATCTTCTTTGTCATAATATGGCGGATGTGCGGGAAGTATTTTTACAATTTGGGTAAGCATTTCACGCACATGTATATTTTGCAAAGCTGAGACATGATAAATAGGCCAGTTTAATTCATTTTTTTGCATAAATAGTGCTATTTTGTCATGAATGTCAGGCTTGCAAAGGTCTATCTTATTTACCACCAGCCAAATAGGAAACTTTGCTTTTTGGAGTATTTCCAAGTTCATAATTTCAAAGGTATCGTCAGCAGCATCTAATATATAAAGTAGTAAATCAGCATCTTCAAACGAGCTTTTTACCATTTTCATCATTTTTTCTTGCATTTTGTAGGCAGGCAGTATCATGCCGGGAGTGTCTGAAAATACAATTTGGTATTGCTCCTCGTTGAGTATGCCTAATATACGGTGGCGTGTAGTTTGTGCTTTGGGGGTTACTATACTGAGTTTGTTGCCAAGTATAGTATTCATAAGGGTAGATTTGCCGGCATTGGGCTTACCTACTATAGCTACAAATCCTGATTTGTGGTTGATATTTACTGACATTCAAAAGTTTTTTTACAAAAATAAATGAAAGCTTGAATATTTGTAGTATATTTGCACCCCAATTCACACAATAGATATATCGCGGGGTGGAGCAGTTGGTAGCTCGTTGGGCTCATAACCCAAAGGCCGCAAGTTCGAGTCTTGCCCCCGCTACTTTTTTATAAATTATTTTTTAACAATCATTACTGGTACATTGAATATGCTGGATATTTTTTTAGGAATAAAAAAGTCATATTAAGCATTATTCATATTCATATATCAGATCTTTCACATCTCTGTAGTCTATATCTGATTTTTTGATGGTTTTCACATCATTTTCTGCTTTTTTGTCATTATATAAGTATCTGCTGCCTGTATTATTGTCGCCTGCATCTATGAGTTTGTTCATTTGGAATGCGTCATACATCAAATAATTGTTGTCTGTTTTCTTGGTTTTACCCAAAGTTACATTGCATCCAAAACTCAGAAATAAGGTATTATCAGCATTGAACAATATTCCTTTGGTTTCATCATTACCTATTCGGTGAGCTATCATATCTGAGGCATTGATAGCAAAACCCACTTTGCGTTGGGTAGCAGTGCCAATGCTCACATAAGCCGAAATATTGTCGCTAAATTTATATTCTGCCTGAATGCCAAATAGTATTTCCTGAAATCTATATTGTATTTCTGTACCTATCCGCGCGGTGTCTAAGAATGGTTCCAGTCGTGCCACAGGGGCAAGTTCTTTTATACTGTTGTCTATATTATTATAGTTAAATACTCCTCCTATAGGACGCGTATATATAGATAAGTAAAGTTTATTTTTCAAGGCAGGTATATTCAGAGATATATTTCTGGGGATTGATATATTCACGTTTATATTGTCTAACGAGCCCAAGCGCACACCTACAAAAGGAAGCATAAAACCTTGCTCAGCCAATAAGTATGTCTTTATCAATCCTATCCTGTAACTGAATTTTTGTGATACAGTTCTACAAAATATGACACCGCCCCACCACCTGAGCGTTGGTTTTTCAAAAGTATATTGGTCTTGCGATACAAATGGTGAAAAGTTGATAAACCAAGTATTTTTTTTGCCATTGGTATGAATAAATCTCACACCTACACTCACTTTGTGCAATCTATGGCTGCGATATCCAAAATCTTTGTCATACAAAAAGTCGAAATTTGGCTGTGCAATGAGCATGTTGCCGGTAGCTAATATGCTCAGAGTAGGTCGCAGATATTCATGGGTTATATATGTTTTGGTGTAGATAGGTATAGCACCTCCTATATTAGTGAGCCTAAAACTATATAATTCATTGTTCGTTTTACGACGGTTTTTTTGGTAATATCTATTGAGCAGTTGGGTTCTGTTTTGTGTGTTGATATTATTGAGGTTTATATCAAGGTCGCGCGGAGCAGAGCCATAATAATCTATATAAAATGTAGGTCTGAAATAATGTTTTACTTCTTTCACCACGACTAATGTATCGCCCGAATATGCATTAAGCATATTCACAAAAAATAACATAAATGCCATTAAGACCCGACCGGTAAAAATATCCATATAAAATTTACGTAAATTTAACGATTAGATATTAATTATATAATATGGTTTAATGCAGTATCATAATATAAGAATATATCATCTCATCTCACATCTCACATCTCACTCACCCCCCTGCTTAGTTTTCTCTATATCAGGCTCTCTATATTCTGATTTGTTTTTTGTGAATAATTTATCAAAGCTGAACGTATAGGCAAGTCCTATTTGCATGGTAAATGCAGATGCAGAAAGTGATATTGATTCTATATTATCAGGTGGTTGGTTTAGTATATTTACTCCTGCAAGTTGTTGCAAATTATTAAGCCCATTGGTATATGTAGTGGTATAGTTTGTAACGGGTATGAAGTAGTGGATATAATTGTTGCTAAATATTAGTGAAATATTATTGGTGAGTCGAGCCCTTATATTATACCCCACAAGCATGGTAAATGCATTCACAGATACAGCTTTTTGTTCTATATTATATAGGCTGAGCAGATTGGTAGTGATGCTGGGAGTGGTAATGAAAGTGATACCGCCCAATATTTTTCCTTCAATTGTAAATATCCCTGACGATATACCGCCCAGTGGACCAGCAGCTATGCCTGTAAGCTCCCATGGAGTAGTGGTAGCCGAACCTGATATGAAGCTGTTTACCAACGTAGGAGGTAGTGCATTTTGAGGCACAAGACCGCTCACCAAGCCTCCAAATTGTGAAAATATATTTGAAACATTGTTTTTATAGTCTTCATCATGCGGATGTATAGTGGTTTTGTACCCGTTTATGCCTATTCCTAAGTATTTTTTTAGATAAAAACCACATTCTACGCTCAATAATGTGCTGTTTTCAGGTTTTAATATAGTATTTGTCGGTCTTGATGTACTGCTTGAGTCTAATATATTAGCAAATATATTGGTAATATATGAAGCATCGCCATGGCGGAAACCATTGGTAGGTATATAATAAGTACCCAATATGGAAATATAATTTTTTGGAGATGTAATTTGTGCATTTAAAGCATGATATATCATACTTGCACCTATCATTATTACACATTTTAACATTTTTTTCATCTTATCCACAATTAAGGTTTGGTAAAAATCTAATAACACGCTAATTTTGCAAAAATTTTTGTAAACTTATTAATATTTAATAAAAGTGGATTTATTTGAAAGAGTACTATCAGACCAAGGCCCGCTCGGCAAACATTCAAACATATCAGAAGGTTATTTCATGTTTCCCAAGCTTGAAGGGGAGATAGGTCCCAGAATGAAGTTTCTAGGCAAAGAAGTACTCAACTGGAGCTTAAACAACTATTTAGGATTGGCCAACCATCCTGAAGTACGCAAAGCTGATGCAGAAGCAGCCACTCAATACGGCATGGCATACCCCATGGGTGCACGCATGATGTCGGGGCAAACCAAATATCACGAACAGTTGGAAAACGAATTGGCCGATTTTGTAAACAAAGAAAGTGCATACCTGCTCAACTTTGGCTATCAAGGTATAATATCAGTCATAGATGCATTGCTCAAAAGGCAAGATGCAGTAGTGTATGACAGTGAGTGCCATGCATGTATCATAGATGCATTGCGCATGTTTGTAGGCAAGAGGTTTGTATTTCCGCACAACGATATAGCCAACTGCGAAAAACAACTGGAGCGTGCTACCAAACTCACTGAGCAAACGGGAGGAGGTATATTGGTCATTACCGAGGGTGTATTTGGCATGGCAGGAGATATGGGCAATATCAAGCAAATCACCGAACTAAAAAAGAGATTTGACTTTAGGCTGCTTATAGACGATGCACATGGCTTTGGTACCATGGGCAAAACGGGTGCAGGTGCTGCCGAAGAGCAAGGAGTGCAAGACCAAGTAGATTTATATTTTTCTACCTTTGCCAAATCTATGGCGGGTATAGGTGCTTTCATAGCAGGTCCTAAAAATATCATCCGTCACCTCAAGTATAATATGCGCTCGCAGATATTTGCCAAGTCGCTGCCCATGCCTATGGTGATAGGCTCTCTCAAAAGGCTGGAACTGGTAAGGACAAAACCTGAATTGAGAAAAAACCTATGGACAGTAGTAAATGCATTGCAATCAGGTCTCAGAGACAGAGGCTTTAATATAGGTAAAACTCAATCGCCGGTGACTCCCATATTCCTCAATGGCAACGACTATGATGCCGGCCACTTAGTCATGGACCTTCGCGAAAACTATGGACTTTTTTGCTCTATGGTCATATACCCTGTAGTGCCCAAAGGGGTAATCATGCTCCGCATCATACCCACTGCTGTGCATACCCTCGATGATGTAAAATACACCATTGATGTATTTGAGAAAATATTAGTAAAACTCAAATCAGGCTCATATTCGTCTACAGAGGCACCTCAAGCAGCAGCTTTAGTCTAAAAAATTAAAATAATATCAAAAAAATTTTGGTAGGTATTATTTAATAACTAATTTAGGCACGTAAAAGAACTTCACACTTAAAATAGACGTCGATGAAAAGATTTGAACAAATTAAAAGCTTAATAATGTCGCTCGAAGGCGATTTTGAAAAATTTTATGACAAAGGTAACCAAGCAGCCGGTACCAGAGTCAGAAAAGGTATGCAAGACATGAAAACTTTAGCTCAAGAAATAAGATCTGAAGTGCAAAACAAAAAAAATGCTGAAACAGCAAAATAAAGTTTTTTTATAGTCTAAGCCGTCAAATAGAAAGACATTAATAAATTGTCTTTCTATTTTTTTATATTATATTTTTCACATAATTTCATATGTTTATTCAAATCATATGAAAGATTATTCCAACAAAACTGTATCTATACAAAAAGGTAGCCTGTTACTTGCAGAGCCTTTTTTGCCTGACCACAATTTTTTCAGGTCTGTGGTACTTATTACCGAACATTCACAAAATGGTACTGTAGGTTTTGTGCTCAACCATGAGTCTGACTTTTTACTGTCAGATTTGATAGATGATGTATATAATGCTGACTATGCGGTGTATATAGGAGGACCTGTGGAGCAAAATACATTACATTTTATACACAAATTTCATGATGTAAACAATGCCATTCATATAAGCGACGGACTATATTGGGGTGGAGATTTTGATAATATAAAGCTAAAACTTAATATCGGAAAAGTACAAAAAAATCAAATTCGTTTTTTTCTCGGATATTCGGGGTGGGGCGTAGGGCAGTTGCATATGGAGATAAAAAGCAAATCATGGTTTGCAGGTCAGTTATCTGATTTTGATATTTTTAACAATGAAAACAAAAATATGTGGAGAATGGTACTGAAAAGTTGGGGCGAAGATTATAAAACATATGCCAACTACCCTATAGACCCAACTCTCAATTGAATGTGTCAATAGTTTTGTTATTGACACCTAAGTCTTAAATTTGCAATATGCAATTCAAAGATATTTTTGGTATTAATACATTGAAAAATAATTTGCTCACGGCTGTAAAGTCAAGACAAATACCACATGCACAACTATTTATAGGCAACACAGGCTCCTCCAATTTGGCACTTGCACTTGCATATGCACAATATATCTTTTGCGAAAGCCCCACTGATGACGACTCTTGCGGCACATGCTATGCATGCAGGCAAACACAAAAACTTACTAACCCGGATTTGCTTATCTACTTTCCTATGGCAAATTTGGAAAAAGAAGATAAAGATGCATTAAAATCTATACATACAGCTGCATTTAGAAAACTGATGTCTGAAAATATATACAGTGATATAAAAGACTGGTCGCAAGAGCTCAATAGTGAGAATAAACAATTTTACATTTCGGTAGAAGAGGGCAGAAGTATTTTGCAAGCTGTGTCACTCAAAAGTTTTCAATCAAAACATAAAATAGTACTAATATGGTTGCCGGAATACATGCATGCCTCTTGTGCAAATGCCATTCTCAAAGTACTTGAGGAGCCACCCAAAGATACTATTTTTCTGATGGTGAGCCACCAGCCCGATAAGCTGCTCACCACCATCATTTCTCGGTGCCAAATGATACAAGTGCCCCTCTTTAGTGATGAGGAGGTATGCCAATATATAGTATCAAAATATGATACAGAACCAAAAATAGCTGTGCAAATTTCTAAAATAGCCCAGGGCAACCTCAATAGAGCCATAAAGCTTACACAAGACGACAAAGATGATATGTTTGAAGTATTTGCCAAATGGATGAGGGTATGCTTCAAAGTGCGAAACACCGCAGAAATTTTGCAAGTAGTAGAAGAATTGGCCAAAAAAGGAAGAGAAAATCAAAAAAATATCATTCTCTATGGCTTAGATGTTGTGCGAAATGCATTTTTGGTAAATACTGGCAATACCAATCTATACTCAGATACTGAAAGTAACACACAGTTTGTACAAAAATTTGCTCCTTATATACACGCCGGCAACATAGAAGATATCACTGATGAACTAAACAAGGCGTATTTGCACATAGAGCGCAATGGTAATGCCAAAATTGTACTTTTTGATACATCGCTGAGGATAGGGATACTATTGCAGGTGAAGCAGTAGATGTTATTTTACATTATATACTACCCCTGCTTGCAGCCTGATAGGGTACTGTGGCATGCCTGTGGCAAACTCTACCGCTGCCGATCCGGCTCCGGACGACTGTGGAGCAGCACCTATATTTACATTCCTGTATCTTTGGTCTAATATATTGCTACCTTGTACAAATACAGACAGATACTTATGCAATCTATAATTTGCAAGGGCATTAACCAATACAAATCCATCAAGCTCCTGATACTTTAATGGGTCATTGTTTTGTACTGAGCCTACTCCAAATGTACGTTGCTTGCCATATATTGAGGTATTTAGAGAGATACTTAATTTTGAAATATTGGCTGTGACACCAATTTTGGAGCTGAAAGGGCTCACGCCACTTAAGTTGCGTGCTTGCTGTGGTCCGTTATCATCTATGTCTATGGTGCCATCTATGATTGAAATGTTGAAATAGGGTACTAAGTTTATAATGTTACTAATATTAATCAAAAAATCAGTATCAAATGTGAGTCCGTATACATTTTGGGTACCCAAGTTATCATTGATTTGTATGCCTCCTATAATGGGGTAGCCGGCATAAGTTTTGTCAGGATATATTGTTTTTATACGATTGGTGTCTGACACTGGGCTTATCAAGTCTACTATATGCGTATAAAACGGTGTAACGCCTATTGACACATTGGGTGTAGGGCGCACTCTGGCAGTAAACTCTAAGGTATATAGCTTTTGAGGTTTGAGATTGGCATTGGGAAGCTGAAAAAAGAAGGAGTACACAGGTGGCAAGCTTGTGCCTGAGTTATTAAAATTAAAAGTGCCATAGCGGTCAAACATGTTTTGGGGCGAAGGTGCCAAAAATGCACTACCTCCCATAGCCTTGAGCGTGAGTATTTTAGATGGGTTGAATACTATACCCAATCGTGGATTGAGTGTGTTCAATGTGCGTGAAGAGGCATTGCTAATGTATTTATCCTCAGGCTTGGCATAGATATACATATCATTGCGCACACCGGCAGTTATCATGAGGTTGGGTAAAGGTTTTATCACCAGCTGTGCCAATACTCCAATATTTTGGTAGCTTATTTTGGTCAAATCTACAGCTATACCATTTGATGATTGTATAGGATCTATGCTATTTACCAATATGCCAGCTTGCACATCGCCTGTGAGCGGAAATTGTAGATTATTACTTCTAGGTACCGAGGTATAATATTCGTAGGTAGCACCTGCAGTGATATCAAATTTACTTGATATTTTGTATGAAGCCAGTTGCTCAGCTTTGCCCATCCACCCGTATGCATACAGATAGGCTGGTTCCATATTGGTATATGTATTTCTAAAGTTTGATTTGGAGTCTAAATCATACCTGTTAAATATCAAGAATGAACTCAGCCCAAGCTTACCGCCCACATTTTTTGAGTAACTGATATTTACGTTATTGATGTAGTGTCCAAAAAATGAGGCATCATTATACACACTGTTGGCAGGTGAGTTGGCTTGCGTAGATGGCAACCTGCCATGATTGCGAAAATATGATATTTTAAAATTTTTTATATATATATTGATATAGGCTGCATGTGCTTTGAGGTCATTACTTTTGGTAGGGTCTATAGTAGCTATAGGTTTCATAGGACCAAATATGGTAGGAAATGTTCCTGATTTAAGTATAGAGTCTGTTTTGCCCCATTCTTCTTTATAAAAATTTTCCATAGGTGGTTGTTTGTCAAAAAAATACTGCCCGCCTGCATTTATTTCTACCTTATCATTTATTTTTTGTGATATATGTATATTACCTATATATGTATTGTACATGCCTGCACGTAACATACCGTTTACAGATAATTCTTTATTTTCTACAGCCATACTTTTTTTGGTAATTATATTTATTACACCTGCAAAAGCATCAGCACCATAGAGTGCCGAAGCAGGGCCATACACTACCTCTACCTGCTTGGCCATGTGCACAGGGTAGTTTTCCATCACTGCTATGATATCATTAGTAGGCGATGATATTCGCACCCCATCCATCAGTATCACAAACTTATCCATACCTCTGATGCCCCTAAGTGTGATATCGTTCATCCAGCGAGGATCTACCCCAAAATCTACCTTAAACTCGGGCAAGTCTCTTACCACATCCAGCAGCGATATATACCCTCTTTTGTATATCATATCAGCTGATATCACACGTATGGTAGCTGGTGCATCATTGGAGTTTTGCACCTCTGTGCGCGAGGTAGTGCTCACTTTCATATTCATAATATCCTCCAGCGACATATTAAAAAGGTCGTTGTTTTCTACCTTGAGGGTGTCATTTGATGTGGTAGCAGGATAAAGCTTTGTCGCGCATACAGGTACTGATATATATAACAACAGCAGGGTAACGAATAGCATATTTTTTTTCATGGCAAATTTTATTTTGTCAAATATTCATAAGCTATGTTACCTAATCATTAAAGCAATGCTAAGAAATCATTATGTTTATGTAAATATTTTTTTGGTTCATCATTTACTATATTTCAATAAAAATGTAATAAATATATGACTATATATAAATAGATATTTTTTTTGAGTTAGTTAACAATTTCTTAACATAAATTTAATCTTTAACTCTCGTAGTCAGATATTTATTTGTGTAAATTGCTTCAATGTTTCAAACATGCAGCCCGCGATAGAAGAATATTTAGATAAAAATAATGTTTCAGAGCTTGGTAAGGTACTTCTTACCATCACCATAAGCTATGAGGGTGCTATTTTTGAGGTAAGTCCTGTGCTCAACCAATTTTTGTCGCCTGACATAGACCAAGACATCACTTACCAAAACATATCAAAATTTTTGTCTGAAAGCGATGCACGTACACTCAAAATTTTCCTTTTCAAGAAAAAGCTGCAATGGGACGAAACTTTTGAACTGCGATTTACCAATGCCAAAGGTGAGCACCTCAATACTATCTGTGTGCACTTTGATGAAGATAAGTCAAACGAATACACATTATATCTCAAAAACATTACCAAAACATATCCTGAAACCATAGTACGCTACCAAGATGAAAACAAAATATTAAAATCACTGTTCGACTTTGTACCTCACCCTGTATATATCAAAAACAAAGACAGAATATATACCTATGTCAATAAAGCATTTTGTATTCTCAACGATACCACCAAAAAAAGGATCATTGGCAATACAGACGATGTACTCATCACAGTACCTGAAGAAGCCAAAATGGTAAAAGATACAGATGAGATAGTACTTATAAAAGAAGAAGATGTAGAAATACCCGACTTGAATTTTACAAAAAAAAATGGGGACAAAGTCATTCTGTTCAGTCTTAAAATACCTTTTGCAAACTATACCGGCGACCGCCAAATCATGGGCATTTCTATGGACATTACCAACCGCAAAAAAACACGAAAAGAACTTGAACTAACTAACTATGAGTTGGATAACTTTCTCTATCACACCTCGCATGAGCTTCGCTCACCTGTAAAAACCATCATGGGGCTTCTATATCTGGCTATGTATAACAGAGATTTGAAAACCTATGAAGATACTGCCAATAAAATTGAGCGCACCATCAAAGCACTGGACGGATACATAAACCACCTTACCGACTACCTTACCAATAAGCGCGAAGTGATACAGCAGGAAAAAATAATACTGTATGATTTGCTTTACAAAGAAGTACAAATGATAAAAAACTTCTTCAACGATTATAAAATACGTGTAGAGTTCAATTTTGACAAAGCCATCACTATTACTTCAGACTACGCACGACTTAAAATTGTAATAGACAACATTATCAGTAATTCCATAAAATTTCGCAAAAAAAATTCACTCGAAGAATCATATTTGCATATATCAGTAGAAGATTATGACAACAACAGATATAAAATACACTTTGCAGACAATGGCATAGGCATGGAGCAAAAAGTACTTGAAAAAGTATTTGACATGTATTTCAGAGGTGAAAATATATTTGGCAATGACAGCGCAGGGCTCGGCATGTACATACTCAAAGAAACATTGGCAAAAATAAACGGTGAAATATTTGTGATTTCGGAGGTGAACAGGGGTACCACAGTCACCATCATATTACCCAAATAATGATATTTTTTATATTATATAGTAATAGCTAAAGGAGTAAAATACAAAATAATTATTAACCTACTCTAACAACTAAACAAGAAGCATTTTCTTAATAAAATATACAATAACACCACATTTTTTAGATTATTATTGTAAATGCCTCAAAATTCATATATCAAAAAATTTATCGGATGTTTCATAAAAATAATATTGATTAATAAATGCATTTGTAAATACCTTTGCAAAAATGTATTAATTTAATATTCTATGAATAATATCAATGAAACTAATCCTTGGAAAACCCTATCCAAACAAGACAAATATGACAACCCATGGATACATGTGTGCGAGCACCAAGTGCACAAACCCAATGGCGAGCCGGGTATATATGGAGTGGTAAGTTTCAAAAATATTGCTACAGGAATAGTACCTATTGATAGTGAAGGATATACCTATCTTGTAGGACAATACAGATACCCCACAGCATTGTTCACTTGGGAAATACCTGAAGGTGGTGTGCCCATGGGGCAAGATTATTTTGAGGGTGCCAAGCGCGAACTGAAAGAAGAAACAGGATATACCGCTGCTAAGTGGACATATCTTTGCAAAATACATACTTCCAACTCTGTGTGCGATGAATATGGATACCTGTATATGGCCGAAGACCTTACCCCGGGCGATACCCAATTTGATGATACTGAGGTTATACATATCAAAAAAGTACATCTCAAAGATGCACTGCAAATGGTGCTCGACAGTAGCATTACTGATAGTATGAGCCAAGTAGGCATACTTATGGCAGCAAGGCTCAAGGGATATTGATTGTATATCAGGTTAATTCCAAATTATTGTATGTTATTATTACAGAAATTTTCTTTATTATCACTAATGGTATCATGCATAGTATAGATAAGTACAATAAAAATAATTTTGCCGAATGATAAATACACACAGTCATAGAGTTTTGCTGTTGCTATTCTTACTATATTTTGCAGCTTCACTGTTTATTGCGCAGTTTTTACTATTGATAATTTTATACCCATTTATGGGCAATGAAGTATGGCAACTTGGCACTATCATGGACAATCCTACGGCGTATCCCAATGCACAGCCAATTTTATTATTTGCCCAGGGCTTCACATCATTTTTTGCCATGATACTAGTGCCTGCATTATTTATCCATCAATACAAAACTATAGTGGTACCTATTTTCAAAAATATCCCCAATGAAATTTTTATATTCAGTGCCGGATTGTTGGTAGTAGTATCAATGCCGCTCAATGCTTGGATAGCAGATGTAAATATGACCATGAACCTGCCCGAGTGGATGCAGGTATTTGAGTCTTGGGCACAGGACAAAGAAGAGCAATTAAAAGTACTTACTGAGTTTTTGACCAATTTTGATGGCAATGCCCAATTTGGCATAGGGTTGATAGTGATAGCACTCATACCCGCCATAGGTGAGGAGTTGGTATTCAGAGGGGTGATATTAACGTGCCTGGTCAACAGCATGCAGCGTAGGCACTCAGCTATATGGCTCACCGCAATCATATTCAGTGCTATTCACATGCAATTTTATGGATTTGTTCCACGTATGCTCTTGGGGGCCATGTTTGGGTACCTGTATCTGTGGTCACAAAATCTTATACCTCCCATATTTGCACATTTTGTAAACAATGGCTTTACACTTTACCTTATACACCTCAAAAATCAAGATAAGCTTAAGATGGATATAGAGACCTCCAAAGATATGCCTTGGTATGTAATAGCGTTTTCTGCTGTGAGTGTAATCATTATTATGTTGTATTACAAAAACCAAATTGATAAGCCATTTTACAAAAAATTATCTTAATATTTTTTGTCAATTTATAATTATTATATGTATTACACAATATTACAATCACTTTATATGAAATCATATATCAGCATTTGTACAACAATCTTCATATTATGTTTATTGATGGGTTGCAGTAGTGCACTGAGGCGCAACTTGCATGGCAGAATACATATTAATGATGCTCAAAAATATTTATAAATACATCTTTATCATTTGCTTCCAATATTTGGGATGATGTGCTTCTTCGTCCCATATATCAAACTTGTGAGGGATATTTTTTTGCACAAGCACATCACTATACTCTACGTTATTGTCTTTGAAGGCATCTGTTTTGCCTACGGCAATGATTATTTCCATACGTTTTAGCTGGCTTAGTAGCACATCATCTTGCATTTTTGGTACAAAGTGGCTGGGCATGTGGTAATATACATCATCGTTATAATAACCGTCAAGCAGGTCTCTGAATGTGCCCATAGGCTTAGTAAGGTCATATCTGCCGCTGAGTGCTACCACTTTGCCAAAGTGTTGTGGATGTCTGAATGCCAGTGTCATAGCATGATAGGCACCCATGCTGCAGCCATGTGCTATCATTACTATATTATTATTTTTTACCCTCGTGAGTGGTATTACTTCGTCTATGATGTATCTTTCGTAGAGGTTGTGCCACTTCATGCGTGAGGCCGGAGACCGCCAATAGCAATAAAAACTTTCACCATCTATGCTGTCTACACAATATAGCTGTATATGACCTTGCTCAATACTGCTTTTGAGGGTATCTACCATGCCCCAGTTTTCATAATCAAAAAATCTGCCTGAGCGGGTAGGGAATACCAATACTCTTGCTCCTGCATGACCAAAAATCAAAAGTTCCATCTCTCTGTTTAGACTTGGGCTATGCCATTTATGATATTCTCTATTCATAATATTAAAAATCGAATTAAACAGATGTAAGGTAATGTAATGTTAAATAATTGTTAAAATTATGTTAATATTAGTTTAATAATATTGCAACAAGCACAAATCTGCTACAATATGTGTTATAAGATGCAAATAATGAGGTATATAACAGTCAAATATTCATCAATATATTTTCATATGGTATTATAAGATTGATGTTGTAGCGAGTATGGTCTAACATGGCCACATACGAAATGCCCGAAATATTGGTCAAAAATACTATCTCTGCACCATACAGTACTTCAATATTTGTCATTTGCTCAAGCACAATGATATGGCTGCTTTTTAATCTTTCTGTCACAGCTCTTCGCATCACACCTGCTATACATCCTGCCTGCAACGAAGGGGTGAATACCATGCCATCTTTTACCCAAAATATATTTGAGGCAATAGCCTCACTTATATTTCCTTGATTGTCAGTTATTATAAGGTCATCAAGGTTACGATTACTTTTTTCGACAGCAGCAGCTATATAAGGTAAGCTATTGCATGTTTTGTATTTAGAATATGGGGTATGAGCCAGTTGCACACATTGCGACACCCCTATATTTATCATAGATTTGGGAATGGTACAGGGTACACATTCTATAAGGTAGCTTATAGAGTTTTCCAATGGGGAGTAAAGCCCCTCGCCATTGCGCCACACGCGCAGCCTGATTTTGGTTTTTATGCCTTGCAGGGTGTTTTTGGCTATGAGTTGCATCACCTTTTCATATACATTATTTTGTGTAAATGATGCATTAGGCTTAAAACCAAAATATACCATACCTTCGTGCAACCGCTGCCAGTGATAGTCATAGTATTTAATAGTGTCATTATCACACATCATGGTTTCAAAAAGCCCATCGCCATACCTGCATATTCGCTCATGAATACTCAGATGTACGTCATCATTTTTTCTATAATTATCATTGTACAGTACCCATGCCATAGTGTGCGAATATATATGAATATCCGGTAAAATATTTGAATTATAATATTTGACTACTTTCAAAAAGTTATCAAATAATTGTTTGCAGTCGATTTCTATGGTTTATGCAACATTTCTTATATAATTTACTTCATATTTTAGCATATTTGCATAAAAAAATAAATAACCTTATGCCTTTACAAGAGTTGCCCAATGAAAATTTATTCAAAAATATCATATCACATGCCAAAGAATATGGTTTTGTATTTCCTTCATCAGAGATATATGATGGCTTGGCTGCTGTGTATGACTATGGTCAGTTTGGCGTAGAGCTCAAAAATAATATAAAACAAGCTTGGTGGAAAACTATGACTTGCTTCCATGATGACATTGTAGGGATAGATGCTGCCATATTTATGCATCCACTCACATGGAAAGCATCCGGTCATATAGATGGCTTCAACGACCCTATGATAGACAATAAAGACAGCAAAAAACGCTACCGAGTAGATCACTTGATAGAGGCCAGAGCTGATGCCTTGATGCAAGCCGGCGAACACAAATTGTCAGAAGCTATATTGCAAAAAATGCAGCAATTACTCAATAAAGACGACCTTGCAGGTCTGAAAGATTTAATAATATCAGAAAAAATAGTTTGCCCTGTATCAGGCACTGTAAACTGGACTGATGTACGACAGTTTAATCTTATGTTTTCTACCAAAGTAGGCTCAGTAGCAGATGAGTCTGATACTATATACCTGCGCCCTGAAACTGCGCAAGGTATATTTGTAAATTTTCTAAATGTACAAAAAACAGCACGTATGAAAGTGCCTTTTGGTATAGCCCAAATAGGCAAAGCATTTAGAAACGAGATAGTAGCACGCCAGTTTATATTCCGCATGAGAGAGTTTGAGCAGATGGAGATGCAGTTTTTTATAAGACCGGGCACTGAACTTGAGTGGTATGCCAAGTGGAAAACACTTCGCATGAACTGGCACAAGGCTATTGGTCTTCCTCAAGACAAACTCAGGTATCATGATCATGAAAAGCTGGCACACTATGCCAATGCAGCGGTGGATATAGAATATTATTTCCCATTTGGTTTCAAAGAAATAGAAGGCATACACAGCCGTACAGACTTTGACTTGGGCAACCATCAAAAACTATCAGGCAAAAAGCTGCAATACTTTGATAATGACATTAACCAAAACTATGTACCCTATGTAGTAGAGACATCTGTAGGTGCCGACCGTACATTTTTGGCGGTGCTGTGTGAGGCATACACAGAAGAAATAGTGGGCGAAGGTGAAAACAAAAAAGAAAGAACTTATCTTAAGCTGCATCCTGCACTGGCACCTGTAAAAGCAGCTGTATTCCCGTTGGTAAAAAAAGATGGGCTCCCCGAGAAAGCCAAAGAATTGGTAAATATGTTAAAATACGATTTCAATATTATATATGAAGAGCGCGACTCCATTGGCAAACGATATACCCGCCAAGACCTGATAGGAACCCCGTTTTGCATAACAGTAGATCACCAAACACTGGAAGACCATACAGTAACTATCCGATATAGAGATGATTGTAGCCAAAATCGTATAAATATCAGTGATGTACACCATACCGTGAATAACGCTGTGAACTTTGCAAACATATTAAAAGCCATATAATAAATTTATAAATAGACTATAAATAATTAATAACTTATATTATATTACATGGTATAAACCTTTTTAAATAGTAATTGTTATATTGCAGTAAGCAAAACTACAATTACAATATCCCATTATGATAGTAAAAGGTAAAAGAAAACCCAAAGACATGGTAAACAGTGAGCAGCTGACCAAATTGGGCAACAGAATCAGAAACCTCAGGCTCAAAGCCGGATACCAAAGTCAAGAAATATTTGCATATGAAAGCAATATTCCACGTGCACAATATGCTCGTTATGAAAAAGGTACAAACATCACATACGTTAGTTTGCTCAAAATCATAAGCGTGCACAAACTCAGTGTACATGAGTTTTTCTCAGAAGGCTTTGATTGATATGGAGCAGTATCATATATATTCAAAGTAATCCAAATCTTTACCAAATGTCTCTTTGGTAAACCACAATGAGGCAAAACATATGGCAAAAATTATCACTGCTGTGATAGCAGTACCTTGTATGAGCCCCATGTAGGATACTATAAATTTGAATACTATTGTAATAGGTACCAATGAGCCTCTCACAAAATTGGGTACTGTGGTAGTGACAGTGGCTCTTACATTGGTGCCAAACTGCTCAGAAGCTATAGTTACAAATATAGCCCAAAAACCTACCGAGAAGCCGAGAAAAAATATGATGCTATAAAATATTACCACGTCCATGCCATTGATATTTAGGTATATGGCTATGTTGAGAAGACACAGTATATAAAATATCACAAACACCTTTTTGCGGCTTTGCAATATTTGGCTTAATGCACCACTTGCAAGGTCGCCGAATACAAGCCCTGCATAGCAAAACATGACACACAAACCTGCTACAATATCGCCTTGTATGCCCAATGCTTTGCCAAACTTATCAGCTTGACCTACCAATATACCAATGATAAACCATACAGGAAGCCCAAGCATGATGCAATTGAGGTATCTTAGAAATGTTTCTCGCTTGTAGAAAAGTGCAAAAAAATTGCCCCTGCTCACCTCTTGCTGTTTGAGTGTATTAAACATGCCTGACTCAAATACCCCTATCCTCAGCAGCAGCAACGATATACCCAATCCACCTCCAATCAGGTATGATACTTTCCAATCTATCTGCCCTACCAACCCTGCTACTACCGCACCTGTGACACCTATGGAAGCAATGAGCATAGTGCCATATCCTCTGTTTTCTTTTTTCATTATTTCAGATACTAATGTGACCCCTGCGCCCAACTCTCCAGCAAGCCCAAAACCTGCAATGAAACGCAACGCAATGTACATCTCCAAGTTAGGCACAAAGGCATTAGCAATATTAGCCAAGGAATAGGTAAGTATAGAACCAAAAAGTACAGAAATACGTCCGTTTTTATCGCCCATGACTCCCCATACTATGCCTCCTATGAGCATACCTATCATTTGTACATTGAGCAATAGTTCAAAATTTTCGATAGGGATGCCTAAGTCTGCCAAACTTTTTTTGCCTACTACCAAAAACAGTACCAAGTCATACACATCTACAAAATATCCTAAAGCCGCTACTACTACGGCTGTGTTTAATAATTCTTTGGTTTTCAATTAGTTAAAACAATTTAGAAGTAAAATTTATGGACAAATATATTATTTTGGTCATAAATACATAAAAAATAAAGTCAAAATGTATACGACAAAGCAATTATTTTTCTTTTAAGAGTAAAATAATTGTAAATTTGTGATTATTCAATAGTTCATGAAACAGCGAATATACATAGACACTTCTGTTTTTGGTGGCTATTTTGATAGTGAATTTGACATACCTTCGCAAAAACTATTTCAGAGAATTGTAAATAAAGATTTTTTAGTTTATTTTTCTGATATTAATGAAGCAGAGTTATTACTTGCACCTCAGCATATTAGAGATATTCAGAAACTAATACCTTTAGATTGTTTTACTTTTATTGAAGTAAATGATGAAGTTGAAACATTTGCATCTACTTATATTTTTGAAAAAATACTGGGCAAAGCCAGTGAAAACGATGCATATCATATCGCTTTATCTGCTGTACATAGGGTGGATTGCTTAATTAGTTGGAATTTTAAACACATTGTTAATTACCATAAAATCAAGATGTTTAACGCTATAAATATCAGGATGGGATACCCAATGATTGACATTCGCTCACCATTTGAATTTACAAAAGATGAATAATGTAATAGAAAAAAAATTTGATACTGTGACATTTTTTAGAGATATCAAAGACAAACTTTCAGCCAAAATGAAAGGCATGACTTTGACCGAAAAAAAAGAATTTATGAAAAAACTCAAAAATGGAGACATTAAGTTGGCTTAATTATTAGCCTCTAACATAGCCTATAGTTGAGTGGAAATAGTATAACATTTTAGCTTTTAGTGCTTTGCGAAGTTTAGGGCAATAGAAGTATAAAATTTATTGTCAAAACTTATTCGAAGAACTAAAGTTCAAATTTAGTCATCCCTTCAGTTTTTGTCAAAACCCCTATTTGCTATTATTTTTATTGTCATTTTCTATAATTGTTTTGTAGTGTTCTACTGTTGGAAATGGGTAATAATATTGATGCAAAAGCTTTTTCCATTCTAAATATTGTGATGCCTAAAGCTAATGGTATGGTCTTCCAAATTCTCCCAGTCCACAAGTAGAATATATTTATTATTCTGTTCCAAACATTTTCTAAGTGAGTGTTTTATATAACCATTTATGGAACTAATGTATTGTCCTGCAATAAAAAAATCTCTTTCAAAGTTTTCTTCTTGTCCACTTTTTACGTTCAAAATTGCTACTTCTAATATCATATCTCTTCAATTTTTGATTGTCATTTTGTTTATCACAAGATGTCCAATACTACGGCTGTGTTTAATAATTATTTGGTTTTCAATATATTAAATAATAAAAAATAAGTGATACATCTATATTATTATGGCAAATATATGATATTGCATTAATATATATGAAAGCGGATAAAAATTTAGGGCTGTTTTATGTGTTAATAAGTGCGTTTTTGTTTTCCACCAAAGCTATCGCCATTAAGCTTGCATACATCAGTCATTTGTCGCCCATCACAGTGCTCACCTTACGTATGTCATTTGCTGCACCATTTTATTTGGTTATCCTGCTGTATAATATCACTACAAGGAAAGAGGTAGTCAAAGTATCCCAAGCAGATTTTGTTTTTCTCCTATTCATTTCATTATTAGGGTATTATCTTTCCAGCTATTTAGACTTTTATGGCTTGCAATATGTAACAGCAGGTATGGAAAGGTTGATACTGTTTATATATCCTACTTTCACAGTAATATTGTCATTTATATTATTACACAAAAAAATAAATAAAACTACATGGTGGGCACTTATCACCTGCTATGCAGGAGTGCTACTGGTGGTGGCAAATGATTTGGTAATAAAATACAATACGAAAACGCTCACAGGCATTATCTGCATTCTGCTTTGTGCCGTTACCTATGCTATTTATTTGG
The DNA here is from genome assembly GCA_033765235.1 of Cytophagales bacterium. GTDB lineage: Bacteria > Bacteroidota > Bacteroidia > Cytophagales > UBA9547 > JANRIG01. The sequence continues at coordinate 104,369 of JANRIG010000039.1, read as the reverse complement.
TATTTGGTGAAAAAATGTTGCGACAAATGGGAAGTGTCTTATTCACCACCATAGTCATGCTCATATCTTGTACTGCGGTATTCATACATTATATGATGGTGGAAAATATTAGTGATATTTTTCAATTTTCTGCTAATACATATTTATTAGGCTTATATCTTGGTATATTTGCCACTGTGATACCTACCTACTTGGCTACAGAGGGGCTCAAACTGGTAGGTGCCAATCATGTAGCTATTACCTCAAGCATAGGACCAATAGTAACTATGGTATTGGCGCATTATATATTGGGCGAAGTAGCTGATGTATGGCAAATATGTGGTACGGCTTTGGTAATAGCAGGTATATGGGTCATGAATAAATATAAATGATATGAAAAAAATATTAGTTACAATTTTATTATTATATGCATCAATATTATGTGCGGCAGACAAAATTTTTTATTTCAAACTTGATGCAGAGATAGACCCGCGAGCCTCAAGATTGGTAGATATAGCTCTGAAAGAGGCTATAAATCAATCATCTGATATAGTATTGCTGGAGCTCAATACCTTTGGCGGTGCTGTAAACGATGCTGACCATATTCGCACCGCATTGCTCAACCATCCTGTACCTGTGTGGGTATTTATCAATAAAAATGCAGCCTCGGCCGGCGCACTCATATCTATAGCATGCGACAGTATATATATGGCTGCAGGTGCAAGTATGGGAGCAGCCACCGTAGTGAATGGCGAGGGCGCTGTAGTGCCTGAAAAATACCAAAGCTACATGCGCTCAATGATGCGTGCCACGGCAGAGGCTAATAAGCGTAACCCAATCCTTGCAGAGGCTATGGTAGACCCCGACGTGGATACAGATACTATCATAAAAAAAAGTGGTAAAGTGCTCACATTCACCACACTTGAAGCCATAAATAATAACTTTTGCGAAGCTGAAGCTAAAAATATACATGTAATATTGGCACTCAACAACTGTAAAGATGCCACCCTATACAAATACGAACCGAGTGTGAATGAAAAAATTATTTCTTTCTTCCTAAACCCTGTGATAAGCAGTGTGCTCATACTCATTATACTCGGCGGTATATATTTTGAGCTGCAAACTCCCGGGGTAGGTTTTCCACTTATTGCTGCCATAGTGGCAGCATTGTTATACTTTGTACCTTACTATCTCAATGGTCTGGCGCAAAATTGGGAAATCATGATATTTATTATAGGGGTATTGCTGCTTGCATTGGAGTTTTTTGTGATACCCGGCTTTGGTATTGCGGGCATATCGGGCATCATATTTATGGTGAGTGCACTCATATTATCTATGCTCAACAATGACTGGCTCAACTTTGATATGGTGAACTCCAATAGCATTGGAAGTGCCATTTACATCACATTTATAACATTGTGTGCTACTACTGTGTTGGTAATATTGGGTACACGCCAGTTATTAAAAAGCAAAAAGTTCAAACAAATATCACTGCACGACACCAAAATAGATGCAGATGTGATGAACCAAAGTCATATAAAAGCACTTATAGGCAAGCAAGGTACTTGCATCACAGACCTTAAGCCAAGTGGCAAAGTAGAAATAGAGCAAGCGGTATATGATGCTTACACATCAGGAGAATATATTGCCAATGGTACAAATATTGTGGTGAAAGAAGTATTTAACAATACAGTCAAAGTATCTGTAGTATCATAAAAAGTATATGAATGTATTGGGAATAATACCCTCAAGGTACGGGAGTACACGGTTTCCGGGCAAGGCACTTGCCATGATACATGGCAAGCCTATGATAAGATGGGTATATGAGCAAGCCCAAAAAGCAAAAGGATTGAAGCAAGTGTTGGTAGCCACAGACCATGAGCAGATATACCATGAAATAGTATCAAACGGAGGAAATGCCATAATGACTGCCACCACACATAATAATGGTACATCAAGGTGTATAGAAGTGTTGGAAAACTACAAAGACCAAGTAGACTTTGTAGTCAATATACAAGGCGATGAACCATTTATTGACCCATTGGCAATAGACCAACTCATATACTCATTGCAACCTGATACACAAATAGCTACTCTTGGTATGTATATGCATGACTTGCAGGCTGTGCAAAACACTAATCAAGTAAAAATTGTAAAAGATATTGCCGGCAAAGCTATGTATTTCAGCAGGTTGCCAATCCCTTACATTAGAGACATTGAAGAGAATACAAAAAATGATACCCACTATATTAAACATATAGGTATATATGCTTACAGGATAGACGTATTGTTGCAAATAAAATACATGAATGAAACTGTGACAGAAAAAGCTGAAAAACTAGAGCAATTGAGGTGGCTTGAAAATGGTATTGACATACAAGTAGTGATGGTGAACACCAATAATGCTAGCATAGACACTCCTGAAGATATTCAGAAATTATCTTTTTGAAAAAAACATTAATTTCTACTTATAATATACAAAATTTGTACTAATTCGTTATTATACTTATTTTTTATTACAATTATGCAATAAAAGTAGTAATTATTTGATGTAATTTATTATTTTTGTAGATTAATAAATAAAATACATGATAGCCGAAGCGGTAAATATAAAAGTAGAAAAAAACAAATACTCTACACTCAACCAAGTAGATTTTAATAATTTAGATTTTGGCAAGTACCACACAGACCATATGTATGTGCTTGATTATCTTAAAAATAGTTGGGTAGAGCCTAGAATAGTTCCTTTTCAAAATATATCTCTTAGTCCTGCTACGGCTGCATTTCACTATGGTCAAACGGTATTTGAAGGCTTCAAAGGTTATAAACCTGCCTCGGGGCAAGGTACTATCATATTCAGACCTCACAAGCACTGGGAGCGAATGAATATATCACTCGAAAGATTGTGTATGCCCATCATACCCAAAGATTTGTTTATGGAAGGCTTGCATGAGCTTACCAAAATAGACCAAGCATGGGTGCCTGCTACTGAAGGATGCTCGCTGTACTATCGCCCGTTTGCTTTTGCCACAGATGCATTCATAAGAGTGAAACCGTCAGAAAATTATTTTTTTATCATATTTTGCAGCCCTGTAGGTGCATATTTTTCAGGCGAGCTCAAAGTAAAAATAGAATCACACTATGTAAGGTCGGCCGAAGGAGGCATAGGCTTTTCTAAAACCGGGGGCAACTATGCTGCATCATTGCTGCCGGCCAAAATAGCCCAAAGCAGTGGCTATCAACAAATAATGTGGACAGATAGCAAAGAACATAAATATATAGAAGAAACAGGTGCCTCCAACATCATGTTTGTGATAGACAATGTATTGGTGACCCCGTCACTCTCTACCTCCATACTGGATGGGGTGACGCGCGACAGCATACTCACCATAGCCAAAGATTGGGGTATGAAAATAGAAGAGCGCAAAATATCAGTGCAGGAGGTGCTCCAAAGCATCAAAAACAAAACCTTGCAGGAGGCTTTTGGTACAGGTACAGCCGCTGTAGTATCGCCCATAAGTGCCATACAATATGAGGATATGGAATATGCCATACCCAAACCAAGTGCTGACAGCTTTGGTGAAAAGGTAAAAAAATATATGAACGATATCAAATATGGCATTATAGAAGACCCTTACGGCTGGACATACAGGGTGTGACCTGGTTTACTTCTTCTTTTTGGCAGGTTTCTCATTATATATTATTTTCTTATTGAGCTCATCTTTGGTGTAGCGTGTGCGGTCTATGTAGTTTTGCTTATTTTTTGGGGCATTATTTTGTCCACTATTGTTTTGTATCACGGTAGGTATAGGTTGTATTTTGGCGGGTTTCAGGCTTTTATTTTTAGTTAATGTTTCTTCTCTCACTACTTTGCCCATTCTATATTTCACTATTTTGGACAGTCTGCCTTTGGTGTCATAATAGTTCCAATCGCCTGTTTTTTTGTCAAATACCATATTGCCTTCGCTCTCCGGCAATCCTGATTCATAGTAGTATCTGCACAAACCTCTTACATCATTTCTTACATAGCTTACTTCACTTTTTATTTTTCCTGATGAATAATACGCCGTAGTAGTGCCCTGCAAATAATCATTGAACCAAAGCTGTTTTACAGACATTTTACCTTTTACAAATAGTATTCGCTCACTCCATAGCTTGCCGTTTTGGTAAAATTCTGTGATGCTGTCTTGCCCTGTCAATGTATAATATTTCCAAGTGCCTTCTCTATTGTACCCCTTAATACGCTGTATCTGAGACATATTTCCATTGGGGTAATACAATGTTTTGAGCTCGGTCTGAAGCACATTATCCACTTCGTTTTGCTCTTTTGTGTTGCCATTGTCATAATATATGGTATAGTTTCCTTGCTTTTTGCCATTGTCATATTCATATTCTGCCATAAGGTTGCCATTGGCAAAATATGAGGTTAGTTTTCCATTCAGCTCACCATTTGCATACGATGCTTTGTTGGCTATGGTGCCTGTTTCATAATATGATTTGGCTTCACCATGCCTCACCCCGGACTTGTAAGCTGCCTCAGACTCGCACACCCCCGAGGGGTAGTAAGTTTTGAAAATACCATGCAATTTGCCATCATTAAAGTTTTCTTCAGAGCTTATTTTTTGGGTATCTTCATAGTAGTTGATAGTGAGGCCTTCTGGTTTATTGTCTTTATAGTCAGCTACTTGCTTGAGCTTGGCAGATGGGTAGTAGTTTATCACTTTGCCATTGATACGGTCATGATTGAAGAAGCTCTTTGTTTTTAGGATACCTGTTTCGTAATATACATACAAGGTATCGGCTATGGAGTCGTTTTTGAAGGTGCCTTTTTGGAAAAGTGCCCCTGTTTCATCAAATACCTGAAAGGGTCCTTCTTTGTGGTCATTTATATAAAATACAGTGCGTTTGAGGTTGCCATTGTCCCAATATTCGCGAAAAAGACTGTCGCGCAGGCCTTTGCGGTATCGTGCTATGAGCTCAGGGCGCCCGTTGGGGTGAAAGCGTATATATCTGCCATGGAGCCGTTTGTCTTTTTTGTTATCAATATAAAAATCTTCTTTGAGAAATATTTTCTCAGGGTCGTAGTAGGTGCGTACACGAGTTTGAGATAGGCATACTAAGTTAATAAAAAGTAGATATATGAAGATAATTTTTCTTAAAATCACACTAATTATTAAGTACTTGTCCTAAATGATTAAAAAAATCAACAATATCTATGTGTATATTTTCTATAGTCATATTTATGGCAATTCTTTCTCTATTTATCTTAATACCATCGTTACATAATTGTTGAAATAATGAATTTGTATCTTCAAACAATATTTTTTTACCATTTACTACTTGCAAAATATTAGTATTTATATTTTTCCATGTAGAGTTTGGTACTAATTGTATGCCTTGAGACATAAAAAAAGAATCTATAACGTTACTATATTTTATATTAAACAAGTTATAAACAGGGTCGTTTAAAGCATCTAATACAGCTTGCTTCCATGCGTCCGGTACTAACAGATAGTTTTCGATATTTCTTCTTTTCCATTCTTTAACTACTTGGTTATCAGCCTCTGGGTGGTATGAATTTTCCTCATCATAATCAAATAATATTACTTGTTTTACATCTTTATTAATTTCTCTAAGAGCTCTTATATGTTCAGATGCTTTATTTTTCATATCTATTTTTGTAGGACCTCCCATTTTTATAATATGATATTTATTAAAAACTTCTTGAAAATTCAGGATTTGAGCCCATGCCCTTAGCAACCTTTCATCATCCTCACCTTCAAGATAAAGTACATATGGTGAGTCTTTTGTTTTTATCACGTCTATATTATCTACATCGCTCAAGGCTTTTATTATCAATTCTGATGTTTGAATACGTTTAGGCCTACCTGATAATATGGAAATAACAGAACTTATATCTACTCCTTTAATAAATTCTTCAGAATGTGTGGCAATGATAAATTGTATATTTTTTTTTTGTTTAAAATATGACAATATTTTACGTTGAAGGTTAGTATGCAGATGTGCATCTGGTTCGTCAAATAGTATAGTGGTAACTCCATCGTAACCATAAAAAAAAGCAAATAATGTCAATGTTTGATGAAAACCACTTCCTCCTGATATAATATCATAATCTTTTTTGCCTATAGTATAATCTATGGTAATCTGTGTACTATGCCCTTTTTCATACTCAGGTATTTTTATGTTTATTCCAAACCATTCTTGTATTTTTAATTTTATTTCCTCCCAAGATTTTGTTTTACTTATAGTGTCAGATTTATCTATTACTCTAAATAACAAATTCCGTAATACTGAGCCAGGTTGCCCTTTGCCTACATTTTGTTTTACATTGCCATCATCCAACCATTTTTCTACAGGCTCTAATCCTGAAAAAGGTGGTATATATACTATATGTGGAAAATCTATTTGGGAAGTAATATATTTAAATTCTTCTAAGTTTATTTCCAAATTTGCATATATTGACAATGGCGATTGGTATCTAAGTTGTACATTAAGTTTTTTTTCTACCAGTCTGTTGTCTTCATTTGAGTTCCAATATACTTCTATTTCAATTAATATATAATCTGGCTTTGTTTTGCCGTTATGTTTTATACTTTTTCTTTCTACTTTATCTTTCCAAAGTAAGTTGAATTCAGGTAGAGGCAATGCTGTAAACTCAGGTAAAATTATTTGCGCACTTAATGTTGATTTTTTTTTACTTCGTTTGAATTGTTCTATGCAGTATTGCCATATTGCTAATGCCTGTAGCAATGTACTTTTACCACTATTATTTGCACCTACTACTAAATCAAAATCTGTAAGTTCAAATATTTCATATTCTATTTTCTTAAAATTTTTAATTACTACTTTCTTTATCATTGTTTGTAAAATAGAAATTTTAATTCTATATAATATCCTATATGAACTAAAGCAATAAAAATTCTGATTTACCTATACATCACAGCTTTCACTGCCTGCACTACTTTGGGGGGGGTAGGCAGAATTTCGTCTATGAGTGTGGGGGCATAAGGTAGTGGGAGGTCTTTGCATACCACTCTGCGTATTGGTGCGTCAAGGTAGTCAAAGGCATAGCGTTGTACATGGTAGGTTATTTCAGTAGCTATGCAGCCCAGTGGCCATGACTCTTCTACTATGACAAGCCTATTTGTTTTTTTCACTGAGGTCACCACTGCCTCATAGTCTATGGGGCGTATGCTGCGAAGGTCTATCACTTCTGCATCTATGCCATCTTTGCTGAGCTCTGCCACAGCGGGCATTACTACCCTTGAGAGCATTTTGCCAAATGTGACTATGGTCACATCATTGCCTGACTTTTTTATGTCTGCTTTGCCTATGTGTATAAGGTACTCTTCTTCAGGCACTTCACCTTTGTCGCCATACATCACTTCCGACTCCATAAATATGATAGGATCGTTGTCGCGTATACTGGTTTTGAGTAGTCCTTTGGCATCATATGGGGTGGCAGGTACTACTACTTTGAGACCCGGTGTGTTGGCAAACCAGTTGTCAAATGCTTGCGAATGTTGTGAACTGAGCATGCCTGCACTGCCTGTAGGTCCTCTGAATACTATGGGGCATGGAAATTGACCACCTGTCATACTCATCATTTTGGCAGCATTGTTTATCACTTGGTCTATAGCTACCAAAGCAAAGTTGAATGTCATAAACTCTACCACAGGGCGCAAACCATTAATAGCTGCTCCTATGCCTATACCTGCAAACCCCAGCTCCGCTATGGGAGTGTCTATCACTCGCTTAGGACCAAACTCATCTAACATACCCTGACTCACTTTGTACGCACCGTTGTACTCGGCTACCTCCTCACCCATCAAAAAAACTGTCGCATCGCGACGCATCTCTTCGTTCATGGCTTCTCTCAATGCTTCTCTATACTGTATCTCTCTCATTTTCAGATGAATTTATCAAATATTTTATTAATCTGCAGCGAAAATAATATATGTATAATAATAATCAAAATATACAAGAATATTGTAGTTAAAATATTCAAGCTTATATCATAAAAACATCCTAAAATGTTTGATTTACATCAAAATTTTCGAGATAATCGGCCACTTTGCGCACAAACATACCTCCGAGTGCACCATCTATGATGCGATGGTCGTAGGAGTGCGATAAAAACATGAGGTGCCTTATGCCAATGGTATCTCCTTTTTCGCTTTCTATCACAGCAGGTTTTTTATTAATAGACCCAAATGCCATGATTGCCACCTGAGGTTGCACTATGATAGGAGTTCCCATCACATTGCCAAAGCCTCCTACATTGCTTATGGTGTAGGTGCCATCTTGTAAATCATCAGCACTTAGTTTGCCTTCTTTTGCTTTCTTAATGAGTTGGTTATACTCTTTGGTGAGCCCTGTAATGTTATACCTGTCAGCATTTTTGAGTACAGGTACTATGAGGTTGCCAGATGGCAATGCTACTGCTATACCTATGTTAATATATTTTTTCACAATTATATTATCGCCTGATACAGAAGTATTTATCATTGGGTAGTCTTTGAGTGCTTTGCATATACAAGCTATAAATACAGGGGTGAATGTGATGCCCTCACCTTCTCTACGCATAAAGTCATGCTTAATTTTGCTGCGCCATGCCACCATATTGGTCACATCAGCTTCTACAAATGAGGTCACATGTGCAGATATTTTACGGGAGTCTATCATACGCTGCGCTATGATTTTGCGCATACGGTCCATCTCTACTATATCATGTGCGCCGCTTATGGATGGTGCGGGCAGCACAGGCGAGCTCACCTCAGGGGTAGGTGTATGGGCATTCAGTATTTCTTGTACGGGCTCTTTATGAGTACTACGTTTAGGTGGTATTTGTGTAGTAATTTGATGCTGCGGGGCAGGTGTTTTTTTGGTTTTAATAAATGCTAAAATGTCGTCTTTTGTCACACGCTCATCTTTGCCTGTGCCCAGTATGTCATCAAGCTCTGATATGGATATATTTTCATTTTTGGCAATATTGAGCACCAAAGGCGAGTAAAATCTTGTATGAGAGGTATTTACTGTAGATACAGGTTTGTATGATTTAGTTTCTTGTATTTGAAATTCTTGATTATGAATAGTATTATGTTCGGGATGCGTTATTGTGCTATCTGAGTCAGTATTTGTAGATATGAGCGCCAAAGGACTTCCAATTTTTACGATAGCCCCTTCTTTTACCAATATTTTGGTGATGATACCTGCATGCATAGAGGGTACTTCTGTATCTACTTTGTCGGTAGCTATTTCCAGCAAAGATTCATCTTTTTCTAGACTATCACCCTCATTTTTAAGCCATTTGAGTATGGTAGCTTCAAATATGCTTTCGCCCATTTTGGGCATTATGAACTCTACTATGGCCATGTACTTTTTATATTATTTCAGATATTGATTCAAATATTAAGTCAATAATCAGTCATCAATTGAGTGCAAAGATAATATTCATTGATTTATTTTTAAATCAATATATATAATAGTATGTATAATAGGTGTTATTTTTTTTGAATATTTGATTAATATTAGGATAAAATTCCATATTATTCATAAAATGAGTATCGAGCTCATAATGTATTTTATATTGATTAGTTGATAATAATCACTTAATACGTACATACCCCGAGTCTTACACACTCCTCTGTGAGCTCAGCTAAATTTATGGGTACTACACCCAGATGCTCGCACACTAATCCTCCGGCTATATTGGCTATTTCTGCCATGGTTTTATCTTCTAAATTTAATGCTACACAAAGTGCAGCCACACTTATTACAGTATCGCCTGCACCTGATACATCAGCAATTTCGCGTATGTGAGCGGGTACGATATGGGTATGGGTACTGTTTTTTATCAATACTCCTTTTTCTGAAAGTGTAATGAGGTATTTGTGTGCATGTATTATTTGGTCAAGTTCGTTCACTGCACTGAGCAACTCTGTATCTTGACCTGATTCCCAATCTTTTTTTAGTCCTTCTTTAAGTTCTTTTAAGTTTGGTTTGAATAGTGTAGCACCCTTGTAGTGCATGAAATTTCTTTTTTTGGGGTCTACACACACAGGTATTTGCAAGGAGGTAAAGTATGAAATACATTTTAGTATCAAACTTGCATTTATCACTCCCTTGTCATAGTCTTCAAATATTACTACATGGCATCCTTGTGATAATTGCTTAATTTTTTCAAAGAGTAAATTATTTTCACTATCAGATATATAGCTGTCTGTTTCATGGTCTATTCTGAGTATTTGCTGATGACCTGACAGTATTCTGGTTTTGGTGGTAGTAGGTCTTGAGCTGCTTCGCACAATGCCTTCTGCAGATATGCCTGAATGTTGCAACAGATGTATAAATTCATCGCCCTCGGTATCATACCCTATCACACTGCATATAGTAGCCTTAGCACCGAGTGCTATCACATTTAGGGCTACATTTGCGGCACCTCCGGGTCTGTTTTCTTTTTTTGAAAGGCTGACTACAGGTACAGGTGCTTCGGGTGATATGCGCTCTACTTTGCCCCAATGATATGCATCCAGCATCACATCACCTATGACTAATACATGCAAATCTGCAAACGCACTTATTATCTCTTGAATATTCTTGTAATGTTTCAATATATTATTTGGCTATATGAGTAGCTCTTGTTTCGCGTATCACGGTTACTTTTATTTGTCCGGGATATTGCATTTCTTTTTCTATTTTTTGTGAAATGTCAAAAGACAGTTTGCCTGCAGCATTATCATTTATTTGGTCTGAGTTTACAATTATACGCAGTTCACGGCCGGCTTGCATACAGTAGCATTTGGTGACACCGTTGAATGATAGTGCCAGAGTTTCAAGATTTTGTAGTCTCTTCATATAGGAGTCTGCTACTTCGCGCCTGGCACCAGGTCGTGCTCCTGATATGGCATCGCATGATTGCACTATGGGTGAATAGAGCGAGGTCATCTCTATTTCATCGTGGTGAGCACCTATGGCATTGCATATCTCGGGGTGTTCTTTATATTTTTTGGCAAGTTCCATACCCAATAGTGCGTGGGGTAGTTCACTTTCTTCAGGAAATGCTTTGCCTATGTCGTGCAATAGCCCGGCTCGCTTGGCCATTTTAGCATTAAGACCAAGCTCTGAAGCCATATTGCCACATAAGCGTGCTACTTCTTTGGAGTGTTGCAGCAGGTTTTGTGCATAGGATGTACGGTATTTCATTCTCCCAACTATCTTTATCAATTCAGGATGCATACCATGTATGCCCATTTCTATAATTGTTTTTTCGCCTACTTCTACCATGTCTTCTTCTATGTCTTTGAATGTTTTTTGTACTATCTCTTCTATGCGAGCCGGGTGTATACGTCCATCGGCTACTAAGCGGTGCAGCGATAGGCGAGTGACTTCTCTGCGCACAGGGTCAAAGCCTGATATTACTATGGCATCGGGAGTGTCATCAACTATGATTTCGCAACCTGTAGCAGCCTCAAGGGTACGTATGTTTCTTCCTTCACGCCCAATAATTTTACCTTTAATATCATCATTTTCTATATTGAATACTGATACACAGTTTTCTACGGCATGGTCTGATGCGGTGCGCTGTATGGTTTGCAATATTATTTTTTTTGATTCCTTTACTGCGGTGAGTTTTGCCTCCTCAAGTATATCTTTGATGTATGACGATGCACGGGTTTGGGCTTCGTCTTTGATTGATTCTATGAGCATGTCTTTGGCTTGGTCAGCGGTCATATTGGCTATTTTTTCTATTTTGTGTAGCTGACTTTGCATGAGAGCGTCTATTTCTTCTTTCTTTTTAGCCGCACTTTCAATTTGTATTTTTAGGTTTTCTTCAAGTTGTATTATCTCGTTTTCTTTTTTAGCAAGGTTTGATTGTTGTGAACTCAAACTCTGCTCACGGCTGCGTACTTTTTGTTCATTTTGCAAAATAATATTTTTTTTGCGGTTTACCTCTTCTTCATATTCGGCTTTGAGTTTATAAAAATGCTCTTTAGCCTCATGCATCTTGTCTTTCTTGATATTTTCTGCCTTCATTTCGGCCTCTTTTATTATAAAATCTGCTTTTTCTTTGTATTCTTTCTCAGATTTGCGGATTTTTTTTGCTTTTATACTGTTGCTAATCATGAAACCTGCACTTGCGGCACTTATGGCTACTATGAAATAAAATAATACTTCCATTTTTATAATAAATTTAAGCTATAAAAAATGAAGAAAAATTTTGGGTTATGAATCTGTTAAAGACTTGGTAATCAAGTTGTTTAAATAAGTAAGTTTAGCGTCGAATAAAGCATGTTCGTTTTCTGTTTCATTTTGTTTTTTCATATGCTCTACCATACTGTCAAAGGCTATCATTGCTAATAGGTCTTGCTTGTCTTCTATATGATAATCTTCTTTAAACTTTTTTATTTTTTCGTTCAATAACCTGCCGGCTGCTCTTAAAGTTTCTTCTTCACTTTCATCTACTTTCATAGAATAATCTCTGTCTCCTAATCTTACCTTTATTGATAGTATGGCCATGAAGAGTATTATACTTTGTTAATATAAGCGAGCACTTTTTCTACTTCTTTTATATATTCGTTAATTTTTGATTTATATTCTGAGGATATCTTTTTGTCTTCAGATATTACAGTTGCAATTTTAGATATTTTATCTTGATTTTGAAAATTTTTAAGTTCAAAGTTCTTATTATCAATTTGTTTTTTGAGCAAATCGTTTTCGTTTTTATATTCTTTGAGCTCTTGTTGGGCTAGGTGATAAGCTTCCAGCAATTTTTTGAGCTTACTTTCTAAGGTTATAAATTTTGCTTGTAAATTTTCGTTTTTCAAAATATACAATTGACATATAATAAGATATGCAAATGTAGTTAAATTATTGGATTAATATCAAATTGTAGGTTTTATTCTGAATATATATAAAAATTCTACCTTCTATATTATACATCATTCCTCTATCAATTTACGAGTTATCTCATTCATTTTTTGTACTTTTTCTTGAAAACTGCCTTTGAGTTTATCCCTTATTGCAGATAAATTTTCTAAAAGTGTATTTATATCCTCCGAAATAAATACTTCATTTAACACCTCTTTGAGTCTTTTGGCAAATGTGGGCGATTTGCCATTGGTAGAAATGGCTATTTTCAAGTCGCCTTTTTGTACTATAGAGCCCAGATATACATTACAAAGCTCAGGTGTGTCTGCCACATTTATCAATATATTATTTTCAACACATTTGTTGTATATATGTGCATGTAGATATTTATCGTCTGTGGCACATATCACCAAGTGTTTGTATGTCAAGTCATTATCTTCATATTTGCGTTTTATAAGTATGATATAATTATGATTTGATGCCATCTCTTCTATTTCAGGTTTTATATTTGGTGCCACAATGCTTATACAAGCATCAGGATTGTTTTGAATGATGGCATTTAATTTTTCCAAACCCACATTGCCTCCACCTACTATGAGTATATTGATTTTGTCAACCTTTATAAATATCGGATAAAGCTTGTTCATATCTTATTGATATACATAATATTGATGTAAATATATTTGAATTTTTGTTAAATAATATATAACTCACCCTTAATCAGCTACATTTGCGATAATAATGGAAATGCATTTTCAAAATATCTGTTTTTTGGTCAAAAAAGAGTTTGATACAGACTTTAGAGGTAAAAATGCGCTTGCGTCGGTAGTGGTATATTCTTTGAGTGCTGTATTTATTGCTTATTTATCGTTTCAAGTAAAGCGTGGCATCATCAGCAGCTATACTTGGAATGCCGTATTATGGCTCATAGTCATGTTTTGCAGTATCAATGCAGTAGCTAAAAATTTTGCACAAGACACATCAGGCAAACTGCTCTATCAATATATACTTCACCGTCCGGCTCAGGTAATTACAGCCAAAATATTATATTCGGCACTACTATTGCAATTTATTTCAGGTATTTCAGTGTTTTTTTACATACTTTTTATGAAAAATCCTATTCAGAATATATCACTTTTTGCAGCAAACCTCATTTTGGTAAATATTGGACTTGCTACTATATTGGTATTTTTGTCAAGTATATCTCACAAAGCAGCAGGCGGGGCTGGCTTACTTGCCATTTTGGCTTTTCCTGTGCTCATCCCTGTGCTGTTGTTTGGCATCAAAATATCATATTTAGCCATTGAAGGAGTTTCATTGGGCGATAGCCTCAAAAATATTACTTTGCTATGTAGCATAGATGTGCTTTGTGCAGCATTGGTATATATATTATTTCCCTATCTTTGGAAAAATTAATGGGTTCAATGGCTAGTATAACTTGGCGTATAGTATCAATTATCATCATTATATATTCTTTCATAGGTGGTCTCATGTTTGATGTGCCTAAGCTTCCTATACTCAACGAGACAGTGCGCAACCTGTACTTTCATGTGCCCACGTGGTTTGCTATGCTGTACATGTTAGGCTACTCTATGGTGCATTCTATCATATATTTGCGCAAAAATAATATCATAAATGACCTTGAAGCCGATGAATCTGCCAAAGTAGGAATGCTATTCGGAATATTAGGAATGGTCACAGGTATGCTTTGGGCACAATATACTTGGGGCGCATTTTGGAGTGGAGACCCAAAGCAAAATGCTTCTGCCATAGGACTCATGATGTATGCTGCATATTTTGTGCTTCGCAACTCTTTTGCAGATATTTATTTGCGTGCCAAAGTATCTGCTGTGTACAATATACTATGCTTTATGATACTTATCCCTTTGTTATTTGTATTGCCACGCCTCACAGACTCACTACATCCGGGCAATGGGGGTAATCCTGGATTCAATGCATATGACCTTGACAACCGTATGAGACTCATATTTTACCCCGCCATAGTGGGATGGTGTATGTTTGGCATGTGGCTTTGCAAAGCAGGTATAAAAATAGAATTGTTAAACAATGAATATGATCAAAAAAATTAGTATAGTAATCTCTATAGTATTAGGAGCTTGCCAAATATCATGGTCACAAAATGTGGAAATGGCAGACAATTTCAGAAAAGAAGGCAAAATATATGTAGTGATAGCTACTATTTGTATGATATTGGTAGGTATAGCAGCCTATCTGTTATGGCTGGAAAAAAGACTGAATGATGCAAAAAATAAGTGATGATACAATAGATTATATAAATTATTAAAACTCAATTATTATTAGTAATATTAAAAAGGGGATTATATATTAATCAAGATTACATTTTATAGTATGTATTAATACATATGAATATCTTCGTAATAAATAAGAGAATATATGGTAGAGCTAAGTGAAATAAGAGAAATTTTTTAAAACAAGTAGCTATAAGTCAGGCAAACTATGATAAAGAAATGCAACTTGCAAAAGAGCTACAAGATAGAACTGATGCACAATTGGCAAAGACAGAAGTACAATTTGCAAGAACTGATGCCAAATTATGGAGCATAGGTGTAAACATTGGTCAAACAGCAGAAGAGTTTTTCTATTATTCGCTTGAAAGTACCCTTAAATTGGGCAACCTAAAATTTGATTATACATCTTCAAATATTGGAAACAGAAAGAAAGAAATTGAAGATGAATTTGATATTGTCATGTATAATGGCGATAGTGTAGCATTAATTGAAATTAAGCATAAAGTACATCCTTCAGATATTGAAGATTTAATAAACAGAAAAGTTACAAATTTTAGACTTTTATTTCCTGAATACAAAGACTATAAAATATACCTTGGTATTGGTGGAATGTCTGTTACCAAAGATATTGAATCTAAAGCTAAAAATGAAGGCATTGCAGTACTTAGACAAAAAGGTGAAATTGCTTATATTGATGCAAATTATTTAAAGGTTTATTAGCCACTGATTAATGTAATAGTATTCATTTTTACATCAAGCAATAGTTTATACATTCATTTCTAAAAAAATATCCTCACTCCTGCAGTCATGTTGTGATATATGAGATCTGATATAGTTTCGGTATCTGGTATCTCTTTGCCTGTATTGTCTTTTTGCTTTACTCCAAACGATTTTCTGAGTAGTGGTGCATTGGAAGTGAAATTGTTATTATAGGTATATTGCCCGAATATACCCCAACCTTCACGCACTTTTATGTCAATACCCATGCCTATATGTGCTCCGTATACAGGCACAAACCAAGCTATTGTACTGGCTTCTCTGTATATTTTGCCTTCATCTACCACAAAAGCTGATTCGGTATTATTTCCTATATCTGATACATTTTTTCTTAGGTCTTCTATATATTCGCCATGCCCAAAGGTAATGAATGAGTAGCTGACACCTGCTATGATGTAGGGCGAGGCAAAGTATTCTATATTGAGTATGTTAAGTTTGAGTTGAGCATTGAGGGCAGCTATATTCATATTATATATAGCTGTTTGTATGTTACCGGTAGTTTTAATAGAGTTGCCTACTTCAAAACTACCACCTGCTGTGAGCCTGTCTGTGAGCTGGCGGTATAGCCCTACCCCTATCACTTGGGCAGGTACAAAGCCTGCAAATATATTTTCAGGCCGCTGCGAGAGTGGGTCTGTAAGTGGATTGGCATAGAATATACGTGAACCTGCATATAGGTGCAAGTAGTCAAACTTTTGAGCAAAAAGCTGAAAATTTATAATAATAAGTATATATATAATTTTTTTCATTTTTATCAGTTACATCCTTCTATTTTAATAATCATACACTCGTTTACTCTCACATCTGCCACCCCTACTTTGGTACAATTGCCTGATTTGGTAGTGGCTTTGTAGGTATATTCGCCTGCCGCCTTGTTAGTTTTTAGTAATCCCGGAGTGCTGCATGTGGCATTAGTAAGTGGAGCATTAATGGTGTATGTCTCATTCAGTTGAGGCAAACTTATCTCTATAGGGTATTCTGTCGGTGCTGCAATATCTGACCAAAAAGCCAATGTGCCTGACTCGCATGGGGTGAGTTCTACAAAGTGGGTATTGCCCCCTGTGATAGATATTTGACCTTGCCACGCACAGTCTGCTGAACTTACATTATAATTTATCAATCCTTTTTTGGTCAAATATGTTACCACACCTGCTGATGAATAGGTGGGTATTACATCATAAGTTTGGGTAATGTTGCCTACGGCAATTTTATTGATAGTTACCGACAACGGCAGTCGCTGATTGTCAGGTGTTTTGGCATAGAATGTGACCAACCCTTCTTGAGGCAATATCTTGATACGCACATAGTTGATGGAGCCTTTGCGTACTATCACCGCAAACTCATTGTTAATATTGGAGTTATTTACATTTATGCTGTATTTGGGTATGCGGGTAGTATCTTTGTAAAACACTGCTATCCAATATTTTACTTCTGGTGTAAGGTTTTTGAATGTGGTATCGTCGCCAAAAGTAGGTGCTGAGTACAGCGCATTGGCAGGTGTACCTGTATTAATGTCTGTGTCAAATTTTATTTTTTGGTCATACAAGGCTACAGTAGCTCCATTTATGCCTTTGCCTTGGTCATCTATCACTCGAGCTACGATTTGGGTGTCAAATTCTACCTTTTCGGTCTGAGTTTTGCAGCATATTGCTATACATATCAGTGCTATGTATGTGCCAACATGGGTAAAAAATTGACCTGAATTATTTATACGATACATATTAATAAATTATGATTTTTGATGTTTTAATAGTTTCATTATCAATTATTTGTATATAATACAATCCTTTGTGTGTGTCTGATAGTTGTATATTTGCGTAGTTGCCCTCCATTGGTTGGCTGTGTATCAATATTGCGCTCGGCGAATATATTTTTAATACTTTCAATGCACTATTTCCTATATAATTTACCACAAATGTACCTGTAGTGGGATTAGGCCATATCAATATGGGTGTATCTTCTGCAAAGGTTATGCTGCTGTCTGTAATATATGCTTGGGCACGCATAATGTCCAGATATTTGGCTGAACTTATAGTATAAGTTTCTGATTTTGAAATACATCCGTTAGCATATTTCACTACTGCATGGTAGCTGCCGTTGTAGTATGTCTTGAGCTCTTTGGCATTTGCCTTGTTTATCAATTTATTATTCACATACCATTGGTATGATGCAGCATCAGAGCTTATGAGGAGGGTATCGTCAGGGGTACCAAAACCTGTAATAGAAGGTCTTGCTACAGTAGATGATGGTGTATAAGTGTATGAGGCAGAGGCACATTGTCTTAATCCATTTACATACACTGTGTATGCACCCGGCAATAGCAAGTTAAGACCTGTGGCTGTTTCGCCGGATAGTTGTGTGTTGTTGTAAGTCCAATTATATCTTTGATACACAGCATTTGCTGATGAGGTAAGGAATGAACTATTGAGGTCGCATGTTTGTGAAATAGTAGGCGTGAGCAAAGGTCGGCCATATACTTGCAATGTGGCATTGCCATCTGTATAGGCTATATCAGCTGAGCAAGTGCCCGTCACTCTTAGTCTTATTTTATGGTTGTTCAATTCAATATTAGGATTTATCACTCTCAACGTATCATTATTTACCCCTGCAAACGTGCTGTTTTCCTCTATATTTTGCCATACATTGCTACTTTGCATTTCCCATTGATAGCTCAGTCCTTGCCCTAATATTGATGCGCTAAATAATCCTGTACCTGCATTTTGACATAATAATATATTGGCAGGCGAGGTTAATATATCAGGTATGGATTTGAAAACAGATAGGCTCACAGAGTCTGAATAGGTATATTTATTGCTGCAAGTGCTGAAACTAACCTTTAATCTAAATAGTATGCCGCTGATGCTGTATGGAGGTGCTACTACTACCAATGATGGGGTGCTCACATTTACAAATTGTGAAGTTGTGTTCATATCTGTCCACACACTGCCAATCTTTTGCTGCCATAAGTACACCACATTAGCACCTGTAGCATTGCCTGTAAACGTATGGTTACCGGCCAATTCACAGATGCCGGATATATTTACAGGTTGCAATGATAGGGTAGGTGGGTTACAGTTTGGGGATGCAGTTACATTGATGGTGACTGTATTTGGCAATATGATATTTCCACAATATGTATCGCTGGCAACTAACCTGTATAATCTGCCATTTAATGAAAAATTGGGTGATGAAATAGTTAATAAAGAGGTATTTACTCCAGAATAAGGAGGTGTGTCTGTCAAATTATTCCAATTAGTATTAAACTCTTGCCATTGGTAACTTGCAGGATTGCCAACTATGGTAGAGGTAATGATGATGGTGCCGGTCCCTTCTTCTACAGTATTATTAGTAGTAGAAATAGAACCTGATAAGGGGTTGGTTACCAATAAATTTACTCCATTTGATGTTACATTGTAAGCGCAAGCATCAGTTATAGTTACCCTATATTGTGTATTATTAAGGCTAAAGTTCGTATTTATTGTTAATACATTATTATTTACACCTAAAAATGTAGCGTTGTTAGTCACATTTACCCAACCTAACCCATCAAACAATTGCCATTGATAATTGAGCCCTGTGCCTGTGGCTGTAGATGATATGATGGCAGCATTGCCACCGCAAATGGTATTATTGGAAATAAATGATAAATCTGTAAATCCTGTCATGGTAGATATTACATTAATAGCTGCCAATCCATTGGTAGTGAGTGTATTGCTACAGCCGTCAGTAATTATTACTCTAAAAGATGACCCCACTAATGTACCTGCACCACCGCTTATAGTAAGTGAGGCAGTATTGCTTCCTGCATACACACCTGTATTGGTAATGTTTTGCCATGTGCTTGAGTTTTGTTGCCATTGATAATTAAGCCCCACGCCTGATGCATTTACTGAAAATAAAATAGGTGTAGCTGCATTGGCACATATATTTACTGCTGCGGGCTCATTTATTATGGATGGTGTACCACAGCCACTTA
This sequence comes from Cytophagales bacterium, assembly GCA_033765235.1. Classification (GTDB taxonomy): domain Bacteria; phylum Bacteroidota; class Bacteroidia; order Cytophagales; family UBA9547; genus JANRIG01. The sequence goes on along the minus strand of JANRIG010000039.1, from coordinate 84,476 downwards.
CAGATAGTGTACCTATGGTGGTAGAGTTTACATTGCCACAAAAGGGAGTGTTTACTGAAATTCGGTACTGATAATTATTTTCTGAAATGGGCGGTGCAGTGATAATAAGAGAAGTAGAAGTAACGTTTTGATATATAGCATTTTGTACAAGATTATTCCATATTATTCCGTCAAAATATTGCCAATTGATATTTGTAAAACTTCCACTCACAGTACCTGTAAATGTAGTGCTGCCGGTATTCTCATTAAGTGTGACACTTTGTGGTGCAAAGCTAAAGGTAGGCGAACTTTCGATATATAAATTTACCCCATTGGTGGTAATGCCGTATCCACAACCGTCTGTCATGATGCTGCGGTAGTGATAGCTTGATAATATTGGGTTTAATGTATTGATTAATAATGTATTGGTATTTACTCCGGTATAGGTAGCATTATTAATGAGGGTAGTCCATAATATACCATCAGGCGACTCTTGCCAGGCAAATGCCAATGATACTCCTGATGATGTAACATAAAAAGAGCCGTTCACTCCCGAGCACACCGTAGATGAAGAAACAGGTAAGGGTGTATTGATGCCTGATAATGATGTATTGCTTGAAATAGATGCTAAACCGTTGGTAGTAAGTACATTATTACATGCATCTGTAATAATTGCCCTGTAGTTGCGTCCTGCCAATGTGGTGAGTAATCCGCTGATAGTAAGTCCAAAAGTATTAGCACCTGAGTATATGCCTGTATTGGTAATGTTTGCCCAACTCCCGTTAAACTCTTGCCACTGAGCTGATTGTCCTACCCCTGAGGCTACCACACCAAATAGTGCTGTACTGTTGGTATTGGTACATACATTAGCTGATAACGGTTCTGAAATAATATTTGGTGTGCCACATCCTGACACAGAAAGCGTAGCAATGGTACCCGATGAAAAGTTGCCACAAATAGCTGCCGTGACAAACAGTCTGTATATTGATTGGTCTAATGATATGCCAGGTGCAGAGATAATAAGTGAAGTAGTAGTAACCTCAGGAAATGTGGGTGAGGGGGTAATATTTACCCAAGTGCCACTAAATGTTTGCCAATGTACCGAAGAATAGGTGCCTGTAACGGTAGATGTAATGGTAACTACACCTGCGTTTTCATTCATTACAGGGCTTTGGGGTGAGAAGTTAATATTTGGAGGTATTACCCGAGTAAGGGTAGTCCCGGCAGTTGTGCCACTAGCCCCGCAAGCATCATTTATTATGGCACGATATTGGAAATTATTTAGTCCAAAATTTGGGCTAATGATAGTTAAAGTACTGGTGTTTGAGCCTGTGTATGTGGCGTTATTTATTACATTAGTCCATGACGAACCGTTAAACTCTTGCCACTGGTAGGTGAGTCCAAGCCCTGTGGCAGAGGTAGAAAATAATATATTGGCACCGCAAGTAGTAGATGAACCTACCGAAAATGCAGTACCCACACCCGATAATGTATTGCCTAACTGTATGGCTGCCAAGCCATTGGTAGCACCGGAGAGGCTGCACAGGTCAGTTCCTATAAGTCTGAGGTTGCGTCCGTTAAACGAAGCAGGCATAGAGGTAACAGTGAGCGAAGGAGTATTAATACCCGAATATATACCGCCTAATGTGGTCACATTCTGCCAAGTACCTGCAAACTCTTGCCATTGATACACAATGTTTCGCCCTGTAATGGACCCATTAAATATTGCAGTACCTACTATAGGGCACACAGGGGCATTGGTTACCGGATTTTGTATAATATTAATGGCAGGACACACACCCACTACTGATATAGCCCCTAATGATGTGACTGTGACAGGAGTACAAGCCGAACTTACTATAAGCCTGAAATAAGTACCTGATAAGGATAAGTCTGGATTTGTGATAGATAGGTTGAGCGTATTAGCCCCTGAGTATGCTCCACCATTTATTATATTAGAAAATATAATATTGTCGTTTGACTTTTGCCATTGGTAAGTATTGCCTACCGTACTAAATGCACTTGCGTTCAGGTTTATTACTCCTGCACTTTCATTCACAGTTTTGTTTGTGGGTATAGAAGTTATAGTGTGTGGGTATATGAGGCAATTGTTGTTTTCAAATATATATATGCCATCGTTTAGGGTGTAAATGATTTCGGGCTGAAAATCATTATTCATATCATACACCATAAACTCATTCAAGTTGCTTCCTATGCTGCCCGTTATAGTCATTGCAGTGGCAGGCGCAAATGTATTTTGGTCAATACCAACAGAGGTACTTACATTATTCAGAATGCCTATATTGAATGATGACGAACCATCTGAATACATATACAATATCTCAGGGTTTGGTGAGGCTTCGCTCACAGGAGCTATGACAGGAAGTATGGCACCGTGCGCAGGTAATGTACCAGCAGAATAGGTAATGATATTAGATGAGAATGTAATGGTAGCACCAAATGATGTGTTTTTTAGTACTTTAATAGAATTGTTGTTGAACGAAGCTACCGCCATATCTGCCAAACCGTCACCATCAAGGTCGCCGTAGGTAGGCCAATAGGAAGTACCCTGCTCAGTATGCACTGTGATAGGAGGTGCAAATGAAGAGGTATTGATAATGCCTTTGGAAGATTGATTTCTTAGCACCAAATATCTGGTTTGTCCGGAGTTTTCTTCCCCTATTATCAGGTCCGGTTTGCCATCATTATTTAGGTCTTTGGACTCAATAGAGGTGATGTTAGTATATGGTTGTGGCATTTGCCATATAAATATAGGATTTGTAAACGAGGTAGCATCCAGCAATCCAGAGTTGCTTATATTTCTGGCAATATGTATCTCTTCTGTAAATGGATTTGGTTTTACCAAAAATGCCAAGTCAGGTTTGCCGTCTAGGTCAAAGTCATTGGCAGAGAGTATGCGGTTAAATGTAAAACTTTCGGTGGGGGAATATATGTTGGGGGACGATATTTCAAAATCAATGGCACCACCTATAGTACTCACATTTCTGTAATAGTAAAATACAGAGTTATTGTTACCATCATTATTTACAATACCTACAATATCTATCTTGCCATCAGTATCAAAGTCTGCGGTTTGCAGTTGATATAAACCGTCTATAAGTGTATTGTTATTATAATCTAATACAAAAGAGGTGCCTACAGTGGTGGCAGTGTGTGTATTGCGAAATACTTTAAGTGCCAACTCTGAGGGCACACCAATGGCCATATCATTTTTTCCGTCGATGTTAAAATCTGCCACAGCAAGTCCCTGCGATTGGGTGCTGAAAGGTGGGTTAGTTTCTGTAAAATAGCTACCTGAGGCTGTTTTCACAGGGGTGGCATATACAGGAGTTTGTTTGAGCCAAGTAAATGCTTTTGAGTATAATCCTGTATTAGAGTTAAAAACCATGATTTCATCATTTACAAATCCTGAGGGTACACTGACCGTAAAACTTGAACCAGAACCGCCATTGAAAGGTATAGATTTATTATTCCCAAAAAATACCACATTTACGGTGCTTGGCACGGCAAAGTTGCTGCCATTTATCACTGCATTAGCACCCGGCAGGTTGGTATTTTGCGTTACAGATGATATAGTAGGAGCATCTACTATGCTGAATGGTGAGGCATTGAGGTCATACACCGCATTGTCTTCTATTAATTTTATCAAGCCTGTGAGTAGGGGAGTAGCAGCCGGTATGTGTACTATAATAGATTTTTGGTCGCTTGCTACTGTGAAAGGAAGAGCACCAACTCCATCAAAGGATACTACATCTACATTATACATATCGCCGCCGGTTATTCGCAAGGTTGCTCCTCTGCCAATATTGAAGTTGCCGGACCCTGACGGGCAATTATATGCTTTGACAGGGGTTGTAAAATAGGACATGCTGCCTCCCGGGGTAGATACGGTAATGAAGCCTGATAAATTACTGCCTCCTGTGGTGTATTCTGGCATGGTAAAAGTAATGTTTGTAGCAGATATGGAACTTGTATTTACTTTGATACCATTTACAGAAACATTGGTAGCAGCGGGGTTAAAGTTGTTTCCTACTATTTCAATATCATCTGCAGGTGCACCAAAGCAACCTCCATAGGCTAAATTAGGTGCTACAAATGATGAGGTAAGGTTTGAAAAACTGTTTATAATGGGAAAACCCGAAATCACAGACAATACCGCACCCGATGAAGTAACAGCTTGGCAGCTGCTTGTGGCTATTAGCCTAAATACACTGTTGTGAAGTGCCAATGAAGCATTGTTAATAGAAAGAGAGGGTAAATTAACGCCACTAAAAGTAGCATCGTTTGCCAGTGCTACTCCGTTTCTCACCCATTGATAGCTTGCCACTGCGTCGCCTGCTACGGTGAGCGATAGTTTAGTAGTTTGCGTAGGGGCAATTGCAAAAGAAGTAATGGTATTGACGAATGTTAAGTTTTTAGGAGTGAGTACCGAATAGTATGAATTCAAAGAATTGCAACTGTTAGATAAAAAGCAATATACATTACTCACAACGGTGGTGTTATTGCCTGATAGTGTAATTTGAGCTGTGTTGGTGCCTACAGGGTTACCGTTTTGATACCATTGATAAAGTGCTACATTGCCTGTGGCTGATACATTGAAAATGGCAGCTGCACCACCACATACAGTAACACCTGCTACAGGTTGTTGTATAATAGTAATAGGGGAGGTGATAGTAATACTTTCAGTACCAAATGCAGACGGAGATATGGGACTTACTGCAGATGGATTTGATGAGTTTATCACCATTTTATAGTTACTACCGCAAGCAGAGGTAGGTATCACTGCATTTATTATACCTGATACAGAACTTGTAATAGTGGTAAGAATAGTACCAGGGAAGTTGCCTGCATTGTCAGACAGCTCAAGGCTCATGATATTTCCTGCATTCATTAATCCTGCCTCATATGATACTTGTATATTGGTACCAGTGGGAGCATTGAGGCCTGAAAATGATAAATTGCCAATGAATTCTTTGTATCCTACAGTGATTTCCATATCTGAACTAAGCCCAAATGCCTGGTATTGGTTTAGCAGTGTATTGGTAGTGTTGGTCATTTCGCTCCATGTACTTCCTGCTATTGGTCTTGTGGCAAGTTTGGAGGCGTGCTCATAGGCTGTGCCATTTATAGAGGTATTATTAGAATAATTATACAATAATGAATAGCCGAACGGCGTACCAAATCTTTGTATGACAAAATATGACTGATTGAGCAATACTTTTAGGTTTGTAGTAGTCACAGTGGTGACACTTGATGGACCTGCAATCTTGGTCAACTGCAGGCCTTGACCTGCAGACAGTGAAAAACCTGAGAGTGTAATGCTATCTTGTGCATCATTGAATACCAATGCTGTGCCTGAGTTGGTAATAGTTACAGTTTGGGCATAGCTGTATATATAGGATATAAATGTTAATATAAATATAAAAAATAACTTACCGGTAAATCTGTTTATCATATCATTTATTATTGTTTTCCAATACCCAATTAATTATTGTTTTTGCTTCTTCGAGTGCAGTTCTACTGGTATTATAGCTTAAGTCGCCGTCATACCCCATGTAAAGATGCATATAGTTATAGCCTGTTTGTAAATGTTTGAGCATCTTTTTATTGTCTTTGGCTACTGCATCCATGTATTTGTCTATATTAGGTCTGCCTTTGGCTTTGCCTATTTCGGGGTATTTGTGTTTCAATGCTTCTAATACACCGTTCCACAGGGTATTACCAGCCATTTGTACATATTTTTTATCTGAATAAAAATCTTCGTCTTTTCCTGCTTTTTCGGTAAGTAATAACGAGGCATTGTCTATGTATCTGTATATTTTATCTTTTATTTTCATAGGTCAAAGTTACATACTTTCTTAGTTTTTTACAATCCTGTCATTACAAACGATGCCCAGTATACAGGCTCGTGGTGGAATTTTTTTATTTCTCTTTTGGCATCTGAAAATGATTTGCGCTTGTCATCAGATTTGAGCCAAAGCTCATAAAATCTTGTCATAAGTTTTTGAGTAACTTCATCATTTACTTTAAATAAGCTCATAACCACCGTGTTAGAGCCTGCTACCAGGAATGCACGCTGGAGCCCGAATACTCCTTCGCCTACTTGCACCTCGCCCAAGCCTGTCTCGCAAGCACTTAGCACTACCAAATCAGTATTGTCAAGGTTCAGGTTCATGGCTTCGTAGGCGGTAAGTACTCCTTTTTCGCTGTTTATGTCTAATATAGAGCTGGAGCGCAACACATCACCGGCTCCCTTGAGCAATAGCCCTGAGCGCAAAAGTGGGTTTTGAGTAAACTCAGCTTCAGAACTTGTGAGTCCTTCGAGCTCATCGCGAGAGTAGTCTTCTTTGAAAAATCCGTGGGTAGCTATATGAAAAATTTTAGGGCTGCGTATATTTTTGATAGAGTCTTCGTCTGCAGCGTCATTTTTAAAGGATTTTAATATCCATTTCTTTGTGCTGAGGTAATTTTCAAGATTTTTTATTTCTTCTTCTGTGCCGGGCAGTTGGGCTATATTTTCATCGCTCCTAAAGTCGCGCTGCTGCTCTGAAGCCAACACTTCTGATTTTTTTACTTTTTTGATATTAATATCTGCACCTCGCTCTGCAGATGTAGTTGATGTTTGTTGGGCACTTACATAAAATGTAGGATTGCCACACAGCACTGCGCGCGAGGCATTGGTTTGTTTTTCTTTGGTGCTGTGAATGGCTATGTCTTTGGTATTGCTCACCAACACAAAGTCGTTTTTGTCAATGGCATAGTATCCGCTGTCTGAGTAAAGGCCTTCTATATTGAGTTGATTGTAAGCACCATCTACTGACATATATACGAGCGCACTGTCTTTTATTTTTTCTTTTAATGGTTTCCAATATTGATTGTATGAGTTTGTCTCTTCATTTTTAAGTTTGGTAGAGTTGCGGTAGTATTTCAGGTATTTTGTTTCCATATCTTTACCATTGGGCAATATTACCAATTGGGGATTTTTGGCACTGTTTTTTGAAATAATAAATGCCATATAAACAGAACTGTCTGTGAAATGATTAGTAAAGTGCCTGAAGCGTACTATTTCTACGGCATATTCGTTAGTTTTGAGGGCGTTTTTTATGTCTTTCCATTGATATGATTTTTTATCAGCATTAGTAGCAAACAACTCCGAACTTTCACTCAGGTCTTTTTCAAGTTGTATGATTTCTTTTTCAAGCTGGGCTATATTCACTCCCATTTGTTTAAGGGTTTCGTTGCTCAGCGAAATTACGGTGGTCAAATATTCTTTTTTGCTTATCCAGTCATTATATTTGCTTATTAGTTGGTCATCTTTGCTATTCATGATGCGCTCGCGTACTTTGATAGATGAACTGAGCAGCAATGCTTTGGTAGCCACAGCATTGGCATACATTTTATTGATATATGTACTATTAGATTTTGATAACTTTTGTGCTACGGAATTGTAAAATTCAAAATCGCTTTTCATCATTTCCCAATATTTGCTCTTTTCGTTAAAACTGAGCGATGGGAAATATTTTTGGGTGTATTGCAGGTTGGTTTTGGTTATTTCATCCATCATTTTGGCAGATTTTTTATAATTTTGATTAATATAATAGGTATGAGCAAGTTTGGAAGTAGCTTTTACATAGCCCGGATGCTTTGTATTGAATACGTTTTTATAAATGGTTCTTGCGATGGTAAATTGATTTTCGGCTTCTTTATATTTTGCATTTTTGTATAATATAATCCCTTGTAAATAAGCATTTTCTGCTATGTTAATATTGTTTTTGCCAAATAGTTTCAACCAAGTATTGCTGGCTACTATGAGCAGTGAGTCTGCTTTGCCATACTTGCCTGTTTCAATATATATTATAGCAAGATTAGTATTAAACTGTGCAAATTGAGGGTTTTGTGTACCTATATTTTGTGTAACAATGTCTATGGCATTGAGCAAAAATGTAATGGGAATATCTGGCTGTTTGGTAGCATGAAATTTTATTAGGGCTATGTCTGAAAGTGTAGCTGCCAGGTCTATGTGCTTGGTGCCCAGCACTTCTTTTTGTATGGCAAGTATCTGCATGGCAGCATCGTCTGCTTTGGTGTATTCACCTATTCTTTTGTACAGGTCTTCTCTTATGCGCAGGTACTCTGCGTATTTGATAGATTTTTCGCTGAATATTTTAATAGTAAGGTCTGCTGAGCGTTTCAGGCTTTTGTCTGCTTGGGTATAGTTGCCTTTGATTATGCTCAGTTGTGCCATTTGGTTTAGGGTCACTATCAGTTCTTTGTTGGTGCTGCCAAATCTTTTTTCTTTGAGGTAGAGTGATTTGTCGAGCAGGTTTTGGGCTTCATTATATTGCCCGTTTTTTATATAGTATTCTGCAAGTTCATCACCTGAGCGCGATTGCTCCACCGCTGCATTACCTTTTATTTTTTTAGAACTTCTGCGGGCTTTGCGAAGTGCTTTTTCTGCTTCATCGTATTTGCCTATGGTGGTGTACAATTTGGCAAGGGTGGAGTAAGTAGCAGTTTTTGCAGCAGCATTTTCGGTATTTGATAGTTTATTCATAAGCTCCACTGCTTCATTGATGATGGTTTCGCCTTTGGCAAAGTCGCCTTTTTTGATATATTCTTCTGCATTGCGCTGAGTTGCAGATACATAGTCTACATTTTCTTTGCCATAGTATTTATTTACGGTATCACATGCTTGAGTGAGCTGGCCTATGGCAAGGTCATACTTGTCTAGCAAGTCATAAAGTGTGGCAAACTGGGTAAGATAGGTAATATATTCATGGTTTTGGGGTGAGAGTTGTGGTTTTACAATCTTAGTCCAACTTTCATCTTCTATGGCTTGCGCCTCTGCAAACTTACCTGAAAATGAAGCATAATATGCTGATAATAAAAGTTTTGCTTTATGATATTCGGGAGCATCGCTGCCATATAGTTTTAGTTTGCTGTCAATATATCTGTTGAGGCTGTCTAATGCTTGGTCGTAATTACTGCTTTTGATATTTAGGTCTTGGCTGTAATAGAGCATTTTGGTTCTGAGAGGATGTATAAGAGGTAGGTTTATGGCATTTTTACTTAGTTTTTTCAGTCTTTTGTTGGCTTTGTCAAATTTGCTGTACATGTAAGCAATGTGCACATCTGAGAGGCCATATCTTACATAAAGTGGATTTTTTTTGCCATAGCTGAGTTGCAGCATGGTATAATATTTGCGCATATATTTTCGTGCACGGTGCCTGTCGCCTTGCCAATAGTAGGTATATATCACATTTTCAAGCACATTCATTGCTTTTTTTTCGCTCGCTTTTACTTTGCTGCCATAGTATGCTTTGATATAATATTTGGTAGATAATTTTTTTTCTTTTTTTAGTTCGTGGCGTTGTGCGTAAAGCACTTGCAAATCGCGCACGGGTAGACTTGTTTTTCCAGCCAGTTTGCGCACATACCCTATATGTCGAGTAATGCTTGTGTCAAATACCCTGTATTCGCCACGCCTCAGCAGTATATCGTCCTTGATGGTAATGAGTGAAGCTATATCTGCATTGCGTTTTTTTTGCTCTTTTTTTGGAAGTTTTATCAATCTTTTTTCGCCTTTGCGAGTCACTTCAATTTTTTGATTTTGCCTGAAAACACGGTATTTTTCTTGGATTTTTACAATTTCCAATGCCTCATTGTAAAATCCTTTTTCCAACAAAATTTTTGCTTGGGATATTTGTAAATTAGATTTTGATACACTGTCTATAAGGCTGGGCTTTTGAGATGTGATAGCGAGTGCTGAATCAAGATATAATCTTGCCTTGTAATAGTTGCCATATGCAAACCATATATCAGATACTGCTTGCAGCCCTCTTATATAGTTGCGAGGCTCTGTGTTTTGAATAGGTTTTAATATACTAAGACCTGCATATATATTACTGTCTATCTCGGCATATCTTCCACAGCCCTCAGCAGCTTTGGCTATATACAGCTTAAATAATGCAGTATATAACGGTTCTGTTGATTTTTTTGCCATTTTATTGGCATATTTGTAGGCTGCTTTATAAGCACCGCGCTCATATTTGGCATCAAATTTTTGTAATTTCTTTTCCCATTTTTGAGCATTTGCAAAAAAAGCAATACATGTATATAAAATAAATAGTAGAAAATATTTCACTATAAGCAGGTTTAATATAAATTTACGACAAATAAAATACATTTCTGCAAATATTTAATATTATCATCATGTTTATACATAAATATTATACATTAATTAGACCTGTAGCCATTATAGCAGCGGTATTATGGCTTAATAACCGAGCTGTTAGTCAGCAAAACGATGCAGCACGCATAGCATTACATACCGTAATATCCGAAAAAATGCTTGCTAAGTTTCCAAGCCAATGCCGAAGGATATTAGAGTCTAAACTTGGACAAATAGCCACTCAAAACGGCATGGGAGGATTTAGCCCCACACCAAAGTTTATCATCACAGCCTCAGTGATAGTGCTCGAAAAAAACGTAGCACCTACTACTCCTCCTATGATGACAGCTTCATTGGATGTAACCCTTTTTATAGCAGATGCAGAAACCAAAACCTCATTTCAGTCTGTAAATTTGCAGCTCAAAGGTGCGGGCAATAATGACAATGCTGCCCTTACTGATGCATTGCAAAAACTGAGCCCTGCCAATGCTGTGATAAAACAGTTTGTAGCCGAAGGCAAAAACAAAATCATACAATATTATGAGTCGCAATGCGATTTTATCATTACTGAAGCCATGGCACTATCATCGCAAAGCAAATATTTGGAGTCTATTACCAAATTGGCTACAGTACCCAATGTATCTACAGGGTGCTACACCAAAGTGATGGCTGCCATAGGGCCTGTATATCAAAAATATATAGATGTGACTTGCATGCAAAAACTGCAAGCAGCAAGCATGGCTTGGAATGGCAACCAAAATAGTGAAGGAGCCAATATGGCTCGAGAAATATTACAAAGTATAGACCCACAAGCTGCTTGTATTCAAAATGTTATCACATTTTCAGACAGTATAAGAGTGAAACTTGCCAGAGATGAGAAAAAGCAATGGGACTTTAAAGTAAATGTAAGTAATGCTATGGTGAGCAATGAAAAAATAATGGTGAGTGCATTTCAGGCCATCAAAGAAACCTCATCATCAGAAAAAGACATAGTATCTGCAGTGCCTGACCCTGACGATTGGTTATTTTAGTAACTATTTTTTTACAAATTCATTCTGAATATATCACCTGATACTTATATATGTGTAGTGATACCAAGCTACAATGAAACAGGTATTGCAGATACTTTAAGGTCATTATATGCATGTGCACAGCCCAACTGTTCTGTACATATCATCATTGTCATCAATGAGCCACAAAATTGTGAAGAGCGCATAACCCAGGTTAATCAAAAAACATACAAAGATGTAGTGAGTTTTATTAATAATATTGAACTGCAACACTTTACAATTGATGTACAATACCACATATTTCCCACCAAAGATGCAGGAGTAGGGCTTGCCAGAAAAATAGGAATGGATACGGCTCATAATATATTCACAGATATAGCTACAGACGGAGTCATAGTAAATCTTGATGCTGATTGTACTGTAAGCTATAACTATTTGGCAGAAATTGAAAATGCATTTTACAACACCAAAACATCAGGCGCATCTATATACTATGAACACCCTCACCTACAGACAGATACGGGTGAAATATACGAAGGAGCAGTACTATATGAAATATTTTTGAGATATTATATTCAAGCACTGCGATATGCAGAGCATCCATACATATTCCACACCCTGGGCTCATGCATGGCGGTGAGGAGTAGTGTATACCATAAACAAGGAGGAATGAACAAGCGCAAAGCAGGAGAAGATTTTTATTTTCTCAACAAAATAATACCCTTGGGAAACTATAAAGAAATAAACACATGTACGGTGTATCCATCTGCAAGAATATCTGACAGGGTGCCATTTGGCACAGGCAGGGCTATGATGAATTGGCACCAAGAGCAAATAGTGAAACAATACAACTTTGCCATATTCAAAGACTTAAAAATATTTTTTGATGCATTAATAAACATATATGAGCAAAACTTTGAATACACACAGTTGCCGGAGCCTGTATTAATATTTTTACAAAAAAACGATTATCAATTGCACATAAAAGAAATACGTATGCACACATCAGGGTTTGAAAATTTCAGGAAAAGATTTTTTAGATGGTTCGATGCATTTTTGTGTCTTAAATATGTACATTTTGCAAGAGATAACTATTACACAGACAGAGGCTTGCTGATAGATGTAGCCGAGCTTCGCAGAATAGATGTAAGCGATAAAAATAGTATTGAGGTATTGCAAATGCTGAGAGGAATAGATAATATGAAGTGATAATTTAACAATTATTTTACACCATTATTTTGGAAATGTACTGCAACTTAGTTAAGTTTCGAAATTATAGATTAATATTACATATTTATTACACTTTCAATAAAGAGGTCATGGAAGAAAAAGAAAGAAAAAAAATTGATATTTCGTTGTTAGGGCAAAACATAGATACATATCTGCAAGAATTTTATTACAAATTGCCTAATTCAGAAGAGGATGATGAATCGTACATAGTACATGCCAATACTGTACATAAGTTGGACTCTTATGACAACTACAGCATGAGGTTCAAATAATAGTCATAATTATCAAGAAATATCATATTTTTGCACCCGTTTTCTCAGAAATATGGGTAAAAATAAGCTTTTCAGGTTTTCTGAAAATATCAAGAGCAACTATATCATAGAAGAGGGTAAGTCGTTTTACACTACTTGCAAAGGGGCTTGGAATGAGCATTATTTTCACAACAATAATCCTATCATAATAGAGCTCGGATGTGGCAATGGAGAGTACACATGTGGCTTGGCCGGCATGTTTGCAGATGCCAATTATGTAGGTGTGGATATAAAAGGTGCCAGACTATGGCGTGGCAGCAAGTCTGCAGAAGCGCTAAGATTGTTGAATGTGGCATTTTTGCGCACGCGCATCGATACCATAGACCAATATTTTGCACCACATGAGGTGAGCGAGGCGTGGATTACATTCCCTGATCCGCAGCCCAAAGACCGCAATGAAAAGCATAGGCTCACCCATCCTCGTTTTTTGAAGGCATATAAAAATATATTAAAACCCCATGCACACATACATCTCAAAACAGATAGTGAGTTTCTATTTCAATATACATTGCAAACTATTGAAAATGAACACATAAAACCCGATATTTGTACACATGATTTATATACATCTGAGTGGCAGAGCCTGCACCACGGTATCATGACTAAATATGAAAAAATGTTTTTAGCCGAAGGCAAAAAAATACACTACTTGAGATTTCAACTGGTATGAAAACCACTATTTCATATTAATAAACTGCAAAGGCAGGCCTACATCAGACTTTTTGAGATGCTGTATTACCGCTTGCAAATCATCTATTTTTTTGGCAGATACCCGTACTTGGTCGTCCATAATTTGAGGCTCTACTTTGAGCTTGGTATCTTTGATAATTTTGATAATTTTTTTAGCATCCTCTTTTTCTATACCTGACTTCACTTTTATATCTTTTTTTACAATTTTGCCGGAAGGCACTATTTCTTTACTGAAATCAAAACATCTGCCGTCTAATCCTTGCTTTACGGCACGTGTGAGCAGTATGTCCTCCACAGATTTGAGTTTCATATCATCTTCTGTCTCAATATTTATGACCAAATCTTTTTTGTTGAGCACTATTTGGGTTTCGCTGTTTCTGAAATCGTACCTGTTTTGTACCTCTCGCAAGGTTACATTCACGGCATTGTCTAACTGTTGAACATCAGCTTTGGATACTATATCAAATGACGGCATGGGGATAAATATTTGGGTGCTATTGTATATATTACACAATAATTTACGTAATACATTGATATTGCAATAATTAAAGATGATACTGATAATTTACAAATCATTATTATTGCGTATTAATATGCAAATGTACAGAAAAATATATTATTCACTTCCGTTCCAACTGATAATGCTCAACCTTCGCAGGTGCAGGCTTATTATGATATTGTGGGCATTGCTTTTTTCTATTCTATTCGGATATTTTGCAGAAATGTACGGTGTGCCTTTGCTTTTCTACGACCCTGAGTATTTGGGCAAAGTAGATTTTTACAGTATGCTCATTATGGGCATATCTTTTGGTATATTTACCATGGCCTACAATATCACAGTGTATATACTTGAGAGCTACAGATTTAGATTTTTGATGACATTAAAAGAGCCATTCACAAGATTTTGTCTGAATAATAGTTTTTTTCCTGTTCTTTTTATTTTTATATACTTATACAAATTCATTTTTTTTCAAATACATCAGGGTATAGAAGGAGGTGAAAGTATCATAGCTGAGTGTTTTGGATTTTTGCTCGGTTTTCACATTACACTCATACTCACTTTGGCATATTTTAAAGTATCAGAATACAATATATTTTACAGACTTACACAGAATATAGATGCTACACTTCGCACCCGCAAAATGACACGCGTGAGTACTATCAATAAACTAAAGGTGATAAAAAGACGTAGCTTTCATGTAGATTATTTCATAGATTATCCATTGAGTATTAAGCATGTAGACAATTTTGTGCCTTATGACAAAACATTGGTAACCAAAGTAATAGACCAAAACCATTTAAATGCTTTTTTGCTTCAAGTCACAGGTTTTCTTATCATATTGGCATTGGGATACTTCAGAGATTATGAATATGTGCAGATACCTGCCGGAGCAAGTATATTCATCTTGTCATCATCTTTAGTGATGTTTATAGGCGCATTTACCTATTGGCTCAAAGGGTGGTGGATATATGCTATGATAGTGATACTGATTGTGCTCAACTATGCCATGAGATACAATATCATAAACCCTGATTATCAAGTATTCGGTCTTAATTATGACACTACTAAGGCAGACTATTCACTAGCAAATATGCAGTACCTTTCCTCTCACCATAACTATGACAATGATTATAAAAATGGTATTAATATACTTGAAAACTGGAAAGCAAAACAAGATACCACTCGCAAACCAAAACTAATGATAATAGCAGCCAGCGGAGGAGGGCAGCGTGCAGCCGTGTGGACTATGAGTGTATTGCAAAAAGCAGACAGTACCATAGGAGGCAATGTGCTCAAATATGCTACTTGCATAACAGGTGCATCAGGCGGCCTGGTAGGCGCATCCTATTTTAGAGAACTGTATTTGCGCAAGCTCAAAGGTGAAAAAATAGATATGAACAATAGCAAATACACAGAAAATATGGGCAAAGACATACTCAACCCTCTGGTATTCACACTTATAGTAAATGATATATTTTTTCGTTATCAACAATTCAGTGATGGCAAATATAACTATACCAAAGACAGAGGTTATGCATTTGAATATATACTTAACAAAAACACAGAGGGCGTGATGAACAAAAAAATATACGACTATTATGACGATGAACGCATGGGAAATATACCTATGCTCTTTCTCACACCATCTGTAGTAAACGATGGGCGCAAGATGTATGTGTCGCCACAACCTGTATCTTACATGACCAATCCTGACTTTAATGACAACATGGGTTATGATACAAAAATAGTGGGTATAGAGTTTATGAAATTTTATGAAGCCCAAGATGCCAAAAATCTTGGCTTTCTTAGTGCCATACGTATGAGTGCCACATTCCCGTACATTACCCCCAATGTAAATCTGCCGAGCTACCCAACTATGGAAATCATGGATGCCGGCGTGAGTGACAACTATGGATTGGTAGATGCCGTGAAATATACCCATACTTTCAAAGAATGGATAGACAAAAATACTTCAGGGGTAGTATTTATGCTCATACGCGACTCACCAAGGCAAATACCTATTGAAAAAAAATCTAAACAAACATTTTTTGACAAAGTATTCAACCCTATTGGCACTCTGTATGCCAACTGGGACTATATACAGGATAATAATAATGAATATTTGCTCGAATATTGCAAATCATTTATACATGTACCTATGGATGTAGTAGAGTTTCAGTACAGCCCTGTACCTACCTCATGGAGCGAGACTACACCCACCTCCAAAGAGACCGATGACTATATCATACAAATATGGAAAGAGCGTGCATCGCTCAGCTGGCACCTTACTGCCAAAGAAAGGCAGAGTATAAAAAATACTATTTATACCCCTCAAAACAAAGTACAATTTCAAAAATTAAAAGATATATTTTGCAATATCCCTCAATAGATTTTATACATTTGAAAAAAATTGAATTTTTCATTGACTACGTCAAAAATCACCATAAAACCCTATCTCAATACTACCTTGCAGCCCAAAGAGGTAAAAGGTAAATACAAATACTTTGACAGAAAATACCCACTCTATTACCAAATCACATTTGAACGCAAAAACACTCAAATCAAAAGCCATTATAATATGTACTTTGGAGATTTGCAAGATGTGTACAATGAAGAGCCGGGTCTGATAGAATTTGAGTCAGAAATATTGACACACATTATTTGCTATGAAAAAGTAATATCATCAGGCACATTTGAGCTGTCAGGTATTAAACTAAAATATGAAAAATACCTTACGCCCATTAATAATATATTGGAGGAATATTTCAAAAAAAAATTAGTTAAAGCCGCATCACAGTGCTACAGCGAATATAGATATGTACTAAGATTCGATAGTTTTGATGTACGCTTTACCACTCTTTTTGGTGCTTGTGAAAAACTCTTTCCAGAAATAAAACAACTACTGGGAACTCAATTTGGCAAAGAATATGCTGATTACCGCACCTACTTGGCAGCATTAGACAAAGATGATGAACCATACAGCTACTTATCGCTCATACACTGGCATATGAATGATTACAAAACACAGTTATATCACAACCTGCTAATAAAGATGGGTACACAAAACGAAGCCAAATGCAAAGATATAGTACATACCATGGACAAAATCATTAACCAATACCAAGTATCAAATGATACATAAAATAAAAAAGGCTTACAAAAGCATTACATTACCCATACAAGATTTTTTGAAAGAATTAGAAATCAGTGGTTTGCTGCTACTGGTAGTGACTTTGACAGCATTGATACTTGCCAATAGCGCTTATAGCGATGCTTTTCTAAGCTTTTGGCACAAAGAGTTTGAGTTTAGCTTCGATGATATTAAGCTCAAAATGGACTTTCACATACTTATCAATGATGTATTGATGACTATGTTTTTCATAGTAGTGGGTGGAGAGATAAAAAGAGAAATATTAGAAGGGGCACTATCATCACGTCAGAAGGCCATTTTACCCATAATAGCAGCATTGGGAGGCATGATTTTTCCTGCTATCATATATACAATCTTCAACTTTGGCAAAGACAGTGCCTCAGGGTGGGGCATACCTACAGCTACTGATATTGCTTTTTCATTATCTATTATTTCATTATTGGGCAAAAGAGTGCCTTTTGCACTAAAAATATTTTTGGCTGCATTAGCTATAGCCGATGATTTGGGGGCTATCATAGTGATTGCGGTATTTTATTCGGGCAACTTAGCATGGACTTATTTAGCAGCGGGTGCAGTAATGATAGCTGTGCTTATCATTATGAACAGTAACAAAGTCACCAACCTTAGTTTGTACTGCTTATCAGGGTTAATATTATGGTATTTGTTTTTTATGGCAGGCATACACCCTACTATAGCAGGTGTAATATTTGCTATAGCAGTACCATACTATATACCCAATTATGATGAAGTATTCAAGACCAATTTGCAAGAGGTGAAACATAGCCTTAATCAACTTGCAAATGACAACTTACAAGACAAGCTCATGCGTGGTGCACTCATCGAAAAAATGCAACATATGACCCACAAAATGGAAGCACCGTTGCACCATGTATTGGTGTTTTTGCACCCTATCACCAATTATATTATCATGCCTCTATTTGCATTTGCCAATGCGGGTGTGCAGATTACAGGTGATGCATTCAGCAATTTATGGAGCAGTATCAGCTTAGGCATTATCTTAGGGCTTGTGTTGGGTAAGTCCACTGGCATTACTTTGGTATCATGGATAGCAGTGAAGCTGAGTGTAGCTGCATTGCCTGAAGGGGTAAATTGGAAACTGTTTTACGGTATGGCTTGGCTGGCAGGTATAGGTTTTACTATGTCAATATTTGTGACAGGGCTGGCTTTTGAAAACAAAGCATATACAGATGTAGCAAAATTGGCCATCATATTGGGGTCATTAGTTTCAGGTGTGGTAGGATATGTGTATCTGAGAGTGGTGAGTAAGATATCATCCTCAGGATAGTGCTCAAGTTTTGAGTTAACAGTTTGCTTCAAATATATTGATTGATACGTTTAATGTACATAGTATGAGCAAATATACTTTTATTCATTTTTTAGATACCCAATACCATATTTTCTACACTTGTATATACCTCTTGGGGCAATATTTCATACATACATGAGCATTGTTTAGTTTTGCGGCACAGGTCGCAATTTTTATTTGTTACCAATACTTTTGTGTTGGCTCCTACAGGTGCCCACCTGCCCGGGTGCATAGGTGTGATAGGTGGGTACAACCCAATACAGTGTTTTCCCAACGCAGCAGCTATATGTAACGGGCCTGTACTACAAGCTATAAGTATATCGCATTGAGAGATTAGTTGTATCAATTCCTCCAACGATATTTTGCCTATAGCGTTAGTAATATTTGTGTCAAAAAAATCAGGCATTTCTGTCTTAATTTTTTCCTCTTCATCTGCAGTGCCCGTCACTATTATATGATATTTGTCATGGTTGAGCATGGTTATCAATTGGGCATAGTATGGTAGTGACCACTCTCTAGCACTGCCTTTGGACTTTGGGTGAATAATAATGTTAATTTTTTGCGGGTTAATATATGGGTTATGTACGGTTGATATAGGTATTACAAAGCCATAGTATTGATAAATATCTTGTATGGCTATGTCAGTAGGTATGCCAAATGGTTCGAGCAGCTTAATATTGAGCTGAGCTTCATGTAGTTGCGATAGTTTTCTCGAAAGTTTTACTCTTATATTGGCATATAGCCAATGATACCATCTGCGCGAGGTACCTACTATCTTTGGTATATGTGCTTTCTTAGCCAATCTGCACAGCACCATGTCAGGCAGCACAAATATGATATATTCTGCGCCTATATTGCGCAATATATCAGGGTTTTGCAGCACATCTTCTCTTGCTATTGCCTTATGGATATGTTTGCTATGTAATACTACAGGCAATGTATATCTGCGAGCTATAAAAAATATTTGTGCCTGTGGCAAATGTTTAAGAATATATCCTGCCATGGGCAATGTAAGTATTACGTCACCTATACTGTCTGTACGAGAAATGATGATTTTCATAATATCAATAAAAGTATCTGCAAATATCTGAAATCATATTTTTCCAGCCAACAGATACATCACTGCCATGCGCACAGCCACACCGTTTTCTACTTGGTCAAGTATCACTGCTTGGTTGCTGTCTGCCACGTCTGAGGTGAGCTCTATGCCTCTGTTTATAGGACCAGGATGCAATATAAGTGTCTGCTTGTCAATATCTTGAAGCATTTTTTTATTTATCCCAAAGTAGGAGGCATATTCACGCAACGATGGAAAATATTTCAGCTGTTGCCTTTCAAGTTGTATGCGTAATACATTGGCTGCATCAGCCCAACGTAGTGCTTTTTTTACGTCATGCTCTACTTGTACACCGAGTGCATGTATATATCTGGGAATGAGTGTAGTGGGGCCACATACCATTACTTCTGCGCCTAATGCTTTGAGGCAAAATATATTGGACAGTGCCACACGTGAGTGCAATATATCACCTATGATCACCACTTTTTTGCCTTCTACAGTTCCTAATTTTTCTTGAATGGTAAATGCATCGAGCAGTGCTTGGGTAGGGTGCTCATGAGTACCATCGCCGGCATTGATGATGATACTGTTTGTATGTTTTGCCAAAAAGTGCGGAGCTCCTACAGAGGCATGACGCATGACCAACATATCTACTTTCATAGCCAGTATATTATTCACAGTATCGAGCAGTGTTTCTCCTTTTTTTACGGAGCTTTGCGAGGCTGTAAAGTTTATGATATCGGCAGACAAGCGCTTTTGTGCCAACTCAAACGATAGTCGTGTGCGGGTAGAGTTTTCAAAAAATATATTTGCTACCGTGACTTCACGCAGTGAGGGTACTTTTTTGATAGGTCTGTTTATCACTTCTTTGAAACTGGTAGCAGTAGCCAATATAAGTTCTATGTCCTTTTTTTCAAGTCCTTTGATCCCTAATAAATGTTTTACAGACAGTTTGCTCAATTTATTTTTATTTCATGTTTAGGAATAAGCCATACTTGGTCTTTGTCAAAGCCTTGTTCTTTGAGCTCTACCAATATTTTTTCATTATATAATGTATTGACCGTTTTGCCAACATATTTAGGCTCTATGGGTAGTTCGCGTGTATATTTCCTATTTATAAGTACAAGCAGCTCCACAGATGATGGTCTGCCAAAAGCCAACATGGCATCTAATGCTGCCCTAACTGACCTTCCTGTGTATAGCACATCGTCTATCAATATCACTTTTTTGTCTTCGAGGCTCACGGGTATAGTAGTAGATTTGGGTTGCAAATCTATATCACGACGTCTATAATCGTCGCGGTTAAAGGTAATATCCAAATATCCACAATGCAATGATTGATGAAATGATTGCTGAAGTATATGGTTTATTTTGTCGGCCAAAAATACACCTTTGGGTTGCAGACCCAATATTACGGTATTGTTCAAGTCATCTATGTTTTCTACCAATTGGTAGCACAGTCGCCTGATGGTGTAGCCCAATGAGAGCTCATCGTATATGAGTCTTTTGACCATGGGTGTAAAATTGGCGATATATGACCAATTGCCAAAATTTTTTTTAACTAATTAAATATTTGTAACACCATAGGGTTATTTTTGCGCACAATTATCAGCAGAAATATATATGTCTAATAGGCTCAAATGGATACTTATATTATGTCTTATACCTGTAATATGTATTTCTATATTTATATTATCCATTCCTTTGTTGTATGATAAAATACTTAAGGCTGAGTTGGATATATTGCTCAAAACATACTTTAAACAACCTGTCACCTATTCAGATATTCAGATAAGTTCTACCCATGATTTGCCATATATGAGTGTGGTTATCAACAATTTTTATATACAAGATACAGTAAAAAACAAAGCAGATACTTCAATATTCATCAAAAATCTTAATATATCGCTTAGCGTAAAAGACTGGCTTATTGATAAAAGATATAATGTAAACAAAGTACTCATAAGCCAACCTGTGATAAAGTTAAGAGTATTTAAAAACAACTCTAACAACTATTCTTCCATGCTGCTAAGTGCCGATGACAGCATAGCTAAAGTAAATGATACAGCCAAGTACGCATTTAATATTCAAAAATTTATGATAATGGATGCTAAATTGACCTATCAAGACCTCAAAGATAAGTGGCAAGTAACTTGTCATAACCTTGACTTTAACAGTATGGCACAAATCACAGACAAATTTCAAAATATAATCTTACAATTTGATATTGAAAAACTGGACATTAAAAACAAAAAAACATATTATATTCATGCAAAGCCTGTATCGGGCAAGTTGGATATCAAATATGATATTGCTAATAAAATATTGAGTATAAATGATCATTTTCTGAGAATTGACAAATTTTCATTTGGGTTTGAGGGTGCTTTGCAATTTATCAATAATGGTTTTAATGCAAAACTTACTTTCAAGACGAGCGAAACCAACCTACACAGCTTTGTGAACTTGATACCCGGCATTTACAAAAAAAACTATACAGGATTGGATGTGAAAGGCACTTTTGACCTCACAGGCAATCTCACAGGCACATATATACCTTCTCAAAATATCATTCCTACTTATAATTTAATGGTTAAACTAAATGATGGTTTTGTAAAATATGAAAAACTGTCACAAGCCATAAAAAACATAAACTTAGACATGCAAATCGTAGGAAACAGCGACAAAGATAAGTTTCAAATGTATGTGCACACCATTACTGCAGTGCTGGACAGCAACCGAATAGATGGTAATTTTACGATGACAGGGCTCAATAAGCCCTATGTAAAAGCTAATTTTAACACTAAATTAGAGCTTCACGAACTCATACATTACCTGCCATTAGACTCATTGGAATTGGCAGGCGAACTATCTATGGCGGTGCAGGCAGAGGGTGTGTATGACAAAGACAGTAATAGTTTTCCGAAAATAGATGCACTTGTGGCGTACAAAAACGGCTACATTAAGCATATGGCATTTGGGCATGCGCTCGAAAAAGTAAATGTGAAAGCTGAGTTTATAAATAATACAGGCAAA
Source organism: Cytophagales bacterium (assembly GCA_033765235.1). Classification (GTDB taxonomy): domain Bacteria; phylum Bacteroidota; class Bacteroidia; order Cytophagales; family UBA9547; genus JANRIG01. Next base: position 61,994 of record JANRIG010000039.1, on the reverse strand, counting down.
TGGGAAAATAGTAAAATGAATTTTAGCGATGTATCATTGCTGATTGATAATGAGCCATTTAACTTTTATGGACAAATAGAAAATTTCAAGGATATAAAATACAACATGTACCTGAAGTCAACAATAGATATATCAAAGCTCAATGCATACTTGCCACTGCACCATAGCACACTCAATGGTACACTCAGTATAAAACTAAGTGCCAAAGGAGCTGTGAAAAGTAATACAAAACCATTGATAAACGGTGATGCCACCATCAATAATTTTCACTTTTCGGATGAAGACGATGACATAGACATAAAAATAAAGTCAGGACAAATAGTGTTTTTGCCTGACATGCTCATTATTTCTAAAATACAGGCATTGTACAACGATTCTCCATTTGCGCTCAATGCATCATTTATGAATTACATACCCTACTTTTTTGACAGCACAGGCAGATTGTCGGGCAATATTAGTCTTAAAATTGACACAATAGATATTAGTAAACTTATTCAAAAAAAGCAATATACAAAAGATATTCGTGTGGCAAATACAGTAAATAAAACCAAACCACAGCCCACAGGCTTTTTACAACCATTTAATAAAAAAGACATTACATTGAGGCTCGGCTGCAAATACATTAACTTTGGAAAGTACAATTTTACGAATATAAAAACTACCCTCAAAGTCAATGAAAATGAGATTAATATCAAAGATACCTATTTCAAAACCTTAGATGCAGATATAAAATTGCCTACCTGTGTGGTAAATGATACCAACGTGAATGTATATATAGAAGTCAATAATCTTGATACACGCAAATTGGCAGCACTATTTGCCAACACAGATAGTGCGGCAAAGTCTATGGATAGCACAGGAGGTATATTAAAATTAAAGTATAAAATTTATTCAAAATTGGGAAAAGACTTTAAGCCAATATTGCCCACCATTACAGCCACCGGAACCATAAACGTAGATAAGTTAGATATTAAAGGATTTAAAGTACTGCATCATATCAGCAAAAACTCAGAGCACAATGACTTGCATACCCAAGAAATACATGATGCAGTAATAGAGACAGACATTAAAGATGAAATAATAACCATCAATCCATTTGAACTTAAATTGGGCAAATACAAAGTAAAAGTAGAAGGTACACATACCTTTAAAAATGAGTTAAACTATCATATTCGTATAGGTATTCCACCTTTTTACAAAATAAAACTTCCTGTGCATGTGACAGGTACTATGCAAAAACCTGACATAAAAATATCAGCTAAAGAGTGATTGTCTATACATTTAATAAAAATAAAATATAAGTTTTGTATATAAATCTATGGTACTGATTTTTTGCTGCATGGTGATTTGCAGCACCACCATATAATAGTACATTTATTAGAATAGTACCTATTCTATGGATTTATTTCACATATCTTGATGTTGCGCCACTTTACCTGCTTACCCACTTCAAGGTCTGACTTATATATGCTGTGCACTTGCAACCCTATAAAACCAGATGGCTCCATAGTATCAATTATGTCTGAAACAGGTATACCGTTTATATATGTTTTGAGGCTGTATCCTATGGCTTCTATACGGTATTTGTTCCAACCCATACGGTTAAAAGCCTTTTGAGCACGGCTATCATCTGCAGGTTTGTATAGCCAGCCTCTTCGCTGCTCGTCGTATATGCCTCCGCTATACGCCCTTGGTGAAGGGTCTATCTCACATTGGTAACCATACACTACCCCATTGTTGTATTCTGCTTTGCTATTACTTCTGAACTGTAGTCCTGAGTTTAGCATAGTATCTGCCCATACTTCAAACTCTAATATAAAGTCTTTGTATTTTTTTTGGGTACACATAAATGAGTTTGGGGTATTGGCCACAGTAGTACCTACCACCGCACCGTCTATCACTTGATAGGTGGCTACGCCTCCTTTTTGTTCCCATCCTTCAAAATCTTTGCCATTGAATATACTAACCCAATTTTCTTTGGGTTTAGGCTTTCCTATTTGTTTGTCAAGGTATTGCTTTATGCGTACAGCCCACTTCAGGTATGCATCATCAGACACATGCAAACTGTCTGAGAGATACATGGCAGGGTCAAAGTTGCCTTTGTGGTCATATTGCAACGGTGTGATATCTATATATCCTATGTTTTTGTTTGCCAATGCATACCCTCGCAGCATGGCATTTAGTAGTTTTTGTTTATCAATATATATTTTACGCATAGGTGATTGTTTTATTGATACTACTACAAGTTGTGTGCCCGGCAGGTTGGAGTTTACCATGGTAGCCAGTAGCCTAAAATTGGCATAAACAGAATCAGGTATAAAGCCTGATACTAGGTCATTATCACCCTCGTAGTACAATATTATTTTAGGTTTTATTGGCAATATCACCCGTTTGAAATAATATAGTGCTTCGGCTGAATTGCTGCCACCAAAACCACGATTTATTATATTGTAAGGGGCTAAGTGTTCATTGCATTTTTTCCAATTGGTAAAAGAAGAACTTCCATAAAGCACTACACGATCATTAGACGGAGCAAGTGTTTTATTCTCATTTTCAAATTTTACAATATCAGACTCAAACCTAGATATTGATTGAGCATATATTATACAAGTGGCTTGACATATAATAATGACAGTGCTAATAATATTTTTCATAGATATTTTTTTTTTGAATTGCTTCTTTTTTGCACAGCGCAATATACACCTTATTTATAATATTCATATTTTTGTCACATATAAGCCGGTACTATGATATGTTAAAATTCAATTTTTTTATAATATCACTCATATTATGGTCATCATATGCATGGGGGCAAAATAAACCCAATATTATTATCATATTAGCAGACGACCTAGGATATGGTGATATAGAACCTTACGGTCAACAAACAATAAAAACACCCAATTTAAGTAAAATATCAAAAGAAGGTATCAAGTTTACGCAAGCTTATTGTGGCAATACAGTATGTGCACCTTCGCGGTGTGCACTCATGACAGGAAAGCACATGGGGCATGCATACATAAGGGCCAATGACCCTAAATCTGCTGCACCTTCAGGTGCAGGCATAGCATTGCGACACACAGATACCACATTGGCAACTATATTGAAAAAAGCAGGATATACTACAGGCATGTTTGGCAAATGGGGGCTCGGCGTACAAAATAGCACAGGCTCTCCTGAAATGCATGGATGGGATTATTTCTACGGTTTTTTAAATCAGGCACATGCGCATCATTATCACACAGATTCATTGTGGAAATTGCAACAAGGAAAAATAACAGTAGAGCGAATATCCAAAAATGAATACACCCAAGATATTATTCACACACAGGCACAAAAATTTATTGCAGAAAATAAAAAAAATCCCTTTTTTCTATACTACACCACACAATTACCTCATGCAGAACTTGCAATACCGGATAAGTATATGAAAACATATCTTGACAAAAACGGGAAAAGTATATTTACAGAAACCCCTTATACAGGGAAAGGCTCTTATGGCAGGCAGGACCAACCAAGAGCTGCCTTTGCAGCTATGGTTTCAAAATTGGATACAGATATTGGTTCAATCATTGCACAACTCCAAGACCTACAAATTGATAATAATACTATCATATTTTTTGCCTCCGACAATGGTGCACATTCAGAAGGCGGGCACGATCCTGAATATTTCAAAAGTACAGGCAACCTCAGAGGATACAAACGCGATTTGTACGAAGGTGGCATTCGTACTCCATTCATTGTATGGTCACCGCGTTATATTTCAAAACCTGCTGAATGCAAATCTATTATAGCGTTTTGGGATATGCTGCCAACCATTGCAGAACTTGCAGATATATCGCAAATACCACGCAATGATGGTAAATCATTCGTAAATCTCATAAAAAATCCCTCACTCAATATACCGCATGCACCACTGTATTGGGAAAGTTATATATCGTGGCACAAACATTTTTCGCAGGCTGTGTTGGCACATCCCTGGAAGATGGTAAGATACAAAAATGGTAATGATAGTACCAATACAGAATTGTACAACCTTGATAATGACCCTTATGAAAAAAATAACATGGCTGGTATTAATAAAGATAAAACATCAGATCTTATAAAATTAGCAAATATGCTTTCCCAAAAACCTGAATGTGAATATTTTATATATTCGAAAGACATATTTAAACAAGACCCATGAAAATACTAATACTAGGAGGTGGTGGCAGAGAGAGCGCATTTGCTTGGAAAATATCTCAGAGTAAATTGTTAACTAAACTATACATTGCCCCTGGCAATCCATTCACAGCACAATATGGCGAAAACCTCTCTCTTAATATAGATGACTTTGAGGCGGTTGCTGATGCATGTATTCTGCATGAAATTGAAATAATATTAGTAGGTCCAGAAATACCTTTGGTAAATGGCATTTATGATTATTTTTCTGCAAATAAACATCTAAAAAATATCAATGTTATAGGTCCCTCCAAGGCAGGAGCCAAGCTGGAAGGCAGCAAAGATTTTGCAAAAAATTTTATGCAAAAATATAGCATACCCACAGCAAATTATCAAACATTTACCAAATATAATATAAATGAAGGACTTGCATATCTTGAAAAAATACAACCACCCTATGTGCTCAAGGCAGATGGTCCTGCTGCCGGCAAAGGTGTGATTATCACCAAAGAATTATCTGAAGCAAAGCATACATTGATAGAGATGATAGAGCTGCTCAAATTTGGCAGTGCAGGAGACAAAGTAGTGATAGAGCAATACTTGCAAGGTATAGAAGTCTCATTTTTTATAATGACAGATGGTAAAAACTACCTCTTGCTGCCCGAAGCCAAAGATTATAAACGCATAGGCGAAAATGACACAGGGCCTAATACAGGAGGCATGGGGGCTGTATCGCCTGTATATTTTGCCAATAAAGTATTCATAAACAAAGTCATAAAACGAATAGTGGAGCCTACCATAATAGGTTTGCAACAAGAGGGCATTGACTACAAAGGTTTTATTTTTATTGGGTTAATGAATGTACAAGGTGAGCCTTATGTGATAGAGTATAATTGCCGTATGGGCGACCCTGAGACAGAAGTAGTGATACCCAGAATACAAAATGATTTTGTAGAATTATTAATGGCTATTAAAAATCAAAATATTGATAAAATACAATTATCAATCACTGATGAATATTGCACAACCATAGTAGCTGTGGCAGGAGGATATCCTGATGTATATGAAAAGGGCAATGAAATAATATTGCCTGCAGATATGGGCAATGTGATGGCATTTCATGCAGGTACTACAATAAATGGTGAGGGCAAGCTCCTCACAAACGGTGGCAGGGTAATGGCATTCAGTGCACTGGGCAATAGCCTTGAAGAAGCATTGAGCAAGTCAAATACAGCAGCTCAAAACTCACATTGGAAAAATATATACTACCGAAAAGATATAGGATTAGATTTAATACATGGAAGTGAATAATAATTATACGTTGATACAAACTTGGCGATGGTTTGGCCAGGGCGACACTGTACCTTTATCAGCAGCATTGCAAGCAGGTGCCGAAGGCATAGTATCTGCCCTGCATCATATTAAATGTGGAGATGTATGGACTGTGGATGAAATATTAAAACATAAAAATACCATAGAAAAAGCCGGGCTGCATTGGGCTGTGGTAGAGAGTGTGCCTGTGCATGAGCAAATAAAAAAAGGCAGCGCAAACAGAGACCACTATATCAACAACTACATTCAAAGTCTGCATGCGCTAGCCAAGTGCGGTATCAAAACCGTGTGCTACAACTTTATGCCCATCCTCGACTGGACACGTACTGATACTGATTATGAGTTGACAGATGGCTCCAAAGCACTGCTGTTTGACAACCTTGATTATATAGCTTTTGAAACTGAAGTACTCAAACGCGATGGTGCAATACATGAATTTGACTCAAAGCTGGTAGCCAAAGCACAAAAGCAATGGTACAGCCATACTGATGAAAAACGCGCACAAATCATAAAAACCACCCTCTTAGGATTGCCCGGTACTGTGGAAGACCTTACTTTAGATGAATTTAAAGAACAATTGGCTGCCTACCAAGGCATTGATGAAAATATTTTGCGCAAAAACTATGCCTATTTTCTATCCAAAATCATTCCTGAAGCCGAATACTTGGGTGTAAATATGACAGTGCACCCCGACGACCCACCCAAGCCCATTTTTGGTCTGCCGCGCATCATGAGCACAGAAGCAGATGTGAAGTGGCTTACAGAGGTCAATAATAGCCCTGCCAACGGATTGTGTTTTTGTACAGGTTCGTTTGGTGCTCACATTTACAATGACCTGCCGGGCATGGTAGAGCGGTGGGGCGATAAAATTAATTTTTTACATTTGCGCAGCGTACAACACACACACGATGGCAGCTTTTATGAAGCCAACCATTTGGAGGGCAATGCCAATATGCCTGCAGTGATGTACAAAATAGTGCAACTCATGCATAAGCGCAAAATGCGCATACCCATGCGCCCCGACCACGGCCACCAAATGCTCGATGATTTACATAAAAAAAATACTTATTTCGGATATAGCGCCATTGGCAGACTTAGAGGACTTGCAGAGCTACGTGGGCTTGAAATGGGCATACATACAAGCTTAATACACTAATAAATTCCCTCGCTGTTTCAAGTGAAGCGATAGTGTGACTTGGAACTACAGATAAAACAAGATTTTAAATCTTCTATCATACAAAATTTTTATTTTTGTGCTATGGCATTGACTTATAGTATTCCTTCCGCCTGACTTGTTGGTGAAGAACACCAACAAGGGCGGAAAGGTCTCAGACGCTAAGACCATTGCAGAGGAGCAATTAACCTTATTTATCACTTTTTTCTTATGACCTCATAATTATCTATTTCAGCTTCAATGGCTCCATATTTGGTGCTAAGCCTTATGCGCAAAGGTATGTGAGTGGCATCATCACTTATCCATATCTTCACTGGGTCTGATTTGCTGAAAATACTATGGTTTATATCAGGTAATATAGGGGATAATATATAAGATTTATACTTTCCAATGGCGGTACGAATTTTATCGCGCTTGAGGTATTTTACATGCATTGTAATAGTAGTATCTTGAATGAAAAACTGAAGTTTTATAGTGTCATTTTTTTTTATATTGTTAAAAGAATAATATCTTAAATCGTAATAGCAACTCACCATGTCTTGTACTGAGGATGTTATCTTATGGGTTTTCAGTTCATAAGATTGCGCTCCTGTTTTGGTGGTTACATATACGTGCCCGAAGTCGCGGTCAAATTCTGTGGTTTCGTATAGCCTGTAGTTATTTTCGTTAATATCGCGTACAAATTTATGGCTTTGTGACGTAGAAGTGTCTATGAAAGACTCCCATCTGTCGCTTATTTTGGCAAACAATCCTGCCACACCACGTGTAGTGCCTCTTACAGTGGACTTATAGCATGGTTTTGAATTTGTCTCATATATATTTGTATCCGTAAATACCTCTATATGAGCAGCATTAATAAAACTGTAATGTATCGAATATGTTATTTTTTCGCCAGGTATTAATACTGTTTTGCCTTGCGACCAGGCAATTGAGTGTATAACCCAAGCAAATATTATTCTAAGCGGCAGTTTGTATACTATCAATGGCTTTTTTTAACCTGTACAACGTTTGCTCCTTGCCTAATATTTCACAGATTTGCATAAGATCAGGACCTGCACCCACTCCTGTAATGGCAAGTCGCATAGCTTGCATCACTTTGCCGGGTTTTATATTTGCTTTTTCAAGTACCTCATGCAAGTGATGTTTGACATTATTGGCATCAAAATTATTATCACTTACTAAAGCATCGTGCCATAGCAGGGCAGCTCTTTTTGCTTCATCATTCCACTTTTGTGCCGTTACGTCTTGGTCATACTTTGATGGAGCATCAAAAAAGTACAAACTCTCGGCTGCCATATCTTTGAGAAATGTAACCCTGTCTTTGAGCAATGTGGCTATCCTCATGGCTTTATCACTATCACATATAATTTGTACTTTAGCCAATTCATCTGCCAGATATTGAGCTATTTCATCATTATTTTTTTGTTTAATATATTGTTGGTTAAACCATTTTGCCTTGTTTATATCAAACTTAGAACCAGATTTGCCTATGCGTTCTATACTAAACAGCTGTATTAGGTTGTTCAATGCAAATATTTCTTCGTTATTACCGGGGTTCCAACCCAGCAATGCTAAAAAATTAAGTACTGCCTCCGGCAAATAGCCCTCTTCTTTGAAACCCATCCATCTGTTGCCCGTTTCAGGGTCTTTCCAATCCAATGGAAATACAGGATATCCTCCCAAGTCTCCATCTCTTTTGCTCAGTTTGCCATTACCATCCGGGCGCATAAGCAGCGGAAGATGAGCAAAATGTGGCATTACGCTTTCCCACCCCAAAAATTTGTAAAGTAGTACATGTGTAGGTGCTGATGGCAACCATTCTTCGCCACGTATTACATGGGTTATCTTCATCAGGTAATCATCTACCACATTGGCCAAGTGGTAGGTAGGCATACCGTCAGACTTCATAAGTACCTTATCATCAAGGGTAGAGGAGTGTACCATTACCCATCCGCGTATCAGGTCATTGAGCCTTACTTCTTCTTTGCGTGGTACTTTGAGGCGTATCACATAAGGAGTGCCAGATGCAAGTAGCACTTTTACCTCGTCTTCAGATAGTGTGAGTGAGTTGCGCATTTGCATACGAGTAATACTATTGTACTTAGGATCAGGCACTTTAGCGGCTGCCAATCTTTCGCGCATGGCATCCAGTTCCTGCTCAGTATCAAAGGCATAGTAGGCATTGCCTTCCTCTACAAGGCGCATGGCATATGATATATATATACTTTTGCGCTCACTTTGTCGGTAAGGTGCATGTGCTCCTCCATGCCAAGGGCTTTCATCCAATACTATACCTATCCAATCGAGTGCTTTTTGTATGTACTCCTCTGCACCGGGTACAAAACGGTTTTGGTCAGTGTCTTCTATTCTCAATATCATGGTGCCACCCATTTTTTTGGCAAACAGATAATTGTACAATGCAGTACGTACACCACCTATGTGCAATGGACCGGTAGGGCTGGGCGCAAATCTTACTCTTACAGACATTATTTAATTTTTTTGCAATATTAACTTATTGTAAATGAAACTTAAATATTAAGTGCGCTTTCATGTAATATAATTTTTTATATTTGCAATCACATTAGTTAATATATGAAAAATACCAATGTAGATGAAATGTTGCTGCAAATGATAGAACCCAAAGTAAGGGAGATACAGGAGCGTTTTAGCCGTGGCGAAGGGTTAAGCAGTGAAGATATCAACACATTACTTCTTAAATCGCAATACAACCATATCAACCACTTAGATGAAAAACTCAATGAAGTCACTGCTGATGTGGCATTTTTAAAAAATGATTTCAGTGAATTAAAAAGTGATTTTAAGATATTGGAAACAAGAGTGGATGCAAGGTTGAATACATTAGAAGCTAACATGAAAGCCTTTGAAGCCAATATAGAACACAAAATACAAAAAGCCATCAATGGCAATATGCGCTGGAGCATAGGGCTCATAGCTATACTTATATCAGTACTCAAACTCATAGATGTACTTGCTGCCAAATTGCCCAATCTTTTTTAAGAATTAATCCTACAAGGTTATTATTTTTGCATAGAAATGAAAATATTAACCTCCCGCGATTTTCCTTTGTCTGCAAAATCTGCAGTAACTATTGGCTTCTTTGATGGATTTCACTTAGCACATCAATTGATTATCAAAAATCTTACAGAATATGCCTCTCATCATCAAATAAAGAGTGTAGTAATTACATTTTGGCCGCACCCAAAGTCAGTATTAGCTCCTGAGAATTATTTTCAATATCTATTATCAATAGATGAAAAAACAAAATTATTTGAAGAGTCAGGCATTGATTATCTATATATTATACCATTTACAAACGAAATTTCAGAAATATCTGCCACAGATTTTTTAAAAAATATACTTCTCAGCCAACTTTGTGCTAAGCATATCATATTGGGATACGATCATCATTTTGGCAAAAACAGAGAAGGAAATTATAAATTTTTATTAAATAAAACTACTGATTATCAATATACTGTACAAGAAATAAAACCACAAATAGCTGCCGGTGAAATCATTCATTCATCTACCGTAAAAGAGGCACTGAGAAATGGTGAGACAGGCAAAGCCAATGCTATGTTGGGGTATGAATATTTTATAAGCGGCACAGTGATAGAAGGCAAAAAACTTGGTCGTAAATTGGGCTTTGCTACGGCAAATATCAAAATAAATTTTAACCAAAAGCTCCTTCCCAAGCCTGGAGTATATGCTGTATATTGTACGGTGAGGCATACTGAATATAAAGCCATGCTCAATATGGGTACAAGACCTACGGTAAATGGTCAAAATATGTCGGTAGAAGTGCATATATTTGATTTTAATGAAACTATATATGGAGAAGATATAACCATAAAATTCAAAAAAAGATTGCGAAATGAAAAAAAATTCAACTCATTGGATGAGTTGAAAAATCAACTTTTTGAAGATAAAAATAATTCATTATCAGTGCTTTGACAGATATGTATATCAAGATTGGTACCCGTAGCAGCAAGCTGGCAATGTGGCAGGCACAATATGTGCAGAAACTATTGACACAAGCAGGAATATCCTCAATATTAGTGCCTGTATTAACCAAAGGTGATAAAATATTAGATGTATCACTATCAAAAATAGGCAGCAAAGGCCTGTTCACCGAGGAGTTGGAGCTGCAACTCAAGACCGGAGAAATTGACCTGGCAGTGCATAGTGCCAAAGATTTGCAAAGCATACTATCGGCTGATTTTAAGATTATTGCATATACGCATAGAGAACTCGTACATGATGTAGTGCTTAGCCTGCATGGAAACAATACCTTGACATATGCAAATGCCCACAAACTTAGAGTAGGCTCATCATCTACCCGAAGGATAGCATTTATCAAAAGATATTACCCTGATATACAAATAGTAAATATGCGTGGCAATCTGCAAACCAGATTGCAAAAATTGACAGACGGCATGGCAGATGCCATGCTGCTGGCCTATGCCGGGGTACACCGTATGCAAATGCAAGGTCACATTACAGAGACTCTTAGTATAGATAGTTTTGTACCGCCTGCTGGGCAAGGGAGTATTGCAGTGGAGTGTACTACAAGGATGGATGAAGCCATCAAAAATGCTATTCGAAATGCTGTAAATGACACAAAAACAGAAATTTGCATACAAGCTGAACGTAATTTTTTAGCCACTATAGACGGCGGTTGTAGTGTGCCTGTATTTTGCCATGCATGCTTTATTGACAATGAAAGAATATTTTTGAGAGGCGGTATCATATCATTGGATGGGCATAAAATATGTATTCAATACCTGACTGTATTTGTGGATAATGCCATAAAAGCAGGTGAAATATTAGCCAAAAAAGTACTTCGCACCGGAGGCAAAGAAATATTAGATGAAATAAAAAACAGGGGTTTATGATACCATTAGCATTATTAGTGCCCTGCTACAATGCATCAAAATATGTAAATACATTTATTATACATTTAAAATCACTTAATTTTTCATTCGCAGAAATTATATTTTATGACGATGCAAGTACTGATAACACATCAATATTATTAGAAAGTGCAGGATACAAAGTAATAAAAGGAGCTCTAAACCAAGGTCCCGGATATGCTCGCAATAGGTTGGCTGAAGCAGCAGCTTCACAATACATTCACTTTCACGACATTGACGATGAGTTTCACCCTGATTTTTTTGACGAATTTATTTCCTCTATCACTAAAAATCCTTTGCAAGATGTGTATGTAGCTGATGCTGAGTGGATAAACTCAAGTAATAGAAACTTGATTATCAAGTTTGAATATAAAAATGAAGCATATTTGATTAATGATAAACAATATATAATAAATCACCCCATGGGTATTATTAACGTGGTGTACAAAAAAGTAGTGTTTGATGAGGTGGGTGGGTTCAATGAAAAATATAAATGCTGGGAAGATACAGACCTGCACGTGCGCATGATGCTCAAAGGGTATAAATTTTATTTTTTAGAGCGTGTATTGGCATATTCGCTGCGCCACGAAGAGGGCATAAGCAAAAATCAGCAATACTGTTGGCAATGCCGTCTTCTGATGCTAATAAGCTACTATGATACAGACCACTCATTAGCAGGGTACCTACTGCCTCAGCTAAGGATATGTGCCAAAGAACTATTCATACACCACGACATAAATAGTTGTCGTGAGGCAATAAAATTTATTAATACATTAGGTCATAGTGCTATTGGTACTCAAAGCAGATATGTTAAAATATTAAAATTATTTAATATTCCCGATTTTTTTATAATCAGATTACAACATCAATATGCGCAAATGCGAAAAAGATATTAAATCTAAATCTAACAACGTGATGACGAACGTAAAATAATCAACTAACTGATAATAAATTGGTTTGAATTAGTGGTCAAAAAGTATTTAGAGTATTTAGGCTTAATACTAACTTATGTATTTGATATTTATCATTCTCTATATATGACCCTAACAATACAATAATATGATTTTTGTAAATATATATTTGCATTAAGGGATAGATATTATTTTTGTGAAATAAATATTATCAATCATTGTTCATATTCATAAAATATTTGCTGCATTCATTGTTTGGTGTAGGTCCGCTAAAGGTTGATTTTTTCAATAATGTATATCCTCAGGCACCCTCATCACCGGTAGATGTGCCCGAAATACTCAGCTATGTATTGAAAAATGAGCAGGGTAGCCAAATGAAATATCAGCTACCTGTTACCTTAGGCAATGTGCCCTTGAATATTAGAAAAATAAAAAAATCATATAGGTATGCACATGAAGGTGTTTTTAGAGCACCTCAACGTAGCCTATATTCTATACACAAGGGTGTGATATTGGGCGAAACAGGTATAATATATGACACTGCAAAGCGTGTGGCCATAGATGAGTCTGCATTGGAGTGGAGCAGTGTATTAACAAAAAATCGTTTTTTCACGGCTTGGAGGCTTTCAAAACCTGCTTATTTGCAAGGCATTGCATTAAGCATAGCCTCAATAGGTTCTGATGGAGGATTTTATCATTTTTTGCACGAAGCCATTCCCAAATTGTACTTTGCCAAAGATTTTTTACCGCATTTAAACTATATACTCATCAGCGGTGAGCCACTTGCTTGGAAATTAAAATGGCTCAATGCACTGCCATTCACATTGCCACAAATAATATGGCTCAAGCGTGACAGTCATCTGCAATTTGACCAAATCATTTTTACAAACCATGTAGTGACAGACCACCAGCCATCGCCATGGAGCGCCAATATATTGCGAGACTTATACGCATTACCTTCTTTAAAAAATACAATTCCACATCGCATTATATGGGCATCGAGAGGTAGTGTGAAGCTCAGAGATTTTAAATGGGAAAATGAATTTTTAAGCAAATATTCATTTATAGAAAATGTAGATTTTTCGTCATTGACTGTGTATGATACTATGCGTATTTGTGCAGAGGCCAAGCTTATCATTTCGCCACATGGTGCAGCATTGGCAAATCTTGTATTTTGCTCAGCAGGCACTAAAGTGCTCGAAATTTTTCCGAATACGGTTTGGCTGCCATTATACAGCAGGTTGAGCAATAGTGCAAGTCTGCACCACTACATTATACATCTTGATTTTGAAAATGACAATGCTCGCTATGGTTTGTCTTATTTTATCGATATTTTTGATAAATTTATTGCAAATGAGCAGGCTCGTACATAAGATTACTATATTTTTGTTTAGATGCAAGGGGATTTTGGTTGATTATTCATCATACATTCACCATAGTTGCCAGTTGATCAATTCATTGTTTCATTCAAAGCAAGGCTACATAAGCATAGGTGCTGCAAGCGACTTGCAAAAAGGAGTGTGTATCAATGCCTTTGGCGGCACTATCACCATAGGTGAGCATACATTCATAGGCCAATACACAGTGATATACGGGCATGGCAATGTGACCATTGGCAGCAACTCTCTCATATCCATGCACTGCCGCATACTATCGTCGAACCATACCATACCTGACAGACAGCACATTATCAGAGATATGCCCGACATACTCTTGCCTGTGACTATAGGCAACGATGTGTGGCTCGGAGCCGGGGTTACAGTATTGGGTGGGGTGAATATTGGCCATGGATGTGTGGTAGGCGCAGGTGCTGTAGTGACCAAAGATTTGCCCGACTATAGCATAGCAGTGGGCAATCCTGCCACCATTATCAGACACAGACAGTAAGATATGGTCACTATTTCCGTCATTATACCTACTTATAATCCTACTAAGTATATACTGGAAAACACCCTTATGCACCTTCGCAAACAATCAATACCTAATCAAAGTTATGAAATAATAATAGTGGACAACAACTCATCAAATCAACTATTGTCAGGTCTGCAACTTTATGATAATGAACGCATTGTGCATGAACCAAAGCAAGGCCTTACCTATGCGCGTCTCAAAGGATTTGAAGTAGCAAAATCACAATACATGCTCCTCTGCGATGACGATAATTTTTTGCATAATGATTATCTTTATCAAGCTATTCACTTTTTAGACCATCATCATGAGGCAGGTGCTCTTGGAGGCAAATCATTGCCCATATTTGAAACAAAGCCCGAAGATTGGCTTTTGCCATTTAAGAATAAACTGGCATTGAGAGATTTGGGTGACGATGTATTAATCAGTAACACATCTGTGAATGAATATCCGCCATTTGCCCCTATGGGTGCAGGTATGGTGCTGCGCAAATCAGCCATTGTTCATTATATAAAAAAAATACAATCAAGCCATCATCAAATCACAGACCGCACAGGGGCAAGCCTCATCTCAGGGGGCGACAATGATATGGTATTTGAAATATTGAAAGCCGGCTACAAGGTAGCCTATGTACCTCAGTTGACACTGGAGCACTACATTAACAAACAAAGGCTTACCTATGACTATATGCAAAGGTTATGCTACGGTATCGAAAAATCATGGGTGCAAGTATTGCACCAGCACCAAGTACTACCATGGCAACCTGTACACCCAAATACAGCTTTGCTCAGAAAACTTAAAGCATATATCACCACTAAGGCTTATATAAGCAAAGGCAACTACCTTAAATACATGGAAATATGTGGCAGAATAGACGGGCTGAGCAGTGTGTATTGATATAAAAATGGTATTACTTTTTATAAGATGCTTTTACAAGCCTGTCATTGATGGCTTTGCCTATTCCTGTATCAGGCACCAGAGTTGTATATATGGTATTTGTACTCGTATCATTGTCAAGCATGCGCAGGTAAGAAAATAAATTTTGCGCAGCTTCGCTCAAATCTGAATTGGGAGATAGTATTAAGTTTTTTGCAGTGGTATATTTTTTGTCAAATGATAAAATAGATGCATTTTCAGATGTTTCTACTTGGGCTAAATCAGACACAATATACATTTTTTTGCGAGGTGCATAGTGGCTGTCGAGCATGCCGGGAGCATTGGCTACAGATGATTTACTTACAATTTGCACTTTTCCTAACATAGTTTCTATTTCTTCTACACTCACACCACCCAATCTGTACACCGTGATTTTGCCATGCTCTTCACCTACTATGGTAGACTCAACACCAATATTACATGTACCACCATCTAATATATAAGGTACATGATTGCCCAATAATGTATCTACATGCTTTGCGGTAGTAGGACTTATATATCCGAAAGGATTGGCACTGGGAGCTGCCAGTGGAAAATCTACCATTTGCAATAGCATCAAAGTCATGTCTTGATTAGGTATTCTGAATGCCACAGTGTCAAGCCCTGAGGTTACTATATCCGGAATATTACTTTTTTTGGGTAATAATACAGACAATGGACCCGGTGCAAAATATTTGTACAATTGTGCAGCCCAATCAGGTACTGACTTTACATAATCATTAATGGCATCAATATGATAGGTATGGCAAATGAGCGGATCAAAAAAGGGTCTGTTTTTTGCTTCAAATATTTTTACTACAGCTTTGGTATTGAGTGCATTAGCTGCCAATCCATATACAGTTTCGGTGGGTATAGCTACTAATTCACCTTTGTGAAGCCACTCTGCGGCTTTATGTATATCAGTACCTGTGGTTGACATTTATTTCTTCATAAATAATGATTTGAGTTCGCCTGCCTCTTCGGGTTTTAGCCTGCCGGCCAATATCAGCCGCAGTTGCCTTCTGGCCAGTGCACTGTCATACAAGATTTTTTCCTCTTCTGATTCAGGAGTGAGTTGTGGAATATTTGTGGGTTTGCCATGCCCATCTATGGCTACATAGGTGTAAAATGCTTCATGGGTTTTCTTTTTAGTATGTTTGGGAATATCTTCGGCATACACTTCTATATGTACCTCCATAGAGGTGTTAAATGCTCTGGTGACTTTGGCTGTGAGCGTGACTATATTGCCCAATTTTATAGGTTCGCTAAATGATACGTTATCTACTGATGCTGTCACTACCACCTTGTTGCTGTGTTTTTGTGCCGCCACAGCACCTGCTATATCTATCCAGTGCAGCATACGGCCACCCATAAGGTTGTTGAGTGTATTGGTATCATTGGGCAGTACCATTTCTGTCATGGTAGTGTAGCTGAATTGAGCTGTTTTTATCATTTTCTTAAGTTTAATTTTTTACCAACCTTCTTTACCCAATAGTTTTACAAATGAATAATTACCAAAATCTTCTTTTTGATATTCTGTGTCAGATATTTTTATGATTCTGAGCATTTTTTGTGTTTTTTCGTTGCCCACAGGTATTACTATTATACCACCAATGACAAGTTGTAAAAGCAGGCTGTTGGGTATTTGAGGGCCACCTGCTGTCACTATTATTTTTTGAAACGGGGCAAATGCAGGTAAGCCCATAGTACCATCTTTGCAAAAAAAGTGTGCTTTATAACCCATAATACCAAGTTTTTTTTTTGCACTCTCATACAATGTTTTATTATACTCAATGGTATATACCTGTGCACCAAGTTCTAGTAATATACAAGTTTGATAACCGGAGCCTGTGCCAATCTCCAATACCTTATCATTGGGGCGAATGTCTAATAACTCAGTCTGGCGTGCTACCGTATATGGTTGTGATATGGTCTGTCCCTCACCTATGGGAAAAGCTATGTCTTCATAAGCTTGTACATCAAATGCACTTTCAAAAAAGTAGTGTCTGGGCACTTTTTCTAAGGCATGCAACACCTGAGGCTGCGATATACCTTTATTTTTTAATTGCAAAACAAGGCTTTTTCGCATTCCTTTGTGTTTGTATGTATCGGCAAAGGGTTCTTTCATTGTCACTATCATATACAAAAATATTAATATTGTCATAAATACTATTCACATGTTCACAGGAATTGTAGAAACTTTAGGAAAAATCACTAAAACACAGGCTATTGACACCAATATAATATTTACCATACAAGCAAATATTGCATCTGAGCTCAAAGTTGACCAAAGTGTGTCACACAATGGTGTATGCCTTACTGTGATAAAAATTTATGGCAATGAATATGAGGTAGCAGCAGTGCATGAAACATTAGCCAAAACCAATCTAAAAAATATACAAATTGGAGAGTATGTGAATTTGGAACGAGCCATGTCATTGGGCGGTAGGATAGATGGTCATTTGGTACAAGGTCATATAGACACTGTGGCATGGTGCAGAGAGGTGAAAGATATGAATGGAAGCTATATCTATTATTTTGATTACCAACCTGATACAAACTATATGACTGTGCCCAAGGGCTCTGTGTGTGTGAATGGGGTGAGCCTTACTGTAGTAGATAGTACAGCGCATTCATTTTCAGTAGCTATTATTCCTTATACGTATGAAAATACTACTTTTAAACACCTCAAAGTGAGTGATTTGGTAAATATAGAATTTGATATTTTGGGCAAATATGTGGTTGCTTATATGCACAAGTTTAATATGAAATAATATTGTTTCTACAAATATAAATTTTGACTTATAAACTACATTTTAATCCAACTTATTATATTCGTCATCTACAAATTTTAGCAATTTTTTTATATTATTTACCGAAAAGTCAAAAGATACTCCTGCTGTTTCATATATAGCAGACAGGCTTTTAGTATATCCAAGACTGAGTGCATTAATGTATTGTGAGAGAGCTTGTTGAGAATTTTCTTTATAATTTTTCCATACCCCTATTGCACCCAACTGTGCAATACCGTATTCTATGTAATAAAAAGGTACTTCGTACAAATGCAACTGTTTTTGCCAAATATTGTCTTTATACTGTTGCAAACCTGACCAATCTATGACATTTGTAGAAAATCTGTCATGTATTTCATTCCATACTTTAGTGAGTTCTAAGGGAGTGTAGTGAGGATTTTCATATATGCTATGCTGGAATGCATCTATGGCAGCTACCCAAGGCAGTGTCTCTATTATTTGTTCCATATGGTCGCCCTTAGCACGGTTAAGGTCTTCTTTGTTTTCAAAAAATACATCCCAATGCTCCATACTCATAAGTTCCATACTCATAGATGCCAGCTCTGCTATTTCTGAGGTTAGGTTTTTGTAGTTTATTAATTCAAGTCTTGATGTAAGTATGGAGTGCAGCGCATGACCTCCCTCATGTACCATAGTTACTAAGTCGCGTACTGTAGCCGTAGAGTTCATAAATATGAAAGGGATGCCGGATGCATACAATGGATAGTTATAGCCACCTGGTGCTTTGCCCTTGCGGCTATCTAAGTCCAAGTGCCCTGCATTTTGCAGTATATCAATTACTTGTGCTACCTCCGGCGACAATCGTGCAAAGTTTATTTTAGTTTTTTGTATCAAGTCTTGCGCATCAAGATATGGCTTGAGTGGCGCACGCCCCATTTTATCCACACTCAAGTCCCATGGTCTTAGTTGTGCTACACCTAATTTTTCTTTTCTTTTTTTTGCCATATTATTGAGTAGTGGCACCACCTGTTTTTCTACAGCTTCATGAAATTCAAAGCAATCTTTAGGAGTATAGTCGAAGCGGCACATCTCTGCAAATATATAGTCGCGGTAGTTGTCAAAACCTGCATTTTGTGCTACTTTGTGCCTGCGTGAAACCAAGTCCATAAATAGATTGTCAAGCTCGGGTTTTATGCTAAGTCTTTTTTGTTGAATAGTATGGTATGCATTTTCACGCTTGGCACGGTCGGTTACAAACAGTTGATTTGCAGCTTTTTGTAATGTCATTTCTTCATTGTCAATAATCACTGTAAGTGCTCCTATGGCAGCTCCATATTTTACTTGCAGCTGTTGCAACTCTGTGAATAGAGGTATGTTATCTTCCCTGTATATGTTGAATTGGTTTTGTACTATACGTATCATTAATAGGTCTGCCTCATCGGTCAGTTCATTTGCATATGGGCATTGCAGCAATACTTCATTGAGTTTATTGGTATAAGCTTGTATATTTGGTTCTATCTCAGCTATGTAGTAGTTGTAGCTGTTTTTTTTTTCATCGTTTGCGGTATCGCATGTCATGGCTATGTATCGTTTGCCAAGGTCTTCTGAAAGCACAGATTCCAACTCACTACGGTCTTTGAGCCATTGCTTGAGAGAGGTTATATTTTTTATTTCTCGGTTTAATAATTCTATATAGTATGGCTCAATATTTTGCCATGTAGTTACACTAAAGTCTTTGGGTAATAATTTTAGTACGAGTGGATATACTTGCATATTGGGGTAATAATAGGATTAAAATAAACAAAAAAAGCTTTCGAAAAATATTTTCAAAAGCTCATAATTAACTGTAGGTGAATAAATTATTCGGTAGATGTAGTTTCTGCTTTAGCAGTTTTTTTTGCAGGTTTTGATTCTGCTACAATAGTTTCCGGCTCAGTAGGTGCAGATATTGTATTTGTTTCAGAAGGTGCTGCGGGAACTTCAGCAACTTGAGCGACAGTATTTTCTGACACAGTTTCAGAAGTTATTACAGGTGCTTCTGCTACCACAGGCTGCACAGTTTCAGCTTTGGGCTCCGATTGCTTTTTGGAGGCAGGCTTGGTAACCTCAGCTGCTTTTTGTGCAAACTGTTTTTTAATTTCTTCTATATCAATGTTTTTGATAGTAGGTTTAGCACTGTATTTTCTTAATACCGCAGTATATTTGCCTACTTTTTTGAGTTTATTTAAATCTCTTTGGGTAAATGCCATAGCACAATTCTTTAAAAAGGATTGCAAAATTAGAATATTGTTTTGTAAAATAAAAATTATGTATTAAAATAATTATTTTCGCAACAAATTTTTAAGTCAATGTCGCAAGCAAATAAGCCTTCGCTGCCACGCGGTGTACGAGATTTTGGTACTCAGCAAATGGCACAGCGCGAATACGTATTAAACAATATAAAAAATGTATTTAAAAAATATGGATTTCTGCCTATAGAAACTCCGGCAATGGAGCAACTCTCGGTACTCACGGGTAAGTATGGCGATGAGGGGGACCAGCTTATATTCAAAGTGCTAAACAGTGGCAACTACTTGGAAAATATTGACTTGAATATGAACGATTATAAAAAACTCACCCCAAGTATATCAGAAAAAGCCTTGAGGTATGACCTTACTGTGCCATTTGCCAGATATGTGGTGATGAACAGAAATGAGCTCACTTTTCCATTTAAAAGATACCAAATACAACCTGTGTGGCGCGCAGACAGACCACAAAAAGGACGTTATAGAGAGTTTTACCAATGTGATGCGGATGTGGTAGGCACAAATTCGCTCATTTGCGAAGCTGAAATAGTGATGATGATTGCTGAAGTATTTGCACTGCTGCGCATTGACAATTATTCAATCCACATAAACCACCGCAAAATACTTGCAGGTATAGCAGAGTGTATTGGTGTGCCGGGGCAGGAAAGTGCACTATGCACAGCCATTGACAAACTTGATAAAATAGGAGAGCAAAATGTGAGCAATGAATTGATAGAGAGAGGTATACCCCAAAGTGCAGTACAAAAACTATTTACCATTATTAATATACAAGGTAGCGAAAACCAAAAACTGACAACATTAGGCCAACATTTGCAACACTCAGCAGTAGGCAATCATGGGATACATGAAATAGCGGAGATATATGAAAATGTGCAAAACTATGGCACAGTTTTACCACAGCTTGTACTTACACCATCACTCGCACGTGGACTTAGCTACTATACTGGTGCCATATTTGAGGTGAAAGTGCACGATGTGCAAATAGGCAGTGTATCAGGAGGAGGCAGGTATGATAACCTCACAGGACTATTTGGCCTTGAAGGGTACTCAGGCGTAGGCATATCATTTGGGGTAGACAGACTGTATGATGTGATGAATGAGCTATCATTGTTTAACAATATTCACACATACAATGTGCAGGTCATGCTCACCCACTTTGATGAAATAAGCAAGAAATACAGCCTGAAAATACTACAAGCACTTAGGCAGGCAAATATAGCAGCTGAAATATACCCCGATGCCGACAAAATCAAGAAACAATTCGGCTATGCAGATGCTAAAAATATACCCTATGTGCTTATTATTGGAGATAATGAAATAAAAGAACAAAAATATACGTTGAAAAATATGCTTAATGGTGAGCAAAAATTGCTAAGTTTGGATATGATAATACAAGAGCTGCATGCGCATAAGTAAGATATTGATATTAATGTTTATTACACAATACTTATACTCGCAGACCACTCCTACCTTGGTTGTGTCGCAGACCAGAGGATGTGCACCTGTCATAATTACTGTAAATATAAACCTCAACGGATGCACGCTGAACCCTGGTGCACAAGTACAGTATGTGTATGATTACAAGATATTTACAGATTTTAATAACCCTCTTAAAGTAAGTACAATCACAGGATTTACATATACTTTACCGGGTATTTATACCTTAGCCCAAGGTGTACCGGCTACTTGTACCGGCAGCCCTCTTGCTTCATTTACCAACACGGTCACTGTAAGGGTATTGCCACTTAGTACCATCAACTTTGCACTTATAGGATGCAGCCCAAACAAGGGCTCGCTCACTATCAATGAAAACAATTATGATGCCTACCAAATAGACTGGGGTGATGGCAGCAGCACTATAGTAGGTGGCAATGCTACCCATTCACACTTATATACAGATGATAGCCGTCGCACGGCTACTATTACAGGGTTGTACTTTTACAGCCAAACTATACCTGGTACACCCCCAACGGTGAATAACCTTACCTGCACCTCTGCCATACAGACCCAAGATGTATTCCCCATTGCCTCACTTACAGGTGCTACTATGAGGCAGATAGAGCTTGCACAACCTTCACCTAATGCAGGATCAGTATCATTCTCAGGTACATTAGACAGGCGAATGACTTACAGACTTATGCAAAAAACCATAGGAGGCAGATATAGTGTAATATCTGTATTGTCAAACATTAATGGCGACTTTACTACCTCTGTATCAGGGCTTAATACAGTCAATAACAGGTATTGCTTCAAGTATCAAACCTTTGAGACTTGTAGTACAGATACGGTAGATTCGGATGAAATATGTACTATTCGCATCAAAAGTGCAACTGCCAATACGCAAAATAATACACTTACTTGGCAATCATATCCTATAACTTCTACCTATCAAGTATTTGCCAACGGCACAACCATTGCCACACGCACAGACTCATCATATACTGACGAAAGGATACAATGCAAACAATGGTATTGCTACCGTGTAGTAGCATCATTCAACAATAAACTATCCATAAGCGACACCCAATGCGTGCTTGGGCAAAAGCCCAGTGAAATATCTAAAATCACAGGCTTTCATTCATCCTATGAGCCGGGCTATCTCAAGCTCTTTTGGACGGCATCTACATTGGCAGGTGTGGTGTACCAACTATATCAAATAGACAGTAGAGGCGTAGAGAGTAATCTTGACACTACAAAGCAAACAGTATATACTGCACAGACAACAGCACCACGTTGCTATTATCTCAAAGTAAAAGAAACTTGTGGTGAAAGTGCACCTGCTTATACATGTCCTATCAAGGTACAAGCTCAAAAAGATAACATGATACAAAACAGCGGTACATATACCACATATATCAATGGCGACAGCATACCTGTAGCTTCCTACGAAGCAGAAATATATGACCCTGACGGGAATTTTATCAGAAATATTGGTGCAGCATCGGCCAATGCTTTCATACACAACCCTATAGATACTACTAACCAGCAAATATTTTATAAAATAAAAGCTACCCTTGCCGACGGTACCATAGTATATAGCGACAGCAAAGATGTGATACAAGATATGAGGCTGTTTGCGCCTACAGCATTTACCCCTAATAATGATAATAATAATGAAACTTATACTCCTAAAGGATTATTTTGGCATAAATATGAAATAAAAATATATAATCGCTGGGGGCAACTGGTGTATGGCAGCGATGACAAAACCAAAACTTGGGGTGGAGGAAGCCTCAATCCTGACCTTTACCATGTGTATATACGAGTAGAAGACCTGTTTGGCAAAGTAATCACTCACAATGGTACCATACAACTGATAAGATAATATGCTCATAATTAAATCATTGCATCTCATATTTGTCATTACTTGGTTTGCAGCCTTGTTCTACATGCCTCGTCTTATGATATATTATACTGAGGCAGAAGCCAAGTCAGAACCCGAAAAAAGCATATTACAGGCTCAATTTTTGGATATGATGCGCAGACTGTGGTACGGCATAGCATGGCCATCTGCCATACTTACCTACTTTCTGGGTTATGCACTATGGTATATGTGGCACCACATACATACAGACTGGATGATTGCAAAATTAGTAATGGTAACAGTCCTCTATGTATATTTTGGTTATACCCATTATTTATACTTACAATTAAAAAAAGGAAAGATAATATTAAGTGCACTTATGCTAAGAATGTGGAATGAAGCTGCCACCGTATTACTATTTGGGATAGTATTTGTGATAGTGCTCAAAAATACCGTGAGTTGGGTGTGGGTAGTAGGCGGCAGTGTGGTATTTGGGATATTAATATGCAGTGTGGTGTGGTTGATGAATAAAAAAAAGATGAATAATGAAAAATAGAAGAGTAGTTAATATTAAACCCAAAATACGAAACAAAGCTATCAACCTATAAATCCAAAAAGCCACAGCGGTATGCGGTTGCCAAAGCCTATTTCAGTTTCGTCGGCAGCTACATAGGAAGATGGTAAATCTTTGATTTGTGCAAATTTTTTGTTTTTGCCACCTACCTCAAACACATAAGTATTGTCAACCATAAAGTCACCCATTTCTGTATAGCTTATAGAGTGAACTGAATACAGTTGATTAAAAAAAAATATTTCTCTGAATGCTACTATATTATGGCTTACACTACCGAGTGCATAGGCAATGTTAGTATTGTTGAGATATACTTTTTCGGGCTTAGCCAATATACTTTCTTTGTTTTCGTCTGTTTTGAGCAGTGAGAGCAGTTGAGCATCGGCCAAGTAGTGCAAGTAGGTGAGGGTATAGTTTCTGTTTATTTCCAGTAGTGCAGCCAGTTTTGAAATATCAGGTTTAAAAGGACCAAAGTCTGCAATCATAGCCAGCATTTTTTTGAGTTTATAGGTGCCTGCATATTCCATATTGTGCACAGCAGGCATATCAGTTTCGAGCATCAAATTGATGGTATTGGCTAATTTGGCGGCATAGCTTTTTTTACTTTCTTTGAAATATGGGTAATATCCATAGGTAAGGTAGTCTCTAAAGGCAGGCAGTATCAACAGCTTTGATGTAATGTCTGAAGCTATGGCTACATGGTCTTTCAATATTTTTATTAGCGAATAAGAAGGTAATTTTATATCCCTATCGAACCATATAAACTCTCTAAACGAAAGCCCGTGCATGATATAGCGCACGGCTCGCCTGCTCAGGTCTGCATAGCCTTTGTATATATCTAATATGGATGACCCGGTAATCACAATTTTGAGACCTGGATATATGTCGTATATATTTTTTATCTCTACCGACCATGTAGGATATTTGTGTACCTCGTCTATAAATAAGTGTTTGCCTCCGTATTTTACAAATCTGCTTGCAAAGTCTATTAAATTGTGTTTATGAAAATATAAATTGTCGAGACTTATGTAAGCTGCGGTTTTTGCTATTTCGGGGTGCAGTTTTATGTATTGTAATAATAGGGTTGTTTTGCCGCAACCTCTGGGTCCCATTACTGCAATGAGCCTTTCGTCCCAATCTATAATATCTATAAATGGTCTTACTAAGTCAACTGAGGTAGCTCTTATTCTTGCCAGCCCAAACTCTAATACGCCATTATATTCATCACTTTTTTCTTCTATAGGGCGCATATTTTGTATTATCAACGATACAAATATATGTAATTTTATTTATATAAAAAAACATTTATTAAATATTTTGTTTTATTTATAAAACATATTACTCTTATAAATATATATATATATATATGTAATAAGCCATAAAAAATATCACCCTAGAATCATGTGTGTAAGAGCCACAAAGTCTTGTACACTCAGCTGTTCGGCACGTTTGTCAAATACCGGCAAAGAAGTATCTGTTTTGTCTGTTAATATAGGTTTTAGTGCATTTCTAAGTGTTTTTCTACGCATACTAAAGGCTTGTTTCACAATTTTCTTAAAATCTGCATCTGTGCAGGTCAGTTTTTGCACTTGGTTTCTGCGTGCTCTTATCACTCCTGATTTTACTTTGGGAGGCGGGTCAAATACATGCTCATGTACAGTGAAAAGATACTCCATATCATAGTAGGCTTGGAGCAATACGCTCAATATACCATAGTCTCTGCCACCCGGTGGGGCACAAAGCCTCTCTGCTACCTCTTTTTGCAACATGCATACTACTTCGCTCACTACCTGTTTGTGGTCTAATACTTTAAAAAATATTTGTGATGAAATATTATATGGAAAGTTACCAATGATACACAAGGGATATGGCAACATTTGTATATCATAATTAAGAAAGTCGCCCTCTATTAGTCTGCCTTGGTCATGCAAAGTAGGGTAGCGGATAGCAAGGTATTTTATAGATTCTTTGTCTATTTCTATCAACTTATAGTCAATATCAGGTATTTGTACCAAATGTTTGGTAAGCACCCCTGTGCCGGGCCCTATCTCAAGCACTGTATGTGTGTCATGATGAAATGTGAGGGTTTGTACTATATCACAGGCTATGGTATCGTCTTTAAGAAAATGCTGCCCGAGGTGCTTTTTAGGGGTTACTTTCAAGTTCAAATCTATTATTGTCAGGTAATAATTTTGTATTCCACACCCTGTGGCACTATCACATAGTCAAATACTCTTTTGCCCCCTTGCATATGCCACTTTACCTTAATAATACCCCCTTGTGGATGCGGGAATGCTCCTTCTGCTTGCTGTACATTTTGTGTTTTTACATTTATTTCTACATATTTAAGATCGGGTGCTTTGGGAAACTGTACTCCTAATACATATTTTGACAAATAATAACCCGGATGTGCAGACCATGCATGGCAAAGGCTGTTGAAAAGTTCAAAATATTCCGGAGTAGTCTTCATACCCATCATAAGGCACCAACCCCAGCCGTCTTTAATTATTTTTTCTGCAATATTTTCAAGCCCGGCTTTGTACAATCCATCTAATACATAGAAAAGGTATGGCGGAGAGCTGTACACTCCATCGTCGGGATTGTAGCCATTTATGAATATGGATGTAAAGTTTTTGGTGAAATAGTCGCGAATGCTGTCTAATTTTTGTTTATCGGCTATGCCAGCTCGTATTGCAAACATGTTGGCTTGTATACTATGGGTATCTTTGGTGATATTATCAGCATATATACCCAATGTAGGGTTCCACATTTTGTCATTCACAGATTTTGACAAAAAATCTATTCTTTGTCTATATTCTAATACATCGGCACTATTGCCCAATGCTTTGGCTAAACCTTCGGCACATTGCAAGGCAATAATATAGGTAATAGTGAATGCAGTATGTATACCATTGATGGACATATAATTGCGAGGTACTCCCAAGTCGCCATGAAAGCCACCATAATGTGCGTTTATACCTTTGTGAGTATCCCACTCTGCATCAAGCAGCTTATCTTCTCTCTCATCTGAGAGGTTGCAAAACCATTTAAGGTTGTTTTTTATGACAGACCAATGTTTTTTTATAAAATCTATATCTCCCGTATGGTCATAGTATGCTTTGAAGCCTTCCACACCATTAAGGCAAAAATCTGAAATAGTATAGTCTCCGGAGTTTGGCACTACCGCTCTAAATTTGCCTGTGCTCTCTTCGGGAGATTGTGCATATAGCTCAAGGCAGCGCTTAAAGAGGTCATGCACACCATAAAATGCGAGTGTATTATGGTACTGAATCACTGTATCGCGCAGATAGTTGCCACGCTCTCTACCGGAGCAGTCCACATAAGTGTCTTCCATATTGGCAGACTGAGAGCGCTCACATGCTGCCCATATATTATTGAGCAATGTATCAGAGCTGTTGAATGTACCTGTTTTCACTACAGGGTAATTTGCAGAAATAAATTTGATGAAATTAATATTAATATCACTTTTGGGTTGCCTCACAGTGATGCCAATATATCTTATGCCTCTTGGGTGTGATGGCATCCATGTGATGGTATCTTCACTACATAATATTCTATCGCCGGCCGGATTGTTGAATTGTATTTGGAGTCGTGTTTTGTCGCCCAGCAATTTTTCGCTGTAGCAAATATCTATTACAGTATCTTTTACTCCTGTAAGGCTTATGTACGGGTAGGCTAAATGCATGTATTCCAAGTCAATAAGCAGGTAAAACCCTTCAGGGTATTCCGAGAGCGTGTATTTTTTGTTTTGTATTTTGGTAAATGTCTCTGTCTCAAACTCTTGTCCGAATATTTCCCAGCCGCACTCTATGGTAGGGCTTTGGGCTTTGTCATTGGATGTTACCCATTTCCAACCTCCTGCATCGCTGAGGGCATCATTCTCAGCAAATGGTAGCGAGCGTGTGAGCATTTTGGTTTCAAATTCATTTTTGTGCAATAATGTACCTACCTGAAATATATTGCCGGAGGCTTTATTTTTGTCGGCTGAGAAATATACATTGCTTTCTATAGGTATGCCAAAGTAGTGGTTGAGTACATCAGAGTATGGACCTATTTTTCCGAACAAATAATTCCAACCTTCATTCAACTTCCACTTTTGGGTAAGTTTTTGACCTTCTCTGAAAAAATCTTTGGAGGTTTTGAGCACCTCACCATTTAGCCAAAACTCTCCCCAAAAGGTAGTGACTACTATGTCTTGTTTTTTTTCAGAATATACATAAGTTTTGAAAGGAATGTAGGTTTTTCTAGAATAAGGTGAATTATCTTCAAATAGCAAGGGTATAGGTACACTAAATGAATACATGTTTAGGGTCTTCAGCAAAGGCAGCATGCGTACTTCGGTATCCAACTCAATATTAGCCCCTGACATGAAAGGTATTGGTCTTTCTGTAAAGTTACCCCAAGTATTTTGATTTTTTAAAATAGTAGCATTAGCCCAATTGCTGTCGTCAAAATTGATATTTTTCCAGCCTTTTTGTTCTTTAGACTGTTCATACAGCTCAGCTGCATTGAGGGCAAAGCTATATTTTTGAACATATCTGCCATGTTCGCCCGCAGATATTACTTTCCAATTTTTGTCATTGGATTCCAAATTTATATTTCCCACCGCTCCCCAGCATATCATACCTGCTTGGTTGAGCACTGATTTGTAGGTTTTCATTCCAAAATAATTCACTTTTACGGCTATCACATTTTCGCCTGTTTGCAAATACTTGGTCAAGTCATACTTATCATATACAGGGTATTGTGGGTAAAATCTTATCGGACCTTGCGATATAAAATTTCCATTCACAAACAGTTGGTAGCTGGTATCGGCAAATATGTTGAATATATTTTGTTTGGGTATAGTATTTAATTTGAATGATTTTCTGAAATCTGCATAGATGTTGCGTTTTTTATCTTCATCATTATGCCAAATAAATTTAGCATTGAACGGCTTTATAGATTTTTCATTATCAATAGGCATATTTTCATAAGTATATTTATGCAGTGCTTCACTGTATGTGACTAATGAATAACTACCTATTAATGCTGTGCTTGTATTTTGGATAAATTTTCTTCTCTTCATTCTTTAATAATATTATTAAAATAGAATACAAATATCAATACAAAATACAATAATACATGACTAATTGTAATAATGATGACAAAAAATATCGTTTTTATTAGCTAATATTGTATTTATTAATAAATTATGAAAAAATATATCATTGCTTTATGCGCTTGCATATATACTCAAGCACTTGTATGTCAGTCAAATAATAAAAATATGGAAAAATATGAACTTGCCACTTTTGGCTCAGGGTGCTTTTGGTGCACAGAAGCTGTGTTTCAAGATGTTAGAGGGGTGATAAAGGCCGAATCGGGATATAGTGGAGGTGCAAAGCCCAATCCTACCTATAAAGAAGTATGCTCAGGCACTACCGGCCATGCGGAGGTGATACAAATCACATATGACCCAAAAATTATTAGTTATGAGCAACTATTGGAAATATTTTGGAAAACGCACGACCCTACTACACTCAACAGGCAAGGCAATGATGAAGGCACCCAATATCGCTCCGTAATATATTATCATAATGATGCGCAAAAAAATTTGGCACTAAAGTATAAAAAAGAACTCGATGCATCGGGTGCATGGGACAAGCCTATAGTGACAGAGATAAGTATGTATAAAGATTTTTACAAAGCCGAAGACTATCATCAAAACTACTACAATGATAATGGCAGCCAGCCATATTGTGTATATGTGATAAAACCTAAGATAGACAAATTCAAAAAAGTATTTAAGGACAAGTTAAAATAGTTTACATTAATATTGAATATATCATTATTACTTCAATAATACGCTATTATTAGTATTAACCTGAAAATTATCCTTTAGATTTGTACAATTTTATCACCCAAGATGTGTTGTTTTATATTTACAAAAATATTTATTTATCATGGATTTTTCAAAGAAAATATTATTATTCATATCATTAATTCTTATCTTAACCAATACATCATTTTCACAAAAAAAATATACTTTTGATTGGAAAGGTCAATGGATTGGCTTGCCAGACACAGGTAAATTTTCAAACCTGTGGCTCACCTATTATAAAGAATTTAATATGGAAAAAAAACCCTTGACAATATTAGCCAACATAGCTGTAGACACCAAATATTGGCTGTGGGTCAATGGTCAAATGGTAATATTTGAAGGTGGGCTCAAAAGAGGTCCTACTCCTTATGATACATATTTTGATTTCTTAACACTTACTCCATATATAAAGACGGGTAAAAATACGATAGCGGTTTTGGTATGGCATTTGGGCAAAGATGGATTTTCGCACAAAAACAGTGGCAAACACGGGCTTATATTCCACTGCGACTCTCTCAATCTATACTCTGACTCCACATGGAAAGTAGCCATACACCCTGCATACTACACCACCTCAGCTCCCAACCCAAATTTTAGGCTTCCTGAGCACAATGTAGCCTACGATGCCACCCAAAATATAGGCGAATGGTATATATCAGGCCATAGCCTGCTTAGCAAGGCAAAAACATTCGGCACTCCTCCCATAGCACCTTGGGGCAATCTTGAGCCAAGACCTATACCATATTGGATAAACTATGGCTTAAAAAACTATCCGCAAGTGCCACTGACTAAAAAAGTAAATTACAACAAATACAGGGTAGGAGATACTATCACTTTACAACTGCCCTACAATGCACAAGTGACCCCATATCTCAAAATCAAAGCCAAGAAAAATAAAAAAATACATATATTGACAGACAACTACTATGTAGGTGGCAACCCTGAATATGCAACTGTGAGAGCAGAATATATTACCAAAAATGGAATACAGGAATATGAATCTTACGGGTGGATGAATGGGCACGAAGTAAAATATGTGATTCCCAAAAAAGTAAAAATATTAGACCTGAAATACAGAGAAACAGGATATAACACCTCACTATCAGGCAGCTTTGCTTGCGACGATAATGATATGAATACACTTTGGAAAAAAGCACAACGCACACTCTATGTAAACATGCGCGACAGCTACTTTGACTGCCCGGACCGTGAGCGGGCTCAGTGGTGGGGCGATGCCATAGTGGAGCAAGAGCAATCCTACTACGCACTCGACAAAAATTCTCATTGGCTGTTCAGAAAAGGTATTATGGAAATGCAAGGCTGGCAAAGACCTGACTACACATTTTTTGCTCCCGTACCGGCAGGCAACTGGAGCCAAGAGCTACCCTTGCAAATGCTTTCAGGCCTCACAAAATGGGGATACTTGAGTTATTGGATGCACACCGCAGACAAAAAAATATTTGACAATATCATTCCATCTCACATAGCTTACCTCAACCTATGGCAACTCGATACCAACGGAGTAGTCATACACCGCGGCGGAGGTTGGGACTGGGGAGATTGGGGACAAAACATAGATATGCCTCTTTTGGAAACCGCATGGTACTACTTGGCACTCAAAGGTACAGCAAAACTCATGTCATATCATGGCGATATAAAGACAATGGGTGTATTTGACACACGAATACGCAGAATTGAACAAACATTCAACAACAATTTTTGGAATGGTAAAGAATATCGCTCACCTGACTATAAGGGTATTACAGATGACAGAGGCAATGCACTGGCTGTGCTCGCAGATCTCGCACCTGCTACTAACTATGGCATGCTCAAAAATGTATTTGCTCAATGTTACAATGCCAGCCCATACATGGAAAAATATGTATTAGAAGCACTTTTCTATATGGGTAGTGACTCACTGGCACTCAGTCGTATGAAAAAAAGGTATAAACCTATGATAGATGCCAAATACTCTACCTTGTGGGAAGGATGGAATACCGATAACCAATCTACCAATAACCATGCTTGGAGTGGAGGTCCGCTCACCTTGCTATCCAAATATATAGCAGGAATTGAGACACAAGAGCCGGGATTTGTATTATATAAAATAAATCCTAAGGTAAACATATACAACCACATAGCAGCCACTGTAAGCACAGTGAAAGGTAATATAGAATTTGATTTCAGTAAAAAAGACAGCATTTACAACTACAAAATCTCATCGCCCTCAGGCACAATATGCAACCTATATATACCCAAAGAATATAAAAAAATAAGAGCCATAGAGCTCAACAGCAAACTTATATGGGCTGATGGCAAAGAATTAAAACAATACCCTGAAAAATACCCCTCCAACCCCGGCAAACCTACAGGTCCTATGCACTATTTGGCTGAGAATAATAAGAATATATTTATAACCTTACGAGAAGGACAATATAATATTGTAGTAAAATAAATAGGGTATAATACGCAATGATTAACTTTCTAAAAAAAGTTGACCGACAAGGGCTCGAACCTCGACTCTTCTGGACCAAAACCAGACGTGTTGCCAGTTACACCATCGGTCAGTATTGCTTTTGGAAATGCAAATATAATAGGTAACAATTATCAATTCAAACAAAAATATCAAAAAACCTATAATAATGATTATAAATGGGTTTTTTTATAATTGATTATAAACTTACTTGAGGCTGTTTGACAATGATGAATTATTGAACTAATATTATTATTTCTTAAAATACTATCTTCTTGTATATATCCCCACAAATTTGCTGTTATCAATTCATGAAAATAATACCATTTATCTCATTATTTATATATATATCAATCTTAAACTCAATATATGGCCAAAGCATTACTACCAATCTCAGTACGAGCCAAGCATACTACTATTTGTCTGCCTTACACACAATGCCTATACAAACCAAATCCATAGACCAATCTACGGCCAATACCTCATATTTAAGGGTTGATTTAGAAGCATATTACTCTACAGACCTTACTAGAGCAGTAGATGCAGCATGCGAATGTGATACAGCTCACATATCTTGCTTTACGTCAGTATTGCCTGGCGAAAAAGATCAAAATCTGTATATCCCATCCTCGCACGACTTTCAAGTATTATTCAAAGAAGGTGATACCTATACAGGTGGTGGTACTGCTGGAGGTAGTTTTGACTTTACAGGGTTTGTACCCTATAGCATGACAAGTAGCAAAAAAGGATATCTGTCTGTGAATCATGAGACCAACCCGGGTGGAGTATCCATACTAAATATTCACCTGAATGAAGCCAATGAAACTTGGATAATAGACACCTCCAAGGCTGTGAACTTTAGCAATGTTGTGAAAACAGAGCGCAACTGCTCGGGTGGTGTCACTCCTTGGGGCACTGTCATGACTTGCGAAGAAACTACTGCCTCCGGCGATGCCAATTCGGACAACTATCAAGATGTAGGATGGATCGTAGAAATAGACCCTCGTACAAAAAAAGTGAAAGAATACGGCAACAATAAAGAAGAAAAACTATGGGCAATGGGTAGAATGAGCCATGAAAATGTAGCACTGAAGCAAGACAGCCTTACCGCATATTATGGTGAAGATGAGGTAGATGGCAGCATATATAAATTTGTGGCAAACAGCAAAACCAATTTCTACTCAGGTACCTTATATGCACTTAAGCTCAACTCTGGTATAGTTGCTAACGAGCCTACTACTTCAGTAGGTATATGGATCATGGTGCCCAACTCTACTGCTGCAGACAGAAACAATGCCAAAGTCTCAGCCAAAGGATTGGGTGCTACACTATTCAATGGGGTAGAAGATGTAGAAATAAGCCCTCGCGATGGTAAAATATATTTCACCGCCAAAGGCAATGCACGTGTGTACCGCTTTGCTGACAATGGCAGCACAGTATCTGATTTTGAAACATTCCTTGGTGGCAAACAATATAAAATTAACTATGGCAATGGAGTAGCGTATGAAGATTGGGGTATCGGCAACGACAACCTTACCTTTGACGACAAGGGCAATCTGTATGTGTTGCAAGATGGTAAACGCGACCATGTATGGATGGCCAAATATGAACACACTCAGGCTGCTCCAAAAGTAGAACTGTTTATGAAAACTCCCAAAGGTTCAGAACCTACGGGCATGACTTTCACGCCAGATTACAAATATATGTTTATCTCTATACAACACCCGTCTGCATTGAATACCATAGCCCAACAAGATATTAAGGGTACAAGTGTAGTATTTAATAAAAGCTACACTTTGGTAGTGGCTCGCAAATCTAATCTTGATGGAATAGTACAAGCAGCAGCCCCAATCATTACAATTATAGGAGGCAATACACTTACAGCAGACGGCTCGTCGATGAACATTAATACTGTATTAACTGCTAATGCAACATTACCCCAAAGTACCATGACAGTATCGGGTTCGCAATCTGACAAAGACTCCACGTTCACATTTTACGACCGGGCATTTGCCAATCCTGCCAAAGTAAAAATATTGAACCTGAGAGAAAAAAAACTGGATGCTGTGCCCACAGGCATAAGCAAGTTTCCAAATATGGCTGTATTCAGCATTATGAAAAACAATGTAACCTCGCTTTCAGATGAGCTTTACCATGCTGTATCGCTCAGGGAACTAATTATCCGAAATAACCAAATATGTGCAATAGACGATGAGATTAATAAATTGAATAACTTAGAAATATTCACTGCCAACAATAACAAAATCAGCAAATTACCTAATACATTTGCATCACTCTCCAAACTAAAAGTGGCACATTTGCACAGCAATCAAATAGCCGCATTGCCTGAAAATATAGGACAAATGCAAAATCTTAAAACACTATGTTTGCAAAAAAATAAATTAGCGTTTTTGCCTCAAAGTATAGGAAACATGAAGGGGCTCACTTTTATAGACTTGTCTGACAATAAATTTACACAATTTCCAATGCCATGTGTCTCTATTACAGGTATTAATCATATCAATTTATCAAACAACAAACTAAAGACTTTGCCTGATGAAATATCAAAACTAGTGAACTTAAAGGAGTTGATAATTATAGGCAACCAAATAGAAGCTTTGCCTGAAACATTTGAAAACCTAAAATCATTGGAGATATTGATAATAAGTGATAATAAGCTTACCCAATTTCCACAAAATTTATCTAAACTAAAAAAACTCAAAACACTTATAGCACTAAACAACAAGTTGAGCGAGGTCGAAAAAATGAGGATAAAAAAATCATTGCCTAAATGCGATATAAGGCTTTAATCCAATAGTATATCTTTTCTAATTTTATGGTGTCAAATGTTTTATATATTTTGCATTAATAAAAAAAGTTTATCCAATGTCGCCCAAAGAAGAAATAGATATACTCACTGCAAAATTGCACCATCTAAACCATGCCTACTATGTATTGGACAGCAGCGAAGTATCTGACTATGAATTTGATAAATTGCTGCTTGAGCTTCAAAATCTGGAAAATAAATACCCTCAATACAAACATAGTAACTCGCCTACAGAAAGGGTAGGAGGTACTGTGACCAAAAACTTTGACACCGTATTGCACAAGCGTCCAATGCTGTCACTATCCAATACATATAGTATGCAGGAATTGTATGAATGGGACGAAAGAGTGAAAAAAGGACTTATGCCTTTGGCTGTGGATAACACCCCGGAGTATATTTGCGAACAAAAATTTGACGGCGTAGCTATAAGTCTTATTTACCAAAATGGTAAATTGAGCAAAGCCATCACCCGCGGCGACGGTACTAAAGGTGATGACATTACAGCCAATGCAAAAACCATCAAAACTATTCCTTTGCAACTGAAAGGTACTGATTGGCCTGATGAAATAGAGGTTAGAGGCGAAGTGTTCTTTACTTGGCAATCATTTGACAAGCTCAACAAAATGCAGGATGAAAATGGTGAACCACCTTATGCAAACCCTCGCAATACAGCATCCGGCACACTCAAGTTACAAGACTCAGCCATAGTAGCATCAAGAAATCTTGATTGCTACAGCTACAATTTATTAATTGACAATCAAATATTTAACACCCATGAAGAGTCTATAAATGCGTTGCAAAAATGGGGTTTTCATATATCACCTACATGGAAAAAATGTAATAATATAGATGAAGTGTGGCAATATATAAATGATTGGGAGCAAAAAAGAAAACACCTGCCACTGGCTACAGACGGAGTAGTAATAAAAGTAAACAAATACGCACACCAACAAGAACTGGGTATGACTGCCAAAAGCCCGAGATGGGCTATAGCATACAAGTACAAATCAGAGTCTGCCATTACTGAGTTGCAAAAGGTCACATACCAGGTAGGTCGCACAGGAGCTATTACTCCGGTAGCAAATCTAAAACCTGTGCTGCTGGGTGGTACAGTCGTAAAAAGAGCTACTTTGCACAATGCAGACGAAATACAAAGACTAGATTTGCATGAAAATGATTATGTATTTGTAGAAAAAGCAGGTGAAATAATTCCAAAAATCACGGGCATTGATACCTCCAAAAGAAGTATTGGTGCCAACAAAATTCAATTTATTAATACATGTCCACAATGCAGTACACCACTTGTACGGCATGCAGATGAAGCTGCTTGGTATTGCATGAATGAAACCGGATGCCAACCTCAAATATTAGGCAAGATAGAGCACTTTGTGCATCGCAAAGCCATGGACATAGATGGGCTTGGTGAAGGCAAGTTGCAAATACTATATGAAAACAAACTTATCAATAACGTAAGCGACTTATATGCACTTACTTATGAAAATATTTTTGGTCTCAAAAAAATATATACAGATGAAGATACCGGCAAAAATAAAGAGATAAGCTTTCAGCAAAAAACATCGCAAAACCTGATAGTAGCCATACAAAAATCTACCTTAATACCTTTTGAAAGGGTATTATTTGCATTAGGAATAAAATATGTAGGAGCCACAGTGTCAGAAAAATTGGTCACTTATTTCAAATCCATGGATAATATACAAAATGCTACCTTGGAAGAACTAAAAAATGCGCCCGAAATAGGTGAAAAAATTGCAGAAAGTATCTATCAATGGCTCAGAAATGATACCAATATAGAAATACTGTCTCGCCTTAGAGCAGCAGGGTTGCAGTTTGTCAAAGAAGAAACACAAATATTAAATGAAAGTAATAAATTGGCAGGTATTACCATGCTGGCCACAGGCACTTTTGAGCACTTTAGCAGAGAACAAATAGAGGCTAAAATAGAAGCAAATGGAGCCAGACTACTCTCAGGTGTATCTGCAAAACTTAATTATTTGGTAGCAGGCAATGATGCAGGACCTTCTAAACTTGAAAAAGCCACCAAACTCGGTGTAACAATTATCAGTGAGCATGATTTTATAAAAATGTTGGAATGATATAACCACAGCTGAAAAAGTATTCTGTCAAATATTATCGCAGATTATTTATTTCAAATATTTTACAATCTCATCGCCCATAGGATTTATCGAAGATGTAAAAAATGCTAATAATTTACCGTCATTGTCTATCAGATATTTACAAAAGTTCCAAGAGGGTGTGTCACTGTTCCAGCCATTGAGTTTTGGGTTTGTAAGCCATTGATAGAGAGGGTGCTGTCCATTTCCTTTCACTTTAGATTTTTCCAGCATTATAAATGTTATTCCATAGTTATTACTGCAAAATTTTTGTATATCATCATTAGTACCGGGCTCCTGACCTCCAAATTCATTGGATGGTACACCTATCACAGCTATTTTAGTAGGATATGTTTTGTTTAGTTTTTCAAGCTCGGCATATTGAGGGGTGTATCCGCACTGTGATGCCACATTTACAATCAATATTTTTTTGCCTTTTAGTGTGCTCATATTCAGTATATTGCCTGATATATCTTTTACTTCTATATCGTATATAGACTTTGCAGGGGTAGGCGGATTTAGTTGTACTTTTTGGGCATTTAATCCAAATAATGAGGTAAACAACATGATTACCGTATATTTTATTTTTTTGTATAGTTGCAACATCTTAGTATTATTAACATATCTACATTTTTTCAGGACAATCTATGCCTAACAACACCATGCAGTTAGCAATTGTTTGGGCTACCAATGACGAAAGTGCCAGCCTGAATATTTTTACCTCATACTCAGGCTCCTGCAATATATTCATATCTTGGTAAAACGTGTTGTAATATTTGGCCAGCTCATACACATAGTTTGCCATAAGGGCAGGGGAGTAGGTATGTGCAGCATCTGTCAATGCCTCATGATAACCCATAAGAGCTACCGCAAGGTTGCGCTCCGAAGCAGACATGAGGTATGATGTGCTATCAAAATTTTCAAAGGCTATTTCCATAGCTTTGGCCTTGCGAATGATGGAGCATATACGAGCATGAGTATATTGAATAAATGGACCTGTATGACCTTGGAAATCAATAGATTCGGAAGGGTTGAAAAGCAATCTTTTTTTGGGATCTATTTTGAGCAAATAATATTTGAGAGCACCAAGCCCTATTTGCATATATGTATTTTGCAGCACATCATCAGGTAAGCCTTCCAACTTGCCTGATGATTGAGCATATTCTTGAGCGGTATCTTTCATCTCTTGCACCAAGTCATCTGCATCTACCACGGTGCCCTCGCGTGACTTCATTTTGCCAGATGGCAGGTCTACCATGCCATATGACAGATGGTATATACCCGCTGCATATGGTCTGCCAAGTTTTTGAAGTATGGCTTTTAGCACATTAAAATGATAGTCTTGCTCATTGCCCACTACATAAATAGACTTATCTATCTTGTAGTCAGCATATTTAAGGTCGGCTGTTCCCAAGTCTTGTGTGATATATACAGAGGTGCCATCGCTGCGTAGCAGCAGTTTGTGGTCTAATTTGTCCTCTGTAAGATCTACCCATACGGAGGTATCATCATTTTGATAAAATATACCTTTTTCAAGACCCTCTTTCACCACATTTTTGCCAAGCAGGTATGTATCAGACTCATAATAGGTGGTGTCAAAATTTACCCCAATTTTTTGGTAGGTTTCCTCAAAACCTGAATATACCCACGCATTCATAGTCTTCCAAAGATATACTGTATCATGGTCATTGGCTTCCCATTTTTGCAATAGTTCTCGTGCCTCAGCCATCCATATACTTTGGTTTTGTGCTTCTGCTTCTGTCTGTCCTCCTGCCATGAGGTTGCTTATTTCTTCTTTATATTTTTGGTCAAATATTACGTAATATTTGCCTACCAATTTATCCCCTTTCACCCCTGAGCTTGCAGGTGTTTCGCCATTTCCTGTTTTCAAGTATGCAAGCATTGATTTGCAAATATGTATTCCTCTGTCATTGACCAAATTGGCTTTTATCACCTCATATCCTGCAGCTTTTAGTATTTGCGCCAGTGAATATCCTAAAAAATTATTTCTCAAATGACCTAAGTGTAAAGGCTTGTTGGTATTAGGTGATGAGTATTCTATCATTACTTTTATATTATTTGCAGGCATATGGAAGTAATGTGAATTTTTTATTGATTTTGATACAAATTGTGTTATATAATTGTTTGATAATGTGATATTTAAAAAACCTTTTACAACGTTGTACCGGTCAAATTCATAATGGTTTTCAACCAAATATTTTCCAATACTATGATTAAGTGCCTCCGGATTTGCACTTATTTTGGAAGCTATTGCAAATGAATTGAAAGTATGCGAGCCTTCAAATTCCTTGCGGGTAGGTAGTATTACTACATCATCATGTTTTAGCACAAGTCCATGGTTTGTAGAAATGTATTGTATGATATAGTCTTTAATAATGGCGGTAATCATTTGATATACTGGTGATTAAAATACATATTTGTCGGCTTCCTGCAATATGCTGAGCTTTCCGCGGTAGGTTTTGGCAATATTATTTTGAGTAAATGTAATATCTGTGTCACCGTAGGCTATGAGCGATTGGTTTACCATGATTACTTTGTCAAAATATTCTTTTACTTTTGACAAGTCATGGTGTATCATGATAATGGTTTTGTGGTTTTGCGCCATTTTTTTTATCATTTGAATTATTTTTTCCTCTGTAGTGATATCTACACCCACAAAAGGCTCATCAAAAAACAATAATTCAGCCTCTTGGCACAGTGCCCTTGCTATGAATACCCTCTGCTGCTGACCGCCTGACAGGTCGCCTATTTGTCGGAATTCATATTCTTCAAGTCCCATTTTTTGTATGGCATCGTGAGCTTTGAGTTTATCGTCTTTGTTATATGTTTGGTATTTTTGTTTGTGTGGGAGTCTGCCGGTGAGCACAATATCATACACAGACGCAGGAAATGTCCAGTCAATCTCCTCTTTTTGTGGAATGTATGCTATCATTGGGCGTATGTCTTCTACGGCCAATCCATTAATAATGACATCTCCAGTATCGGGTTTTATTAGACCTAATATACTTTTGAATAGGGTAGATTTGCCTGCTCCATTTGGCCCCAGCAGTCCAAATATACCACCCGATTGTAGTGTAAAATTGATATTAGATAATACTGTCTTTTTTTCATACGAAACAGTTAGATTTTTTACCTCTATCTTATAATTGTTCCAGTTGGTATGTACCTTATTCACACGCAATACCATCACATATACCCCTACAAATGCCCATATAAATAAAAACAAAGCTACTCCAATAAGCCATGCCAAATCTTGGTCTATAAATGTGATATTAGCATTTTGAGTAAGACCTTGCACAATGGTATCAGTATTGTATTTGAGCATGGCAAGGTATGATGGAGCCACACTTAGCGAGTCTCCAATGCTGTCTGCATATAGTTTGCCACCTATTTTTATTTTTTGGTCATTAGCCAATTGTCTCAGCAGCTTAGGGTTTATGGTAGACTCTATAAATATGGCAGGAATTTTACTTTTGTTGATAGTGTTTATAAGGTTTTCCATGTCACTTATCTGCACTTCTGCATCGGTAGATGTGCCAAGTGCCGACTGTACCTTTATCCCATACAGGTTGCCATAGTATCTGAATGCATCATGTGAAGTAATCAATATCCTTTGGGTAGGATTTATTTTGTTTATCTCGGTTTTTATATAGTTGTGTAATACAAGTAGAGACTTTTTGTATGTTTCAAAATTAGCTTGATATATTTCTTGGTGTTCAGGATCATTGTCTACCAGTACTTTGGCAATATTTTTAGCATAAGTGATACCATGCAGCGGACTCATCCATGCATGAGGGTCTGGTGAACTGTGCAGCTTTATATTTTTTATGGGTACTATATTTTCTGCAGCTTCTGCTATGATATGGGTATGAGCAGAAGTAGTTATCAATTCATTGAGCCATCCTTCCAGCAAAAGGCCGTTTTTTATAATTATATCTGCTTGTGCCACCTTGAGTGCATCTTTGGGAGTAGGTTCATATATGTGTGGGTCACTACCATAGGGTAGCAAGCAAGTTACTTCTATACTTTCATTGGCAATGTTTCGCGTTATATCATATATAATAGTGGTAGTGCAAAGCACTTTTATTTTTTCTTTTGCTGCTCCAAGTATTTGAGTTGCAAAAAATAAAGTCATGAATATAGTCTTAATAGTATTCATGGCTCAAAAATAGTTTATTTTGCAAGCATTTCATCTATGTTGTCTAATAGTTTTTGTTCTTCGCTCTCCCAGAGCAAATCTTTATTGTTTTTTTGTACGGTATAATAATTTTTGTGTAATATCATATCAAGTTCTTCAAAAGTATTTTTTGCCGAAAAATTTACTTTTATTCCTCCATCATATTTTTGTATTAATGATACAATGTCTCCTTCAAGATTATGAATGATGGGTGTTTGCGTTGCAAGACACTCATACACTAAGGATAGTATGTCGTTGCGGTATATATCATTTTCGTGTATTAGTACAAATGAAGATTTTATAATTTGGTTGCTTATCTCCTTGTGGTTTAGGGTATGATTGGTTCCTACTAATTTTATATAATTGTACTTTTTTAATGGTTTGCGCAAAGTATTTTTCAGTATTTGTTCATAATCAAGGTTGCAAAACACAAGATATATGCCTTTGTGCAGTGTTTTACAATCTTTTACATAACTTAATATAGTATCAATATGTATTTTTTCATCAAAATGCTGGCATACCAATATCCTGTATCTGCCCTCTCTGTCATTATTTTCATCAAGGTTGTCAAAGTAGAGTTGTTTATATTTATTTTCCAACACTATAGCCCTATCCATGGGCATGTGCTTTATGTCTGATATTTCGGCAGATGAAATAAATATTTTGTCAATAAAATATTTTGATATAGACTCAATGATGTAGGTCACATATACTATAATGTATTTATTAAATATTCCTCTGCGGGTATTGTGAAACTTATGGGTATAGTTTTGCTCTAAGTCATATATAAGTTTTGCTCTGAATATTAACTTATATAATATGGCAGGTGTGAGTAGTTCGGGAGTGCATACTATCACTAATGAAGGATTTACCTTGAAGCAATAAAAAAAAAATTGGACAGGTGCTAAAAGTCGCATCCAGCTACTTTTATTAAATCTGAAAAGTATTTTAAATTTGATATTCTTATGAATATTAATGTATTTACCCTTGTTGCCTGCCAGATAAACTGAATATTTGCCGGTCTGTGCCAATGATACTGCAAAACGCTCAAACATGCGTGTGTCTGATACTGTCTTAAATATACTGGCTATGATGATTTTTTTTTTCTTTATTTTAAACGATTTGGACATTTACACTATAATAGTCAATTTTGAAGCCAAATTACACATAATGCATGGAATTTAAAAATATTATAGAAGC
Source organism: Cytophagales bacterium (assembly GCA_033765235.1). Taxonomy (GTDB): domain Bacteria; phylum Bacteroidota; class Bacteroidia; order Cytophagales; family UBA9547; genus JANRIG01. The sequence continues at coordinate 19,014 of JANRIG010000039.1, read as the reverse complement.
AGCTTGGGACAACAGGCAACTACTTCAAAATCAAGAAACTTCAAGTGCAATAGAGTCTATTATAAGCCGGTTGGAGGCAGGTACATTGCGCGTGGCAGAGCCTACAGAAAATGGTTGGCAAGTGAACCAATGGGTGAAAAAAGCTGTGATATTATATTTCCCCATCCGCAAAATGGCTACTCAAGAGTCAGGAATATTTGAATATTACGACAAAATGCAACTAAAAAAAGGGTTTGAAAAATTGGGTGTACGAGTAGTACCGCCTGCAGTAGCCAGATATGGCAGCTATATAGCCAAAGGTGTGATACTCATGCCTTCATATGTGAATATAGGAGCATATATTGACGAAGGCACCATGGTAGATACATGGGCTACCGTTGGCAGCTGTGCACAAATAGGCAAAAATGTACACTTGAGTGGGGGTGTAGGTATAGGTGGAGTATTAGAGCCTGTGCAGGCCTCCCCTGTGATAATAGAAGATAGTGCTTTTGTAGGTTCAAGATGTATCATAGTAGAGGGTGCACACATAGGCACAGAGGCTGTGATAGGAGCTGGAGTCACCATTACTGGCAGCTCAAAAATACTGGATGTGACAAAAGAACAAGTTGTAGAATACAAAGGCTACGTGCCGCCAAGGTCAGTGGTGATACCGGGCAGCTATCCCAAATCATTTGCGGCGGGCAGCTATCATGTGCCATGTGCACTCATTATAGGACAGCGCAAAGCAAGCACTGACCTGAAAACATCGCTCAATGCAGCCTTAAGAGACAATGATGTGATGGTATAAGGTATATAGATTATATATTTTTTGAGAAAAATATGTAAAAGTTATTAAGAATCTATCTTGGCGTATTTAGCATTTTTCTCTATAAAGTCTCTTCTCGGTGCCACTTCGTCTCCCATGAGCATAGAGAATAAGTGGTCTGCTTCAGCCGCAGACTCTATGGTGACTTGCTTGAGGGTACGAGTGTTTGGGTCCATTGTAGTGCTCCATAGTTGCTCAGGATTCATCTCACCCAGCCCTTTATAGCGTTGTATGTGCACACTGTCATCTTTTTCGCTTTTGGATAATTCTTTTACATATTGTTCACGCTGTTGCTCAGTCCAACAGTAGCGCTCTTCTTTACCTTTTTTTACCAAATACAAAGGAGGTTGGGCTATATATACATAACCATTGTCTATCAATGAGCGCATGTACCTGAAAAAGAAGGTAAGTATCAATGTGCGAATGTGGCTTCCGTCCACATCGGCATCAGTCATGATGATAATTTTGTGGTAGCGCAGCTTTTCAAGGTTCAGAGCTTTGTCATCATCTGCAGTACCTATGCGCACACCCAATGCAGTCATCATATTTTTTATTTCTTCATTGTCATATATTTTATACTCCATCGCTTTTTCTACGTTGAGTATTTTGCCGCGTAGTGGTAATATTGCCTGAAATTGACGGCTGCGCCCTTGCTTTGCGGAGCCACCTGCAGAGTCGCCTTCCACTAAGTATATTTCAGACTTTGCAGGGTCTGTCTCTACACAGTCTGCAAGCTTGCCGGGCAGCCCCATGCCACCTAAGCCACTTTTGCGCTGTACCATCTCACGAGCTTTACGTGCTGCAATACGTGCCTGAGCGGCAAGTATCACTTTTTGTACAATGGTTTTGGCCTCTTTGGGATGCTCTTCAAGGTATATTTCCAATATTTCACCCACCGCTATATCTACAGCACCCATGGCGTCATTGTTGCCAAGTTTGGTTTTGGTTTGCCCTTCAAACTGTGGTTCTTGTACCTTGATAGATATCACTGCTGTGAGCCCTTCTCTAAAGTCATCACCACTTATTTCTATCTTTGCTTTATCGAGTGCTCCTGATTTGTCTGCGTAGTTTTTGAGTGTACGTGTAAGAGCTCTGCGAAATCCTGCCACATGAGTGCCTCCTTCTATGGTATTAATATTGTTTACGTAAGAGCATATGGTCTCATTGTAAGAGGTATTATATAATATGGCTATCTCTACCGGAATGGTACTTTTGGTATTTTCTACATATATTGGATCCGGAATGAGCTTTTCTCGGGTGCTGTCAAGATATTCTACAAATTCAAGTAGTCCTTTTTCTGAGTAAAATTCTTCAGTCACATAGTTTCCTGCATCATCTGTTTGTCGCTCATCGGTAAGGGTAAGTTTTATGCCTTTGTTGAGGAATGAAAGCTCGCGCAAACGAGTAGCTATAGTTTCATATTTGTACTCAGATATGATGAATATCTCATCGTCTGCCAAAAAGTGAACAATTGTACCTCTTTTGTCAGACTTACCTATTTCTTTCACAGCATATAAAGGTATGCCTTTGGAATATTCTTGTCTATACATTTTGCCATCGCGGTGCACGGTCACTTCCAGTTTTTTTGATAGTGCATTTACGCATGACACCCCTACACCATGCAGCCCACCGGATACTTTATAGGAATCTTTATCAAACTTACCACCCGCATGTAATACAGTCATTACTACTTCAAGTGCCGAACGCCCTTCTTTAGGATGAATATCTACAGGTATGCCTCTGCCATCATCTTCTACAGTTATGGAGTTGTCTTTGTTTATAGTCACTTGCACGTGTGTGCAGTGACCGGCCAGTGCCTCGTCTATTGAGTTATCTACCACTTCCCATACCATGTGGTGAAATCCTTTGAAGCTAATATCGCCAATGTACATGGCAGGGCGCTTACGCACTGCTTCTAAGCCTTCTAATACCTGAATACTGTCTGCTGAATAATTTGTTTTTGCCGGAGCCTCTGCTACCTCACTCATAATAGATGTAATAAATGTGTTTTTTTAATAATTATACATATTAAAAATCAGGTAAAGGTAACAATTTATTAACATACAACAATCCACATCTTATATATTGACATATTTTTTGAGAAAATAAATACATAATATAATATATTTTGTATCTGCTCTTATTTATTAATGTATTATTTATTACTTTAAGTAAAAAATAACTTTTATATCAAATTATTATACTAATTTTGCAACCTTTTTTAGGAAAGTGTATTTTATTACAAAACATGAAGTTATCAGAATTTAATTACAATTTACCTCCGGAGCTTATAGCACAATACCCTGCACCCAATCGAGATGAGGCTCGAATGATGGTGCTGCACAGAGCTACCAAACAGATTGAGCATAAAATGGTAAAAGACATTTTACAATACTTTGATGAGCATGATGTATTGGTGGCCAATGACTCTAAAGTGTTTCCTGCCAGACTCTATGGCAATAAAGAAAAAACAGGTGCACGAATAGAAGTTTTTTTGCTTAGGCAACTCAGCAAAGATGTGCATCTTTGGGATGTATTAGTAGACCCCGCCCGCAAAATCAGGGTGGGAAATAAGCTCTATTTTGGAAATGGCGAGTTGGTGGCCGAGGTGATAGATAACACTACATCTCGCGGGCGTACCATACGTTTTCTATTCGACGGCACCGCCGAAGATTTTATGAAAGTAATACATGAACTGGGCGAAACCCCTCTGCCTAAATACATAAAACGTAAAGTAGAACCCGAAGACAGAGACCACTATCAGACCATATTTGCCAAACACTTAGGCTCTGTAGCTGCACCAGCCGCAGGCTTACACTTTACTAAGCAATTAGCCAAAAGATTGGAAATAAAGGGAGTAGACATTATGACTCTCACACTATACATAGGCTTAGGCTCATTTAGACCGGTAGATGTGGAAGACCTCACCAAGCATAAAATGGACTCTGAGCACTACATCATATCAGACATGTTGGCTCAAAAAGTGAATAATGCTTTGGATAACAAAAAAAGAGTATGTGCCATAGGTACTACCGCCATGCGCGCGCTGGAGTCTTCGGTATCAGCATCCGGCAGACTCAAACCCATAGATGCATGGACAGATAAATTTATATTTCCTCCATACGATTTTAAAATATGCAATGCACTACTTACCAACTTTCAAATGCCCGAGTCTACACTCATGATGATGGCATGCTCATTTGGAAGTTTTGATTTAATAAAACAAGCCTATGAAGTGGCTATACAAGAAAAATACAGATTTCTCACTTATGGAGATGCGTTGCTTATTTTGTAAATTCATATTATGGATTTGTATGCAATCATAGTAGCAGGCGGGTCTGGAAGTCGCATGAAGTCTCATGTACCCAAGCAGTTTATTGAAGTACAAGGCAAGCCAATTCTTATGCATACCATTACAGCATTTTTTGAGCACAATCCTAAGATTATCATCATTTTAGGTCTCCCTTCTGATCAAATAGAATATTGGAAACAAATATGCGAAACCTATCAATTCACAGTACCCCATACTGTAGTCATTGGTGGTAAAACAAGATTTCAAACCGTAAAAAATTGTTTATCGTATTGTTCAGGCAGTGGTCTGGTAGCCATACATGATGGTGTAAGACCCTTTGTATCCTCAGAACTTATTCACAATTCCTACCATATGGCTATGGATAAAGGCAATGCTGTAGCTGCAGTAAAGCTCAAAGACTCTATAAGGGTAGTCACTAATGGACACACACAGTCCATAGACCGCAGCAAATATTATATAGTGCAAACACCGCAAACATTCAGACTTGAACTTATTAAAAAAGCATTTGACACAGATGAGTCACCTTCATATACCGACGATGCCACAGTACTTGAGAGATTGGGCGAAAATATCTATATAATTGAAGGTTCATACATAAATATGAAAATCACTACTCCTGATGATTTGATGATGGCAAAAGCCATATTTTCGCAATCAAAATAACTCATTGCTGTGAACCAATTACCCGAAAATATATTATCATCCGACGATGAAGAAGACTTATATGAGCACCACCGCATAGTGGTAGACAAAGGGCAAAGCCTCATAAGGATAGATAAATTTTTAATAGACAGGCTGGCACATACCTCACGCAACAAAATACAAAATGCAATAGATACACATAATATAAGAGTTAATAATCAAATTATTAAAGCTAATTATAAGGTAAAACCTGCAGATATCATCACAGTTTTGCTGCCTACTCCTCCACGCAACACAGAACTGCTACCCGAAAATATACCTATAAATATAATATATGAAGATGAGCATCTTATAATCCTTGACAAACCTGCAGGAATGGTAGTACACCCTGCACATGGAAACTGGACGGGCACATTGGTAAATGCTTTAGTATACTACTTGCAAAACCTGCCGGCACCACAGCATGGCGAATATAGACCCGGATTAGTACATAGAATAGATAAAGATACCAGTGGGCTCATGGTGATAGCTAAGACAGACTTGGCCATGTCTCACCTTGCAAGGCAGTTTTTTGACCATACTATCAATCGTATCTATAAAGCATTGGTATGGGGTGTGCCCAAAAGCCCCGAAGGCAGAATAGAAACTTTATTGGCGCGCAACCCGCGCGACCGTAAAACAGTAGCAGTGACAGAAGACGAATACATTGGCAAAATAGCTATTACCAACTATAAAATATTGCAAGATTATACTTATGTGAGCCTTATTGAGTGCAAACTGGAAACAGGGCGCACGCACCAGATACGTGCACATATGAAACATATAGGACACCCAATATTCAGCGATGCATCATACGGTGGCGACCAAATATTGAGAGGTGGACAATTACCTAAATACAAGCAGTTTATTGAAAATTGTTTTGCCATTATGCCACGTCAGGCACTTCATGCATATACCTTAGGGTTTGTACATCCTGCAACAAAAAAAGAGATGTATTTTGAATCAATATTGCCGCCAGATTTTGATGCATTATTACAAAAAATAAAAAATTATAGTTAAAAAACTTGAAAATATAATAGTAAATGCACATATTTGTATCTATAAATTTATACTCCTTTTATAGATATACATTCTACCCAAATAATAAATAAATTTAGATAACAATAATGGGGAAATATTTACGTTAAACCACTAACGTATATGAAAATGAATGTATTTACAGATACTCAACTAATATTGATGTATCAAAATCATGAACCAAAAGCATTTGAAGAGTTGCTCAAAAGGCACAAATCAAAAGTATTTACTACTATTTATCTTATAGTCAAAGATAAAGATACAGCCAATGACCTCACTCAAGATGTGTTTTGCAAAGTAGTAGATAAACTCAAAGCCGGACAATATCATGAAGATGGCAAGTTCAAACATTGGCTTGTGCGCATGGCTCACAACTTGGCGATAGACTATTACAGAAAAAATTCTAAAAAATATTATGTGCGTGACAATGAGGATAATAACCTCTTCGATACCTTAATGATATTTGACCGTGATGCCGACCATGATTTGCTTCATACTGAAATAAAAAATATACTCAGCGAAGCCATAAAACATTTGCCTGAAGAGCAAAAGCAGGTGCTCTTACTAAGACACTATGCCGAAATGAGTTTTAAAGATATAGCCTCTTACACAGGCGTCAGCCTCAATACAGCCTTAGGGCGCATGCGCTATGCATTGATAAATTTACGAAAAAAATTAACTCCCCAATTTGCCTATGAACCAAATATATACTCTCCATGAAATGATGATAAAGTCTCTATACCAAGAGGCTAATGCTACAGAAAATGATATAGTAAACAACACGGTTAATATATCTGATCAATTTGCCAATAATTATAAAACTACAAAACTATTATGCAAAATGATAGATGAATTGGATATGCAACCAGACGATAGAGTAGTACATGCCTGTATAAAATATGCAAGCACAAACAATTTATACGATTGATTGTCAGTATTATATATATTTATTTATTAAATGTACGATAATTCATTACATAAATTATGATGTATGAATATTATTTATATTTTTGCCTGTGAATATTAACCCGAAACTTAAATTTTAACCATATAAATTAAATACTATGTCAAAAATAAAAATAGGCATCAACGGATTTGGACGCATTGGCAGATTGGTGTTTCGCGCAGCCATCAATAACAATAATGTACAAATAGTAGGTATCAATGACCTGATAGATGTAGATTACATGGCATACATGCTCAAATATGACTCTACACATGGTGTATTTGCAGGCAGTATAGAAGTAGCCAATGGCAACCTTGTGGTAAATGGCAATACCATACGTGTAACAGCTGAAAAAGACCCCTCAAACCTCAAGTGGAGTGATGTGGGTGCTGAATATGTAGTAGAGTCCACAGGATTATTTCTTGACAAAGAAAAAGCAGGAGCACATATAGCAGCCGGTGCCAAAAGAGTAGTAATATCTGCTCCGGCCAAAGATGATACCCCTACTTTTGTAATGGGTGTGAACCAAAAAGCATATAAACCCGATATGAATATAGTATCAAATGCATCATGTACAACCAACTGCCTGGCTCCCGTGGCTAAAGCACTGCACGACAAATGGGGCATAGAGGAAGGATTGATGACTACAGTACATGCTGCCACTGCTACTCAAAAAACAGTAGATGGACCATCGGCCAAAGACTGGCGAGGCGGACGTGGTGCCTATCAAAACATCATACCCTCCAGCACAGGTGCTGCCAAAGCTGTAGGATTGGTGATACCTGAGCTCAAAGGCAAACTTACAGGCATGGCATTCAGAGTGCCTACCCCTGATGTATCAGTAGTAGACCTCACAGTACGCCTTCAAAAGCCGGCAAAATACGATGAAATAAAAGCTGAAATGAAACGCCTCTCTGAGGGCGACATGAAAGGAATACTTGGTTACACCGAAGACGAGGTAGTGTCAAACGATTTTGTGGGCGATGCACGCACCTCCATATTTGATGCCAAAGCTGGCATACAACTCAGCGATAACTTTGTGAAAATAGTAAGCTGGTATGACAATGAGTGGGGCTACTCCAACAAAGTAATAGACCTGATATGCCACATGGCTACGGTGAACTAGGTAATATTTTATATCACTGTTAAAATATCAATAATTATACATCGCCCTATGTAACAAACGAGGGCGATATTTTTTATTAATATGGCATTTATTACCCTAATAATACAGACGTACAGTATCATTTATAGTAATATTGTATGTATTAATTTTTACTAATGACATTATGTCATATTCTCTTTTTTATATACCTTTGCAAAAATATTTATCATATATACCATGCCGCATTGGGTGAATGACATACAAATATTATCTGAGGTGGATAAAACACCTACAGAAACTATTAAAATATCCGACGATACACATACAGGGAAGGGGCGTAAACTATATATAGAAAGCTACGGTTGCCAAATGAATTTTTCGGATTCAGAAATTGTGACTTCTATCATGCATAATCATGGATATGATACCACTTCAAACTACCACGATGCTGATGTAGTATTTCTCAATACGTGCTCCATTCGCGAAAATGCTGAGCAAAAAGTACGCAAGCGACTATCGGAAATAAACTTGTCAAAAAAAAATAAGCCAAGTCTTGTAGTAGGTGTACTGGGATGTATGGCAGAGCGACTGAAAGCAAAACTGCTTGAAGAAGAAAAAATTGTAGATATGGTAGTAGGGCCTGACGCCTACCGCGACTTGGGCACACTCATGCAAGAGGTAGATGAAGGGCATAAGGCAGTAAATGTATTTTTGTCCAAAGAAGAAACCTATGCAGATATTGCACCTGTGAGGCTACATACCAATGGTGTCACCGCATACATTTCAATAATGAGGGGCTGCGACAATATGTGCTCATTTTGTGTGGTGCCATACACCAGAGGCAGAGAGCGTAGTAGAGATATACAATCTATTGTGAATGAGGCCAAAGACCTATTTGCACAAGGCTACAGAGAAGTTACATTATTAGGTCAAAATGTGGATAGCTATAAATATAATGATGACGGCAATGTGCTAAACTTTGCTCATTTGCTGGAGAGAGTAGCACTTATACATCCGGATTTGAGGGTGCGTTTTTCTACATCACACCCCAAAGACATGACAGATGATGTACTTTATACTATGAGCAAATATGAAAACATATGCAAATATGTACACCTGCCTGTACAGAGCGGCAGCACACGAATATTAGAACTTATGAACCGCACCTATACCCGTGAATGGTATATTGGTAGGATAGATGCAATAAGAAATATATTGGGCGAAGATTGCGGTATATCTACTGACACTATATCAGGCTTTTGTACAGAAACAGACGAAGACCATGCAGATACACTAAGCATTATGAAGTATGCTAAATTTGACTACGCATACATGTTTACCTACTCAGAGCGCCCCAATACACCCGCAGCTAAAAAGCTGAAAGATGATGTGCCTGACAACATAAAGAAAAAAAGATTAAACGAGATAATACAATTGCAAGGGCAGTTATCCAGGGAGCGAAACCAACAAGACTTAGGCAATACGTATAAAGTATTGATAGAAGGATATTCCAAAAAATCAGACGACTATTTGCAAGGGCGCAACTCTCAAAACAAAGTAATAGTATTTCCAAAGATGCACTATAAAAAAGGTGAATATGTGCATGTATTTGTAGAAAAATGTACCCAAGCCACCTTATTAGGACATGTAATAAATTAATACTTTTTTTATTAAATTAACAAATATGAAAAATATAATTATTGTAGTGCTCACCATCATAGGCATGTGTGTATATGCCCAAAAAAATTTACCATTCGAACCTGCTGTGATGAGAAAACTATCGGGCAGTGAAATAGCGATACCCGGCGATGTGAAAGGAAAGTACACAATACTTTTTTTAGCATTTTCAGAAAAATCCAAAGAAAGCCTTGTGACATGGGCAGAGCCTGTATGGAATACATTTATGGTAAAAAACCCACTCAATATAGACCCTTATGATGTGAATTTATATATGGGTGTCATGCTGTTTGGGTTCACACAATTGGCTATGCCTGAGGTAGAAAAAATGCTTCGCAAAAGTTTTAACCCTGATTGGCACCCATACATATTAATACACAAAGGGTCGCTGAAGCCCTACAGCGATGAGCCAGATTTTAAGAAAAGACATGTAGCGCATATATTTTTATTTGACGATAAAGGCAATCTGCTCTTGCACGAAACCGGCGACTATGCACCCGACAAACTTCAAAAAATACAAACCTTGATAGAAGGCGAATAATAATATCCTAAATAATCATCTCATTGACACCCCAAGAGTTACAATCCATCAAGCAAAGATTTGGCATAATAGGCAACTCGGCAGCCCTCAACCATGCCATACAGGTAGCCACACAAGTGGCGTCTACCAATATGACTGTGCTCATCACAGGTGAGAGTGGAGTGGGGAAGGAGTCTTTTTCCAAAATCATACATCAACTCAGTGCACGCAAGCATAGTAACTTTATAGCCATAAATTGCGGAGCTATACCCGAGGGCACTATTGACTCTGAGCTATTTGGCCATGAAAAAGGATCATTTACAGGTGCGGTAGATGCCCGCAAAGGATACTTTGAAGTGACAGACGGAGGCACCATTTTTCTTGATGAAATAGGTGAGATGCCACTCGGCACACAAGCAAGGCTATTGCGAGTGCTCGAAAATGGAGAGTTTATTAAAGTAGGTTCTTCTAAAGTACAAAAAACAGATGTGCGTGTAGTAGCAGCCACCAATGTGAACCTGATGGAAGCAGTGCAATCGAAAAAATTCAGAGAAGACCTTTATTACAGGCTCAATACTGTGCCCATATTTGTGCCACCGCTGCGCGAAAGAGGCGAAGATATTTATCTGCTTTTCAGAAAATTTGCCGTAGACTTTGCAGATAAATATAAAGTTGACCCTATAAAGCTCACCAAAGAAGCCCAAGAAACCATTTCCAAATATCGCTTTCCGGGCAATATACGACAGCTCAAAAACATAGTTGACCAAATATCTATCATAGAACTGAGCCGTGAAGTTACAGCTCAAATATTGCTCAATTATTTGCCCGAATACAAAACCCACAGTACAGTGCTTCCCAAGCTTTATGCGGATGGCAACATGAATGCCGTAAATGACTTTTCGGAACGTGATATATTGTACAAAATATTATTTGACCTCAAAAAAGATTTTAATGAGCTCAAAGCCATGTTCATTGACTTTGCCAAAAATCCGTCACAGGCTGAGCAAATAATAAACAATAACCCTGAACTGTTTTTGAACATTCCCCCAAAAATACAAGACACAAGACCTATAATTATTGAACAAAACAACCAAAATATAATAGGAAAATCAACATCTCAGGTATACACAGAGCCTAAGATAGAGGATATAACACATGAAATTGAGGTAGAGTCTTTATCCATTATGGAAAAAGAAAAAGAACTTATCACCAAAGCACTTAAAAAATACAACGGCAAGCGCAAAATGGCTGCAGATGAGCTCGGAATATCTGAGCGTACACTATACCGCAAACTAAAAGAATATGACATGGAAGATTTATAAAACCTATCAAAATTTGAAATTAACCATCATTTTCATATCAATTTTTGTATTATTCACTTCTTGTGGTATATACAACTTTACAGGCTCATCGGTGGCTCCTGACATAAAGACGATATACATACCAAATATTCAAAACGAATCAGGACAAGGTCCGGCACGTATATCTATTAATTTTTCTGAGAGACTGCGCGACTACTATCAATCTAACACCAAATTACAAATAACAAACAAACCAGGTGCCGACCTGAGCCTTGAAGGTAGAATTACTGGTTACAATCTCTCGCCCGTGGCTCCACAAGGCAATGAGTTTGCAGCGCAAACTCGCCTCACTATGTCTGTAAATATCATATTTGAAAACACCAAAGACAGCACACAAAACGTGAAAAAAGATTTTTCATTTGCAGAAAATTATCCCAGTTCTACTTCACTAAGCCAAGTGGAGGAGAGCACATTACCGCTGATTTTTGACCAACTCATCATACAAATATTTCAAGAAACGGTGGCACAGTGGTAAGATATCAATAATAATGTCTTCAAATAGTGCATTATGACATTGGTAATATTTTTTTACTATTATGTTCAATAATTAATTTTTGACGAATATTGATTAATTTTGTACAACATTTAGAAATATCATTTAAATGAAAGCAAAATACGTAAACCCGTTTACAGACTTTGGATTTAAAAAAATCTTTGGGGAAGAGGCCAGCAAACTCCTCTTGATAGACTTTCTTAATGCTCTAATACTTGAAAAAAATATAATAATAGACTTGACTTTTAAAAACACTGAACATCTCGGTCAAACAGATGCTGATAGAAAAGCAATATATGACATTTACTGCGAAAATGAAAAAGGAGAAAAATTTATAGTGGAGCTTCAAAAAGCCAAACAAAATTATTTTCGAGAAAGAACTGTCTACTATTCTACTTTCCCTATAAGAGAGCAAGCCGAAAAAGGAAATTGGAACTATAATTTAAAATCAGTGTACTGTGTAGGTATATTGGATTTTACCTTTGACGATTATGGAAACGAACCCGAAAAAAATGAAGTAGTTCATACCATTAAATTAAAGAATCAAAATGGCAAAATTTTTTATGATAAGCTTACATACATATATATTGAAATGCCCAATTTTAATAAAACTGAGGAGGAATTAAATACTCGATTGGACCAGTGGCTATATTTTATAAAACATTTGGAAGACTTCCAATACATCCCTACAATTTTCAAAGACGAAATATTTATACAAGCATTTGAAAAAGCAGAATTAGCCAAATTTGTACAACATGAAATTGATAATTATGAGTATAGTCTAAAAATTTTTAGAGACAATAAGGCAGTATATGACTATGCTAGAGACACTGCATATGATGAAGGTATATTACAAGGTAAATTGGAAGGTAAATTGGAAGGTAAAATAGAAGGTAAAATAGAAGGTAAAATAGAAATTGCCAAGTCTGCTATACAAATGGGGTTATCTGTAAAAGATATTATGCAATTGACCGGGCTGTCTGAATACGAGATTAATAAACTAAAGACTTAATAATATTTCCAACGACCTTTTTGCCTTACCCGACAGTAAAGATTCTTTTGCCATACCTATTGCATCTTGGAGCGATAAATTGGATTTGGCACATTGTATAGCAAAAGCAGAATTGGCAATCACTACTTCGTTTTGAGTAGTTGTACCTTTATTTTCTAAAATATTTATTAATATTTTGCCTGCCTCTTCTATAGTGCTGCCACCTGACAGCTCTGATAGTGACTTGTAGGAATATTCTAAATCTGAGGGGTGAAATATCTTTTCAAATTTTTTGCCACTTACCTTAAAATCTGAAGTGAGAGATATTTCATCAAATCCATCCAAAGAATGAATAATATAAAAATTTTGCATATTTTTTTGGTAAATATATGTGTATATGCGCACCAACTCCAGACTGAAAACCCCTACCATCTGGTACTTAGGTCGCGATGGATTTATCATAGGACCTAATATGTTAAAAAAAGTTTTAACACCGAGTTCTTTGCGTATAGGTGCAAGACTTTTGAGTGCAGGGTGAAATAATGGAGCATGCAAAAAGCAGACACCCGCTTTTTCTATTTGTTTGGTAAGTACATCAGCATTATTAGAAAACTTTAGTCCCAAATATTCAAGCACATTGGACGAGCCACAAATAGATGATACGCCATAGTTGCCGTGTTTTGCCACATGCACGCCTGCACCCGCTACTACAAATGAGGTGGCTGTAGATATGTTAAAGGCATTTTTGCCATCGCCTCCGGTGCCACACAGGTCTATGGCTTCATAACCTTCCAAATTCACAGGTATGCATAGCTCCCAAAGTGCATCACGAAAGCCTTCAAGCTCATCTACCGTAACACTTCGCATAAGAAATGAGGTGATGAATGATGCTATTTGGCTATTATTTGCCTTGCCGGCGGTGATATCAAGTATAGACTGCTTAGCCTGAGATTGGGTAAGTTTTTTGCCTTCAAATAGGTGATTGAGTATGTCTTTCATGTTGTTTATCAATGTTTTAACCAATTTTTCATCAATATTTCGCCGTACTCAGTCATTACAGATTCAGGATGAAACTGCACACCGCGCACATCATAAATATTGTGCTTGAGTCCCATCACTATACCTTTATCATCTAATGCTGTCACGGTGAGGTGATTGGGTAGGTTTTCTTTCCTAATAGCCCATGAGTGATACCTCCCTGTTACAAACTTTGTAGGCATATCTGCAAAAATATAGTCATCTGAAATGACCTCAGTAGCTATGGCTTTGCCATGCATTACTTGTTGTATATTATATAGCTCGCCTCCAAAGCTCTGTCCAATGGCTTGATGCCCAAGGCATACTCCGAGTATAGGTTTTGTAGCTGCATATTTATGTATGAGAGGCATGAGAATACCTGCTTCAATAGGTATGCCCGGACCGGGCGAAAGTATGATTTTGTCATATACAAATACATCATCTACCGCTATTTTATCATTTCTTATGACATCTACATTATCATAACCCAATTTTTTCACCAAGTGTACAAGGTTGTATGTGAAAGAATCGTAATTGTCTAATACTAATATCTTCATTATCTCTATGCGAATGTGGCTAATATAGTTTTGCCACCTTTAGTTTTTTGACCTATGGTCACCTTTACATTTGCGTGCAAAGGCAAAAATACATCTACCCTTGAGCCAAATTTGATAAATCCAAATTCATTGCCTTGCTGTACTGTATCGTCTTTTTTTACATACCATACTATGCGGCGGGCTACGGCTCCTGCTATTTGCCTTACCAATATTTCTACATTATGCAAAGTTTTTATCACATAGGTAGTACGCTCATTTTCAGTACTCGACTTGGGGTGCCATGCTACCAAATATTTGCCCGGATGATATTTGAAATATGCTACTGTGCCTGATACAGGGTTGCGGTTTACATGCACATTAAATGGCGACATAAAAATAGATATTTGTATTTTTTGATCATGGAAATATTCCTTTTCTTCTGTTTTTTCTATCACTACTACTTTGCCGTCGCAAGGTGCTATGATATGATTGTCGTTTACTTCTACTTCAATCTTAGGGTTTCTGAAAAATTGTAGAAAAAATATAAAAAAAGAAGAACCAAAGAGCAATATTACCCATGCATAGTTTCGTATTAGCATAAATGATATGGTATAAATTATGCTTGTAAATAACCATAATATAAATAAAAAAACACGCCCTTCTTTATGAATCATTATTCTATTGTATTATGGGTGTGCAAGTTAATAAAATAGTTGAACCGATATAGCAAATACTACGTAAATAGTATCATAATTTTTAGTCCT
The DNA here is from genome assembly GCA_033765235.1 of Cytophagales bacterium. Lineage (GTDB taxonomy): Bacteria > Bacteroidota > Bacteroidia > Cytophagales > UBA9547 > JANRIG01. The sequence continues at coordinate 3,767 of JANRIG010000039.1, read as the reverse complement.
TATAATATGAAAGTAATAAATTTAATTCTGTTGTGTATAATATCGTTTTGTGGTAATGCACAAATAAACAATACACAAAGCCTGATAAGTGCTATGCATAAAAAATATAATGGCAATTTTAATGCCAATATCACATTCATTCAAGTAAATACATATTTTTTGCCTGATGGTAAAACACACGGTACCATATCTTATGAAGCATTTCACTACCCGGGCAAGTTTAGGGTAGACCATGGTGTGAAACACAGCCAAGACGGATTTATTGTACGCAATGATACGGTGTATAATTTCAAATCGGGGTCTATTACCCAAAAAGCACCTGATGTGTATGACCTGCTCATGCTCACAGGTGATATATATTTTTTAGAACCCAATGAGTCTATTATTAAAATAGGTAATATGGGCTATGATATGGTCAAGTTTCATGAAGATGTGTGGAACAGTAAACCGGTATATGTAGTAGGCGCAGAAAAAGGCGACCTGAAATCTCCTCAATTTTGGATTGATAAAGAAGAACTGTATCTGGTGCGCAATATTAATTTTAATAAAGAAGAAAACCGTTTGGAAGACCAGCATTTTAAAGAGCATGCCAAAGTGATGAAAGCTTGGGTAGAGGAGCGCGTAGAGGTGTTTGTAGATGGTAAATTGGTAAAAAGAGAGCACTATGCTGAGGTAAAAGCTGATAACAACCTAAATATGGATATTTTTGATCCTTATAAGTTGGGCAAAATACATTGGAGAAAATAATATTAATTCTTATCAATAACATAACAATAGCTTCACAATAAGTTAACATTAAATACTAATATTTGTAGCCTTGACTGGATATTATGCCAAGCTACTTAAAAATATTATTCTCAACTTTGCTTATCTGTGTGTATGCCAATTTGTATGCACAGCGCAAATCTCAAGCTAAAGACCAAGGGCATCATAAAGCTACCACCAGCAAGTCATCTACCCACAGTAGTAGTTTTGACCGCAAAATACACTATCCATGGTCGGTATTTGCAGGTATAGGTTCGTGCTCATACTATGGGCAGCTCAATAGTACAAAGCACACATTCAAATCTCTATATTATCAACTTAATATAGGCTTAAGTTATAGATTCAACCAATTTTTGGCTACCCAAGCCTCCATACGTTATGCACGCATAGGCTCGAGCGACTCGCAAACAGGTGATGTAGCTTCAGGCAGGATATGGCGAAACCTAAGCTTCACTACTGATATATATGAAATAGCAATATATGGCATGATAGATCTTTTTAACTTCAACTGGTACCGACAAGCAGACTTTTACCATGCCAAAGGGGTGTATCCATATGCCATAATAGGTGCCGGGTTATTATATTTTGAGCCTTCAGCCGAGCTTGATGGCAAATCTTACAACTTGCGCAGCCGTATTACCTCAAGAGAAAAAGAAGAAGGCAAATTTTACAGTCCTATATCACTTTTTTATGACTTTGGCTTAGGTGCCAAAGTAAAACTGATGCACTTCTTTACCTTTGGTGCAGAAGTCACATATACTTATACACTTACTGACTATCTTGACGACTTGGGGTATGACATGAGGTATCCGTTGGCAAACAAAGACCCATCATTTGCAGGCAGTATAGATGGCAGACTTGCAGACCGCAGTGCAGAATTATTAAACGAAAATGGGCAGCCAATAGGCAGAGCCGAAGGTAATGCCAAACGTACATTTACAGCCCGCAGGCTTTCAGATGGGTATTTTATTTTTAACCTTAAGGTGGAATATGCTTTTCAATCATTTTCCAACTTTTTTAATAAAAGAACTACCACACACTTCCAACACGGCGAAACACCATTTCACAAAAGAAAATAATATTTGTGCTTAGGTATATCAATAATACCTCTGCCAGCCCTCTTTCTCAACAGGGAAATGTATGTTATTTGTATTTTTTTCCTTAAACTACAGCTACATGTTATTTTTAATATATACAAATATTTTTTGCCTTATCATATTTACTATTTACATTTATCATTTCAACCATGTCTATGAAAAAATTTTTATTTTATACCATTATCATCTTATCCGCAGCTTGCACTTCGCTGCCATATAAAGTACTGGAGACTGCCGGCAAAAAACCCGATTGGCTCAATGGGGCTGAGGAAAACTACATCATTACCAACGGTCAAGGTGCAGATGCCGAGACAGCAAAGCAAGAATGCCTGCGCAACATCCGCGACCAAATCATAAGTGCTGTAGCTATAAATGTACGCAGCAAAACAGAGATAAACATTAACCAAAAAAATGGTGTCACAGATGAGCAGTTCAAAACCAGCATAGTATCGCAGAGTGCTGATATACCCTCTTTACAAGGCATTTCACTTACCAATGCCAAAGACTCGTATTGGGAAAAAGTGTTGTACAAAAGCGATAACTCTATAAAATTCGGCTTTCATGTAAAATATCCGTTTCCAAAAAGTGAACTTGCAAGGCTGCTGGATGAGTACAACAAAGCCGATGAGGCAGTGACAGCATTTATTGCGCAAGCAGAAAAATCGCTCGACACACTATCAAACTTGGATAGGGTAGAGTACACCCTGGCTCAACTCACCGCTTACGAAAAGCGCTTGATAGATAACAGAAAAGAAAAATGTCAGTTGCTGACAGGTGAGCTCCAATCTCGCATAAAAAATATAAAAGCAGAAGTAAAAGATATATCTGAAACTGATGCTGTTATTTATTTAAAAATAGGCAAAAACATCTTAAAAACTAATAAAAACATAAATTTCAAGAGCAATTGTGCCAAAAATATTATACCTGCCATACAAGGAAATACCTATGTACTGAAATGGGAAGGCAGCTTATGCAAATACACCGATGCACCTACTTTGAGCTATGATATTAATATTACAGGCAAAAATATTTCATTCACCTCACCTTTAGATTTTAGCAAAAACAAAGTAAATTTTTCTATACAAGGCGATGTAAGATTTACAACAACATCAAAATCAGACAACACCATCAAATCTGCCGAGGTAGAGTTGGTAATAAATCCAAGTTTTGACACTCCCTTTAGGATATACAAAGCTGAGTTTAACTTCAAGAATACCATCCCCATAGCGGCAGTACTCGATGAAAAAATAGCAGCCAAAAGTGTGAAAAACATCAAAAGTAGTTTGCCAAATATTTCACTTATTATCGACAAAACGTCTTCTGCAAAGCAGGCATTCCCATATATAGATGGTGCTATATACTACGAAAACACTATGACCGGCAAAAAAGACATTTACAAATTTCAAAACCAAAAGTATGTAACTGATTGGTAGATATATATGACCCAACCTTCAACTTGTGAGCCAATATAAGTAAAGTTTCCAACCTGCTTATTTCGTAATAAAATCCTTCGCCCTTGTTGGTGTTCTTCACCAACAAGCAAACTCGCCTCAAATCTACTCAAATAAATATGTTAAAAATCCCATTCTTCTTGATTAAGTTCATAAAATTTTGCTGAGGAATATTTCGCCCATTCGCCCTTGTTGGTGTTCTTCACCAACAAGCCAAGCGGAAGGAATACTATAAGTCAAAGCCATAGCACAAAAATAAAAATTTTGTATTATGAAGACTAAAAATCTTCATTTATCTGTCGTTCGACAATCGCTACGCTAACTTGTCGAACAGCGGGGTGCTTAAAATAGAATGGTTTAGCCCTTGTTGGTCTTTTTTTCGACCAACAAGCAGGTAAACATTGAGTACAAGCAAGTTTGTTGGTGACCTCTGCTATACCTCTTGCACAACACC
>JANRIG010000004.1:0-88413 GCA_033765235.1 Cytophagales bacterium | reverse complement strand
GTACATAACTCGTACTAATCCAAAGTAAGTCATATTTTGGGATTAGTGCAAATTTATAAATGAATATAACACTATTATTTCAAATAAAGACCCCTCACCGGCGCAAGCATCAGCTTGTGCGTACTTATAAAAGTATTATTTTGTAAATATCAAGAGGCGCAGGTCACAGATGTGTGCCAGCTAATGAATTTATTGAAGTATGGATAATAAGAGCACATTTCTACAGGCTCAATATGACATTAAGACCAGAGGTAAGTATTATTTATATTGAAATCAAAAACTGCATGGTATCTACCCCATCTGCATAGTCCCATAGGTTAGGTTTTTGGGTTTCACCAAAATGCACATTATTTCCTGCTTGCACTACACATTGTATATTTTCTCTATGCGTATTAATATAGTCTAATACTTCATTCATATGACTATAATAGTGGTAGTAAAGCACAGAAACAGGCGAGGCAGTTTGCTCTGACTCTTTGAGGAGCATAAAATTATTGTCCAAAAATTTGTCACCGTTCATCAAATATATAGCACGGCGGTATTCATAATTATTGGCATATTTGCTATGATTTATCACCTCATTATAAGGATACATAGCCTCAAAAAATGCATTGAAATCATACCCAGACGGCACAATAATTTTTGATACATTTCTGCAACCAAGTCCATAATAAGTAAATATATCTGTACCTAACAGTTGTAGCTCATCTTGTGTCTCATTTCCGGTGATGACAGCCAACGACGACCTGTTTTTGCGCAATATTTTAGGTTTATCACGATAATAATATTCAAAATATCTGTTTGTATTGTTGGTGCCTGTGGCTATCACAGCATCTATATCAGTGAGTTTGTCGGGGTAATGAATGTAGGGTGCAAAAGCAGGTTCTATTTCACAAAGTTTTTGTAATAAATATTTAATAATCACAGTATCATCGCTGCTCAATTTTGCATGCAAGGTGTGTCCTGCCATTAATACGCACAATATATCATGAAATGATACTGCAGGAATATTGCCTGCGGCTATCACCCCTATATTTTTGGGCGACACATTCAAAATATTATATGGCAGAAGCCACTTAGTCAAATTACTATCCTCTAAATAATATGCCAATCCATCCAAAGCAGTATTTATACTATTTTCTGTAAACCAACTATTATTAATATATGCTTGCGCTGCCAATGCTTGTTTTTGTGATTTGTCAATGTTTGATATAAATATACCTAATTGGGCAAAGGCAAATTTTCTTTGTTCTACAGTCATATATTTATGCAAATACAAAATTTTATTATTTTTAAACTTATATTACGTATCATTTGTTAATTTTGCAAATTAAATACAAAATTCGATGGCAATAATAATAACTGATGAATGTATTAACTGTGGAGCATGCGAGCCGGAGTGCCCCAACACCGCCATATACGAAGGTGCAGTAGAGTGGACGTGGGGTGGTGGTACCAAGCTCACCAAAGTAGAAGGCGAAGATGGCAGTGTCATAGAAGGCAATGCCAAGCAAGCACCCGTATCCAATGAGGTGTATTACATAGTACCTTACAAATGTACAGAGTGCACAGGCTTTCACGAAGAGCCTCAGTGTGCTGCAGTATGTCCCGTAGATTGCTGTGTAGATGACCCTGAGTGGCGCGAAAGCAAAGAAGACCTCCTTGCCAAAAAACAATGGCTGCACCAAGAAGCCTGATTGTATGTATAAATTTTGTTTATTATTTATCATTGTATCAACTATGATTGATACAGTGGCACAATCTGCTTATAAAAACTATCTGTATATAGAAGGTGCCGGCAAAAGCATATACTACAGCCTTAACTATGAAAGGCAATGCTATGGCAATGATCTATTAAAAATCAATGCCCGCTTAGGCACATCATTCTTAATATATGACAAATATTATGAGTCGCTGCTTACTATAAACTATGGCTTGAGTGTGCTGTATGGCAGCACAGCGCACAAAATAGAAATAGGATTGGGACAAACATATGCTTTCCTCGAAAATCCATCACCGCATTTGGTATATATCAAAAACACTGACAACTCCAAAGATCCTCAGCAATACAAATTTGAAAATACCAAAGCCCTTCAAACCTACCTCGATACACAAAAGTATGCTAACAATGAAGACTTTCGCAAGCTCAACTATGCAGTGCTCAATACGGTTTGGAGTGCCTATATGCTCAATACATTTTCTGCAGGTTACAGGTGGGTGCCTAATACATCAAAATTTTTCCTGTCAGCAAATGCCATATTATTTTTTTTTCCGATAAATATTGCCAATAGTACCGCTTTGATGCAAACCACCAATTTCATTACCACCAAAAACATATACCTGCATTTTGGCATAGGCGCGGGGATTAAATTTTAATAAATATTGTATGAAATAATGAATATTATTGTCATATTTCGCCAATAAATAATCATTTTATATCCTCTACCTATGATAACAGTACATAAATATTCATTTGCCGGCAAAAAAGCATGTATCCGTGTAGATTTTAATGTGCCTTTAGACAAATCTAACCAAATAACAGACGATACACGCCTCAAAGCCTGCGTACCTACTATCACCAAAATACTCAAAGACGGAGGCTCATGCATACTCATGTCGCACCTTGGGCGCCCCAAAGAAGGTCCGGAAGATAAATATTCGCTCAGGCATGTGGTAAAATGGCTTGAAAACACATATAGCACAAAAGTGCACTTTGCCGACGACTGCATAGGGGAGAGTGCTGCCACATTAGCTAAAAATCTGAAACCCGGAGAAATACTCCTACTCGAAAATTTGCGTTTTTATAAACAAGAAGAAAAAGGGGATGAAACATTTGCCCAAAAGTTGGCTTCCTACGGCGATGTATGGGTAAATGATGCCTTTGGCACTGCCCACCGTGCACATGCCTCCACAGCAGTCATGGGCAAGTTTTTCAATGACCGTGTATGCGGATATGTGATGCAAGCCGAACTGGACAATGCCGAAAAAGTACTAAACAATGCCCAAAAACCATTCACAGCTATCATGGGAGGTGCCAAAGTATCAGACAAAATACTTATCATAGAAAAATTGCTCGACAAAGTAGACCACCTCATCATAGGAGGTGGCATGACCTATACCTTTGTGCTGGCACAAGGTGGCAAAATAGGCAAATCTATCAATGAACCCGACAAAACAGACTTGGCACTCACTATCATTGAAAAAGCAAAACTAAAAGGAGTAAAGTTACACTTTCCTACTGATACGGTAATAGCAGACGGCTTTAGCAATGATGCCAACAAAAAAATAGTACCGTCAAACCAGATACCTGATGGTTGGGAAGGGCTTGACATAGGACCTGAAAGTATTGCAATTTTTAAAAATATTGTAGAAAGCTCAAAAACTATACTTTGGAATGGCCCCATGGGGGTGTTTGAGTTTGAAAACTTTGCTATAGGTACCAATGCTATAGCAGACGCAGTAGTAAAAGCCACACAATCAGGAGGTTATTCGCTTATAGGCGGTGGCGACTCCGCCTCTGCAATTAATAACGCAGGCTACGGCGACAAAGTATCTTATGTATCTACAGGTGGTGGTGCTCTGCTTGAATATATAGAAGGCAAAGTGCTGCCGGGTGTAGCTGCACTCATGTGAAAAATATAAGTGCTCGGCAAATTTTATGATAAGATATCATATTTTCCCATTCAGCAAAAATATGCTTGGTACCTTGTCTGCTATTTTTGGAGCTTTTTTCCATTGGTTAATATTTTGGGTTATTATTTGCTCTTGCACTCCTGTGAGGTCTTGAGCCACACATAGCAGAGTGTGAGGTACGCATACCCTTAGCAGCGCATCGCACAAGGTGATATTCCTGTAAGGGGTTTCAATAAATATTTGTGTTTTGCCGGTACGGATAGACTCTGTCTCTATTTGTTTTATTTTTATGTCTCTTTCTACTGGCTTCACAGGCAAATACCCGTGAAATTCAAAATTTTGAGCATTCAACCCAGATGCCATCAGAGCTAAGATAATGGCATTAGGTCCTATAAGAGGTACTACTTTGGCATTTATTTTATGTGCTTGCATTACTACTGAGTGACCGGGATCTGCTACTGCGGGGCATCCCGCCTCCGACATCATACCCCACGATGTGCCCTCGCACATAGATTGTGCAAACTCTGCAAGATGGGTGGCTGTGCTATCTTTGGATATGGTAGTAAAATATAAAGTCTCTATATTTATACCTAATTTCAGGCTGCTGATAAATCTGCGAGCGGTGCGCACTTCTTCTACTAAATAGTGTTTTATTTGGCTTATTATCAATAAATTATAAGTTGGAAATGATGTTTCTGAAGGTTGCTCGCTTAGGGGGGTAGGTATGATATAGAGTGTGCCAATCTGCATATTTTTTCGCCATTTATTGTATCAAATAATAAGTGCCCGGCGTCACCATTTTGTAGCGTGCAGCCAGCCAAGGAATCCTCTCAAATACTGCTGATAATACATTTTCATTGTCTACAATCACATCAGGCATATCTTGCTCAAAAGTCTGACTTATTTCTACTATATACGCATATCTATCAGTCTGTATAAGCCTCCTGTGCGATATTTCCCAATCAAAAAATTTGGTAGCAGGCTTGTTATACTTGTAGTAGCATAAGTTATTGCCCAAGTGTAATACTTTTTTATTTTGAATATGTGAAATACATTCATCTAAATATTGGCTGTGAAATACTGCCCATTGTTTATGTATGTAGCCTAATAAGAATGGTGCAGGATATAATAATATTAACCATAAAAATAGTTCTATTAATTTTTTTCTTTTGAAAATAATCATCAAACTACACAAAAAATAGGATGCAAATGGCACCAATACTATCAAATGCTCTGTTTTGAGTTTGGTAAAATATACCAGCACCCCAAGATATATGAATAGAGAAATAAAAAATATTTGCCTCCCTACCAATTGATAGTTGGTAAACCTGCCATAGGTAAAATTAGACAAAATACTCAAAAATAATAACATATATACAGGTATTAAATAAATAGACAAATTATAGGTATTTATGAGAATATCCGAATTAAAGGTAAATATGCGCGTGAGGTAGCATTGATAAAAATCATAAAGACTGTCATGCAAAGCATAAAATGTGAGCAATGTAAGGATAGGAAATATAAATCCTACCATCAAAAGTAGGTATTGTGATATATTGAGCCTGGTAAACAACAATAAAAATATAAAATAAATAACTATGGAAATGATAAAAGGCTGAAATGATAAGAATGCCAAAGAACAGTAAAAACCTATGGAAAACAACCTGTTTTCCTCACCCTCCGTACGTATGATGCGCAATGTAGATTGCAAAGCCAACAATATAAATGTGAGCCCTATCAATACCTCTGATAGTATGGTGAACTCATATAAAAAACCTGTCAGTAATATGTATGCCAATGCCGGGTAGTATGATTTGGCAGGCAAAAGTTCATGGTCATCTATCACATTTTTGAAAATGACAGATTGTATAAAAATAATAATTAATGCAATAAAAGCATAAGCTTCGCGGCTTTTGCCTACCACTATATCTATCAAGTAGAATAGCAGCGCAGGAAGTGGCGGTGTACTACTGAGCATATCGCGGTATAGCAAATAGCCATCGCCAAGCTTGTCGCCTATGGCCAAGTTTCTTACTTCATCATCGAGTATGGGGTGCCCTATAAAAAATAGAGGTACACGTGTAGCCATGATGATGATGAATACAGCAAATGCCTGAATGGGGGTTTCGTATTTAAAAAAACGTATCAAAACTTGCTAATCAGTTACCATACATGCAAATCTATGATATTATTGATGTAGAAATAATATTTTTGTGTTAATAATGAGTATAGTAAATAATAAAGATGCGCTGTATTGCTTTTAATAAGAAAAATAACTTACCTACCCTGTGGTTCGTGTCCACACGAACCACAATAAATATCGATAAAAATTGAGCAGGGAGTGTTTTTGGTGTGGGCGGTAATCCGCTGTTCGACAAGTTAGCATATCCCCTAGCTCTCGCAAGTTTAGCGAAGCATAACTTGTGAGTATAATAAGCAAAGGTTGTAACTTTGCAAAATCCCGCTGTTCTACAAGTTAGTATAGCGATTGTAGAATAATTAATAAAAGTAGATTTTTAATCTTCACAATACAAAACTTTTATTTTTGTGCTATGGCTTTGACTTACAGTATTCCTTCAGTCTGGCTTGTTGGTGAAGAACACCAACAAGGGCGAAATGAATGAGATTTGGGTAAATTTGAGTTTGTGTTTGGTGTACCACCAACCACTGGTTGGCATGAGTATATAGAGCATGGGCAATAAATGCACATTACTAAAGGTTCAATGTGACATAAACATAAAAAATAACTTTCTGAAAAACAATATATTATACAATATATCAATAGTATGCCATCACCTGTAAACATGTTTTCCATACCATAATGAGCATCCAAATTTTGTATTTTCACTAATAAAAATATACATTTGCAATGCCTATTCCTTAATATATAATGAAAATATTATTATCATTTTGCTTTGCAATATTTGTGCTGTGCACCCAAGCCCAAACCCCGACCGATACCTCATACTGGCACAAGTATTTGGAGGTAGGAGCTACAGGAAATCAATCATCATTCAGCGACAACTGGAAAGGCGGAGGAGTAGCATCTCTGGGGCTAAACTTTTTGGCAAACGGCAGGCTCGACTATATGAAAGATAAAATAACATGGATAAACATTATGAACCTGCTCTACGGCACTACTAAGCTAGCCGAAAAAGACTTTAGAAAATCTGCCGACCTAGTGTTTTTAGATACCAAGTTGGGTTACAAACTTAGCGGACCATGGAGCATTTTTACCTCTGTCAACTTTCAAACACAGTTTGACGTAGGCAATAAATACACCCCAAGCAAGCTCAATGCCAAAGAAGACTCTGTGATATTAATATCTAAATTTTTTGCACCTGTATACCTTACCGAAGCGGCAGGGGTAGAGTACAAACCTGTACCCTACTTTTTTATAAGACTTTCGCCCATAGCCACACGGCAAATATTCATTGGCGACCTTAGCATAACTCCCACCAAGGCCGATGGCTCACGATATGGTGTGCCTGCCGGTGAAAAATTTGTAAACCAAGTAGGGTTTCAAATCATGTCACAGTTAGATAAAGACCTATACAAAAACATTAATTTCAAAGCACGCTATTTTGGATTTGGCGAATATGAAAAAATTGGCGAAAACTCCATTGTAAGCCGTCTTGATATCTTTTTTACTGCAAAAATTACCAAATATATCACTGCCAATGCCAACTTTACAGTGGTATATGACAAAACATCTAATATATACACTGATGCCAACGGAGTGCAATCTACCAGAGATTTTCAGACTGCACAAACCATAGGTATTGGCATACTATATTTGGTAGGCAAAAAATAGTTGTAGCTATTCATTCATATTATATCATATACAAACCATATGGCATGCTCTCTCAGTTTAGCATAGAGAGCGATGCTCCTACTTTGGCACAGTTGCATGATTTTCCTAAAGATGTGTACCCGGTGGGCAGGCTAGACGCAGATACCGAAGGGCTGCTTATACTCACCAACGATACCAAGCTCAATTATAGACTGTTAAGTCCTACATACGCCCACAAGCGTACCTACTATGTACAGACAGAGGGTGTGTTTAGCACAGAGGCAATACAAAATTTACAAAAAGGAACTACCATATCTGTAAAAGGCAAAGTACACCATACACAACCTTGCCATATCAGTATCATAGCAGCAGAGCCTGCATTGCCACCGCGCAACCCTCCTATCAGGTATAGAGCCAATATCCCTACCACTTGGGTACAAATAATACTCACCGAGGGCAAAAACCACCAAGTGCGAAAAATGACTGCTTCGCAGGGGTTTCCTACCCTTAGGCTTGTACGTGTAGCCATAGAAAATGTACTTTTGAATACTATGCAGCCCGGCGATGTAAGGCAGATAGCCAAAGATGAACTTTATAATAAGTTGAATATCAAATAAGCATTTGTAGTATTGCATGGCATAAATATATATTTGAGTCTTGAAAAAATATTTTTATTCAAAATCTGAGATTGTACAATTCAAACAAAAATCGCTGCGTTATGCCTGCCAAAAGTATGAGTATGTAGTGCTTTTAGAGCCAAATCAATTTGGTATTACCCAAAAAAGTTTTCCTTGCAAATTAATATTTGCATCAAGTTGCCATGTGCCTGCAGCTACTTATGGTTTTGATACATTTTGCAATGAAATAGCTGATAACCAATATGATTATTTTGGCTTCATGACATACAGCCTCATGCACGGCATTGAAGGCATTGCCAAAGGTAGTAGCGCAGCGGTGAGTTTTCCTGATTTTATGTTTTTTGTGCCGGAGTATGAAATCACCTTTGACCATGATGGGGCACTGCTTAGCGAAACATTAATGCATCAAATAGAACTATATAGTGCTCCGCCGCACATTACACCAATATTACACCATTTTAAGCCACATTTTAATAAAAATGAATATGTAAATACAGTACATGATATTCAGCGTCAAATCATTAACGGTAATATTTATGAAATAAATTTTTGTAATACTTGGGATAGCCCCTATGCGGTGATAGACCCCATAAATACATTTTTTGAACTAATGCACCATTCGCCTATGCCTTTTGCGGCATTTCTTAAATATAAGCAAAAATATTGTCTATGTGCATCGCCCGAAAGATTTTTGCATAAAAATGGAAACAATATTATTTCACAACCTATCAAAGGTACCTCGAAGAGAGGCAAGTCACAGACAGAAGATAATATAATTATAGACAAGCTTTTAGCATCAGACAAAGAATATTCTGAAAATATCATGATTACAGACCTTGTGCGCAACGACCTTTCAAAAATAGCAGCAAGAGGTACAGTAACAGTGTCTGAGTTATGCAAGCTATACACCTACAGCTCTGTACATCAGCTCATTACTACTGTATCTTGCATATGTGGCAGTGAGTATACATTTGGTGATATTATCAAAGCTGCATTTCCTATGGGCAGTATGACAGGCGCACCCAAATACAATGCCATAAAACTCATACAACATTATGAAAAGATAGATAGAGGTCTATTTTCAGGAAGCATTGGATATGTGTCCGGAAATAAAGACTTTGATTTTAACGTGGTGATACGGTCTATATTTTACGATGAAGAGGCTAATGTGCTCACATTCAGTGCAGGCAGTGGCATCACCGCCTATGCCCATGCCTACGACGAGTGGGATGAATGTATCACAAAAATTCAAAGCATGATAGCAGCTTTGGGTATTGAGGCAAATAAATTAGGGTAGTAATCTATCTTACCTCTTCGTCATATTCTATGACAATAAATATATAAAATAGTAAAAAGAATCACGAAATAGTAAATCGTGAATAGGTGATAATATAGCTTTTATTTTATGAATTTACTAATTTTAATGAACGGCTAACAGTTATTAGATAATTCTAACTTGCGATTTTGCGCTTGGATTTGAGCCTACTGATTGTCTCTTTGGTCATACCCAAATAAGAGGCTAAGTCTTTGGACTTTACACGGTCATCAAGACCGGGCATACGCTCCAAAAAGTGTATGTATCTGTCTTCGGCACTTGAAAAGAGCAAATCATACACATGCGCATCGTGCCTTAAAAAGTACAATTCGGCAAATATTCTACCCAAGGTATTGGCATCAGAATATTTGGCATATATTTCATATACATTCTGGCGGGTAGTCTCCAGTACTATGGAGTCTTCTACGGTAATGATGTTGTCCAAAGAGGGCTGCTGTGTAATGAAACTGCGATAGTTGGTAAAGGGAAAATTCTCTGTCATAAACCATGTAGTGCACTCATTATCATCTTTATAAAAATAACTTCGTAATAGTCCGCGGTTGAGAAACCAAATTTTATTTACCACCTGCCCCGCTTTTACCAAATGGGTATGCTTTGGAATGTATTTTAGTTCAAATATTTTATTTATTTCATTTAGTGTTTTGTCTGTCAACGGAGTAAGTGCTCCAAACGCATCATTGAGCTGCTTTATACATTCGTTATAACTCTGATTTGGACGCATATACAGTATAAAGGTAGTAGTTATTATAGTATTTGTCAAATATTATTACATGAAAATGAAAAATAAGTTGATTTATATCAATAAAATAAAGGGTACAATTGATTTATGTCAATGTATTACTAACAGTGGTATATTAATTTTGCCAATAAAATTATTATTGTAAAATCAATCGTATGAAAAAATCAATACTGTCAGTTGTTGTATTAATTATCATATCACTTACTTGTTTTGCACAACCCGGCACTTGGACTAATCAAACCCCATACGGTTCAAGATCCGGATTGAGAGAAACAGATGTTGCGTTTTCTCCTTTTGATAGTAAGGTATATACTTCCAGAACTGATTCATGGAACTATCCTAATAATAAAGGACATGTAGAATATCATGCCCCGGGTCCTGTAAGTGTAACAGGAGGTTTTTTCAACCTGAACTACTCCAGCAAAACCAAAATAAATGTAGATGCTGCCACAGGCGACCTGTATTTTACCTCTATGATAGGCTCTACAGCCGCTACGAGAGGGGTATTTACATACAAATATTCGTCAGGTGCTTGGTCACCAATGGGGCAAGGACATGTGGTAACTTCCAGTGGGTTTTCTTATAATACATTCGATCATAAAATTGCAAGCAATGGTATGCATTATGCTGTTGTATATGACAATGGCGCTCAATTATTCTTATATACCAATTCGGGTGCTAATTGGGGTCAATTGACAGGTTTTTCCATGTTAATGAATAACAATATCGTAATGGCCACAGCTGCCAATGGTGATGTGTATTTTGCTACAGATTTTGGTACCGTTGCAAGCTCTGCAATAAAAATCAAAAAGTTTAACGGTACCACATTTACAGACCTTCCTGATGCGGGAAATCACAGAATGGGTACTTTAAGTCTTGCCATAAATTCATCTAACCAGCCGATAGTGGCTTTTCCAGCAAGCACTGGTGGCAATAATTTTGTGGTTAGAGAATATAATGGAAGTGCATGGAACACTATTGCTGCTGTTGCGGCCACTACAACCACAGGAATATTAGACAAAGGACTTGCCGTAGATGCAAGTAATAATGTATATTTTTCATTTGGTTGGGACAATACAGCATCTTCTTTTACAAGAGTGTATCAAATAAACTCGGCGAGAACATTAGTTTCACAAATGGGAAGTAACATTCCTAATGAGTATTATGGTGGCAATGTAATAGTTACACCTTCAAATGTATATGTGCAAACTGATAATCAGGTAATTGCACTTTATAGGTTTGTACCAGTAGCACCTACACTCACGAATGTACGGGTGGTGCCACCTTTATTCAATAATCCTTCTGAAAATATTATCAGTGTAATAGGCAGTAACATTTCATCTTCAGTTACGGTAACACTAAATGGGGTTGGTTTATCAACCACTTTTGTTGGAAGTTCTCTGGCTTTAGCTACTGTACCTCCTATGTTTGCAGGCACCAATGCCACCTTTACTGCTTCCAATATGGGAAGTAATGTATCCAATCAAATAACCAATTCGGGTATCATATATGCAGTGCCGGCTATTACTGCAGCCGGATTTTGGTTACCGTTTGATTTTGTAGTACCTAATCCACCTATGATTATTACTTTAGTAGGTTCTACTTTTACCCCCAATGCACGATTAACCATTAGTGGTGTAGTACTTACAACAAGTTCATTCATTAGCAGCAACTTGCTCATTTTTACATTGCCGGGCAATGTGCTTACTACCACTAGCCCCATTTCGAGGGTGCAAAATTCATTTACCACAGTCACAAGTCCTGTGAACTTACCTAGCACCTCAGTTGGGGTATATTTCAATATTGATTATGCATTCTTAAGCGACCCATTAATGCCCGGAGCTACTAATATTGCAGGTACCATCACAGGTTCGGGCTTTGTGCCGGGAATGCAATCCTCATTAGCCGGTTCTACGGTAACTTCACCTGTACTCATTCTCAATCCTACTACAGGTGTGTTTACCATTACTTCTGTGATAGGCAATGTAAACGACCCATTTGTTGTATTCAAATATCCTGGTCAGTTGCCTGCAAGTGCTGCCAATACGCCTATTGTATTTAATATTCCTAATTTATCCATTACAGGAGGATTTCTTTTAAACCCTCTTACTACAGGCGTCCAAAACTATGTAACCCTCACAGGAGGCGGTTTTGCGCATCCGGGACTTACCAATACCACATCAGGACTAAGTGTTAATCCTGTAAGGCTCACAGGGTTTGATAGAATATCATTCACTGTGACCTCAGCCATGGTTACCAATTCTGATGAAATCTTATTTGAACTTCAAAACCCTTTCAAATCGGTGCTTACCGTATCTTCAACTTCATTGCATGTAGTAAACTTACCTGTGATAACCAGTGCCGGATTTGCAATACCGGAGTCTATTGTATTGCCTAATAATGAGATGGTAGCTACATTGGCAGGAGGTAATTTTGCAGCTGCAAATATTGGTCTTACAATAGGTGGAGTGGTTCTTACGCAATATCAAGTGGTGAATGCCAACTTAGTACTATTTACCATTCCGGGAAGCTTTTTAACAACATCTACTCCGGGTGTAACCGTTCAAAATAAGCCCAATTTACCTATATATAATGCTACATTAATTGGCAATAGATTATTTCAAACAGTAACATTGAATCCTATTGGTACCCGAACCTTTGGAGGCTCAAGTTTCGCACTTGGAGGAACAACCACATCTGCATTGCCTCTTGTATTTATAAGCAGCAATCCTACAATTATCTCTATTACAGGCACTACTGCTCATATACTATCGGTAGGAGTTGTTACCATTACGGCAACACAAGCAGGAAATGCAATGTACAACCCGGCTAAAGCGGTAGAAGAGGTAATGGTAGTAAAAGCCAATCAAGCTATTACAGGTTTTTCTGCTAACTTAGGCACCATAGCCATTGGTAGTCCTAATGTGACTTTGTTAGGTGTGGCTTCGTCAGGATTACCAATTACTTACACCAGTAGTGATAATGCGGTGGCTGAGGTGCAAGCAGGCAATCAATTATCGATAGTAGGTATTGGTATTGTAACCATTACAGCCACACAAGTAGGAAATGCTAATTATAATGCGGCTCCTACACTTCAAGGTGTACTTTCAGTTCAAAATTTATTGACTCAAACCGTTGTATTTCAGCCTATTGGCGTAAAAACATTTGGCGGAGCCAGTTTTATCATAAATGCTACAGCAACTTCAGGATTGCCTGTAACTACCATTACCAGTGCCAATACCGCTATTATATCAGTAGTTGGAACAACAGGTTATATAATGGGTGCGGGTATCGTAAACATTATAGGCACCCAAGCAGGCGATGGCACCTATGCCACAGGGGTTGGGATTGAAGTAGTTACCGTAACCAAAGCTCCACAAGTAATAACTGGAGTACCATCTGATTTGGGCAATGTTGCTATTACATCCGGCAGTATTGTATTAAATGGCCTATCATCGGTAGGGTTACCTGTTAGTTATACTACCAGCAATAGTGCCGTGGCTGTGGCTATAGGAAATGTGATAAGTTTTACAGGAATTGGCGTTGTAACTATTACCTCATCGCAAGTAGGAAATAGCAACTATGCAGCAGCAGCCGACATTTTCAGCACACTCAATGTACAAAACTTATTGCCTCAAACCATCACATTTGCACCAGTGGGCAGCAAAACCTTTGGCGGAGCCAATTTTACCATCACTGCCACTGCCACTTCAGGACTTACAGTAACGCTTACCAGTAGCAACACATCTATAATATCCATTACCGGTACTACTGCAAGAATAATGGGGGCAGGTATGGTTACCATAGTTGGTACGCAGGCAGGCAATGGCACGTATGAAGCGGGTGTAGGATATGAAATTGTAACAATAGAAAAAGCGGCTCAAATAGTAACTTTCCCATCTGTTGCCAACAGAGATTTTGTGTCATCATTCACATTTACACCTGCTACCGCCACTTCAGGTTTGCCAATTACATACACCACGAGCGATGTATTTGCTACCATATTCACCACAGCAGGACCAGTATTTAATGTTTCATTGACAGGTGCAGGCACCTTTACAGTTACAGCTTCACAAGTGGGCAATGCTAATTACCTTCCGTCAGAGGCGTTAAGAGTTGTGACTATTAACAAGATTAATCAATCACTCACCGGAGTACCGGTAGGTTTATTAAAACCATTAGGAAGTACAGAGACCATGAGTAACATAACTGCTACTTCCGGATTGCCTATTTCACTTTTGAGCAGCAATACTGCAGTTGCTACAACCACCGGAAATTCAATAAGTTATTTAACACGAGGCGTAACAACCATTACAGTGAACCAATTGGGAAATAGCATTTATAATTCAGTTTCACAAAACTATGTTGTTTCGGTATCGGGTGGCATACAATCAATTATTGGTGCAAATGTAACATTTCCGGGAAATGGCACCATGTACATTATGCAAGGTAGCGCAGTATATACCTTTACAGGTGTAAGCTCAGCAGGTTTACCTCTTACATTTAGGTCTGAAGATAATACAGTGGGTTCATTTATTTCCGACAATGTATTTTCAGCAACCGGAATAGGACAAACCCGAATATTTGCCTCACAAGCAGGAAATTCCTTTTATGACCCCGCACCTGAACAACTATTACAATATGTATTTGTACTACCTAACCCACATACACTTACCGGATACAATACCACATTATCAGGGGTAAAAACAGTTCGAATATTTGATTTGGTAACTTTAAGTTCAGGTATTACTACTGATATGAGGATAAATTCCAGCAACAATGCAATTAGTAGTGTAATGGGCGATTCTATTCGTTTTTACAATATCGGAACAACTATAATAACGGTGTCACACTCGGGCTCCTATTTATACCAACCATCCAACATGCTTCAGATAGAAGTTGTGGTGCCCAAAGCCAACCAGTATTTGAAACTCACTCCATCGGGGGTATATAGAGCCATTGATTTAGTAGTAGTGAAAGTAGAAAGTGTGGTAGGGCAAAATTTATTTACGGTAAGAGGGGTAGATTTTTTTGGAAAGCCAATTCAAAGCACCAATGTATATACAAAGACATCGGGTATTAACCCTTTGAATGCATACGGTCAAAATAATATTGAACAATACGCCAATGGAATAACCGCCGGTATATATAATTTGCAAAATGTAAATGTGGTTACGGTAACGGCTACATTTTTAGGAAATAATGTGTATAACCCGGCATACGCTACTGAAGTGTACACGGTGATATCCACACCTGTTACCTATAGTTTTGATGCAAGTACACCTCTAACATTAACAGGCTTGAGTGGTGAAATACCCATAAAAATATACAGCAGTGAACCTGCAGGGGCGGTTTTATCAAAATTAACTATCAATAATGCCTCCATTGCAGGAATATATAGGTATGGTGTTGCCAAGAAGGATGATGCTTTTTCATTTGACGAATGTCAATATGTGATATCGAAATCACGAATGGGATACAAAATTTATCAACAAATGGTTGAACCTGTTGCCATTATCGACAATCCGATTTACCAAAACATAGGTGATTTAGTGCCTTCATACTGCCAATCAACCATTCAAGGGCACAATCTTACCATCACACCTTATCGAACAGGTGTGCTTACCCTTACTTGTAGTATGACAACAAATACCGGAATGACAGCGAGTACCATTACTCATACCATTAATATATTGCCCACACCTACAAAATTTGTGGTAAATGACAAAATCATCAATTACAAAAACGATACCATAACCATATATGGAATGAATAATATTCGAGTATCACCTTATGACAACGCATTTGGAGTTACTTTAGTGCCTCAGTCAAGTGCACCTGGCGATTTCTCCATCAGTATTCCTTATGGTCCTACCGTCACCAGTTCTAATATGGCGGTTTTATCGGTGTCGCCATCATTGATATACGGTAGAGTAGGTGATATGAATGTGACTCCTATGAACACAGGAATGGCTACAATCACAGTTTCAAGTATTGGCCAATTTGAGCCAAATGCATTATTCTCAAAACCTTTGGTTAATTATAAAATATTGACTGTAGTTGTAAAAAAGCCAAAGTCAAACATACAAATCAGCTTCAATCATCAAAACATTAGCACCTATTCTGTTCTGATGCCTGCAATTGATTTTGGCTTCACAGCATCACATGTGGTAGGTGGTGTACCTCAGTCACTTGCTATCAGTAGTATTGTATCATCAAACCCTACTATTGCAACTGTACAAGCGGATGGCAAAATAAAATTTATATCAGCAGGAGTAGTAACCATTACCGCAATTACGGCAGATAATATACATAGCTCAGGTAATCGTTATAACAAGGTGATAACCATATTGCCGGGTAAAATACCTCAAACTATATTGGTTAGTACGAATTACAACCCCAATGTACCAGGTGATTGGAAATATGGACCTATGAATCTTAAGATTCCAAAAATACTTTCGCAACCAGGATTAGATGAAGAATTTGATTGGATAATTCTAAGTAAAATTCTAAGTGAATTTACTAATGGAATCAAAAAACCCAAATTAGGTGTACAGGTTTATTGCGATGAAAATAGTGGTAATATAACCAATAATCCTGACCAAGCTATTAATTTGCCTGGCTCTATAAATAGTAAAAGCCCGATTTATTCCAAAAAAGATTTATTAAATGCTCGTTTTTATGTAAGAGAAGTATTGGGTCGCCCGGATTCTACACTTTGCAACATTATGGCTGTATCAACATATAACCGTTTTCTTGAAAATTTTTCGCTTAGTGATTCTGCGATTGTTCGGCCACCTGTTGATTTATATTTTGCAACCAGTGTGTTTGAACCAGCTCTAAAAATAGCCGCCGGCACTGGAAAAGCAGAAAAAAATTATGCAGTGAATAATTATAACTATAGCGTGATTACAATTACAGGTTATAGCCCAGGAAATGCTTATGTAGAATCAGCAGTAGGTTATGCATTTGTATATCCTAGAAATTCTCTTCAGGTAACATTGGCAGGTCTTACTTTTGAAGATACTACATTTACCAACCGTTATGCTGACCAAAGTTCGCAATACATTAAGCTAAATCCATCACAAAGTAATATCATATCCATTGTAGGGGTTTCTCAGTTTATTACCGGATTCGACCCTGTTACAAATACTTATACATTTGAGGACTTAAATAGCAAGTTGCAAATCACTACCAACTTTATAGTTAATACTTTAACCAACAGATATATAGAATTAGCACCAAATCACCCTTCGGGAAGATTTTATATTTCGATTGTTGCTCCTTCTGTTCCTAATTTTGGTCAAAAATCATGGTCATTTAGAGTATCAAAAGATATAAATTTCAGTGTAAATGCTACAATTACTAACTTAGATGGAAGCGTAACTCCTGTTACTGAGGCGGACTATAAAATTAGTGCAGGAATTATAGGCAATATATCTAAATCAGATTTACCTTTTGGTACGTTTGATTACGCCTCTCAAAGAAATACACGCAAAGAATTAGTCACGTTTAAACGAACAGGGTTTAACTCGTTTTCTATATCGGGTTACAATGAGGAATTAGCAACTGACGACCGATTAGTGGCACTCGCTTTTCTTTGTTACCCCACAAAACCAGCCTATCAGCAATATGGCATAAAAATTAAACCCTCATTAAGTGCTGCTTACCGTTTGGATTATAAACCGGCCAAAACATTTAAAACCTTTATGCCAGGTTCAATAACAAGCGATGTAATAGATGTGAATTTTATCATGTCCGAACAAAATGGTAATTCTAAAATAAAAGGATTTGTGATAGAAAAACTTGAGGCAAAAGGCAATGGTAGAAGCGAATCTGCCAATGGGAGTCTGCCAGGGTTGCCTGTATTTGTAATCAATACAAATACCCAGCAAGTGGAGGGCTTTGCTTATACCGATGACGAAGGTAACTATACTATAAGTGGACTTCGTACACTCACACCTTATCAGTTGTACTTCGACTCTACCGGCACTAATACCGACCAAGCTACAGGTTCGTTTGAGCTATATCCGGGCATAGAAACTAATTTTAAATCGGTATTGCTTGATGGAAATGCGTTTTACTCCGCTCAGGAAATGAATGATATGACTATTACAGGTTTGAATACAGAAGTGGCAAGTAGCAAATTCAAAGTATATCCCAACCCTGCATCGGATGTGGTAAACTTAGAAAGCGACCTAAACGAGTGGTGCACGATTACCGTAGTGGATTTGAAAGGGCAAACCCACAAAAAAATGACGTATAAATTTGAAAAAGGAAAAACCCTTAAATTCAATACAGAGGAGCTAACCAACGGATTGTACCTGCTGGATATTAATTACTACAAAGGCAGGGAAGTGAAAAAACTCAAAATTGAGAAATAGGGTAAATTTATGATTTGTATGGTTTTTGTCATCATAAATAGGGTTAAGTATATATGCAATCAGGTTTTATAAATATGCCATTTATGTAGCATGTAATCTGCTGTTATTGAACTTGTACACCACTTTTTTGCTTAATGTTTGTTTTGAAACTGATAGGTAAGCTACATTGTTTGCAGTATTAATATTATCAAGTTAATATGTATTATGTAATATTTTATTACTTTTACATAAAAATATTAAGCTACTATGAATTTTCATGCTGCATTGTCGTTTTTGAGTGAGCTGAAAGAAAATAATAACAAACTATGGTTTGAAGCCAACCGTGGCAAATATGAAAGCGTAAAAAAAGATTGGGAAAAATTTGTATCACAGCTTATCAAAAATGTGGCACTTTTTGATAAAGATATTGCAGCTCTTGAGCCTAAAGATTGTGTATTCCGTATCAACCGCGATGTGAGATTTTCGGCAGATAAGTCGCCGTACAAAACCAATATGGGAGCATATCTATCTAAAGGGGGTAAAAAATCTACCTTTGCAGGATACTACATACACATAGAGCCCAATGAGTCAATGATAGCGGGTGGTATATGGATGCCCGACGCTCCTACTTTATTTAAAGTAAGACAAGAAATTGATTATCAGCTTGATACATTTACTAAAATCTTGAAAAATCGCAACTTCACGCACACATTTGGTCACAGCTTGTATGAGGGCGATGGCAGCAAGGGCAAACTGGTGCCCAAAGGTTTTGACAAAAACAGCCCCGCCGCCGAATATTTGAAATACAAAAGTTTTATAGGTTCTAAAGCCATAAAAAATGAGGAGCTGCTGAGCGGGCTGGTACTCAAAGATGCCATAGAAAGCTTTAAAATAGTAAAGCCACTTAACGACTTTATAAACAAAGCCTTATCTGAATAAATTTTGAGAAAGTTTAACCTGCGGCTGATAGAAATTTTGCATCTGCCTATATGGTATCTCACAGATTTTTTTTGGATGGCAGAGATAGCATGGGCTGCTGTAGCACTCATAGTGCCTTTGGTAGTTATGGGAGGTTATATCACCTACAGGTCTGCAAGCAGCAGAGTTGCCTTTTTGCCCAACTGTGCTGTATTCTGTTGGATAATAGCCAATACGCTATGGATGTGTGATGATTTTTATCCAATAAATGTCATAAAAATAGCCTATGTAATATTTGGCATAGGTATTTTCATACTATTATATTGGTTTATAATGATATTTCCTAAGCTGAAAATGAAGCGTTAGAGTAGCTTAGTAATATTTCGTGTACATTGTGCCTTATTTTTTGAGCTATAGAGTCTGTAGGAAGGTCATTTTGGTCTGTACCAAATGGGTCTTCTATTTCCTCACCTATCACTTCCAATCCTGTAAAAGCATAGAATACTATGACCATGACAGGTACTGACCAATAAAGCAAGTTATCTACAATGGCAAATGGCAGCATAAGTATGTAAAAAAAGATAAATTTTTTGAGATGTATGGAATATGAAAATGGTATGGGAGTATTTTTAATACGCTCACAAGCACCTACAGTGTCTGCAAAGTTTTGAAGGTGTATGTCTATAATTATCATTTGCTCACGACTTATTATACCTTGTATGTATAGACTATTTACTTTAGCTATAACCATAGATGCTATACGGTTTGGCACATGGCGATGCATGCGTAAATCGTTGATAATTTTATCATTAAGGTCGCCCAGCTCATCATATTTCACACCTTGTCTGAGGTGCTCTTTCATGGCAATGGGAAAACATCCAATAAGATTTGCAAGAAAAACACGGCTTTCAAGGTCATTATCAGGCAAGTATGCATTGAGTTTTAGAGCCAGATTGCGCAGATTATTTACCATACCACCCAGTATTTTGCGACCTTCCCACCAGCGCTCATAAGCAGTATTGGTGCGGAATACCAAAAGCAAACCAAGTACCAAACCAAGCAATGAAAAGATAAAAGGGTCTGGCTTAAAGTGCAAGTTGAATACACCTTGGTCAAGATACACCAATATGGCTACATATATGGCTACAAATACCATACTGGTAAATAGTACTACCCATGTTTTGGTTTTGTGATAATGTAATACATTGCTAAACCAAAATTTGGATATGTCTTCAAATTCTATTTTCATAAAAGATGGTTATCTATGCAATATTTGCAAAAATAATTAATAACTGATTGAAAAAATATTATTAATAAGTAATTAGGTGCTGATCTATTATCTCTGTAAAGTCGCATTTAGCTCTTAATACTCCTATACCATACCTTAAAGCAGACTTTTCTACATCTTTAGGCATGCTCATGCCACCTGTGCATTTGTTTTGGCTAATTGTGCGTCAGTTTTGGCCTGACTTATTAAAAGGTGTGCTATACCAGCTTCTATTCTATCTATTCTTTCCATAAACTAATATTAATGCAATATACACAATATTTGTATAACAATCAATAAATGTGAGTCACTCTCTTTGCCAAAAATATATTAAATACATTCATCGATATTGAGACTACTTCTACTGCAAGTCGTTGTCTATAAGCCAAGTAATGAACTCACCTATGCCGGCATGCAGGTCACCTGTAGGGGTGTATCCCAGCAGATCACGGGCTTTGCCTATGTCACCTACCATAGCTGTAATGTTGCCTATGGGAGGTTTTTTATATTGAATGTCAAATTTGTTTTTGGTATGACTTTCAATAATTTCCAATATTTCATTTACAGAAGCAGGTTTGCCTGAGGCAATGTTAAAAACAGTATGCTCTGGGCTTGCACCAGGTCTCAGCAGATAGTCTATACTGAGTGATATAGCTTGTACTATGTCATTTACATGGGTGTAGTCGCGCAATTGTTTGCCCTCGCTATACACTGTCACAGGTTGTTTTTTTAGGTTTGATTTTACGAACTGAAACATGCCACTGTCAGGTCTTTGGCGTGGACCATATACAGAAAATATACGCAACACCACCGCCGACAAATCAAAAAGGTGATGATACATTTGTATGATGTTTTCGGTAGCTTGCTTAGATGCTGCATAGGGATTGCCGGGTGTGCCCGGCACCATATCTTCTATATACGGGGTAGGATTTTCTATACCATAAACAGATGAGGTAGAGGCAAATACGAGCTTATTCACATCAGCTTCTTTCATGGCTTCGAGCAGTGATATGGTGCCATTTACATTAATATTGATATATTCTGTAGGGTTTTTAAAAGATAATGACGGACCAGATTTGGCTGCCAAATGCACTACAGCTTCTATACGTTTAGAAAAAAATATATCAATCAATGTATCTGTGTCTCTAACATCGGAGGTAATAAGTTGAAATTTGGAATTCTCCTTTAGATCCTTGATATTATCTTTCTTGATGTTTTTTGGATAAAATTCATCAAAATTATCAATACATACTATTTTGTGCCCTTTGTCCACAAAGTATTTGCATAAGTGTGCGCCTATAAATCCGGCTCCGCCGGTGACTAACAAATTCATATCATTTATTATGTGATAATGGCTCAAATTTAGCAAACGGTTTTTATATTAAAAGTGTTTATTCATTTATCGTACACTAGTCTACTTATATGAACAATAATATTGTGTGAATGTTGAGCTAAATTATTATTAATTTTACCCACAAATAATAATATAAAGATATTGATATCTACGACAGCACCTGTAGAAACAGCCATATTGGTAGCAGTGGTGAGCAAAAGCCAGCCCGAAGCCAAAGCGTATGAATACCTGCAAGAGTTAGATTTTTTGGCTCGTACCCTTGATATAAATGTAAAAAAACATTTTACCCAAAAACTTGACCGTGCAGATACCAGTACTTTTATAGGTTCGGGCAAGCTGCTCGAAATCAAAGAATATATACTGGCAAATCCTGTAGATTGGGTAATATTTGACGATGAACTGAGTGCCTCACAGGTAAAAAACATAAACAAAGAGCTCAAAGTAAATATACTTGACCGAAGCCTGCTCATACTTGAGATATTTGAAAAAAGAGCACATACAGCACAAGCCCGCACTCAGGTAGAAATGGCAAGGCTACAATATATGCTTCCACGCCTCACGCGCATGTGGACACACCTTGAGAGGCAAAGAGGAGGCACCGGAACACGTGGAGGTGCCGGTGAAAAAGAGATAGAAACCGACCGCCGAGTGATAAAACACAAAATATCTGTGCTGCGCGATAAGCTTGACAAAATAGATAAGAATGCTGTGATACAGCGCAAATCAAGGGCAGATATTGTGCGTGTGGCTATTGTAGGATATACTAATGTAGGCAAATCTACACTTATGAATGTACTTACTAAATCTGATATATTGGCAGAAAATAAACTATTTGCTACCGTAGATGCTACCGTGCGCAAATTAGTATGGGATACAGTGCCTTTTTTGATATCGGATACGGTAGGTTTTATACGCAAACTGCCACACTCACTCATAGAATCATTCAAGTCTACCCTCGACGAAGTGTCTGAGGCAGATATTTTGCTGCATGTAGTAGATGTGTCGCACAAAGGTTTTGAAGAGCACATAGATGTAGTAAATAATACTTTGGCAGAAATACATGCTGCAGATAAACCTGTGATCATGGTGTTCAACAAAGTAGATGCTGTAGAAATCTCTTCTATGGATACTGACTTTGAAGGTGAAAAAAACGTGAACCATTTAGAAATATTAAGAAAAACCTATTTTTCCAAAAATATATCTTCTGTATTCATATCGGCTACAGGCAAAACAAACTTGAACGAGTTGAAATCAGTATTACTTGAAAAGGTAAAAAATAGGCACTTTGAGATATATCCCAACTATGTGGTGTAACTATTATCTTATCAATAATCTTGCATTTGCTTACTTGTTTTGTGCTATTTCTAATATTACATTAGCCAGGTTGTCAAACATGTCATCATCTTTGATGATGTATTCGCGAAGCCCCATCTGTATGAGTTGCAATACTATATTAGACTCGTCTAAGCCACTGAGCATCACCACTTTTTGTTTCTCGTTAAATTCTATTATTTTTTTAAATACTTCATCGCCATTTATGGCTGTTTCATCTTCATTAGAAGACAAAAAGTAGTCTAATATTATCACATCCGGTCTTTGGTATATGTTAGCGAGGCATTCTATGGCATTGTGATATTTTTTTATACTAAATGTAATGCCTCGCAACTTAGTATTAGATTTTGAGGTTATAAATCCTTCCAGAATATTGGCAAATGCTATATTATCATCTACTATGAATACATTCAAATGACTCTTGTATGGAGCTTGTATGGCTGCTTCTGAGTCTGAATCTTGGTGCTTGGATATTCTGCTTAGTAAAAAGCGTATAATGCTCATGCTCTATTTTTTCAAAAAAATTAAATATTCTTTAAGCTCACTCATTATCTGTGCAAATGAAGCGCTGAATTTATCCATTAATATCGGAATTTCTACTCTTTTTGTTTCGTCTAATGATATATTCTCGATGGTTTTCAAAATATTAAACATTTCTAAATTGCCCAAATACCTAAAATTGCTTTTCAAAAAATGAGCGTTGGCTTTGAGCGAGCTCCAGTTTTGATTTTCATAATTATGTATTAATTTTTCATACACCGGCCACGAGCCTTTGTCTATTTCCTCATATACTTTGATTATCAGTTCATTACTATGTCCCAATAAATCTTTTATGGCTTTGGGATCAAATGTTTTTGGGTTCATGTAAGCTATAATATACTATGACTGAAATGATATTTTCACGTAAATTTTACAATTTTTTTTAATATTATCATTCATTATACACTTTTACTTGATTATTTATATTATTTGCAAAAATAATTATTTGGTTACTTAAACTTATATATATGCAAAAACCAGTACTAATCATTGGAGCTAAAAATCTGGGAGTGAATGTGTTGGAAATACTTTTGGCAAATGATGCCGTAGTATACGGCTTCTTAGAAGATGATACTGCTCTACACAACACAGAGATACATCTCATACCTGTGCTGGGCAGCACTACTGATGAAAAACTACTCAAAGTCATAGGCTCCAAAGCTGAGGTAGTAGTAGCCATAGAAAATGGCAAAGAAAGAGAGCACTATACTTCTATTTTTGAAGAAGATTATAAGGCAGTACCTGTAAATGTACTGCACCCCAAAGCATCTGTGTCAAAATTTGCTGTCATTCACCATGGCAATATATTCATGGCAGGGTGTGTGGTATCTGCAGGTGCTTCCTTAGGCAGTGGCAACATACTGGGTGCCAATAGCTTTATAGATAGTGGTGCCTTATTGGACAGCTACTGCTACATAGGTGCCAACAGCTGTATTAATCAAGACGTGCATATAGCCAAAGGAGCCTATATAGGCACAGGATGCACGGTGGTAGCCGGCGTAAAGATAGGCAGAGGTGCCAGAATAGGTGCAGGCTCGGTAGTGATGGCCGATGTAAAAGGTGGGCAAACGGTGTTTGGAGTGCCTGCGGTGGCGGTGAATAAGTGAGATATTGAATAGGTTGCTGTAAATTTTATCCCGCATGTACATTCAAATTTGTAGCTTTGACACATCAAGGCAAATACTTATATTTACAGCATGACAAAACTTAGATTTTAAAGCCTATGATTACGTGCTTTGGTGAGTTGCTGGTAAGGCTGTCCACCCAAAATTTTGAAACATTTGCGCAAGCACAAAAAGTAGATATAAGCTATGGTGGTGCAGAAGCCAATGTGGCTGCTTCACTGGCTATATTTGGCGAAAATGTGCAGTATATCACTACTTTGCCTCACACTATACAAGCGCAAGCAGCTTCACAATCATTGCAAAAATGGGGGGTAAATACTCAAAATATAGTGTGGAAAGGCACCAAAATGGGGCTTTACTATTTGGAGACAGGTCAAGGCTTGAGAGGTGCCAAAGTAGTATATGACCGTGCACATTCATCATTTGCTGAGGCAGGTACCAATGGTTATGACTGGCAGGCAATACTCAAGGGTACTACTTGGTTGCATTGGTCGGGCATAAGCCCGGCAGTATCACAAAAAGCAGCAGATGCTACTTTGGAGGCACTGAAAGCAGCTCATAATATGGGTATTACCATATCTGCCGACCTCAACTACAGGTCCAAACTATGGCAATATGGTGCTACACCTGCTGCTATTATGGAACCTTTGATAAGCCATACTCATCATGTATTTGGAGGTATTGATGCCCCTGAAATATATTTTGGCATAGTACCCAAAGGCAAAAAAACCGTAAAAAACGCTACATTGACACCCGATGATTTGCACAGTATTTGTACACAGTTTTCACAAAAATTTAGCAATATAAAATCGGTTGCCTCCACACTGCGCACCATACACCATGTATCACACCACGGGCTTAGCGGTATGGTATGGCACGATGATGAACTATACACAGGCAAAACGTACGCTATGCACAACATGGTAGACCGTGTAGGAGGAGGCGATGCATTCATGGCAGCATATATATATGGTCTTATTCATTTTGGGAAAGATTATAAAAAAATATTGAATTTTGCCTCCGCTGCATGTGCGCTCAAGCACTATATACCCGCCGATGTGAACACAAGCACCCTCGATGATGTAAATACCCTGATGAATAGTGACCAAATAAGTATTATTTCAAGATAAAAATATATAATAATGACCAGATTAAAAACCCTACAAAGCCTTATAGGAAAGGAACTTACATCAAACCCATCACAATTTGGCGTGTGGCTACACGGCACACTGCTCGAAGCAAGTGAAGGGCTACTCACAATGGAGTTTATAGTGCGCAAAGAAATGACAAACCCGGTAGGTATGCTGCACGGGGGGGTCATAGCAGGCATATTTGATGAAGTAATTGGGATAGCATTTTTTACATTAGGCACTGAAAATTTTTATCCTACCATAAGCCTTCATGTAGATTTTTTTCACAGTGCACATATGGGCGAAACCATCAAAGTCACAGCCAAATCCATCAAAAAAGGCAATACTATCATCAATATAGAAGCACATATGTGGAATGCCGAAGGCAAGTTGCTTGCCAAAGCAGGCTCCAATATGGCAGTGAGCCCTATCAAAATACCTTATTAATATATTAAAAAAATTAAATTAATACTAAAATAAATGCATATTTTTTAGTACAGATATTTCACTCTTGATATATTGCAAATCATTAATAATATTATTCATATGAAAAATTTTATCCTCATACTGTGCGTTGCAAATGTGTACAGTCAAACGCTTATTGACAATGCCAACTACTCAGTGTACATCACTGAGTATCAAAAAAGTGCAAACAATACCCTAAAGTGGCTCAGCAAAGACGACGGAAGTTGGAAAAAAGGCAATGCCACATTTTCGTTTGCAGATACCTCCTCAGAGCTCAAAGCCAAAGTATGGATGGCTATGACCAATGAAAACCTACTGATACATGTAATAGTAAACGATGATTTGCATACTTCCAATCAAAATAATGAAAATCTGTGGCGAGACGATGCATTGCAAATATCTATTGACCCCGAAGGACAAGGCTCAGGCACTATGCCTGCTAATACCAGAGGTGCTGTAGGTGCTGATGACTATGCCTTGGATGTAGCACTCACAGCCAAAGGAATGATAGTACAAAGATGGATTTTCAAAGGTGAATTTAAGCCTATGCAACTTAATCAAAATATTGCAAATGGTATTCGTAGCGAAAAAGATAAAACTACCACTTACACCATATCCCTACCATGGGCAAGTATGGAGGTGATACCCGCCAAATACCCTACCATGGGCATAGCCATTCAGGTAAATGACACAGACAAAGATGCCAAACAACAAAAAAGAATAAGCATTGGAGGAGGATGGGTAGGCACACCCACTCCGGGATTGTGCGAAAAATTAGCTTATGATAGCCCCAAAAATACATTTGCCTCTACAGATATCAACCAACGTGAAATTTGGCAATTGGGTGATAAAGCCTCTGCACTCATCAGTGTCATGAGTCCTGACGCTGTCACATTACAAGTATACAACAGTATAGTAAAAAAACAATATGCCCTCAAGGCAGGACAAGTAAATAGAATATTATTAAATATAGAACCCAAAAATGAATTACAAAATTATGATATCAGCTATGAATTGATCAACAATATATCAGGGAAAAGAATTGCCATAGGCAATATTACAGCATATGTACCTCAAAACACACTTAAAGAACTTACAACAAGATTGGATAGCATCACTATGGCAAATAAAAGCAATGCACTATTCTGCACACATTTACAATCTGTAAAAAGCCTCTGTATATCTGAGTGGGGCAAGTTGCAAATGTATAAAAATCAAAATTTTGCGCTTAGAAACGAAACATTTAAGTTTATGCTCAACCTCAACGAAGGCTTTAAAAACAAATCTGGCCTATGGAAAACTTATTTGAATGCAGATGCTTCAATCATTATCGCCTACATTTCACCCCGCGATAAATCGCTGCAGTACTTTGCACTTGACCTACCCAAAGACTGGGACAGCACACGTGCCTATCCGCTATATGTAGAACTACATGGGGCAGGTAACCCACACTATCTCAGCGGATTATCGGCACAGCTCGGCTCAGCTGCTTCAGCACTCGACCTATTGGGATACACCAGCAACAAAACCTATATGCAAAATCAAGGATGGGGATATCACATCATGCCATTTGGACGTGGCAATACCAGATACAAAGACATAGGCGAAATAGATGTGTGGGAAGCTTATCAAAAAGTACACAATATGTTCAAAATAGATGAAGACAGACGATATCTTTACGGCTTTTCTATGGGAGGTGGTGGCACATGGTCACTGGCTACACGTACCCCGGACTTATGGGCAGCAGTGGGGGTATTTGCAGGCGGGCTGTGGAACGAGAAACCCAAAATAAACATTGCTCGAAACCTTACCAACACACCCATAGCCATATCTTGCGGCGATAAGGATTTTTTATATCAACAAAATGTGCAAATGAAAAAACTACTCGAAAAACAAAACATAACACCATACTTCAGAGTGCAGCAGGGCATGAGCCACACCTACCCCGACACTGTACAAGAAAAAGTACTTACTTGGATGAAACAATATGTGCGTACTCGACCATCAAGCTTCACATTCATTGCCGATAAAGATGAGCATACAGGTGTGTGGGGCATAACTATGAATAGAAACGAAGCCGACTCAGGTGTGCCTGAGCTCACTTGTAATATTACAGACAATATTGTAAAAATAATAACGCAAGGTACAAGCGGACTAAAAATAGACCTTACAGACAAAGGACTGAAAATGAAAGGAAATACCATAGTGTACTGGAATGATGAAAAAAAGTATGAAGGTTTGCCAAAAGTGATAGAGCTCGGCACCATGAATAAGGATATGTGGGAAAATTAATACAGGTGTAAATGTGCATAAAATATCATAAATAATTTCGGGACTTATAGTACTCACCCAGGTCTTAGCGTATCCCTAAGACCTTTGAGGGTAAATGAGTATATAAAATCAAAAATAATTTTGGGACTTACAGTACGCAATATTTAAAAACAACTGTGTAATACTTTATTTCAACTACTTTTTGCATTTTTGCAAATTGTATATTACGGTACATGGTATCCTGTATGATAAAATCAATAGCTATTTGTATATTTTTGATGATTTTTTGTGCTTGTAGCAAAAATACAACCCCTTCTACGCAAAAAGAGACCGTAATACCCGCTTGGGCTCCGGAAAAAAGCACCTACAAACCTGCCAAAGAAAAAAAGATGAGTATAGTACATACATTGCTCAAAGTAGACTTTGATATACCCAAACATCAACTCAGAGGAAAAGCTACACTCACACTGAAGCCCTATTTTTATCCTCAAAATCAAGTAATATTAGATGCTAAGGGTTTTGATATTATTGCAGTGCAGTTGCTCAGCCCAACCCCTAAAACTTTAACCTATGAGTATAATGGAAAAATATTGACTATTACATTAGACAAAACATACACTAAAAATACAGAATTGCAAATATTTATAGACTACATAGCCAAGCCCGACGAGCTCAAACTCAGTGGCAGCGATGCCATCTCATCAGACAAAGGACTGTTTTTCATACAACCAGACAGCCTCAACCCCTCAAAACCTTTTCAAATATGGACACAGGGCGAACCTGAATCCTCTTCATGTTGGTTCCCAACCATAGAGGCTACCAACCAAAAAATGACCCAAGAGCTATTCATCACCGTACCCAAAAAATACGTAACACTCTCAAACGGTGACCTCATATACTCTACCATGCTGCATGACACCCTTCGTACCGACTATTGGCGTATGATGCAGCCTCATGCTCCCTATCTTACCATGATGGCTGTAGGCAACTTTGCTGTGGTAGAGCATGATTACACCTATAAATATTGTCCAAAAATTCCAGTAAAATATTATGTAGAACCTGACTATAAGGCACATGCCAAAGCTATATTTGGCCGCACACCTGAAATGATAGATTATTTTTCAAAATTGCTCAACTACCCCTATCCTTGGACCAAATATTCATCAGTGATAGTGCGAGACTATGTGTCAGGAGCTATGGAAAATACAACTTCATCGCTGTTTGGCGATTTTATGCAAAAAAATTCGCGCCAAATTTTAGACCATAACTTTGATAATATAGTGGCACACGAACTCTTTCACCACTGGTTTGGCGACTTGCTCACCTGCGAAAGTTGGGCAAATCTGCCACTCAATGAGTCTTTTGCAAACTATTCCGAGTACCTATGGGAAGAATATAAATCAGGCACCGATGCTGCCGAATACTTGCGTATGGAAGAAATGGAAAATTACAAATATGAAGCATACACCAAACGTGAGCCTATCATACGTTATTATCATGACAAGCCCGACGATATGTTTGACAGCCACTCCTACTCCAAAGGAGGATGTACCCTGCATATGTTGCGCAGGCATGTGGGCGATGAGGCATTTTTTAAAGCACTGCACTTGTATCTCACACGATATGCATACAAGTCTGTAGAGATACATGACCTCAGACTCGTATTAGAAGAAGTGACAGGCAGAGATTTGAACCCGTTTTTTGACCAATGGTTTTTAGGAAACGGTCACCCTGAGCTCAATATATCTGACAAATATATTGCAGACACCTTATATGTCACCATTGCCCAGCAGCAAGATACTATATATAGCCGTCTTTTTAAGTTTGATTCATATATAGACTACTGGATAGATAGTGTAAAATATACTTACCCTATCAATGTAAGTTCATCGTCGCAAACCCTAAAAATACCTTGTGCCAATATGCCCCAACTAGTAATATTTGATCCTAATCTACAGCTTATAGCCGATGTATCACATAAAAAAACATTGCAAGAATTTTGCTTTCAATACAAGGCAGGATATACATTTCCCGCACGGCACCAAGCTATTGATGCTTTGGCTAATTATTTTGACACATCCTATGTGCGTAGCACACTCATAGGAGCACTTAAAGACCCTTTTTGGAAAATAAGAGAACTTGCCTTGGCATCATTGAGCAAGTACAAAGGGGTAGATACTACCTTAATATCAGAACAAGTATGCACCATGGCCAAAGCAGATGCTTATCCTTATGTGCGTGCTATGGCTATAGAAAAATTGGCCAAAAGCAAGAAACCTCAATACCACTATATATACAAAACAGGTCTGCAAGACAGCTCTTATGCTGTGGTAGCAGCATCTCTCTATGGACTGCTACAGTTGGCAATCAATGACTCTGTATTGAATTTGCAACCATTTGAAAACGAACAAAACCCTGACATAATTGAAGCACTTTCAGAATATTATGTCTCTGTTAAAGACACGTCAAAATACACATGGCTCAAATCTAAGCTGTCAGGCAGCAAACCTATGGACTACTACCAAATCATCATCAACTTTGGCAAGCTGGCTACCCTTTGCGATACTGCAATATACAAAGATGCACTCACCTTACTGGAGCGCAAGGCTATGAGCCATAGCAGTGAGTGGGTACGCTTTGCTGCATATAGAGCCATAAATATCTTTGATAAAAAATATGTAGCACAAACTATAGCAAGAATAAAAGCCGCCGAAAAAAGCGATAGGCTCAAAAATTATTATAAAACTAATTAATATAAATAATGCGCCTGCTACCGTAGCAAATATGCTTATTATCACATAAATCGGCTTTAGTTTAGCCATCGCCGAGAAGTGATGTATAGACGGTGAAAAATAATATGAAATGTACAATATAAGATTTGCGTATTTTGTTTCTGAAAACCTATAAAAATAGTTTATATATTTATAATACCCAACGGTGAGAGGAATATGCAATAAGGGAAAAAACTTTAAAATTTACCCTTTATACTTTATTCTAATATGTAGAATTTACCACCACCTTGTCTCTGAAGTAGGTCACTTTGCCGGTGTCGTCATACACTTGCACCCACAGGCTGTAGTATCCGCTGCGCACCCTTGTGCCTTCATCGCTGGTGCCGTCCCATTCATAGGTGCCCATGGTGCCTGCTATTTCATTGCGTTTTAGCCTGCGGGTAATATTGCCATGCACATCTATGATAGTCACATTGGTAGAGTACCCGGCCTTGGGAAAGTTAAAGTAAATGTACAGTACATCATTGATACCATCTTCGTCGGGCGTAAATGTTTTGGCACTGAGTGTGACTTGCCCTTCACCCACAGACCCTCCTGCCATGTTTTGAGAGTTCACATAGCCGGGTGTAGCATATCCAACGGTCGCTGCTGCAGATTGCCAAGTGGCCTCATCATTAGTCTTCATATTTGCATTCACTCTCTCCAGCGATACTCCGTCTTTTTTGCTGAGCAACTTAGTATGGTAGTCATCATAGTAGTCAAACCTGTCAAGTGTTTTGCGCTCCGGAGTCAGAAGCATCACTATTCCTTCATTATTAGCTTTGTCGCCAAGCGATGGAAAACTATTGATATTGATAAATGTACTGTCTGGTGCTTTGGGGTAAAAATTTTTGATATTTTCTTTGCTCACACTCAGCACTTTGTACTCTGCCGGGCGCATGAGCTCATTGTCTCTGCTTATCTTTTGTATGCTCCTCAGCGTGCCCAAGTCTTTGTCTAATGATGAGATATCCCAGTTGCGCATATTAAAATATTTGCTGCTGCGGTTATATATTTCTACAAACCGCTGTCCGTTGGTATTGGGGTTGAATAATAGTTCATTGATAACCACATCAAATGAGTCAGGTTTTTGGGTAAGAAAAAATGTAGCCTCACGTGCTTCAAGTTTGCTGTTGAGCTTACAATCTTTTACACCTGTTACAGACACATGATAGGGTGTTTGCAATTGCAAAGCCGGATTTAGTACAAGTACCACCGATTTTTCATTGATTTTGCTTATTTGAGAAGATAGGTTTTGAGCATATAAATAGTTGGCTTTCAGTGCAGAAAGGCTGTCTATGATTTCATCAAATTTTATTTCCAATGTGTCAGCAGCTACAGCTATGGATACTTTTATAGTGGGTGCAGTATTGTCGGGTATGGTAGCGTATATGCTGTTGAGCTTGCCGGGTGTGCCTCCGTCTGCATTTATGCTGGCTTTCCAATTAGTTGCTTCCGCACAGGGGTTGGTAGGGTCTATCCTTTCCAGCGACCATCCTCCGTTGTCTTTTTCGCTATTGCCATACCACTCTGCATCAAAGGCTACTTGCGATAGCTTTAGCCCTTTGTTATTGGTCAATATTATTTTTTCATCATTGTCGGTAATGCTGCTAAGCCCATCCAGCCCGGCTACCAATCCGTATTTTGTAAATTCATTTTTGTATTTGCTGTTAGTCACTATTAAGTAATTTTTGGGTTTAATAAATATACCGGCAGGTATTATCACTTTTGATTTATCAATGTACAGATAACATCCTTGCAGATTGTAGAGTGAGTCAGATGCATTGTATAGCTCTATATACTCATATTCAGGCAGTTTTATGGATGGTTTGGGGTCTGCCATTATTTCATTGATAGCCACCCTGTGCTTTTTGGGGCTCACACCCAGTGCAGACTCAAAGCTAAAGCCACCTGTACTCTCGCCGGAGCAGTCTTGTATTTTGTTAATATTCAAGTTATAAATTTTATTCGAGTCCAGTGTTTCTTGCGTACTGAGTAACAGTGTATCTGCATTCATACTACTGAGCGTGTAGCTGCTAAGCAATATTCCCGCCACCGAAAAATCTGCAAGCTTAAGCGAGTCTGCGTCCAAAGCTTCTGAAAATGCTACCGCAAACGATTGATTACTTATAGCATAAGTACCAGAATATGTCGGTTTTACGCCATCTTTTCCGGTGCTGAAGATGGAGTTTTGCTTGCCGGGGGTGCCTCCAGACTCATCTTTGGTCACATTCCAGTTAGATCTGCCACCGCAATTTTTATAGGGGTTTATGCGCTCCAAAGTGTAACCGCCATCGCCCTTTTTGGGGTCGCTGTACCAATCATCGAGGTAGTTCACACTGTTTATCACTGCTTCATTAGAGTCTTTGAGTGAGATAAAGTCGCCGGAGGAGTTGAGCGATGGAAAACTTGACAATCCATACACACGTCCATAGCTTGTGAATAATGTATTTTTAGAATTGGAAGTTAATATTAAATGTTCTTTGGGCAAAATATAGGCATTTTCCGGAAATTTACCTTTGCTGCTGGGGTCTGTTAGGGTAAAAGCGTTCAGACTTATCAAATCTGACGTAGTATTGAATATCTCTACAAACTCTGCCTCCGGCAACCCTGCCACAGGACTCTCATCGGGCATTAGTTCATTGATGATAATTTCATTTTTAAGTGCCTTGCGGCCAATACCAAAGTTAATGGCGGTAGTGGTGAGTATATTGCCTTCGCAATCTTTTAATCCACTCAAGGTGAGGGTGTATTGCACACCTGTTTCAAATACTGCATTGAAACTTACCAATATAGAGTCCAAAGTAGGGGTAGTTTGGTTGAATGATACTATGGATAGAATGGTACCGGGCGAGTACACTGCATTGCTTACCGAGGCACTGTCCAAAGGCTCGCTAAATGCTATACCTATCTCATACTTGGTAGATTTCACGGCATTACCTATAAGAGCAGGTGCTACTTTGTCAGGGTCAAGGCTATACACAGAGTTTATGCTGCCCGGTGTACCTCCCACACTACTGACTGATGCTTTCCAGTTGGCAGCCGATGAGCAAGGTGCGTTGGGGTTTATCCGTTCTATGGTATATCCGCCATCTTCTTTATCTGCATTGCCGTACCATGCGGTAGTGTATGATACTCTGTCGAGTTCGGCACCTGAGGCATTGCGAAGTATCACAAGGTCTGCCTCGTTGCTAAGAAAAGTAGATGAATATCCTGAAGGTGATATCACCTTGCCATAGCTTTGGTATAACGCTGATTTTGAAGAGGCACATATGATGATATACCCATTGGGGGATATGGTGGTAAATTCAGGAAACTCATATCTGTCATCATCATCTCCAATACTGCATCCTGATAAGTCTAATAATTGGTTGGTAGTATTGTGCAACTCCAAAAATTCGCCCAAAGGCAACCCTAAAGATGGATTTTCGTCCGGGTATAGTTCATTGATTATCAAATTTTTACGCGCAGGCTTTTTGCCCATGCCAAATGATACAGTGGAGGTAATGAGCGCATTGCCGGAGCAGTCTTTGTACCCTGAGGTAAGGGTAAGCACATAGGGTGTACCCTCTACAGCCAATTGATTAAAATTTATTTCCAATGTATCTTTAAGCGCACCCCTTACAGCTATAGTATTTACTGCAAGTGTATTTGATATAATGTTTGATACATTTATCACACTGGCTGAGTCCATGTTTTCTGAAAATATTACCATAAGTCTGGTAAGGGTTTCCATATATGAATTTTTAATGGTGGGAATTTGTGTATCTGTAGCAGCAGCATCCAATACTGAGTTTTGTGCGCCCGGAGTGCCACCTGTGGGTGCGTTGCTTGCTTTCCAATTAAAGTCGCCTGTACAGGTAATGGCAGGGTTTATTTTTTCTAACGTATATCCTCCATCGTTTTTGCTATCATCGCGGTAGGTTGCTGAGGTATATTTCATTTGGTCTATGATAATGTCTGCAGCATTGGTAAGTTTTATTTCATCGCCATCATTGTTGAGCAGAGTAGATGAGAATGAGGCTGGTACTATTACTTTACCGTAGGGTTGAAATAATGATGCTTTGGTAGCAGCAGTCACTATCACATATTCATTGGGTAGTATATTTGACCCTTCGGGAAATATATACTCAGAGGTGGCATCTTTTATTTTGTATCCGCTTATGTCTATTATTTTGTTAGTATTATTTTTAAGTTCTACGAACTCGCCTGCCGGCAACCCGAATGAAGGGGTTTCGTCAGGGTATATTTCATTGATTATTATTTGATAAGGCAGTGCTTGCAGACCTTTGCCAAATTGTAGAGAAGTGGCAGTCATGGTATTGCCGGGGCAGTCGCGCAGCCCTGTGATGGATATATTGTATGTATTGCCTACTATCAAAGAGGGTGTAAAGTTGATAGATACAGAGTCTGACGATGCATTGGGCACCGCACCCGTGATACTTACACCTGCTATCATAAATAGTATGCTATTTTTGAGAGTAGTACTATCCATACTTTCAGAAAAACCTATTTTTATTTGATTAATGCTTGCCACATATATGCCTTTCACAGTGGGTGCAGTATTATCAGTAGTATTGCTAAATATAGAATTTACAGCTCCGGGTGTGCCTCCTTTTGCAAGCCCTGTCACCGACCAGTTGGTGGCACCACTGCATGGTGTATTAGGGTTTATTTGTTCTAATGCAAAACCCCCGTCGTCTTTGGCGGTGTTGCGATACCATTCATATTTATAATCTACCACATCAATGGTATTATTACCTGCAAAGGTATTTATGAGCGCATACTTATCTTCCTCTGATGGTGCAAAACCTGAAATAGTATATATATTAACACCCGGCAAAGAAGTTTCAAATACAGATTTAGCAGCAGCTGCACATAATATGGCAAAGGCTTGTCCTGCAATGGTTGCATTTGAGGGGAAGTTGCGGTCTGTATATGTACCTGTGCTTGCATAGTCTCTTATTATCAAATGGTTGAGTAATAATGTTTGATTAGTTTTGTTGTACAACTCTATATAATCAAAGGCGGGTACACCACCGGGTGCAGGACTCACATCAGCCATTATTTCATTGATTACCACATCGCGATAGCCTATACCAGGATAGGTGACAGGCGG
The DNA here is from genome assembly GCA_033765235.1 of Cytophagales bacterium. Lineage (GTDB taxonomy): Bacteria > Bacteroidota > Bacteroidia > Cytophagales > UBA9547 > JANRIG01. The sequence continues at coordinate 51,620 of JANRIG010000004.1, read as the reverse complement.
AAAATACGTAAAGTTAAATGTACGAGTACCGCCAGTGTTGCCACAAGGGTCGGCTATACCTGAGATAGTAATGGTGTAAGATTGAAATTCAACAAATATGGTATTAAATGCTATAGTCGCACTAGTATTATTAGCAGTTAATGTCACAAGCATAGGATTGTTGATACTATTACTTACTATATAGTTGCCTGATACTGTAGCTGTATTAGCTAAAAAAGTGGATGAAAAACTCACCCCCAATGTACTTTGATTAATGATAGATATACCTGTGGTAGAAATGGGCATGGCAGTTACTGCTAAGGAGTATGCAGCATTTTGGGTACCCGGAGTACCTCCCGCAGCTGCTCCCGTCACTGTCCAGTTGAAAGTGCCTGAGCAGGTAAGTATAGGATTTCTGATTTCAAATGCTTTGCCGGCTGTAGCAGATGGATAGGTATAGCTGTCTATGATGGTGCCACTTGGCAGTTGCAAAGTTTGCGCTTCGCCACTGTTGGTAAGGCTTAGCCCGCTAAGGCTTATCACACCTATGGAAGGGTAAATATTGAGCAACGCTGTTTTATCAGCCTCGTTTGGTACTAGCACTATGTAGCCACTCGCTGGCACTGTCACAGGATAGTTTATGGTGCGATTAGTAGTGCCGTCTCTGAGTATTAAGCCGGTAAGTGGCAGGCTGCGTGTGCCATTATTGTATATCTCTAAATATTCTACAGCAGGGTTAAAACCCGTAGGGTCTGCCATTATTTCACTGATTACAAGTTCTCTATATGCTAAGTCTGAGGGTATGGTGAGCACAGTGCCACCGCCTACAGTGAGGGGCATATTGGCTGTGCCGGGTGTGCCTCCAATGGTAGCATTGCTCAGTGCCCAGTTAAAACTGCCTGAGGTTGTGAGTAAAGGATTTATCTGCTCCCACGATTTGCCTTTAGTAGCAGAGGCATAGGTATAGCTGTCTATAAGGTTAGCCCCCGGTAGTGTAAGCTGCAGTGCCTCACCGCCATTGGTAAGACCAAAACCTGTCAAAGTAATGACCTGTATGCCGGGCACATCGGTGAGTAGGGCTGTACGTTCGGCTGAGGTAGGCACTATTACCATATATCCCAATGCGCTAATGGTCACATTTTGGTTAATGGTACGGTGTGTGGTACCGTCTATGAGCACAAGACCTTGCAGAGCTATATCGCGATTGGTAGTGTTGTATATTTCCAAGTATTCAGTACTCCCCAATATAGTTGAGGGGTCTGCCATAATCTCATTAATCACCAATTCTCTAAAGTTAATGGCAGAGACAGTAGCAGGTGCCGATGGGGTAGTGACAGTGTAGATAAAAGTAGTGACATAGGCACTCATGACATTGCTGCTAAGGTCTGAAATGCCACTGATAGTGATGTAGTGTAAGGTACTGCCTGAGAAAGTATTTGCAAAATCCAAAATAGAAGCAGTACCTGATACGGTGATGTTGGAGGGGGAATTAATACCCGTACTCACCACATAATTTGCAGCCACGCCTGCCGATGTGGTGCTTACACTTTCATTAAAATTTATTTGTAACCTACTTTCTGACAATACATTAATACCTGATACAGAGGGCGATGACAGGTCGGGTGGGGAGGTTACGGTGATATTGTCAAAATAAAAATTTTGAATATTTGATACAGTATATATTGATACAAAACCAAAGTGTGAGGTTGTACTATGAGTAGCATCTGTGACAGTGGCTTCAGAGGCACCAAACGACGATGAAGTCACACTTTTTACATAATATGTCCACAACCCTGCATTGTCGCGGGTGACTTTTACATCTACATGAAATGCTGATGCCAGAGTAGTGACCCCGCTTGCAATAATAGTATTGGTAGCACCTGTTTTGCGATATAGCCTGAATACATCTCCTGAACCTGTTTCGCCCAATTGCAAAAAATATCCATTGAGATTTGTCTCTAAGTTGGGCTGGTCTGAAACCAAATATATGCGTGCAAAATTGGAGGTAGATGCCGCAAAATTCAACCTTACCTGAAAATACCATTCTGCATTAGCAATATTTGTAATGGATACAGGGGTAGATATGTAAGAAGTGCCGGCTACTGAGGCATTGAGTTGTAATTGATTTATTCCATTCACGGTATAGTCTGCTATATCACCGCTCCAAGCAGGGTTTGCAGAGAAGTCGCCATCAGCAAAATCGTCTGTGAGTTGTGCAAGTATTGATGGAGAAGCGAATAAAAAAGTGGATAATAACGCAATTTTTAATAGTTTTACCATACCTATATATGTTCAACCAGTAAAGTAAATAGATAAGAGGTGTAATAACAAAGGTGAGTACAAAGTTTAACATAAAGATAATATTGAGACTTACCTCATTTCATATTGCACATACAAACACAAACATAAATAAATATCCCCATAGGTCTTAACATATAAATATTAGGGGTTGGATACAATATTTTCAAGTATTAGTTTTTTATTTGTGTAAATTAGTGTAATTAATATGTTGGCATCTATTTTTTTTAAAAAATTATGAAATAATATTTTTGCTCTTTCATTTGCGGTACTATACTGCAACATATCTCATTTTTATTTATTCTCAAAATCAATTTTGAAGTTATGCTTTTATCACTTTACTTTGCACACCCAAAATTAATATAAGGAGTTTTTATGGCATTAATAGGACAAATAAGAGAAAAATCGAGCTGGGCAATAGGTATCATAGCATTTGGTTTAATACTTTTCATCATCGGGGGCGATGTGCTTTCCCCATCATCATTTATACTTGGCAAAAACCAACAAGTGGTAGGCGAAATAGCCGGAGAGGAAATACACATTTCTAAGTTTCAAAACGAGCTTAATGAGATGAAAAACTCCTATTATCTCAATACCAACAAAATACCCGGCGAAGAAGAAAATCAGCAGTTTCTTCCACAAGCCTGGAACCAACTTTTTTTTAAAATAGCCTATCAAAAAGAGTATGATGCGCTTGGTCTTGTAGTGGGGCAAGAAGAGCAGATAGACATGGTGCAAGGCCGCAATATACACCCTGCCATATTGCAATCGTTCAGAAACCCTAACACAGGTCAGTTTGACAAAAATATGATAATAAACTACTTACAAAATCTTAGCAAACTTGAGCAAAAGCAACAGGCCATATGGGTAAATTTTGAAAAAAACCTCCCTGTCGACAGGCTGCGTATGAAATATGAAAACCTTATCCGCAAGTCTGCCTATGTGACCAAAGCCGAGGCAAAACGTGAATACACTGCTACAGCAAGCCGTGCCGAAATAAAATATGTGAACATACCTTTCTCTGTAATACAAGACGGAGAAGTACCTATCAATGAAGACGATATAGCAGAATTTGCCAAAAACAATCCGTCACGCTTTATATTAGAACCCAGTGCCAATATACAATATGTAGCATTCCCAATCATACCCTCGCAGGCAGATACTATGGACTTTATGGTGGAATTGGCAAAAATAAAAGAAGAATTTCGAAATTCTGATGATGATTCACTATTTGTAGCCATCAACGCAGACAACCCTTCAGAACCATTTTGGATGAACCCCGGCCAGCTCCCAAAAGGGTTGCAAAACATTGGCAAATTTCAAAAAGACTCATTGTACGGACCTGTGGTAGAGGGCAATGTGTACAAAATATTTAAAGTGACAAACCTCAAAGATGATACCGCTTATGCTGCACGCGCAAGCCATATACTATTCCGTTGGGAAAATGACTCTCCCGAAGCCAAGGCAGCTACCCTGGCAAGATGCAAAGACATACTTAAGCAAATAATGAACGGAGGCTCATTTGAAATGATGGCACAAATGTATGGTACAGACGGTTCTGCACAGCAAGGCGGCGATTTAGGTTGGTTTGGACAAGGACAAATGGTGAAGTCCTTTGAGCAAGCTGTATTTGCTGCTACCAAAGCAGGGGTACTTCCAGACCCTGTAGAAACCCAGTTTGGCTACCACATAATCAAAGTAACAGAGCCCAAAACCAACAAAAAATATTTTGTGGCTCAGGTAGACAAAGCCATATCTGCCGGCGACAAAACGCGAGACTCTGTATTTAAAAAAGCAGAGAAATTTGCTGTATCAAGTATAGATATTTCGGGTATGGACCTTGCCCTGAAAGACTTTCCAGGTTATTATAAAAACTATGTATATCTCACACCCGGGCACACTGCACTCAACAATCTGCAAAACCCCAAAGAAGTGATAAGGTGGACATTTCTTGAGGCTAAAGAAGGTGATATTTCACCCGTGATAGAGGTAGATAATAACTATGTGGTGAGCGCACTATCAGAAAAGTATGAATACGGAACCGTTAATATTAAAGCCTATCAGCAGCAAATAGTAGGATTATTATATGCAGACAAAAAAGCAGCCAAAATACTTGAAAAAATAGGAGCTGACAATAATAATTTAGACGATGCAGCCAAAAAGATAGGCAATAATATCATGCCTGCACAGTTTATGGACCTTAATTTGGCACAGGCTAATATAAACCCCGCAGGTTTTGAGCCGGAGGGTACAGGAGTGGCATTTGCACTAGCCGAAGGCAAATCATACAAAGGTATTAAAGGCTCATCAGGGGTGATATTGGTACAAACCCAAAAAAAATATATGGCACCGGATATAGCAGACTATAGCTACTTCCGCAACCAACTTATGCAGCAAAGCAGCTCTCGCGGCGAATATACCATTACAGAAGCCATCCGCGAAAAAGCCAAGTTGAAAGACTACAGGTATAAGTTTTTTTAGTAAATAATAATAGTTCAATATTCAAGATTGACAATTTATTTCCTCAAAGCATATAGCTCAGACCGCGCTTGATTTGAGTTGAATGCACATAAATCATCCCTTTCATATACGTGTCTCTCACCACACTCAACAGGTAATATATTTTTATACTTTTAACGAGATGGTGACTAACTTAAGGTAAATGAAGTGCCTGATTTTAAAGTAGTTTGAGTTTGTAGTCTCGTAAAAAATACGAGACAGAGTATTTTTGGGTTTAAGTCATCAATCACAACACCAACATAACTTTTCATTCGCTCGCACATTAATAAATTTACCCATTATATTTACATTATTTTTTCATTTGGCTAATACCTGTTAACTTGCAAAAATCATGGATGAAGATATTGATAACCTCGACCCTAAGCAGTATATTATCGTAAAAAATGCGCGAGTAAACAACCTCAAAAATCTGAGTGTAGCCATTCCCAAAAATAAATTGGTAGTGATCACAGGTGTGTCGGGCTCGGGCAAGTCATCATTGGCTTTTGACACACTTTTTGCCGAAGGGCAGCGTATGTATGTAGAAAGTCTTAATGCATATGCAAGGCAATTTTTAGGACGCATGCAAAAACCCGATGTGGATTACATAAAAGGTATAGCCCCTGCCATAGCCATTGAGCAAAAAGTGAATACCAAAAACCCTCGCTCTACGGTGGGTACTGTGACAGAGATATATGATTATCTAAAGTTGCTCTATGCACGTATAGGGCGCACCTACTCCCCAAAATCAGGCGTTGAAGTTCGCAAAGATACAGTGACCGATGTTGTAAACTGGATATTAACCTTTGATGAAGGTGATAAACTGTATGTATTAGCACCTTTTAAGCTATCACGCACTGCCAATATTACCTATCAACTCGAAACACTTATTCAAAAAGGCTACACCAGACTGCTGTGCAACGACACCATATATGAACTCGAAGACCTACTCAAAGACTTCACACCCATACACAAGGCTGCAAATACCTACATATTAGTAGACCGCACCATCATACATAAATCTGATGATGATGCCATATTTAGGTTGTCTGACTCTATACTTTCGGCATTCAACGAAGGAGAAGATACTTGTGAAATACAAATAATGGGTAAGCAAAGTCGCAAATTTTCTGCGCTATTTGAAGCAGATGGGATAAAATTTGAAGAGCCGGGCATCAACTTTTTTACATTCAACAATCCCTACGGTGCCTGCAAGCACTGCGATGGTTTTGGGCATGTGCTGGGCATAGATATTGATAAAGTAATTCCCAACAAAAACCTTTCTGTATATGAAGGTGCTATAGCCCCATGGAAAGGCGAAGTAATGAGTGAATGGCTAAAGCCTTTAGTAGCCAATGGTATAAAATTTGACTTCCCCATACATCGCCCGTACAATGAGCTGAATGCAAAAGAAAAAAAACTGCTATGGGATGGAAATGAATATTTTGAAGGTCTTCATACATTTTTTAAATATCTTGAACGTGAAACATATAAGATACAATACCGAGTAATGCTATCTCGATACAGAGGTCGTACAGTATGCCCGGAGTGCTTGGGCACACGCCTTAGAAAAGATGCACAATATGTGAAAATATCAGGGGTGTCTATCACAGATGTAGTACTCATGCCTGTGGCCCAAGCCCATGATTTTTTCAATACACTCAATCTCACGGAGTACGAGCACAAAGTAGGCAAAAGAGTGCTGGCAGAGATAGTGACGAGGCTATATTATCTGGAGCAAGTAGGTCTTGGATACCTCACCCTCAATCGCATTGCCAATACCCTCTCCGGAGGAGAGTTTCAAAGAATAAAATTAGCTACCACGTTGGGCAGTGCCTTAGTAGGGTCACTATACATATTAGACGAGCCCAGCATAGGCCTACACCCGCGCGACACACAGAAGCTTGTAAATGTATTGCTCCGTCTTAGAGACATAGGCAATACCGTGATAGTAGTAGAGCACGAAGAGGAAGTAATGCGCACTGCAGATATCATATTTGATATAGGTCCTGATGCAGGATCGCACGGGGGGCATTTGGTAAATGCTGTATTACCGCAAGAATTAAACCAAAAAAAATATACAGATTCACACACGGTAAACTATCTGTCAGGCATTGATAAAATCATGGTGCCAAAATTGCGCAGAGCAGCAAAACATTTTATCAGAATTACTGGTGCTTCTGAAAATAACCTAAAAAATATTACTGCCAAAGTGCCCTTAAACACCCTTACGGTAGTGACAGGTGTATCAGGTTCAGGAAAATCTACTTTGATAAAAAAAATATTTTACCCGGCTATCTCCAAAATAGTGAATGGTATTGGCGAAGAATTTACCGGTAAATTTGAAAAATTAGAAGGTCCTCTATCACAAATAAAGCAAGTAGAATTTGTAGACCAAAACCCCATTGGCAAGTCATCAAGGTCTAATCCTGTGTCATACATCAAAGCATATGATGCTATTCGAAACCTGTATGCTGAGCAGACACTTGCTAAGCAAAGAGGCTATAAACCATCGCATTTCTCTTTCAACGTAGAAGGAGGTCGCTGCGAAACCTGCCAAGGTGAGGGGCATATCACCATAGAAATGCAATTCATGGCAGATATACACATCCTATGTGAGAGCTGCCATGGCAAAAGATTTAAGCAAGATATACTAGAGGTAACCTACAAAAACAAAGACATATCAGATGTGCTTGATATGACAGTGGACGATGCCATTATATTTTTTGGTGAAATGACCAGAGTATGCAAAAGGCTGATGCCTCTGGCAGAAGTAGGGCTTGGCTATATCAAATTAGGACAGTCAAGCAACACGCTCAGTGGAGGTGAGGCGCAAAGGGTAAAACTCGCAAGCTTCATAGGGGAGGGTAGCAATATGGCCACAGGTATATTATTTATATTTGATGAGCCTACCACTGGGCTCCATTTTCACGATATTAATAAGTTGCTCACCGCTGTGAATACCTTGGTAAATGCGGGTAACACGGTAGTGATCATAGAGCACAATGTAGAAGTAATAAAATGTGCAGACTGGATAATAGACTTAGGTCCGGAAGGCGGGCAAGCAGGCGGTCATTTATGCTTTGAAGGCACACCGGAGCAAATGATAAAGCTCAAAGACAACTTCACAGCGAAATATTTGAAAAATAAGTTGGCAAAATAAGTGCACTTGTGGTTTTATCTCACACCTCAAAACTTGCATCTATCCACCCTCCTCCTATCATATCATCACCTTCATAAAACACCGCTGCCTGACCCGGTGCTATGGCATTTACTTTGGTATAAAATCTCACCTCTATCCTATCGCTATCCGTCTGTACCAGTTGCGACTCTGTACCTTGGTCTTTGTACCTTATTTTGGTCACTGCCTCTATAGGTTGTGGCAAATGGCTGTACTTTTGTAAGTTGAGCTTGCTCACCCACATGCCATTGCGCTCCAGCCCCTCTGCGGTACCTAGTACCACTTCGTTGCTGTGTTTGCGTATCTCTGTCACAAAGGCTGGGTAGCCAAGTGCCACTCCCAACCCTTTTCTTTGACCTACTGTGTAAAACGGATAGCCTTCATGCTGCCCTAATATTTTTCCATCTGATGTGATAAAGTTTCCGCCTTTCACTTCATTTTCAAGTTTAGGATATCTGCGTTTGAGAAATGATCTGTAGTCATTGTCAGGCACAAAGCATATTTCATAAGACTCAGGTTTATTAATCAGGTCAAAAAAACCCTTTTCTTTAGCCATTTGTTTTATTTGCGTTTTTCTATATGTGCCAAGGGGCAGTAGTGTGCGCGCCAAGTTTTCTTGGCTCACTCCCCATAGCACATAGCTTTGGTCTTTGAGTTCGTCTATACCTTTAGACACTATATATCTGCCATTATTATACCTCACAGAGGCATAATGACCGGTAGCTATATATTCACAATTGAGCTTGTCTGCACGTTTTATGAGTGCCTCCCATTTTATATGGGTATTGCACATCACACACGGATTTGGGGTGCGCCCTGCTATGTATTCGCCTGTGAAATAGTCAATTACCGCATCGCCAAATTCTTCCCTTATATCTAGAATGTAGTGTGGAAAGCCCAACCCAACAGCTATATTACGTGCATCGTTTATAGAGTCCAGGCTGCAGCAGCCTGTTTCTTTTTTGCTGCCTCCGGAGGTGGCATAGTCCCAGGTTTTGAGGGTCATACCTATCACTTCATAACCTTGCTCATGCAGCATTACGGCGGTGAGTGAGCTGTCTATGCCTCCACTCATAGCTACTAATACCCTCCCTTGTTTTGACATATCATAAATATGTTGCAAAGTTACGCAGTAAATTGATAATATTCTATACTATACCCTCTGTTACTTGACTCAGTTAACCTCTATTTGGGCACACCAAACCAATAATATGGTATTTGAGTTATACATCAAGGTGTTATAATCTTATTTTTTTTAGTTAAAAAATTATGATATAATAGTTGAATAGGCAATATGCGGCGACATATGAATAGGGTGTTTAATATTAATAACCATGCATAAGTGAAGTGGGTATTAAGGGACTATTTAAGATATTATTTTTTCATATTTTCCTATAAATCAATTAATTGCACATATGAAAGTAAACCTCTATACATTGCACCCAATACAATGAATACAGGTACAAAGACTTAAACGTACCTGTAATGTTTTGCAATTTTCATTGCCCCACCAGCACAAATGGAGCCCAATAGTAAGGCTGTGAATATGTAGGGTTTTGTATAAGTTTGAGTTTAGCATTTCTTAGACCTCCGGCATATCCAATATTTTTGTTTTTAAGTATATTATCATAAAAGTCTATCATCAGTTGTGACGTGCTGGCATCGGACACACTCCATAGCGATACCAATATGTTATCAGCTCCTGCATATATGAGGGCTCTGGTAAGCCCTATTATTCCCTCACCCTTTGTCACTTTGCCAAGTCCTGTTTCGCAGGCAGATAAGGCTACTAAGTTTGCCCCCAGTTGCAAATTGTATATTTCGCCGGAGTACAGATTGCCATCTTCTTTATTGGCAGCATCAGGGTTGAGAAATACTTGCGACAGGTCGGGGTGCGACTCATTTACTATGCCGTGGGTAGCAAGATGCAGTATGGCATAATTTTTAAGCTCTTTTGATTTGATATTACTTTCTTTGGCATCTTCTTTCATGAGTGTTTTCACATTCCATTTATAGGTGCTGAATAAGTTTTTTATTTCATTTATCTCATTTTCAGAGCCGGGCAGGTTGTCGAGTAGGGCACCATTGGTTTTGGCTGTGAAAGTTACAGGTGCACAGAGCAGGGTGGTTTTGGCATAAGAGGTGTCTTCACTATTTTTTATGATATTTTGTATGTACAATGTATTGGAATAGTTGTACGATATATTTTTGGATTTAATCAAAAATGGGGCATCTGTGTAGGTATCTTTATTATATTTTTGAGAAAGCAATGCCTCAAAAGGCACTGTACCCATTTTGCCATCAGGTATTATGGCAAGGTTTGTATAGCTTTTTTGCAAATTGCCAGGAAATAGCTGCCTGTATAGTTCATAGCTTACCTGATTAAATGACTCTGCTACTTTAAATTTTATGACATTGCGCATTGCGGTAATGTTTTTTTGATAATTGGCCGAAAGGGGCACATTTTGCACCATAAATCTTTTGGATGTAACCTTAAATATATACATCCTGCTTTTTTGCTCACTGGCAAAGTAGCTGATGAGCATGGTGTTGTCAGGGATACTTTTTTGCAAATCTTTTACTCGTGCTATATATACGTTGAATTTAAGGTTGTAATATTCAGGATAGCTTTGCTCCATATTTTTGGTGAATTTCTCATACGTTCGGTTGAGTTCAAAAAGTTTATCTCTCAGCTTTTTATCAGTTTTTTCATCCGATTTTTGGGCAATTTTTTGCTCATGGTAGCTTATGTCTGCCTTGAGCTTGGCTTCCATGTCAAGTACAGTGTCCGGTATGCCCGCAAAACTTTTTGCATTGGACTCTGATATAGACTCAAGGAGCACCGCAGATTTACTTTTTTCGTTAAAATAAAATGCCAACTCATGGTATTTTTTTTTATTAATATTTACATCTGCAAGCATGAGACATGTATTTATGGCTTGGTCATACACCTCATTAGACACCACACCAAGCGATATTTTGTCACTTTTATTTACTCTCGACCTGCGGATGTTATCTATCAAGGTATCGCAGCGCAAGTATAGGTCCATAGATGCCATTAAGTGTTTCTTTTTCAGTGTTTTAAATATATAATAGTTTTCCAATGCTTTGGCTTTTAAGGTGTAGGTAGTGAGTAGCAGGTTGGCATTGTAGTAGTTGGCCGTAGGCGGATTTTGGGTAATGGATAAGTTGTCAAAATCAGGGGCATTGGCTATGAGTGCCTTATGATAATACACTATTGCAGATTTTAGGTCATTGTTTTTTTCTTTAATAGTTCCCAGCAGGTTATACACTACTGATATTTCAGGATTTTTTTTGCCAAAATTTTTTGTCAATATATCGTATGCTTGCATAAAATTTTGCTCTGCTTTGGCATAGCTGCCTCTTTCCATAAGCACTTTGCCTATATTTATGATGGTAAAAGCAAAATTTGGATGCCACTCACCATACAGATTTTTCCAAATTATTAGCGCACGGTCAAAGTTATCTAACGCTTTAATATAGTCTTTTTTGTTTTGGTAAATAATGCCAATATTAGTGTATGCAATGGCCAGCGACGGATGCCATTCTTTGTAAAAATTTTGATAAGTTTGTAACGCCTTTTGGTAATATTCAAGTGCCTTGTCATCGTTTTCACCTGTGTGTACCAAGCCCATATTGTTGTATATGGCAGCTACTCTTGCAGATTTTTCACCACTTAGTTCTGTAGCCAAGTTAAGTGCTTTGGTTAAGTGCTCGGTAGCAAGGCTATTATTTCCTGCTTGCCAATAGGCTACACCTAAGTTTTTGAGGCACTCTATTTGATCGTCTTTATTATTAGCTGCCATTATTAGTGCCTTGTTATACAGCTCTATGGCTTTGTCTATTTTGCCTCTGCTAAGTTGTATGAATGAATAGATATTGAGAGCATAGGTATTATTTATTGTTGACAAATCGCTATTATATATATTAGAAATAATATCTGTAGCCTCGTCCAATCTACCTGTTTTGGCATGACACTCAGCATATCTAAGTCGATATTTTGTGTCTTTCATGGGTGCATACAGCAGCAGTGCCTTATCATACTCGCCTTGTACAAAAAGTGAATCTGCTGTAAATATGGTTTTTTTTACATCCACATTCTGTGCATAAGCCATAGCGGATGATAATACAATAAATAATATTATTCTATACATATTCATATTTGTGTAAGCAATATATCAAAAAATAAAATAAAATGCAGCGGTAAATAAAATATTTATCAGCTATGTCAATCTTGCAATGAATACATGGTATATATAGATAGTCAATACCAAAAAAATAAGATATTAATACCTGCACTCAACCTCTCAGCCTGTAACTTTCTCTGCCTTGGCCTCTTCTTTTTCAGAGTCAAGGTTAGATTCAGGAGTGTGGCTCAAAGGTACATTTTGAGGTATAAAATCATCGGGAGCTCCCGGTTTGCTATAGTCATATGGCCAACGATATACATGTGGTATCTCACCTGTCCAGTTGCCATGACCGGGATTGATAGGGGCTGTCCATTCCAATGTGTTGGACTTCCAAGGATTTTGAGTGGCTCTGCGTCCTTTGAATATACTGAAAAAGAAGTTGAATGCAAAAACAAACTGTGCTGCAAATGTCACTATGGCAGCTATGCTGATAAACATACTCAAATCGTGAAATGAATTAAATGCATCGTAGCTGGTAAATGAATAATACCTTCTGGGAAAGCCTGCAATACCCATATAATGCATGGGGAAAAACACCATATATACTCCAATAAAAGTAATCCAAAAGTGAAGATAGCCTAATTTTTCATCCATCATTCTGCCAAACATTTTTGGGAACCAATGATAAACACCTGCCATAAACCCAAAAAATGATGCAGACCCCATGACTATATGAAAGTGTGCTACTACGTAGTAGGTATCATGCAACTGAATATCAAGAGCGGAGTTGCCAAGTATAATTCCCGTTAACCCGCCCGACAAAAACATAGATACTAAGCCAATAGAAAATAACATGGCAGGGGTGAATACAATATTACCACGCCAAAGTGTGGCAATATAATTAAATGATTTCACGGCTGAAGGCACTGCAATGATGAGCGTAAGTAACATAAAAACTGAACCCAGAAATGGGTTCATACCTGTTACAAACATATGATGTGCCCATACTATGAATGATAAAAAGGCTATGGCCAATATAGAAAACACCATGGCTTTGTATCCAAAAATAGGTTTGCGAGAGTTAGTAGCTATGATTTCAGAAGTGATGCCCAAGGCAGGCAACAGCACTATATATACCTCAGGATGACCTAAAAACCAAAACAAATGCTGAAACAAAATAGGACTACCGCCTATATGATGCAGCGCCTCGCCTCCTATATATATTTCGGACAAATAAAAACTGGTGCCAAAACTGCGGTCAAAAATGAGTAGCAAAGCTGCTGAAAACAATACAGGAAATGATAATATGCCTATCACAGCTGTGATGGTAAATGCCCACACTGTGAGAGGAAGTCTGGTAAGTGTCATACCTGTAGTGCGTAGATTTATCACTGTGGTCACATAATTGATACTACCCAATAATGATGATATGATAAAAATAGCCATACTCACCAGCCACAATGTCATACCCAATCCTGAGCCGGGCATGGCTTGAGGAAGGGCACTTAAGGGTGGATATATTACCCAACCTCCACCCGCAGGTCCTGTTTCTAAAAACAAAGATATAAACATGATAGTACTGGATACAAAGAAAAACCAATAGCTGAGCATATTTAAAAAACCTGATGCCATGTCTCTGGCTCCTACCTGAAGAGGTATAAGAAAGTTGCTGAATGTACCACTAAGCCCGGCAGTAAGCACAAAAAACACCATAATAGTGCCATGCATGGTTACCAATGCAAGGTAAAAATTAGGGTCAATTTTGCCATTTTCAATCCAATGCCCCAAAATAGGTTTTAGCCATTCCAAATTCATATTTGGAAACCCGAGTTGCAAGCGAAATAATATAGAAAAAGTGCCTCCTATGAGTGCCCATATCAAGCCGGATATCAAAAACTGTTTAGCGATGATTTTATGGTCTTCGCTGAATATATATTTTCTTATAAAACTTTGCTCTTCATGATGTTCATGGTCGTCATGGTGTGCTGCATGAGCATCAGCGGTATGTAATTCAGATGTATGAGCCATACTATTTATTATAATTATTTACTAAATGCTAATTCTACGTTATTACTATTCGATTTTGATATATAATCAGGATTTTTTTTCAAGAATGGCTCCTGTGAGGCATACCATTTTTCATATACCTCCGGCTCATCTACCACGAGCAAATACTTCATCCCAAAATGACCTCTTCCACATACTTCTGTACAAGCTAATTCATATTTAAAATTTGGGTTTCCTGTAATTGTGCGCATTTCATCGGTTGTGTATATAGGTGTAAACCAAAAACTGGTAGGCATGCCCGGCACAGCGTCCATTTTTTGGCGAAAATGTGGCAAAAATACACTATGCAACACATCCCGTGCGCGTATCTTGAACTGTACAGGTCTACCTTTAGGTATATGTATCTCTCTAGGCATAAAATCATCAAAACTGCTTTTGTCTGTAAAGTCTATCCCTACTTCATTGGTAGCATCTATAAGTTTAAAATTGTATGCACCCAACTTGCCATCTTTGCCCGGATAGCGCACAATCCAGTTAAATTGTTTACCTGTGATTTCTAATACTACTGCATCTTTGGGCGCAGGGCTTTCAATATCGTTCCAGACTTTAAGACCAAAAAACACCAACACTGCCATTACTATGGCGGGTATGATAGTCCATATAATCTCTAATTTGTGATTGTCAGGATAAAAATATGCTTTTCTACCTTCTTTATATTGGTACATGTAGGGAAAGAAAAACAATAAAATATTGGTAGATATGAAAGCTATTAATATGATGATTGAATCTATCCAAAACAACTCATCTGTAATGATACCATGCTCCGAAGCAGATTTGGGTAAGAAATATTTGGTAGCACTCATGTATGAAAAATAAAATAGTATCAAGCCTACTAAAAAAAATATTGGAAACATGACAGCGTTTAACTTATTATAGTCGGTAACTCTTTTATTGAAATCACCTTTGAGCACCGCCACTAAGTTGCTAACTCTAAAAAGCAAAATGAGCACTACCAAAATCAGTGCACCTATTATCCAAGCTACTATGTTATTCATAATTATTTATATCTGTATTAACCTGTATTATATTTATATGTTTTAACTATATGCTATGATGCAACGACTCTTCCAACATAGGATGATTTTGTGGTATCAATTTTGCTTTGGTCAATGTATTGGTAATGATGATGATAAACAATGATACAAATGCTATAAGCAATCCTATTTCCATGAATCCAATTTCGCTGGTTCCTTTGGTGACACCCGGCATAATCATGACATAAAAATCAAGCCAATGACCAAATATCAATCCTATACCTCCAATTTTGAGCAACAAAGTTTTGCGTTTTGAATCTCTGGTCATAAACCATAGGAAAGGGAACACAAAGTTGATGAATAATAAAAAGAAAAATAAGAATGTATATTTTTTATCATATGCCTGTGTACGGTCAAGGAAATATACTGTTTCTTCAGGAATGTTAGCATAAAAAATCAAGAGCCATTGTCCTAAGAATATATACGCCCAAAATATGGAGAACGCAAACATAAATTTGCCAAGGTCATGAAAGTGATTGTCGTTCATGCCTTTTAAATAGCCGTTTTCTTTCAAATATATACATATAAGAGTAATGGCAGACAATGATGACACCCACCAACTGGCAAAATTATATACCCAAAACATGGTGCTAAACCAGTGTGTATCAATAGACATGACCCAATCCCACCCTGCCATTGGCACGGAGATGCCGAAGATAAAAAGAAAAATTGCAGAAATATATCCTGATTTGTGATAGTAGCTGTCGCCTCCATGTTGGTCTTCGAGGAGCGATTGTTTGCGCATGAGCGTCCACATAAAATACCATAATCCAAAAAATACAACCATCCTTGTCAAGAAAAAAGGTACATTCAAATACCCTGATTTTCCGGCAATAATTTTGTCATATTCAGGACTTTTTGGGTCAGTCAATCCTTCATGTGTCCAGTGAAAAATATCATGGTTTGCCACTAAAAATATGACAAGTAACAATGCTCCGCCTATAGGTAAAAATGAACCGAATGATTCAGGTATTCTTTTTAATATAGATGACCACCCTGCCCAAGCCACATATTGCACACACATAAAAAACACACCTAAAAGTGCTATGCCTGAAAAAAATACGGAATTATGCCAAAGGTCTGCCCACATACGTGTCATCCATGTGGGACCGTGGTGTGCAGTTTCTGCAACAGCTTCTGTAATTTCTTGGGTAGCTTCGGCACCATGTATACTGTGCGTATCATGTCCGCCTCCACCCATAGCTGCCATAGCTACACCTATTACAAATAGTATGATGCCTATGGCAAGAGCTATGTAAAGATTCCGTTTAAACTTGGGTGAAAGTACAAGCTGCTCATCTACTGAAATATGTACGTCGTGATGCATATTATTATTTTATTTATTATTATTCAAGGTTTTGAAGGGTTTGAACATACATTACTATTTTCCAACGGTCTTCTACTGATATTTGAGAGGCATGTGGCCACATACGATTACGCCCAAAGGTGATGGTGTGAAAAATGTGTCCTTCAGTATCAAATTTTACACGTCCCTTGTTGTATGCCGGCACACCTTTATATACTTTGCCTACTGAGCCATCACCCTGTCCTGTTTCTCCATGACAATGTTGGCAATATCGTGTGTAAAGAACTTGGCCTTCGGCTAATACTTTATCGTTAGAGTCAAGTGGATTTTTCAACACTTTGCCCGATAAGTCAAAACTATCTTTGCTGATATGGTATATGAGCAAAGGGTCTTTAGGCTTTGTACCAAACAATCCGTTATATTTTTGAATTTTCACGGTTTTGGGCACAGGTACTCTCATATTCATATTATATGGATTATTCTCATTAGAATTATACTCTGCATGGGCTTTGTCGGTGACTTGACTTAGAGGTTCATAGGCTCTGGAGTGGTACATTTCCGGAGCATACTCCATGCCCGGCTTGCTGTAGTCTTTGGTACATGACACAAATATTACAGTAAATACCGCACAAATTGTTAATATTATGCTGTTGATATTAAATTTCTTTTTCATTTACTTCAGTAGCTCCTTTAGATTTTAACAGATTTGAAATTTCGTTTTTTGAAAGTTTATTTTTACCCATGTCTACCGCTATTACAAATTTATCATCAGTGATACGTTTGTCAAATATTACAGGATTTGACCATGGAAATAAATTGCTGGCTATCAAAAAAGTACCTACCATACCAAATGCTGAGAACAAAACCGTACACTCAAAACTTATAGGTACAAAATCAGTAAGGGGTATATTTGGTTTGCCGCCTATGTTCATGGGCCAGTCAAAACCGAGCATCCACACCATCATGGTAACTGCGCAAGACAATCCCAAAAATCCAAACATAAATGCTGCTTTGGGTAGTTTACTTCTTTTGTAGCTTAGCAAGTCATCTATTCCATGTATAGGGTAGGGTGAATATACTTCGTGAATACGAACTCCTGCATTTCGCACTTCGGGTATGGCATGCATGAGCACATCTTCATCGTCAAAAACTCCTAATATAAAATGCTTATTATCAGTGGACATGTGATGGGGAAGACTGGGTGGAACTAATTTTTTCTGATGATGATTTCACAATAGCTTTTACCTCTGCCATATTTACCACGGGCAAAAATTTGGCAAAAAGGAAAAACAATGTAAAAAACAAACCAAATGAATTGAGATATACTCCTGCATCTACATAGGTGGGGAAAAACATAGCCCAGCTTGATGGTAAATAATCTCTATGTAATGACGATACTATGATTACAAATCTCTCAAACCACATACCAATGTTTACAATGATAGATACTACAAATGTGGCTGCAATGCTGCGACGTATTTTTTTAATCCATAATAATTGAGGTGATATCACATTACAGGTCATCATAGACCAATAAGCCCACCAGTATGGTCCTGTGGCTCGGTTTATAAAACAATAACTTTCATACTCTACGCCTGAATACCATGCGATGAAAAACTCGGTAATATATGCTGTGCCCACTATACAACCTGTGAGTATGATTACTTTATTCATATATTCTATGTGCTCAATGGTAATGTAATCTTCTAAATTATATACTGCACGTGTCACAATCATCAAGGTCAATACCATGGCAAAACCTGAAAATATAGCACCTGCCACAAAATAAGGTGGGAAAATGGTAGTGTGCCAACCAGGAATGACGGATGTGGCAAAATCCATACTTACTATGGTGTGTACTGAAAGCACAAGAGGGGTAGAGAGTCCGGCAAGAATGAGTGCTACAGACTCATAACGTGACCAATCTTTGGCTCCACCTGTCCACCCAAAGCTGAGTGAGCCATATATAAATCTTGAAATTGGGTTCACGGCTCTGTCTCTGATGGTGGCAAGGTCAGGTATCATACCCAAGTACCAAAACACACAAGATACTGAAAAGTAAGTAGATATTGCAAATACATCCCATACTAAAGGGGAGTTAAAATTTACCCATAGAGACCCAAATGCGTTTGGCAACGGCAGTGGCCAGTAAGCCAACCATGGGCGACCCATGTGCGCTAATATGAAACTTGCTGCGCATATTACAGCAAAAATAGTCATGGCCTCAGCAGCTCTGTTTATAGAAGTCCTCCATTTTTGACGAAACAGCATTAATATAGCAGAAATCAATGTGCCTGCATGACCTATGCCTATCCACCATACAAAGTTGGTAATGTCCCAAGCCCAGCCCACAGTTTTGTTGAGCCCCCATTCACCTATTCCAAACCAAAGTGTGCGGTAAAGGCAATACAGACCGTAGGCTAATACCAATGCAGAAACTGTAAAAGCAGCTAACCATTTTTTATTGGGCATGTCTTCTACGCGGCTCGAAATATCATGAGTGATATCGTGCAAGGTTTTTCCGCCGGTGATTAAGGGTGGTCTTACGTGTGAACTAATATGCATATTTTAATTAATTTATACGTTTCTAATTTTAGTAAGGTATGATACCGATGGTTTTACATTGATTTCTTCGAGCATGTGGTAAGCCCTTTCTTTGTTTTCATCTGCCAATGCTTTTGAAATACGACTCTCAGGATCATTCATATCGCCGAATACCAATGCATCAGCAGGGCATGATTGTGAGCAAGCTGTTTCAATTTCTCCGTCAATAGGTCTTCTTCTTTCAAGTTTTGCTTGCAACTTACCTAATTGTATGCGTTGTACACACATGGAGCATTTTTCTATTACGCCGCGCGCTCTTACAGTAACATCAGGATTAAGTACCATTCTTCCCAAGTCATCCATCATTGGATTTATCTCTGCAAATTTAGTATTTGTATAGTAGCTGAACCAGTTGAATCGGCGTACTTTGAATGGACAGTTGTTTGAACAATATCTGGTACCTACACATCTGTTATAAGTCATCTGGTTTAAACCTTCTGTACTATGTGTAGTAGCCAATACCGGACACACGGTTTCGCATGGTGCATTGTTACAATGCTGACACATTACAGGTTGGAATATGACCTTAGGATTATCAGAGGGGTCTTCCATATTGCGATAACCCATCAAACTTTTGTCTTCGGGGTCTGCATCAGAAGAGTAATATCTATCAATACGTATCCAGTGCATTTCTCTACGATTGATTACCTCTTGACGACCTACTACGGGAATATTATTTTCGGCTTGGCAACTGATTACACAACTGCCACAACCTGTGCAGGAGTTCAAATCTACAATTAAGCCCCAAGCATGATTTTTGTAGTTGTGTGTTTCAAGACCTTCTGTTTTCCACATGGTGATGTCTTCGGGCTTTTTATCACCTTGGTTGGTCTTTATCAATGGTTTATACCTGCCTGCCTCCGGATTTTTGAGGTATTCTTTGAGAGTAGATTCCTGCACTACAGGGCGTCCCATAAGGGTGTGGTGGGTTTGGGTTTGGGCAATGGTACGGTTTTCAGATGTTTTGGTAATGGCAGATACCACCCCAAAATACTTACTTTTATTATCTGTGGTATTTACAAGGGGGTAAACATTTTTTCCTACTCCTATTGCAGCTTTTCCTGCTACTTCGCGGCCATATCCTATGGCAATGGCAATGGTATTTGACGCTTGACCGGGCTGTATTAATACAGGAAGGTTTAGGGTTTGGCCATTTTTAGTATCAATCTTGATGATATCTCCTTGTGAAAGGTCTTTTTCTTTGGCAAACTTTTGTGAGACTGAGGCATAATTATCCCAGCAAGCCTTGGAAACAGGCTCGGGAAATTCTTGAAGCCATGGATTATTGGCTTGTGAGCCTGTACCCATACCTACTTTTTCATATAAAATATATTCTATGTCTTGTGAAGCAGCTTTGTAGTTGCTATTGATACTTTCTGTTACAGATGCTATATTAAAATTGAATGACAATTCAGCATTTGTATTTTTCAACTCAAATACACCATCGTGTAGGGTATTGTCCCAAAAAGACTGAAAACTCTGATAAGTTGTCTGTAATGAATAGATATTATTTTTCCAATAATTTGTGATATAGCTGTATGCATCTGTGGTATTGCCTGACCAGGTAAGGATAGAATCTAATATTTGTCTTGTTTTGAAAAGTGGGGAAATAGTAGGTTGTCCTAAGCTGAAGTAGCCTTTTTTAATTTCCGCGTCTGACCAACTTTCGAGATAGTGATGGTCGGGTGTTAAGTAGGTGCAAAGCACATTAGTTTCGTCGGGGCGGTCTGCTGTGGATACAGATAGCTCCAACTTGGATATGGCATTTTTTATTTTAGCACCCATTGGGTGATTATACACAGGATTGGCATTAAGAAATATAACACCTGATATACTGCCTGATACAAGCTCATCTACAAATGAGTTCATAGTATTGTCGTCACCTTTTTTGTAATAAGAGGGGGTGCCAAGTGATAGGGTATTGCCATAGTTGCCCAAAAGTGTGTTAATACTATTTATTATTATTTGGACGTTGGTATCGTTGCTGCCTGAAACTACAAGAGAGCTGCCTTTGGCGTTCCAAAGGTCATTAGCAGCTTTGGATAGATTGTTTATGTCTTTGAGTTCGCCCACTTCTATTTTAGGTGCTCCTGCTTTGTCGGCTAACAGGTTATATAAATTAGCAACTACAATACCCTCTTGCGACGGTTTTATGGATGTACGAAAATCAGCGTTAGATCCTGTGAGTGACAGTATACTTTCGAACTGGTAATGGCGCGACATTTGTTTTTTTGTATTACTCAGTTTTCTACCTTTTACATATTGGTTGCTATGCTCAACAGGTGCAAACCAAGTACCGAGAAAGTCGCAACTTAGTGATACTATGATATTGGCTTTGGAGAAGTCATAAGATGGTAGTACTGTGGTACCAAAAGATAATTTATTTGCTTCAAGCAAGGCAGATGCCGAGTTGGCATCATAGGTAATGACTTTAGTATTTGGATATTTGGCTACAAAACCTGCCAGTGCACTGTAAAGTGAAGGGCTGAGTATAGTGTTTGTAACAATTCTTAACTGTTTACCAGCAAGTGCAAAGTCTTGAAGTTTTGTAATTATTAGGGTATCAATATCTTCCCATGTAGAGTTTTTACCGCTAATTTTGGGGGATCTATATCTTTCTTTGTCGTAAAGCGATAATACAGATGCTCCTACACGTGCCGATAAACCTCCACCGCTGATACTGCTATTTTTATTTCCTTCTATTTTAATAGGCCTTCCTTCGCGAGTTTTTACAATAATGCTGCAATAGTCTCCTCCTTCGGCATAGGTAGATGAATAATAGTTTGGAATGGTAGGATCTATGTCTTCGGGCTTATTGAGGTAAGGTATAGCTTTGCGAACTGGAGTTTCGCATGCTGCTAATGTAGCAGCTGCGATACCAAAACCCATTACTTTAAGAAAATCGCGGCGATAGGTATTGCCACCGTCTAAATTAAAGTCAGGGTTATCTGCAAATTCATTATTAGCATGAGCTGCAAATTCCGGAGTATTATTCAGTTCTTCAATTCCTCTCCAATATGTTTTGGTATTTTCTGACATATATTTTTAGAATAATTATCTATTAATAGTGGCATTTAGCACATTCTAAGCCTCCATTATCTTTTACTTTCATAGGTTCCTTAGATTTTTTGGCGTGCAGAGCCATAAGGTTATCATAATAAGCATTGTCCTTACCATTGATGGCTGTTTCGCGGTGGCAATTGATACACCAACCCATAGTGAGCGGTGAGTATTGCTGTACTACTTCCATGGTTTCTATAGGTCCGTGACAGTTTTGACATTCAAGACCGGCCACATTGGTATGCTGAGAGTGGTTAAAATAGGCCAAGTCCGGCAAGTTATGTACCCTAACCCACTCAATGGGTCTGCCGGTAGAAACTGCGCGATAAATTTTTTGTATTTCCGGAGACTCTGTACGAATGGTATTATGACAATTCATACATATATTAGAGGATGGAATATTGGCAGACTTAGATTTGTAAACTCCTGTATGGCAATATCCACAATTAATTTTGTGCTCGCCTGCGTGCAGTTTGTGCGAAAATGCTATGGGTTGTGCTGGTGCATAACCTTGTGTAATACCTATACCTACCATGCTGTCTATACATGACTTGCCTAATACAATGACTAATAAAAATACAACAGATGCCTTGAATGCTTTGCTATTGTAAATTGCTGAAAGATTATATTTTTGGTTTACAACTTCTTTTTCTATATCACTTAGCTCGGCAGATCTATTATTAAGATATTTAGTGAGGATGGATATAATAATGATAAGTATGGCAAATATTAATACCAAGATGACTACAAAAAATCCAATCAATAAATTTAAAGTTGTGTTGTCTGCGGGTGAATCAGCAGATGCTGGAGCCACGGCAGACCCTGTAGCAGCTGTGGCAGCGGGTGCGGCTACTTTAGCACTTTCAGATTTTAGATATGCTAATATGGTCAAAATTTCTTCGTCTTTGAAGTCGAAATTTTGCATCTGAGTTTTGTTGTATTTATTAAATACTTCTACTGCTTCTTTATCACCGCTATTAATCAATAAGGTGGAATTGCGTATCCACTTAATGAGCCAAGGAGTTTTGTGGCGTGTGTGTACATTTTTGAGACCTGGCCCTACTACTACCTCATCGGTAGCTGCGTGGCATTGGGTACAATTGTTTTGAAATAATGCTTTACCTGCAGAGATAGCTGCCTCATCTGTAGGTATATCTTGAGCTGCTGTATATAATGATAATACTAATAGCAGAGGGATGATTAGGTAAAAGGCGGGCTTAAACTTTGTTACCAAGGTAGATAATGGCATATAAACGGCTATATTTTAAGACGATACAAATCTAATACAGGTATTTTATTAAACAAATATTTTTAATATTTAATATGCAATACTCATATTTGACTATTGCAAATAAAAATGATTTTTCATGTGTATGTATGTAGAAAATGATATTTAGAACTATTATAAATTATAATGGTCTATACTTAACCGAAATTGCGGGGTTCCCTTTATATATATAACAAGGTTGTAAGTCTTTGGAAGCTACTGAACCTACGGTGAGCACAGCATGATGGCCTACTGATACTCCGGGACAAACCACAGCCCGAGAACCAATCCAAGCACCTGAGTGAATTTGAATGGGTTTTATGATAAGGTCAAATGAAGATTTAGAATAATCATGATTGCCTGTAAGTATAAGTGCACCCTGAGATATGCATACATGATCATGAATATGTACATGTGTGAGGCAGTCTATCCATACATTTTCACCTATCCAAGTATGGTTTCCTATGGTGAGGTGCCAAGGATACTTGATATTTACATGAGGTTTTATCACTACACCTATACCTATTTTGGCACCAAAAAGGCGTAATAGTAATATTTTTAATCCATTGACAGGGAACAAACCTGAGACAAAAAATATTTCATTGGTATAATACCACAATATACGCTTGATGATGCCTGCACCGGGATGGTACCATTTGTTATTATATAAGGATAAATCAACCATAAATACTATGCAATATGGTTGAAAATTGAAATTATTACAAAAAATAAAAAATAGGCATGGTACAATCCATGCCTATCTTATAAAAACTATTCCTTAATTAATTTTACTGTATGAATATGATTATCAGTATAAACATTAATCATATATATACCTGTTGGCAACTCCTTAATATTAAGCTCATACTTAGATACAGTGGTATTTGGGTACTCTGTCAATACTATGTTGCCTGATGCATTTATCAATGAAATATTTTGTATTAGAGTTGCCTCAGTCATGATGATATGCACTATATCTTTGGCAGGCACAGGATATAGTGCTACTTGACCATTTGCTTCACTTATGAGCGAGTTGGTATTGGATACCGTCACTGTAGCTTCTGCTTTGAGGCGTTTGAAAGCACCTTTGCCCGTAATACTGATATTAGAAGTGCCTACACCTACCGTGCTGAAATAGCCCGTAGAGAAATCCATGGACAACACCCTGAGATTTGATGCTTTCCAGTCAAAATTAGACTTATACGTATCAAAATCTAAAGGGGGGTCTGATACAAATTTGGCTACGTAATCTTTACTTACTATGAGTGCATTGTTAGCTACAGTAGTATTCATATTATTTGCATCATATATAACGATACTTATAGAAGTAACCTCTATATTGATAGGGATAGTAATTTTTATAGCGGTATCCGGTTTGTATGACACTGTGACCGTAAATTCGCCAAAATTAGAAGCTGAGAATGAGCCATCTGTGTTTACTGTTAAGTCAGGGCTATTAGAAGTGTATATAAACTTATCTGTAAATTGAGGCAAATAGTTATTTACAATATCTAAATTACCTGATACACCTACCACAGATTGAATTTCTCCTAAACTATTTTTTAGATTTAGAAGTAAATAATAGGTATTTCCTACTAAAATTTGTGAGGGAGTCTCAAAAATTGTATTAGGACCGTCAACTACAATGTAGGATATCATCGATGTGCTTTGCCCTGAAATATTTACCACCTTATAAGCTACTATAGTGGGGTCACTCACAGATGCTCCCATGATAGTAACAGTGCCATTGCCTCCGTCAAGTGCCTTGAGTATACCATCGCCGGTGATAGTAGCAATATTGGGCTTAGTAGTATTTACTATAGTCCATCCTACAAGCGTATTGGTGGGTTTTGATGGTACAAACACAGGTATTAAATGTACTGTACCTAGTATAGTAGTGATGGATGAGGCAGCATTTATACTCAAACCCTGCACAGGCACTCTCTGTCCTGATATCATTACCTTAATGGTATCAAACCTATTTGAAGCAACATTATATGCAGTAACGGTTACTGTGCCATTTCCAAAGTCGTTGGCAGTAAGAAGCCCTGAGCTATTGATACCTGCAATGGATGAAGGTATTACAGACCATATTATTTGGTTATTGATGGCATTGGGAGGGTAGGTTATGCTTTGCAGCTGCAATGAACCTCCTGTACTTGTAATAGAATAATTAGTACCTGCATTTGTAATGAGTATATTGCTGATTAATTGCCCGGATACAGATATTACAATACTGCTTGTAATGGTAGCATTTGCGGTAGATATAGCAGTGACAGTAATAATACCATTATCAATTGCTGTAAGATATCCCGTAGGGTCTATAGTAGCTATAGCAGTATTGGATACCGAAAACACTATACTACTCGCTTCTGTGGTATTAACAGGTGTCAATATAGGAGTGATGGTGATTGACCCTTTATCTACATTAATAAATGGATTGGGGGTAAATAAGGTCACGTTTAACAACTTAATTCTTTGACCTGTGATAGTGATTACCTGAGATGCTGTGAAACCACCGTCTTGAGACACACCTATAATAGTTACTGTTCCGTTTTCATTATTAGCGGCATTGAAAAAACCTGTAGCATTTATAGCAGTAGCCAGCCCTGTAGGGTCTATAATACTCCAAGTAATATTGGTATTGGTAGCGTTGGCAGGAGTGAAGTTGCCTACCATTTGTAAGCCACCACCATTAATATTAATATAGTTTATACCACCATTGCCTGAAATATTAAGCCCCTGTACAGGAATATTTTGACCGGATATAGTGACCAACGTATAACCCCATACATTAGAGCCATCTAAAGCTGTAGCTACTACGGTAATGACACCATTGCCTGCATTATTAGCGATAATATTGCCTGTGACAGGATTGATACCTGCAATAGAACCTGTTTGTATTAATGACCATGATACATTTTGATTGGTAGCACCTGTAGGTTCTACAGTAACAGTCATTTGCAATGTGCCTCCGCCTGTTGCAATTATAGCCGCACCACCACCTTGTACATTCACACCTACAGATGTGACCAATGTAGATTGATTGGTAATGGTAATGACTTTTGTAGCGATAACACTGCCAAATGTAGCGGTGACAGTTAATACTCCATTATTTAAAGCAGTAACTAACCCTCCTCCCGATATTTGACCTACTGTGCCGGGGCTCACAGACCATCCGGGAGAGGTGTTCACATTGGCATTGGCAGGGCTGTAGGAGTATATCATTTGCAATTGTCCTCCAAAAGTACTGATAGAAGATACACCTCCTGTACCATCTATGGTGGCAGAAGTGACCGGAGTACTCACAAATTGACCCGAAATAGTTATTATTCTATATGCATTAATACCTGTACCGTCTTGTGTGGTACCTACTACAGTAACTATACCATTGCTTATAGCAGTAAGTAGCCCTTGTGGATTAATAGATGCTACCCCTGATGATGGAATGAGTGACCAACCCACCGTAGTATTGGTGACCCCTGAAGGGGATAAAGTAGAAAGCATTTGTAACTGACCTCCACTGATAGATATTGAAGTAGAACCTCCGGTACCTGAGATGGTGAGCCCTGTGGCTAACACAGTTTGCCCGGTAATGGTAACAACCCTTGTGGCAAACACTCCGTTTCCGTAAGTGCCTGTGACAGTGACTAATCCGTTGCCACTATTGAGTGAAAGCAATAAGCCTGATGTAGGATTAATATTGGCTATACCTGATGGGTTTGAAACTATAGACCAGCCTACCAAAGTAAATGTATTGGCATTAGCCGGAGAATAATTACTAATCATTTGCAAACTGCCCCCTGCTGTATTTATGCTGCGTACTCCACCAACCCCATCTACTGTAGATGATGCTACAGAAATTCCTACAAATTGTCCTGAAATAGTAATTACTCTGTGTGCTATTACACCTCCGTATGTACCTGATACTGTAACTATCCCATTTCCTGAGTTATTGGCGGTAATGAGACCTGAAGCATTAATAGAAGCTATACCACCGTTTATAGACCAACCAACCAGAGTATTAGTATTAGCATTTGTCGGGCTATAATTACCTATCATTTGCAAAGTACCTCCTCCTGTGGTGATTTGACGTACCCCGCCCACACCATCTACCGTGGCTGAAGTGACAGCTACTGCCTGACCTGTAATAGTGATGACACGGGTGGCAGTAATACCTCCATACTGACCTGTAACTGTGACTAATCCATTGTTAATGGCGGTTAATAAACCGGTAGATGCGTTGATAGAAGCAGTACCCGAAGAGGGGAAAATACTCCAACCTACCAACGTATTGGTGTTGGCATTGGAAGGGTTATAACTTCCAATCATCTGCAATGTGCCTCCGGCTGTATTGATTGTTGCAACACCTCCAGTACCTATCACGGTAGCGGATGTGACAGGAATATTTTGTCCGGAAATGGTAACCGCAACACTAGCTATTATGCCACCACCGTATGTGCCGGTGACTGTGATTATGCCGTTTCCGTTAGTATTAGATTGTAACAAACCTGAAGCATTAATACTATTCTGACCTGATGGGTCAATGAGCGACCAACCTATTAATGTGTTGGTATTAGCATTTGTAGGGCTATATACTGATGTCATTTGTAGTGTACCATTGGCTGTATTTATAACTCTTACACCGCCAACACCATTTACAGTGGCTGCAGTTACAGGTATAGGATATCCTGATACAGTAACAATCCTCACTCCTGACACAGTAGGATTGCTGGCTGAAACACCTGTAATGGTCACAATACCATTGCCTTGACCTGTGAGTGTGACCGTAGACGAGGATGGATTGAGTGATACAACCCCTGATGAAGGGTTTGCAAACCAATTTATAGCAGGGTTGGTAGCCGTACCCGGCAATACTAAGCTATTGAGTACCAAAGTGCCTCCGGGTGTGGAAATGGAGTTGCCACCTGTGATAGATACAGAAGTAACCTGCACAAATGATGCTGCTTGACCGGTGATAGTAACTATTCTAGTACCAAATATAGCATTATTTTGTGAAGAACGACCTGTAACAGTAACTACCCCATTGGTAAGTGCCTGCAAAAGACCACTACCGCTTATAGTGCCACCTGTGCCTTGAAGCGACCACTGTGTGCCTGTAACACTGGATGCAGAAGGTGTGAAGTTTGCAAATATTTGCATTGTAGCCAAATCTATACTTATAAGCTGTGATGAACTGGATAAAGTAATTGCAGATGGCTGCCCACTGATGTTGACCACTCTTGATGCTGTAACTGCCCCCAAAGTAGCGGTGACAGTGACTACTCCATTTATTATAGGTGTAAGTAATCCTGAAGAGGCATTAATATTTGCAACACCTGCTGATGGTAAAATACTCCAACCCGGAAGCGTATTTGTATTGGCATTGGCAGGGCTGTATGATACTGTCATTTGTAAAGATGTACCTGCAGAAGTTATTTCGTTAATACCTCCTAAACCATTAACTGTAGCCGAAGATACTAACACAGGCTGTCCCGTAATGGTAATGACTCTTGAGGCGGATACAGCACCATATAATCCAATAACAGTAACCAAACCATTGTTTATGGCAGATAATAGACCAGTAGAGGCATTTATTGAGGCAATACCTGTAGATGGCACAATGCTCCAACCTACCAAAGTATTTATGTTTGCGTTAGCAGGACTATAGTTTCCGAGCATTTGTAATGTGCCTCCTGATGTATTGATAGTGGTAATACCTCCGGTGCCAATCACAGTAGCGGATGTGACAGGTATATTTTGACCAGTAATAGTTACAGTGACACGGGCGGTGATACCACCGCCATAAGTGCCTGTGACGGTGACAATTGCATTGCCATTGGTAGCAGCTTGCAAAAGTCCTGCGGCATTTATGCTGTTTTGTCCGGTAGGGTCAATGAGTGACCAACCTACCAATGTATTGGTATTGGCATTTGGCGGTGAATAAGTACCTATCATTTGCAAAGTGCCATTAGCAGTATTAATAACCCTTACACCCCCTAAGCCATTGACTGTGGCTGAGGTAACAGGTATATTTTGACCTGATATGGTAATAGTAACGCGGGCTATGATACCCCCACCATAAGTACCTGTAACAGTGACAATACCATTACCGTTAGTATTAGCTTGCAATAATCCTGCAGCATTTATGCTATTTTGACCGGTAGGGTCTGTGAGTGACCAACCTACCAGTGTATTGGTATTGGCGTTAGCAGGAGAGTAGGTACCTATTATTTGTAATGTGCCTCCGGCGGTATTTATTATTCTTACTCCGCCTACACCATTCACTGTAGCTGAGGTGACCAATATAGGTTGACCTGTGATAGTAATAATACTTATTGCATTTACACTGCCAAAAGAGCCTGTAATAGTGATGATGCCATTGTTTACAGCAGTTATTAACCCTGAAGAATTAATACTGCCTATAGCGCTGTTGCTGCTATTCCAACCGGGTAGTGTATTTGTATTGGCATTGGCGGGGTTGTAAGAATATAACATTTGCAATGTACCTCCGGCAGTATTAATTTGACTTACACCTCCTGTGCCATTGATGGTAGCCGAAGTCACAATTTGAGATTGACCTGTAACAGTTATTACAAAATATCTGGTGATAGAAGACCCATCTTGTGTAGTACCTGATATTGTGCATATTCCATTATTCAATGCCGAAACTATACCTGATGCATTGATAGATGCTACTGTAGTGGCTGGCACAAATGTCCACCCGAGCGTAGTATTTGTAACACCTGCGGGTGCAAATATGCCTATCATTTGCAAGTTACCACCTGGAGTATTTATTGTATTCACTCCTCCTTGTCCTACTATAGTAAGACCTGTAGCAATCACACTTTGTCCTGTAATGGTGACTATTCTTACAGCAGATACCCCCCAAGTGCTATATGTACCTGTAACAGTGACAAGACCATTCCCTGAGTTAGAGGCACTTAATAACCCTGTGGTAGGGTTAATTGAGGCTATGCCGCCGGGTGCATTTACTGTCCAGCCTACGGTAGTACTAGTAGCATCGGCAGGGCTGTAGGTAGCTACCATTTGTAAAGTTCCACTAGGGGTATTGATGGTTCTTATACCGCCTGTGCCATCTACAGTGGCAGAGGTTACGGCTTGCGGTTGACCTGTGATAGTGACTACTACACGACTGGTGATAGTGGCATTTTCTTGAGAAATACCTGTAACTGTAACCAATCCGTTGGCAATGGCAGAGAGTAATCCGGATGCATTGATTGAAGCCAAGCCTGATGAGGGTATGATTGACCAATTAATAAGTTGGTTTGTAGCATTGGAGGGATTAAATATTCCAACCATTTGTAAGCTGCCTGAAACGGTGGTAATGGTTCTTATGCCTCCTGTACCATTTACAGTCATGCCGAGTACCGGTTGGTACTGACCTGAGATTGTGATAACTAATTCGCCAAACACAGAAGGTGTATTGTTTGAAGTGGCTCTCACTCTTACAGTGCCATTAGCATGCCCCATAAGCAAGCCTGAAGCATTGACGGATGCTCTGCCAGTAAGGGTAATTACCGACCAAGTTACAGTTTTGTCGGGCACATTGGAGGGGAATACAGTTGCATTCATTTGCAATGTACCTCCAGGCGATGTGATAACGGTAGTCATCATATGACCTGATACAGATACACTAGATGCAGAGACTGTAGCATTGCCACCGCCCCAAAGTGTAGTGACGGATTTGGCAGGCAGGTATATGGTAGCACCTGAAGTAGTATTCAACTCATTCCAATACACACTTTGATATGACTGGAATGCTCTGAATGAGGACGGCAAATTAGTTCCTGACAGATTTACTTGTGTCCATGTAGTATTATTATTTATTAATACCACTGCAAGAGAGGCATCAGGGTTTTGGAATGCAGTCATATATACTCCTGAAGCGGTGCTGATATTGGCAGGCACTCTCCGAGCTCCCGGGCGAATATATTTAGAGTAATGTTTTTTGGTATAATATATAGGTTTGATAGTAGAGCCACCGAACAAACCATACGAGCCATTGGGGTTGCCATCGTCCCAAGTCCAATATGTCCAAGCACTTACGTTGCCACCAGTCAAGCCATTGTGAATGGCTGCAGCATAGCTGAATGCACCGTTCCAATTAGCAGCTTGGCCGGAAGTTTCTGTTTGCCATACAGGTATACCCGGGCCTCCGTTGCCATTGCTGCCAGCCGGACTTTGAGGATTTGCCTGATATCTTGTAAATCCACCGTTGAGGTTTGTATTTCTAGATTGTAAAAGTATATTATTCCATGTAAGCTCACCTGCACCAACTCCATCAGGAGCGTAATTATGACGAGCATGAGCGCTAAAGTTATTTCTTAGAAATGGGTCAGCAGCTATGGTGTTGATATATATGCCGTTATCTTGTCCTAATGTTTCAGGTCCAAAAAGTAATGTTTTAATACCGTATTGATTAAACCTATTGATTATAGCCTTGGCCAGTATTACATATTGGTCTGGGTTAATGACCGCTGAAGCATAAGGCTCATTGAACTGTGGCTCATTCACAAAATCCAATGCATACATTTCTATACCTGTATGTTGCTTGAGCATTAGTACATATGCTGTACAAAACTCTGCTACCTCTTGCACATAGTTTGAGTCTAAGGTATTAGTACCTACAAAACCTTGTCCAGCAGATGGTACTAAATCATCACGATTATATTTAGCCCAGTTTTGAATGCTCCAAAGTGTGCCGATAAATCTTTCGACACCTGCTTCTTTGTATTTCATGTATTGGTCAATTCGTAAAGAATTGAAGTCAAAGCCATCCCAATTGAATACAAAAGGGTCGTCATTGTCGTTTCGATATTCAAAGTTTACAGGTATAGCCATTCTGCACATGCTCCATCCTGCATCTTTAATAGCACCAATAGCTAATGGATTAGCAGGGTGGTAGCTATCTGGCCCTCCACCATCACCTACATTGCCATTGAGAGTAACACCAAAGCCATCAATATTTTGCCCCGGATAGCCATCAGGCATGTTGCTTGCAGTATTATTGGTGATAGTACCTGCATTGCTAGTGCCCGGAGGAGCTGTAACCTGTACCTGAAATATTTTGGAACTGGTGTAGGCTGCTGTAGCTGTGCCTACCACAGTGATAGTAGTAGTAGTAACTGAAGCCGGAGTATTGAATGATATGATGGCACGTCCGTTCACCACCGGACCAATAGAAGGCACAATTGTGCCCCCACTATATAATAATGATACAGATACAGTATTGTTATTAGGTCCAGTAATAGGTGAGCTACCTGCAGTAATACCTGTGACAGTGACTGTTTTGGGTCCGGAATTATTAGTGAGGTAAGGTCTATTGCCAACGGTATCTATGGTAACGGTAGTAAATGCATTGGGAGGGCATGTGCCTGTACCTACGGCTTGGTCACCTATTCTGAGTTCAGATATATTGACTGAACCTACAAAATTTGCAAAAATACCTGCATCTATGGCCGGCACATTGAAAAGTATGCGTTGTACTTTTGAAAAATCGAAGTCTGCATCTGAGGGTATACCATTATAACAGAAAGTATAAACAGTAGAAGTGCCATTGATAGTGCGGTATGATGACAGCCCATATCTATTATCATTAATATCAAATAAGTCTATAGCTACTGATGGTGTGCCTTGCGACCAAGTGCTACTTAATCTAACACTCAAATATGGATATTGTGCAAAATTGTAAGTGCCACCTGCTACCGGTTTCCACCACAATCCGGCAAACCATCTGCCTCCATCATAGCCATTGGTTTTATTGGTAGTGATAGTAGCTGTGCCTGTTACAGAGTTTATGACTGTGGTGAAGGCATTGCCAGCACCCTGACCTTCGGAGTACCATTTTACAATTTGGTTGTTATGTTGCCAGTCAGTATATGATGCCGAATTCACATAATAGTCTGCACCAATAACTGTAGTACTGGTGAATGACTCTGTGTAACCATTTACTGGAGGGTCTATTCCTACAATAGTGAATACACGGGTATAGCTTGAATTGCCATTGCTATTGGCGGGAGCACCTAAGTTTGATGCTGTGACAGATACAAAAACCATGCCTAGGTTAGGTATATTATAGGTCAAAAATGCATAATTATTGCCTGGCTGGTAGTTCATGGTAGGGTTGAGCATGATGGCAGTGTTTGAGCTTTGTGCAGTGACTGAGGCTATATTAGAACCTCCATTTCCGTCTGTAATGCCTGTGAGTGTGATAGTTTGCGGTCCGGCGGTACGTACTGTGAACCTGCCGGGTATAGCATCAATGGTGGGTTCGTTATATTTTTGAGGAAATACAGTGACAGTCAATACAATTTGAGACTGATTTACACCTCCGGCTGCGGTTCCGCCATTGTCTGTAATAGTAAGAGTAATGTTTGTAGATTTGGAAGGTAATACTCCAAATGCGGTAGGTGTGAGCCTGAGACCGGCTACTTGACCTATGCCATCATAGGTAACTACAATACCTGAGTTGGGTATTACCGTCTGGTCTGAACTTACGCCGGTAATGGTCATATTTTGGGTGGTTTCAGGATTGCCTGAGTTAATATTAGATAAGGTAAATGTGGTGGTAATATTTGAACCTATTATTGGATTTATAGGGTATGTGCCTATTTGCGGGGCACTATTTCTACGTACTATTACATCAAAAGTAGAAATGCTTGGTCCTAATGTGACGCCGGCTACTGTATTGGTAGTAGTAGCAGTGACTGTAATAGTAGCCATGCCATATTGGTTTGCTGCAGGTGTAATATTCATACGTACAGGCAAGTTAGACATAAGCTGTGGTGTGCCACAGCATGCACTGTTAAAAGGGAAATAATCGTTGCTGGTGATAGGGCTATTGACAAAAACAGGGTTTGGTACAATTGAAGGGTTGGAACTTACCGCCGAGAAGGTTACCGGAAATTTGTTGAGAGTGGCATCTATGGCAAACTCCACCTTTGCAGTACGAGTGGGTGAATTTATGTACATCTCTTGTCTTTCGACACCTTTATAAAATGGGCGATGTACTGTGCCTGTACCTACCCTTACATTATCGAGCCATACATTGGCATCCATTACTGAAAGTGGTGCAAATACTATTTGAAACCCAATTATTTGTGACCAATCTACTGCACCAAAATCACGCGAGTTAGCAAAACTAAAAGTAACAGTGCGAGATTGGTTAGTGACATGAATTAACCTATTCTCTACTATACCTGTATAAATAGTACCTCCCACCTGAAAAAACTGAACTCCTATCACAAAAGGCGCTATGCGAGAGAGAGTGTCTGTCCTGATATCGAGAGATACTACTCTGTTTGCTAATGCACTTAAATTGAGTGCAGAAGGGAAGCCAAAATACAAACCGCTAAACATATCGTTTTTGCGGATGAGTACTTTTAGTTCGCCATTGTCAATAGAAGGTATATAGTTGCTGCCTCCACTTATGCCTGAAGGTACAGATCCCCCGGCAAAATCTTCAAAATATGATTGTGAAAATCCATTAATAACAAATAGTGATAGTATTAATACGTAAAATAATTTTTTCATAAGAGCGAGTGGAAAATCTTAGTATAGTGATAATATTTCTAATATAATTGACAAATGTAATAAAAATAAGTTGTATTAAGCTAATATTTTTTGTATTATTTTTTATAATAAATACAACTTGATTGTTACTAATCCGTTATAAATGTTTTTTTATTAAAGTATAAACATTGTAAAAAAACCGTAACGACAATATAAAAATGTGATATATTTTAGTTACTTTTGTACATATTATGGTAAAAATTGGGAAGCTGAATCTTGGTGATTTTCCGTTGCTGTTGGCACCTATGGAAGATGTGAGTGATCCGCCATTCAGGATGGTGTGCAAAACTCATGGTGCAGACTTGATGTATACGGAGTTTATCAGTTCTGAGGGGTTGATAAGAAATGCAGCGAAGAGCATGCAGAAGCTTGATATATACGACGAGGAAAGACCGATAGGTATACAAATATTTGGTGATAAACCTGATGTGATGCGTGAAGCTGCCAAAATAGCCAATGATGCAGATCCTGACCTTGTAGATATCAACTTTGGCTGCCCGGTGAAAAATGTGGCATGTAAAGGTGCCGGAGCAGGTATGCTCAAAGACTTGCCCAAGATGCAGCAAATAACGTCTGAAATAGTGAAAATATGTGACCGCCCGGTGACAGTAAAAACAAGATTGGGCTGGGATGAGAGTACCATAAATGTATTTGAATGTGTGCAAAGGCTGCAAGATATAGGTGTACAGGCTATTACCATACATGCTCGCACACGTGCCCAAATGTACAAAGGCAAGGCAGACTGGACATATTTGGCTGAAATAAAAAATAAAAACCTGCTTCAAATACCTCTGTTTGGCAATGGAGACGTGGATAGCCCCGAAACAGCATTGGAATATAAAAATAAATATGGGGTAGATGGTATGATGATAGGTAGGGCTGCAATAGGCTACCCGTGGATATTTGAAGAAGTAAAGCATTATATAAATACAGGCAAAAAACTCTCACCACCTACCTTTGAGCAACGGGTGAATGTGTGCATAGCACATTTTACAAAATCTCTGGAATGGAAGGGTGATAAAATAGGGGTGTACGAAATGCGCAGACATTACTCCAATTATTTCAGAGGAATACCAAATTTTAAAGAGTATAGGATACAATTGGTACAAGAGGATGAGCCAACGGTTATATTAGATTTGTTGAATGAGATAAAGTATATGAAAGAATATGAGCAGCCATGCGAAGAGAATGTTTCAGATATGTTTCCTACCATAACACCACTTGTTTTCTAAGGTAAAAACTATGGGCAATTCAATAAATATCTAAATACACTGTAAGAGTAGGACATATTTTCTATTTTACAGTATATAATAAATCTACTCCACCGCAATATTATTAATAGTGACTCCCGGGTAGGTATCTGTGCGGAATGGTGATGCGGGCAATCCTTCTTTATTATACAGATTGGCATTTGCAGGATTATTAGCCCAAGCA
Source organism: Cytophagales bacterium (assembly GCA_033765235.1). Lineage (GTDB taxonomy): Bacteria > Bacteroidota > Bacteroidia > Cytophagales > UBA9547 > JANRIG01. The sequence goes on along the minus strand of JANRIG010000004.1, from coordinate 15,145 downwards.
TAACGCACCGAAATAGGCAAGAGCACTTTAGGGCTTTGTACAACCACACTATTGCCTTCTATTTTGGCATTTGCATAGTAGTATTTTTTGTCGGCACCTGCTATGGCAAATTCTTTGAGCACTCCACCTTTGGCTATAAGTCCGCTGCCAGTATTGGCAAAGTATATTCTTATTTTGTTGCCTTCCACTTTCATAGATTTATAAGTAGGTCCGGAGTACACCGTAGAGGCATAACCGTAGGCTATTTTCATAGCACATTTAGCTAAGCGTTCGCCCACATCTTTTTTATTTTTTGGGTGAATGTCACGGGCATCGCCTATGTCTATGGCTACTGCCATGGCAGTGTTGGGCACAGTTAGCGTCATAGATTGTGCTTCACGCAGTTCGGGCCATGGGTCGTCTTTGGGAGTTGTATCAGGAGCTAAGAAATTTGCAAGTTGCACATATATGAATGGCATATTAGGTAGTTGCCATGCCTTGCGCCAGTCTTGTATAAGTGCGGGAAATAGTGTGCGATATTGGTATGCTCTGTCTGCATTACCTTCGCCTTGGTACCAAATAGTGCCTTTGATAGAAAATTTTTGGATGGGAGCTATCATGGCATTATATAGTTGCGATGGCATAAGTGGGTTCATATTGCTCCAGTTGGGGGGGTAATAGTCCGGCAAAGTGGTGATATCAAAGCCTTTGATTATTTTATATTCGCCATGTAGAGAAAGTAGGGTAGAGGTATCGCTTCGCAGCAATATCTTGCTCGGTATGCCACCATTGCCTGTATGGTCGGTGATTTTTATGGTCAATACATTTTGCTTTTTGAGTAATTCTTTAGGAATGGCGTAATTTCTTTGTATACTGTAGCCTGTGCTGCTACCTATTTTCATACCATTGAGCCATACTATATCATTGTCATCTATAGAGGTTGCATAAAAATTTGGCTTAGCAATGTTGGTATCTGTAAGTATAAAAGTTTTGTTGAGCCATGCTATCCCGTCAAAGTTTTGATAGCCTTGTTGCTCCCATATCCCCGGTATAGTGATTGTTTGCCAACTGTCGGTGTTAGTTGCCGGCAAATACCATTCTGCACCGTATCTCAAGCCTGCATCTGCAGAGTCTGCCTGTTTTGTCCATTTATATATAAGTTCTGATTGTCTTTTTTTCATTTTTTGGACAGATTTATTATTTTTCTCATTTCTTATGAGGTACTCACGAGAGATGTCAGGGAATGATTTGAGTGCTTCGGCACTCATCCAAAGCTCTGCTGCCGTGCCCCCCCAGTTGCTCGAAATGAGGCCTATAGGTATATTGGTTTGGATATTTACATATTTACCAAAAAAATATGCGACTGCCGACATATCGGGTATAGATTGGGGAGTTGCTATTATCCAACCTTTGGATGTAATATCTCTCAATATGGTATCAGAGGCTATATTTTCTACATCTATGTATCTGATAAGTCCTGCATAGGGTGTGTTGATGATGGAGTCGTAGCGGTTGTCGAGATACAAAAATTTCCATTCCATATTAGATTGACCGCCACATAGCCACACATCGCCCAATACTATACCTGTGATTTCTACCGTATTTTGCCCTGTGATTTTTATGCTGAATGTGGTACTTGAGTAAGGCTTTGAGGGAAGTGTCACTTGCCAGTTGCCTTTGGGGTCGGCTTTGGTTGTATATTTATTGTCAAATGCATACACTGTAATGTCTTCATTGGGGCTTGCCCATCCCCAAAGGGTATTTGCTTTGTCGCGCTGCAGTACCATGTTGTTTGAGTAAATGACAGGTAGCACTACGTTTGCCATGGCATGGCTGAGTGATATGAGTAGAATAATAATAAGGCGCATAAAATAATAAAGGTGTAAATGTATGAATTATGCCTTATGTAGAGGTGTCAGTATGTAAAATTATTTATAGAATAGGCATAAATGTGCTGAGAATATCAATTTTGAATGGGTGAATAATCGAGAAGTGTGGGTTAATGAGTGAGTGAGTGAGGGAATTATATCTTCAATCTTAAATATAAATTGTAAAATTTCCTTGCTGTCCTTACTCTGCCCTGGTCTTTGCGATTTCTATGGTTCAAGCAACAAATCTTGCATAACTTTTCGCCTATTTTGGTGCCATGGGCACTTTTATTTTGTCATTTGAGTTTATTCCTGAGAGTATTTCTACTTTGAGTCCGTCTGACAAGCCTGTTTTTACCAATCTTTTTACAAATATTCCTGCACTGTCTATCTCCACAAAGGTAGAGTCCTTTGCAAATTGCAAAAGTTTTTCTTCTATGGCTTGCACACTGTCGCGCCGCTCCAGCACTATGGAGGCACTGGCACTATACCCTGCGCGTATTTTTTGCAGGTCACCTTCTAATATTTTGGCTTTGATGGTAAATTTTATGGCACCTTCTTCTGTCACACCTTTGGGCGAAATGTAGTACAATTGTGCCTTAAATTTGAGGTCGGGCAATGCACCTATGGAAAGGTCTATGGGCAAACCTTCGGTGAGTTTGCCGGCCTCGGACTCATCTATTTTGCCTTCAAATATAAGGTTGTCCATATTTGCTACACTGGTGATGGTGGTACCCTCGTTAAAATTGTTGCGCTCTATCACGGAGGAGCCTACTTTCACGGGTACATCAAGCACCCTGCCTTGTATGGTAGAGTACACCAAGTTAGATACATGGTTGCGAGATTTGGCGGTGCCTTCTTTCATGAGCGATAGGTTTGACTCTGCTACATTGAGTGCTTCTTTTTTGATGTTGAAGTCGAGTAGTGTACGGTTATACTCTTGCTCAGTGATTACTTTGTCGTCGTATAGCTTGCGGCTGCGGTTGAGCTCTCGCTCAGCTTGCTCAAGTTGTATTCTGGCATTTTCTATATTAGACTCAGCTTGGTTGATATTGAGCATATTGGGCACCAATTTTATCTTGGCTATTAGTTGCCCTTCCTTTATATTTTGCCCGGGCTCTACATAAAGGGCCTCTACTATGCCCGACACCTGGGGTTTGATAAGTACTTCTTGCTTAGGTACTATAGTGCCCGAAGCCACTGTGACTTTGAGTATAGTGCTTTTCTCTGGCTTTTTGGTGTCGTACAACACAGGTTTTTTTTGAGATTTTGAATATAAAAAATAAAAGGTATATCCAAATCCTGCCAAAAAGGCTAATACTAAAGTGTAATTTATTATTTTTTTTAACATAATATTTATTCGTCTTTTAATGCTTCTACAGGTTTGATGGAAGCTGCTTTTTGGGCAGGGATAAGGCCGGCCAATGCACCTGTCACCACCAGCACTATCATAGCAGTGATGGCAATATTGATATCTACCTCAGGGTTTTTGAAAAATTCATTTTCCATATTCATTTTTTGCATAGTGTCGCGCACAAACTCTAATAGTGCTATGCCCGATACCAGCCCTATATATCCTGACAATGAGGTAATAATGACAGACTCAACTATGACCATGCTCACAATAGAGCTCGGAGTAGCACCCAGTGCTTTTCTGATGCCTATTTCTTTGGTACGCTCTTTCACTACTATGAGCATAATGTTGCTCACCCCTACTATACCTGCTATGATAGTGCCTATGCCTACTACCCATACAAAAAACCTGATGCCTGCAAACAAGGTGGTAAATTTTTTTATCTCTTCGCCTGAGTTCCAGCTGCCAATGGCTGTGACATCTTGGTCTGATATGAAGTGGCGTTTGCGAAGGAATGTTTTTATATCATTTTCAAGTTTTTGGGGGTCTGCACCATCTTTGGGGCTAAACATATATGTGCCTACTCTGTTGGGTTTGTTAAAGGTTTGCTGCAATGTGGTGAGTGGCATGTATATACGTTCCAGCTCCTGCTTTGACCAGTTGCCGTTGGCATTTTTGAGTTTGAAATAACCTATAACTTTAAAATGAATACCGTTTACTTTTATGAACTTTCCCACACATGGTTCAGTACCAAAAAGTATTTCACGTACCCTATCACCTATTACTACTACTTTTCTATGTTCGGCTAAGTCTTGCTCATTCACATATCTGCCTTCTACTATATTTTTTGGGGTGATTTTTTGCCCATCGGGCGATATACCTGATGTCTGAAAGCTGCCGTTTTTTGACTTATAAATGGTGATATAGTTATCCCAAAGTTGTCTCTCTGCACTCAAATATTTGATATCTTCAAATTGCTGGCGCATCATTTTGGTGTCATCGTTGGTAAAGTGTATAAACCTGCCTGCCTTGAGACCGCGATGTGCAATAGTAGTCTTCTCTGCCCATATCCAAGTGGTATTTTGAGCCATGTCTGAAAACATGCCTACCACACCATTTTCAAGCCCTTTGCCTGCGCCAAGTAGTAATACGAGCATAAATATACCCCAAAACACACCAAATGAGGTAAGTGCAGTACGCAGCTTATGCTTTTTGATGGTAAACCATATTTCATTCCAGTATTCGAGCAAGTTTTTTTATGTATTAATGAGCAAGAAAACGTATTTATCTGTAAGTATATTGTATTCGAGCAAATATAGCTCAGATATTTGGGCAAATTCTAATATTAAGAATAAAATAATAGAAAGTGAGATTGTGAGAGTGTTGGTTTTTTGAATGATAGAATTTTGAATTTATTACAGCGACCAAAAGGGTTTCGTATTTACTCATGCCGTAGGGCATTGTTTTTAAAAAGTCGGCTTGTAAATCATTCGCACATCCTTCGCTGACTGTGTCCGTAAAATGCTTTAATGCCTTATTTTAGAAACCGGGAATAATTTTTCTTCTAATCATAAATAGCACTAATGTCATTTATATTGCTTTTTTCAAAAAAAAAATCTTAATATGTTAAATTTTCACTACACATAATAAGACCCTTATTTCACACTTATATTCTGCTCGCCGGGTACCAACTTTATGGTTTTGCCGTTGTATGAAAATATGCCATATAAATTTGCAGGAAGTGTAATATTTGCTTCTAATGATTTCTCGTGTTTTATATATTTCACCATAATTATCCCATTTTTGTGTGGTACTGTACCCTGTACTTGATTTAGGGTGCCTATGTTGGGCGATATTTTTACGGATTTGAAGCCTACTTCATTGGGCTCTACTCCCAGTACAGTAGCCAAAAAGTCATAATTTGGACTGGCACTCCAAGCATGGCAGTCGCTGCGCGAAGGCTCATCGCGCTCTGCAAAGGTAGTAAGTCCTATGTTTAGCATTTTTTTCCATGGTTCAAGTTTGCCAAGATATTCATTTCCCATTCCTGCATGCTTCATAGCTTGCAGCAAATAAAATCTGTAATAGTAGGATGCTTGTATTAGACTTTTGGTTTCAAACATATTTACAACAAGTTTTTTTGCTTGATTTTTGGGGCACACATCAGTAAGTACAGCAAGGGCTTGGCAGTGCTGGCTGTAAGACGAGTTGCCGTCAGGAAAGTCTGCATAAAGATTTAAGTCCGGTCTCCAATATTTTGAATGAATAATTGTTTGCAAATCTTGTGCTTCTATTAGATACATTTTAGCATTTGCATCATTGTAATATGACATGATAAAAGCAGCTTTTTGCAATGCCATCAGGTATTGAAGTGTATGCACAGCGCATCTGCCTTCTTTCTCAGCCCTTACAGGTATACCACTTCCGGCATCATATCCTACCCATTTCCAATCTGCTGTCCAGTCAATAAAATTCCAATATGGTATTGGCCCTAATATTCCTTCGTTATTTAATCTGTTTTTGTGCCATTGCAGTATTTTTTTTATGGCAGGAATGTGAGATTTGATAAAATCATCGTTTGTAGTATGCATGAGCAGGTCATGAAGCATAGATATATAAAATAATGAGAATGGTGGTATGATTTGCTGCCCCCATCTGTCCGGATACCTACTTTTGGTAAGGCTATCAGCACCCATAGATGTATAAAAGTCTGTGAGAGCCTTTTTTATTAACCTGTCGTCGCCGGACATATACAATGTGATGAGTGCTTGAATGCGGGTATCACCTATGTATTGCAGCTGCTCATAATACGGACAATCTACATAAGTATCTAATGCACAAAGTTTTGCAGTACGCCAACCTGTATTCCATATATTATTCAGCATTGTATCATTGCAAATAAATGTGCCGTTTGCCACCAATGGATACCCGGTAGTGCGATATTTAATAGGATATATGGTGAGGGGCTCTGAGAGCGTTGTAATTTTTAACTGTATGTATCTAAAAGTACGAAAATATGCAGGGCTGTAGGTAATCATGCTCTTATTATCTAGGATTATCTCATCTCTGGTGCCTCTCATATATTTGTTTCTCACGCTATCACGGTGCCCTTTGTTTTCGTCATAATTATACGGTTTTTCAAAAAGTGCTTCTGCGTAAGTAAGTTTTACATTGCTATATATGGCACCTGAAAAGGTGAGCAGTGGGAATGCATTGGTGAGCTCACCTGCATCCAATAATAAGATAGTTTCAGACCATGGCTCAATAGTAACAGGTGACTTTGCAGCCAGCCAATTATTTAAGTTTTGCTGTGTGATTGGCTCATATTTTGATGCCTCCCATCTTATGGATTTGATTTTTTTTACTTGTTCATACATCAAAGGTATGGGCGAATTTGTAAGTTTTTGTGGTATTGTATCTGTCAATATCTGTGCGTTATTCCATTTGGCATGGTCATAATCAATGTTTTGCCAACCATGAGGGTAATTTCCTGAAAAATATACCTCTCTAGCTCCCACAAACATATGGTTGTCCATATTTGGAAATGTAGCAAAGCATTGATACATTTTCCATGTGCCGTCTGTATTAAGTGATTGTGAGAGGCTCGTTGTACCTTTCACGTATAATCCACAAAAGTTGCTAAACTCGCTGAGTGCTCTAAATCTGCCTCTGTTCACTACCTCTACTCCTATTAAATTATTGCCATTAGTTATGTATGGTTTTATATCAATAGCATGATAGTACCAGTTTGCTGCATCGCCCTTAGTAGGACCATGTGTCACATAAGTCCCGTTTACATATAGCCTAAAATGATTATCGGCAGATATGTTAATCACGTATTTGTCAGGTAAGCTATTGATATTGAATGGTTTGATAAATAATATTGATTGGTAAATGTCTGCTGTGTTGTTTTTCCCTATCCAATAGGGTTGAGCATTTGATGTTTGTAAAATACTTATTACTAATATTAATGTTAATTTCTGCCTCATCTATTTTTTTAGGGGTATAATAAAGTATAGCACCAACGCATAATTGGGCACAAATCTAATGACTCATGCCCAAAAATATATTTACTTTATCACAAATTGAATTATTATTTACAAATTAGGCTGTGGAGTGTACCTAAGGTAAGGTTTTACTTCGTTTACCCCCTTAGGAAACTTCACTTTGGCATCTTCTGTTTTTATTGATGGTACCACTACTACATCTTCGCCATGTTTCCAATTGGCAGGAGTAGCTACGCTGTGGTAAGCGGTGAGTTGCAAAGAATCTATGATACGCAGCAACTCATCAAAATTGCGACCTGTAGAAGCAGGATAGGTGATGGTGAGTTTTATTTTTTTGTCAGGACCTATCACAAATACTGAGCGTACAGTAGCTTTTTCAGAAGCATTGGGATGCACCATATCATACAATTTGGCTATGCCAAAGTCCGGGTCGGCTATGATAGGAAAATTTACAATGGTATTTTGGGTTTCATTGATGTCACCTATCCATCCTTTGTGCGACTCCAAAGTATCAACCGAAAGGGCAAGTACTTTTACATTGCGTTTTTCAAACTCACTTCTGAGCTTTGCTACGGTGCCCAGCTCTGTAGTACATACAGGAGTATAGTCGGCAGGATGTGAGAAGAATACACCCCATGACTCGCCAAGCCATGCGTGAAAACTGATAGTACCTTCGGTACTTTGTGCGGTAAAGTCGGGAGCTGTGTCCCCTAATCTGAGTGACATGATGATTGATTATTTTTAAGGTGAATATATAAATTTTAATTCAACAAAAATACAAAATATAATATTGTAAAGTTCAATATTATTTACAAAAATAAAAATATAATACCGCATATTATAAAAATATAGAATAAAATAATGAACTCATGCGCTATTAATATGTATTATTTGATTTGTAAATATAACAAACAATTCGGCTATCTGTTGTAGTATTTCATAATTTCATACTAACTTTACATTTTATTAACATAAATCTAAATGGCAAAAGTAAAACTTTCATCAGGCAAAACAATAGGCGATAATGAACCAAAATATATCATAGCCGAAATTGGCATAAACCACAACGGCTCTCTGGAAATGGCAAAAAAAATGATAGATGCTGCGGCAGAAGCCAAATGCGATGCTGTAAAATTTCAAAAACGCACTCCCGAAATATGCACACCCAAAGACCAATGGCAAGTAGAAAGAGATACGCCATGGGGTCGCATGACCTATATAGACTACAGGCGCAAAGTAGAGTTTGGTGCCAATGAATATCGTGAGATAGACAGCTATTGTAAGCAAAAAGGTGTTGACTGGTTTGCCTCACCATGGGATGAACCTTCGGTAGATTTTTTATTGCAATTCAATCCCTCCATTATCAAAGTAGCATCTGCCTCGCTTACCGATTTGGGTTTGCTTAAGAAAATAAAAGCTACCGGCACACCAATGATGATATCTACCGGCATGAGCACTATGACCGAGATAGAAACAGTGATAAATATCATAGGCACAGACAACATGCTCATAGCACACACTACTTCATCATACCCTTGCCCTCTCAATGAGCTAAACCTAAATATGATACATACTTTGAAAGGCAAATACCCAAATTGCCCCATAGGATACTCAGGTCACGAAGTAGGACTTGCTACCACCGTAGCAGCAGCAGCATTAGGGGCTGCATTTATAGAAAGACACTTCACCCTTGACCGTGCCATGTGGGGCAGCGACCAAGCAGCATCAGTAGAGCCTGTAGGTATGCAGCGCCTCGTGCGCGACATTCGCGATATAGAAATAGCTCTGGGCGATGGTGTGAAAAAAGTGTATGAAAGTGAGCTTGCACCTATGAAGCGCCTTAGAAGAGAATATTTGCAGGCATAATAATATACAATCAATAAGGTATGACGGTAGAGCAAATACTTCCTTACACCACTGCCATACTATTTACTTGGATAATATGCATTATTATACTGGAGCGATACTACCCATTTCGCAAAGGTCTCAAAATATTGCGTGAAGGCTTTTGGATAGATTTGGTATGGTACACCATCATTCAAAGTTATTTTCTCAAAATCATCATATTTGAGTGGATCATATACCCCATAGATATGACTTATCATATCACCTCATGGAATCTAATATCGCACTGGCCTCTGTGGTGTCAGCTATTATTTTTTCTCTTCACCCACGACTTATACATTTATTGGTTTCACAGGTGGCAACATCATAACAAAATACTATGGCGTACCCATGAGGCACACCACTCAGGCAAAGAAGTAGATTGGCTATCGGGCTCACGCTCACATGTGTTGGAAATAATCATAAACCAAACCATAGAGTTTGCCCCTATCATATTACTCGGTGCCGACCCACTTGTAGTGCCTCTCAAAGCTATGCTCGATGCCATGTTTGGCACTTGGATACATGCCAATCTGCGTTTTAGGCTCGGGTGGCTCGGCTACATCATCAATACTCCTGTGGCACACCAGTGGCATCATGCAGATGATAAGATAGTGTTTTATGCCAACTATGCCACTAAGTTTGCATTTTGGGATCATTTATTTGGCACGGCAGTCACCCCCGACAGATTGCCTGATAAGTGGGGGCTGCCTTATGACTACCCGCGCGACTATTTTGTGCAGCATGCATTTTCTTTCAAAAGATTTGATGAAAAAAAGTTGCTCCAATACCCTTGGTTTGATTGGTACTATGACATAAGGCTAAAGATTATAAGATATTTTTTTGACAAAAAGTAGTGTAGTTGTACAACATAGCCTAAGCATCACAGATATCTTTTCAACACAGTATCCTTTTGTTTGGGAATTTCTATAATTTCTTTTTCTAAAATGGCTATTTTAGTTTCTATTTTTTCTAGTTCTGACAAAAAATGTGTAAATGTAATGCTGTGAGAGATATCAAAAAATGTTAGCCTTACTAGCCCAATTCATTGATGGATAATTGAAGTTTTCTATTATTATTCAACTGTTAAAGCCCTAATAAGTAACTGCCTGAATTACTTTTTTTTGCCCAGCAAATCAAATATCTTGGAGGCTTCTTCTTTGAAACTGACAGTATGGTGATATTGAACAATACTTTTCAGCTTTTGGGCATGCACATGTAAGTGCTGAGGGTATTCTGTGATGTCTTTTTCATTTACCTTTATAGGGATGTCTTTTTTGTATTTTTCTAAGTAGGTTTCTTTCACTATATGGGCAATGTCGAGCATAGTGTAGGTGGTTTCGCTGGCAAGGTTGTAGGTATCATTGGCAGGTGTATTTTGCAGCAGTTGATGAAATACTTTGCACACATCGCCCATCCATATAAAATCGCGCAAGGCCTTGCCATTGCTTTTGAGTATTATTTCTTTGTTTTCAAATGCACTCTTTGCCAAGTCGTTCAGCACCAAATACCATTTGGATGTATTCATATCTTTGGGGCAGCCATAGCTGTTGGTAAGCCTGATGATGGAGTAAGGCAGCTTATGGGTATATGCAAATTGTTTTACAAAATACTCTGCAAATAAGTGTGTAGAGCCGTAGTCATTCACAGGTGTAGTAGGTGTGTCCTCATCTATGTCTCCTTCATACTTGCCATATACCTGAAAGGTAGACAGATAGATAAAATGTTTTACCTTAAGTGGTGCCAAATACTCCAACATGTTGCGTGTGCCCAGTGTGTTCACATCTATTGCAAGTTTGAAATAGCCTGTTACAAAGCTGTCATTTACACTGCCCGCATGTACTACATAGTCAAATGATAGACCTTTGAGTTTTTCTTTAATATCTGCAAAGTCTGCTAGATCGCAGTTGATGAGGTGATATTTGACCTTGGTAATAATTTTTCTGAAGTTTTTGGTCAATATCCACACTTCATAACCTTGGTTTGCTATGTATTCCGTGAGCCAAGAGCCCAAGTTGCCCAATCCGCCTGTGATGAGTATTTTTTCCATTGTGCCAAATGTAGAACTTAGGTTGAAGATGACAAAATTAATTTATTATTAATAAATGTACATTCATACAGTCTGTGCATATAGGTGCATTTTCACACTGTCAAAAGTGCTGCCAGCGTTAATATATTCTATCATGCTCATAATGAGCGAGTTTATAGCTTCTTTTTTAATTTGCAAAGTCATAGCTACATGCTTGCATACTTCAAGCTCACCAGTCTCTATTTTATGGTCGGCCAGTGTCACCCGCACAAAATCGTAAAGTTGTTCAAGTTTTTCGTAGGTATCTGAGGGTATGATGTATTCTGAAGCAAAATTTCCTTTTATGATATCTACAAACTCGCTCTTAGGCAAGCCATATCTGTCACATATAGATAGCATAATTTCATACTCTGATTTTGAAAATTTACCATCTATCGTGCACAAATTCACAAGGTTAGATATATGATTTTTGACTTTGTATTGCTCTATTTGAGGAAGTTTTTCAAAGTTTTTCACCAGATTGATTTATTTTTTGTGAAAAATATAAAATATTATTTGAATTTACAGGTATATGAATAATATATTATTTTATGCCAAAAAATTATTAATATTCTATACATATAAGGATATGCAAAAAATGCAACAATACCAAATATTTATTCATGGAATACTACATCACCCGCAAGTATTCTAAGTGCCCATCGTGCACTCAGCCACCTCCTATGCCATATTTCACAAGCTCAAGTTCCCAATTGACAAGGCCTTTTACATTTTATTTATCTCTACAAGAGGCAAAGAATATACCCTTGCGAAAATATCTAAATGATAAACTAAGTAAAGAAACCTGCGTTTGCACTTCGCAAAAAAATAGAAGAAGGAATGACAGAAAAATAAGTGACAAAGAAACGTGCACATATCTTAGCCTGACTTGATAGCATAAATAAATTACACAAAAATATAGTATTTTTTTAATATTATTTATAATTATTTAAGCGCAAAATAAATGTTTGGTTTGTTATATTATTTATTTGATTATTAATATATTATAATAAAATAATACACATTCTTAAACGAAAAACATAAATATAAATAATTGATTTACAACAAATTATATTTGTTATTTTCATAATAATTTTTTACATTTGTAACGTATTAAAACAATTAGAATTACGAAAAATTTAGCTATAATAAAATGAAAAAATATTTATTAATTGTAAGTCGTATTTTTTACGTAATACTACTACTTCTTAGCCACTACACTATACAAGGTCAAAACTGCACACCTGCCAGTGTGCCATACCCTCACATGGGTACCAACATACCCAATGCCACAGATATGCCTTGGATAAACCTATGGCATCAAATTAACCCATCACACTCACAATGGGGGGGCGACGGGCTGGTGCTTGGCAGTGATGGATGGCCAAACTCCAAAGCAAATCATAACATTGTGATAGGGCGCGATGTACTACTGGTAATGCCAATAGTGGGTAGGGTAAAAATTTCTTACAAAGGTACATTATCTCAACTAAATAACTTTGGGGGTACAAATGGTGTAACAGTTGTCACCAGCCAAGCCAATTTTCCATCAACAGGATATTCATATTATGAGTTACAAGTTAATATCCCAATAGCCACCGTTACAGGAAATGAGCTCACCATGCAGTTTCACAACCACGTAGAAGATGTAAAAATCATGCGTCCGGGTTTTGAAATTACTGAAACACAAATAATACATCCTACTTACATGAATTTGCTTAATAACTTCACAACCTTCAGATACATGCCTTTTTTATCCACCAATAGTTGGTATGTAGATAATGAATATGATTGCAACTCTATATATGGCGATGTAGATTGGAACGAGCGCTCCAACGCTAATATGCCCCAGTCTATGGTAGGTACAAGAGGTGGATCTTGGGAATATGTGGTACTGCTTAGCAATCAGTTTAACAAAGACTTGTGGATAGACCTGCCTATACGTGCTACCAACTCATACATTACCAATTTGGCACAGTTTTTAAAAGATAATGTAAAACCCAACCTCAATATCTATATGGAAATGGGAAATGAAACATGGAACTCAGCCGGAGGCTTTTGCAGTTTTCGACAACTTCAGCAAATATATGGCAATGATTGGGATGCACACCGCCGTTATCACGCTATCAGAGGCAAAGAAGTTGTAGACATATTTGCAGGGATATGGGGATGGAGTGAAATAAATAATAGGATAAGGATGTTAATCCCGGGGCAAATAGCCTACGGAGTACCCGGAGATGGATGGGCAGTAGGTCATAGCCTTGATTGGATGGAGCAAAACCATGGTGCTGCAGCCATAAAACAATATTTTTATGGTGTAGCAGCAGCCCCTTATTTTGGCTCACAGTCACATAGCGATGTAAATACCATCATTGCCCAATCTCAAAGCAGCATTGACAATGATATCTTTGGCGAGTTTAGCAACGAATGGTGGGGTGGTGGCGCATACATGGGTAATAAATTAGAAGGTTGGCTGGGAAGAGCAGGTCAATATGGGCTTAAACTTTTATCTTATGAAGGCGGACCTGACATGGACTATACTTCCGGGAGTGGAGGCAACAAAAACTTGGCCATGCAGGACCCACGTATGAGAGACTTATGTCTTGATTATTGGAACTCTTGGTATAGCAGATATGGTTACTCTGCACTTTTTAACCAATTTTTAGCAACTTTCAATCAATCAGGATTATACACCTTGGGTGAAAGTATGGATGTTACCAGCACACGTCAACAAGCCATTAATCAAATAACCACAAATCCCTCACCCCCATTCGATGCACAATTCAGGCATACCGTGCCAGGCATCATAGATGCTCGTAAAGTATCTGCCTATTGGTCTAATTGGAATTCACAAGCTTCCTTGCAGTATCTGCGCCCACCACAGCCTGATTGCTGCGGTGGCTTTACTGATAATAGAACACTTTGGACCGTAGCAGCTACCAAAAATGGCGTATATAATTTAGCTATCGAACATAGATGCGTAAGGAATACTACCATAGATATTTTTGTGGACGGAAATTTAATACACAATGATTTGGTAATACCTCATACCTCTACTGCACCCAACGACTGGGTTTTTGCTTCTTGGATTTATTCTAATCAGCCTCATCCTTCAGGAAGCTCTGCTACTATACCCGGAGTAAATATCCCATTAAATTTGTCTTATGGGGTACATGTCATAAAAATTCAATATTGGGGTGTTACTGAAGATAATTTTAGAAATCTAAGTTTTACTTTAACCTCAGAAACACCACCTTTTCAACCTGGGGTAGTTTCAGGCGATTTAAACTCATGTACAGCCCAGCCTGATGCTAAGTTTACAGTTGATGCAGACCAATCTGTATGTGAATACAAATGGGTTGGACTTCCACCTACAGCCTCTATCAATCCTGATGCTGGTGGAGGCAGTACCGGCATACCACGCTCAGGGGCTAATACAAACCTTATTTATGTTAATTGGGGCAGCACACCCAATGGCAGTTATAATGTTACAGTATTTGGTATTAATCAGGTAGGTACCAGCCCCGGTCGTGCTTTCAGAGTGCTGGTTACCACATGCGGTTTTACTATGAACCCCAATCCAGTATGCACTAACACAGGGGTCACTTTTACTCCTGCCGTACCCGGAGCTACACGATTTTCATGGGATTTTGGTATCAACTCTAATCCACGGACTTACATTACTACTACATCGGGTGTAGTACCTTTTAGTGTCATATATACAGTACCCGGTTCCAAATTAGCCACCTTGGTAGTCACTTTATCGGGGGGAGCGGTAAAAACATATCTTCAAAGTATCAATGTATCCTCATCCCCCACCATAGGGAGCATCACCCCCTCCAATCAGAGTGCGTGCAGCGGGGGCAATGCGGTGCTTTCGGTAGCCGGCACGGGCTCCTCCTTTCAGTGGCTCTATTCCACCGACGGAGGTGCCACCTACAATGCCTACCCCGGTGCTACCCTGCCACGGTTCACCTTTGCAGGG
>JANRIG010000012.1:0-72189 GCA_033765235.1 Cytophagales bacterium | reverse complement strand
CCGAACAGAGAAGTTAAGCCCCGTAACGCTAATGGTAGTGCAATAATATGTGCAAGAGTAGGTAGCCGCCAACCTTTTTATTATAATGTATGTATTATATCAAGCCACCCTGCAAGGTGGCTTTTTTTGTTTTATACTTGGTTTGCAGCTTACTTCAATCTTACGTTGTCAACAGTCTGCTTTTATTTAGTTTGTCGTCTCTCCATTCAATTGTTCCACCCGGAATTTCTACCATTTGACTTTCAAGCACTGATAAATTTTATTATTTTTCTGAATTTTATTTTTAGCATAATTATGAAATTACTACTGCAATAGCATCATATACTTTATACAGCTACCTCTGCTTTTATTGCAGGCCATGGGTCGTATTGTGTGAGTGTAAAATCTTCGTATACAAACGAAAATATGTCTTTTACATCATGGTTTAAGTGCATGATTGGCAGGGTTTTGGGAGAGCGAGAAAGCAATAATTTGACCTGTTCTGTGTGGTTGGAATATATGTGAGCATCGCCAAATGTGTGTACAAAATCTCCTGGCTGCAAGCCACATACCTGAGCCACCATGAGTGTGAGCAGCGCATAAGAGGCTATATTAAAAGGTACCCCTAAAAATGTGTCAGCACTGCGCTGGTAGAGTTGGCAAGACAATTTTCCGTCTAAAACATAGAACTGAAACAAAGTGTGGCATGGTGGCAGAGCCATGTTATCAATGTCTGCTACATTCCATGCGCTCACTATAAGCCTGCGTGAGTGAGGGTTAGTTTTTATTTGATGAATAAGATTAGATATTTGGTCTATTGATTTTCCGTCAGGAGTGTGCCATGACCGCCATTGGTAGCCATACACAGGTCCTAAGTTGCCGTTTTCATCAGCCCATTCATTCCAAATAGAGACCCCGTTGTCTACAAGATATTTTATATTATTTTCCCCTTTCAAAAACCACAGCAACTCATGTATCACCGATTTGAGATGCACTTTCTTGGTGGTAACCAATGGAAAGCCTACACTCAAATCAAACCTCATTTGATATCCAAATACACTATAAGTGCCTGTGCCTGTGCGGTCTGGTTTGAAGATGCCATGGTCGAGGATATGCTGTAGCAACTCATGATATTGTTTCATACTAATATTTTTTATGCAAATGCTAATTTACTAAAACAGTAGTGTTATTTATTCACCTATTGATATTTTCAATCATAAATATTGTAAATAATTATAAAAAATTGACTGTCATATAATTAATAGAAAAAATAGTGCTTACTTCATTTATATTCCATTCCAAGCTATAAAACCGCCATCTACGGGTACTACTACCCCTGAAACAAATGCAGAAGCATCTGAAGCCAACCATATGAGCGTACCTACCAATTCTTCGGGCTTGCCAAATCGCTTGAAGGGTGTGTTTTGGATAATGAGTTTGCCTCGCTGGGTGAGGCTTCCGTCTTCGTGGGTGAGCAGTCTTAAATTTTGCTCTGTAAGAAAGTAGCCGGGTGCAATGGCATTTACTCTTATGCCTTCGCCAAATTTTAGTGCCATTTCCATACTCATCCAGCGGGTGTATCCGTCTATGGCAGTTTTGGCCACCGAGTAGCCCATCACTCGGGTTTGTGCTTGTGCGGCTGTCATGCTCGATATATTGATAATAGACCCACTTTTTTGATTGGCCATTACTTTTCCAAATACTTGGGTAGGATATATGGTGCCTTGCAAATTAAGTTTTAATACTGCATCCAAGTCTGAGAGATTTATGTCAAAAATGGTTTTGTCGGGCATGATGGTGGCTCCAGGCATATTGCCACCTGCACCATTTACCAGTATATCAATGGTTGAATATTTGCTTAATATCTCGTTATTAGCAGCTTGAAGCTGAGCCATATCCAATACATCTGCAGCTACACCCATTGCGGTGTAGCCTTGGTCAGTTAGTTCACGGGCTTTTTGCTCGGCAAGTTCTTTTCTGCGCCCTAATATTACCACACGAGCACCTGCCTCCGCCAGGCCTTTGCAAAATGCACTTCCAAGTACTCCTGTGCCACCGGTGACAACAGCAGTTTTATTTATTAATGAAAACATGGGAATAATTTATTATTTCAACTATCTGCAAATGTATGTCTTTCTACAATATTATAGAACCTTGTAGTAAGCAATACAGACGATATGGTGAGCCCGATGAGCATACCAATCCAAATACCATATACCTCTAAATGAAATATATACGCCAATGCACATCCTGCGGGAATGCCCACTATCCAGTATGAGCAAAATGAAATTAATGCAGGCACATTTACATCTGCCAATGCCCGCAATGCACCTAAAGCTGCTATCTGCACCCCATCTGATATTTGAAAAAAGGCAGTGATTATCACTAAGTAATAGGATATTTGGAGCACTTGTGCATCTATCGTATAAAATTGTATTAAATATTGGTTAAATATCAATAGCAAAATGAGTGTAGTACTCATCCACGCCGTTACCAACATAAATGATGTATTGGCTGCCCGCAATATTTCTCGCTTGTTTTGCATGCCCAGTGCCATGCCCACCCTTATACTGCCCCCGGTAGCAAAGGCAGATGATATCATATAAGTGACTGATGCTATGTTGAGTGCAATATTGTGTGCTGCCAATGATGCTGCTCCAAACCAACCGCATACCACAGCCATAAAACTCAGTGCCGAAACTTCGAAAAAAAACTGAAATCCACTAGGTAAGCCGGTTTTGAGTACACTATTAAAGGTTGGTTTATCTATGGCAAAGATATTCATAGTGCTTAGCGGAAAGTTGTTAAAGTCTTTTAAATAATTCACTGCGAGCCATATACCTACAGCCATATAGGTGCGTGCGCTCAGTGTGCCTATGCCGGCACCTACCAGTCCCAAGGCAGGACAGCCCCAGTTGCCATATACCAGCAGCCAGTTTATACCCACATTCACACAAAAACCTGTGATATTAAAAAACATAGATATCCATGTTTTTTCGAGCCCGTCTGTGAATTGCTCTACAGCTATAAAAAACATTAATGGAAATATAGAGGTAATAATCAAAGTATAAAATGGTTGCACAATGTCTGTAACATCTTTGGGCTGTCCCAGATATTGAAAGTTTGCCCCTATTAGCCAGAGTATCACCCATATTACAAGGCTTACGAGAAATGATACCTGTATGCAGCTTTTCATAATATTCACACATCCTTGTTTGTTTTGCCTGCTGGCTTCAGCTGATACCATGGGGCTGCCTATTACCAAAAGACCTATAGGAATAATGGCAAGCAAAAAACAAATGGCGTTGGATATACCCGATGCAGCTATTTCATTGTATCCTATTTTGCCCACCATGATATTGTCGGCCACACCCATCATCACGGCACCCAATCTGCCAAACATAATAGGAAGACTAAGCTTTACGGTGTCAAAAATATCTGATTTATAGTGCTTTATATACTTAATAACCTGCATAATATTCCCGGCAAAACTAATAGCATGTCGGCCAATATCCTATTTATTTCATTGTTTTTTATGGTGTTTTTATTATGCATACCGGCCATGTAAATAGAATTTATGATATTGAAAATAATTATATATTCTATGTCTTTACTATTACTAAAGTATATATAAAATATTGATATACAAATATTTAATATATAAATATATATACCTAACCTAATAGCATACTGCAAGCCCAATGAGGTAATCAGTGATTGAAATTGAGCCGTACGGTCTTCATTTTCGCTGATGATTGCAAAAAATATTAGATTCAATGCAACACTTACACTTATTAATATCATCCAAAATATATGCTGAATGCTGATATACCCTACTATCAGCACAGGATATAGTGTTACCGATAATGAGAAAATAATTGCACCAAATATTTCTTTGGGGAGTAGAATAATAGCTTTTTTATGACAATTAAGAATATATATCGTACAAAGTATGATCATAACTGCTCCACATATACACATATTAATATCAAAAAACAATGCAGCAAATACAGCTCCCATAAAAATGAAAAATGCCATTAACGATGCACATAACCTCATGTGTATTTTGTATAACTTATGTCTTTCGCAAAGCTGCCCAATGTCTTTATTTCTCACGTCCATAAGATGGTCTGCCATGTAGAGTACATAGGTGCCTGTAGATAGCAATATAAAATAATGTATAGATACCTCTATTTGATGAATGGCTACGAAAAAATATGCCACAGCATTGGCAGCAAGTACAGCCTCAATGTGTAAAAGTATGATAATTTTCTTTATCAATTTTCCTTGGGCACTTCCACAGGTGTGGCTGTTTGCTTCTTATATACTTTATCAATCAGGCAAGTTATGCCCAAAAAATTGTTGCCCCCTGCAGCATGATAAAATGCCCTGGTATAATGTATTTCAAAAGCACGCACTTTGAGCATAAAACCTATTGAAAATCCTGAGAGTCCCATGTCTTCTGTATTTTTAAGTTCCATTCGCCTGAGATGGTTATAGCCCACCACCGCATGAAATCCTTTTGAAAATAAAAACTCACCCCCAAACACAAAGTGGCGGGCTATCTTATCTGCATCGCTCACTACGGCATATACAGGGTTTCCATTGAGGTCATAACTTTGAGGTATTCTAGGGTCTGCATATACAATATCATAGGCATATAAATGATGAATGGTGGTAGAAAACCGCAAAGGCATATGTTCTAATTTGTAACTAAAGCCCAACTGTGCGTCAAATGGCATAACAAAGTCTGTATTAATGTTATATTTTTTTAATACAAAACCAATATTTTTGAATACCAACCCAATGGTAAAGTCTCGCTTAGGATGCTTGAATAGTGCTCCAATGTCTGTAAACAGTGCGTAGGAACTAAAGTTGGTAAATTGCGATCCTGCAAATTTCACTGTGGCACCAAGTGTAAAATTACCTTGCTTTTCACTGGTGCTCACACTCATTGCATAATCATTGGCTCCTGTAGTGCCTATATCATTGCCCGATACATCGTAGGCATTGGCTATGCCATAGCTCATATACTGAAAACCCGCTGCCCATAATCTGCCTTTGACATGATTGGAATAACTCATGGTAGTATTGCCTATGCCTGCATAATAATAATAGTGATGTATACCTGCAATATTTTTCATATCAGCATATAGCAAAGCAGGATTTTGAAGTACTCGCTGAGGATTATGGTCTTGTGCGGATACATTTACCCCGCCCGATGCACACACACGAGCATCAGAAGGCATATGTAAGTATGCAAACGACTGCTTGCCGCCTATTTGAGAATAGCATATTGATTGACAGACTATTATCAAAGCTGATATCTGATATTTATCACATAATTTATGAATAGTACTTATCATATTTTTATATACAACGCACAGTGTCCATTTATCATATACCCCTACTTAATTTTTTACAGAATTTTTCAGCATTTTATATTCTTCGGCAAAATATTCACCCTTTTTGCCACCAATATCACGCCACTTTTTCTCAATATCATCTACTCTATGCTCGCTCGATGGGTGTGTGCTCATAAACTCAGGCATTTTAGTATCTTTATGTTTATCTATCATTTTTTTGAAAAAGCCACCTACACTGCGTGCATCATAGGGTGATGCATACATATATTCTACTGCTGCCTCATCTGCCTCTGCCTCATCTGCACGGCTAAATGATAGTCCTAACAACTCTTGTGTGATATTGGCCAATATGCCAAAGTCTGTACCCAATATCATATATACAGCTAACCCCAATCCATAAGATGTAATGATACGCCGGGTTGTATGTCGCTTGTCTGCATGGGCTATTTCATGGGCCAATACTCCTGCCAGTTGCGCTTCATTGTCTAGAAATAAGATTATGCCTGTATATACATATATATATCCGCCTGCTATGCAGTAGGCATTGAGCATACTATCGTTGCGAATGATTTTAAGATTCCATTCAAAATCATCTTTATATTTTACCTTGCCTGATGACAACAAATGGTTTTTTATTTTTTCTAAATATTTATATGACTGTGCATATTTTGCCCTGTCCAGCACTTCACCTCCAAATGGGTTCATCTCCGATTGGGCTGCAAACTGTTGCCCTATCATTTTGTCAAACTCCGCAGGCACCATGTTTACAATGTTTTTGCAACTGACAAAAAATATCAAAATAGCAACTATTATGATGTTGTAATATATTACTCTTCTCACTTTTTTTATAAATTTAACACAAAATTAACAGCACAATTATTTTTTTATTAGTATTTACATTATATATTTGATAAAAAAATATTAACCCCCAAAAATTAATATCCATGAAAAAAAGTATTTTATCATTATTAGCCATAGGTCTCACAGCACTTATTCTATTCAATTGTAGCAAGGAAGAAACTCCAAGTCCTTCCAATACTAATCCTACCACAGGAAAGGTGACTGCAGAGACAAAAACCGATGTCAAAAAAGCTACGCAATCTTCTGCTAAAATATCAAGTGTACGTACCAAAACATCGAGCATATCCAACAAAGTAAACAAAAAAGCACGCTTGGCACTTGCACGCAAAAGCATACGCCCCGACAGTATACCAACTGACCCAGGTACATTCCCCGGTGGCAACTTCACCATGCCCGGTGACAACATGACCATGCCTGGAGTAAATACTATGCCAAGAGGTGATTTTGGCTCATTTCCAGGAGGCAACTTCACTTTCACCGGCGACAATGGAGGATATCCGGAATATAACCTCACAGATACAGGCATGTCATTTGACACTACAGGGCTTGGCGGTGCGCAGTTTACCAATGGCGATTTGGCATCACTTGACAATGAGTTGGATAGCGAGTTTGGAGGCAAAACCTCAGTGACCATCATAGGTGGCAATATGGAAATATCTGTTGACTTTGGTACAGGCACTGACAATCCTGACAAGTCTGCCGATGCCCCTGCTAAGCTTTCGGGCAAAATGGTGTTGAAAATGGATATTGGCGGTGGAGGCGACAATATAGTGACTACTGTACAGTTTGTAGCCTACAAAGAAGATTTTAAAAACGACAGCCTTGACTTTACCATGGATGGCTCCATGACTATGGGTATGAAATATGACGCTACGGGTGCTAATAGTACCATCACCAGCACATTTAACCTCAATACCACATCATTGGGTATAGTGACCTCTCTCAAGGGCAGCTCTACCATTATCATGTCTGCAAGCAGCATGACTGAGGATGGAGATTATGAAATAAAGGAAGGCAGCACCACTTTCAAATATGTGGCCAAAGGTGTAGTAATACCTATTACAGGATGCGACAAAAACTTTGGAATAGCTACCAAGGGTACTGCCACCATTACCGAAGGTAGTGAGAGTATTAACATAGACTATGGCACCGGCGATTGTGATACCAAGGTAAAAGTAACAATAACTGTGGGCACAGAGTCAGTATCAGAAGAGTTAGATTTATTAGGGAGCGACAGTGCTACATCTACCACATCAGGTACTAACCTGAAGTAGTTAGATTATCATCACATTAGTATCATAAAAAAAAAGGGCTCAATAGAGCCCTTTTTTTTATCTTATCTTTTTTGTAAGATTTGAACTATGGGTTTAATATTTATAAATATAAGAAAAAAAAAATTTTGCTATTATGTTATACTAAAAACCTGTCCATGATATCAGGTGTGGGTACACGGCAAGTGTCTTTGCTGCCAAATATCTTATAACGGCTTCGCGCTACCATATCATAGCATATATCACCTATATAAAATGGTATGATGCTGCCAATTTTTGAAAAAAATCTGTAGGGGTTGGTAAGCATACTGCCTATGTATATGATGGCTTCATACTTTGTATAGAATGTATCTTTGGTCACCACTATGATGGTGTCAATAGACAAGGTATTTATATTGAGCTTGTTTATGTATGATTTGCCAATGTCAGACTGCAATGGGGCAAATTTGAATATCTTATCTGAGTCATGGTCTATCATAAAATTTATGGCACTGTTGCATAAATTGCACACCCCATCAAAAAGTACTATCACATGATTGTTTATGACTGTTCTATCTTCTGTCAAATCCTTGTGCGATATATTTGAGTCCGTCGTAAATACCTGATTGCCAATAGTTCCAGTTGTGCCATCCGTGCCTCACTCTGTATTCGTGGTTTATATTCTTTTCACGTAGTGCTATGTGTAGCTTGGCATTGCCTGTGGTAAGGAAGTCTTTGTCGCCACAGTCTATGTACAGTCTCAATTTAATGAGTGAGTCTGCAGGAGTGCTATTGATGATTTCAAATATAGAATGTGCTTTCCAATGTTTGTTGAGACGTTCATTTGGGGGTGTATTTTTGGCAAACCATGGTACCTCGTAGTCTATATTTTTGGATGTAATGTCATCATCTGTCCATACAGCTGCACTGAATGCCACGCAAGTGCTGAATATATGAGGATTTTTGAGTATATTAATTATTGCGCCATATCCTCCCATTGACAATCCGGCAATAGCCCTATATTCTTTGGAGGCTTTGGTGCGATAGGTTTTGTCTATATATGGAATGAGCTCTTTGGTGAGATAGTCCATATAGTTGACCTTGCTGTCGTGGCTATTGATATACCAAGTAAGTGCTCCATCAGGCATGATGATAATCATAGGATTTATTTCCCCTTTATTAATAAGTTGGTCTGCGGCATAGTGTGCAGAGCCAAACTGTACCCATGCAGTTTCATCATCGGAGTAGCCGTGTAGCAGATACACTACAGGATAGTAGCGGCTTGATATATCATATCCATGGGGCAAATATATGCTGTGCTTCATGGTTTTGCCCATGATTTTGCTTATTATTACTTGATTTTCAATGACTTTTCCTGTATTTTGGGAAAACAGCTGATATATTACAAATAAATAGCTAAACAAAAAGCTGTAGAATGATTTCATACAAATATTTCATTAAATGAGTTGCAAAATACTTATTAAAGGATTGTTTCAAATACATTTCAATCAAAAATTTATACAAATGTAATAAGAACAGATGGTTGAATACTGTTATTATTGTGAAACTTTAACCTCGGTATGTGTCACAAAGAACGAAAAAATATGGTCTGTGAGTCACAGACAAAGGTGTAAAATAACTATTATTGCACATAGTAGTATATGGGCTATATTTAGTCTATAGAATTAATAAAAATTAACCCATGAAATATGTAGCCCAAAGTGTAGAAGAGTATTTGCTGGCAATACCTGATGAGTACAAACCTGCCATGCATGCACTAAGGCAAGCTATTGTAAAAAATTTGCCTACAGGTTTTGAAGAGACTATGAGCTATGGTATGATAGGCTATGTAGTACCTCACAGTATCTATCCCCAAGGGTACCACTGCGACCCAAAGTTGCCCTTACCATTTATAAGCATAGCCTCCCAAAAAAAATTTATTGCACTATACCACATGGGATTATATGCCCACAAAGACTTGCTCGACTGGTTTACAGACAAATATACCAAAAGTGTAAAAATAAGATTGGACATGGGCAAGAGTTGCATAAGATTTGCCAAACCTGAGTACATACCATTTGAGCTCGTGGGTGAGTTGGCATCGAAAATGACCCCTGCCGAGTGGATAAGTATATATAAGTCAAATCTTGACAAACGATGATATTATTATCCAAAACTTATTTTATTTGCAAATAAATATTTATCATCTGTAAATGAGCGAGCAAATATCGAGCAAGGTAAAAATACCTAAAGACTATATAGCAGGTCTTAAAGAAAACTATAAGAGTGAGTTGATATCAGGTTTTCTGGTATTTCTTATTGCTTTGCCCTTGTGCCTTGGTATATCCAAAGCGAGTGGGTTTCCCTCTATAGCAGGTATATACACCGCTATTATTGGTGGCATGGTAGTGTCATTTTTTGCAGGTTCTATACCTACTATCAAGGGTCCTGCGGCCGGCTTGATAGTGATAGCATTGGGCGCAGTGACAGAGCTTGGCAACGGAGACCCTGTGGCCGGCTACAAATTTGCACTTGCCACAATAGTAGTGTCAGGAGCCATACAGATAGTATTTGGCTTAGTCAAGGCAGGGGTATTATCAAGTTTTTTTCCACATTCTGTGGTGCATGGTATGTTGGCAGCCATTGGCATCATCATATTTTCAAAACAAATACACATAGCTTTGGGAGTGATACCTGAGGGCAAAGAGCCATTGGCACTGCTGGAGGAGATACCACTTAGTATTGTAAAAATGAACCCTGAGGTAGCCATCATAGGTGCTGCCAGCTTAGCCATACTATTTCTAAAGCCACTTATCAGGCACCCTGTTATAAAGCTCATTCCCGGTCCACTTTTTGTACTGGTATTTGCAGTGCCCATGGGTATGTTTTTTGACTTTGAGCACCCACACGATTTTCAACTCATAGGGTTAGACTACCATGTAGACCCACTACAGCTATTAGTATCGTTGCCCAAAAGTATACTCAGTGGTATTACCTTCCCTGATTTTTCAATGGTTTATTCACCTGTTTCTATCAAATACATTATCATGTTTGCATTAGTGGGTAGTGTAGAGTCACTGCTGAGTGCTAAGGCCATAGACTCTATAGACCCGTACAAGCGCAAATCTAACATGGACAAAGACTTGCTTGCAGTAGGGGTAGGCAATGTGATGTCAGGCTTCATAGGTGGGTTGCCCATGATATCAGAGATAGTACGCAGCTCAGCCAATATCAACAACGGTGGCAAAACACGCTGGTCAAATTTTTTTCATGGTTTTTTCCTATTGGCGTTTGTAGTATTGGCGGCAGGACTCATACAGATGATACCCAATGCTGCACTGGCTGCTATGCTTATATTCACAGGTTATAATTTGGCATCGCCTCAAGAGTTTATCAAGACTTCAAAAATAGGTCCTGAGCAACTTCTATATTTTGTCACCACCATCATTATTACTATTGCTACAGACTTATTGATAGGAGTAGCTTTTGGAATATTTGTAAAGCTATTTACCTCTATCATGTATGGAGTACCATTGAGGTCAATATTCAGAGTACAACCTGTGATAAGCGACGAAGACGGGCATGTAAGTATTAAGATGAAAGATCCGGGTATGTTTACCAATGTAATACCATTTAACAATATGCTCAAAAAAGTACCTAAATCCAGCAAGGTGACTTTAGATTTTTCAAATAGCCCATTGGTAGACTATACATTTCAAGAAAACTTACATATAATAGAGGAAGAATTTTTCAAATATGGTGGTCACTTAGATGCAAAAGGATTTGAAAAGCATCATTATTTTTCTGACCACCCCATGGCTATTCGCATCAAAGTGCGCAACCCCAATGTAGGACTGGAGCAAGAAGAGCTCTCGCCAAGACAGAGCCTTATATTATTGTATGCAGAGCAAAACAAATATGACTTTGACCCGCTGCGTGCGTCAGGCATCATCAAGTTTAGCCTTTCTGCATTCAACTTTTCGCGCAACTGTATGTATGGCGAAAATTTAATAACAGGATCACTGTCCGGAGCAAGGTTTTTGATTGCAGATGTAATGCTCAAGGAGCAGATAGGGTTTAGGGCAGACAATTTCAAGACCACTCTTATGTATATGACAGATATTGAGAAATATAATATTCCAAATTTTTATGTAGAAAAAGAAGGTATTATGGACAAAATAAAAGAGTTGCAAGGCATTAGAGATATAGACTTTGACGAATACCCAATGTTTAGCGAAAAATATTTTCTAGTAGGTGATGATGAACATGAGGTGCGAACATTTTTCAAAAAGCCTATCATTGAGCTTTTTGAAATAAGCGAAAACATATATGTAGAAGCCAAGCACGATACATTGCTCATACATGGTGAACCAAAACTGATGAATCTGAAAGACATAAAAAATATGTTGATATTCACACGCAAGTTTGTGAAAATATTAGATGACATGCTACATACTCAGCAGCCCGCATAAACGTGTATAAGTTGACGAATGATATTTGCCTCATAATAAGCCAATTATCAGGGCATTTAGAAACCATAGCAGGAGCATTAGTGCCGGCAGCTTACAAATATAGCCCCGTTGCCTACAATATACCTACCCATGACGGTGATGAGATTGAAATATTATATTTTAACCACAAGAAAAAAAAACTCGCCATACTCACACATGGACTGGAAGGTAATAATCAAAGCACATACATTGTGAAAACGGCAAATTATTTGCTGCATCATGATATATGTGATGTCATTGCATGGAACTTTAGGTCATGTGGGCATCAAGATACGCTAAAACCCATGTTATACCACAGTGGCTACACCCAAGACCTGCATACACTCATTTCCCATATATTGCAGCAACATAGCTATGAGCATATACTTTTGGCAGGCTATAGTGTGGGTGGCAACGTAGTACTTAAATATATGGGTGAAATGGGGCATAACTTGCCCTACAGTATTAAATCAGGGGTAGCATTTTGCTGCCCTTGTGATTTGGAAAGTGTGGCCGGGCATATGGATAAAGGTTTCAACAGGATATATACCCGTATTTTTCTAAAAAAATTAATACACAAAGTGCGGCAAAGAGCAGTTTTGTATCCTCATATTTTTGATACTGAAAAAATAAATCAAGTGACCTCATTCTTTACATTTGATGAATATTTTACTGCAACCAATCATGGATTTGCAGGTGCTCACGATTATTGGATCAGAGCCTCATCATTGCCCTATTTTAATAATATTGTTGTCCCGTTTGTGATAGTGAACCCGCTCAACGATGTATTTTTGACCCCTAAGTGCTACCCCAAAGAAATAAACAATACCAATTTCACTTACCTTTATCCGCCTCGTGGAGGGCATTGTGCATTTATTACTTTGCCTAATATTGATTATTATCCTGCAACAATTATTGCAGACTTTATTAATAAATAATTTACAATATTATAGTGAGTACCTATTCTTTATATACACCAATCACTATTGGGTGATAATAGCTTAATAATTAATGCAGTTGATAATTTTGTAATAATTCAAAATAATATTTTGATTTTTATCGCCATTCTGTATTCTTCACAATAATATTTTATTATTTTTGCAAAAATCATAATAGTATGTCAAAAAAATTTGAAACCATAGCTGTACGAAAGCAAATGGCAAAGACCCAATACCGCGAACATTCTACACCGCTTTATCTCACTTCCAGTTTCACTTTTGAAGATGCTGAGCAGGCAAGAGCACTTTTTGCAGATGAGATTGAAGGCAATATTTATACACGCTTTAGCAACCCCAACAACAATGAGTTTATAGAAAAAATGTGCCTCTTGGAAGGCACTGAAGATGGCATAGCCACAGCCTCCGGTATGTCTGCCATGTTTACTAGCATGGCAGCTTTGCTAAAATCGGGCGACCATATATTGGCATCGAGGTCTATTTTTGGCTCTACACACCAAATATTAACCCAAATATTCAATAAATGGGGCATAGAAAGCTCTTATGCATCGCTTACCGACCGCCAAAGCTGGGAAGCCGGTCGCAAAAAAAATACCAAAATGATATTTTTGGAAACCCCATCAAATCCTGCTTTGGAAATAGCAGACTTGGAGTGGATATGCCAATGGGCACACAGCCATGGGATATTGGTAAATGTAGACAACTGCTTTGCCACCCCCTACTTGCAAAACCCCACCGCATGGGGTGCAGATATAGTGACACACTCTGCCACCAAATTTATTGATGGTCAAGGCAGAGTGATAGCAGGTTGTATACTTTCATCCAAAGAAATCATGAAAGATATTAGGTTTTTTGCAAGGCATACAGGTCCTTCACTTTCGCCTTTTAATAGTTGGATACTGAGCAAAAGCCTCGAAACCCTTGGCGTTAGAATGGATCGTCATAGTGAAAATGCGTTGAAAATTGCCGAATTTTTGCAGCAGAAGAGTGACATTGAAAAAGTGATTTATCCATACCTGCAGTCGCATCCACAATGCCAATTGGCAAAAAAACAAATGAAAAATGGCGGAGGCATTGTGACATTTGTCTTAAAAGATGGATTAGACAGGGGCAGGAGGTTTTTGAACAGTCTGCAAATGTGCTCACACTCAGCCAACTTGGGAGACAGCCGCACCATAGCCACACACCCTGCCAGCACTACCCATAGCAAACTTAATGATGCTGAAAGAGCGCAAGTAGGCATATTGCCCGGACTTATAAGAATATCTGCAGGTTTGGAAAACGCAGACGATATCATTGCCGATCTGGAAAGTGCACTACATTTGTCTAAGTGAAAAGTAGCTCCAATAATACCACTCTAATAGGTGCTAAGGGCGAAGCCATGGCCAAAGATTACCTCTCTGCCAAAGGGTATG
The DNA here is from genome assembly GCA_033765235.1 of Cytophagales bacterium. Classification (GTDB taxonomy): domain Bacteria; phylum Bacteroidota; class Bacteroidia; order Cytophagales; family UBA9547; genus JANRIG01. The sequence goes on along the minus strand of JANRIG010000012.1, from coordinate 57,872 downwards.
ATATACTTCAACAAAACTACAGATACCGTAGGGCTGAAATAGACATCATAGCCAAATATCATGATGTGTTAATTTTTGTAGAAGTAAAATACAGAAAATCTGCCGAATATGGCACTCCTGAAAGTTTTGTGTCTGAGACTAAAAAAGAGCACTTGCAGAGTGCTGCAAATAAGTATATGGAGGATGCAGGATGGCACAGCTACATACGGTTTGACATTGTGGCTATTGTAGAACAAGAAATATTACATTTGGAAGATGTATTTTAGTATATTTCGCAGGTTTTTTACACTTTTGCAATACCATGAAAGATATTGAGTTACTTATAAGAGAAAATATCAAAAAACTAAAACCATATTCATCTGCCCGTGATGAATACAAAGGAAAAGAAGGCATATTTCTTGATGCCAATGAAAACGCATTTGGTTCTGCTGCTGAAGAGCTGCACAACAGATACCCCGACCCATTGCAGCAAGAGCTCAAAGCCAAAGTATCAAAATTAAAAAATGTTCCTATTGATAATATATTCATAGGCAATGGCAGTGATGAACCTATAGATTTGCTATTCAGATGCTTTTGCAATCCCGGCACAGACCAATGCCTCATACATACTCCCACCTACGGTATGTACGAAGTGAGTGCCCATATCAATGATGTACAGATTATAAATATTATGCTGACTTCTGATTTTCAGCTGAATGTAGATGAAGCACTATCAAAAACTACAGCATTCACCAAGCTTATGTATATATGTAGCCCCAACAACCCTACAGGAAATACTTTCAAAAGCGATGCCATTACTAAGTTAATAAACAACTTTCAGGGCATAGTAGTACTAGATGAGGCTTATATAGATTTTTGTCCCGATAAATCATTTTTGTGGCAATTAGAAAAATATCCTAATTTGGTGATATTGCAAACACTCTCAAAAGCATGGGGCATGGCAAACTTGCGTGTAGGGCTGGCATTTGCCCATGCTAATATTATTCAATATTTGAACAAAATAAAACCCCCATACAACCTGAGTGGAAGTGTACAAAAATATGCCACTGCAGCACTTAGCTATGTTGAAAAAAAAGAAAAACATGTGACCCAGATCATACTTCAGCGTAAGTGGCTGGAAGACAGCCTCAGGTTTTTGCCAATGGTAACACATATTTATCCTTCAGATGCCAATTTTTTGTTGGTAAAAATGACAGATGCCCAAAAAATATATGATTATTTGATATCAAAATCTATCATTGTACGCGACCGCAGCAAAGTAGCACTATGTGATAATTGCCTCAGAATTACTGTAGGTACAGGACCTGAAAACAAAAAACTCATAGAAGAACTCGAAAAATATTAGTGCTGCAATCTTATGATATTTGGCCAAGTAACAAACCCACAAGAAATAAATTTTGCGCTGCCTCCTGACCATGGACAAACCAAAGAAGTATTGCAAAAAAGCAACAGCACTTTAAATAATATTTGCGTAGGATGCGCCAAATGGAATAAAACCGATCTCAAAAATTTTTATCCCAAAGGAGTGAAAGATGAATTGGTGTACTACTCTGCACACTTCAACGCTATAGAGCTCAATGCCACCTTTTATAACATGCCTACCAAGGAGCAAGTGCTGGCTTGGGTAGCCAAAACACCCAAAGACTTCAAATTTTTTCCTAAAATCACCAACTCTGTCAGCCATTATAAAAGACTGATAAATGTAGAAGATACTGTAGCACAATATATAGATGCAGTGAGCCACTTTGAAGATAAACTGGGCATGGTATTTTTGCAACTGCATGACAATTTTAAGCCGAAAGACATAGACAGAGTTGAAAAATTTATAGTCAATTTTCCCAAAAGCATACCACTTGCCGTGGAACTGCGCAACGAAGAATGGTTTACCAATATGCAGGCAGCCAATCATATATGTACTGTAATGCAAGAGTGCCGTGTGAGCCATATCATAGTAGATACAGCCGGACGAAGAGACATGTTGCACATGCGCCTGACATCACCATCTGTCTTTATTAGGTATGTGGGTGCCAACTTTGCCGGCGACTATACCCGTCTTGATGATTGGCTTGTAAGATTAAATGAATGGAAGACAGCAGGCTTAGAAAATTTATACTTTTTTGTACATCAAAATGTAGAGCTGGAGTCGCCGTTACTTGCGGCACATTTTATTACTCAAATGAATAAACAGTGGAATATCTCTCACACTATACCAAAAACCTTAGTCTAAAATATTTATGTATCGCTTACAATAAGAGTGTGGTGTCGGGCAGGGAACAGTGCTTAGTTTACATGGCGGTATTGAGGGTAAAGAAATGTTAGTGCCTCTATGGATATTTGGCACTGAAAATCACCCCTTTAGCCAAGCTGGACAACAATCTTGTGTACAAAGAATAGTATTTTATGTATTCTGTAAATAATTTAGCATTTTCAATTTATGCCCCATTTATGGTTGTCAGAAATAATATTTGTCTGTAAAATCGCATATTTTGTGCTAATTTGCAATGTGAAAAATAAATCAGTTCATTATATAGACCTTGGTAAAATAGGCTACAAAAATGCTTGGGAACTACAAGAACAGATATTTAATAGTATCATATCTAAAAAACTTGAGCAAAGAAACATGCCTGTTAGAGATGAAAATATTACGCAAAACTATTTGCTATTTTGTGAACATGAGCCTGTATATACCTTGGGAAAAAGTGGCAACATTAGCAACCTGATATTAGAGAAAGATACACTACAAAATACAGATACACAGTTTTTTCATATCAACAGAGGGGGTGATATTACTTTTCACGGACCGGGGCAGTTGGTAGCATATCCTATATTAGACCTTGATAACTTCTTCACAGACATACACTTATACCTACGCACACTGGAGGAGGCTGTGATACAGACTTGTGCGGAGTACAGTGTAGAGGCAGGCAGAATACCCGGGCTCACAGGCGTGTGGGTAGGCCATGACACCCCCAATCCTCGCAAGATTTGCGCCATGGGCATTCGCACAAGCAGGTGGGTCACCATGCATGGCCTGGCACTCAATGTACATACAGATATCAGCTATTATGACCATATCATACCCTGTGGCATCCCTGACAAAAAAGTGACCTCTTTACATCTTGAAACTAATACATCTGTACAAATGTCGGATGTAAAAATGCTGCTGCTTGAAAAACTTAGCAATTTGTTTTCATTTGAAATAAATCATTATCAAGGCAATATATTAAACACTATGTCACATGAGGCGTTATAGATTAGTTGTATATTTTGCATTTCTATATTTACAAATTCATGCCAAAACCATCATTTACGACGACCACATATACGAGCCGGAGGTACAGACTATCATATTTTACTTGGATAAAGGGGAAATAACAAATATACTAAACCCGCCCATCGCTCACCTGCAACAAAGCTACCCTTTGGTGCTTGAGTTTGACCATCATTCACAAAGTGTATCAAATTTTTACTACAAAGTAGTGCATTGCAATGCAGACTGGACTCCCTCAGTGCTTATGGACTCCGAATACCTGAAAGAGTTTATCAACGATTATTTAATCACCCAATACCAAATATCATTTAATACTCGTGCCAAATATGTACACTACAAACTCACTGTACCTGCTGTGAAAATATCGGGCAATTACCTGCTCATGGTGTACCAAAACAACAATACTGAAGATGTAATATTAACCCGAAGATTTGTAATATTTGAAAACCGCATAAGTATAAATCCTGATTTTAGAATATCGCAAGGCATAGATGAGCGTATGACGCATCAACAGATAGACTTTACCATTTCATACAAGTCTTACAATGAAATATTTAATCTAAGTACTGAGCTTCAAGTAGTCATAAGGCAAAACTACAGATGGGACAATGCCATCTACAATCTACCCCCGCTGTATGTGAAAGACAATGATAAAATACTTGATTATCATTATTTTAATTTAGAGAATAATTTTCCGGGAGGCAATGAATTTCGTATGTTTGACACAAGACGTATTCGCAACAATGCTATTAACATTGAAAAAATAGATTTCTTACCTACCGGTATCAACGTATATATCATGCAAGAAAAATCACGCAATTATAAAGCATATTCACAAATGTTTGATATGAATGGCAGATTTGTGCCCTATAATAATGAGGCCGGTGGCAACTTCACAGACCCTGATTATACCAATGTAATATTTAACCTTAAAACATCTGAAATGCCTTATGGCAACATATATGTAATAGGACTATTTAACAACTGGAGGATAGATGAAAAATATATGCTGAAATACGATAATGAGACAGACTCATATAAGTGTTCTTTGTTTCTCAAACAAGGGGTGTATGACTATATATATGCCGTGAAAAGCCCAAAAACACCCAAATCAGATGAAATAGCACTGGAAGGCAGCCATTTTCAGACCGAAAACATATATGACATTATAGTATATCATCGCCCTATAGGTGCCCGAAGCGACTTTGTGATTGGGTATATCATGCAAAAGTTTAATCCCCAATATTAAAATTTTGGTTGTAATTTTGCATCACATTTATTTATAACTTATTGAGCAACTCGTTTGGAACCATATTCAAAATCACTACTGCAGGTGAGTCGCATGGCAAAGCCATAAGTGTGATTATAGATGGCTGCCCACCAGGGCACCCACTTGATACCTCTCATATACAATTTGAGCTCGACAGGCGCAAGCCCGGCCAATCAAAAATTGTAACTCAAAGAAAAGAACCCGACGAGTATGAGATACTATCAGGCGTGTTTGAAAAAGACAATATGCTGTACACCACAGGCACTCCTATACAAATAGTGGTGTACAACACCAACCAAAAAAGCAAAGATTATTCGCATATAGCTGACCAATTCAGACCCTCACATGCCGACTATACCTACCATGCCAAATACGGTATACGCGACTACAGAGGTGGCGGGCGCAGCTCTGCCCGCGAAACCATAGCCAGAGTGGCTGCCGGAGCCATAGCCAAGCAGCTATTGCAAAAAGAAGGCATATCCATACATGCCTATGTGTCGCAAGTGGGCACCTTGGCACTCCCCAATGATTATAAAAACCTTGACCTTACACTTACCGAAACCAACGATGTACGCTGCCCCGACCCTGCTATGGCACAAAAAATGTATGACCTCATAGACAATGTGCGCAAAAAAGGCGATACCATTGGCGGTGTAGTCACCTGTATCATCAAAGGAGCACCTGCCGGACTTGGCGACCCTGTATTTGACAAATTTCATGCACAGCTTGGCAAAGCCATGCTCAGTATCAATGCTGTAAAAGGATTTGAGTACGGCAGCGGATTTGAAGGCTCACAATGGCTTGGTTCACAGCATAATGACTCATTTTATACAGAAAAAAATAATATTAAAACACGTACTAACCATTCGGGGGGCGTGCAAGGGGGCATTACCAATGGCGAAGATATATACTTTAGAGTAGCCTTCAAGCCTGTGGCTACCATCATGATGGACCAAGATAGTGTAAATGAAAATTTGGAACAAGTAACAGTGACAGGCAAAGGTCGTCATGACCCTTGTGTGCTGCCCAGAGCGGTGCCCATAGTAGATGCCATGGCGGCTCTTGTGACATTAGATTTTTGGCTGATGTATAAAGTATATGACAAGACTTGATAATATTATTATCATATAATAATTCCGCAACATATATCTTGATTAACCATGGGAGCATACGAAGAAGCACTCAGATATGTGCACAATGCACAAGAAATACTATCTGATAAAGTAAAGAAAGAAGACAGATTTTATACAGACAATAAATATGTACGTATGGCAGGCAACACCCTGTGGAGCGGAGTGCCGGAAACATTAGACTATAAATTCACTGACATAAAATTGGGCAAACGCAGACCCGATATTAACAAATGTACAAAAAATAGCGGCGTCAAATCCTAAAATGATTCCGCTGGTCATGAATGCCTATGACACATTGCACTTAGCCATGGGCTATGATGGCAACCTCAAATATTCACTGGCATAATAGGGCACCAAAGATGCACTTAAAATAATAGAATGGGCTACCAAAGCGTAAAAATATTAGAATAATTTTTTTACTATCAATGTTGCGTTTATTTTTGCTGCAAAATTATGGCAGAAGTAGGCGATACGTACAAACATACTTTTATTATCACATCTGAACAAGTCAGAGATTTTGCTTCCATAAGTGGAGATAACAACCCTATACACTTAGATGCTGCTTATGCTGCCAATACAGTATTTAAAAAACCTATCATTCACGGCATATTCAGTGCAAGCACATTTTCAAAGTTTTTTGGCACAGAGTTTCCGGGCGAAGGTACCATATACATAAGCCAGACCATGCAATTTTTAAGACCCATGTACCCCGACACTGAATATGAAGCACAAGTAGTAATAAACAATATAGACAAGATAAGAAATATAGGCAAGTTTGACTGCAAAATAGTAGATAAAGCTACCAATAAAGCTACCCTTACCGGCGAAGCTATGCTTATGCACAAAGAAATATTTAAATAATGAACCTGAGTACCATAAAGCAGCGTTTAGAAGACCGTTGGGGAGTAAAAGGTTGGCTTCAATTATTCATCATCATTGTGGTATTTGCCCTCACAGGCTCATCATCAGTGTATGTGGCCAAATTCATATTGCCTCTCTTAGGCATTACTCCTGATATGAACCCTTGGGTGAGAATACCTTTGCGGATACTTATTATATTCCCTGTATATCAAATATTATTTTTATGGATTGGTTTCCTATTTGGTCAGTTCCATTTTTGCTGGAATTTTGAAAAGAAAATGTACGGTCGCATTGCAGGGCTGTTTCGCAAATCTGCAAAAACTGAAATAGTGACGGAGTGAATATTACATCCTAGCTATTATACATATCCTTTCATATAATATGAAAAATAGCCTATCACCTCATGCAAATACATATCCCATAGCAAAAATGAAAGTGAGGAAGGAAATATGTAATAGCCCCACCCGTAAAAACCGTCTCTGTCATCTATATCTGCCGTGTAGGGAGTAGTATTAAGACCTTGCTTGGCAAAGCAAGCCAGCGACCTGCGCATGTGTATGCCTGAGGTAATGAGCAACAACTTGCTATTTGAATATTTTTGTAATATTTTGGCTGTGAAAGCAGCATTTTCATAGGTGTTTTTCGACTTACTTTCAATAATAAGGTTGCTATCAGGTATGCCGAGCAAATTTAGCAATATTTTTGCTTTTACTGCTTCCTCATGCCCTTGCGGATTGATACTCCCCTCGCCCCCCGAATATAGTATCTTATTGATTTTGCCTATTTTGTAAAGATACACCGCCTGCATTACTCTGTCGCCGGCAGCATTGAGGGTGACTCTGTCCGGGTCTTTTTTTACTGATTTTATACCTCCGCCCAGCACTATGCCTATGTCATGCTTGGGAAGAGCAGCTATGAGGGTGGGTGACATTTCCCAGTTCCATATCAACTGCTGTATAATGTATTGGTTGCCAAATATAAAAAATAAACTTACAGCAGTTATCAATGCATATTTCTTCCATTTATAGGGTATTAAAAAATAAAATAAAAAACTAATAAATATCCACCAAAACGGATTGGTGACAAAAACAAGAATTTTAGACCAAAAGAAATACATATATAATTGAATATTAAGTGCCTATAAAATAATTGCGGTTACATGAAATTACCTTTGAAAATATCAAAAATTTATTTCACATTTGTTAGCTTCAAAATAGCTTTGCAATTATACTATAATTATCATTAATAATAAATGGATAGATACGTAGACCTCGTACATCAAAACTATGAATTTCCGACGGTAGAGTTCAAAGAGCTCAAAAATGAGCTATATTTTCATGACATACCTCTCATGAAACTCATTAAGAAATATGGTACTCCACTGCGACTTACCTATCTTCCCAAAATCACCCAACAGATTCAAAAAGCACGACGCCTGTTTAGAAATGCCATGAAAAGATATGACTATGATGGCGACTATACCTATTGCTATTGTACCAAGTCATCGCATTTTTCATTTATTGTAGAAGAAGCCCTCAAAAGCGATATATATATTGAAACATCGTCATTCAACGACCTTGAAATAGTGAAAGCCATGCGTGCCAAAAAGAAAATAGATGAAGATATATTCATATTGAGCAACGGCTACAAACCCAAAAGATATACAGACGGACTGATAGAGCTATTCAATAGTGGCATGAAAAACGTGTGCCCCATTTTAGACAATATGGGTGAGCTTGAAGCTTACGAAAACGGTGTGAGCCAACAGATGCAAATAGGCATAAGACTGGCTGCTGACGAGGAGCCAAAATTTGAATTTTATACCTCACGGCTTGGAGTAAGGCCGAGTGAGGTAGTGAATTTTTATAAAAACAGGATTGAGAAAAACACTAAAGTAAAACTTAAACTGTTGCACTTTTTTATAAACACGGGCATCAAAGATACACCCTACTATTGGAACGAATTTACAGAGTTTTTGCACCTTTATTGCGAAATCAAACTAATATGCCCCACCCTCGATACCATAGATATTGGTGGCGGATTTCCTATAAAAACGCATATAAACTTTGAATACGACTACAAATACATGACCGAGCAAATCATAGAAACCATCATAAATATTTGTAAAGAATATAATGTGCCCCACCCCAATATATTTACAGAATTTGGCAGCTTCACGGTAGGTGAGGCAGGTGCTATCATATACCAAGTGGTAGACTGCAAGCAGCAAAACGATAAAGAGTTGTGGTACATGATAGATAGCTCATTCATTACTACCCTTCCTGATACATGGGGTCTTAAGCAAAAATTTATATGTTTGGCGGTGAACCAGTGGCACAAAGAGTATGTGAGGGTAAACCTCGGAGGTATTACCTGCGACAGCATGGACTATTACAACTCCGAGGCTGAGGGGCAAGATCTGTTTTTGCCTGCATACGAGCCAAATGAACCACTTTATGTAGGATTTTTCCACTCCGGAGCATACCAAGAGTCAGTAGGTGGCTATATGGGTGTGCAGCACTGCTTGGTGCCCGCGCCAAAGCATATCATAGTAGACCTTGACGATGAAGACAACATACAGACAAGGCTATTTGCCTCTGAGCAAAGCACTGATACTATGCTCAAAATATTGGGCTATAAGTAACAGCAGTTTTGGGATGAATAAATTTTTTTTGTATTATTTGTAATATTTAATGTTGTAATACTTGTACAAATGATTTTTTCATAATATATTGATGCATAAAACACTTTCACACAAGCAGATAGAATACCCCCATAAATGCTACATATACGCTCTTCAGCATTATATCCTGTATTGCATTTGGCTTTAGTATTTGTTAAGGGGCGCACAGCAGTGGCTGCTATAGAAAAAGATCAAAAAATATTAGTGACCGAGCAAGAGGCACTAAAAATAAAGGTAACGCTTTATGAGCGAATTTTTAAAGAGTTGGCTTCAGGCAAAGCATTATCTCCGGACTTACTACATCAGTATGGGTTTTGAAATGGTCATTGGTATGAGGTGCATATACTTGCTTTCACATAAAATTTATTAAAAAAAAAACCCTGTCTTTTGACAGGGCTTTCATAATTCGCGTCGCGCTATGTATTATGATAGGGCGATAGGATATTATTTTATTTTGTAAGTATACATAGATGTATTGATAGTATATTTTGTACCTTCAAACGAACGAAACGACAAAATCGTGTTGTTATTTGAATCTTTGGTAGCCGTGATATCTCTCCATACATGTATTTTTTTGGTTTTTTCACCATCGCTAAGTACCAACGTTTTAGTACATGCCGAGAGCAATGCTGTGCCCAGCACAGTTGCCCATATTACATTTTTTATTTTCATCTTGGTCTATATTTAAAATAATCATACATAAATTTAACAATTAATTAACATTAATTTAACACAAAGTTAATAATTATTTAACATTAATTTAACATGCAAAGTTGCATAATTATTAAAATATTTTTAAGAATATATGTAATGTGCTAATTATAAACTACTTTTGAGGCTAAAAAATGTGACTTATTTTTTTGGAATATAAAAAAAATGCCTTTGGTATCTGTGATTTTTATAGTTTTTAAGAATTCGTTTTCAAAAATAGTAGTATAACATACTTCTTTGCCATATATATCGAAGACAGTAAGTTGGGTATTAGGTATTATTTTGATATTAATGACCCCGTCATAAGTTGGGTTTGGGTATATGTTTTTGCCAATATTATGGCCATTATTTGTATAGAGCGGTAGTGTATCAGGTTTAGGTTTTATAATGGTCACTTTCTTGCGCATATTATTGAGCAACATAAGCCCACCACTTTCAGTGCCTATCAATATTTCTTTGAATCCATCGCCGTTGAGGTCTGCACTTGCAAATGTATTGTAATAGCCTGTTTTTGATGTTTGGTTATAGGTGTTTAATTTGTTGTAGATAATTAATGAATCTTCAGCACCAAAGTTAGGCGATGACAGGTAAGCTGACGTGCGTATTTTTATGGGATTCTTATTTTGAAATATGATCATATGGATACTATCGGGCGATGTAAGGTTGGCAAAATGAACACTAAAACCTTTTCTGGCAAAGTCATAGGTATAGTCTAAGTAGGTAGATGTTTCTTCTGTAAATGAGGGTGTTGTAGGATTTGATGAAGTATTTTTATAATAAATAAGGTTGCCTATAGTGCCTGATGCTACAAAAACATCAGGCTTTGTGTCTTTATTAATATCAAAAATGGTGACCTTGTCGCCTCCATAGATGGATACAGGCAATGTGCTTACAGCATTAGATAAATCAAATGCCCTTGTAGAATCGTTTTTGTTGATAATGTATTTGATGCTGCTTCCTTGTGCAGGTATGCTAATGGTAAAATATAAGTCCAAAGCTCCGTCATAATTAATATCTGCAAATCCCGGAAATAGATAGCTGCCACCCAGTGTGTTTAGAGCAAGGTAGTTGTCGGTCTTGAGTATGTACCTGGCAGTGTCTTTGGTGCCAATATTTTCATACAGATATAACGATGCTATGTAAAAACTGCCTGTAGTTTTACCTTTGCTTCCTACAAATAGATCATAGTCGCCATCATGGTCATAGTCTGCCAATGCAGGAGCAGTATGTTGCCCAATGTCTATCATAGTCTCTTGAAGAAATTTTTTATTTAAGGTATTAAAGCCAGGGTTGGTAGTAGTGCCGGAGTTTGTGTATAACCATACTGTCTCGTCATAATCTTGTGTATATATTTGCTCGTCGGGAGGCAGGTTGGTAGAAGTGATAAGGTCCGGAATATTATCAAAATTTGCATCTGTGTAGTAAGCAATTGGAAATTTGCGCATATCTACAGGTATGGCAGTAGGGTAGTTATCAGTTTTAGAGGTTATATTACCCAACGCATTATTGCCTGTATTCATCAAGAGTGATATTTTGTTGCATTCTACATGGCTCACAAATAGGTCTGTAGTGCCATTTCCATCCATATCTGCTGCTGATATGCCTACCCCATCATGCATGATGCGTGCATCATGTATGCCTCCATAGTTTGGACAACCTGTGCCAAATCCAATCAATGTATTGCAATCGTGCGTGATACTAAAGTTGCCCCAGCATGATATATGTTTTTCAAATATTAATGTATCACAAGTGCCATAGGTTTCTTTGGACAAATTTTTATTAAACACCACCCCACTGCCGGCATTGGTATCGTATAGCAATATGTCTAAGTCCCCGTCCATATCCACATCTGTGATGGCAGGCATATCATATATGCCCGGTGTAATTGGATATAGTATGCCGGCTACCCCTGTGGCTTTCAGTTCATTATAGGTTATACTCCATGATAGCTGAGTAGATGTAGAGGTGTTTTTGTATACTCTGATTTGTGAATTGTCAGGCACATTGGTAAAAATGTCTTTTTTGCCATCGCAGTTGTAGTCGCCAATGTATATAAAATTATATATTTTTGGCAAATACTGCGTATATACAGGTTCATATACCCATTCATTATTTTTTTGTACAAATACCATCACTCTGTCGGCAGATTTGTCATATACTATAAAGTCTTCTTTATTGTCAAAATTCACATCTAATTTTGCCATTTGAGCATTGTTAATACCTCCTGCCCAGCTATTTACGAGAGAAGATGATGATGTGCTTACAAAGTGTGACCCGTTGCTAAATTCATATACATTGTATTGCGACAGCACGGCATTTGTAATAAATATGAATATGGCAAGTAACTTATACATATATGTATTGATACGGTATATAACACTGTAAGTAAGTGTGCAGTTTTATTTATTTATGCAATAATAGTCGTAATTTATGCACCACTTCAATAGACGGGCGAGCATCTTCTATCCCAAATCCTTGCCCTGAAAGTATACTTTCATACACGACTGTGTGCAAATCTCCAAAACCGTCAGAAAATTCCTGTTGTGTGCCATCTATCTCAATTTTTCTGTAAGTTGCTATATTAGAATTAATGATATGAGATGGCAAATCATTTTTGTCAATAGATAGTGTCCACTGTACGGTAGCATGTGCCAGTTCTAGCATGCCTGTAATACATGTATTGGTATCACTAGTGATATGGCAAGCTTGCACTTGACCAAATATCCAAATGAGCATATCAAAAAAGTGTATCCCAATATTTGCCAAAATACCTCCTGAGCGCTCTTCATTGCCTTTCCACGAGTATCTGTACCAATTGCCTCGCGAGGTTATGTATTCTAACTTTACCTGATGGTGGGTAGTAGTATTTGCATATTGTTTTTTTAAGTTAATAATTTGTGGGTGATGGCGCAGTTGCAATACCGTATATACATTTTTGGCTGTCTCTATTTCCAACTCGTGCAGCATATCAAGATTGTGCGGATATAGCACCAATGGCTTTTCGCATATAGCATGTGCACCGTTGCGCAGTGCCATACGTATGTGGGCATCGTGCAGGTAGTTGGGTGAGCAAATGGACAAATATGAAATACCTCTTATTTCTTTTCTGAGTTTGTATAAATGCCTATCAAAGCGCTCAGGTTCTGTAAAAAAATTGCAATCAGGAAAATAGCTGTCCAGTACCCCTACAGAATCATGAGGGTCTAAGGCAGCTACCAAAGTATGCCCGGTGTTTTTGATAGCCTGAAGGTGGCGTGGGGCTATGTACCCGGCTACGCCGGTGAGTGCAAATTGCATTATTTATGATAATAAGTGACATATATATATGGCAAATATCTGAATTTTATGGTAATGATATAATACCCCCTTACTTATTTTTGATTTATGTATAAATCTTCCATTTGAAATATAATTTTTTGGGCATTGGCGAGGGTGATATCATTAGCAGTGGCATTGCAGCCCTCTGCAACAGTTACACTCAGGGGTATAATTTCCTTCGTTTACGTAATAAATTTACATTGTTCTGTATGTAGTATTGTGGTAGTTTAAGACGCAGAGGTGACATTTTTTTGGTCAAATATTTAATATCAAAACCTTACTCATCCGGATGACAACTAATAATTATGTAGAATATTATTGTTTGTTTTTGATGATAAAAAAATATCAATGTACTATAATTCTTGCATTTTCATCGCTCCTTTAGGTGGTAATTTTACGAAAACGCGCTGTAATAATCACAATTAAGCCCACCATCACAGGCAATAATATATTGATAAGCCAAAGCATGAAACTGGCTGATACCACAGAGATTTTTTGCAAGCCCAAGTTGCCCAAAAAAAATAAAGTAGCCACCTCTCGCACCCCAAGCCCGGTCAAAAAGTTGAAGGTAGGCAACAAACTTTTTACAAAAAATATGAGCCACACACCTGCTATTATGAGTATATTGTAATAATCTATCTCAAAAAATTTTAACAAAAATAAAAATTGCATGCAAAACACTACATATCTGCCCAATGAAAGCAGCAATACGGTAGAAAAATCGTTGAGCGAATATTGCTTCAGTATCAAAAAATAATAATTGATTTGTGCCAAAGGCTTGAAAGACAGCAAAAAATACTCTACCATATCATAGTGAGTCATGAGATATACCGAGAGCACACAACATACAGCAAATAGCACCAACACCGGAAAGTTAATATAATCTTCGGCAATAATACTGAACCTATACATGACATAAAAACCTAACAAACCAAAAAAAAGCGTAATATAAAACTGCGATATGCGACTTATAAGTACTAAACCTATGCTTTGTATTTTGTGGTCACTTTTCATGAAATATACCCTTGCCAAATAGTCGCCCAAAGCATGAGGTGTGATAAACCCCAGTGTGAGCCCTGCCACCACCCCTTTGGCAGCATCTATATAGGAGGTGTGTGAGTGCTTTGATGCCAAAAATTTCCATTTTGCTACTTCTATAAATATATTTATAGGCATGAGCATCATGGAGGCTATAAAATATGGATTATTGTATTTATATTGCAAATGTAATACTATGACTTCATACATTTGTACATAAAAATTGCCATCTGCATAAAAAAGGTAAGTGCAGTATCCCAAAGTACCTATGGCAGTGATACATTTTACATAAAATAGTACTTTTTTTTGGTCAATATGATATGGTAAAAACTGCAAACGAAGAGAAAATAATATTGGGTGTGGACCCTGGTACAAATTTAATGGGTTTTGGGGTAATAGCTGTTATAAATCAAAAGATAAATCTTATACAATATGGTGTGATACACCTGAGCAAGTATGATGCCCACGATCATGCATTGAAATTGAAAAAAATTTATGACAAAGTTTCACAATTGCTTGAGGAGTTCATGCCCGACTATATGGCTATAGAAGCCCCATTTTATGGGAAAAATATACAATCAATGCTCAAACTGGGGCGTGCACAAGGGGTAGCGCTGGGTCCTGCTTTGCAAAGAGGCATACCTGTGGTAGAGTATGCTCCTAAAAAAATTAAGCAATCGGTGACCGGCAATGGCAACGCCAGCAAAGAGCAAGTAGCTGCTATGCTTATACAGATGTTTAATATAAAACAAATGCCCGACTTATTTGATGCTACCGATGCACTGGCTGTGGCTCTTTGTCACCATTTTCAAAACAAAACAGTGTTTTCGAAACAGGAAAAAAGTTGGAAAGCATATTTGACCGAAAACCCCGACAGAGTAGCAAAGTAGAAATTTTCCCTCCATTCAATATCAATATGCGGTGAGGTGCTTATCGCTAATCTCGGTTACCTCTCCTTTTTGCCTGAGCACAGCTATACCTTTGCTTTGTGCTTGCTTGGCTACCTCCTCGGGCACACTCATGCCTGCTATGCCTAAGTATATTTTATAATCTTTATAGTCGGGAAAGAGTGACCTGAAGTTTTGTACTTTTTGTGTGGTGAGTGTCACCAAATCTGAGGGGTGTACTTTGTGTTTTATTTCTATGAGCCCTATGCTGTCGCCGTTGTACATCACTATATCAAACTCATCTTCTGCAGTTTTGGTACGGCTTTTGATATTGGCTTCTACTGTATCGAAGGTGATGCCTCCTAAGACAGGTCTATCAACCATGGCATGATAAAAATATTCCTCGGCTACAATGCCTAAATTAAACCCTATGTTACTAAGAATTCGTGAAGTTTCTTTTACTTGAGCTTCTGTTTCAGCGTGGCTTTTCTGTAAAGCTTGAATGGAAGCATCTGTTTTGGCAAGCTGTGCATCTGTTTTGGCAAGCTGTGCATCTGTTTTAGCAAGCTGTGCATCTGTTTTGGCAAGCTGTGCATCTGTTTTGGCAAGCTGTGCATCTGTTTTGGCAAGTTGTGCATCTGTTTTAGCAAGCTGTGCATCTGTTTTAGCAAGCTGTTCATCTGTTTTTTCCTGACGCTTTTGCAATCTGGTAAATCCAGCCATGATGATTTTTTCTGTTTCAGCGTGGCTTTTTTGAAGTTCAATGATTCCTGCTTCTATGCGGTCTATTCTTTCCATGATGATGAGTAGTGATATTGCGTGGTCAAAGGTACAAAATATATTTATATTATTGCACTAAACATAGCCCGCATATAACTATTTGTAATATTTTCAACACATATATATTCTATTTAATCCTATCAAAAATGAGAGATGTGTATAAATTTGAATCTATATATACCTATAATATTAAGTTCAATAGCTATTTTGGGGCTAAGCTGTCACCTCTTTTTTGGCTGTAGCAAGCCCTCCAAGGTACTCGCACTGCTGCAGTGAAAGCATACCTTTGAAGTCTATCGGATTTTTTTCGTATCCATAGTTGTCTTGCAATGTTTTGGTGAGCTCATGACCTCCAGAGCTGAGCTCTACATCTTCCATCTTCATTTGGCAGGGATGCTCGTAGCCACAGGCATGTGTAATCTCGAGCATTTCTTTTCTTAAATTTTTTACATAATTATAAAATCTTTCAGATTTCAAAGTTGGGTCTAGCCCCGACATAAGCCATTTGCTGGAGGTGGCTATGCCCGCAGGGCAATGATTGGTATGGCATATTTGTGCTTGTATACATCCTATAGACATCATGGCCTCGCGCGCTACATTGATACAATCTGCTCCCATGGAAAATGCCATGAGTGCATTGGCAGGAAAGCCCAACTTGCCCGAAGCACAAAATACTATACGGTCTGTGAGCCCACGGGATGCAAATACCTTATATACATTGGCAAATGCATGCACAAAAGGGAGAGATACACTGTCTGCAAAGGCAGGTGGTGCAGCACCTGTGCCACCTTCGCCTCCGTCTATAGTAATGAAGTCAGGACCTTTTTTGGTTTTTACCATAAGGTCTGCGAGCTCTTCCCAGTGCTCCATTTTGCCAACGGCAGATTTGAAACCCACAGGTAAGCCCGTGGCATCTGCTATCTCTTCTATAAACCTGAGCAACCCCGGCACATCATTAAAGGCTTTGTGTGTGACGGGCGATAGCACATCTTTGCCCAAAGGTACATGGCGTATATCTGCTATTTCTTTTGATATTTTGGCTGCCGGAAGCACTCCTCCTTTGCCCGGCTTGGCACCTTGTGAAAGTTTTATCTCTATCGCTCTTATAAATGGCTTGTCTTGAACCAACTGCACCAGCTTGGGCAACGAAAAGTTGCCATCATCATCGCGCACGCCAAAGTAGCCTGTACCAAAATGGAATATGACATCAGAGCCAAACTGATGGTATGGCGACAGACCGCCCTCGCCTGTGATATGGTAGCATCCTGCTTTTTTGGCTCCTTTATTGAGTGCTTCCATAGCAGTAGCTGAAAGAGAGCCATAGCTCATAGCAGATATGTTCACGGCAGAGTATGGTCTAAATGGTCTGCGTCGACCGTTGTACAAGCCCATTACCTTGGCACATGGCAAAAATCCGGGGTCTTTATGGTTTACATGGTCATGAGATACTTTGTACGGAAATACTGCAGGTTTTATGAAAATATGTCCGGGGGCATATATATCTTGGTCTGTACCAAATCCTGAATAGTTATTTTCTTTTTTGGCAGAGGCATATATCCAAGAGCGCTGGCTTCGGTTGAATGGCAACTCCTCTCTATTGTTTGCTACTATATACTGGCGCAGTTCAGGACCTATTTTTTCGAGCAAATACCTCAAGTGCCCTATGACCGGGAAATTGTGCTTAATGGTTTGTTTTTTGTTGAAGAATATATCTTTTATGGCCACAATTACCAAAAATAGCAATATACCAATGACAACATAGATAAAAATGTCAATCTCAATCTCAAGCATTTTTAGTTCTTTATCTTCCATAGTAGAATAGTATTATATATTTGCCGAAAAGATATTAAATATATTTTATATGAAAATATTTGGAGTAATTATTTTTTCATTATCAGTGGTTTTTTTAGTGATTGCCATTCACCAAATCATGCTCAATGGCTTTATGAATAGCTATTGGTTGGTAATGTTGTCTTGTTTCTTTTTTTTATGGTTTGTGTATATCAAGCGTACAGATAAGAGAAAAATATAATTTTATTTATCATGATAATCAACCACTCTTGCGAAGGAGAGAGCCTTGCAAAAACTTATTATCTCTTAATTGTGTGTTGCTGTGTGCTATCATGTACACAAATCCTGCAAATATGCTGCCGAGCATAGCACCAAAATAGGTGTCTATAAAAAAATGTTGGATAAGGTAAATACGCGACACACCTACAAACAGTGCCATAACAAAACATACAAGTTGCAAAAAATAATACTTAGGTGAGCCTAACAAATATAATACTATAAAAGTGGCCAATGCAAAGGCTGTAGTAGTGTGTCCCGATGGAAATGACAAATGATGATGAATATCTACGCCGGGCACCACATGAAAATCGCTGCGCCAATGCCCTTCGGTAAAAAATATCTTGGGGCGTGCCTCATCAAAAAATACTACACGCTTGAGAAATTGAGCCATGAGTGATGACACACCAAATACCAAGGCTGCACTCAAGGCATAATAATACTTGACAAATAACAAAATCACAATTACTGCCGTGAAGGTGAGCCCATCGCCCACATGGGTATAATATGGATAAAATACATCCGCTGCAGGACTCCAATTGCGATTGATAAATAGCTCAATTTCACCTTTTTTGAACATCATCATGTATAAAAATCCATTGATAAAAAGGGCACTCATCAGAATAAGGTAAGCCATGTACGGCTCAAATTTTCGTTGGAAATAATTTTTCATTATATATAGGTTTGCAAATGGCTCAGTATATTTAAGTCAATATCAGTTAAAGTCATCTCACGTCTTTTCATGGTACGCTTTATAGCATCTACAGCTTTGTCAAATTCATACTTGGTGCCCTCATTCATACCTCCCCAGCTAAAGTTGGGAAGATATTTATCAGCAAATCCACCTCCGAATATATTGCAAGAGACTCCTACTGTGGTGCCACTGTTGAACATGGTATTGATGCCGCACTTGGTATGGTCTCCCATGAATAGGCCGCAAAACATACGTTCTGTAGTTTCGTACTTATTGGAGATATAGTTCCACAATTTTATGTCTGAATAATTATTTTTCAGATTTGAGGTGTTGGTATCGGCACCAATATTGCACCACTCCCCTATCACCGAGTTGCCGAGAAATCCGTCATGTGCTTTGTTGGAGTAGCCTATCATGATACTGTTGCTTATCTCGCCTCCGGCTTTGCAATATGGGCCTATGGTGACATCGCCACGTATTTTGGCTCCCATGTTTATTACTCCACCTTCGCATATTGCAAAAGCTCCTCTAATGATAGCTCCTTCTTGTATATCAGCATTTTTGCCAATATATATAGGTCCGTTTTCTGCATTGAGCAGTACATTGCGCAGCTTTACACCTTCTTCTATAAATATATTTTCTAAATGATAGGCTTTGGTAAACTGGTCTTCAATAATCTGTGTTTTGCGCCCTTTTCGTATATGCTCAAAGTCAGCACGTAATTGCGTACCGTTATTTACAAATATATCGCACAGGTTTTGTATGGCAGTATATTTATCAGTATATGTAATGGGTGAGATTTGTAACCCCCATAGCTCTTGTAAAGTGAGTTTTGACGCTGATTTATAGGCCAAAAGGTGACCATTTTTTGCCAATGCATAGTTTGGTTTTAGGGTCAAAAGACTTGCTACAAAGTCTGTGTCAGGGAGTATGCTGCCATTCACATACACATTTTCATGGGCATAATTAGAAGGATATTTTTTGCTCAAATAATCTTGCGTAAGATAACTCAGCGTGTGAGCATGAGGTACCCATTTTTCATATATAGTTTTAATCCCAACTCTTATCTGTGCCACAGGACGAGTATAGGTGATAGGTTTTAATCTATGGAAATATTCTTTATCGTCGAATAATATAATGTTCATAACACGCAAAAATGCTATAAAATTTTTAAGCTGAAAAGATAAAGATACTTAATATTGAATAATATTTACCCTAAATATATGCTCAAAGACAAAGTAGTACTCATTACAGGTGGCACATCCGGCATAGGCAAAGCACTGGCTGTGAGGCTGGGACAGGAAAAATGCAAAATAATAATTACAGGTCGCAGCTTAGAAACGCTTATGCAAACAGAACTTGAACTGATGCAACAAAATATAGCCATAAGTGCTGTGGTGGCCGATGTGTGCAGCGAGGCAGATTGCAGTATCATGATAAAACATGCATACAAGACCTACGGCAAACTGGATATAGTGGTATGCAATGCAGGCATAAGTATGCGTGCTCTTTTCAAAGATGCTGATACTGAGGTGCTCAGAAAGGTGATGGACACCAACTTTTGGGGCACTGTACATACTTGCAAATATGCTTTGCCATACCTGATAGAAAGCCAAGGAATGATAGTGGGCATATCATCTATAGCAGGCTATAGAGGGCTGCCGGGGCGCAGCGGATACTCGGCATCCAAGTTTGCCATGCAGGGTTTTTTAGAATCGTTGCGTACAGAGCTGTTGCAATCAGGGGTGCATGTGCTGGTAGCATGTCCGGGGTTTACCTCTACCAATATTCGCAATACTGCACTCAATGCTTTAGGCAGTGCCCAGCAAGAGTCGCCCTTGGATGAGGCCAAAATCATGAGTGCAGAGGCTGTGGCAGCGCATATCATTCACGCCATAAAAAATAAACGGAGAGATTTGGTACTTACCACCCAAGGCAAGCTCACAGTGTGGCTAAATAGATTTTTCCCAAAGTGGATGGATAAAATGGTGTATAAGCATTTTGCCTCTGAAAAAAACCCATTGCTTACATTATAAATATATTACCTTATTGCACCTTGAGTAGTGTGCTCGCTCATAAGGTGATATAGCTAATCTATAATGATTTTTTTTGCCTTAATATACCGTTTTTTGTATTTATCAAGTTTAATATATGGCTTCCTTTGGTAGTAATATAAAGTTTGTATATTATTATTCATTACAAAAATTTATCGAGTATTTCCACTACACGCCCAGTAGCCTTACCGTCCCAAAGTGGAGGTATAGTTCCTTTTTTGTACTTATGGTCATTAATTTCAGATATTTTTAATACTATTTTATCTATGTTAAACGGCAACAGTTCGTTGCTACCAATGGTTACTGTCACAGGTCTTTCTGTACTTTTGCGTAGTGTGAGGCAAGGCACACCATAGTAGGTGGTTTCTTCTTGTATGCCTCCTGAGTCAGTGAGTACAAAAGTGGCATATTTGGTGAGTTTTTGAAATGAAAAATAGTCTAATGGCTCTGTGAGCACAATATTTGTGTGATTTGATATTATATTTTCAAGACCAAAATCTTTAAGTTTTTGCAACGTACGCGGGTGTATTGGAAAGATAATTTTGTGCATCTTGGCTATTTCTATAAGTAGTTTCACGGTATGTGTGAGGCTATCTGCAGTGTCTACATTAGATGGTCTGTGAAAGGTTGCTAAACAATAATTACCTTTTTCCAATTTGTACTGATCTAATATATGAGAGGCTTCTACTCCTCGTGTGTATGCTATGAGTGTATCTATCATAGTGTTTCCTACCATGTGTATATCTTTCATATTCTTGCCTTCGCGCAGTAGATTGTCCATACCACTTTGTTCGGTCACAAAATATATGTCAGCAATATGGTCTGTAAGTATCCTGTTATTTTCCTCCGGCATATTTTTGTCAAAACTTCTCAAGCCTGCCTCGAGGTGTGCTATTTTGATGCCTTTTTTGTGTGCTGCAAATGCAGCAGCAAAAGTAGAATTCACATCTCCCACCACCATTACCAAATCAGGATGTACCTCATCCAATATTTTATCGAGCCCAGTGATGATATCAGAGGTTTGCATGAGCACATTTTGAGTATTGGCTCCCAAAAAATAATCCGGCTTTTTTATTTGCAACTGGCTAAAAAATACATCGGCCATATTATAGTCATAATGCTGACCGGTGTGTACTAATATGTATGCAAATATTCCGGGATATTGTGCAAAAATTTTTTCAAATTGTGTAATCTTTATAAAATTAGGCCTGGTGCCTACTACTATCAGTATTTTTTTCAAAGTAATATAAAAATTTGTGCAAAGCTAAGTTAGTTTTGCAATTGGATAAATAATATATGGAAAAAAACTCGCCTAAAATAGTGAATGCATGGTGCATGTATGACTGGGCAGTGTCTGTGTACAATCTTGTAATAACCTCATCTATATTTCCTGTATATTATGCCAATGTAGCTGTGAATAGCACAGGAGGCGACATGATAGATTTTTTAGGTATAAATATAAAAAACTCCGTATTATACTCTTATGCACTTTCATTTAGTTTTTTGCTCATAGTGCTACTCAATCCCATACTTACCTCACTGGCCGACAGCAGTGGGCGCAAAAAGGCATTCATGCAGTTTTTTTGTTGGCTCGGCGGGCTATCTTGTATCACATTGTACTTTTTTGAGACTTCCACCATATCATTGTCCATAATCATGTTTGTATTGGCAGGGCTAGGTTTTGGGGGCAGTTGGGTGTTTTATAGTTCATACTTGCCTCAGATAGCCACCCCCGACAGGTTTGACGCTATAAGTGCCAAAGGATTCACACTCGGGTATATAGGCAGTGTATTGCTACTAATATTCAACCTTACCATGCTGCTGCAGCCATCATGGTATGGCAATATTTCGCCCGGATTAGCCTCGCGGCTCTCTTTTTTAAGTGTCGGAGTATGGTGGATATTATTTGCTCAATATACATTTTATCATTTACCCAAAGACATACCTAATGCTACTATGGGCAAGCAATGGATGCAAAACAGTATAAATGACCTGAGCAAAGTGGCACGGCGTATATGGGCATTGCCACAGCTCAAAATATTCTTGATATCTTTCTTTTTTTATAATACAGGGGTGCTCACTGTTATGTACGTAGCTACCATATTTGCCGAAAAAGAGCTGCATCTGCCTTCTTCAAACCTGATAGCTACTGTGCTCATACTGCAAATCATAGCCATAGCAGGGGCATATATATTTGCAGCGATATCCAAAAAGTGGGGCAATATTGCTTCGCTTATGATACAGATATGTATTTGGATAGGTATCTGTGGCGGAGGATACTTTGTGACCAACGGATTGGAGTTTTATATACTTGCTATAGCCGTGGGGCTGGTGATGGGTGGCATACAGTCGCTCTCAAGAGCTACATTTTCAAAGTTGCTTCCCGAAGGCATCAGCGATACTGCTTCATTTTTTAGTTTTTATGAAATATTATACAACCTTAGTATAGTACTGGGCACTTTCATGTACGGATTCATAGAGCAAATTACAGGAAGTGCACGCAACAGTATAGTGGTGCTTGGTGTGTTTTTCATCATTTCATTATTTACCATTTATAAGATAAAAATTCCAAAAAATATTGTTACTAACCCTTCATTAATATGAAACTGATTGATGTATATCCACTATACCCTATAACCATACATAAAGGACTGGGAAGCTATGTGTGGGATGAGCAAGGAGTACAATACCTTGATATGTACGGAGGCCACGCTGTGATAAGCATTGGGCACACCCACCCACACTATGTAAAACGTATCGTAGAGCAGTTGCAACTGTTGGGGTTTTATTCTAATTCCATTAAAATACCTATTCAAGAGGAGTTAGCCACAAAACTTGGCCAAATATCAGGAAAAACTGACTATCAACTATTTCTATGCAACTCCGGAGCAGAGGCCAACGAAAATGCGCTCAAATTAGCCTCATTTCATAACGGACGCAAAAAAGTGGTGGCTTTCAGTAAGTCTTTTCACGGGCGTACCTCGCTTGCTGTAGCAGCTACTGATAACCCTACGATTGTGGCTCCTGTAAATGCTACAGATAATGTAGTATTTCTACCATTTAATAATGTAGAAAAACTGATACAGTACTTCAAAGTATATGGTCATGAGGTATCATCTGTAATAGTAGAGGGCATACAAGGTGTAGGAGGCATTAATGTGGCAAGCCACGAATTTTTGCAAGCCATACGTGCTTTATGTCATGAGTATGGTGCTGTGTATATTGCAGACTCTGTGCAGTGTGGGTATGGGCGTACAGGGTTGTTTTTTGCGCATGATCATGCAGGTACAAATGCTGATATTTATACTATGGCCAAAGGCATGGGCAATGGATTTCCGGTAGCTGGTATCATTGCCTCCCCTATATTTGCTGCCAAGCATGGCATGTTGGGTACTACCTTCGGAGGCAATCACTTGGCTTGTGCTGCTGCCTTAGCAGTGTTAGAAGTAATTGAAAATCAAAATCTTATGGGCAATGCTGCTACCATGGGTGATTATATAATAAGCCAAGTAAAAGACTTGCCACATATAGCAGAAGTGAGAGGCAAAGGGCTAATGATAGGCATAGAACTTGATCGCCCGGCAGATGCAGTGTCATCTGCGTTGCTGAACAAGCATAAAATATTTACCGGCAAATCATCTAATAAAAATACTATCAGATTATTGCCTTCGCTGGCATTGCATCAAAGTGATGCAGATATATTTTTACAGGCTTTCAGGCAAGTAGTCAGTGATTTAGATACATAATACCTTTACTTTTATCTATTATATGTTGCCAAACATTTGCAATTTATATAACTTATAAATAAACCATATACTTACATGTATGGTCCCAATTCACCCATAATCTTATACATATAAGTAGGATTAGTAGAAGATAATATAAATTTAACAATTATTTAACCTAAAAATTGAACTTTACATTGCTTTAAATCGTTATATTGCAATATGGCAATTAATATAAATTAAATTTAGATATTATGAAAAAAATAAATCTCAAAAAATGGATAGCGGATTTGCTGAATATACAACATACTAGGGTATGCAATTGCTATCACAGTAATTGTGCTTGTTGCTGTGATGATACATGCACTTGCTGCTGCAATTCTACCAATAATAAATGTTGCTGATTATATTAAAAATATATACTGAAATGAAAAAAACATTCAATTTACTAAAATGGGTATTTGCAATTGCCTTTATCACTGCATCAAGCCTTTCTAACTTGGCAATAGCACAATCTAAATTATATAAAAAATTAGATAAATATTGCAAAAAACTACCTGAAAATTTTGCTTCCATACCCGATGAGCGAAAACAAAAGCTTACCGAAATTGCCGAATGGATATATCAAAATAAATCGCAAAACAAAAAAACACAAGCCATAGTGATATGTACTCAAAACTCACGGCGCAGCCACATGGGGCAAATATGGATGAAAGTAGCATCTGTATATTACGGTGTCACAGATTTTGAGTCATTTTCAGGAGGTACCAATGCATCAGCTTTTAACGAAAGAGCCATAGCAGCACTCAAAAGAGCTGGATTTGTAATGTCTAAAATGACAAACAACGAAGGAAATAATGTAAAGTGGGAGGCAAGTTATGGAAGTCAGTACCCTAATAATCTGATGTATTCTAAAAAATATAACGACCAGCAAAATCCACAGTCAGATTTTGGTGCTATCATGGTGTGCAGCGAGGCCGACAAAAGTTGCCCTATGGTAGAAGGTGCTGATGCACGGTTTTCACTACCATATGATGATCCTAAGCACTTCGACAATACACCTCAAGAAGCTATGAAATATGATGAACGATGCTTACAAATAGCTACTGAAATGTTTTTTGTGTTTAATATTACAAAAAATAAATTAGTAGAATACGCTGAAAAAGCAAAAATACAATCCAAATAATAATGTATAGTAGTATAAAAAATCATATTTCAACATTTGTAAACAACTTTGGCTCAATACCTGAGCACAGAAAAATATTGTTGCAAAAACTTAGCGAATATATTTGCATACAAATAAATAGCAAAAAGGCTGCACATTTGCTCTATGTGTGCACGCACAACTCTCGGCGCAGCCACATGGGGCAAATATGGGGCAAGGTAGCATCAGAATATTACGGCATACATCATATAAATACCTACTCCGGAGGCACAGAGACTACCGCATTTCACCCCAATGCCATAAGTGCGTTAAGAGAAATAGGATTTGATATATCTCGCCAAAATGACATCCCCAATCCACACTACGAAGTGAGATACAGCGACACAGAGCCCGCCATTATTTGTTATTCTAAGATATATGATGTTCCCGAAAATCCTAAAAGTGACTTTTGCGCCATTATGACATGCTCAGAGGCAGATGCAAATTGCCCATTCATTCCGGGAGCAAGTGCCAGAATATCTACTACTTATGAAGACCCTAAGCTGTATGACGGCACACCTGTGCAAGCCAAAGCATACCTTGACAGATGTGCTCAAATAGCCACTGAAACGTTGTATGCATTTTCTCTGGTATAAATTTACATTAAGGTACATTACAGGCTGCATGGTATGGCTCATTTGTGGGCTTGCAGGTGCACAATCTCTCAGTCATCAAGGTCTGTTTCACGCACAAGCCATAAGTATAAGTATGAGCAAAAGTATAACTTATGACTTATTCTTATTTTACACCCTGCATCCACACCATGGCAGCACAAATCCTAAGCCGGAGGCATTCATGGGATATGTGGAAAATGCACTTAGTTATAAAATTTCTGATAACATAAATTGCTCACTTGCCTATGTATATGAACGCTTGATGCCCTTCACAAATTTATATAGAAATGAGCATAGGATACATGCCCAATTGATGTATAACATCCATTTAACAAGTAGATTCACACTTTATCAAAGGCTCCGTACCGACCAGCGATTTATAGAAAACAGAGCCGCAGATATATATAATTTTGTATGGAGAGGCAGATATTTGGCAGGGCTCAATATAGCATTAAACAAAACATTTTATTTGAACATCTATAATGAAGTATTTTTTACCATTACACACCCAAGGGCAGCTTTTTACAGCGAAAATTGGGCATTGGCAGCAGTTGGCATAAATACCCCTCATATGGGAAATATTGAAGCAGGACCTATGTATATCACATGGGTAAATAACGATGCCGGTGAGCGCACCAATCTATATTACATAAATATTACATGGCTGATAAAATTACCTGTAAATAAAAAGGCAAAAATACAACTATAATCTTTGTTATGAATGACGCTCCAACATGAGACGTGCCTCCTCAAGGTCAAGCTCATATTCCAGTTTGCGCAACACCTCTTCATTGACACTGCCATCATTTCGCAGCTTTTCCAAAACCTCACGTTCTGTCTTTATTAGGTTTATTTGTGCTGTATTAAACAAATGAAATATACGGTCTGCCTGATTGTGAACTGCACCATTGTCTAATACTATCTCTGTCTGAGAGAGTTTGTCTATTCTCAGTTCATATTTTGTCTTTATTCTGGCCAAAATATCTTCTGTGAGCTCACCCATAGATAGGTTTTCTTCTATATATACTATGGCTGCTGAGGCTACCCTACGCCTAATGATATTTTCTTCTTCTACTGACGAATATGGCTTTACATTTAACCATTTTATTACCCATGGCAATGTGAGACCTTGAAATACTAATGTAAAAATCACTACACTGAAGGTGAGAAATAGGATAATATCTCTATTTGGAAATACTGTACCTGAAGCTAATGTAAGTGGAATGGCCATTGCTGCTGCTATAGAAACCACGCCACGCATACCGGCCCATGAAAATATGATAACATATTTGTAGCTAAATGTTTTTTCTCTTTCTCTTATCTTTTTGCTTAGCCACCGCGGCAGATATGCTGCCGGAAACACCCAGATAAACCTCAATAGCATAACTACGAAACTTATACCTAACCCATATACAATTAATTGTGTAATTTCATAATCTTGAATGGTGACTATAACCTGCCTAAGCTGTAAGCCTATGAGAATGAACACCATACCTTCTAATATAAAAATTACGGTTTTCCATACCGAAACTGCTTGCAACCTTGTAAAATGTGAAAATATTTTGGATGATTTAGAACTTAAAAACAGTCCTGCTACCACCACTGCCAATACTCCTGATACATGCAGATGTTCTGCCAAAATATAAGACAAAAATGGGGTTAATAATGTTAATACGGTTTCCATCACCGGGTCATCTACTATAAATTTATGTACCAAATACAAGATATAGCCCACAATTAACCCAATAACAATACCTGCTGCAGACACCCATACAAAGTCTACACCTGCTTTCCAAAGTATAAAATTGCCGGTGGCCAATGCCGCAAGTGCATATTTGTAAGCTATGAGTGCAGAGGCATCATTGAGCAAACTTTCACCCTCTATGATAGTGATGGTGCGCGGGTGCAATCCAAGCCCTTTGGTGACTGAAGTGGCTGCGGCTGCATCGGGCGGGGCTACTATGGCTCCCAACAGAAATGCTTCAGGCCAGCCAAAACCAGGCAGATAAGTATGTGCTACCCATGCTACCAAGCAAGTGGTGAATAACACCAACCCTATGGCTGCCAGCGATATAGGTCTTAAATTTGCTTTGAAATCTTTCCATGAGGTGTTCCAAGCAGCACTATACAAAAGAGGGGGCAAAAAAAGTAAAAATACAATTTCAGGTTTTAGTTCTATCACTGGCAATCCGGGCACAAGGCTTATTGCTAACCCTGCCAATACCAATAATATAGGAAAAGGAAAATTTATCTTGTGCGAAAATACAGCCAGCACACTTACAAATAGCAGTAATAGGAATATAGTTTCTATATTATGCATATCAATAGTAATCTGGATTTGAATACATTATCTATCAGTGATACATCCCTCACTTGCATCTTGCACATTTTTGATATATTTCCAAAGATAGCCTGATTTCACAAGGTATTCCGGTTTTACCCAGTTTTTTCTTCTATTTTCAAGCTCATAGTCCGTAAGTTTTACATTTATACTATTGTTCACAGCATCAAGGCTTATGATGTCGCCATCTTGTACCAGTGCCAGTGCACCGCCCTCCATAGCCTCGGGGGTAATATGCCCTACTACAAACCCATGTGTGCCTCCTGAAAATCTGCCGTCTGTAATGAGTGCCACCTTATCACCCAACCCCAACCCCATTATGGCAGATGTAGGTTTTAGCATTTCGGGCATACCCGGACCTCCTTTTGGACCTACATATCTTATCACTACTACCTGCCCTGCTCTGAGTTTGTTAGTAGCTATTCCATCATTGAGCTCTGCTTCACTGTTGAAGCATATAGCAGGTCCTTCAAATATTTCACCTTCTTTGCCTGTGATTTTGGCCACAGCACCTCTTACAGCAATATTGCCATATAATATTTGTATGTGCCCTGTGGCTTTGATAGGATTATTCATAGGGTGAAGTATTTTTTGGTGTTCGGGCAGGCCTCTCAGTTCTGATAGATTTTGTGAGAGTGTTTTCCCTGTCACAGTTAGGCAATTGCCGTGAAGCATATTTT
This sequence comes from Cytophagales bacterium, assembly GCA_033765235.1. GTDB lineage: Bacteria > Bacteroidota > Bacteroidia > Cytophagales > UBA9547 > JANRIG01. Next base: position 28,541 of record JANRIG010000012.1, on the reverse strand, counting down.
CTTGCAACATATATTTCATTACCGCAGGCACACCTCCATTATTCCATAGGTCTTCCATGAGGTATTTGCCGCTGGGTTTCATGTCTGCAAGCATAGGGGTAGTATCACTTATTTTTTGAAAATCTTGCAAGTCTAAGGGTACATTTACTGTGCGCGCCATAGCCAGCAGATGTAGCACAGCGTTGGTGGAGCCTCCAAGCACTATCACTACCTTTATAGCATTTACAAATGCCTCTTTGGTCATAATGTCTTTGGGCTTTATGTCGTTTTTTAATAGGTTTAAAATGTATTTTCCTATGTTTTTACATTCGTTTTGCTTTTCATTGCTTCGTGCAGGAGCCGAAGAACTGTATGGAAGGCTCATTCCCATGGCTTCTATGGCCGATGCCATGGTGTTGGCAGTGTACATACCTCCACACGCTCCCGGTCCGGGGCAACTGTGTTTAATAATTTCTTTGAAATCTTCAGGATTCATTTTGCCCGCTACCTTTTTGCCATAAGCTTCAAAGGCTGATACTATGTTTAGTTTTTCACCGTTGTATTCGCCTCCGTTGATAGTGCCACCGTATATCATGATAGATGGTCTGTTGAGCCTTGCCATAGCCATAATGGCTCCCGGCATATTTTTATCACATCCTACTACGGTTACTAAGGCATCGTAAAAGTGTGCTCCGGATATGGTCTCAATGGAGTCTGCAATTACTTCGCGCGAGGGTAGGCTGTATCGCATACCGTCATTGCCATTGGTAATACCGTCGCTCACACCTATGGTTGTAAATTGCAACCCTACCATGCCTTCGTCATAAATGCTTTTTTTGGCAAGAGTTGCATAGTTTACCAAATGCATATTGCAAGGGTTGCCGTCAAACCCTGTGCTGCCTACTCCTACAAAAGGTTTATCTAAATCATCGGGCGATATGCCTGAGCCTATGAGCATGGCTTGTGAGGCCGGCAATGTTTCATCTTGGGTGAGTACGCGGCTATACTTATTCAATATCATTTTTTTGGGGGGGATTAGTTATAATTCAAATGCAATATTATAAATCAATTATCAAATATTAAACCCAAAAATGGGATTATGAAACAATGACTACATTTGTATGCTGTATTATTATGAGAATTTTTGTGTTGGCATTATACTACAAGGGCACACAGTACTGTATGTGTGCTGTTTTTGTGTTCATTATTTTGAGAGATGGGAAAACACATAAGGTTATAAAAAGCTCGTGGGTTTGCAGGTAGTATGGCTATAGTATATTAAATTTAAGGACTTAAAAGATTAAATGTAAAATTAGTGTATGATGTTGCCTTTGTCATTTTACACACAAGATGATGTACTGAATGTAGCCAAATCACTGTTAGGCTACAAGCTATGCAGCTTGATAGATGGTCAATATACATCAGGCTATATCGTAGAAACAGAAGCTTATGCAGGTGTAGATGACATGGCATCGCATGCATATGGCAGTAGGCGCACCACTAGAAATGAAGCCATGTATGCTCATGGTGGCATAGCTTATGTATATTTGTGTTATGGCATACATCATTTGTTCAACGTGGTAACCAATGTAGAAAATACGCCTCATGCGGTACTTGTCAGGGCTTTGCAACCTGCAGAAGGTATAGATATACAATTAGCAAGACGAAAAAAGCAAAAATATGACCATACACTATGTGCAGGTCCCGGGTCTATGAGCCAAGCTATGGGCATTACTAAAGCATACAATTTTGAAAACTTATACAACGGCAACAATATATGGATAGAACAATGCTATGATTTGCAACCTTTTGATATATTATGTAGTCCAAGAGTGGGTGTAGGCTATGCCGGTATTGATGCACTACTGCCTTACAGATACAGGATATCAGGAAATAAATATTGCAGTAGCGCCAAGTGATATCATATACTACTGCCTCATTTACAACTATTTATAAAATTAATTTTACATGATTGCACATACTATAATTTGGTCAAAAGTTTTTTTACCATTATATTTTTCCATGTACTAAATGTACCATCTTCTATTTTCATTCTAGCTTGGTTTACAAGCCACACATAGAATCTGAGGTTGTGCAGGCTGGCAATCATGGCACCGAGCATTTCGTCGCACTTGAGCAAGTGCTTTATGTATGCCTTTGTATAAAAGGTGCTTGCATATCCTCCCAATTTTTCATCTAATGGCGTATGGTCGTTAGTCCATTTTTGATTACGCACATTTATTACTCCCTCACTGGTAAAGAGCCATCCGTTGCGGGCATTGCGGGTAGGCATCACACAGTCAAACATATCTATACCCAGTGCTATACATTCAAGCAAATTTACGGGAGTGCCCACGCCCATGAGGTATCTGGGTTTGTGTTGAGGCAATATATTGCACACAAGTGCTGTCATTTCATACATGTCTTCTGCAGGTTCGCCTACGGATAAACCTCCTATGGCATTGCCTGACATATTTTGAGCGGCTATATACTCAGCAGATTGTTCACGTAAGTCTTTGTAAGTGCTGCCTTGCACTATGGGGAATAAATGTTGTTCATGCCCATATATAGGTTGGGTAGTTTCTACTCTTGCTATGCATCTTTGAAGCCAGCGGTGTGTGCGCTCCATAGAAGATTTAGCGTAAGTATAATCACATGGGTATGGAGTACATTCATCAAATGCCATCATGATATCTGCCCCTATTATTCTTTGTGTATCTATTACATTGTCAGGGGTGAAGTGGTGCATGCTGCCATCAATGAATGATTTGAATATAGCTCCTTGCTCTGTTATTTTTCGGTCTTTGGCCAGTGAGTACACTTGAAATCCTCCACTATCTGTAAGTATGGGTCTATCCCACCCGTTAAATTTGTGTAAGCCGCCTGCTTGCCTCATCACTTCACAGCCCGGGCGCAAATAAAGATGATATGTATTGCCTAATATGATTTGTGCATCTACCTCCTCATTTAGTTCACGGGTGTGTATACCTTTCACAGTGCCATTGGTACCTACAGGCATGAATACAGGTGTCTTTATATTCCCATGTGCAGTGCGCACTGTACCTGTGCGTGCATTGCTATGTGCATCATTTTTTTCTAATTCAAAAAACATGCCCAAAGATAGGAGTTAAGCCCAAAAAATAATAATTTACTAAACTAGAATAAAAACGCTTAAAAATCAACCATTTGCTACCTATAAAATAAATCATCATCTCATCTAAAACAATGAGATGATGACTGATTTTTACATATTCTGACATCAATACCGCAAATCTAAATGCAAAATTTGGGTTTAATGATATTTCAAAACAATTATTCTATCACAAATTTTTGGCAATGAGCACCTACTTTCACCAAATATATGCCTGCAATATCTATGGATACTTCAATATCGCGTGCAGCTGTAATAATATTTGAGTACACTACTTTACCCATTGCGTCAAATATTTGAATTGCATCTCCTACTGCACCCCCTGCTACATTAATGATACCTGTAGATGGATTTGGATATATATTAATGTCTGCAGACACCTCGTTTATTACATACATATCTGCTTCTTGTCTACCACCTGTACCTAATATATAACATTGTGCAGGCTGAGGGGTAGCACAGGTAGCACCTCCGGAGGCTTTGGTATTTACAAGTTTAGTACCTACCCATATACGTGTAGTATTAGGACCTGATACAGCTAGTGTCTCAAAAAACGTGTCAGTATTTGGAGCGGCTAATACAAAACCTGTTTGTCCTGCACCTACCACGTCCCATCTTACAAGGTATGCCACTGCACTATTATTTCTTACCCTCCATCTGCGTGTAGCTGCAGGATTGTCTGAGCACATAGATGTAAGGTTTATTACGCCGTTTGCAGGAGGAGTTTGAGCTGTGAGTCCTGTTATTGGTAAGTATTTGTAATAGCTGCCACTACAATCGTTTATGGCTTTCACAGCTATGAATGTACCTGCTGTGCCATATTGCACTACTATGCTATCAGTATTTTGACCATAAAGTATGGTAGCATCGGCAGGTACCAACCAGACATAGGAAGTAGCATTCACTATAGGTGATATTTTGTAGCTGTATGTACCCCCGGGTAATACACTGCTGCTACCAATTATATTGCCTGATATGATTGGGCAAGTGTTGCTTACCTCTACCGTTAATGTATCTGCTGATATGCCACATTCGTTTGCAGCAGTCAGGTACACATATTGAGTGCCCACGGCATCCCAAGTGATATCTGCTTGGTTATCAGCGGCACTGACTGTGCCACCAGCAGCAGACCATGTATAGGTATTGCCCGGCACGTTGGTAACAGTATAAGTTTTAGTACTGTTCACACAAGCTGTTGCAGTGCCTGTAATAGTAGGTATTAATATTGCACCACAACAAGATATGTCAGACTCGCTGTATAGAGCCAATATTTCAGTATCTGAAAGTACTCTTTCATATATTTTAATATCATCTATATCTCCTTTGAAAGCACAGTTTGGTCCACATGCAGCCGTTCCTATCACAATTTTGGTGAGTACATTGTCAATATCATCATAATTCACATCTTGAGAAGCTGTTAATACACCATTTCGATATATTTTTAACATATCGTCTTTGTCAAATGTATAGACAAAATGATGCCATTGGTCAAGGGGCATAATCTCTGACTCATAAGCACAAGTTTGGTACGAAAAGCTGGTATTGGGTCGAGTACACACTGCAGTTTTGCCAATCAAAGAAGGACCATAATCAGGACCCATAATGATAGGATTAAATACCTGAAAATCTGAAGTATTTAAAAATGTGATAGGACCTGAGTAGCTATTGTCAAGTATACCTGTTTCGGGCTTAAACCAAATTGATACACTAAATTTTTTGGTGATTTCAGTAAAGGGCACCTCTATATTATTAGTTATACCGTCAAATTTGTAAGCTGAATTTGGGGTGCCAAATCTATTGGCAGTCAACGTAGCTCCATTCACAATACCATGATAGTTATTCCCGCTCACATCGTTGGCATTGCCGCAGAAGGGGTAGTGGGCTACCAAATTATTAGTATTACAGCTATTATTACCATTGTATATGGATAATATTTCACATTCGGGTAAGGCTCTATTATAGACCCTTACATCATCTAACTTGCCATTAAACCATGAGGGAAAAAATCCACCTTCGTGGGCGAGTGTTTCACCTCCTATTACAGCACCTTGAAAAGTAGTTTCTACAGGTATGTTGCCAGAAGTGTTTGATTCTACATTTTTTACGCCGTCTATATATATGCTTGCCTTAGTACCATCATATACCGCTACCAAATGATGCCAGGTGTTAAGTGTAAAAATTACAGGCGATATTACGTCTACTCCACCATATCCTCCGCCTTTTGGTCTCCAAAGTATTCCATTTATTTCATTAGCATTATTACTTATGAAACAAAATGTGAAAGTCTCGTTTACACGTCCACCTATCACTAATCGTGGATAGTTAGTGCCATTACCCATGACATTCACCCATAGGGATATGGTAATTTTATCAGTAAAATTATTAGCTACCAGTGGGTTAGTAAGTGCCAGATAATCATCTAATCCATCAAAATAATATGCTGAATTATTGCTTCCAAATCTGTCTGTTGTAAGTGTAGCTCCCATAGGAATGGCATGATTGCTGTTGCCACTTATATCGTTTGGGTTTCCATCAAAACTGTAATGTACTAAGGGTGCTTGTGCAAATACCTTAAAACAAATTAATAATAGGCAAATGTTACTTGTAATGAACTTGTTGTTATTCTTTTTCATTTTTGTAAATTAGTATGGTGAAATAATGTATAAATATTACGCAACATTAATACGATATTCTGAAATAAAAAAATATTTTATTGAATAAATTATTTTGTGAAAATATATAACAAAACCAATAAAATATATGGTAATTAATTGACATCGTATAATTTTTTTTATACTATAGAAGTCAATAATTTTTAGTACTAGTTAATAAAAAAGGGGCATTTAGCCCCTTAAATGTTAGTTTTTATTACATTATTTAATCTTTCCTTACAACCAGTCTTATTGGTACTATACATTTTTTTGCATGGGAGTGCTGCATCACGCCTACTATATATTTGGGCGTATTCATCACCATTTTTTCCAACTGTTTGTTGATGTTGCTATCAGCACCTTCTACTTGTACAGAATCTATTCCTGTTTCATTTACATTGAATTTGACCTTATACAGGCCCTCTACATTTTCATTGGCAAAGTTTACTTTGGTATATAGCGATTTATTGATATATCTGTGAAAAAGAGAGTTCGACATGGCAGGAGCATCATTTTGTCCCCAAGAGGCAGCATACCCAAGTGCGAGTATGGATGCAGTTATTATTACTTTTTTCATAATTAGTAATGTTTAATATTACAATACAAAATTACTATACTACAACATAAATACAATAACATAAATTGAAATTCAACTATTTATGATATAAATATATTAAAATAATACAAAAAAGTTGACTTTTTCAGGAACATTTATACCATAATATAAAAATTGTACTATTCTTTTATATATATAAAATATAACCTATCTAATAATATTATAGTACTATGGCAAAGTATCGTTTAAAAAGTAGGTATTAAATGATAAATTATTTTCTAATGGTCTTGATATATAATACTACTGCATCCATCTGCTCATTGGTCAAATTGTTAAACTTAGGCATAGAGTTTTTGCCGTTTTGCAGTATTTGTTTTATTTGCTCATCTGATATGGTACTTATACTTAAGTCTGCTGCACCTGCTATGGCTGCATTGCCGCCTTCTCCATGACACATGGCGCAGCCTTTGGTATATACTGTTTTGCCCAAATCTGCATCTGTTGCTGTTTCATTGTTTGTTGCTATTACTTTGAAATTTCTATTAAGTGTGTTTTTATTAATCTCTGCCATGCCGTAAGCCACAAATAGCAATAACAATGACGCCGATGCTAAATATTTGTTCTTTTTTTTAAATGCTACCACTGCCAAGGGTATGGATACAAATACTGCAGCGAGTTTTATATAAAATATACCCCCCATGAGCGGGTACTGAAACATCATAAAAATACCACTTCCCAAAAACAGAAAACTAATAATCATCTCAGGTACTTTGCACACACGAGTCAGATTTGACAATATCTCTTCTCTATTGGTGAGTAATAGGAAAGTTTTGAGCACATACCATGTGAGAAAAAGTATTACGCTAAACTTATGGCAGTAGTATATATAATAGTACATATAGAATAAAATTTATTAAAATAATGAATAGAATGTATATTTGCGCACAAAATTAGCAAAATATATGAATGAATCTTCACTTACTTTTTTAGAAAATTATATAAATACTCCGTCTCCTACAGGGTTTGAAAGCCAAGGTCAAAAAATATGGCTTGAATATATCAAAAATGATATTGACACTTATACTGCTGATGTATATGGCACAGTGGTAGGCATCATAAATCCTGACCATAAATATAAAGTAGTGATAGAAGCTCATGCAGATGAAATATCGTGGTTTGTAAACTATATATCAGAAGAAGGATATATATATGTACGACGCAATGGGGGCAGCGACCACCAAATAGCACCATCAAAGCGAGTAAATATTCATACCAAATCAGGCATCATCAAAGGTATATTCGGGTGGCCTGCCATACATGTACGTGATGCAAATAAAGAAGAAGCACCTACCCTCAAAAATATATTTGTAGACACAGGACTTAATAAAAAAGAGTTGGAAGAAAAAGGAGTATTGGTAGGCTGTGTCATTACATTTGAAGACACATTTATGACGCTAAATGACAGGTACTATACCGGTCGAGCCCTTGATAACCGCATAGGTGGCTACATGATAGCAGAAGTATTGAAATTAATTAAGAAAAACAACATAAAGTTGCCATTCGGACTTTATGTAGTGAATGCTGTACAAGAGGAGATTGGTCTCAGAGGTGCTGAGATGATAGCCCACCGCCTAAAGCCTAACCTTGCCATATGTACAGATGTGTGCCACGACTCACAGAGCCCAATGTACGACAAAAAACGCGATGGCGATATAGCCTGCGGCAAAGGACCTGTGCTCACTTTTGGTCCTGCAGTACAAAACAATGTGCTGGATATGCTCTTTGATGTGGCAATAAAAAACAATATTGCAGTGCAGCGTGCGGCAGTGTCGCGCAGTACAGGCACTGATACCGATGCCTTTGCCTACTCTAATGAGGGCGTGGCAAGCGCACTTATATCATTGCCTCTCAAGTACATGCACACCACAGTAGAGAGCGTACACAAAGATGATGTGGAGGCAGTGATAAATCTCATATATCAGTTCATAATACAGCTGCCCGATGGGTATGACTTTAGGTATATAAAATAGTGAGAGCCTGCATGAGACATAAGCAAATTCTCTAAAAATATCCCCCATAGCTCATGCACGATAAACTCAGCATGACATTAACAGGTGTTATTTATTTTGACTTTTATGCACAAAATTAACCCTCAGCATGGCAAATAATTTAAAAATGAGCATTGTATGGTTAATAAATGGGATAATATAAGCAGAAGCAATAAACCATATATTTATTCTTTATACATGATATCTCTCACAAGCAGTTGCAAGGTCACGTTGCCTCTATATTCATTTTCCTGAATGGAGTAGGCTATTTCTACATGTTTGTTTAATATTTTGGGGAGTAGGTGGCCTGCTTCCCACATTACCCCATCTAGCACAATGCCTGAGTTGGTATCTTTGAGGTAAAGTTTAAGATGATTGTTGCCCACTACCCCTGACTTGGGGAGTACCAACACATGGCGGGTGCAAAATATAGGTGTCATATTACCCGGTCCAAACGGCTCCATTTGTTTTATTATGTCAAAACATTTGGTATTAACATATGAAAAAGGCACTTCCATATCTACTTGTATAGATGCACTTTGCTGCTCTTTGGTAATGGTGGCAGATACAACCTGCTCAAATTTTTGTTTAAATAGTTCAAGATTGTGTTTTTCCAAAGTAAGGCCGGCTGCATACATGTGTCCGCCGTATTGCAACAGCACATCTGCACATTGCTCTATGGCATGATACACATCAAAGCCTGCTACCGAGCGTGCCGAGCCTGATAGTATGCCGTGAGTCTCTGTGAGCACTATGGTAGGGCGATAGTATTTTTCTATACATCGCGATGCTACTATGCCTATCACTCCTTTGTGCCAATCGGGCTTGCAGATGACACTGCTCTTAAGATTTTTGAAGTCGGGCTGGGCTTCTATAAGTGCTATAGCTTCTTCTGCTATATGGCTATCAAGATCTTTGCGCGAACTGTTGTTGTCATTTAATATATTGGCATATTGCTCAGCCTCATCTGCGGTGGGTGATATGAGCATTTTCACGGCCGCACTGCCGTGCCCTATTCTGCCGGCAGCATTAATACGCGGTGCCAAACCAAATACAACATGGTGAATATTGAGCGATTTTTTGATGCCCGCCGCACGAGTAATAGCCAATACTCCGGGCGATGGATTATCATTGATGATTTTGATGCCCCAATGGGTCAATATCCTATTTTCACCTGTAATAGGCACTATATCAGCACCTATGCTAATAGCTGCAAACTCAATAAATGGTACAACTTTGTCCCAAGCTATACCATGTGAGGTGCTATATGCCTGTATGAGTTTGAAACCCACTCCGCAGCCTGAGAGCTCTTTGTAAGGATATTTGCAATGTGATTTTTTAGGGTCTAATATCGCCAGTGCGGGAGGCAGCTCAAGGCCGGGTGTATGATGGTCGCACACTATAAAATCTATGCCTTTTTCATTTCCATATTTTATATTTTCTGTAGATTTGATACCACAATCCAGAGTAATCATTAGGCTTATGCCTTGTGTGGCTGCATAGTCTATGGACAGCCTCGATAGTCCATAACCTTCAGCATATCTGTCGGGAATGTAATATTCTACATGTGGGTGAATAGACTTGATGAAAAGGTACATCATGGCTACAGCTGTGGTGCCGTCCACATCATAATCGCCATAAACTAATATTTTTTCGTTATTTTCAATGGCTTTATTGAGTCTTGCTACAGCAATATCCATGTCCGACATGAGGAAAGGATCGTGCAACATGGCTATATCAGGTCTGAAATATTCTTTTGCTTTTGCATAGTTAGTGATACCTCTTTGAATGAGCAAAGTTGCTAACATATCGTTTACATTAATATCTCTGCTCAATGCAGCAATTAATTGCGCTTCAGGCAAGGCTTGGAATCTCCATAGGAGGTTAAAAAATGACTTCATCATCGTGAATTTATTATTTTTTCAAAATATTGTGTCCCATTTTGTCGCGCTTGGTCAATAGGTAGCTTTCATTGTGAGGGTTTGGAATTATCTCTATAGGCACAGTTTCTATTATTTCCAGTCCATATCCAAGCAGCCCGGCTCTTTTGGTAGGATTATTGCTTATGAGCTTAATTTTAGTTAAGCCCAAGTTGCGGAGTATTTGAGCACCTATGCCATAGTCACGGTGGTCCATACCAAAGCCTAATTTAATATTTGCCTCTACGGTATCAAGACCTTGCTCTTGCAGTTTGTAGGCTTTGAGTTTGTTGATTAATCCTATTCCTCTGCCTTCCTGATTCATATAAAGTACTACTCCTTTGCCCTCTGACTCTACCAACCTCATGGCCGCTTGTAGTTGCTCGCCACAGTCGCACCGGCAAGAGCCGAATATATCGCCGGTCATGCATGATGAGTGCACACGTACTAATACAGGTTCGCCGGGAGCCCATTCGCCTTTTATGAGTGCCAAATGTTCTTCGTCAGTATTAAGTTGTTTATATGCCACCAGGTCAAAGTTGCCCCACTTGGTGGGCAGGTTCACAGATATTTCTTTTTCTATAAGTGTTTCATTGATAAGCCTGTAAGATATCAAGTCACGTATTGAAACCAACTTCATACCAAATCTATCGGCTACTATTCGCAGGTCAGGCAGCCGTGCCATGCTGCCATCTTCACGCAAGATTTCTACCAACACCCCCGAGGGTTTCAATCCTGCAAGCCGAGCAAAGTCCACAGCTGCTTCTGTATGACCTGCCCTACGCAGCACTCCCCCATTTTTAGATTTCAGGGGAAATATATGCCCCGGTTTTGCCAGTTGGTCAGGGGTGGTGTTTGTATTTACCAGAGCCTGTATGGTTTGGGCGCGGTCTTGTACAGATATGCCGGTGGTATTGCCTTGCCCCAGCAGGTCTACTGATACTGTGAAGGGGGTAGCGTGCAGCGAAGTATTGTGCCCTACCATCAGGTTAAGCCCAAGTTCTTCACATCTATTTTCGGTAAGTGCCACGCATATAAGTCCGCGTGCTTCTTTGCTCATAAAGTTTACAATATCAGGAGTGATGAGCTCTGAGGCACATATCATATCTCCCTCATTTTCACGGTCTTCGTCATCTACCACAATGATTATTTTACCCTTTTTAATATCTTCTAAAGCTTCTTCTATGGTATTCAACATTATAGTACGTATTTTATTTCTCTATTTCCCAATATAAGTTTATTGCCATCAATATCCATGCCTATTTTGCCATCGTCATATATTTTTTCAATAATACCCGTGCAAGTCTTGCCATCATACATATATGTACGCTGTTTTTGATATCCAAATAGCAAATTAAGGTATTTTGTTCTTAATATGTTTAAGTTTTGCACATCTGGTAAGTTGTTTTCTATATTAATACATACTTCATTGAGTACTTTATAGATATCAAAATTATGTTCACATTCATTATACATAGAAGTAGCATTAAGATATCCAAAATTCTGCTGATTTACATTTATGCCTATTCCTGCTATGTATTTGTTTTTATACTTTTCTATTAATATGCCACACAATTTTTTGTGCCCAACCAGTATATCATTAGGCCATTTTACAGCTATGTTATTGATACTGTAGCTCAATAGCACTTCACATACAGATACAGATATTAACTGAGTGAGCACAAAGCTATGTTCAAATGCGTTATCTATAAGTATGCTGAAAGTAAGATTTTCGCCCGGATTGCTCACCCACTTATTACCTCTTTGTCCGCGCCCATTCGTTTGCTCTCTTGCTATGGCAATAGTGCCGTTTTTCATATTTATATTATCTATATTTTCCTTTATGTAATCATTAGTAGAATGACATATTGGCAGATACATAATATTATTTCCGATAAATGATGTATTTTGAAATGGCAAATACATAATATTTTATTAATTTTGCAGATTGCAAGATATGCAATAATAAATGGTGAAAAAGAAAAATGTAAAATCAACCTTTGAGCTGCATGAAATAGTGGCCAAAGGCATGATAGACAAGAAAGCAGAGGAAGTGATGGTGATAAATCTTACCAAAAACAAAAACGCTATTGCCGATTATTTTGTTATTTGCTCTGGTACATCCGGCACACATCTCGATGCCATATCAGATGCTGTGGAGCAAGAAGTATGGCAAAAGTTAAATACTCACCCCAAAAGTGAAGAAGGAAAAACCAATAAGGAATGGATTTTGATAGACTACATAGATGTAGTAGCTCATATATTCCAAAAAGATAAAAGAAAATTTTATGGTTTAGAAGAATTGTGGGGTGATGCTGAAATCACTAAATATTGATTATTTACTAAAAAACGAATAAAAATGGCTGAAAACAAAATAAAAAATCCTGACACGCAGGCAACCCCTTCAACGCAGAGTGGTGATACTAAAGAAAAACGACCTTTTATATTTCCTAATTTACTGCCCAATGGCAAAGACAAAAACAATAAGGACAGAAGACCCGAATCCGGCTCAAATTTGCAGACCTATATTATTATTGGATTAATGCTGTTTTTCACTATATTGGTATATGTGACCCGCTCCTCTGCCACAGTAGAGATTACCCAAAAGAGATTTGAAGACATGCTCATGAGCCACGACCTCAAAGAAGTGGTGATAGTAAACGACCGCACTGTGGAGGTGACCTTGAAAGAGGAAGCACTTAAAAACAAAAAATATATAGAAGAGTTGCAAGACCGTGGTCCATTTCCTTTGGTACAAGGTCCACATTACAGGTTTCAAATCATATCTCCGGTTTCGTTTAAGGATGATTTTGACAGGCTTCAAAAGTCAATAAATAAAGACAAGCAGATAGGCTATAAGATAGACCAAAGACAAGATTTTATGACGTGGCTTTTCAGCTATGGTTTTTTTATCATACTGGCAGTAGGCTTTTGGTATATGATGCGTCGTATGTCAAACATAGGAGGACCCGGAGGGCAACTCTTTAACATAGGTAAGTCAAGGGCAGCATTATTTGATGCAGACAACAAAGTAAAAATCACCTTTCAGGATGTAGCAGGGCTGGATGAAGCAAAAGAGGAAGTAAAAGAAATAGTAGAATTTTTAAAAAATCCTTCAAAATTTACCGCATTAGGAGGCAAGATACCCAAAGGTGCGCTATTGATAGGGCCTCCGGGCACAGGCAAAACATTGCTTGCCAAAGCAGTAGCGGGTGAAGCAGGAGTACCATTCTTCTCACTTTCAGGCTCAGATTTTGTAGAAATGTTTGTAGGTGTAGGAGCTGCCAGAGTACGCGACCTTTTTAGACAAGCCAAAGAAAAAGCACCATGTATCATATTTATAGATGAGATAGATGCCATTGGGCGCCACAGAGGCAGAGGTATGGCGGTAGGAGCTAATGATGAAAGAGAAAATACCCTCAACTCACTATTAGTGGAGATGGACGGCTTTGGCACAGATTCAGGTGTAATCATATTGGCTGCTACCAACCGCCCCGATGTATTGGACTCAGCTTTGCTGCGTCCGGGCAGGTTTGACAGGCAAATATCTATAGACAAGCCCGATATAAAAGGTAGAGAGCAAATATTCAGGGTGCACATGGGACTTCTGAAACTGGAAGAAGACGTAGAATCAAAAAAACTTGCAGCACAAACACCCGGTTTTGCTGGTGCAGAAATCATGAACGTGTGCAATGAGGCCGCACTCATAGCTGCCCGCAACGGCAAAGAAAAAATAGATATGGAAGACTTTCAGGCAGCTATAGACCGTGTAATTGGAGGATTGGAAAAAAAATCAAAAATAATTTCGCCCGAAGAAAAGCTTATAGTAGCATACCACGAAGCCGGTCATGCTGTGGCAGGCTGGTACTTGGAGCATGCCGACCCACTTGTAAAAGTAAGCATAGTACCTCGCGGGATAGCCTCCTTGGGCTATGCCCAATATTTACCCAAAGAGCAATTTCTATACACCAATGAGCAACTTTTTGACGAGATGTGCATGTCGCTCGGGGGTAGGGTGGCCGAAGATATAGTATTCTCAAAAATATCTACAGGAGCATTGAGTGACTTAGAGCGAATCACCAAAATGGCATACAGCATGGTAACTATATATGGTATGAACGATAAAATAGGCAACATCTCATACTATGACTCCAAGCAAAGCGATTACTCATTTAACAAACCATACTCTGAAGCTACCGCCGAAACCATAGACCAAGAGGTGCGCAAGTTGGTAGAGAGAGCGTATGTGCACACCCGCAAACTGCTCACCGAAAAAAGAGAGCAATTGGAAATAATAGCCCAAGAACTGCTCAAACGCGAAATCATTTTTCAGCAAGATTTAGTAACTCTCATAGGTAAGCGGCCATTTGAGAAACAAACTGCCTATCAACAATTTATGGAGCAAATAGGCGAAGAACCCAAAGAGGATAAAGAAACTGATGACAACAATGCCTCTCCTGAGAGCAAAGAGGTGGCAAAAGACAAAGAAGTAGTGAAAGAATAGCCACCTAATATCTGTGCTGAAATATTGTATGGGTGTACTATCACTGCATTACAGATAAATGCACAATTGGTTAATATAAAACTTGCTTCATATTATCTGTAATGGCTACTTGATTAATATATTTTTTATGTATAAAAATTTGGCAGATAAAATACTCATTACTCACATTTACTCATCATACATTAATTGAGAATTGATACCCATCATGTGGCTTTGTATATATTTTTTCATAAAATTCTCATTCATAAATACTTCACTTCCGGGAATAGTTTTATATATGTCAAGGGTGTGAAACGGTATCTGTGACATGTAGCGCAAGTACTTTACTGCCAATGGCTTATAGGAATAGTGCCAAGGTTCAAACTTGAAGCCCTGACGTTTATTATCAAGTGTATATACCTGATGATAACCATATTTATGGGCATTTTCTGTAAGCCAATGGTATAGGTAGCCATAGTCGCCCGAAGATTTATAGTGCAAAGTGTCAAGTGGGTTTTCATGTAGGTAGCCCATACCATCTACAGCATCAAAGTCTGTGCCCCAATGGTGCCTTGAGGTGCCGGGTATGGCTGTATATTGTACAATATTTGATACAATATCTTCTGTACTCACATTACCTTTCGTTGCAAGTTGCTTGTATTTTTTTTCCCAAATTTTTTGCTGTGCATAAAAACTGCGGTATGATGATGATATATGTATGTATATACCTTGCCTGAGGGCACTATGATACATTTCATAAAACGCATCATAGGCTTCATGTCGTAGCTTTATCTCATCCGTGCATAGCGTGTCGGGTCTGCAAATACCCATTATTTCATCATACTCTGGAGTGAAAGACCATGAATAAGTGCTTAAAAATGAGGCATATGTGAATAATCCGAGATTAATTAAAAAGTTTTTTCTATTCATAAGATATGCATGTTGTAAAAATATCAAATATGAGTCTCTATTTTTTCAACAGTAAAAAAAATAATTCTAAAAATCTTACCATTACTTTTGGTGCTTACTCATGACCTCAGCTATGATATGCTGCTCCAGTATGTTTTCGTCTAAGTTGTCCACTATTCCCATTTGGTACAATGTATATACCTTAGTTTCATAATCTTGTATTTTAAAAGCATTTATCTCTTCTTCTCCATTGAGCAAATACCAACGTATGATATTGTTTTTTTTCTCATAATGTATTTTTAGGTTCATTTTATCCAAAAACTCATCTCTGGCTTGTACAGTAGCAAAGGTAAAGTTATCACCAATGCGGTCATATGTGTTTTTTGATACAATAAATACAGACTTTACAGTGTTTTCCACTCCATTTATCTCATATTTGAGGTGAGGAATAGTAGATACCATATACATTTTGATAGACTCAGGCTGTATAGTTTTTGATGCACGTTCTTTGGACTCCACTTTCACCCATTGGTCTTTCTGAAATGGCTCGTATACCTGCATCATACCTTCCTTATCGCCTTTCAGATATGCTTTGCTAAGGGCATGTTGCTCTGCTTTGGTCCATTTTGTGTCCCCAATTTTTATATCTTCCAGTTTGGGTGTCATTATGTTGATACTGGGAAATACTGCCATTATTCTTTTGGCAAGCTCATCTGCACGTGCTTTGGCAAGCATTTTGTTGTTGGCAATGCTCGTTTTGCCCAATATTGAGCTTCCGTCCGGGTTTATATTATTGTTGGGCTTAGATGGGTCAAAACTGGTAGGTATCTGTGAGGCTGAGCCTATAATATTGAGTGTCACACCTTTGCCTTCATAGTTTGCCCCCAAAAACACTCCTATCTTTTGTAAAATAGCTTGAAACTGGTGCTCACCATCGGAAGTGAAGTCTGTCATATTGTTTTTAAATTGCTTAAATGCAGGAATGTCTAAATGTATGTCGTCGAGTGCTATTACATCAAAATGCACAGAGTTGGAGGAGCGTACCAGATTGGCTTTGGAGTAATTGGATGCTCCCGGGTCGTATTCAAAGTTATTTTCAGATTTTCTGTCAATATCAGGGCATTCGGTTTTGTTTTCGGCTCGGCACGATACACAAAATATATCTCTGATATTAGTAAAAAGTGTAGCTCCTCTATTTGACCCTTTTGACTTTTGGGTGGTAAGTTTGTCGTGGTTAATGCCAATCGGGCGCATTTTTTTCACAGCCACCATACCTGCACTACCTTGTTTTTTCTTAACCGTTTTTTTTGAACTTAATAATTTACTATCTGATTTTTTCGAGGCATTTGTGTAAGATTTGGTATTTGATACAAGTACCTGTTCATAACTTTTGGTGCTGCCTAAAAGTAAAAAAATTAGTATAAAACACTTGTATTTAGCCACAATAGATGAAGTTACTTTTTCAAATACTTCAACGCAAATATAATGATATAAACGATAACTAACATGTAATATTTTTTTCATTTATACTTGTTATACGCAAAAAGTAACCATGAGGATAACAATAATATAATATTTATTCTTGAAACGAGGCTTCTGAATTGCTTACACTGACAATATTTAAGTAATTCTTACTTAATAATAGTAGTATATTTATTAAATGAGTCTTATGTATTATTGATAAGATTGCAAAAAATGGGGTAAATAATTGTCAAAAAAAAATTACTTTTTGCCCTTACCCGACTTTTTCTTAAGCTCCTGCTGCTGCTCCATAGCCTCCATCAGTCGCTGCTGAAAGCGGTTGGGCTTGCGTGTAGTAGCGGTCTTTTTGTTGTCTTCGAGCTTGGCGCGTATGGCTTTTTCATCTACAAAAAGTTTTATTATGTATTGCTGACCTATAGTGACCATATTAGATACAAAGTAATAAAAACTAAGTCCGGCAGGCATGGTATTCATCACAAACATGAATACTAATGGCATGATATACTGCATAGCCATCATAGGGCCGGTAATACTTGATACATTCATTTGGCTGTTGTACCATGTGTATAGCAGCGTAGATGCTGTCATGAGTAGTGCAAATAGGCTCACATGGTCGCCATAAAATGGAATACTAAAAGGCAAGCTTGCAATAGAGTCGTATGACGATAAGTCTTCTGCCCATAAGAAACTCTGCTGGCGCAGCTCTATGGCATTGGGAAAAAAGTTGAACATAGCAAGCAACACAGGCATCTGCAAAAGCACAGGAATACATCCACTGATGGGGTTTACCCCTACTTGGTTGTACAATTTCATTTGCTCTTGCTGCATAAGTCCCATGTCATCGCCGGCTTTGGCTTTGATTTCGTCAAGCTCAGGCTTCAGCACTTTTATTTTTGCCATAGATTGGTAAGCCTTAAATGACAGCGGAAACAATACTATTTTGATAATGAGCACCATGAGTATGATGATGATGCCATAGTTTGACATGAATTTTTCTAAAAATGCAAAAAGCGGGGCTATGGTGTAGCGGTTTATAGTGTTGATTACCGGCCATCCGAGGTATACATTTTCTACAAAATCAGTAGCTACGGGCCGCACAACTGATAGCTTATTTGGACCGAAAAATAGTGTAAAGGTAGGTTTTGATGACATGTCTTTTTGTGAAAGAGTGATTGTACTGGCAAATGTTTTTATCACTGTAGAGTCTGATGTTTCAGGCTCAGACTTGATAGTGGCGGCACTTATGTTGCCGTCCGATATTATGCCTGTGGTGAAAAATTTTTGTTTGTATGCAAGCCAATTAAGGTTATTCACCGTTTTTTCTTGTACATCTGTAGAATTTTCGGATAGTGAGCTATAGGTACCGTCTGTCTGTCTGTAGGTGATGGTAGAGGTATTTCGTGTTGCTTGCAGGTCCTTTTCTATACGTTTTAATATATGATTCCATATAAGTGTGAGCTCATAATCACTATTTTTATTACTCTCAATGTCAATTTTGTATTTGATTGTATAACCCACAGGAGGTATGATATATGTATATGCCAATTTTTGATTGGTAGGCAATATGGTTTCATATTTGACTATGGTAGTATCCGCTGTTTGTGATTTTGATATGTTATAATACAAATCAGATAATAGTATTTTGCCGGAGGCAGTAGCCAATGATTGTGTGTACTTGTTATAGTCCTGGGAGATAAGAGAGACAGTATCTTTGTAATAAGATTTGAAATTTTTAAGTTTTACGTCTGTTAGCAAAGCCCCTTTATTAGAAAAACGAAGTACTAAATTTTTGTTTTCTACTGTTGTTATTTGCTCACTAACAGGTATTTGAGAAGTGTCTGCTGCCCGCATGGTTTGCAAAGACGAGTCTGGTTGGTTCTGAAAATTATTTGCAATAATAGTTTTTTTTATAGGATTTGCCACCTGCTTTTTATCATCGGAGGTATTGGAAAAAAAAGTAAAATAAGCCAAAATCAGGCCGGTGATAATCACCACACCAATGGCTTGGTTACGTTCTACAGAGTTATTCATAATAATAGGTATTCAAATATCAGGGAGTGCAAATTTAGCGTAAATGGTTAATAAACATCAATAAATTTGTATTTTTGCAATATGAAAGCTAAGTATGTAAATCCTTTTACAGATTTTGGGTTTAAAAAAATATTTGGAGAAGAGGCCAGCAAGCCTATACTGATAGATTTTTTAAACTCTTTATTGCCCAAAGAGTCTCAAATCAAGTCGCTCAGTTTCAAAAACTCTGAACAGTTAGGCTACATTGATGATTTTAGAAAAGCTGTATATGATATATATTGTGAAAGCGAAAGCGGCGAAAAATTCATAGTAGAATTGCAAAAGGCTAAGCAAAACTATTTTAGAGAACGTACAATATTTTATTCTACATTTCCAATCATAGAACAAGCGGAGAAAGGTTACTGGAACCATAATCTCAAAGCTGTTTACTGCATTGGTATATTAGACTTTGCATTTAATGACTACAAAAACGAAGCTGACAGGAATGATGTGTTGCATATTATAAAGTTAAAAGACCAAAATGGTAAAGTATTTTATGACAAACTTACTTACATATATCTTGAGATGCCGAATTTTACTAAAACAGAAGAGCAACTAATCACCAGATTAGACCAGTGGCTATACTTTATTAAGCATTTGGAAGATTGTGAAAACATACCGGTTATATTCAAAGACAGTGTATTTGTGCAAGCATTTGAGACTGCTGAGCTTGCAAAATTTGGTAGAGTTGAGTTTGAAAAATATATCATGAGTTTAAAAGTAGATAGAGATAACCAAAACACTTATGATTATGCCATAGAGACAGCAACAAACAAAGGATTACAAGAAGGAATAGAAAAAGGAATAGAAAAAGGAATAGAAAAAGGTAAATTAGAAAACTTATTGCAAATAATAAAGAATGCACAAAAGATGGGTTTGAATAAAAATGACATTGCATCGCTTACCGGACTTACTGAAAAAGAGATTGACAAGATATTAATAGATAATGCTGAATGAAAATAAAAATTATCAACCAAAGCAAGTTTGAACTTCCCAAATATCAAACACCACATTCTGCAGGTCTTGATTTGCAGGCAAATACAGATGCCGAAATTACCGTAAAATCATTGCAGAGAGTACTGATACCCACCGGATTATTTATGGAAATCCCTATTGGTTACGAAGCGCAAATACGTCCTCGAAGCGGACTCGCATTCAAGCACGGGGTCACTGTACTCAATAGCCCCGGCACCATAGATGCTGACTATAGAGGCGAAATAAAAGTACTATTAGTAAATCTATCTGATGAGCCTTTTGTGATAATGCCGGGCGAAAGAATTGCTCAATTGATAGTAGCAAAACACGAAACTATAGAGTGGGAGCAGACAAGTGTACTGACTGATACATATAGAGGTGTAGGAGGCTATGGCAGCACAGGTAAATAAATTTAGATGAAAATATTATTATTTTTCTTATTATCAATCAATGTATGTACTGTATTTGCACAAGGTCTTGATGGTAAAGTAATATTGGGGCTCAATGTGGCACAAGTAGATGGAGATTTTATATGGGGATACAACAAGCCGGGCATCAATACAGGGTTGGCAGGCACCTTAAAATTGGCTAAAAAGATGAAATTTCAACTGGAAATTCTATATAGCATCAAAGGGGCCGGCTCCACCATTTCTCAACCTTTTCTCAAATCATCTTTTGATTATATAGACTTTCCGCTCACCATCATGTATGAAGCACAAAAAAAATGGCACCTGCAATTTGGCATGTGTATAAACTATTTACTATCAGCCAAATACGATATGTCCGGCTTTGGGTATAATGATGTAAAATATGTAATGCATACATTTGACTTTGCCTATTTGGCAGGTATAGAATATAAACTTGCAGAAGAATGGGCCATAAATGCAAGATGGCTGTACTCTGCCATACCTATTAATAACTATAATCTGTTATTTACCAGAGGCCTGTATCACAATTATCTTACATTTTCTATCAGGTACACCTTCATAAAATCTACCCATTGAATAGCCTACTGAAAATATATATAGATGATTTTTTAAGCCTTATCTATCCCAAGTATTGTGCTGTATGTGACGCAGAACTCAATCATGAGCCTGAAATATGTACGCTGTGCAGAGCCAAATTACCATTTACACAATATCATGAAGCCCCCAATAATCCTTTGTATCTCAGGCTACAAGGAAGGTTGCAATTGCAATTTGCCATAGCATTTCTCAAATATTCAAAAAAAGGCAAAACCCAAAAAATGTTGCAAAAAATAAAATATGGAGGCAATCAAGAGCTCATCTGTGAAATGGGTAAATGGTATGGACAAATATTGGCACAGAATGACTTTGCCAAAAGTATTGATGTACTTTTGCCTGTACCACTGCACAAAAAAAGACTAGCAAAGCGCGGCTATAATCAAAGTATGGTATTTTGCGAAGGGCTGGCTCAAATGCTACATTGTAACATAGCAGACAATGCTATTATCAGAAAAAAAAATACACAAACACAAACCCGCAAAACCAATGAACAAAGATGGGATAATGTGAGCGATATTTTTGAACTTAAGTACCCCGAACTGCTGAATAATAAAAAAGTAACTTTAGTTGACGATGTAATAACCACAGGGGCTACTTTAGAAGCACTTGGCATAGAGGTACTAAAGGCAAAACCCGCCTCGCTTGCAGTACTTGGATTGGCAGTAGCTTTATAAATATTTACAGCAAAAAAAAGTGCCCAAATTACTCCTCAGGACATACCTTGCCGTCAAATTCTACGCATTTTACTTTATCGTCAATGTAAAAAAATATCTCATCCACTGTGCGATATACTGCTGCATACAATTTGCCCCCATAGTTTTGATAGTCTGATATTTTTGCAAATAGCTCAGGAAGCAAAGGCTTGCCATTGTTGCCATATATTCCATATTTCAAGTCTTTGTTTAGTGTGATAATATATGCACTGTCAGGTCCGTATCTTTTGATAAGGTTGTAGTTGAGTGGTATAAATTCTTTGCCCATACGGTCTACGCAGCCATATTTATTTTTTTTCATCACTATTGCATATCCTTTGACAAAGTCTGTGCCCCAGTCATAGTTAGGTTTTATAATTTCGTCACCCATCTTGTTTAAAAACCCTACTTTGCCTCTAAGCTCTACCCACACCATGCCTTCATTATATGAGCCTGCATTGTCAAAATAAAACCTCGAAGACATTTTACCTTTGCTGTCAATAAAGCCCGTGCGCCCCAGATCATCTAATGAGGCAGTGGCAAAGCCTTCCTTAAAATTGTTGAGCCTCATAAATTTAATGTCTGTCAACTCTTTACCTGTACTGTCTATAAATCCAAGTTTGTCTAACACTTGTACCTTTGCAAATCCGTTTATAAAATCTTCAGCTTTATCGTATTTAAAAGGGGTTATCTCTTTGCCTTTACTATTGATGTATGCCAGCTTATCGCCTTTTTTTACAATAGCAAAATTTCCTTTGAACTCATATGCTACGTCATAAATTGCTTTTGTCACTTTTTCACCGGTGTAGCGATTTTTGTACCCCCATTTTTTACCTTCCATGGTCATGCGCTCGTCTGGTATTAGGTCTTGTGCGTAAGTACATGACAGCGAGGCTATTACTAATGATATAATAACTATTTTCATAGGCATATGGCTTAGATTAAACAAAAAAAAGTATTTTTTATTAATAATCAAAATAATATTGTCAACCAATATACTTTTACAATTGGTACTGCCATATCATCCAAAGTTGCCATTTACATAGTTGGCAGTGCGTTCTATTTTTGGATTTTTGAATATATTGTTGGTAATGTCAAATTCTATGAGCTCGCCCATGTAGAAAAAAGCAGTTTTATGGCTTATTCTTGTGGCTTGCTGCATGTTATGAGTCACTATTACTATGGTAAATTTTTTGACCAATTCTTTGACCAATTCTTCAATTTTGGCTGTAGATATAGGGTCAAGTGCAGAGGTAGGCTCATCCATAAGTATGATTTCGGGCTCTACAGCTATGGTACGTGCTATGCAAAGTCTTTGTTGCTGACCTCCTGATAGCTGTGTTGCGCTTTTTTTGAGGTTACTGCTTACTTCATCCCAAAGGGCTGATTGCTTCAATGCACTTTCTACTTTGTCTTTTATCACGCCGTTGTTTGTCTCACCGTTCACACGCAAGCCGTAGGCTATGTTTTCATATATTGACATTTGAAATGGGGTAGGTTTTTGAAATACCATTCCCACTCGTTTTCTCAAGTCGTTAACATTTATGTCTGTGTCATATATATTTTTATTTTCTATGCTTATGGCACCGTCTATTTTTACACCGGGTATCAGGTCATTCATACGATTAAATGTGCGCAAAAGTGTAGATTTGCCACAGCCTGAAGGTCCTATGAATGCGGTGATGGACTTGGCATCAATATCCATATTTATCAACTTTAGTGCTTGATTTTTACCATAAAAAAGGTTCACATTTTTGCATTCAATAATTGCCATATAGTTATTATATTATTTTTTTGACATGTATTTTTTCACGGCACCTGCGCTAAGATTTAGTATAAATACCATGGTCATCAGCACCAAAGCAGTGCCAAAAGCTATCTTGCGCGATGCGTTGAGGTCTACACCGCTGGTAGCCATCACATATAAGTGATAGGGAAGTGCCATTACGGGTGTCTGAAATGATAGTATGATTTCGGGCAAATAATATGCGGCACAGGTAAAAATAATTGGGGCTGTTTCTCCTGCCACCCTTCCAATACTGATAATGAGCCCTGTAACTATGTTGGGAAATGCCATAGGAAGCACTACACTAAAGGTAGTCTGCAACTTAGAGGCTCCCAGTGCCAAACTTGCCTGTCTATAGCTGTCTTCTATAGTCTTGAGCGACTCTTCGGTGGTGCGAATGATTACAGGAAGTATCAAGATACCCAATGTGAGACATCCGGATAGTATACTTACCCCAAAGCCTAAAAAGTTGACAAAAATGGCCAACCCGAATAAACCGAATACAATGGAGGGCACGCCTGCAAGGTTGTTAGTCATCATGCCTATGAATTTTTTGAACCAATTATTAGCTGCGTATTCGTTCATATAAATGCCCGATAATATGCCTACAGGAAATGCTATGGCTGCACTGCCAAGTATTAGCAGCAAGGTGCCCAGTATGGCCGGAAATATACCCCCATCCATCATGCCGTTTTCAGGAGCTTTGGTCAAAAAGTCTATATTAATGGCACCTATACCTTTGACCACAATAAAACCAAGTATGAGCAACACTACGGATACAATAGTAAACGAAAGTATGGTGATAGATGTGAACGCTATTTTTTGTACTAATTCTTTTTTCATATTTATTTTTTGGCTGCAACCAACTCTGCTGAAAGGTTAAAAATAAACGTAATGACAAACAATATGCTGCCGAGTATAAACAATGATTGATAGTGCAAGCCTCCTGTGGATGCCTCGCCGAGTTCTGCTGCTATGGTGGCAGTGATGGTGCGCACAGGCTGCAAAAATGTAGTTGGCATGAGGGCAGCATTGCCGGTGACCATGAGTACAGCCATAGTTTCGCCAAAGGCTCTGCCTATTCCCAATATAGATGCTGATATAATGCCGCTGGATGCAGCCGGCACCATCACTCTTACTATAGTTTGCCAGTGTGATGCTCCCAGTGCAAGACTGGCAATTTTTAGCTCTTTGGGTACCGAACTTATGGCATCTTCTGCCAATGATATGATGGCGGGCAAGGCTATTATAGCCAATATTACACTGCCTGCAAGGGCTGTCTCTCCTATATTAAGGTTAAAAAGGTCTTTGATAAAAGGCACTACCACTACTATGCCAAAAAAACCATATACCACTGAGGGTATCCCTGACAACAACTCGGTAGCCGACTTCATTACATTTTTCACCGCCGGCGATGCCAGTTCTGCTAAAAATATGGCTACTAATATGCCAATAGGAATGGCTATGAGCATAGCACCTATACTTACTATGAGGCTGCCAAGTAGTATAGGCAATGCTCCAAATTGCGGACTTGGTGCAGAAGCAGGGTACCAATCTTGCCCATTGAAAAAACCTGCAAGAGACACTTTATCAAGTTTAATGCGTGTAAGAGATTTTTCTACATATTTTTCGGGCAATATGGCAAGTATGCCTGTATTTAGTGATACATATTGGGCAATTTTTTCATTGAGATGCTCAAAATTTTCGCCAAGTTCTTCGGCAGTAAACTTATATTCAATATCAGACAGTGTAAAAAGATATATAGAGTCATAGCTGCCTCCCAGGTCTTTCCAATTGGTAAGGTCGCCCTCTACTATTTTTTTTATTTGCTCCGGGCTTATTTTATTCACATGGTTGTAGTGGTGTACTACCGCACAATATCCCTCTTCGAGTGGTTGCTTGTCAAATATACCTATACCTTCTTTGAAAAGAAAGTATACAATAAACAATACTATTACAATAGAAATGATGCCGGTGCTGTAAATGACCGACTCAAAAAATTTGTCTTTGAGTTTGGCTAAGTTCAATTTATTTAAGAGGTATATATCCTTTGTGTGTGACTAATTTTTGACCGTAGATAGATAATACAAAATCCAAAAATGGTTTTACTTGTTTTTCGTTGGCACCGCCATACATGAGATACAATGGTCTGGTGACAGGGTAAATTTTGTTGAAAGCATTGTTAAAAGTAGGTGCAATAAATTTTTGGCCTCCATCATAAGATATAGATATAGCTTTCACTATAGGCTCTACATATGCTAATCCTACATAACCTATGGCTGCTTTGTTTTGACTCACTGCATATACAATCTGTGCAGTAGCAGAGGTAGATATAGCAGATTTTGAAAATTCTTTTTTGCTCATTACATGCTCTTTCATAAACTCATAGGTGCCTGAGCTAGACTCGCGAGTATATACTACTATAGGGAGGTCTTCGCCACCTACTTCTTTCCAATTCACAGTTTTGCCGGTGAATATTCCTTCGAGCTGCTCTCGGGTAAGGCTAAGAATTTTGTTGCTGGGGTTTACTATCACTGATAGTGCATCGTTAGCAATTTGCACTACTTTGAGGTCAGCTTTTTTGTCTTCAAATTTAAGTTTTTCGGCCATTTTCAGGTCTCTTGAAGACATGGCTATGTCTATACTGCCATCCAGCAGGGCAGTGATGCCTGTACCGCTACCACCACCTGTGACATTGATATCGCCCCCATATCTTTTGAGAAATGCTTCTACTTGCAGCTGCATCATAGGTAGCATAGTATCACTGCCTTTGATTTTCACGGTTTGGGCAATGTTAGAAAATGTAATAAATAAGTAAGCAAACAGAGCGATAACCTTTTTCATAACGGGGTTAAATTTAGTTAATAATTATAAATACTTTTTTTATGTTTCAGATAAGCTAATTAATATTTTGCCTCAAATATAATTACGCAATGATAAGAAGTATATTTTTTATGCAAATTTTATGATAACTTAACAATTATTTAATATTGGGATATGCATTTGGCCTTAATATTTGTGTCTGTATTTGATTTTGTAATAAAATATTGAAATATGTAAATATATTTGCAGCATGAAATATTTGATTGTCATATTATATATATTGATTCAAAATGATATCATGTCGCAAGATATGAGTACCATGCTCAATGAAGCCGAGCAGCCTGTGAGGGAGTATACCAAGTCTACATTTAAGAGTACCCGTGTCATAAATACCCATAGCATAGAGACATTGGGAAACCGCACATTGGATTTTAGAATAACCCATCACTTTGGCAACCTCAATACTGACGATGTGTTGCAGTCTTTTTTTGGACTTGACTACGCTAATATCAGGTTGGGCTTGGAGTACAGCTACAATGGAAGGTGTATGATAGGGATTGGGCGTACTAAAATTGATGGGCTTACAGATGCATTCATTAAGACAAGATTATTAAGGCAAACCACTGATAATAAAATGCCTGTGAGCTTGACATGGATGTCGGGGGTGTATTATGTCACGTCAAAATATTACTTAGGCATTACAGATTTTAAGCTTACAAATAGGCTTCAGTATGCACATCAAGTGATAATAGCTCGCAAATTTAGCGAGAAATTTTCGTTGCAAGTGGCACCTATGCTGCTGTATTACAATCTTGTGCAAATGTACTCTGACGATAATCATAAGTTTGCAATACTTGGAGCTTCGAGGCTGAAAATTACTAAACGCACTGCCGTTACATTGGAATATAATTTGCAAGCAAGTAAGTTTAGCAGTAATAATGGTATTAGCTACCACAATAGCGCAGGCATAGGATTTGATATAGAGACAGGCGGGCATGTATTCCAACTGTTTTTTACCAACAGTACAGGCATAGCTGAGACACAATTTGTGAATTATACCCAGGTAGACATATTCAAAGGTAACATACTTATAGGGTTTAATATTTCGAGGGTTTTTAAAGTTTAAATTAATTGTTATGAAAATTATTAAAAGTACTGTTCTCATTATTGCGCTGACAGTGAGTGTATTGCAAGCACAGATTTACAAAAACGATGTTAAAAAATCAAGTATCACGTTTTACTCCAAGGCACCACTGGAAGATATAGAGGGTAAAAGCATGGATTTTACTGCTATTGTAAATTTTGCCAATGACTCTATAGTGGTGCGTATACTCAATACCTCATTTAAGTTTGAGTCATCGCTCATGGAGGAACACTTCAACGAAAACTACATGGAATCTGCCAAATACAAGTATTCTACTTTTGCAGGTAAATTGTCAACGCACATAGACCCTTCTAAGGTAGGCACATATACTACTGAAGCAGATGGAATAGTAGACATACACGGAGCGAAGCAAAATAAAAAAATAGGTGTCACCGTGCTGATAAGTGATAATGTGAAAGTTACGTCAGAGTTTAGTGTGAAGCTTGCCGACCATAACATAGAGATACCCAAAATAGTGTTTCAAAAAATAGCAGAGGTGGTAAGTGTGAAAGCGGACGCAGTGATGGTAAAGATTAAGTAAGATTAACCTCAATTCTGGAATACATGGTGATTTTTCAATCTTCAATCTTCTTCGCCCTTGTTGGTGTTCTTCACCAACAAGCAAACTCGCCTCAAATCTACTCAAATAAATATGTTAAAAAATCCCATTCTTCTTGATTAAGTTCATAAAATTTTGCTGAGGAATATTTATACTCTATACTAGAATGGCATATTCCTGCCTTAACTGGGTTCAAATGGATATAATCTAGCTTTTGCTCACTTACTTCTTTAGTTCTCAATTCTATACTTAATGGATTTCTTTCCCAAATTTGATACTTTCTATCTTT
>JANRIG010000007.1:0-13047 GCA_033765235.1 Cytophagales bacterium | reverse complement strand
GTGGCAAGGTACAGATATCAGCACAGCTGGCCAATTGTAAGAACTTTGGAAAATACTATCAAAGGCACCTCAACAGAGTAACAAAAAAGGCGAAGTACCACTTAGAAAGACAAAATGACCGGATTATATAAGCATTAAAGTACTGTAAATCCTATATTATTGAAGTATTTTTTTATCCTAAACTAGGCAAAAGTACCAAGAGCGGGAATCGAACCCGCACGGCCTTGCGGCCACAAGATTTTAAGTCTTGCGTGTCTACCTATTCCACCACCTCGGCAATATGACAAAGAAAAAAAGCTTAGTTGGACAACAATTTACTCAACTAAGCTTTTACTTATGAGCGGAAGACGAGACTCGAACCCGCGACCCCGACCTTGGCAAGGTCGTGCTCTACCAACTGAGCTACTTCCGCATATATGCCGTATTTACATATATTAAATACAAGCGGGTTGCAAATTTAAAAAACTATTTTTAAATTGTATTAATAAATGAAATATTTTTTATGTTTACCACATGTTACACTGGACCATAGAAAAGGTATCGCTACATCTCAAATATGCTTGGACTATCTCTCGAGGCACATCTAACACTAAGACAAATTTTTACATAAAAGTATCAGATGCTAACTATACAGGTATGGGTGAAGTGGCACCCAACTTAAGATACAACGAAACTCCCGAAAAAACACTCTCTGAATTTGCCAAACTATTAGAAAACGGGCTGCCTTTGGCAAAAAAATATGAGGATATTATAAATTTGCTGCAATCATACCAAATTACCCAAAGCCTAAGATGTGGAATAGAGTGTGCATATATTAGTTATTATTGTAAAAAAAATAATACCAACCTCCACAAATACCTCTCTACAAAGGTTGTAAAGGAGGTAAATACCTCATTCAGTGTGCCACTCATGAATGTCTCTGAAATGCACAAGTTTTTTTTGACCCACAACCTCTACAGGTTCAAATACATCAAGCTCAAAGTAGATGAAGAGCATGCCTTGAGCATATTAAAAGAAGCACACAATATCACAGACCAACCTATCATAGTAGATGCCAACGAAGGATTTACAACAGGCGAATCATTCTATAAATTTATGGATGCGGTGCAAAACATTAACATAGAGTTCATAGAGCAGCCCTTTGCTCAACATATGGACGAAGAATATTATTTTATCAAACAAAATTGCCCTTTTGCTATATTTGCCGACGAGTCTGCCATGCATAATCCTGATTTTGTAAAGATAAAACGCCAATTTGACGGTATCAATTTCAAAATCATGAAGTCCGGGGGGCTCATGCAAACCATGAGAATGATAAAAGAAGCCAAACTATTTGGAATGAAAATCATGATTGGCTGCATGGTAGAAAGCACACTGGCTATATCACTTGCCATGCATTTGGCTTCAGAGGCCGACTATATAGACCTTGACAGTTTCATGTACATAGACAATGATACCACTTCATATGTGAAAGAATATAATGGAATAATCACTTTGCTCAATTCATGATACATCCGCGTGCACTGTATTTACTTTTTTTTACCGAAATGTGGGAGCGCTTCAGCTACTATGGCATGAGGGCGTTGCTCACCATATATTTAATAAGCGATGTATCCAAAAATGGCTTAGGCTGGAGTAGCCAGGCAGCAGGGCAACTTTATGGTATATATACAGGATTGGTATATGTGACCCCGCTATTGGGGGGCTACTTAGCTGATAGATATTTTGGAAGGCGCAATGCCATTCTTATGGGAGCTCTCATCATGGCAATGGGGCATGGCAGCTTGGCTTTGCATGGAATACATTTTTTTTACACAGGGCTTATATTACTCATGTTGGGAAACGGACTTTTTAAACCTAATATTTCCTCTATGGTTGGGCTGTTATACTCTCCGGAGCAAGCACACCTTAAAGACGGCGCATACACCATTTTTTATATGGGTATAAACTTGGGAGCACTTTTAGGCACACTCACCTGTGGCTACCTTGGCGAAAGGGTAGGATGGCACTATGGTTTTGGTGCTGCAGGCATAGGGATGGTGATAGGGTTGGTATTATTTTATATTAACCAAAATATATTGGGCAATATTGGTCTTAGACAAGATAGTATCACTAAGGTTGATAACACTTTTGCAAACCTCACTCCTGTAGAAGTTGATAGAATTTGGGTGATAGGTACACTTTCATTTTTTTCTATTATATTTTGGCTCACATTTGAGCAAGCAGGCTCATCTATCAGCATATTCGCCCTTAAATATACTGACCGACTCATCTATGATTTTGAGGTGCCTGCATCGTGGTTCCAGTCACTCAACCCACTCTTTATTTTCATATTTGCTCCCATATTTTCATGGATGTGGACATACCTTGCCAAGCATAATATATACATTTCTAATCCTGCTAAGTTTTCTATGGCACTGTTCATATTGGCTATGGGTTTTGTGGTGCTATGTATTGGTGCAGTTGCCATACCTCAAGGTGCATCTGCATTCGGTGTATCTATGCTTTGGGTTGTATGTGCTATATGGTTGCACACATTGGGTGAGCTGTGCCTCTCACCTGTAGGGCTTTCAGCAGTTAATAAGCTATCGCCCCCGCACATGCTGGGGCTCATGTTTGGAGTATGGTTTTTTGCCTCTGCCATTGGCAACTATCTTGGCGGTGCCATAGGCGGATATATAGATGTATTAGCCAAAAGTTACACTATTTCAAGCTTCTTTTTAATATTTGTATTAATATCATTATTATTTTCCCTTATTGCGGCACTTAGTGCAAAAAAGTTGCAAAAACTCATGCATGAGATAAGGTAGGGGAGTGGGTTGCTTATCTTTTTTGTCAAACTTGCACACTCGGTTCATAATACTTGTGATACATTGATTGGTATTTCGTTACATACTTTTATTACATTTATCCTGTTTTATATTGCAAAAAGCAAGGTATTATTCAAAAAAATACTATTTTTTATAAAAAATGATTAAATTTTTAACCTAAAATTTTTTTTATTTATATTTTTTATATATTTGAGGCATATTTTATCAAAAATTTTCTAAACCGTATCAATTATGGCAACTTTAAGATTTAGTGCATTGCAAATGGCGCAAAACCGACCATCTATCAATGTTTTACCACCGTCCAATAAAATATCTGATTATTTTGGGATGAATGTATTCAGTATGGATACTATGAAGCGTACACTTCCGAGTGAAACCTACAAAAAACTCAAATATTGTATTGAAAAAGGCGAGAAAATAGATGCACTGCTGGCAGACCAAATAGCAGCTACCATGAAAGAATGGGCTTTACTCAAAGGTGCCACACATTTTACCCACTGGTTTCAGCCTCTGACAGGTCTTACTGCCGAGAAGCACGATACTTTTTTTGAAGGTGCTTTTGATGGCAGTGCCACAGGTATCGAAAAATTTAAGGGCACAGCACTCATACAGCAAGAGCCTGATGCCTCATCATTTCCAAGTGGAGGGTTGCGTGCTACTTTTGAGGCACGTGGTTATACCGCTTGGGACCCTACATCGCCTGCATTTGTGATGGACTTGGGGGTAGGTACTACACTTTGTATTCCTACCATATTTGTATCGTACACAGGAGAGCCGCTCGATTACAAAACACCATTGCTCAAATCGAGCCATGCTGTAGACATGGCTGCTACTGCCGTAATGCAAGAATACTTTGACAGCGAAGTCACTAAAGTATTCCCTACTTTGGGGCCTGAGCAAGAATATTTTTTGGTAGATAGAGCACTATACTATGCTCGCCCTGACCTTATCATGAGTGGCAGAAGTCTTTTTGGACATGCACCCGCTCGCGGGCAGCAGCTGGAAGACCACTATTTTGGTTCTATCCCTCCTCGTGTGCAAAACTACATGGTAGATTTTGAGATAGAATTATTGAAACTAGGCCTTCCTGTAAAGACTCGTCATAATGAGGTGGCACCCAGTCAGTTTGAAGTAGCACCTACATTTGAAGAAGTGAGTCTTGCAGTAGATCATAACTCTCTAATGATGGATGTGATGGAAAAAGTAGCAGAGCGCCACAATTTCAAAGTATTATTTCATGAAAAACCATTTGCAGGTATCAATGGATCAGGCAAGCACAATAACTGGTCACTATCTACCAACAACGGGCGCAACCTATTAGGTCCAAGTTCAAAACCCAAAGACAATCTGATATTCCTTACCTTCTTTGTAAATGTAGTAAAAGCTGTGCACGACCATGCAGACTTGTTGCGTGCTTCTATAGCCACATCAGGCAATGAGCACAGGCTTGGTGCCAATGAAGCACCGCCCGCCATCATGTCATGCTTCTTGGGCAGCACCATGAGCTCTGTGCTAGATGAGTTGGAAAACAATGGCAAACTCAAAGTTGACAAAGGTGAAAATATGTATATGAAGCTCGGTATCAGCAAAATACCACCTATATTGCTCGACAATACAGACCGCAACCGTACATCACCTTTTGCATTCACAGGCAATAAATTTGAGTTTCGTGCTGTGGGTGGCTCCGCCAACTGTGCCGGTCCCATGACTGTATTGAACACGGTTGTAGCCGATACGCTTATACAATTCAAAAAAGATGTAGATACTGAGCTTAAAAAAGAGCCTAAAAAGGAAATAGCGATAGTAAATGTATTGCGCGAGTATGTGAAAGCATCTAAAAAAATACGTTTTGAAGGCAATGGATATTCTGATGAGTGGGTAAAAGAAGCTGCCAAAAGAGGTCTTTCTAACGTAAAAACCTCCCCTGAAGCTTTAGATTTTTATTTGACCAAAAAATCAGTAAAATTATTTGTTGACCATGGAGTGCATACCGAAAAAGAACTTCACGCTCGCCATGAAATCATGCTCGAAACTTATGTTAAAAAAATACAGATAGAATCAAGAGTGATGTATGACTTGGCAATATGTGAGATAATACCCGCTGCATTGCTCTACCAAAGCCAGTTGATAACCAATGTAAAAGGACTTAAAGACATAGGCATAGATGCTAAATACGCGAAAACTACCACTGATATCATCAAAGATATAGCTGAGCATGTGAGCGTAGTAAAAGAAAAATGCGAAGCCATGCTGGAGGAACGTAAAATAGCCAATGATATGGAAGATACCAAAGCCAAAGCTTTGCACTATTGCCATAAAGTAAAAGTGGCTTATTTTGATATAATAAGATATCATGTAGATAAGTTGGAGCAATTAGTATCTGATGAATATTGGCCACTACCCAAATACAGAGAGTTGTTATTTGTAAGATAATACACAGATTTAATGCTGATTGCAAAGGGAGGTTTTATACAAAGCCTCCCTTTTTATTTTATGTCCTTAATGGTAAGTAAATAATATTAGGACATATTATTACTACATGATACATAGTAATTTATAACTTTCAAATCACTATTCTTGCACATGACAAAGTTGCATAAAAATATATGTGAAGCCATTGTAAATGCACTGGAGAATATATTTATTCATCATAAATATACAGACAAAGTGATAGAGCACACGCTTAAAAGCGATAGCCGATGGGGTTCAAGAGATAGAAAATTTATTGCAGAAAATATATATGAAATAGTACGCTACCTCAGATACATACAAAATATAGGAAATATACATACCCATGACTATTGGGCATACTTGGGCACATGGCTCGCCATGCAAGATACACCCTTGCCTGATTGGCAAGAGTTTCATAACTTGGATATTGCACAAATATTACATAATAAGCAATACGGCTTATATCCTGATGCCGTTATGCAATCTTTTCCAGATTGGCTTTTTGATAAATGTAGTACAGAAATAGGCTCGCCTTGGCTTGATGAAGTAATACACTTAAATACACCTGCAAAGCTGGTGATAAGGACTAATACACTGAAAACCAACATATATGAATTACAATCAAAACTCTTGAATGACTATGGTTTTGCAACAACTCAAGTGCCACATGTAGAACATGCACTGGTATTTGACCAAAAAGTAAATATTTTTCAAACTGCACTTTTCAAAGAAGGTTATTTTGAAATTCAAGATATCTCTTCTCAATTAGTAGCTTCTTATTTGAGCCCCAATCCGGGTATGCGTGTGGTAGATGCATGTGCTGGTGCGGGAGGCAAATCGCTGCACATAGCTGCGCTCATGCAAAACAAAGGACAAATAATAAGCATGGATGTGAGCCAATGGAAGCTGGATGAACTCAAAAAAAGAGCTCGACGTGCGGGTGTATATAACATAGAAACCCGATTGATTGATGGCTACAAAAACATAAAAAGGTTAGCAGGCATGGCAGACAGACTACTGCTTGATGTACCTTGCTCAGGGCTTGGAGTGCTACGGCGCAACCCAGATGCAAAATGGAAACTTACAGACAAAAGCATAAATGATACCATAGCTTTGCAACAAGAAATATTAGATAAATATCATACTATGCTTAAGCCCGGCGCACTTATGGTGTATGCCACTTGCAGCATTTTGCCGTCAGAAAATGAGCATCAAATAAAAATGTTTCTGGAAAATAACAGTAATTTTGAACTTGTCAAGCAGCAAACTATATGGCCATCGCAAGGCTATGACGGTTTTTTTATGGCTTTGGTGAAGAAAAAATAATATCAATGATTTTAATTTATTCACCTACAATAGATATATAATATTTATTTTTTTTGTCACTTATAATTTATTATCTATTGCATTAGTACTGAATGCCTTATATGAGTATATATACTTATTGTGTAAAAAAATTATTTATAAAATGCAACATAATATAATTATTTTAGTATAAATTTGTATAAAATTAATACAAAATGGCAAGAATAATAGATAACAGAGATTCTACATATAGTGCATTCATAGATTTCAGGTGTATATTTACCGGCACATTTGAAGATTGTGTGCGCGAAATCATGTACTTCAGTATTGGTATCTGATATAGTTAAATAATTATATTTACGATTTTTTATAGTAAAAGTATCTACTTATTTATTCAAAATATATTTTGGTCTGTGGCAACAATGATGAGATAATTTGTTGTTTTTCTTTCGGTATATCATTGCCTACCAATATAAGTGTTTTCAGATTTTTGAGATTTGCAATTTCTATGGGTAGGGTAGTGAGTTTATTCAGCGACAGATCCAATGTTTCTAACGATTTCAGCTTGGCCACAGATTTGGGCAACTCTGTGATATAGTTGCTTCGCAAGTATAAGTATTTGAGCTCTTGCAGATTGCCAAATTCATTAGGCAACTCAGCTATCATATTTTTGTTAAGATTTAATTCTTTGAGCAGTGTAAGTTTGGATATTGTAGGGGTGATTTGGGTTATTTTATTGCTGCTGAGATCTAGCGATATGAGTGTATATAGCGGTGAAAATTTATCAGAAAAATATGTAATTTTATTATTAAATAAGTTGAGTTTTATAATATTGGTAAGTTGGCTTATATTATCAGGCAGGTCTGCAAGTACCTTATTACTAAAGTCGCCACAAAATACCATTTCAGGGTCTTGAAAAGCATTTTTAGTGTCAAAACATTCGCCCATACAATATTTTTCGAGCATATTGGCAGCATCTTTATGGCCGTATCGCAGCGATAGTACCAGGTCTGAGCAAGCCTCAGAGTTTACAAAGCCCATTTCTTCGCCCAGTTGTATTTTAGCTTTAGCACGCTCCATGTAAGCGTCTGCAAAATTGGCACGCATAGTTACCGCATTGGTAAACTCTCCTATGGCTTTGATATAATCTTTTGATTTGGCTGCTTTCATTCCTGACTCATAGTAAGTCTGAGCATCAGGCTGAGTAAAGGCTGTAGTAATGTGTAATAAAGCTAAAAGTGATATATAGATCAATGTTCTATTCATACTTACAAATTTGCACATTAATATACTATTTTCAACAATAACTTTTATTTATATTGCTGTATTATTTTTATATTAACGTAATTATACTATATGAGTTTTGCTGTAAGTACAGTTAAGGTACTTATTATGTGTATGTTTTTGTAAGAATATTCCCTAAAGCAGATTTCAGATTAGTTCAGAGTGAACTTGATAGGTACTGTAAACTTTACTGACACAGGTCTGCCATTTTGCTTGCCTGGTGTCCATCCCGGCATAGATTGTATTACTCTTATGGCTTCTTCATCGCAGCCACTGCCTATGCCTTTCAATACTTCTACAGTAGATATTTTACCTTCAGAGTTTATCACAAACGATACTATTACTCTACCTTCTATCCCCAATGAGGCAGCTTGCTTAGGGTATTTTATATTTTGTGCAATAAATTTTTGCATGGCTGCAGTGCCACCCGGAAACTCCGGCATTTGCTCTACTACCAAAAATACTTCTTCTTTGGTCTCTACCACTGCAGGTCCGGTTTCTTGTATCACATCTACTTCAGTTTTTTCACCTTCTTGGGTTTTGCTGCTTATCTGTACATCTTTAAGCTCTTCTTGGGTAGGTGGGTCTTCATCTTTCACTTTTTCGTCTTCTTCTACTTTAGGGGGCAAAAATTTTACCGAAGCTATTACTTTTTGTATTTCAATTTTGGGTGGAGGAGGTGGAGGTGGAGTTTTGGGGTCTACCGGAGGTGGAGGCAATAGCTCTAAATTGACAGATACATTTTCTATTTCTTCTTTTGGACCAAAGTCAAGTTTAGACATGATGAGCGGCAATGCTACAAAGAATGAGAATAGCACACATGCCAATATCAAGGCCTTGTTTATATTTTGTACGTACTCTTTGCGGTTTGTATAGGCTCCATAGGCTTTGTCTTTGCCTTGAAACACTATTTCTACCCATGAGTCTTTTAAGAGTAAATCGGTCATGATTTATATATCAAATTTTTTGGTTAATTCTATATCCACGGTTTCTATAGGCACTATGGCATACCTTTTGGAGTTGGTGATGTGCATTTCGTCAAGTATATCTACCATATTTTTATATTTTGATTCATCCATGGCTTTGATTACAACTACTATATTAGGTATCCCTTTTTCGTTTACTCCCATGTTTGACGTTTGTTGCAATATAGTTTTGCGTATGCCATCTTTGGAAAAGTCTGTTTTTTCTAAGGCATCATTTTTCTTGGTTTCGTCAGGAGTGCCTACATACCAATACACTACATCGTTTTTGCCGAGCAGCACTGTGAGTGAGTGCGAGGCTTTGGTGGGTTGCTGCTCTTTGTCCTCTGTCTTGTCGGGCATATTTAGCTCCATAGACTGTGGCTTGTTCATTGTGGTAGTGAGCATGAAGAAGGTGATAAGCAAAAAAGCTAAATCTACCATAGGTGTCATATCTACTCTTGGTGAGCCTTTTTTCTTTTTCTTCCCTTTCTTA
Source organism: Cytophagales bacterium (assembly GCA_033765235.1). Lineage (GTDB taxonomy): Bacteria > Bacteroidota > Bacteroidia > Cytophagales > UBA9547 > JANRIG01. The sequence goes on along the minus strand of JANRIG010000007.1, from coordinate 3,718 downwards.
TCGTGGCCTCCGCCATCTTCTGCCATTTCTGCCATAGTATTCTAAATTATATGGTTAATATTTATGTATTAAATTTCTTTGGGTTTTGCTTCTAATCCTGTAACTAGGTTGAAACGATTTATATTTTGGTCTTGTAATGTATTTATTACATTTTTTATTACTTTATAGTCTGCCCCTTTGTCTCCTTTGATGGCTATTCTTATTTTTGGGTTCGAATATCTTCCTTGAAGCACCCATGATTGCAATTCATTGGTAAGTGAGTCACATGGTATGCCCGTTTGCTCTACTTTAGCACGTTCGGCAGGCTCCATATTGAGGTAACTGTTAAGTCCTGATAATGGCACTCCAAAGCTGTCCATCAATGAAAATGCCTTTTTTTGTCTGTCTGTAAATTGCAATCCTTTTTCGCCGGCTACTTTTTCGAGCATGGCTACACGGTTGTATTGCCCATCTATACCAAAAAACACTCTGCCTTCTTTACTCACTTGTATGAGCATAATGTCTGTCTCCGGCAGTTTGGTCTGTGATATGGAGGTAGGGGTATCTACGGTGATGGCTTCATTGGGTTTGAACTTGGTGGTTAATATAAAGAATGTTAACAACAAGAAACCTACATCGCACATGGCTGTCATGTCGAGTGATACACCTTTGCGCTTAATTTTTACTTTGGGCATATGATACCTTTATAATATGTGAATGTATATATAATAAGTACGGTGACTATTAAACGATAATCACCGTAATAATATTATTTTTGAGTAGCAGAGAATGTTTGGGCTATTGACATTCCGGCTTCATCTATGCTATATGAGAGCGTATCAATCTTGCTGGTGAAGAAGTTGTAGCAAATGATGGCAATAGCTGAAGTACCTATACCTATGGCAGTATTAATCAAGGCTTCTGATATACCATTGGCAAGGGCAGTGGCATCAGGGGCACCTGCTTGGGCCATAGCTGCGAAAGCGCGTATCATACCTAATACAGTACCTAATAGTGCTACCAATGTAGATACTGAGGCAAGCGTAGAGAGTATAGAAAGATTTTTTTCCAACATGGGGAGCTCCAAAGAGGTAGTCTCTTCTGTAGATTTTTGAATATTTGCTATTTTTTGGTCTTTGTCAAGGCCTGAGGCATGGGCCATTTCTTTATAGGTTTCCAAAGTAGATTTTACTACATTGGCTACTGAGCCTTGTTGTTTATCGCAAGATTTTAGCGCGGCATCTATATCGCCGTTCGAAAGTTTTTTGCGCACATCGTGTACAAAATTTTCTATGGAGCCTTTGCCGTTGGCTTTGTTGAGTGTGAAATATCTTTCAAAAGATACTGTAAGTACTATCAAAAAGAATGACATTAGTATGGGTACTATAAACCCACCTTTGTACACTATACCCAGGAAGTTGCCGGGAAGCGGGTGATTCATATTGTCGCCGCCTTCAAAGTTGCTGCCGTCGCCCAATATGAGGTGAAATACTAAATGACCTACTATGAGACATACTACAATAGTGAGTCCTGCGAACATTTGACCGAGTGATGATCCTTTTTTATTTTTTTCCATTTTAAGAGTGGTTGGTTATTTTTCTATGCAAATCAAATAAGATATTTTGATATTGAATGTTAAATTATTGTTAAATTTTATATATAAATTGAAATCGGGCAAATATATAACAGATTTTTATTAGTAGTAAATATTCTGAAAAAAATTTATTAACCCCTTTAATATGCTCACAGTCAAAGCATAATAGCTTCGTCAATAGATTTTTTAGATATGTCTTTTTTAATTTCTTTGAGTGCTTTGCCTGTATTTACGATGAATATATCACGGTTTGTGAGTATTTCTTTGGCTTTAATAAGGTCTGTAAGTATAATGTTTCCTATCACATAGTTATAATTTTTGCTAAAATATTTTTCAGATATATTTATGAATTTTAAGCTTTTGAGGTCATTTATATTGGTGTACTTTACATATATTTCAAGTTCTACTTCGGTAGTATATTGTAATTTTTCTTGTTGCAAAAATTTTTTGTATTCATACCTATATGTATAAGTAAGTGCAGATATATCTGATAGTACAGCAGACCCTGTAGGGTGACCGCCGGCACCTTTGCCGTAGAAAAACTGCTCATCAGCAAATGCTGCTTGTACAGTTACTCCGTTGTATTCATTATCTACATCATACAGGTTATCTTCGGGTGTCACAAAACGAGGCATCACAAACATGGCTACTTTTTTATTGTCTAGCTTTGCTGCTGTAGGTACAAGTTTTATTTTATAGCCTTTTTCTTTGGCAAATTGTATATCAAACTTTGACAAATGGCGTATGCCGTAGTTAAAAACTAATGTAGGCTCTACAAATATGCCATAGGCGTGTGAGGCTATGATGCAAAGTTTATATTTAGGGTCATACCCATCTACATCTGAGGTAGGGTCTGTTTCTGCAAATCCCAGATCTTGCGCTTGCTTCAGAGCTATTTCATACCCTATATTTTCTGAAAACACTTTGGTCAATATAAAGTTTGATGTGCCATTAAATATCCCGCTTACAGAGTAAAGTAATTCATTATCATAATATTCTTCCAAGTTTCTTATGATGGGTATGCTCCCGCACGATGATGCTTCATATAATAAAGATACATTATATTTTTGCTGAAGCTCTACCAGCTCTACCATATGCTCAGCAATCATTTTTTTATTGGCACTCACTACGCTTTTACCATTTTTGAGGGCAGTAGTCACTATTTCGTATGCTTTTTCAGAGTCATTGATGAGCTCCACCACTACATCTATTTCGGGGTTGGTAAGTATATCATCTTTATCATAAGTAAAATGGTAGTCTGGAATGCTTCTTCTCTTATTACGGTCTTTTACGCATATTTTATATACATCTGCTTTGATACCTTTGGCTTTATTGAGTACATCGTATAATCCTTGCCCTACTACTCCAAAACCGAACATTCCTATTTTTATATTTTTGCTCATTATCCTAATAGTTATACCTTTTTACAAGAAATAATTTTCAAAGGTATATTATTTTTTGATATGTATGTTAATATTAGATAATTATGGAGAATATCCTAATTGTCAATATCATTAATGCAAATTATATTACTAAATAATTGTACTATTCTAATAAATAAAACAAAGCTACGTTTTAATAACAATATTTTTTTTAACTGTCTTTTAATGAAATAGTTAATTAAAATTTAAATGTTATTAAAGTGCAACTTATGTACTAATATTATATAAATTACACTACACTACATTGTACATTATTATTTATAAGCTAATACTTTTGTGAAAATAGTATAATTTATTCTCGAATAATTAACATTATATACGCATGAAATTATTGGTAAAAATTTTCCTGATTTTACAAATATTTGATTTGTTTTCGCAAGGGTCTGTGATTAACAATCTTAACCTAAGTATTACAGGTCAATATGTAAACAGTACCATACAAATAGACGGATATTTGAGTGAGCTTGAGTGGCAAACACTCGGTGGCTACCTCACAGTGAGTGGTGCTAATACAGGTACATTTCCTAACTTTACAGGTAATAGAATCAATAAAAATGACTCAGGTACAGACTTTGCACAACCTGAGCCTACTCCACCTCAACCCTACCCTGGAGTGTACAACACTACTTGTACTTTTGCAGTGATGTGGGATACTACATGGGTGTATGCTGCTTTTGCTGTAAAAGACCCTAACCTTAATGGG
>JANRIG010000032.1:0-122427 GCA_033765235.1 Cytophagales bacterium | reverse complement strand
AAATACGCGGAAAACAAAGGGCTATTCGTACTAAAACCAAGCGGAGATACCGTTAAAATTGTGAATAACAAAAAAACTTTCAAACCAAAAGAGTGGGAGGTAAAATAAATATCAAGTCCTGAGATGTGTACTTTGCACTATCACAAAAAGTTATTCAGATTTTCAAGTTAAGTTATTACTATTAAAATATAATTATATTTTTGTAATATTATTGGTAATTATTTAATAATGAGTAGAAGAGGTATTAACATTTGCACAGTATTGGGTTTGTGTATCATTACGTTTTGTAGCACAACCCTGCACGCACAATCGCCGTCAGAAAACTTTGAAAAAGGCAGTGCTGCATTTGAGGTGGCCAATTACAAATTGTGTATCAAATATTTAGACGATGCTCTAAAAATAAAACCAGAGTGGGATAAAGCATTATTTATCAGAGGAAAAGCCTATTTGGAACTGGGCAATTATAATGGAGGGCTTGATAATTTTAATGCTGCCGTCATTATCAATCCTCATGATGCAGAGTACTATTATTACCGTGCACGGTGCGAATGGAGGCTTAAGCGTACCAAAGGAGCCATACAAGACTTAGAAAGTGCACTCTCTTATAATTCTCAGCATTTTGAAGCATATCAGACGTTGGGAGATATATATTTGGAGCTACGTTTGTTTAGGCAAGCAAAAGAATATTTTGACAAAGCTATGGCTATTAACCCCAATTTTGTGCCCAAAACGTTTCACCATCATCAAACCAACTCCAACAAAGAAGATTATCAAATAGCCATGCAGGAATTTAACAAAGAAATAGAAAACGACTCTAAAAACGGGGAAGCATATTTTAACAGGGGGCTTTTGAGAGAAATGATATTTGACAATGATGGTGCCATAAGTGACTTTACTAAGGCCATTCAATACGATACTACCATAAAAATAGCTTACTTTTACCGCAGCAAAATAAAACAGAGCACCCAAGATTATAAAGGGGCGTATGACGATTTGCTTATTTTTTTAAAACGCTTTCCGGGCGATGCAGAAGGGGTAAAACACCAATTGGAACTCAAAAAGCAGTTGAAATATAAATACTAAACCATAAATGGATGGACGAGACAGTGTGTGTTGCCATACTCGCTGTCCGTTTGTTGTTGTGTCATCTTTTAGGGTTGCTTGCAAGGGTTTGGCACTTGGCGTCAATGGCGGGATTTCAGTTTATCTCGTCCTTATAGACGAGATAAACTGAGGCAGTATCTTGAATAGAAGCAGGTCACCCCGCATCATGCTAAACCCGTGTGGTGTGCTGTATTTCATTTTTTTTACGCTTTTATTAATCGTATATCAGTTTCTCTGTCCACATATTTCCATTCTTCTGTTTGTCTCAACGAGTTTACAAGTTCTTCAAACTTGTCCGAGTCGTTTGGTGCATATTCAAACCAAGTTAAAAAGTCAAAAGGCTGTCCTATGTCTCTACAATGATAAAGTCTGCGAGCAATGGCCGGTAAATATTCTAAACCTATCTCTGTGTGGTGTGATTTGGTTTCAAAAATTTTTCTCCTTTCGTCTTGAGCCATCATCCACCAAGTTTCTGTCTTGCGAATTGGAATAAGTGCCGCACAAGTTGACAGAGGTCTACCTAAGTCCGATTGAACAGCCATAAGTTTTTCTCGTTCGTTCTTTTCTGCATAACGAACATTGCTTGTAAAACCAGTAAGTGTCCAAATTCCAGTGTTTCGGTTATTTGTCAAACTTGGCAAGATGTCTAAGTGTGAAACAGTATCTATGGGTTGTCCACATACGGTATTCATACTAATAACTTTCCATTCGCCAATGTTCCCACCTATAAAGTCAAATGTATTTGTCGTCATATAATATTTTCTTGTTTCGATGTCAGTTTGTTTCGGTCGCTGTCCTATACTAACATAGCAGACATCTGCTCACATATTTGCCAATTGGGTGACCAAAGGCTCCATGCACAAATATAGAAGTAAGCACAGATATATACAAGCCTCTTTTTCACACATGAGCGCAAAACTACGACCTACAAACACACCTTTTATTAATAAATACTATGTTAGCTGTAGTGCGGTTGTTTAGGCAGACCAACTTTAGCAATAATTTTTTTTGCCATTTCTACTTTTTCAGGAAATAGCACAAAATTGTCTAAATCGTTCAATCTTTTGTCAATAATGACAAGAGGGACTTTACTATTGTTTAATTCTTCAATTGACTTCATAATACAAATTTTAAGAAAATTATTTCTTTTTAGCAAGAAAAGCAGTATAATTTTTTCCATGTTCAAACAACTCCCAAACTTCACCAATTTCTCCATAAATCTCAAATTCCTCATTAATGTCTTGATAATATTTTGCAATCCCAATTTGATAAAGTCGAGTTCTCGATGGAGTACTTCCAGTTGCAAAAATCCAAGCATTTGGATTTTTGTCACAGAAAGCATAAACTGCTCCAACAACTGTTGCCAGTACTTTATCACTATCTCCATTATTGCTTAAAGCTAAATCATCAATTTCACCAGTTTCGATATTTTTGTCTCCAAATGCAAGGTTATACACTTCATCTTTATTGATCAAAGTGAACTGAATTCTTTTATAAATTAGCCCATGTGGTCCTTCGCTAACAAACTCGTAACTTGATAATTTGTCACTCGATTTTAATTGATATTTTGGTAATTTCATCTTATTGCAAACGTAACAAATCTTTGTTCTACTTACAAGATTTGGGTGTAATCAAGTAGCATTTCAGCTAACGTTTTGGGCTTGGCGTTCGAGCGGGGTTTCAGAGCATCTCGTTCTTAAAGAAGAGATCAACCGAGGCAGAAACTTGAATAGAAGCAGGCCACCCCGCCTGACGCAAAACACGTGTTATGCACTGTTTTTCAATTTTTTATTCGTATTGATTAGTTCAAAAATCAACTCTGTTAATGTCCTTACGTCACTTTCTACACTTCCTTTCATATATCGTTCGTAAACACTTTTGTTGTCTGGTGGGTTGAGATTTATTGTCAAGCCTTTTTCCAAGGCCAACAGTCTCAAAAACTCTCTTTGTGTTCGTCCGTTGCCTTCTCTAAATGGGTGTAAATAGTTGACGTTATCTAATAGTTCAGCCAATTTCTCGGCTGACTGTCTGGTGTTTCTTTGGGAATTTTCTTGAACTCGGCAATTAATTGGTCAATGTATCTAAAAGCGTTGTCAAAGTGTGAAGTCGGGAAAAACTGTTTGCCATCTTTGCTTATTTCAACAATTCGTTTCTTTCCTGCCCAAACGTAAATGTCCTGAAAGAGGTGTCTATGAATTTCAAATAAGCTGTCAATGCTGTTAATTTTTATTGGTTTTTCATAAAGTTCTTGAAGTCGTTTAATCACCACACCACTCTCAACAAAGAGTAATACATCGGGGTCTGTAATGTTTTGTAAATTTCTTAAAAGTCCTGTTTTAGGATCAGTGTAGGTATAGTCAGGGTCTATGTATTTGTAGGGATTAGACATAGGCTTTTTGTTTGGCAAATGTCACAAGTTCTGTTAGTGATATTTTTCCTGTCACATAGTCCCTTATTATTTCAATACCTTTTGGTGTTGGTTTAAACCCTTCAAACATATTGCTTCCTAAGGCATTTGCAGTGCTTTCAAGTGTTTTCAAGTCTGAAAATTTCACACCCATTATTGTCAGGTTACTTCTGTCTATTTCTATTGATTTCAACATACTTTTTCAGTCTTAATTTGTCTTCAAATTTACAAAATTTTCACGTCATATGATTCGTTTTTTTGCGGTTTTAGAATTGTGCATACGGATTGGGGCTTGGCAAAGGTGTGGGATTTCAGAGCATCTCGTCCTTAAAGACGAGATCAACTGAGGCAGAAACTTGAATAAAAGCAAGTCACCCCGCCTGACGCAAAACACGTGTTGTTGGCTGGGCTATATGTCTGTACATCCGTGGGCTCTATCTATCATTCTACAATCCATCTCTATTCCTTAAAAAATTTAACATATTTATTTCAAATCTTAAATCTCAAATATTTTCCTATTTTTGCAGCCATATTAATCAATATTTATGGAATATATCAAATCATTCATAGACCTTTTTCTGCACCTTGATACACATCTTTCTGAAATCATCACTCAATATGGCACAGCTACTTATGCTATATTATTTGCTATTATATTTATAGAAACAGGGCTAGTGATAATGCCGCTGCTCCCCGGCGACTCTCTACTATTTGCAGCAGGCGCATTTGCTGCCAAAGGCGATTTGGACATTGCCCTTATTTGCATACTATTATTTATCGCTGCTGTATTGGGCGATACGCTCAACTATCACATAGGCAAGTGGATAGGTCCGCAAGTGTTCAACAAAAACTACAGTCTGCTCAAAAAAGAATATCTTACCAAAACACAGGAATTTTACGATAAACATGGTGGCAAAACTATCATCTTTGCAAGATTTATCCCTATCATACGTACCTTTGCACCTTTTGTGGCAGGTGTAGGCACCATGAAATACAGCAAATTTATAATGTACAACATCATAGGTGCTGCGTTATGGATTGTAGGATTTTCATTATTAGGATATTATTTTGGCAACATTCCTGCCGTAAAGAAAAACTTTACCTTAGTCATCGTAGCTATCATAATACTCTCTGTATTACCTCCTGCAATAGAATATATAAAGCACAAAATGCAAAAAAAGGCTTAATAAACTAAGCCCACTGTACAGAAGGCCACACCCGCTTGCTCAGCGCATAGCTGCCAAAGAGCACTATACAATAAAATATATCTCCACCAAATGTATTGCCAAAAAATGGAATAGCCATCACAAAGCACTCGGTGAGCCCTTTCATATCCATACTATACATGCCTGAGCCCAGCCATACCGCAAAATTGGTAACCACAAAAAACAATACAGAAGATGCCAGCGAAGCTCCAAATATAGCTATAGCACCCATACGGTTGCGAAGCAAAAGCCCTATGCCCCCTATCATAAAAAATGACAGATACACTGCCCACATACTGCTATGAAAACCTATAATACTGTCTGTAATAAGCATAGATGCCAACGATATAAATATACCCATGTACCTGCTCGGAAACACAGCTGAGCCAAAAAGTGCCACTGCACCTATAGGGGTGAAATTAAAAGGGTGAGGAAGCAATCGGCTTAGGGTGGCCAATAGTATTAACAGTGCGGGTAATAGTATATTAATATTTTTTTTCAACATGTCAGTAACTTATAGGCAATGATATATAATTTTAATATTCGTTACAAAGATAATATTCTCTAAATAAATAAAAAACAATGGAGCAATTGAAAATATTTTTTGATATGGTAAATGAGGAAGTATATGAAACCATACAAGACCCCAACAGTTTTTTTCATCACATACGCATACACTCCGATACCCTACCCGATTGGAAAAATGCAGATATTGCACTGATAGGACTGGTAGAAGACCGTGGCAACATATACACCTCAGGCATATCGCTATCTCCCGACCAAATACGCAAAAAACTATACCGCCTCAAGCGGGGCACACGCAACCTGCGCGTGGCAGATATGGGCAACCTGCGAAATGGCATAAAGCTGGAAGATACCTACATGCGTATCACTGAAGTGTGTGAAATATTGCTCTCTCACCAGGTAGTGCCTGTGCTCATAGGCAGCACACACGATATGGACTATGGGCAATACCTTGCCTACCAAAAGTTTGAAAAAAATATATCTATTACCAATATAGATGCCATCTTAGACTTAGAGAGCAACTCATACCATGGGCAAAACAAGCACCACACCCACCGCATATTGGTGCACGAACCCAATTATTTATTCAACTTTTCAAACATAGGCTACCAAACTTTTCTCAACGATGCCGAAAATCTGCAAATACTTGAAAAACTGTATTTTGAAAACCATAGAATAGGTATTGTTAAAGAAAAAATAGAAGACATGGAGCCCATTATAAGACAAGCAGATATGCTTACCGTAGATATCACAGCGGTGCGTGTGAGCGATGCTCCCGGCAACCCCAATGCTACACCATTTGGACTTACAGGAGAGGAAATATGCAGGCTCATGTGGTATGCAGGCATGAGTAATAAACTATCATCGCTGGGTATATATGAATATAACCCCGCCGAAGACCAAAAAGGGCAAACCGCCTCACTCATAGCCACTATGATATGGTATTTTGTAGAAGGCTATTACAACCGCAAGACAGACTTAGACTTTGAAGGCAGGCATTATATAAAATATATTGTAGCCATGGACCAAGAGCCACACAAAATCATATTTTACAAAAATATAATCAATGAAATGTGGTGGATGGAGGTGCCGTTCCCGACAGAAAAAGGCACACTACAAAAAGTAAGTGTGATAGCTTGCTCCTACTCAGACTACCAAACAGCCAACAGCGGCGAACTGCCCAACAGGTGGATAAGCACTCACGCCAAGTTAATGTAACATGTATATTAATGATAATAATCCGGATTAATGACTAACTCTGCACTAATGCCACGCTCGCAAATGGCGGTGCACATAGGTGCCAGTTCATTGAAGTTTCCTACTTTTACGCTACACTTACCTTTGTGGTGTATGATAAGGGTACACTGCTCGGCTTGCAGCGGTTTGTGCCCGCACACTTCTATGAGAGTTTCTATCACATAGGCAAATGTATTGACCTCGTCATTGTACACAATGATTTGATGGCTTGGGTCTTGGTCAAGGTCAGACTCCCAAAGTGGCTTAGTTTTTTCTACATAAGGCATGGCACAAATTTATATAAAAAGTTATTTATGGTTTATATTTTGATGTAATAATCTTAAATATTAATTTCTGCAATTTTTAATATTGCTTTAAGTAATCCAATTTTTATATTACGGTTTGCATGTACAGGCACCGAAATTCTATCATTTTTATTAGGTTTCATAAATATGTGATGGCTACCACTTATACGTACTTGTTGCCAGCCATTTTTAGCTAATATTTTACACAATTCTTTGCCTGTAATTTGTTTCAAACCGCTATTTGCAATATTTTGGATTTCTCATCTACAGTCTTTGTATCAATATCTATCGAAAGACACCCCTCTACCGCTTCATAAATGTTTGCCAACAATTCATCAAATGTGTCTCCTTGGGTCATACAACCTGGTATGGCAGGCACTTCTGCCCAATATCCCCCTTCTTCTGCCTCATGTATCACTACTTTGATTTTCATGTTCTATGATTTTATCTACAAATTTAATATTACTTTTCAAGGTTTATATTTTGAGTCAAAAAATATTTTGCGCGCATCGGTCATGTACATGAGTTGGGATAGTTTGGTATCTTTGTTTTTTTGCATATATCTTTTTACAATCTGCCATCCAAGCCATCTGCCTATGCGCCCCGGGCACTTGCTACCTATCTCAGTCACACTCGGGCGCTCACCTATGTATTTATTCACTATTTCATGCTTGGTTTCAAAAAGCAATTTTTTGTCTACAAAATGTTGCCACACTATATTACTGTTTTTTTCTAAATCGGCTATTTGAGAGGCTGAGTATCCGCATATGAGGCTGTCATGCAAGGCAGGATATACCTGCGATACAAAGTAGTAGCTTTTGCCGTAATATATCATTTCGGCTATGAGCGAGTTGTCTATATAGTCAGTATGGTTATACTTGTTAGAGATGAGCATGAGCACATGCGGCACTATGTATTCTTTGCGATATCTTTTTAGTATATATGTAGGAAAATGAGGCAAGTAGTGCGACTTTTCGGCTAAAAAAAACTCAAGTCCTATCACTACCATGCTGTCATTTACAAACATATCGTTGCCCATACCCGTGATAGCAGTGTAGATGACAGGATAGGTAAAATCTTTGAAATTTGCCTTAATATTTTCAAACGATGTTTCTAAGCCTATTCCTATGTCATAAAAATCGCCGTAGTGCTCTTGGCAAGTATGGTATATGCTATCAATACTTGGGTTTGATACTAAGTTGTAAAATGAGTTTACCACCGTTTGCCTCGATGGGTATTCATTTATCTTTATAAAATCAATGGTAAAATTAGGATGTTTGAGCAGTACATTTTCTATATTTTCTACTGTTTTGGAGGCAAACATTTCTTGCTCTACGCGCACCACTTTGAGGGTGAGCGGCTTGCGTGGCATATCATTTTGAGGTTGCTCGGCACTGCTGTTGGGCAAGTTTGCATCAGTTTTTTTGCCTTTTTCACTACAACCAAGCAAAATGTGGATAATAGTTGCAATTATTATCGTTTTTTTAAGCATCATTTATTTTAAATTTAAGCGTGAAATTAGCATAAAAAGTGTATCATAAGGTTTTAGTAGTTTTATTAATTATCATGGCGGCAGGCAGCATACATGCCCAAAAGCAATACAGGTTTGGTATCAAGCTGTACCCTGCCTTGGCATGGAGTAGAGTATCGCCGGAGGTATGGGCAGATGCTGCAGGCATAAGGTATGAATATACAGGCAGTGGCACCAAACTGAGAGGTGGGCTGGGCTTTGTATTTGATTATTACCTGAGCGATAATTTTGTATTTGGCACAGGGCTCAATTATTACCACCATGGGTCCGGATATGGCATTGTCACCATCACATCTACTATTAATAATACTATAAACAACAACTACACCATGCAAGTGATACAACTACCCCTAACGGCAAAATTTATATCCAATGAGGTGGCAGACAGGTTAAAAATTACCGTTGGTGCAGGCTTTGCCCTTGATTACATGACAGGAGCCTCCAACAATGACAAAAGCAACTATCAAAAAACCAATGGAGGCCAAATCATATATTATTCGCAAGATATCAATAACTTTAACCTTAACTTCACTTTTGCCCCCGGTGTGGAGTATGAGTTGGGCGGTGATTTTATTATTTTCACCTCTATATTATATGGGCGTGGGCTGCTCGATGCCAACCATGGCAGTACAGGCATAGCCAATGACAAAAATAACTTTACTTGGCACAATGATTACATAGCTTGGGAGTTTGGGGTAAAATTTTGAGATTACATTTTTTATTGTTTTAATAATTATTTTGTATAAAATTGCATACACATAAGCTATGAGTTATATATGAAGATTAATGTAATATACATCATCATTACCTCGTTAATATTTACAGGATGCGGTACCATTTTTTATGGCAACCAGCAAACTGTGCGCATAGTATCTAACCAGCAGGGTGCAAAAGTAAGATTGAATAACAAAGAAATGCCTTATGTGACCCCATGCAGCATACCCATAGCCAGAAAAGGAGAAGACCCTAATAAAAGTGCTTACACCATTACCCTCGAAAAAGAAGGGTATGAACCTGCAAATTATACATTAAACAGAAAACTTAATGCTGTACCTTTAGTATTAGATATATTAACTTTTAATTTACATTTTGGAATTGCATTAATCATAGATGGTATTACAGGCAGCTGGTATCAGTACGAAAAATATGTGAATATAAACTTAAACGTACCTGCAAAAGAAAAAGAACCTATAAAAGAGGTAAAAATTGTACCTGTAACTACAACACCAGTTACTACAGCACCTGCTGCTGCTGCCTCCACTACCTATCAATACAACAAATACTCAGATGTGGACAATGACCTGAAAAAAGTAGCAACGCCCAAAGAAAACAGGATTGCGCTCGTGGTAGGCAACGAAGATTATAAAAGTTTTCAGTCGGAGCTCACCAGCGAAAGCAATGTAGACTTTGCCCAAAATGATGCCAGCGCATTCAGAGAATATGCCATAAACTATTTGGGAGTGCCTGAAGCACAGATAGTATTTGCACTCAATGCTACCACAGGCAAGTTTAAGCAAGCCATTAGTAAACTCACACTTATGAGCAAAAGCTTACAAGGCGATGCTGAAATATTCATCTACTATGCCGGTCATGGCTTGCCCGACGAGGTGACAAAAGAGCCTTACCTCATACCTGTAGATGTATCAGGCAAAAACCCTACCGACGGCATAAAATTAGAAGACTTATATAAAAAATTAACCGAAAATCCGTCCAAATCTATCACAGTATTCATAGATGCATGTTTTAGCGGAGGTGCACGCAATCAAGGTCTTATAGCAGCAAGAGGTGTAAAAGTAAAACCCAAAGAAGAAAAAATAAGTGGCAATATAGTAGTATTCAGTGCCAGCAGTGGGGAGCAATCATCATTGCCATATAAAGATAAGCAACATGGCATATTCACCTATTTTTTGCTCAAAAAAATCAAAGAAACAAATGCCAACATTACCTACCGCGAACTGAGCGAATATTTAACCAAAAATGTAGGTATGCAGTCTGTAATAGTAAATGACAAAGCGCAAAACCCACAAGTGATAGTGAGTGAAAGTATAGCAGACACTTGGAAAAATTATACTTTAAAATAATATAACATATTGATATATAATATGTTATTTACTTAATGACATACCCCTTTACATCGGTTTTGTGAGTCACAGACCAAGGAGCAGATTAAACTTTAAACATTATGCAAAAAATAATTCCAAACCTTTGGTTTGACGGCAATGCAAAAGAAGCCTCTGAATATTACCTGTCAATATTTAAAGACGGGAAAATAATTAACACTACTTATTATCCAAAGACACAAGCCGAAGGACTTGCCGAATTTCAACATGACTTTGCAGGTAAGGTTCTTACTGTTGAATTTGAAATTATGGGTATGCGATTTATTGGCATCAATGCAGGTCCGCTATTCAAGTTCAATGAGTCTGTATCGTTTATGATACCCTGCAAAGACCAAGCAGAAATAGACTACTACTGGAATGCACTCACAGCAAATGGAGGTGAAGAAAGTGTGTGTGGGTGGCTCAAGGATAAATACGGACTTAGCTGGCAGGTGTGCCCACAAAATTGGGAAGAGCTCACTAAAAAACCAGGGGCGTTCAAGAATATGATGGGGATGAAAAAACTAATCATTGCAGATTTTTAAAAATTACATTCGACAGTATGGCAAAGACAGACTATAAACCAACATACCAGTATCACAAAGTGTTTTCGGGTGATGTACTTTACATAAGTCTGTGGCACACAAACGAAAAAAAATGGTCTTTGAGCAATGTCACAATAAATTTTATCCCGATTATACATTAACTTATATGGAGAAAATAACAAAAAAGCAGGCATTGAATATGATGATAGGATTGATTGCATTAGTAATCATTTTTCATCTTGCAATTATTACACAACTTATTCCATACACTATCGTTTGGGCCGGAAAGCTTAATACAACAGATGAGATGTATGTTTTTGAAGCAGTTTCAATATCTGTAAATGTATTTCTTATCACTATACTTCTTTTGAAAGGTGCTTATATAAAACATAGCATTTCTGATAAGGTTTTGAACTTCATATTATGGTTATTTGTAGTGCTTTTTGCCTTAAACACCGTTGGAAACCTGATGGCTGAAACGCTGCTTGAAAAAATAGTATTCACACCCTTGACAGTATTATCTGCCTTATTGATATGGATAATAGTGAAATGAGAAAAAAGTCTAAGTGATTAGCACCCGCTTTACACAGGTCCTGCACACAGAAGGGAAAAAAATGGTCTGTGTGCTCAGACCAAAGAGCACAGTCTCACGTTTTTTGTTTTTTCTTTTTAGCAGCCGGAAATAGTATATTATTCAAAATCAGTCTGAAGCCGGGTGAGTTGGGGTGGAGGTTGAGGTCTGTGGGTTCTTCGCCTACATGGTGCTTGTAGTCTTCGGGGTCGTGACCTCCATAAAATGTCCAAAATCCTTTGCCAAAGTCGCCATGTATGTATCTTGCTTCGCTAAGTTGCTTATTTTCGCCCATTACAAGCACTTCTGCCTTGATGAGGCTTTTGCGGAAGGCTGTAGTTTGTCCCATAAATCCTTTGATATTGGTCTGGTGGCATTGAGTGAGCATAGTGGGCACAGGGTCCCACTTGGCCGAAAACTGAAAAAGGGTGAAATAGTCGCTTTTTTCGTCAATGATATCGGGTTGTATGTTTGGCCTGCTGTCTATATTGGAGTATTCATAGGCCATAGGGTCCATGATGATTTGAAAATTTTTAAAGGCAAAAGTAGGTTCAAAGTTGAGCTTGCGGGTGGCATTGGGGTCTGCTGCATCGCCGTCATACATATATTCGCATATATCAGTATTTTCGGCCGCAAGGGCTATGTCATAAGTGTCGGTAGCGGCGCACATGGCAAATAGAAAACCGCCTCCTACTATGAACTCTCTTATCTTTTTCACTACTTCCAGCTTGAGCTTTGATACTTTTTTGATATTGAATTTTGCGGCCATATTTTCTGCCTCCTGCACCTCTTTGATATACCATGGTTGGTTGTGATAACTGGAATAAAATTTGCCGTATTGGCCGGTGAAGTCTTCATGATGGAGGTGCAGCCAATCATATTTGCTGAGCTGTCCGGTAAGTATTTCTTCGTCAAATATCACTGTATAAGGTATCTCTGAGTAGGTGAGTACCATGGTCACGGCATCGTCCCATGGCTGCTTAGTTTTGGGGGAATAAACAGCAATTTTTGGAGGCTTTTCGAGCTTCACAGCATCCATATTAGCTTCTGGAGAGGCTATTTGTACCAGTACGGCATTGGAGGTGGCATCAGATATTACTTCATATTTAATACCTCTCACTATGAGCTCGTTTTCAAATGCTTGCGCATATTTGTACATAAACCCTCCGCCACGATAGTTGAGCAGCCAGTAGGCTTCTATGTCTTGCTGCAATACCCAATAAGTGAAGCCGTAGGCCTTGAGATGGTTAGTTTGTACGTCGTCCATGGGTATGAGCAGGTATGAACTTTTGCCCAAATGTGCAACAAAGGTGAATATCACAATTATTAAGTAGTTTCTCAATACAGTATTATTTAGTTTCTAAGACATTGAGTGTTGAAGGTATATTTATCACAAATTGAGTGCCTTCCATATACACAGATTCAAAGTTAATATTTCCATTGAGTTTTTCAACTATACTTTTTACAATATATAATCCCAAGCCCGAACCTTTGGTGTCGGTAGTGGCTCTGTAAAACATATCAAATATTTTTTCCTGATATATTTCTTTAATACCTGTGCCATTGTCTTGTACTGCTATAGTGCCTATATCGTTTTGTACATGGCATGATATTTTGATGTATGGGTCTTGCTTGTTAATGCTATGATACTTGATAGCATTTGACACCAGATTTGACAGCATCATGCTTATCCTTGTTTTGTCCGAAAAAAAAGGGGCATGGTTTATGTCCACCTCTTTTATAAAGCGTATTTTGTGTGCTTTTTCAAGAAATTTGAGACTATCTATTACTTCATCGGTGATTTTTGAAAAATTAATGATTTGTGATTTTATATCGTTTCGGGCATTGCGCGAGTAGCCTATGAGGTCTTCTGTAAAGTTCATAAGTCTTTCTATACTTTTTTCTATCATATCAAAATATTGAAGCATAGACTCCGGCTTGTTTTCTATTTTAGCCACATTTATTAATCCTA
The DNA here is from genome assembly GCA_033765235.1 of Cytophagales bacterium. Classification (GTDB taxonomy): domain Bacteria; phylum Bacteroidota; class Bacteroidia; order Cytophagales; family UBA9547; genus JANRIG01. The sequence continues at coordinate 108,927 of JANRIG010000032.1, read as the reverse complement.
ATACCGAAGCCAAAGGAGCACGCAGGTCATGAGAGGCGCGGTACACAAAATTGTCAAGCTCTTGGTTGGATATACTGAGCTCATCGTTAGTTTTTTTGAGCTGGTCTATGATTTCCATGCGTTCTGTAATATCTCTTCCTATTCCCAGTATTTGTAGTGCATGTCCATTGCCATCGCGTGCGAATACTGATGTGCGGTCAAGTATCCAGCGCCACTCTCCTTGCGCATTGAGCATTCTGAATTCGGTGCTTATGGTTTCATCATTTTTCAATGTTTTAAATTTTTCCATATTCTCGTACAACTTGTACATGTCATCAGGGTGCGTGAGCTCAAATAGCAACTGTCCGGTAAGTTTTGGATACTGTTGCTTAGTGTAGCCTAAGGTTTCAAGCATTGACCTGTTTTCAAAGACATTTTCACCCGACTGAAAATCGAATAAGTACAGTACATCCGGCACCAGTTGGTTTATTTTTTTGTTGAAATCTACAAGGTTAGTGAGCTCGTCTTGAATGAGTTTAAGATCAGATATGTCTGATATTTGTATGAGTCTTATTTTTTCGGTGTTCAAATCTATTGTTGTAGTAGAAAATGAGCCCCAAAATGTATTGTTTTTGAATGTTTTGTATTCAAAAATCATGGAAAAAGACTCATCTTTGCTCATTCGTTCAATTATCAAATTCCTCTCGTCTTCGTTAAGAGGATTCACATGAAAGGAGGAGCCTATTTTACCTATCATATCTTTTTTGTCATTAGCTTCAAAGAGCTTCAATGCGGTATCGTTGCACTCTAATATTATATTTGAGTTATTTTCTGTGATAAATAGCGCATCTGCAGAGTTGTCAAATATGCCTTCAAGCTTGCGTTTTATTCTTATTTCGGCCAATTGGTTTGTTTTACTTTCGGTTATATCAAGTATGTTTATCAATATTTTATCAATAGTATTATCTGCATTATATATAGGTGTATAGCTCACATCTGCCCATAGTGAGTGATGGTTGAGTATAAAATGCCTTTCAAATCTGATGTGCTCGCCTTCAAAGCATTTGTCTATCCTGGTGATGGTGTATTCCACATCATCAGGAAATACATAGTGAAAATAATCGTCAAACAGCTTGGGTCTGCGATGCAATATTTTGAAACTTTGCTCTTCAAATTTATCGTTAAACGACAATATTTGTCGCTGTTTGTTTATGAGCACTATCATCTCACGGCTGTTGTGGTATATAGCTTTAAGTTGGTTCAAATAGTTGTTATTATGTTCCTCACTTATTTTTTGTTCAGTTATATTTTTGATGATTACAGATATGTAATTTATTCGCCCTTCATCAGGTATGGGCACATATTTTATTTCTAGCCATATTACTTTGCCGTTGTGCGAGGCTTTGCGCACAAAGTTTTGTTTTTGATTGTTGAATGCTTTTTCTATTCTGTGTTTTGTCTCTTGATGCTTAGGTTCATTGGAATATTCATAGTATTTGTCACCTACTTTTATATTTGCGCCTATGAATTGTGCATATTGTTTTTTGAATACATCATTCATGTAATGTATTATGAGTTTATTATCTATCACTATCACAAACTCATCGAGTGAGTCGAGCAAAAATTGAATATTTTTTATATCAAATAAGCCCATATGACTATTAAATTGATGTCAATATATATTTGTCCACAGCTTCTGATAGGTTGCCGGCATACATGCCTTGGTGCATGTCTCCATATTCATTATGAAGCAATATACCTCTGATATTCAGACTTGAGGCAGGCTCTAAGTCTCTCAGCCTGTCGCCCACCATCCATGAATGGTCGGTATCTATGTCATATTTGGCTATTGCTTTTTCAAACATGAGGCTGCCGGGCTTGCGTGCGAGTGAGTTGGTAAAGTCGCGGTGGGTAATGCAGTAGTAAAAATCATCAATCATATAGCCTACATGCTCGCTGATAAGTTGGTGAATGGTGGCTACATGCCTTTCTGTATATATACCCTTGTCCACACCCGACTGGTTGGTGATTACTATGGTCATATACCCTGCATTTTTCAACTTTATTATAGCCTCTTTCACCCCTTCATGTATTACAAGCTGCTCAGGTTCATACACATAATTGGGTCTGTCCTTGTTTATGACACCGTCGCGGTCGAGAAATACACATTTGTTCATATAATATATATTCAAAAAAAGAAATGCAAACTAAAAAAAATGATTTATAATTTAGGTAAAGTGTGTGACATTTACCTAAAATATATTGAAAATATAATTTTGTTTTATAAAGTTATTCTATTAATATGCTATTAATGAAGGCAATAATATTTTAGTTTTTGCCCAGCTTGTTAATAGCATCAATGTATGCTTTTACAGAGGCCACTACTATGTCAGTGCTTTGCGAAAAGCCATAATTGGTTTTGTTATTTTGGTTTACTTCCATGTGCACCCTACAGCTGTCATCGCTGCCTCCGGTGATAGACTGAATAATAAACTCGTCTATCTTAGCTTTTTTCTTCACTATTTTATCCACTGCCTTTATAGCTGCATCCACGGGTCCGTTGCCGGTAGCCGAGGCTTCCTCAGAGTGACCGTTTATTTTGAGTTTTACAGTGGCCATAGGTGATACCGGGCTGCCACAAAGTACTTGTAAAAGTTCAAGTTTGATGCCTTGGTTGTTTACATCTTCTCCCATGATGCGGTACAAGTCATCGTCTTTAACCTCTTTTTTCTCATCTGCCACTTCTAGAAATTTTTTGTACACCTCGTCCAGTTTTGCCTGCTCAGGATTGTAGCCCAATCGCTCCAAATGGTGCTTGAGCGCAGCCCTACCGCTGCGTGCAGTGAGTATGATGGCATTATTTTTCACGCCTACATCTTTAGGGTCCATGATTTCGTAGTTACGCTTGTTTTTCAACACACCATCTTGGTGTATCCCTGATGAGTGTGCAAAGGCATTTCGCCCTACTATAGCCTTGTTAGGCTGCACAGGCATGCGCATCAGATTTGATACCATTTTGCTGACAGGGTATATTTTTTTGGCATCTACGGATGTCTCTACTTTGAGGTATTTTTTGTGAAGTTTTATGGCCATCACTACTTCCTCCAGCGAGGTATTGCCGGCCCGCTCTCCTATGCCGTTTATGGTACATTCTATTTGTCGTGCTCCATTTTTTACTCCGGCCAGAGCATTGGCGGTAGCCAAGCCCAAGTCATTGTGGCAATGAGCAGATATCACAGCTTTGTGTATGCCTTTTACATTGTCCATCAGATATTTTATTATGGCACCATATTGGTCTGGAAGGCAATAGCCTGTGGTGTCTGGAATGTTTACAACTGTGGCACCCGCTGCTATCACAGCTTCAACCATTTGTGCTAAAAATACTATGTCTGCACGACCTGCGTCTTCACAAAAAAACTCTATATCTTCTACATATTTTTTTGCATATTTCACAGCATCTACCCCGGTTTGAAGTATTTTTTCTCTGGTGCTGTTAAATTTATGCTTGATATGATAGTCCGACGAGCCTATACCTGTATGTATTCTTTTGTGTTTGGCATATTGCAAAGCTTGTACTGCAGCGTCTATATCCGGCTGTTTGGCACGGGTAAGCGCGCAAATCACAGGCTGCGACACCGCTTTGGATATCTCTACTACAGAGTTAAAATCGCCGGGGCTGGATATAGGAAACCCTGCCTCTATGATATCTACACCCAGTATCTCCAGCTCTTTGGCCACTTTTATTTTTTCTAACGTAGTGAGCTGGCAACCCGGTACTTGCTCACCGTCGCGCAGGGTGGTATCGAATATGTATACTTTGTTATTCATGAGTTAATACCTTATTATAAGATATTCTTTTTATAAATAGTTCATTATATAATTGGGGTGCAAAGGTAGGAAATTATTTATTATTATAGATTGAAAATATAAGATTTGGTATCCACCTCTTGTAGATAAGGAATACTTACAAAATGACTGTCGTATTTATACATATGTACAATAATTTTACCTATTGATGTAATAACTCATGGTACAATTTATTTTTTATAAAATAAAAAAATGTTAATTTTGCACAATTAAAATAATAAATATAAAAATTATGGGTATATCAATACACTACTTAAAATCACACCTTTATAAAGTAAAAATATATTTTGTTATGGCTGTATTTGGCTTTAGCATATCACCATTCATAACCTACAGTCAAATCACCAACAGAATATATGCCCTGGGCAATAGTGTGACAGATGGTATCAACTATGCAGGATTTCAAACTATAGCAAACCAAAAAGGAAACACCCACCTCTTTGGCAGGCACATGATACCGGGCACACCGCTCTCACTGCTTTACAGTTCTAGTTCATCAGGCTTTGCAGAGGCTCCCTACAGCTATTGGCCCAATGCATTTGCAAACTATGATTGGGATTGTATTTCATTCCAACCATTTGACAGAAGTATTACAGGTTCTGATGGTGATTTTACTACCATTCAAAATTGGGTAAATTATATTAAAAGCAACAGATCCAACACAAGTCAATTACAAATATATATTTACTCAAGGTATCCACGTGTACCATCAGGCTATACCAATACTTCTGCAGAGACCAACGCCTCCATGTGGAACAGCCTATGGGCGGGCACATACGGAGCAGGAAGCCAGTCAAACGAAACGAAGCAATTTTTCATAAACCTGCTTAATACCGTGAGAGGTGCCAATATGCTCGCCAAACAAGCTGCTATGATACCCGCCGGGGATGTAATGCACGCTATGAATATAAAAATGGCAGCCGGAAGATTGCCCGGATATACTGATATTTGGGATTTCTACTCAGACGGCATACATGTGAATAATATGGGGTCTTTTTTATTGGGAGCCACATTTTTTGCCACTATGTATAAGCAAGACCCCAGAGGCTTGACAGTGCCTACTCAATATGGTTCAATAGCTGCCAATGTGAGAGATACTATACTGCAAACTATATATGAAGTAGTATTTACACACCCTTACTCCGGCACGTCATTGGCAGATATTGTAGCCCCCACAGGTATTAGCGTGACTCCCAAAAGCAATGTACTTTCTTTTCTCCAATCTTATGTGCTTACGGCAACTATTGCTCCCGCAAATGCCAGCAATAAAAATGTAACATGGTCATCAAGCAGTGTATCAGTGGCGCAAGTTGACAGCAAAGGCAAAGTGACAGGGGTAGGTGCTGGCATAGCTACCATTACAGGTGTCACCAACATAGGTGGCTTTACAGACTTTGCCGTAGTGACTGTGTCAGGATTGGCTAATTACACCTCTGTGACAGGTATATTGAGTGGCTGGGACTACCCCTCAAATGTACAACAACGCACCGTAGTAGGTACTTCTTTCCTCAATGGCGTATCTTCTGTACCGAGCAGTAGAATGTCTACAATAGGTGACGGGCTGTATGTGAGCAATTTTGATGCTTTTACAGGCTCTAATCAAAACGCCCGAGAGTTGAGCATAGCTTTGTCCGGAGATGATTATTTATCTTTCAAATTAGCACCGGCAGCCACTAAGTTGCTGAACGTTACAGAGTTTTCATTCAGGGTTTCTAGTCAAAACCGTAGCAGAGTGTTTACATTAATGTCAAATATTAAAGGGTTTAATACTTCATCTGCTATAGCTTCATTGACAGTGTCGGGGGGTATGCAGAATATCACCGTAACTGAGCACACTAATATATCTGTGCCAGTAGAGTTTAGACTGTATATGCACTATGCCGGACCTGACCCGTTTGACCCTACTTATGAGTCTGCAGGCATAGGTGGTGGTTCGGGCAATGATGTACAAATCAGCGGCTCTGTAGTGACACCCACAGACAATGAAAAGCCAAGCTCAGTCACAGGCATTGCAGCTTCACAAATTACAGAAAGCAGTTTTTTTCTATCATGGAATGAGGCTACAGACAACATGATAGTAATGGGATATAATGTATACAAAAACGGAACCAAACTCAATACAAATTTGCTCACACAAACCTCATTGTCAGTCACCAGCCTTACCAGCGGAGCCATATCAAATATCTCGGTCACAGCGGTAGACTTTGTAGGTAATGAATCTACAGCAAGCACACTGCAAGTGATATCCAACAGGCCTCCTACAGCGGTGTTAAACATAGACAAAACCTTTGGTGCTGCTCCTCTTACTATCAATGTAAATGCCAACGGCTCCACCGACCCTGATGTAGCTTCGGGCGACTTGGTGTTAGGATTTGACTATAACTTTGGCGATGGCAGCCCCATACTCAATGCCAACTCCGGCAGCTATACCTATACTGCTCCGGGCGTTTACACCGTATCGTTGGTAGTAGTAGATACCCGCAATATGCGTAGCACATCTGTTAGTCAGGTAATTACAGTTACAGCTTTTGTGCCCGACAATACACCCCCCTCATTACCTGCTAATGTAAGGATAGTTACCGTTACATCAGACCTTATATACATAATGTGGGATGCATCTACAGATAATGTCAGCCTTGCAGGTTATTCATTATCTATCAATGGAGCAAGTATTGACAGCACTACTGTAACATCCTATACATTCACAGGATTGGCAGCTAATACTGCTTTTACTATTTCTATATCATCTTATGATGCAGCCGGCAATGGTTCTACGGCTTCTAATATAACTGCCACAACTTTGGGTACTAATACCAATATCACTGTCACAGGATTCATTTATGACAATATTAATAATGTTGTTTTTCCAAATCCATCTCCCGATGGCATATTTTATATGATGAATAGCGACTCATATGAAGTATATGACTTTACCGGAAAACTTGTACAGCTCAGCGAACAGTTTAGCAATGTAATAAACCTTTCAGAAAAAGTGCCCTCCGGGCTTTATCTGCTAAAAACTAAAAGCGGTCATATTTATAAAATAATCATAAAGTAGCATATTAAAGCCTTAAATAACTAATAATAGTGTACTCCAACCTTATTTTTGCATAAATATTTGACAATATTACTATTTATGATACTTTTGTACTTTTCTCACAAAATTTAATAAAAAATACATGTCATATCTTAGCAGAAAAAAATTTATTCATACCTCTATGTTGGCTGCAGGCTCCATGGCATTGTTTGGCAAAAATTTGCAAACTACTCATACACAGCAGTCTGTACAGGGCAAGTACAAATTCAAATTGGACTATGCCCCTCATTTTGGCATGTTTGAAAACTCCGCAGGCAAAGATGTGATAGACCAGCTCAAATTCATGGCTGACCAAGGATTTACCTCGCTCGAAGACAACGGAATGCCCTCAAAACCCATAGAGCAGCAAACCAAAATTGGCGAAACTATGGCAAAGCTAAATATGCGCATGGGTGTATTTGTTGTAAATATGGACACTGCATGGAGCCCTACCCTTACCACAGGCAGCGCAGAATCACGAGACAAGTTTATACAATCATGCAAAGCAGCCGTGGAAGTAGCCAAGCGTGTGAATGCCAAGTGGATGACTGTAGTGCCGGGATTTTATAAACGTGATATGCCCATTGGCTACCAGACTGCCAATGTAGTAGAAACATTGCGCCGTGGTGCAGAAATATTTGAACCACACGGATTAGTAATGGTACTAGAACCTCTCAGCGACACTCCAGAGCTATTTCTCAGATACTCAGACCAAACTTTTGAAATATGCAAAGCCGTAAAAAGTCCGTCGTGTAAAATACTTTTTGACATATACCACATGCAGCGCAATGAGGGCAATATCATCAACAACATAGAAAAGTCGTGGGATGAAATAGCCTATTTTCAAATAGGTGATAACCCCGGACGCAACGAACCTACCAGCGGTGAAGTAAACTATAAAAACATATTCAAATACATAAAAAACAAAGGCTATACCGGCATATTAGGCATGGAACATGGCAATGCAAAACCCGGTAAAGAGGGCGAATCAGCTCTAATAGAAGCCTACAAATGGTCTGACTCATTTTGAATATTCAATAATAATTAATTTAACTTGTCAATGAAAAATTTCTCCAAAATAATATTTGCTTTAGCAGGTATATGCACTCTTTTTTACCTGTTTTCATTCAAAAATCCACAAGGCAAATCACTCCTGCAAGCAGTGTATGGCGATAGCACTTTCCTTAAACTACCTATGGATGAAAAACGCAAACCTGCCAATGCGCTTACAGGCATTGCTATAGCAGACTCACTGCGAGCTACCCTTTTTGCCTCTGAACCCATGCTCACCAACCCTACCAATATTGATATAGACCACAAAGGCAGAGTATGGTTATGCGAAGGCTACAACTACCGCCCCCAACATAATGCAGGAAGTAAAATAAATGAAAAAGGCGACCGCATAGTAATACTCGAAGATGTAAACGGGGACGGTGTAGCAGACAATACTAAAACATATTATCAAGGCAGAGACATTGATGCAGCACTCGGCATATTGGTATTAGGCAATAAACTTGTAGTATCTGCTGCACCCCATGTTTTCATATTTACCGATGATAATGCCGACGATGTACCCGACAAAAAAGAAATACTTTTCAAAGTGTCGGGCAATAGCCAGCATGACCACTCCATACACGCCTTTGTATATGGACCTGATGGCATGCTATATTTCAATTTTGGCAATGAGGTAGGCATATTGTATGACAAAAACGGCACACCACTCAAAGACAAATACGGCACAGAAATAAACGGCAAAGGCAAGCCTTACCGTCAAGGCATGGTAATAAGATGTAATGTAGATGGTAGCAACTTAGAAGTACTTGGGCATAATTTTAGAAACAATTATGAGGTAGCTGTAGATGCATTTGGTACACTTTGGCAATCTGATAATGACGATGATGGCAATAACGGAGTACGAATAAATTATGTAATGGAATATGGCAACTACGGCTACACAGATGAGATGACAGGAGCCGGCTGGCAGGCAAATCGTAATAATATTGAGCAAGAAATACCCCGCCGCCATTGGCACCTCAACGACCCGGGTGTAGTACCTAATATGCTCATTACAGGTGCGGGGTCGCCCACAGGCATATTGGTATATGAAGGCACCACATTGCCCCGAAGATATATTAACCAAGTGATACACTGCGATGCAGGACCCAAAGTAGTACGCGCATATCCTGCTGCCAAAGCCGGTGCAGGTTACACCGCAAAGATAGAACCATTACTCACCGGCATAGACGATTGGTTTCGTCCGTCAGATGTGTGCGTGGCACCCGATGGCTCGCTTATGGTAGCCGACTGGTATGACCCTGGTGTAGGTGGTCATCAGCGTGGCGATATAGTAAAAGGGCGCATATACAGAGTCACTACACCTACTTCATTGACATATAAGATTACAACCATTGACTTCGCCAATCCTGATGCATGTGCTGCTGCACTCTCCCACCCCAATATGAGCACCAGGTATATGGCCTGGCAAAGCCTTGTGAATATGGGCGATAAAAATGAAAAAGTATTGGTTAAATTATTAAAATCACCCAATCCGCGCATAAGGGCAAGAGTACTATGGTTTTTGTCAAAAAATGAAAGAATATCTAAAAAATACATAGAAAAAGCACTCTCAGACACCGATGAAGATGTAAAAATAGCAGCAATACGTATGGCACGGCAATCTACACTTGATTATATGCCTTATCTGCAAAAGGCACTGGCAAACAGCTCTATAGCCATAAAACGTGAATTGGCCATAGCCCTGCGCAATCTACCTGCTACCTCGCAATCTGCCCTACTGTGGGCATCGCTTGCCTCAGCTTACGATGGCAACGACAGATGGTATCTGGAAGCACTGGGCATAGGAGCAGACACCCATTGGGACGATTTTTTCACAACTTGGAAAAATCAAAAAAATATTGACTTTACCACACAAGCCTCCAAAGACATTATTTGGAGAGCCCGTACCCCATTAGCACTGCCCTATTTGACACAAATAATAAAAAATGAGAATGAGCAGGAATATAAAAAGTATTTCAGAGCACTTGACTTTCATAAGCAAAGTGATGCCAAGCGCACCATATTGCTTGAGCTTTTGCAAACTACGGGTACCCGCAAAGAAGAATATACAGACATGTGCCTTACATTGCTCACAGCAGAAGATTTGGCTTTTAATGCCAAATTCAAAGAGCTTATATACAACAAAATGAATGCATTGAAAGGTAGCAAAGAATACTTAGACCTAGTACTAAAATTTAAGTTTACTGACCAAAATGATGAGTTATTCAGATTAGTTCTTACCCATCCTGACAAAAAAATAAAAGAGCAAGCCACCAAAACATTGGTATCGCTCAATGGATTTGGTATTGTAAAAAATGCCTTAGAAAAATCTAAACCTGAAGATAAACTCACCATTATGGAAAGCATGATATATATAGAGAGCAAAGAAATATTTGATTATAAAATAAACCTCATCAACAATACTTCTGAAAATATGGCACTTAGAAAGGCAGCCATACAAACCTTCTCTTGGGGCTGGGACGGGCAAGATTATTTTTTGGAAAATATTAAAGCAGGTAACCTGCCCAAAGACATGGAGGCTGCAGCCGGCAATTTGCTTTTCAATGTAAATCGCCCGATGGTGCGTGAAGAGGCCGCCAAATATATCAAAATGCCTTCTATGGATGCCGGCAAACCTGCTCCCACCATAAGTGAAATAGCACAAAAAACAGGTGTAGTAGAGAATGGTGCCAAAGTGTATGTGAAACATTGCCAAACATGCCATATACTCAACGGCAAAGGCACTGATTTTGGACCGGGTCTTGCACAAATAGGCAGCAAATTTGGCAAAGAAGGCTTATATATGTCTATATTACAGCCCGATGCAGGGGTAAGTTTTGGCTATGAAGGCTACATGATCAAAACCCAAAGCGGTGAACGCGGTATGGGTATAATCATAAGCGATACTGAGACAGATATAGACCTAAAAATGATGGGGGGTATGATAAAATCTTTTAAAAAATCTGAAATAATAGAAAAAAAGAAGATGGAACGCTCTATGATGCCTAATCTATATGCAGCCATGACAGAGCAAGAACTCACAGACCTGGTAGAGTACCTTACCACCTTGAAAAAACCTAATTGATGTATTTTTTTAGGACATAAATATCGTCTAAAAAATACCACAGTCCTTCGTGTACACAAGTGTGACTCATATTTCAAGGCATAGTGCCTTCAATTTAATAAAAACCTTGTCTTATACTGAAATAGGTTTATACAAATACATCATAAACAAAACATTCAACAGCAGCGTAGGCATTACATGCCTTTCATAAGCAAAACCTACCATATAGCTAAATGCGTAAGATAATAGAATAATGCTGTAAACGAGCATATTGGCTAATAGTTTTACTCCTGCCTTTTGCCTCCATGCACCTATTATAAAAATTATTATTAATAAAAACAACAACCTGTTGATAGCCATCATCACCATGCCCGGCAGCTTATACCTATTTTTCATATACTCTTGACCATAGAGCAAACCATTGGGTCTGATATCTATGAAAAATACAAATGCCTTTATACAGACAAATTTGAGTGCTTTAATAGGATTATTTTTTATAAAATCATATCCTTTTGAGGCATAATACTCATTTACCTCCCATTCTGTATGTAATGTGCGTGGTGGTTGCAACTCGGGCATAGTTTCCATCATATCAAGGGTATATTTAGGATAAATGGAGTCTGTAAGTATATGGTTGCCTTTAAAAATATTTAACCCCTCCCACGATGCCCTTAGTGTGAACCTATCTGCCCAATAATAGTTAAAAGATGCTAAATAAAACATAGAAGCTACTAAAAATGCTGCCCCTACAAATGTGAAAATTTTGTCTTTTGTTTTAATGAAAAACAATCCAATCACAAAAGGACACACATACAAAAATGTATGTTTGAGAAAAAATAATAAACTATTCAATATAAACAGTGCTATGTATATACCTTTGGGGCTATCCTTATCTATATATAACAAGAGTGCAAATACACAGGCAAGCACAGGCACCACATAACCTTCTTCATAGGCAATATTGAAGGTATGTATTACAAAAGGTGGAGTGAATAATGGTACAAGTACCAATAATGAGTGCCACAGCAGTGCTTTTGTTTTATGTAAAGTAAGCAAAATTGCCAAGCCAGTTAATGGCATGAATATCAAGTTTTTTACTATAATAATGATATAACAATCGTTGCTTCCAAGTACATTTTTGAGCAGCACCAAAAAATATGGAATAAACGGTAGTCTGTGAGCAGACAGGCACACTCCCACATAGTGTGAGTGGCATGACTTATATAGCCCTGAGCGCAATATATTTTTTATCAGCTGTCCATAGCCAAAGCCTAAATTTTCTAAATCATAATATCGAGCATAGGTATACTGAGCTGTCAATACCGAAAACACTAAAATATACACTAAAAAAAGAATGACAAAAATGAGGTTGAAATATTTTATTTTTGTTACATCTTGATTTAATATTTTTTTTACACCCATTTAGCACTATTTTTGCTGCAAAGTAAGTAAAGTTTTTTTGTAATTAACTATTATGAATATTGCATTAGTCACCGGGTCTGCGGGGCTCATTGGCAGCGAGGCTGTGAGTTTTTTATCCTCAAAGTTTGATCTTATTATTGGCATTGACAATGATATGAGGCAATATTTTTTTGGCAAAGAAGCCTCAACAGACTGGAATAAAAATAGAATTACAGCCCAATTCGTCAATTACAAGCACTATTCAGCAGACATTAGAGAAGTGTCTGCACTGGAAGCCGTCTTCAAAGAACACAATCAAGATATAAAACTCATATTGCACACCGCTGCCCAACCCAGCCATGACTGGGCTGCCAAGGAGCCTTTTACAGATTTTACAGTAAATGCCACAGGCACCCTCAATATGCTGGAAATGACACGTTTGCACTGTCCCAAAGCAGTGTTTATTTTTACTTCTACCAATAAAGTATATGGAGATAATCCAAACTATTTGCCATTGATAGAAACAGATACACGTTGGGAAATAGACACCAATCACCCCTACTATGCACATGGTATAGATGAAAAAATGAGTATTGACCAAACTAAGCATTCCCTTTTCGGTGCCTCCAAAGTAGCCGCAGATATATTAGTACAGGAGTACGGAAGATATTTTGGAATGCCCACTGGAGTGTTCAGGGGTGGATGTCTCACAGGACCTAACCATTCGGGCACTCAATTGCATGGCTTTTTGGCATATTTGATGAAATGTGCCATTACAGGCACACATTACACTATATTTGGCTACAAAGGCAAGCAGGTAAGAGATAATATTCATAGTCATGACTTGGTGAACATGTTTTGGCATTACTATCAAAACCCCAAACCCGGCGAGGTGTACAATGCAGGCGGTGGCAGGTTTGCCAATTGCTCCATGCTGGAGGCTATTGCCCTTTGTGAGGAAATCACAGGAAACAAAATAAGCCATTCATACTCAGACACTAACCGCATAGGTGACCATATCTGGTACATAAGCGACCTTACAAAATTCAAAAATCACTACCCGGGCTGGAATTGGAAATACGATCTAAAAACTACCCTAATAGAAATGTATGATGGCATCGCCAAGAGGGCATCATAGCTGTATGTCAATTATTAGTAATTAATAAAACACACAAAATATTTTTTACTAATAATTATTTCCTGTAGCTTTCCCTTATCATTTTTGTATGAATATAAATACTATAATAATGAAAACCATCTTATTGATTATCAGTATCGGCATTGTATGTGTGGCTCAAAATTCACTGAAGATTGAGCTCGTGGCAGACAAACTCATATCACCCATAGGCATAGTAAGTGCCAATGACGGCACCGGTCGCCTATTCGTACAAGAGCAGCAAGGTATCATCTATATTATTGACAAAGGTAAGCTGCTCTCTACCCCATTTCTTAATATGAAATATAAAATAGACGACCTCAACAGACAATATGATGAAAAAGGACTACTGGGGCTGGCATTTCACCCCAAATATAAAGAAAATGGCAGATTTTTTGTCTATTACAGTTCCAACCGCGACAAACCCGGGCAAAATCATATAGCCATACTCTCTGAGTTTAAAACAGACCCAAAAAATCCTAACAAAGCATTGCCTGCCGAAAAAATAATACTCACTGTAGACCAGCCTGAATGGAACCACAACGGAGGTCAACTGCTTTTTGACAAAGACGGTATGCTTATGCTGGGGCTGGGCGATGGTGGCAGCGGTGGCGACCCTCACGGCAAAATAGGCAACGCACAAGACCTTACCAACCTGCTCGGCAAAATTATAAGAATAGACATTAACTCTACTCCGTATGCTATCCCCAAAGACAATCCCTTTGTAGGAAAAGCTGACGCAAAACCTGAAATATGGGCTTATGGACTTCGCAACCCATGGAGATTCAGTATTGATAATGTCACAGGCATGCTGATATGCGGCGATGTGGGTCAAAACAAATACGAAGAGGTAGATATTATAGAAAAAGGCAAAAACTATGGTTGGCGGGTATGGGAAGGCTACCATTGCTTCAATCCTGACAAAGACTGCCCCGAGGCAGACTTTGTAAAACCTATCACAGAGTATGACCGCTCCGAAGGCAGCAGTGTCACAGGAGGTTATGTGTACAGAGGCAAAAATATAGACTGGCTTGTGGGCAAATATGTATTTGCAGATTGGAAAGGACAAATATTTATCCTTACACCCAACGAAGACAAAACTTGGAAACGCGATGCTCTCAACATGCCCGAAGTCAAAAATATGAATATCAATAGCTTTGGTGAAGACGAAAACAAAGAGCTGTATATATGTGTGCAGAGCAACAATGGTCCTTTCCAAATCACCGGCAAGGTATATAAAATAGTAAAATAATACCTATGCAGCACAGGATAGAGCTTACCCAACCCACACACTCTGAATGGATTAAGGTAGTTTTACAAAACTTTCCTTCATTTTTGCAAGACCATGCCAATTGTGAGCGCAAAGCCAGTGCCATGGCTATGAGTTTTGTAGCCAAGTATCCTGATAGGGTAAAGATATTAGACTTACTTATAGACACTGCCATAGAAGAAATGGTGCATTTCAAGCAGGTATATGCCATTATGCAAAAGCAAAACATACCCTTGAGCCACGAGATAGACGAAGACCCCTATGTAAATAACCTGCTCAAACTGTGCCGCACAGGTAGAGAGGAGAGGTTTATGGACAGGCTTTTGCTTGCTTCTATTATAGAAACCAGAGGTGCCGAGCGGTTCAAAATAGTGTATGAAAATTTGCCTAAAGGTGAGCTCAAAGATTTTTATCACACCTTGTGGGCATCGGAGGCGCGCCATGGCGAAATATTTATAGATATGGCATTAAAATATTTTGACAAACAAGTAGTGTACAAGCGCACTACTGAGCTCAACCGCCTTGAAGGTGAGATAGTAGAAAAACTACCCCATAGAGCTGCCATGCACTGATATAGATAGAAATATTACCTAATTTCACATCCAAAAAATAATTTTAAATTTTAAATATTAAATTTTTAAATTATTCCCTACCTTTGCACTCCCAATTTTCAAAAGAGATATGTGGTGAAACGGGACTGTAGCTCAGTCGGTAGAGCAAAGGACTGAAAATCCTTGTGTCGGTGGTTCGATTCCACTCGGTCCCACTTTTTATACATCGTGCATTTTCATTTACTTACAATTATTATTGAAGCACATTGAGACAAACTCAGCCTCACGCTTAATAAATACAAGATTGATACTAATATAATAAAATAATAAATCATTGCGACCTGCAATGCGCTGAAAAGTAGTAGCAGCTGCAAATATCTGCTGTATGTACAATACTACAATTTTTTTTATCAATAATTTATTAAAACACAAACTTAGTAGAAAGAAATTTGGACTTGTGCTCGTTTATTATTTCATTAATCATCAACTTATTGTCAGCAGTTTCTTTAGCAGCCACCATAGTGCGAATGGTGAAAGACCTCAAGGCATCAGCCACAGAGAGCGTGCCTTCGGCAGAGTCTTTGCGTCCTGTGAATGGGAAAGTATCAGGTCCGCGCTGGCACTGGCAATTGATGTTCACCCTACATACTTGGTTCACTACCGGGTCTATGAGTGATGCCATCTGTCCTGAGTCTGTGCCAAAGAGGCTTACTTGCTGTCCATGGTCGCTCTCTATCAGGTACTTAATAGGTTCTTCTATATCGCTAAAGGGTACTACAGGTATCACAGGACCAAATTGCTCTTCTCTATACAGTTTCATTTTTTCATTTACCGGATACAGCACCGCAGGATACACAAACGAAAGTTGCGTATCGCCTCCATTTTCGTTTACAACTTTGGCACCATGTGCCAAGGCATCTGCTATGCACTCTTTGAGATAGGTTGGTTTGTTAGGCTCAGGCAGTGGGGTGAGGCTCACACCATCTTCCCAAGGCATTCCTATTTTGAGTTTTTCTATTTCTGCACTAAGTTTTTTCAAGAAAGTATCTGCAATAGATTTGTGTACATACACTATCTTGATGGCAGTGCAGCGCTGCCCGTTAAATGAAAGTGAGCCTAATACGGTCTCCTTCACAGCAAGGTCTATATCTGCATTGTCGAGTACTATGGCAGCATTTTTGGCATCTAAGCCGAGTATGGCTCTCAGGCGATTTACCTTTGGGTGCGATTTTTTGAGTTTATCTGCTACTTTGCTGGAGCCTATGAGCGTGAGCACATTTATTTTGCCAGACTCCATGAGCGAGGGTACTACTGCATTGCCTCTGCCATAAATGGTATTTACCACTCCTTTAGGAAAATTTTTGCGAAATGCCTCTAACAATGGATAGTGTAATAATGTGCCGTGCTTGGGCGGTTTGAAAAGCACAGTATTGCCTGTAATGAGTGCGGGAATGAGTGTGGCAAACGTCTCATTAAGAGGATAGTTGAAAGGTCCCATGCATAGTACTACTCCGAGTGGAGCTCTGCGTATTTGTGCCAATATACCTTGCTCTATATGAAACCTTGAGTGCTGGCGGTCAAGGTCTTTGTAAGCGTCTATGGTATCATATATATATTCTACGGTGCGGTCAAATTCTTTGACAGAGTCTTTGTATGACTTGCCTATTTCCCACATGAGCAGCTTTACTACATCGTCTTTTTTCTCTATCATTTCGTTAGTAAATGCTTCCATGCAGCGTATGCGCTCTTCTACTGTCATAGTAGGCCACTCGCCTTTGCCGTTGTCATAAGCTTTTACGGCGGCATCCAATGCCTCCAATGCTTCTTTTTCGCCTACTAAAGGATAGCTTCCAATCAATTTTTGCTTATAACCCTCAGAAGTATTGATATATACAGGAGAAAATACCTCTTGGCGCGCACCGCTCCATGCTACCATGGCACCGTTTACCAAAAAATCTGGTTGGTGAAGTGGAGTTTTTATTTGAAACTGTTCGGGTACTTGCGCTTCTGCCGGAAACATTTGGCTCATCTTAATTTTTATGCTCATGGTACTTGATATAAATTAATAAAGGTCGCAAATATAAAATTATATCTTTTGCAAATGATAAATGTTTTTATTTTAGATGAAAATATTTGAGGCTAATAATTTCACTATTGCATGAAATATAACATTTATTCTCAGCATTGTGTGGTTTGTAGTATTTTTACGTTTTATATGCCGAGTTGAAAAATAAATTATTCATAAATATAATATTTTTAATATTCTTGGGATTGATGCAATACTCTCGTGGACAATCGCTGCAAGAGGGTTTTGGCAAGAATAGGGTACAGTACCAAAACTTTGAATGGAGTGTGATAAGCACCGACAACTTTGAGATATACTATTACAGAGCCTCAAAAAATGCCGCCGTGATGGCTGCACACTATGCCGAAACCGAGTTTGAAAAAATATCAGACCTGCTGGGCTATGTGCCTACAGACCGTATCAAGCTCATAGTATATGCCACACACTCAGACTATTTGCAAAGCAATGTAGGCCTCACTACCGAAAAAGTATTTGTAGGTGGATATAGCATATTTCTCAAAAATAAAATAGAAGTGTACTTCAACGGCGTGCAGACAGACTTGCAAAAAGAAATAGCTAAATCTATTTCAAACTTGTTTCTAAATGAGATGATGTATGGTGGTGGCCTAAAGCAAGTATTGCAAAGCACCTATCTATTTAACCTTCCCGAATGGTACCTTTCAGGGTTGGTATATTATTTGTCTGAGGGGTGGAGTACCGAAATGGATGATAAAATTCGTGACCTTTTTCTTAACCGCAATTTCAAAAAACCCAATCGCCTCAAAGGCGAAGATGCGCAAACGGCGGGCGCATCTATGTGGAACTATCTGGCAGAGCGATATGGCAGGCACCAGATAGGCAATGTATGTGCATATACCAAAATAAGACGCAGCTACGAAAAAGGATTTGCACAAAGCATAAGCACCCCTTACAAAATATTTCTAAAAGAATGGAAAGAATATTATACCAAGCAAGCAGGCTACGCCAACGATACATTTGATATGCCCAAAAGCAAGCATCGTATCATCCGCTACACGCGCGACGATACCTACTATGGAAGCATAAAACTGAGCCCTGATGGCACACGTTTTGCGTATGTGAAAAACAAAAACGGAAGATATAAAGTAATGGTAAAAAACGTGCTCACCAACAAAAAATATGTAGTGTACAGAGGTGGGTATAAAATGACAGACCAAAAAATAAACTATGACATACCTGTGGTAGCATGGCGCAACAATGAAAAAATAGGTATCATAGCCGTGAAAGCAGATAGGATGAAACTGGTAACTTATGATATAAAACAACAGATAGAAAACACCGCGGAGCGTATGCGCCTCGAGGTATCTAATTTTTTCAACATCAGGTACTCCCAAAAGCAGACCTACAGAGGTATATACAAACACTTTAAACAAGTAAACGACTTCAATTTTTCGGAAGACGGTGCCACTATAGTACTGAGTGGCGAAAATGTGTCGGGGCAAAGTGATATATATATTTATTCGCTGCGCAATAACTTGGTAACACCCATCACCAACGATGTGTACGACGACCGCAACCCTGTATTCATACCCAAATCACAAAAAGAATTTGTATTCAACTCCAACCGACAAACCGACTCCCTGATGCCCCGTAAGAAACTGGATTTCAGAAAAATGAAGACCAATCAAGATATATTTTACTATCACCTCGATAGCAGCAAGACCTTTGCCAAGCGCATTACAAACTCCCCTTCTAACGAAATAGCACCCCGTATGAACCGTGCGGGGGAAATGTTTTACCTGAGCGACCGCAACGGAATATTTGAACTTTACAAACAAAAAAACAGTACTTCGCCCCCGCTTGCCCTTACCAACTACCGACAAAATCTTATTTCATACGACATTAACAACACCAACTCAGACTTTGCCTTTATCATACAAGACAATAACAAGCGACGCATATACCTCGACACCAACTTCAACTTCAACAATACCTACGACTCCATAGCAAAGACCGACCGCAAGCAGCTCTTTGACAATACCGTGATAGAAATATCTGCCCCTAAAGTAGAGCCCACCGTAAAAATACCTGTAATAACAAGATATGAAATGCAGACACGCAAAAAATCTGCCTTACTCACAGACACCTCTGAGATTGATATTAACAATTATATATTTGAATTTGAAAAAGAAGAAATGCGACAAAAAATGCTGCTTGCATCACAGAAACATGATACCTCAAAAACTAAAAGCAAACCTCCTATCAAAAGAAAAATAGTGGAAATAAAACTTAAATATAATGAGCTGTATATATCAAACCCGCTGCGATACAAGCATGACTTTGGCATAGACTACATCAATACCTCTACCCGTATAGACCCACTGCGCGGACTGGGCATGGTAGGAGCTGTGAATATGAGCGATATCATGGCAAATCATAGAATGAATGCAGGAGTATTTGCCGTGTTTGACTTCAAAACCAGTATCATGTGGGGTGAATATGAGTACCTCAAATACCGAGCCGACTTTAAGCTGCGATATACCAAAGATGCCTTGAACTGGACACTAAACCAAGGTGGCAATAATCCTTTGCACAAATACACTATGCACAAACTGGAGGCTACAGTGTCGTACCCTTTCAACCCCATGTTTAGAGTAAGTGCCACTCCGTTTGTAGCCAATACAAGATTTTTAAACATCATTCCACAATCTGACACTGCGCAGAATACCAGCTACTTAGGAGGCACTGTAGAGTGGGTGTATGACAATATCAAAGCCAAAGGCGTTAATCATAATCACGGCTTCAAAGGCAAAATGGGCATATCTACTTGGGCTGCCATAGGGGAGCAAAATGTAGATTTTACCAAACTTTATATAGATTGCAGGTACTACCAGCCTGTGCATCGTGAGCTGCTGCTTGCCACCAGATTTAGCGCAGGCTCATACATAGGACCGGGTGCCAAAACATTCATGATAGGAGGTATGGACAACTGGATTATTAATTCCACCACTTACAAAGACGATAGCCACCCCCTCATTACTCCCGAGAACAAAGACAACCGCGACCTGCTGTTTATAGAATATGTCACCAACCTTAGAGGATTCAACTACAGTGCCCAATACGGCAAACATTATTTTCTAATCAATGCGGAGTTGCGTATGCACATATTCAAATATTTTATTAACAGAAATATAAAATCAAATTTCATAAGAAATTTCCAACTTGCATCGTTTTACGACTTTGGCACAGCCTGGTCAGGAGACAGCCCATTTACCACATCAAACAGTATCAATACCACTATGATAGACCAGTCGCCGTTCAAAGCTACAGTGACCAATTACCAAAATCCTTTTTTGGCAGGATATGGCGTGGGCATACGTACCATGATTAGCGGATACTATGTCAAGTTTGATGTGGGATGGGGCATTCGTAACTTTGTGATACAACCTGTAAGACTATATTTAACCTTAGGATACGACTTCTGATATGAAAAAAATAATAGGCTACACAGGTCTTGCCATCATCATTATAGCAACCATATTTAATATCTATTGCATATTTAGTGGCAACTATTTCATATACAAAGCCCTCATATACAACTTGGTAAATATAGATGATTATAAAATATTTGACAACCGTACTATCAATAGGAGTATTGCAGAGAGCCCATGGCCTATCTCCAAAAAGTACAATTCTTTTGATTTTTCAGACTCATTGAGCGGTGTGCTCAAAAAGTATGAGGCTGTAGCATTCATAGTGGTGAAAGACGATAGTATATTGATAGAAAAATATTACAACCATACAGGTGAGCAAATATCAGCATCGTTTTCCATGGCTAAGTCAGTAGTGAGTTTGCTCATAGGCATAGCCCTGCAAGAGGGCAAAATAAGTTCACTTGACGACCCCGTAGCAAAATATATACCCGACTTTGGCACCGATGACCGCAAGACCATCACCATACGACATGTGCTCATGATGTCGTCAGGCATAGCATGGGACGAGTCTGCTGCCTATAACAACCCTATTAAAGTGTTGGGCAGCGATATCATGGAGGCATATTACGGCAGCAAACTCAATGAATTGGTATTGTCAAAACCAATGCAATCAATGCCCGGCAAGTATTTTGACTACCGCAGTGCAGACACACAAATACTGAGCATGATAATAGCCACTGCCACAGGCACTTCGCTAAGCAAATATTTTGAAGAAAAAATATGGCAGCCTATAGATGCAGAAAATGATGCATTGTGGAACCTCAATGAAAAAAACGGCTATGAAAGGGCTTTTTGCTGTCTGTATGCCAATGCTCGTGACTTTGCCAGACTGGGCAAACTGTGTCTGCACAAGGGATACTGGAACGGTGCCATGCTTATAGACTCCAACTATATAAACCATGCCATCAGCCCCATAATGCTGCCCAACTTGGCAGACGATACTAAAATAGTGGATTACTACGGATACCAATTTTGGCTCATAGAGCGGTTAGGTCACAAGATATACTACATGCGCGGCACCTTGGGGCAGTTTATCATCATGATACCTAAGCTAAACACCGTAATAGTGCGACTTGGCAAGCAGCAAAGCGACAAAATAGCCAACCACTATGGACAAACCTATACCATTATAGACGAAGTAATAAAAATGGTGAGGTAGTGTATGGCATCTATTGCTTACTACTTGCACACCGCTATAATGGCGGCTAAGCATCATTTTCACCCATCCACTTACTAAATAATATCCTCACTTACTAAACCTATAGATACCACTTAATATATAAGCCTTATCCACCGCATATTTTCATAGTATAATTGCAACATATTTGAATAATTAAATATCTGCTTCATATAAAATTTATACTATCATGAAAAAGTCAGACAAAATATTTGCCATAATTATACTAATGATGACATTGTGGTATTGCCAAAAATCACAAGCACAAGATGTAAACTACAAAGTACACGCCATGTTTATGTACCATTTTACCAAATATTTGGACTGGCCCGAAAGCAAAAAGACAGGTGACTTTGTGATAGGTGTGTATGGCAACTCAGATATTAGCAAAGAGCTGGAATCCATAGCAGCAGCCAAAAAAGCAGGCACACAAAATATCATAGTAAAAAAGCTCAGTTCAGCATCAGAAGCTACCGGGTGCCACATAGTATTTGTGTCAGGCTCCAAAAGCAGCGATGTAAATGACCTCTGCAACGCACTATCAGGCAAGCCCACACTGGTAGTGACCGAAAAAAACGGCCTTTGTAAAAAAGGCTCAGGCATCAATTTTATACTCGTAGATGACAAGCTAAGGTTTGAAATAAACAAAAATGCCATTGAGAGCAATTCTCTCAAGGTATCTACTGAGCTACAAAAATTAGGTATATTAATATAATGTTAAAATATTTGAAACGTACTTATAAGATGATACGTAAAAGTTCAAGTAAGTTTTTGTCCTACTTTTCAAACTTAATAATATTTGAATACATATCTATATTGTTTCCTATGAATAAATATTTTTTCACGGTTACTTTCACCGTATGCACTTATATAGCACTTGCTCAAGAGGTAAACTATAAAGTACATGCCATGTTTATGTACCACTTTACCAAGTATGTAGAATGGCCGGATGCCAAAAAATCCGGCGACTTTGTTATAGGAGTGGTAGGGAGTTCTGACATAAACAAAGAACTCGAAACCATAGCAGCTACCAAAAAGGCAGGTGCTCAATCCATTGTAGTCAAAAAAATATCAGCCTCCGATGCTGCTACATGTCACATGGTATTCATACCCTCATCGCAAAGCAGCAACCTTGACGATGTGCTGCAAAGCGGTGGCGGCAAACCAGTACTTATAGTATCTGAAAAAAATGGTCTCTGCAAAAAAGGCTCAAATATGAACTTTGTGATAGTAGACGATAAACTCAAGTTTGAAATAAACAAGGCAAGTATTGAAAATAACGGTTTGAAAATATCCGGTGAGCTATTAAAATTGGGCATTGTATTATAATATCCACCAAAAATAAAATGAAAAAAATAAGAATCACCATAGAAAGAAAATTGCAGATGGGCTTTGCAGCCCTCATTATCCTATTCATACTCAATGGGGTAATATCTGTGATAGTGCTCCAAAATAATAAAAGCAAAGCTGCCCGCATCAGCAATGATACAGAGCCCTCCATCAAAGCATTGGACGACTTTAAGCTATTACTTATCCAATCCAAAATGCTCACTACCAATTGGGTATATCTGCGCTCCAAAGAAGATGACAAGCAAGACCTGAAAACCTTGCATGAAAATACCTACCCTACTTTTAAGAAAAACCTTACCAAAATTGTAGCCCGTTGGGAAGATACCACCCAAGCTGCAAAAATAAACAAGCTCACCAAATCATTTGAAGCCCTTTTGGATGTTGAAAAAGAAATCATGAATTCGCTCAACTCTTTTGAAGCCTACGAAGACCCCATGATGAAGCTCGATGCCGAAAGCAAAATAGAAGAAACAGTACTGCCGCAAACTGCAGAAATGATAGCAGGTCTGGATAAGATAAAAGAAATAAAAATGAAAGAAAAACGTGAGGCCGAAGACAGCTTGGAAGAGTCTACCGCGTTTCTTACGGGCACCATCGTCACACTTGGTATCATACTGGTTATCATAAGCTTGGGTATTGCACTATATCTGGGTAGCTCTATCACAAAACCTATTATTTACATCAAAAATGTAGTGAACAACTTAGGCAAAGGCAAGCTCGAAGAAGTGAAAGACTACGGTAGAAACGATGAAATAGGTGATATGGTACATTCGGTAAACAACCTGGTACAAGGCTTGAGATACACTAGTGAGTTTGCTCGCAATGTGGGCAATTCAAACTTTGAATCAGACTTTAATGTACTTAGCGAGCACGATGAATTAGGTCTTGCTCTCATATCCATGCGCGACAACCTCAAAAAAGCTGCCGAAGAAGATAAACGACGCGCATGGGCTACCAACGGGCTGGCAGAAATAGGAGGCATATTGCGCAGCAACTACAATACCTCAGAAGAATTATATGACAATGTATTACGATTTGTAGTAAAATATCTCCATGTAAACCAAGGTGGTTTGTACGAAATAATAGAAGACGACGGCAACAAGCACCTTGAACTCAGGTCATGCTATGCCTATGAGCGCAAAAAGTTTCAGGAAAAAAGAATAGAAATAGGCGAAGGATTGCTCGGTCAGTGTGTGCTCGAAAATGATAAAATATTACTTACAGATATACCCCCAAGCTATGTAGCCATCACCTCCGGGCTGGGCGAGGCTACCCCGAGCTGCATACTCATAGCACCGCTCAAAGTAGTGGACAACTGTGTGGGAGTGATAGAATTAGCCTCATTCCATGTGCTGGAGGAGCACGAAATAGCTTTTGTAGAAAAAATATCAGAAAGCATAGCCTCTACCCTATCCACCATCAAGATAAACGAGCGTACCAAAAAGCTCCTCGAAGACTCACAAGTGCAAAGCGAGCAGCTGAGAAGCCAAGAAGAAGAGATGCGCCAAAATATGGAAGAGCTTCATGCCACTCAGGAAGAAATGCAGCGCAAGCAAGCTGATATGGAACAAAAATTAAAGCAAGCCCTTCAGAATGAAAAAGTGCTTGTCGAAAAACTTCAAATGTTAGAATCTGTAAACAATAATTAAATTTTAAAACCCTCTTTTTTAGCTATGAAAATAAAATATTTACACACTATCACTGTTGCACTTTGCTTCACCGCAAGTACACTCTATAGTCAAAGCAGCGACACTACCAAAGCTGCTGCCGCAGAATCTCCTACATTGGAGCAAATGGAAGAAATGAGTCTTGAACAGCTTATGAACGTACCCATAGTATCAGCATCCCGCGAAAAAGAATCTTCATTTGATGCCCCACTCACCTCCTATGTAGTCACACGTCAAGAAATAGAAAAAGCCGGGTCTACCAGCATACCCGAGGCACTGAGGCTCTGCCCCGCATTATTGGTATCCGAGATTACCAATGGCAACTATCAGGTAGACATCAGAGGATTTAACAACGTACCTGCATTTGAATACTCCATTACCAACAAGTTTTTGCTGGTGATGATAGACAACCGACCCGTATTCAACCAATTGCAAGGAGGTACCTTTTGGCTTTCATTGCCGGTAGATATCAACGATGTGGAGCGCATAGAAGTAGTGGCAGGACCATCATCGGCACTCTACGGACCCAATGCAGTGGCAGGGGTTATCAACATCATTACACGCAGGCCTGACAAAGAAGGGCTCATGGCATACACCAATTCACAGCTTGATGCAGCTACCATGTCGCCTATTACTAACCTATCAATAGGTTATAAAGTGAATAAATTTTCGGTATTGGTTTCAGGCAACTATTCAAGTCGTAAAAGATTTGAAACTGACTTATACAACACCACATCCAGAAGATATTATGCATTTGATGAATATCCCAACAATACAGGCTCTGCTTTTAATACCTCTATTCTATTCCCTGATCCTAAGCAAGCTGCAAACCGCTTGGGTACAAATATATATATGGATTATAAATTTAATGAAAAGGCTAAAATAGACTTATCTATGGGTTACAACAAATCCGAAGCCTTAGGTCCTATTGCTATAGGTGTGGGGCCTTCGTTAGGCAACTGGCCGGGCAACTCCATATATCAAAGACTCAAGGTAGAAGCTTATGGTTTTAGTTTTCAAACTTCCAATATCACCGGCAACCAATCATTCCTCAAAGGCATACAACCATATCAGTACGACTTTCGCACTACAGATGTCTATATAGATTATACTTATAAACTCAAAGACCTGTTATCAATAAGACCTGCCATAAGCTATCAAAATGCATTAGTAGATGACACCCCCTACAAAGTGAGCACATTCCCAGGTATATTTAATAATAGTGCCAGTATGTATAACCTTGCAGGAAGCTTAAAATTAGAAGTAACCCCTATCAAAATGTTGCGCTTTGTAGCAGGTGTCAGGGCAGACCAGTTCAAATATCCTGAGTCGAGCACATTCTTGTCTTATGAATTTATAGCAAATATAAAACCTACAGATGGGTTAAACTTTAGGTTCATATACTCCAGAAGCTACGCCGGCAGCTATATATTACCTCCACATATAGATTTTGCAAATGGTACCCAAATATTTTCACCCAATACAAACCTGCTGCCTGCCAAAATGGATATGATAGAAGTAGGTGCACGTGTGAAGGCCAGCAAAAGTATATCTGTTGACATTGCACTCTTTCAGCAAACCATATCAGACGTGAACCAGTTTTTGGCAAACCCTGCCCTGGTAGGCACCTCATTTGGTATAAACCTGCAAACCAATAACTTGCAAATGCGTGCTGTGCAAATGGGTGCTACTTTGGCACTTAATATGATATTCCTAGATGGTAAAATACAATTTAAACCATTCGTGACTGTACAAAAAACAGACTTTAAAGATTTTTCGCCATACCTCTTAAAAAAATATTCTATTGCAATTCCCGGCACAAATATAGTAATGACAGACGGAGGGCTCAACAGCGAATCCTATAGAAATATATCCGCTACCAATACTCCTCCGGTGTATGCAGGCTTCTTTTTCAACGCCACACCCATAGAAAAGCTGAATTGTAACTTGAGCGGATACTATTATGACATTTATAACCTCTACGGTATCAATGAGCAACCGGATTCAAGAAACCCCAATTTTGACCCTAATGCCAACTTCGTTGATAGCCCTGCATCGCACATTCACTCCAAACTGCTGCTCAATGCACGTGTAAGTTATGAAGTAATAAAAAATGGAAAAGTATTTGTCAATGCCCGCAACTTGCTCAACAACAAAGCACGTGAATACTACGGCAGCGACCAAATAGGGGGCATGTACACACTGGGCGTGCTCATAGATATGTAAGACTATAATTGTGGATATTTTTTTGATTTACTAAACCTCCTCTTATATAAGGGGAGGTTTCTTATTTTTTTAATCAAATTATTTTATTACTTATTAATACTCACCTAAACCAACTCACCATCAAAACATTAACTTAATATTATAAATAAAGTACATACATATTAACCGCCCTATGATAATAAATATTTATTACCCCAAAAATTGAATATGTCGTTACTAATAGAAATATTGCGGTTATAATTAATAATTAATGTATAAATATATTATTTGCGCCCTACTTTGCACTACAAATATTGGAGTAGGTTTTGCACAACCTACCTTTAAAAAACTCAAAATATCTGACAATGGCAGATATATCAATTATGACGATAATACCCCATTTTTTTGGCTGGGTGATACCGCTTGGGAGCTTTTTGCAAGGCTTAGCCGCCAAGATGCTGACCTATATCTGACCGACCGTGCACAAAAAGGATACACCGTGATACAGGCAGTAGCATGGGCAGAGCTTGATAGTGCCATGGTGCCCAATGTGTACGGTGATATACCTTTTAATAATAATAATCCACTCACTCCCAACGAAAAGTATTTTCAACACATAGACTATGTGGTAAACAAAGCACAAAGCCTTGGCATATATATAGCTTTGCTGCCTACATGGGGCGATAAAA
Source organism: Cytophagales bacterium (assembly GCA_033765235.1). Classification (GTDB taxonomy): domain Bacteria; phylum Bacteroidota; class Bacteroidia; order Cytophagales; family UBA9547; genus JANRIG01. The sequence continues at coordinate 80,881 of JANRIG010000032.1, read as the reverse complement.
TATTAAAAAAATGGGGCAACGGACCTGAGGTGTTCACCCCACAAAATGCATATAAATATGCCCAATGGATCGCCAAAAGATATGCAAAAAAACCTATTATTTGGGTTGTAGGAGGCGACAGAAACCCTGAAAATGACCGTGTATATAACATACTCACAGCATTTGGCAATGGACTCAAAACAGTGTGCGGAACTTCTCAATTGGTTACATTTCATCCGCAAGGCAATAGCGCCTCGGCTACATTTTTTCATGATCAGACTTGGCTTGATATCAATATGGTGCAGTCAGGTCATGGCAAAAAAGACTTTCCAAACTATCTTTTTATGAGTGCAAATTATATACTCAAACCCACAAAACCCACCCTCGATGGCGAACCACGATACGAAGACCTGCCCGTGAAATGGTGGGTGTACAAGCACCCGCAAGGCTGGGAATACAATACTATATCTGCCGGCGATACCAACTTCAAAATGGGCTGGTTCACAGACAATGATGTACGCAAAGCAGCCTACATGTCTATGATGGCAGGCGCATGCGGGCATACCTACGGGCACAACAGCATATGGCAAATGTGGCAACCAAAATACAAGGCAAATATCCCTGTGGTATGTACTTGGAAAGAAGCACTCTCAAAACCCGGAGGCATGCAAATGGGATATATGAAAAAGTTTTTCCAAAGTTTTGATTGGCAAAGTTGCATACCCGCACAGCATATGATAAATGAAAACTGGACTACTTGCGAGGATTACAACATGGCCATGGAATACATAAATCATGGGTTAATAGCAGCCTACTCATCGGTGGGTAAACCCATAAGCATATACACCCAAAAAATACCCGGCAGCAAGCTCAAAATATCATGGTATGACCCTCGCAAAGGGGAGTTTATCAAAACTGAAATTATCCAAAAAAATACAATCACTGAGCTGAAAATGCCAGCAGAAGGCACTGACTGGGCAATAATAATAGCCCCTGAAATATAAATAATTATGTATAAAAATACACTACTCCTTATCGCTTTATTCATCATTCAAAGCATATTTTGTGTTGCACAAAATATTGATACGTTAAGCAATTGGCAATATCAAGTAGATTATTACCAAACAGGTGAAACCCAAAAATGGTACTCCACTCAGTACGACAAGCAAAATTGGGCTTCAAAAAATGTACCCGCCGCTTGGGACACCTACGATGAGGCACTTTGGGGCTACGAAGGCACATCGTGGTACTATACTACTTTCACACCTCAAAATATAGCCCCCGACAATATAGTAATATTAAAATTTAACAGAGTATCCATCTACAGCAAAGTATGGCTCAACGGCCAATACCTCGGCGAAAACAAAAACGGATATTTACCTTTTGAATACGACATTACCTCAAATATAATACCCAACAAAACCAATCAAATAGTGATGCAAGTAAATAACGAACCCAAACCCGACGACCTCCCCGGCTCAAAAACCATAGAATGGATACAATATGGTGGAATATTGCAATCTGTAGCGCTCATTACTTATCCTAAGGCCTATATTCAGGACATTTACATAGCTACAGATAAAGAAAATAAGGGCTTCATAAACGCATCATATACTATTGTGAATAAATCAAATACAGCATCTAAAGCTACGCTCAACTTATCAGTAGCAGGCAGCGACCTATACATTCAGAAAAAAATAAGTGTACCCACAGGAATGTATTTTTACAACCTCACATTCCCCGTCAAAAATCCTAAAATTTGGAGTCCTGAAACTCCTACACTGTATGAACTCAAAAGTACACTAACCACAGAAAATGCTATACATATCAAATCACAAAAATTTGGTATAAGAACTATTGCCACACAAGGCACAGATATATTGCTCAATGGCAAACCCATCAAAATCAAAGGAGTGGACCGATACGAAGACATAGGCAAATATGGTCCTAACCCACCACTTAATGTACTCATGCAAGATATAAAATTGCTCAAAGATGCAGGGGTAAACTTCATACGTACCCACTACCCATACGCACCCGCTACCCTTGACTTGCTGGACGAGGCAGGCTTTATGGTCATGGAAGAAATACCCATCAATTGGTGGGGCACTACTACTTGGGGACCCAACATTGTACAAGATACCAATATACTTAAAGTGGCTATTCCATTTTTTGACATGATGTATACCCGCGACCGCAACCACCCTTGCATAGTGATATGGAGTATGAGCAATGAGTGCAATACTTCCAACGATACTTCTATATATGTCATGCAAAAATTATTACTCAATACAAAGAAAAAAGACCCCACGCGCTTAGCCTCTTATGCCTATGCAGGCGAAACATTGAAAAACAGCAAGGCCTATCAATATGCTGACATCGTGTGTTTTAACAGATACCCGGGTCTTTGGGACAAACCTATATGTCACCACAGTGCACAGCTATATGAGACAGTAGAAAAACCCATGCAGGCATACATAAACCATCAAATGTCGCATTATCCGCAAAAACCCTCATTGGTCACAGAGTACGGTGCCAGAGGTATATATGGCATATCAGGCGAAACTAACTTTTCTGAAGACCTGCAAGCACTCATGATACAGTCTGTTTGGAAAACAATTGAAGCCACCCCTCGCTTATCAGGCGGCATACTATGGTCATGGGCAGATTATTACCATAGAAAAAATTTTATTGACTATGCAGTATTTGGCCCGTACGGAGTGGTGACTACAGACCGAAAAAAGAAAAAATCATACGAAACCTTAAAAAAATTGTACACCGCAAGCGGTAATAGTAAATGACAAAGAAGAAAGCACTCATTACAGGAGCAGCATCAGGCATAGGCAGAGCCACTGCACTCAGATTTGCACAAGAGGGGTATGACGTAGCTGTATTAGATGTGAACAGCGAGGGCATCTATCACTTGATGACTGTACTTGCCCAAGGCAATCATATAAGCCTTGCAGGTAATATGGTCCATGAAGAAACCATCATTCATTTACAAAAACAAATAGCCACACAGTGGAACAGCACAGTAGATGTATTAGTGCACTGTGCAGGCAAATATACCAAAAGCGACTTGAATAAAATGGGTACAAACGAGTGGCTGCTGCTTACCAACGAAATGCTGACAGGAGCACTGAATATGTCAAAACTTGCCATAAAATATATGGCATCAGGTGGGCGCATTATATACATTACCTCCATTCACGATGGCAGAGCAGAAGCAGGCAGCGGAGCTTATGCCATGGCTAAAGCTGCCATTGGGCAACTTTGCCGCACACTTGCTGTAGAGCTTGCACCCACACATATATTGGTCAATGCCATAGCACCCGGCTTTGTAGACACTGCCATGTCGGTGACAGACGGTGTGAACGAACTCAAAACAGACTGGTTCATACGCAATTACATACATGGTCACCACTTACCTTTACAAAGACCTGCATTGCCCGAAGAAATAGCAGGAATAGCACTATTTTTGGCAAGCAAAGATGCCTCCTACATCACCGGGCAAACTATCATAGCAGACGGAGGATTGTCCATTACCTTTTAAATTACATTTATAAATTATGAAAATAGAAACTGTTGACCTCTTTTACCTAAGTATGCCTGAGATACTTGATATTGGTGATGGCAGTCAAGATGCACTTTTGGTGAGAGTGCGTGCGGGTGGCTTTGAGGGCTGGGGTGAGTGCGAAGCCTCACCACTCACAAGCATAGCAGGTTATGTATGCCCTATGTCGCACAGTGCATGTAAGCCGGTGATGCAGTCTGTAATAGGGCATAATATCAATACCCCTGAAGACATAGATGCCATTGCACACCTGGTGCATGCCCAATCGCTGGACCTGCTTCAAGCAGACCATATACTGTCCGGCATAGACATAGCACTGTGGGACTTATTGGGCAAAAAAAATCAAGCTCCGGTGTATCAGTTATTAGGTTATAAAAAAAGCTACCCAAAACTTGCCTATGCCTCTCATCTCTTCGGCGAAAGTCCTGAGCTCACTTTTGAAAAAGTAAAAAAATCAGTACAGTCAGGTTTTCATGCCATAAAATTGGGCTGGAGCAATTTTGGGGTGCAACCCATACACACAGACCATGCACACCTGATGGCTGCAAGGGAAGCTGCCGGAAAAAACACACTACTGATGATAGATGCGGGCACAGCTTGGAAAAACAATGTGAATGAAGCTGCCCTGCGCTTGCAAAAACTCAAAGAAATAAATGCTCACTGGCTCGAAGAGCCGTTTTCAAACGGTAATTTGTCAGCATACAAACAATTGTCAGTTTGCCGACCCACAGTGCCATTAGCCGGAGGCGAGGGTTGTAACAATTATTACCAAGCCAAAGCCATGATAGACCATGCAGGTTTGTCATTCATACAAATAGATGCAGGAAGGATTGGTGGCATTACACAGGCCAAAAAAATAGTAGATATGGCTTTGCTGCGCAATGTGACCTATGTAAATCATACTTTTACATCACACTTAGCCCTCAGTGCATCGCTGCAGCCTTATGCAGGATTGGAGGCACACCACATCTGTGAGTACCCTGCTGAGCCTAAATCACTTGCTGTTGATATTACCCTTAATTACATAAAACCCGACAATAATGGATATGTAACAGCACCGCAAGAGCCGGGGTTGGGTATAATAATAAATACCGAAGCCATCAAAAAATATGTGGTGGATACTCAAATAACAGTGAATGGCAAAATACTCTATAAAACCCCTGAATTGTAACTCGTTATGAACCAAAGATATAAAAACAAAGTGGCAGTGGTCACCGGTGCTGCAAGTGGTATAGGCAAAGCCATAGCACACAAATTAGGCACCGAAGGTGCTACAGTACACCTGCTTGACCTCAATCAAGATGCACTTAAGCAAACAAAGGCTGAGTTTCAAAAATCAGATTTTCAGGTACATACGCATACAGTAGATATCAGCGATGAAGAGCAAGTGTCAGGTGTGCTGGAGGCTATTATTAATGTATCAAAATATGTACATGTGATGGTACATGCAGCAGGCATTGTAGGTCCTACAAATATGAATATATCAAACTATGCCATACAAGATTTTGACAAGCTCATTGCCGTGAACCTGAGAGGCAGCTTTTTGATAACCAAATATTGTATAAAAAAAATGGAACAGCATGGGTATGGCCGCATACTCCTCATAGCCTCTATTGCCGGCAAAGAAGGTAATCCTAATATGATAGGATACACTACTTCCAAAGCCGGAATGATAGGCATGGTGAAAGGGGTGGCAAAAGAATATGCCACCAAGGGTATCATTATCAATGGGTTGGCACCTGCTGTTATCAAAACTGCCATGAATGACAACACCACTCCTGAGCAACTTGCCTATATGACCGCAAAGATACCCATGCAGCGGCTGGGCACTGTAGATGAAGTGGCAAATCTGGCAGCCTACGCAGTGTCTGACGATAACAGCTTCACCACAGGCTTTATTTATGACCTCTCCGGAGGCAGAGCCACTTACTAAAACTAAGCCACCAATGACATATTTCTGGAGTGCACACTCACTACAGGCTGCATATATTGCTGTATTTCAGCGGGTTTTGCAAACCTGAGTATTTGCGTGGCATTCATGCCTGTACTTGTGATTTCTTTGTAATATGGCACAATATGCAGGTGACACAATTTGTAGTAAGGGATATATCCCTCGCAGTTGTACAACGCCACATCAGGTTCTACAGATATTTCCACATGCTCTATATTGAGTACTACATACTCCCCGTCCGTATTGCTGCGCACATCATTATTCATCTCAGGCTTCACAAATCCTGAGGGTATAAAATGTTGTGCAAAAGGGATGCTAATTTGCTGAGTCATATCCATACAAGTTTCTATATCCCATACTCGGGTGTTTATTAGCACCTCGCCCGTGTACATACCGTTGGTATATGCCAAGTCTTTTACTATTCCTATGTATTGAGCCATAATTTTTTTATTTATTGTTAAATTATAACCCAAAATTAGAACCTGATAGCGACAAAATATGTCGTTTTAAATTTAATATGAAAATATTTGTTAATCCCATTTTATGCATTAAAGAAATGATAATTAGGAGGGATATTAGAAATGTTCAAAAACAATACATCGATCCAAGCCCTTTTTTTCTGAATAACGGCTAGGTTTAGTATCGCTTTTGGAGCTTTAGGGGTTATCCAAGCTCCTATTGCAAAGCATTTAAATCTTAGTGTTTTAAGTACTTGATGCTGTTTGGTTTGCAAGACCATATGTTTGAAAACGGCCATCAAATAACATGCCAAAACAATGATGCAGGATTTTTAACGGTGATTTATTGGCAAACCAAAACGTGGCAAATACAACGTACCAAGTTATACAAAAATATTACCTCAATTCTTTATCAGCCTGCCATGCTCACCCAAATAGTGGTACATATACCACCCTGACGAAATATGCTCAAGATTAATAATTTCATACTCACTTGTGAGCCAATGCCTTAACAATTCTTTGCCATATAAGTCGTACAATATGAAATAATCGGGAATAAATATTTTGACATCGGTCTCTATCACTAACCTGCCTGTGACAGGATTAGGATAAATGGATATAGATACTGCATTTTCATCATATGTCATACCTGTAGTGGTATTCATGCCGGGGGTAGTATTTATACCGGCTGAGGTATTTACACCGGGTAATGTATATACACCCGGGGTAGTATTGGAGCCCGGCACAGTAGCAGGAGCACAATAGTAACTAAGCTGGATAGACGATGCATTAAAACATGTAATATAGCCTGATTGGGCGTATCCCTCCAATATGTATTTTACGGTATCTACAGGAGCAGTCACCAATTGTGCATCATCACTTATATAGGTTTGCGACCGCACATCAAACCATAAATATTCCTGTGCACCTGTACCGCTGATTGTCACTGTTTGTTCACATATAATGAGGTCGGTATCTGTACATGATACAGCTACTGCAGGAGCCGGTAATACTCTGATGCCATTATTTTTTACCAAAGGCTGCGAACTTCCTTGGGCATTTGTAGAACTGAGGGTCACATTATAATACCCGGCTACTGATAGTGTGAGTGCCAGCTTATGCAGATTAGATGTAAATAATATGGATGGATTGGAAGCATGCTGCACCCTCCATTGCCATGCTTGCGGATATTGGGTGGAGCTGTCAGACAGTGTCACTGTGCCACCGCCACAAATGGTAGCCGGATTAATATTGATATGTGCTGTAGGCACAGAACTTACGGTGCCTACAAAAATTCTAAAGTTGTCCAAATACAAAGCATTGCCCCACCCCGACACATTTTTTAATACTATACTGATATTATTTTTACCGTTTAATATAGAAAGTGGGATTTGTTCACGCCTCCATTGATTGCCCAATGGGTCAAAATAGGAAGTATCTGCATAAGAAATAGTTGCCAACTCAGCACCTCCTTTTCTCCAAATTTCGGTAAGTCCGGTACCGCAAGCAGTAGTGTAGCACAATACCAAGGTATCAGCCCAAGTATTTGTGCCATCTTTGTACATAGAGTAGGCAATATCAAAACTTAAGTAAGCGTTTTGATAGGTTTGAAAATTGATGGCAGGTGATATCAATAAGTCAGTAGTACCTGATAGGTCTGTGGAGTCGCCATAGTTGTCTATATACATGCAGGAGTTGCCCGCTCCTGTGCCAAATGCATTTTGACCGTTTATAGCATACCATTCCGTAAGGTCGTTATTGGGGTTTAGGTACACCCAATCGTTTAGCCATGTACTGCCTTCAAAATTTTCAAAATATGGTAGTGCAAGAGTGCTTGATGCAGAGATATTGATATAGTTATTTTTACGTAAAGTATCTTTCCCGTCAGTATTTTGTACTATTAGGCGTATACTGTATTTGCCTGTATTGTTAAATGTATAGTTAAAATTTTGCGATGAACTGGTATGTATCACTATGGAGGAGGTGCTGCTATACACTGTCCAATTCCAACCTGTAGGTGTTTTGGTGCTTAGGTCATAAAAACTTATGTTGGAAGTGGGGCAAGCATTGCTCACATTAGATACAAAATCTGCTTTGGGCTTGTTACCCGACATATATACCTTTGAACTGATAAGCTCTGCTCTTCTCGGGCTATTGGTGAGCACAGTATTCATTCTAGATACCTGATTGGCGGTGAATATATTCATACACCCATCGTCTGAGTAGTCCATATAATTTTCTATCATAGCCCTCACCCCTGCCGTGCAACTGGTTTGGTTTGCTGTGCAGCCGTAATGCGGATCTGTAGTCTTAGGAGTGTCGTCGCAATAGTCTGTGCCTTTGCAATTTGACTTATCGCCCCATACGTGCCTGAGGCCAAAAAAATGACCAAGTTCATGGGTGGTAGTTCTGCCCAAGTTGTAAGGCGACACTACATTGCCCACTCTGCCAAAATATTGAAACCCTATCACTACACCATCAGTATTGGCAGCACCTTCATTGGTTTGCAAGCCGCTTAGTTTTGAGAGGCTTGGAAATTGTGCATAGCCCAATGTACCATCCATATCACCGCCAAACCTCACTGTCCACATATTGAGATAGCGGGTAGGGTCATATATGGTAGATGGTTTAAGTGTGATTTCTATATCGTCATTTTCTAACTCATTTTTGCTAAAATTTACCCTGTTTATGCCGGGCTCTACAAGAAGTGTGCCGTTGGGTTTGGTAAGTGCCGGCTTGAACCATACTATCAATGAAGAACCTACTGTGCTGGTATTGTATCCTCTGGTGCCCGGTTTTCTGTTAAAATCTTCGTTTAGCACCTCTATTTGCGAATATACTTGGGCTGCCGAAATATTGGCACCTGTGCCCACAGCCTCATTACGATGCACTACATGTACTATATAAGGGATGATGACTGTATCAGTACCTGTGCGCATGGTGGCACCCAACTTTTGCAACCTGCCCAGCTCCTTTTCAAAATCACCGGCCGATGGCAATCTGTATTTTAATCGCATAATACTGTCGTTTTGCATGGTGTAGCAATTGCGGTGAGGGGCAGACTGCGATAGGTTAAATACTTTATTTACCCTGCGCGATACATGCTGGCTCTTTACTACCAATGTACATGTGAGAAAAATAAGATATATGAGTATTCTCATACTATAAATTTTTTTGTAAAATAATATGAATTTATCTTTTTCTGAAATACACCATACATGTCGTATAACTATCTGTTAATCATAATATTAATATTTTTAATATGATTTGCAGAGGTATAAAATATCAAACTGTACAGACCCGATGAAAGATTGCCAACATATACTTCATTATGATATTTGGTCAATGTAATATGTATTACCTCTATCCCTTGTGCATTGTACATCTTGCAATACATATCTTTGTGCGAAGTAATATGTAATATTTCGTTTGCAGGGTTTGGATAGACCGTAATATCATCGGCTTGTATATACATCTCTGAGGTAGTAGTTAACACACTTTGTGTAGTGCCTGTAGCAGTCAATACCGTACCTGAGTTGAATAATAAATCGGGGGCACAATACTCCACAATGCCAAAATAATATACAGTGCCGGCATTGAGACCCAAAACAGTAGCAGTATTCAATCCCCCATTTGTGCTATGATGTACCATTTTATGCCCTTGACCTAAATCATTAGCCATTACAAAGTCATTATTTACCCCAATAATAGTACCATTGGGAGTGAGCATAACAGGGCTATTTTCTTTGAGTACTACCACCCTGCCTGTGCCATTGCCGGCAATCCATGAATATATAATTCTATCCGAAAATGTTTTGTTGATTATAAAACTTGAAGACCCTATAGCGGGCAAAGTACACATGGCCGGTGCAGCGGTGAGCACATTTATGTGAATAGTATATATCTGATTAGTAAGTGCTTGCGAGGTTACAGTATATGTCACAGGTGTGGTAAAGTTTTGAACTGCACCACTATTTGGGCTTATGGTAGCCAATGAAGATACTGTGACAAGGGGTGCGAGCGTAGTGACAGAGGTACCCGCTGGCATAAGTATATGTATGTTATTGCCTGATATAGTGCTACCTACCATGCCTGCTATACTTATGGCAAGTATATCATTGGCGGTAAACAAGGTAGGCATCACAGTTACAGACACCGTATAAATTTTGGTAGTGAGTGCTTGTGAAGTCACTGTATATGACACAGGTGTGGTAAAATTTTGAACAATACCACTTGCAGGGCTCACCGTAGCCAACCCTGATACGGTGATAAGTGGCAAAAGTGTGGTGACAGAGGTACCTGTAGGCATAAGCACCTCTATATTATTCCCTGAAATAGTGCTACCCGCCATGCCTGGTATGTTTATATACAATATATCATTGGCTGTAGATAATGCAGGCTGCACACTTACATACACAGTATATATATTGGTGGTGAGTGCTTGCGAGGTTACAGTGTAGGTAAATGGTGAACTAAAGTTTTGAGCTACACCACTATTGGGAGTAATAGTAGCCAAAGCAGATATGGCTACGGTAGGTGTAAGTGAGGCAAGTGAGGTGCCGTTGGGCATGATGACATATATATTATTCCCCGAAATAGTGCTACCCACCATACCTGCTATGCTCATGTTAATGATAAAGTTTGACGAGGAAGTAGTTGATACACAATTAGAAGTATGGGCACCCAGTCCGGCAAAGGTAGATGCAGTTACTGTTTCCCATTCTACACTTGGGTCAAAGTTATCGTCAGCGTTGGCATCGCCGGTGCATATGTTTGGTTTTCTTTTAATAGTCTGATTCAGGGTACTCACGCCATTGGCTGCCCATTCGGTGCCGGGGTCTTCGCCACGCTTGCCTATGGCATCTATTATGATACTGTTTTTCATGAGCACTACTACATCATCGCCATTGAAGAAGTTACTTCCAAATTGTTGATGATTTACTCCGGCTACAGTATTTCCGGTGTTAGCTATTACATAAGTACCACCAGCTGCTATGCTACCGGTGAGCATGGTGGTGCCGGACATAGTAGTGGCACCGTTGCTGTATATTCCTGTAGCGTAATTTTGGGCTGCTAAGTCTATTGTGGTATTGGTGGGATTAAATATTTCCAAATATTTGGCATTGCCCACAGGCACCTCTACATATTCGGAAAAAAATAATGTGGATGTAGTAGTGACCAAGGGTGCTATAGATACATACACCGTATATATATTGGTGGTGAGTGCTTGAGAGGTTACGGTGTAGGTAAATGGTGAACTGAAATTTTGAGCTACACCACTATTGGGAGTAATGGCAGCCAAAGCAGATATGCCTATGGTAGGTGTAAGTGAGGCAAGTGAGGTGCCGTTGGGCATTTGAATGTAAATATTATTGCCCAAAATAGTATTTCCTAACATAGATGGAATATTGAATGAGGTGATGAAATTGGATGTAGAAGTAGTGACCGTACCTGATGTACCTAATACAAATACATCATCTATTTGCCATTGTGCTGCAGCATCAGTGACAGTGCCTGAACTGGTGTACTGAAATGCTATGTAAGTATTGGCAGAGGTGGCAGGAATGGATACATTGCCTGAGGCAGCCCATACCTGTGAATTTTCGGTCGAGAAAGTAGCCCCCGCAATATTGCTCCACGTAGCTGAGGTAGGGTTGCCTGAGCCTGAGTAGTCGGTAGAGTACTTTATAGAAATTTCTGCACCACTTATACCCAAGTCTTTGTATCTGGTCCAAGATTTGAAGTTGATGATATTGCCTGTAGAGGTAGAGAGATTGAGTGCCGGTGATATGAGCCAGTCATCGGAAGCAGCATTGCCATTGTAGCCATTAGCACCCATAAATTTGAGCCCGCCTGAGGCTGTGCCACAATACCAGTCTTTGTTGCTTGCTACAGAAAATGTAGTCCAACCGTTGGCAGGGCATGTAGTAAAGGTGGCGCCAAGTATGGTAACGGCTTGTCCTGCAAAAGTGGTGGGTGGTACTATGGTAGTGCCCGAAGTGGTAACAATATTAGCCGTATTATAGCTGTATCCTGATGTACAATACTCAAATATTTGAAAATAATAGGTGGTTTGTGCAGAGAGGTTTGTTACTGATACAGTATTTGAAGTGCCATCATATACCACTTTATTGCCATCGCCTTCATCTTCGGCTAATTGAAAATCGTTATTTACCCCAAAATATTGCTCTATAGGTACAAAATTCACATGCTGTGCTTCACGTGCTACAATAATTCTGCGTGATCCATTTCCATTATTCCAAAGTAAATTAAGGCTCGATGCGTTGGCAGATGTTACAGTGAGGTTAGAGGCTTGCATAGAAGGTGCAGTACAAGTAGTGACCCCCGGTGTGGTAGAAGTATTGGCGGTGACCCATACATCGTCTATTTCCCATTGTGCTGCGGCATTAGTTGTTGTACCTGATGATATATAGTGAAATGCAACATAGGTATTAGCACTATTACCGGGTAAGGGTACCCATCCTGATACTGTCCACCCTTGTGAGTTTTCGCCAGACAGCAGATAGCCTGACAGTGTAGTCCAAGTGGCAGATGATGGGTCGCCTGTGCCCGCGTAGTTGGTGCTGTACTTCACACTTATTTCAGAACCCGGTATGCCTGTATCTGCAAACCTTGTCCATGACCTGAAACTGATGGCTGCACCTGTAGCACTGGAGAGATTGAGTGCAGGAGTGATGAGCCAATCATTGGATGCTACATCGCCTCCAAATGCATTGGCTACCATATACTGACCTGATGATGTACCACATTGCCAATTTCGGTTACTTGCCACAGAGTAGGTAGTCCATCCTGAGGCAGGGCAAGATGTAAAAGTTTCGCCCAGCAATGTAAGATATGCACCTGTCATAGTGCCTCCACCCCCTCCCGTAGAGCCTGTGGTAGTGAATGAATAGGTAGTGGCTCCTGTATTATATTGCAATGAAGCAGTGCAATATTCATATACTTTATAGGTGTATCCTGTGAGGGTTGTCAATCCTGTGATTGCTACAGAAGACCCTGTGCCATCGTACACTACTTTTACCCCACTGCCTTGGTCTGCAGCTGAAGCAAAGTTTGTATTCACCCCTGATATACTGCCTGTAGGTGAGTAAGATATACTTGTACCTTGTGCCACAGCTACTATCCTTTTGAGCCCATTGCCAGATGTCCATGTGAGAGTAGCAGTATTATTGGCTATAAATGATGTATTGAGCGCAGATGCTGCCGTGGCAGGTGCGCCGGAGCAAGTGACGGTGGCAAACCCCCACACTTGGGCTACCCATTCGGGGTGGTCTATATATGGGTTTCTATTGTTTTGTATACCGTATATGGCATTGTTGCGGTCTATTTCTTTTTGACTTACAGGGTCTTGGGTGTGCCATGAGTAGAGCAAGTTGAGTGCCCAATTTTCAAATGCGGGGTAGGTAGTGCCGTTGAGTGTGGCATCAGCATCATTGTCATTATTTTGCCAACCTGAAATAAGGTTTTCGTAACGTGTTACCATATAGAAATAGGAACGTGCCAGGTCGCCTTTGTATTCATTCACGGGTTCAAATACTGTACCTGTATAGCCCGGGTAAGCGTTGGGTCCTACTTTGCTGCCATTGCCGGAGGTATAGGTAGGTGATGATACATTGCCAAAGGCAAAATTCCCTCTTCTTCCGTTCACATACCCGTCTGAAGGGTATAGGTGAAAGAGGTCTGAATACATAGGAGTGGCATCAGAAAACCAGCTTTTGGGCCATGAATGCTCACGGTTGTAGCAGTCGCCTTCTGCACTATAGTTGCCGCATTGGTTGCTGCCAAAGGTATAGTTATTGTTGGAATATATGTCCCACACCTTGCCGTTGGCTTTTTTGTCGGTAGTTTGAAAATGTGTCCACAATGAGCCGTAGCTTTGTGAGCTATGATTTTTGATAATGTTGTATAGCGCAGTTTTGAGCGGAGCACCACTCAAGCCTGAGGCACTATTGTAATAGTTGGCAGGAGGTTGTGCGTAGGTAATGGATACAGCTGCACAAATGGTTATTAAGAATTTGTAAAATAACTTCATAGCATAATATTTTTTAATATATTACGCTAAAATACTATGAATGAATATACAAAAAACGGTATTAAGGAAACTTAACAGTTATTTAACCATTTAGTAATATTGGGGAGCGATGGCGTGTATTATCACTCATTCTTTAGTACTCTCGCCGCCAATTTGGTTGTCTTCGGTGGCTATGTCTTTGGGGGTGGGCAGCTCTGCAATAGAGTTTATGCCAAAGTAGTCCATAAATTTGGACGATGTGCCATAGAGCACAGGTTTGCCTACGGTATCTGCCTTGCCTTTGATTTCGATGAGTTCTTTTTCAAGCAGCTTTTGAAAAGCATAGTCGCAATTGACCCCTCTTATTTGCTCTACCAAACTTTTGGATACCGGCTGCTTGTAGGCTACAATAGCCAGTGTTTCTAAGGCTGAGGCTGAGAGCCTTTTTTTTGACTTTTGTTTCAGATATATAGCTATGCTTGCTTGGTATGCAGGCTTGGTAAGAAACTGATAACCACCCCCTATTTTATACACTGCAAAAGGAAAAATTTCTGCTTCATATTTGGCGATAATATTATGCAGACAATGCTCCACATCACTCATAGGTATGTCTGCATTAAACATTTCTTTCATGCATTGCATGATTTCTTCTTCAGATACAGGGGTTTGCGCACAAAATATGATGGCTTCTATATGGTGTTGTAAAAAGTCCAAATCAGTAGGTAGTTGGGGTTATCTTTTGGCTAACTTTGCTTCTATAGAGTGCATGGTGTGGGGCACAGCTCTGAGGCGCTCTTTGGGTATGAGCTTGCCGGTGTCTACACATATACCATAGGTACCGTTTTTGATACGTATGAGAGCCATTTCAAGATTATGTATAAACTTTTGCTGACGTGCCAATAGCTGCGTAAGACTTTCTTTTTCAGCTGTTTCTGAGCCGTCTTCCAGCATTTTGGAGGAGGTAGTGGTGCCGTCTATACCTGAGTCATTTTTGCGTGTCATGGTTTCTTTCATGTAAATATATTCTTTGCGGGATTTGTCCAACTTATCATTTATCAATAATTCAAATTCCTTAAGCTCAGCATCTGAGTATCTTACTTTTTCTGCGGTATCATTCATATTTCAAAAATTTTTCAAAGGTAAGTAAAAATGTATTTACAATAATTATTATCGCTAATTCTTAATATTAAAAAGTTTTAACGTGAACGGTGTAAATGTGTTTCGTGAGAGCAGCATTTATTGTTGTAAAAGGCGATGTTGTACTATGGTATAAAAAAAGAAAAACGAATTATTGCTGCGCTGACATTTCATAGAATATAAGACCGAAAGACAGCTGCAGAAGAAAAAAAATACAAATACAAACATTTATGGCAATAAATTCTTTTATTTATATTTACAAAAAAAAATTAATACCATGCCCATCAAGATACTTACCGAGCATATCAATACCCCGGGTATTGAAAATATAGATGTATATATTAAAAATGGTGGCTACAGAGCTGTGGACAAAGCACTTAAAACCATGGCACCCGAAGCAGTAGTAGAAGAGGTAAAAAAGTCGGGGCTGCGCGGGCGTGGAGGTGCAGGGTTTCCTACAGGCATGAAATGGAGCTTTATAGCCAAGCCTGAAGGGGTACCTCGCTATTTGGTGTGCAATGCAGATGAGAGCGAGCCGGGTACTTTCAAAGACAGGTACCTTATGGCAAAAACTCCGCACACACTCATAGAGGGAATGATAGTATCAAGTTTTGCTTTGGGAGCCAACCTATCCTATATATATGTGCGTGGTGAGCTCATGTATGTGGTGCGCATCCTCGAAAAAGCCATCAATGAAGCATATGCCAAAGGATACCTAGGCAAAAACATCATGGGCACAGGCTACAACTTGGACCTGCATGTGCATTGCGGGGCAGGGGCCTATATATGTGGTGAAGAGACAGCTCTTATAGAGTCACTTGAGGGCAAAAGAGGCAACCCCAGGATAAAACCACCCTTTCCTGCCGTGAAAGGACTATATGGCAACCCTACAGTGGTGAATAATGTAGAAACCATAGCAGCTACCTCATGGATAGTGCTGCATGGAGGTGATGAATATGCCAAAATAGGCGTAGGCAAATCTACAGGCACCAAACTCATTTCTGCCGGAGGCAGCATCAACAAACCCGGAGTGTATGAAATAGATTTGGGAATATCAGTAGAGGAGTTTACCATGAGCGATGAATATTGTGGAGGTATATGGAAAGGTCGCAGCCTCAAAGCCTGTGTGCCCGGAGGCTCATCTGTGCCTGTGTTGCCGGCCAACTTACTATTTAAGACTGCCAATGGTGACACGCGCCTTATGACTTATGAGTCGCTGGCAGACGGTGGCTTTGCCACAGGCTCCATGTTGGGCTCAGGTGGTTTCATAGCCTATGATGAAGAAGCATGTATGGTAAAAAATCTTTGGAACTTTGCCAGATTTTATCACCACGAGAGCTGTGGGCAGTGCTCACCGTGCCGCGAGGGCACAGGTTGGATGGAAAAAGTATTGGAGCGATTAGAGCACGGGCACGGGCGCATGCACGACATAGACCTGCTGGTAGATGTAGCCAAAAAAATTGAAGGTAACACTATATGCCCGCTTGGCGATGCTGCTGCATGGCCAGTGGCAAGCCATATCAGGCACTTCAGGCATGAGTTTGAGTGGCATGTGACACACCCTGAGCAAGCTGCCAAAAAAGGAGCTGTGTACAAAAAAGAATTTCAACCCGCATAATATAGCATAAGCATTGTCATTTTTGCGCTGTCCGAATTTTATCTGTGCACAAAATAATAATAAACTTAGCCCAAAAAACACAGCTGAAATTATTTGTACAATTCATACCGCTATGTTTTGTCAAGTTTTTTTATCTTACTATTCAGTTTTAAGTTGCGATAGATGTTGACAAGCACTGGTTTTATATCTGTGTCATAATTCACAAAATAAATATTTTCTAAATAAAACATGGCTTTTTTGTAATGTTGGTAAATGTATAGTTCGGCTTCTATACCTTGCTTTAGATATTTATCATAAGATATATTATTGAGTATGATGGCCGCATCGTTGGCCTTGGTATAATAGTACATGCCCAATATTTTGCGGGCTTCGGGCATTTGCAGGCTATCCAACAGTTGTATGCCTGTGGTTGCAGTGGTGTCGTTTTGCAGTAGCACCAGTGCCTTGTTGAGCCTGTAAGTAACAGCATGGGTGTCTTGCAGCCTAATCAATGAATCCAGCACAGGCACAATATCTTTGTGTTTGCCTTTTCTGAAGGCAATATCTATTTTGTACCACAGGTATTGAGTGTCATTTTTGTACATAAATGCGGCTGAGTCGCAGTAAGCAGCAGCACGATCATAATCTTTGAGTTTGTCTTTATTGATAATAATCAGATTTTTGTACAAGTCGCTGCTTCTTATATGCAGTGCCAAGAGGTTTTCATAATTTGCATGTGCTTCGGGATAGTTTTCGTTTGCCAAATAATATTTTATTTTTTTGTTTATTATAAAAGTGTCTTTGGGGTCTAATGCAGATATCAAGTCGAGGTATGATATATATTTATCATATTTTTTTTTGTATATCATGGAGTCGGTTTGTGCATATAATATAGGTTTTGTCACCTGTGCCACATGTAGTTGCATAGTATCTATGTATTCTTTTTTTTCGGTACATTGTATCACTTTTTCTAATGAGCGTGCGCACATGGAGAGTGCATCGTCTTTGGATATTTGGAGAGATGTGTCGGCGGAGAGTGCAAGTGCTTCATATACTATACCTCTTGCATACCAAGCCTCGGTATGGTTTTGGTATTTGGGAAGAAAAACTATACTGTCTATATAGTTTTGGGCTTGAAGCAATTGGGAGTTTTTGAGATGTGCAGCCACTTGCCGGTACTGCGCTTTGCTACATATGGACAATAGGAATATATATATAAAAATCCCCCGTTTGCAACAGGGGAAATAATATATAGTATGCCACAATACCCTCATTCCAATGATTTTATCTTATCTGTCATTTTGAATTTGGTGTATATGCTGGTGAGCTGCTCTTTGAGCTTTGGGTCTTTGTTTACTTTATATGACTTTTCAAGATATGGTATTGCTTTTTTGTAGAGTGCATCGCGCTTAGCCTCCTCTTTTTTGCCTATTGCAGTGTAGTCTTTCATATTCATATTATTTATTTTTTTGTTTATCACATCACCCTCTTCCATAGTCATGAAGCCCAGCATGTAGTTTGCCCCTTCATAGAGAGAGTCTATGGCAAGCGATTGTACAAAGTTTTCTTTAGCTTTGATGTTATCACCTGTTTGTTTATAAAGTATTCCAAGGTTGTAGAGATATACTTTGGCATTGGGTTTGTCGTTTTGCACGGCATCGTTAAGCTTGGCTATGGCCTCAGCTGTGCGGTTAGTGGCAATGTATATATTTACCTCCTCTGCCATGAAAGACGACTCATTAGGAAATTTTTTGCGCCCGAGCCCACATATTTCTATGGCTTTGTCGTTGTTTTTTATTTTTTGGGTATATATATATAGCAGGTTTTTGTACACAGATAGGTTTTGAGTGTTGAGAGCTATCAACTTGTTGTAGTATTCTATAGCTTTTTCAAATTTTTCGGACGTAATGGCAAAACTTGCCCCTATAGAAAATGCTGTAGTATCATCTGCCTTTATGAGTTGGGTAATTTCTATATATTTTAGTGCTCCGTCCATATCATTGGCTTTGTAGAGTTCTATACTCTTGTTGTATGACGATGCCCAAAGATTCTCGAGCCGTTCTTTGGATTTGGTCACCCACTCCCCTTTGGGCTTGTCGAGAGATACTGATTTCATATATGCTTCTACAGCTATGGGCAATGGGTTGGCTTCCAGTGCGGTGATGGCAGCATCTTTGGATAGAAAAATGGTTTCGTACACATTACCTTTATAGAAGTAGCCTTTGGCATCTGTAGCAGATTTTTCTTTGGCCATATAGGCATCTATATTTTTTTTGGCCACAGGCACATTGCCTTCTTGCAATGCTATTATCACATTGGTGAGCTGGGCTGTAGATACTTCACATATAGCGAGTGTGAGGCATAGGAATAATATTTTTTTCATTGGAAAGGGTTTATTTTTCTTCAAAAAAAAATAAAAGTATTGTATTATCCATATCTTTTTTGCAGAAATATTCTATTAGGTAAATTTTTGGTATATATACATTTAAAACTAATTTATAAGCGATACATATTTTAGTACTCTTACAGTGAAAATCTATTATTCCAACAAATTATAAAAAAAATGTGTTATTCACATAACTTTTATAAGCAATACCAAGCAAAAGCATTATCAAAATATCAAGTCCATCATAATTATGGTAGAAATATTAAAGCAGCATATCATTAAGCGATTGGGTAGCAATATTGACCATCTGGATGAGGTATTAGAAAAATTTAAGCCTTTTAAGGTCAAAAGAAATGTAACAATATTGTCTCAAGGCGAAGTTTGCAAATATGTGTATTTCATAGCTCATGGTTGCCTGCAAGTTTATATCTATGACAGTTATATGAATGAAACTACCAGAGATATTGTGGTTGAAGACCAATGGTGCAGCGAGCTTATCAGTTTTGGCAGCGGAAATCCTGCCTCTGAAAATATAAGAACCTTAGAACCATCGCATCTGCTGGCTATAGACCGTACTAATTTTCATAAAATGATGATGCAAGTACCACAGTTTGACATAGTGTATAAACAAATACTTGAACAGTCATATGCCAACTCTGTGTATAGGATAAACACATTTATGTCACTATCTGCTCTTGACAGGATAAAATGGCTTATGCAAAACAGACCTGCCTTGATGACACGTATTTCGAGCAAAGTCATAGCCTCGTACCTCGGGATAAACAAAGATGTGTTTAGCAGGCTCAAAAGCAAATTGTAGACTTTTGTCATCGTTTTGCAAATTGGTATGCTATATTTTTACATAAATTTTCAATATAAACTTTAATATTATGACAGAGTATCTATTATTGTTCCGTAATGCAAGTGCAGAAAACGGATATTTGTCTTCTGCCCAAGATATGGCAGAAGACATGCCCAAGTGGCAAGCGTGGATTGGCAATATAGCCATGCAAGGCAAATTGGTGAACACAGCACCCATTCACTACGAGGCATCTGTAGTTAGTGGCAAAGGTGTGAGCAAAGGTCACCCTCACAAAGAAGCAAACAGTGTATTGATATCAGGATTTTTGCTTTGTAAGGCAGACAGTATTGAGGAAGTGCAAGATTGGAGTAAGACTTGTCCTATTTTGAAATATCCAAACAGTAGTGTAGAAATAAGATCATTGATACCTTTCCCAATGGGTTGATAATATGTGATATAACCATGGGCAATATTAGACCCATGGTTTATCCACAAAATAACCATAGACATACATACCACATTGTAATATATTAAAAATCAGATACTTTATTCACATTTTTGTTAGTCACCATATTCAGGGATTAGCGTAGTTATCAATATGTCTTTTTATTATTATCTATATTTGTTAGTATTGCAAACCCATATACCAAATTTGGCATGAAAATCATTGCCCTTCCTTTATTATTTTTCATAACAATATCACATGCTCAAGAGCTGAAAACTCTCACAGGCAAGGTGTCATTCAGTTCGGCATTGCCCACACAGCTCGTAGATGCCTACTCTGAACAACTTATGGTCAAATACGACACGCTAACCCAAAAACTCAATTTCAAGGTATTAATATCATCATTTCAATTTTCAAACTGCTCACGTGAAGTAGAAAAATACTTCAACGATATATATATGGAGAGCAATAGGTATCATTGGGCAAGTTTTGAAGGCAATATTACAGATACATTATACTCCATTCCAAACCAAAAAAAAATACTGCATGCCATGGGCAACCTTTCCATACACGGAGTGTCTGTAAAACGAAATATTACAGGATATATATACAAAACACTCAAAAACGAAATAGTGCTCGAAAGCAACTTCAATGTGACACTTGCAGAGCATGGTATCAAAATATTGCCTGATGATATCACACGCCTTGCCCCCACCGTGCAGGTAAATATGACGGCTACTCTCAAATATACCCCCTGACACTCCGTGCCCTGGTACAAAGACTGGTTCAATAGCCCATACTATCACATACTCTACGGACACCATAACGATGTAGAGACTAAGATGCTGATAGACAATTTGACAGATAAGCTCCATTTTCAACCTCATTATCACATACTCGACCTTGCCTGTGGGCGAGGCAGACACTCCAAATACCTCAATACCAAAGGATACCGTGTCACTGGCATTGATATTGCCGAGAATAATATCATATATGCCAAGACCTATGAAAATGACACACTGCAATTTGAAGTACACGACATGAGAGAGCCCTATGCTGCCCATGCCTTTGATGTAGTACTCAATATTTTTACCAGTTTTGGATATTTCAAAGACCATGAAGCAAATCTGCAAACACTGCGTGCTGTACATACATCATTGAAAAATGAGGGCATTTTAATCATAGACTACTTCAACACATCATTTGTACTTCAAAATTTAGTGTGTTATGAAGAAAAACACATTGATAATATACATTTTAATATAAACAGATATGAAAAGCAAGGATATATATACAAACATATTGAAGTAAACGACCAAGGCAAAATATCACATTTTCAAGAAAATGTAAGGGCTTTCTATCTTCATCATTTTGAAGAAATGCTCAATACTTGTAATTTTCATATAAATGATGTTTTTGGTGACTACAGTCTCCATGATTTTGAACAAAACTCATCACCAAGGTTGATATTGCATGTATCAAAGAAATAGTATTATCACACACCCCTCACCGGTCGTTATCGTCATCGTGAGTGACCCATATTTCAAGTCATCATGCCTGCACCGGGCATATAACTCACAATCTAATATATTTTTATATATAATTGTAGCATTAAAATAGATTATATTTTTGCACTTTTCATGTCTATATAAGTTATCCACAATACGAGTTGACAAATTGACATTGAGCATAATACCAAAAAAATCACATTATTTTATGATATTGTGTATAAATAACCCTGTTTTATTACATGAAATTTTTTTAGTATAAATTCTAACTGTAATTTTAACCCTTAATTTTTGAATAATATACCCACATTTATAGTTTATGGTTAAAAAGATACTATTAAGCCTTACAGTATTTATACATTTTGTATGCCTCACCCAAGCCCAAAACAACGCCCTCAATTTTGATGGAGTTAATGATGTTGTGAATGTACCATACACTACTACGTTGGGTGCAAATCCTTTTACCGTAGAATATTGGGTAAAACCATCGCAAGTTACGGCTGTGCAATGGGTGGTAAGCAAGGATAACGGCAATGGGAATATGGACTTTATTACCGGGATTTCAGCTTCTGCAAAATTCAGGTTTGCTGCACGAAACTATGCTTTTGATTTGAATGGAACCACCAACGCCGTGGTAGGGACATGGTATCATGTAGCCAATGTGTATGATGGTACCACCGCTAGGATTTATTTGAATGGGAATTTGGAAGCAATATTAACAGTAACAGGCAGTTTCGTTTCAAATAGCCAAAGTGTTAGGCTTGGGTGCAGGCAAGAATTTAGCGCTAACACGCAATTTTTTCAAGGTGACTTAGATGAGGTGCGTATTTGGAACATCGGTCGCACTCAAGCCCAAATCCAAAACGCATTCAATCAAAATTTAGTGGGCAATGAACCAAGTTTGGTTGCTTATTATAACTTTAACCAAGGGGTAGCTGGTGGTACCAATACCGGGCTAACTACGCTTTTAGGCTTAACCATACCTCCATTCAATGGAACATTAACCAATTTCGCACTAACGGGTGCTAACTCCAATTGGGTGAGTGGTGTGGTGTATCCTGCAAGTACGCTGTTGGGGTCAGCAATTAATCCATCTACCGGTAATACACCTTACTATGTTGCTATAGCTGACTTTAATAATGATGGCAACCCAGATTTAGCGACCGCTAATCTAAACAGTAATAATTTTAGTATCGTTACCGGCTCCGGAACGGGAAATTTTGGAAGTCCGGTGAATTACTCTTCTTTAAGTTCAGGGCCCATAAGTATTGTTGCCAATGATTACAACAGTGATGGCTGGGCTGATGTTGCTGTATTAAATAATGGTGGTTCAAGCATTTTTGTATTTACAAATACGGGTTTGGGTACATTTGGAAGCGGTGCTTCTTACTCAACCAGTGGAAATCCTAATGTATTGGTAAATGGCGACTTTAACGGAGATGGAAAAATCGATCTCGCTGTTTCTCAATATACTGCAGCCACCATTGGTGTGTTCTTAAATAATGGAAACGGAACGTTTGCTACCAGAGCTGACTACACAGGACCTGTTAACTTACAAGGCTTAGCCACAGGTGATATTAATGGAGATGGCATTCTTGATTTGGTAACGGCAAGTAATAGCTCTGCCGTAATTAGTGTACTTACTGGAACAGGCAATGGCACGTTTGGCACAAAAGCAGATTATACCACCGCAGGGGGTACTATTAGTATTGCCATAGGCGATTTTAATAGAGATGGTTTTAATGATGTTGCAGGGTCAATTAATGCAACTGACCAAGTAAGCGTATTGTTGGGAACCGGTAGTGGCACCTTAGCCACCAAGGTAGATTATACCGTAGGGGATGGTCCATTTGGAATAGGAAGTGCAGATATGAATGGCGATGGTTTTTTAGATTTGGTAGTGTCAAATGCTTTAAGTAATAACCTTAGTGTACTTACCAATACAGGAACAGGTATATTTGGAACAAAGATTGATTTTCCTTTATCTGCAACTCCAAGATTCATTACATTAGGTGATTTAAATAAAGATCAAAAACCGGACATCGCAATTGGTCAAAACTCTGGAACAAATGTAGCAGTACTTTTCAACACCTTTTCCACCCCAGCCCCTACATTTGTTTCTATTTCAAATCCACTTTCTGTTTGTGGTGTCAATGCAGCCATCACAGCCAACTTTACTGGAGGCTTTCTCAATTATCAGTGGTATAGAAATGGCGTAAGTATAGCAGGAGCCAATACCGTTACACTTACATCTGCTATTTCAGGAGCGTATTATGTAGTAGCCAGTAATATAGCAGGAAGTGCCACCTCGAGCGTTACTACTATTACCGCTTGTAACAATGCTTTGCAGTTCAATGGAAATTCTTCATCTGGTTTTACTGACAATTCAGTCTCAGTATCTAATAACCCATCTGATTTTAATCTTCCAAATTTCACGTTTGAAGCATGGGTTAATTATACAGGCAACAACGCCAATAATACTATTTTTTCTAAAGGAAATGGAAATGGAGCAAATAACGAGTACATTTTTCAAATAGGAGGTGGATTCTTACAACTTTACAATGGACACCCTACACTCTATACAATGTACAACTCAGGTTTTACTATTCCCTCAAATACATGGACACACGTAGCTGCTACCTATAATAGTACTACAAGTATATTAGGGTTTTATGTAAATGGTAATTTGGTCAATTCGCAAATTGCGTTAAACTTCGCTACCCCAACAGGAGCATCTAATAGTAATTTCTTTATTGGAATACAAGGGGCTGATTGCAGATGCAACCGCTTCAACGGCCAAATAGACGAAGCACGTATATGGAACGTAGCTCGTACCCCCAACGATATTCAAGCCAATCTGTATAGGACTATTAATGGCAACTTGCCGGGTTTGGTTGCTGCTTATAATTTCAATCATGGAGTAGGTGGTGCAAATAACGCAGGTATAACCACACTTGTAGACCAAGCCGGGGGAAATAATAACGGTACGCTTAACGCTTTCACATTAAATGGAGCAACCTCCAACTGGGTAGGCTCTATAACTACTATTACCGGAGCATATCAGTTTGGTGCTCCTTATGCCAATATGGGCACTCCCCCATCTGTATGCATCAATGGCACAGCCACTTACACCATAACAGCTACCGGACAAGGTAGTTTTGCATATCAATGGTACAGAAATAACGTACTATTAGCAGGTCAAACTTCTGCTACCTTAAATTTAACGCCTGCTTTAACAAGCACAACGGGAACATACACAGTTCAAATAACAAGCATTTATGGTACTTCCACTTCGGCAGGAGTGGTATTTCCCAATTGTAATAATGCGCTTGATTTTGATGGTACTGATGATGAATTGATAGTTGGAAATATATCAGCACTTAATCTTTCAAATAATTTTACTGCAGAAGCTTGGGTTTACAATAGGATGAATACGGTGGTAGATGGTGATTTTATTAATGCCATATTTAGTAAAAAAGCAGGTGGAAATGCACCAGGTTGGTCCCTATTCATCAATTCATATGGAAGTACAGATGGTAAATTAGTGTTCGAAGGCTCGAATGGCACAGCTATTTTTTCTGCCAATTCAAATGTGGTACCACTAAATCAGTGGACGCATGTTGCCCTGAGTATAAACAATGGGACACCAAATATGTATATTAACGGTAGTTTGATTTCAATTACCGGTGGAGCATTATCAATTACTACTTCATCTACTAATTTCCGAATTGGGAACTTTGAAGGCACAACCTTTTTTAATAATGGTATAATTGACGAAGCTCGTATTTGGAATGTAGCTCTTTCGCAACAGGAAATTCAGAACAATAGGTTTAGAAATATATCTTCCACCACACCGGGTTTAGTAGGCTACTGGGATTTTAACCAAGGTATTCCGAGTGGAAATAATACCACTATTACCAGTGCCTTAGATAAAAGTGGAAATTCAGCTAATGGCACGATTTCAGGGTTCTTGTTAAATGGTGGAAGTTCTAATTTTGTAAGTGCTGCGCAAACTACCGTGATAGGTGTATACGCTTTTTCAGCACCTTCTATTTCGGGTATTAGTTCTTCTCAAACGGTTTGCTCAGGAATCACTCTTCCTCTTTCTATTACAGCTTCAGGTTCTGGCATAGCATACCAATGGCGCAAAGATGGCGTAAATATTGCAGGAGCTACAGCCTCTACTTACACTCTTGTAGGTTTTACAAGCACAAGTGTTGGTGTTTACTCTGTAGCTATTACAAGTTTAGGCGGAAACCTTACTTCAACGGGGATAAGTTTGGGAGTGGGTTGTAACAATGCACTCAACTTCTTAAGAGCAAATTCCAATTATGTGAGTGTGCCACATAGCAGTTCTCTCAATCTTGGTGCTAATTATACAATAGAAGCGTGGGTGAATTATAGTGGAAATGATATCACCATTATTGACAAAGGCAACTATGATTATGCTTTTCAGTTGAACAACTCTGCTGATGGTGGCAAACTGGCTATGTACAGCGCAAATAACTTAGGATGGTTCAAATCAACTTCTAATGTACCTCAAAATACATGGACCCATGTAGCGGTAGTAATTGCCGAGGGAGTTGGCACTTTTTATATTAATGGAGTGCCAAGTGGCACTTTTAGCTGGTCCAATGTGACTCAAGACGCAAATCCAATGAATATAGGTCGTCAATCTCCATCTACTTGTTCATGTAATCATTTCAACGGATCAATGGATGAATTGAAAATCTGGAACATTTCACTTTCTGCTTCTGATATTGCTGCTAATATGTACAAAAACGTACCTGGAACCACTCCTGGTATTGCCGCTTACTACAAATTTGATCAAGGCTTGGGAGGGCAAAACAATGCAGGACTTACAACGGTTTTGGATGCATCTTCTAATTCAAACCATGGCACCCTTCAAGGTACATTTTTACTTTCCGGAAGTACCTCCAACTGGGTAACTTCCGCCACTACTATAAATGGTACTTTTGCTTTTGCTACTCCGTCAATTCTAAATATTTCTTCCTCTCAAACCGTATGCAGTGGTGTTACCATGCCACTTTCAGTAACTGCTACAGGATCAGGTTTAGCATACCAGTGGCGCAAAGATGGAGTTAATATTGCAGGTGCTACTTCTTCATCGCTTACTCTTACAGGTGTTACCTCAACAACAGCAGGTATTTATTCTGTGATAATTACAAGTTTAGGAGGAAACCTAACTTCATCCGGGATAAGTTTGGGTGTGGGATGTAATCATACACTTGATTTTGATGGAACAGGTGATTATATCAACTTAGGAAATATCTTAACACCAACCTACAGTAAAGAAGCATGGATTAATATCAGAAATGGAAGTGCTAATATTATTTCAGGAAATAATACCGACAGCCAGCATGCCTTTTGGACACCAAGTAATGTACTAAGTTCAGGTCACAACGGTGCTTGGAGCACCGTAGTAGATCCGGCTGGAGCATTAAATTTGGGTGTATGGTACCATGTAGCAGTTACTTACAATTCATCTACCCAAATTATGCGATTGTATAAAAATGGCATTCAGGTATCCAGTGCTTCAGGTGTAGCACCCTACACAGGGGGAGTTAATAATGTATTGATTGGTGCTTATGACCCGGGCATTAATGTGTTCAACGGTCAAATGGACGAAGTGCGTATTTGGAGCAAAGAACTATTGCCCCAAGAAATTCAAAACAATATGTACCGTACAGTTAATACCACCTTACCCGGGTTAATTGCTGCTTACAATTTTAATCAAGGATTTCCTAATGGGGCAAATGCAGGCGTCACCACGTTGATTGACCAGGCAGGTGGCGACCAAAATGGCTCACTTATTAATTTTGCTTTGAACGGTACCACTTCCAATTGGGTAAATAGTACTACAACCATGACCGGAACATATCAAAAATACATTCCGGGTGCATTTTATGGCAATATAGCTTTAAGTCCCTTAACTACTTTTGCCACAATTGGAAATCCACAAGGTGTAATACAATTACCTGATGGTAGGGTAATCGTTTCAAGCAGCAATAATGCACTTTATCTTTATGCACAAAACGGACTGAATTTCACTTACTTATCTTCTATAGGAGGTACAGGCTCCGGTTTAGGTCAGTTCAATGGACCAAATCATTTGGCAGTAAATAGTGCAGGCTTAATATGCTTGACCGAGCAAAGCAACCACAGAGTGCAAGTATTAACACTCAATGGCAATAATTTTGTACCTGTTCGAACATTTACAGATTCATTTTCTAATCCTTGGGGAATTGCTTTTGGCCCTGACGGACGTATGTATGTGAGTGTGGATACGCAACACAAAATAAAAGTGTATAGTGTAAATGGCACTAATTTTACTTTTTCGACTGAATTCGGAACGCTCGGTTCAGGTGCTAATCAATTTTCTAATCCACAAGGGCTTAGTGTAGGACCTGATAATAGAATTTATGTTTCCGATTATTCAAATCAAAGAATACAGATTTTAACTATAAGTGGTAATACCATCACAAACATTACTCAATTTGGCGTAACAGGTTCCTTTGGCACAGCTACAAACCAGTTGTATAATCCTTACGATGCCAAAATTGATGCCAATGGTAATGTATATGCGGTAAGTTATTCGGCTAATAGTATCCGTATCTTTACGGTGAGTGGTGTAAGTACAGGCTACATAGGTCAATTAGGTACTACAGGGGGCATCGCATTAAACCAACTAAGCGGTCCTATTGCTGTCAACTTTAGCCAAGATAGCAAAATGGTTTATGTGGCTGATTACGCCAATAGTAGAATCTCCGTTTGGGGCTCTTGCGACTCGCAACCCGAAATTGTGACACAGCCACAATCTCAAACTATTTGTGGAACTTCCCTTTCCTCAGTCACCCTTTCGGCAGTAGGTGTAGGATTAAGTTATATTTGGAGCAATGGCTCTACTTCTGCTACGCTTACAACTTCTGTACCTGGTATATACTCGGTAACCGTAAATGGACTTTGTGGATATACCTATTCAAACCCTGTTACTATTACTTCGGTAAACTGTGCTTTAAACTTTGACGGCAACGACCAAATGCAGCTCGGTACCAACAATATATTCAACCTACAAAACAATTTTACACTTGAAGCCTGGGTACGCATTCCATCAGTAGCAGGTCCGAAAAGAAGAATTTTTAACAGGTCGTCTGGCACTGGATTTGGATTTGGTATTGAGGCCAATGGTAAACTGGGAGGGACCAATTATGGTGTAATAGATTTTACACAAAGCATAGGCACACTTTCAGCCAATACATGGACTCATGTAGCCTTCGTAGTCAACAACAGTGTTCTTACCTATTATATCAATGGTGTACAAAGTGGTACTTCAAGCACAGGTGCTTTGCCTAATAATTTGGGTGTAAATATGAAAGTGGGATATTCTGACTACAACCCTTCGGAATCTTTTACGGGTGATTTGGACGAAGTCAGAATTTGGAACGTTGCCATTGATGCCGTAGATATACAAGCAAATTATTTAAAACAAATAAATAATACACCCATCGGCTTGTCACCTTTATACGACTTTAATATTGGGAGTCCTTCAGGTGATAATACTTCCTTATCTACCATCCCCGATATGTCGGCTTACGGCTTCAATGCCACCATTACCTCTTTCACGCGCAATGGAGCTACCTCTAATTTCATTGGTGCCATCAATACCACCACTGTGGGAGCATACACTTTCGCATTACCCTCAGTCACTAATATTACATCCTCTCAAACGGTATGCTCTGGAGTAACTATTCCGCTCTCAGTGACCGCTACAGGTACAGGATTGACCTACCAATGGCGCAAAGATGGTATTAACATAGTTGGAGCCACTGCTTCTTCATTCACACTAACGGGCATAACATCTACCAGTGCAGGTCTATATTCTGTATTAATCACAAGTGTAGGAGGTAACCTCACCTCTGCGGGTATTAGCTTAGGTGTGGGTTGTAATAATGCTTTTGATTTTAGCTCAAATGCAGGTGCACTATCTCTACCAGATAATAACGCCCTTGATTTTACGAACCAATATACAATAGAGTTCTGGTTTAGGAGAACCGCAGATCAGTGGGCAACAGTAATATCTAAGTTTGATGACGATGCAAATAACAGAAGTTGGATGATTAATTTTGGGGAATCTGGAGGTGCTGATAAACTGTGTGTTGTACATTCTCGCCTAGGCACATGGACAGATCCTATTTCATGGAACACAGGCTTTAGTTCAGTACTTAATCAGTGGTATCATGCCGCAGTAGTGTATGATGGAACCATTACTAATAACAATTTAAAGCTATATATTAATGGAAGTTTTGTTTCTCAGACAAATTGGAATTACACATTAACACCAAATGTTGCAAATGTATATATAGGAGGCTATGATAGCCCTGGAAATAGCCTAAATGGCGGGGCGAACTCTAGATTTTTTCAAGGGCAACTAGATGAACTTAGAGCTTGGAACATTGCTTTGTCTGAATCAGATATTGCTAACAATTGGAACAAGACAACTGTGACATCGATGCCAGGTTTAGTATTGGCATTAGATTTTAATCAAGGAATACCTTCTGGCAACAATGCATCAATCTCTCAAGCATTAGATAAATCAGGTAGGAATCTTCATTTTGGTTTCCAAGGTTTGCCTAGAACTGGAGCAACAAACAATTTTATTTCCTCGATAACTACCATTGCAGGAATATTTGTATTCACTACACCTTCTATTCTTAATATTACACCTTCTCAAACAGTTTGTTCGGGTATAACCTTGCCACTTTCTGTAACAGCATCTGGTAGTGGATTAACCTATCAGTGGTACAAAGATGGAAGCCCAATTATTGGTGCTAATGCATCTGTTTATTCTATACTTGGGGTAACTACTTTGACATCGGGAATCTATTCTGTATCTATCAATGGCATAGGCGGAACGATTACTTCAAGTGGTATTTCTATTTCTCCTAGAAACTGCGATTTTATCACCCTTTGGAATACTTCCATATCCGGTTCATCTCCTAGCACAATTACTTTTGGTGTAGGTACTACAGGCATTGCTAACTATGCATGGGAAACTTACCCGATTGCAACATTATCAGGAACAGGTACATTTACAGGTGCAGCAATTACGGTTACAGGCCTTCCTACCAATCAAATTATCAAGCTGAGTATTCAACCAACTAATTTCAACAGAATCTGGATCAATTACGGGGTAGATCGTAGCCGAATTATTGATATTCTACAATGGGGAGGAACTATTTGGAACACTTTTCAATCTGCTTTCTATGGTTGTAATAACTTAGCCGGAGGAGGTGCTTCTGACACTCCTAACCTTACCAATGCTACCAGTTTTGCGAGCATGTTTCATGCTGCCACTTTATTTAATCATCCTATAGGGCATTGGAACACTTCTAATATCACCAACATGTCCTACATGTTTTATGATGCCATTAATTTTAATCAGCCACTCAACAACTGGAATACTTCCAATGTCAACAACATGACTGAAATGTTTGTGAGAGCACATGCATTCAATCAGCCACTGAACAATTGGAATGTATCATTGGTAACTAACTTTAGAACCATGTTTTACCAAGCTACATCATTTAACCAGCCTATAGGCAATTGGAATGTAGGCAATGTAAGTAATATGAATTTAATGTTTTATGGAGCTACTTCTTTCAATCAATCGCTGAGTGGCTGGAATGTATCAAATGTAAGCGACATGGCTGGTATGTTCGAAGGAGCTACTTCATTTAATCAAAATCTTGGACCTTGGGGTACAAAGCTTAAGTCTAATGTGCTATTAAATACTTTCTTGAATAATAGTGGATTAAGCACTGCCAATTATGATGCATTACTTATAGGATTTAGTGCTACTACCGTTACTGGACGTACAATGGGAGCTGTAGGTCTAAAATATTGCTCCGGTCAATCTGCAAGAAATTTCCTTACAAGTGTAACAGGTAGAAACTGGACAATTTCAGATGGTGGAATTGATAGCCCAATTATTGTTACACAGCCTATTTCTCAAACAGTTACAGGAAGTAATCTGGCAACATTCACGGTATCAGCTACTGGAACTATAGTGAGTTATGCATGGAGCAATGGATTAAGCACAACAAATACCATGTCTACTTCAGTGCCAGGAAGCAACTATGTTGTGACGGTGAATGGAGTCTGTGGATCAGTAATTTCTAATCCGGTTTCATTAACCGTGATTCAAAATACTTCCATTTTAGGAATTTCACCTTCTCAAAATATTTGCTCCGGAAACAATGTACTTCTTTCAGTCACTGCTACAGGTTCGAGTTTGGGATATCAATGGCGCAAAGATGGCAATAACATAGTTGGAGCTACTACATCTACATACACATTGACGGGTGTAACATCTACCAGTGCAGGTCTATACTCGGTTATGATTACAAGCTTAGGTGGTAATCTTACCTCTGCGGGTATTACTTTGGTTGTAAAATCTCAAGAAATAAATCTAAAAGGAAACGTGACTTTTGATATTGCCTCAGGCGATTTAACTCCTTCGGTTTTTGACGGTACTGACTTTGAATCTACATCACTAACAGGTGCAATTTCTAAATCATTTATTATCACTAATACAGGTACTACGGTATTGAACATCAATAATATAAGCATTACAGGTACAAACCCTACTAGCTTTAGCATTACTACAGCTCCAAATAGTGTAATTTCAGCAACAGGAAGCACTACCTTTACAGTGACATTTTCTTCCACACTATTAGGTATTAGCAATGCCATTATCAATATATTAAATGACGATTGCGACGAAAGTGTATATGCTTTTGCGGTGAGAGGGACTACAACGGCAGCAGGTACAGCTTTGGATTTTGATGGCAATGATGATAGAGTAATTTTGCCATTTGGTGGCACCAATAAACCAAACAGCCAGATTACAGTTGAAGCTTGGCTGTATCCTACGGATGTACACACTGAAACTTTTGTAGAAATTGCACGTGGTCAGGCAGTAATATTTGCTTTCCAATCCAATGCTACACTTCTAACATTTGGGACCGCCGGTGGCACTGCAACCGTTCCAATTTCAGTCGCAAATTATGAAAACCAATGGGTGCACGTGGCCGGAGTTGCTGATGGCTCCACACTATCTATATACAGAAATGGTGTTTTATTAACTTCAAGCACCGGCACATATATACACAACGATGGAGATGTGTGGATTGGCGATTGTGCACCATGTGGCACCAATGAAAATTTTAAAGGCAAAATGGATGAATTCAGGGTATGGAACAGAGGATTATCTGCTTCAGAAATAAATACTTATATGAATTGCAATCCTCCTGCCGGCGAACCCGGACTTTATTCACGTTTCGATTTTAATCAAGGATTAGCAGGAGCCAATAATGCTGGGATTACCACTGTATTGGACAAAAGCGGAAACAATAATAATGGTACAGCTACCAATTTTGCTTTGTCGGGTACCATTTCGAACTGGGCTGTTAGTGCAATTAACAATGGCGTGTGCGTATTCTTACCTTCTGTCACAGGTATTACTCCTTCACAAACAGTATGTTCGGGAATGACCTTGCCTCTTTCTGTTACTGCCACAGGTTCTGGATTGACGTATCAATGGCTCAAAGATGGTGCAACCATAGCAGGTGCAAACGCTTCTACGTTGACACTCACGGGTTTTGATGTAAGCAAAGCAGGTATGTATTCTGTATGGATTACCAATGTATCGGGTACTACTACAAGCAATGGTATTAATCTCACTTTTAGTAATTGTGATTATGGATTGTATTTTAATGGCTCGGGTTCTGCTCAAGTAATTACTGTTCCAGCTTTGGCTGTTGTGCAGCCCTCGTTCACTATGGAGTTTTGGGTAAAACCAGAGCCAAGTGGTATTGTAAAATATACTCCATTATCTTTCAACAGAATAAGTGGAGTAGATGCAGGTAAATTCTTTATTCAATTGGCTGATTATTCGCTCATCTCAGCTGATATGGGTTTTGAAATTGCTTATTATGGCGGTGGAGGCCTTGGTTCATCAGCAAGAATACCTAAAAATGTATGGAGCCATGTGGCTGTAACTGCCGATCCTGCTGCCGGTAATATAAATTTATACATCAATGGACTCTTAGCCACCTCTACCACAGGTGTTATAAACGCAGCAGATTACTCCACAGGGGCCGAAATAAAACTAGGCTCACAAGTGCCCGGTGGTGAAAATATGGTGGGAGCGTTGGATGAAGTCAGGATATGGCAAGGCATACGTTCGGCAAGTGATATTCAAAATAATTATTTACTAAGTCTGCCTAATACTGTATCTGGTTTGTTGGTAAATATTCCGTTTACGGAAATGCCAAGCACACAATTTACAAATAATGCAACTGGCTTGAAGTATAATAGAAATTCGGCCACCTACATAAGTCCAGGCTACAGCTTTGGGCCAAAAATTGTACTTTCTGGCAATGGAAATGCTATTCTTCCAAACGCTGCAACTTCCAATTTGAATAGAACTCTATTTATTGCCACGGCATTAAATACAGCATTCAACAACACTTTCACTATTAAAAGTGTAGGAAACACCTTAGTAGGTATCAATGGCATTAGTATTTCGGGAGTAGATGCGGGAGATTTTACATTACTTTCTAATCCTAATGGAATATTATCGGCAAATGTGAGCACTACTTTTGGCATTCAATTTATAGCTACCTCCACTGGAATTAAAACTGCCACGGTTACAGTTTATAGCACCGACTATGAAAATCCTGTTTATACCTTTACCATTTCAGGGCAGTTTACTTTGCCAGCCAATGCCCTTGATTTTGATGGGATAAATGACTATGTTTCAGAAACTTATTTTGCCAACAGAATGCCTACTGGCAATCAAGACTGGACATTCCAAACTTGGGTAAACTATAAAGGTGGTCAGTCTGGCGACCGTTGGTTTGCTTGGTGGGGAACAGCAGCAGCTGCCGAACAAATGATTCTTTTTGGTATAAATGCAACTACAAATACCTTAAAAGTACACCGTTTTAGTGGCAACAATAGAGATTTGTCTACCCCATTTCCCGTCAACACATGGACACACCTAAGTTTTGCATATACAGGTGCAAATAGAACCTTGAAAGTATATGTAAACGGGATATTGACTGATAATATCAATAATTACAATGCCGATCTAAATTTGCCCGGCTCTGGTGCAATCCAGTTGGGTACATACAATTACAGCACAAGCTTTGCATCCAACATTATCATGGATGAAGTAAGAGTATTTGATTATGCACAATCTGCTACTGATATTCTTCAAAACTATAATAAAACACTACCAAGTACACTTACCTCTGTGATGGTATATTATGATTTTGAACAAGGATATAATGGCATCAATAATAGTACCCAAACTACACTATTTGATCGCTTCACTCCTCCATCTACAGATTTGATTTTGTATAATTTTGGACTGACTACTACTACTTCAAATTGGATTCATTCTACAGTAACATTGTCAGGAACATTTGCCTTAGCTTCTCCAAGCATCACAGGTACAAGCTTACCAAGTTCTTTGTGTTTTGGCAGCCCTGCCACTTTGAACATTACTGCAATTGGAAGCAATTTATCATTTCAATGGTATAAAGATGGGGTACAATTGCCAAATGCTACCTTGAGCGGATTTGCAATAGCAAGCGCATCATCTGCAGACAATGGCAATTATTACATAGTAGTATCGAATCCTATTGGCAATATTACGTCTTCAGGATTTAATTTAATCACTACCAATCCGCCTACTATTACTGGTGTATCTTCATCTATTTCTACTTGTTTAGGCGTACCTAATCTTAGTATTTCTATTTCAGAAATGTATGGCAACACCATTCAATGGTACAATCTTGGCAATTCTATAGCAGGAGCCAATGCAAGTGTACTTACCATCAATTCAAACATTGCTCAAAATTCAATTTACTCTGCAAGGGTTAGCAATGGTTGTGGACTAGTTACATCAAGTGGCATTGCTGTAAATATCATTGCAAACCCAACTATTACAGTTACTTCAAGCCCAATCATGGCATGTCCCGGTCTCAATTATACACTTACTGCTTCAGGTAGTGGTGGCGGAGGCATTTCTAGCTATCAGTGGTATAAAGATGGGTTGGCTATTGCTGGTGCTACTTCTCAAAGTTATACCATTACCAATATGGCATCCAGTGCAGTAGGAGTATATTTTGCAGTGGCTACAGCTGCTTGTAATGCAGTTACATCTTCTGGGATAAGTGTTACTTTAGAATGTAACAACGCCCTAGCTATAAATGGTGGAGATCAGGTAGTATTTATGCCATATGACGCAGGATTGTTAGTAGGCACAAGTACAGACCTTACTTTGGAAGCATGGATAAAATACACAGGCAATAGTGTTGGCTTTATGGGTATTATAACCAGGCAAAATTCAGGTTCATTCTATCAATTTAGTATAGTAAATGACAGAATTGGGGGAGAAATCTTCAATGCAGCTGGCTTTTTAGGTACAGGTCAAGGACTTACAAGTTCTACATTAGTTAATGATGGTCAATGGCATCATGTGGCAATGGTATTAACAAGAACTACTCAAAATGCTAAAATATACGTAGATGGAAATTTAGAAGCCAATGTAAATCATGCGGCTGTGGGTGGAAATATGGATGAGACTGGTCCTGGTGGATATCATATTGGTAATGAAAGAGGTGGTGGCAACCCTATGCCTGGCACAATGGACGATGTGAGAATATGGCATGTAGCTCTTTCTCAACAAGAAATCCAAGCCAATAGATACAAAATATTAAATACTACAGTAGCTGGATTAGTAGCTTACTATGATTACAACCAAGGCGTGCCAGGAGGAAACAATGCTGGACTAACAACCTTATTAGATAGATCGGGTAATGGCAGAAATGCTACCTTGTCAAATTTTGCACTGAATGGCAGCACAGAAAACTGGGTAGCTGCCAATGGTACTACGACTACAACGGGCACATACTCATTTTTGCCCCCTGTAATCGTATCAACTCCAACGGCTGTGAACGGTTGTCCGGGAAGTATTTTATTTGTCAATATCACAGCTTCTGGTACAGGATTGAGTTATGCATGGTATAAAGATGGAGTAGTATTGGCAGGTCAAAATGGTGCCACCCTTACCCTATCAGGTAGCAATACCAATACTTCTGGTACACTTCAAGCAATAGTAAGCAACGTGGCAGGTAACGTAACATCCACAGGAATTATTTTTAATGCTGCGTGCCAAAATGCATTGCACTTTGACGGAAATGATGCAATTACACTAGGTAATCTAAATTACATTTCTACAGGAACTCCCGGTCAATACACAGTACAAGCTTGGGTATATCCCGAAAACTTTAGTGGTGATAAGTGGATATTTGGGGATGAGCAAGCTGGTAATGGAGGCGTAGGCTTGCAACTTGACAATGGCACCGGCAGAGTAATTGCATTTAGACCAGGGGGATTAGGTGTAACCACTACCACCCTTCCACTAAATACTTGGACACATTTGGCATTGGTACAAAACGCCACTGGTACTCATTTATACATTAATGGTGTATTTGACATTACAATGTTTGGCGCAGGCTCAGCCAATGTTGAAACAAGTTTCAATTCATACATAGGTGCTTTTCAAGGTACAAGCAGAAACTTTAGTGGAAAAATAGACGAAGTATCTGTCTGGAACAGAGCATTAACTGCCAATGAAATTTTAGTTAATAAAAATAGAAACTTAGTTGGAAATGAAAATGGGTTAGTGGCTTTATATAAGATGAATCAAGGCATAGCTAATGGCAATAATATAGGCTTAAACAGTTTGGCTAATCAAGGCCCAAGTGTTGCTACAGGCTCAATGACAGGTTTTGCATTAACAGGCACCACTTCAAACTGGACCAATTCTGAAGTATCGCTAAATGGAGCATTCTTATTTGAAAATGAAGAAATAGAAGTTCTTGGAAATTCTATCACCATAAATAGTGGAGATACATCACCTTCTACTTTAGATGGTACAGATTTTGGTACCGTTACTGGTTTAACAACTCGTACATTCACCATTCAAAATTTTGGGTCATTGCCTCTATTCTTAACGGGCACACCATTAGTTAGCCTATCTGGAAGTTCTGATTTCACAGTTTCATCTCTACCTACTAGCACAGTTGGAAGTACAAGTGGTAGAACTTTCCAAATTAGCCTAACTCCAACTTCAATAGGTGTAAAAAATGCCACTGTTTATATTTTAAATACAGACAGTGATGAGTCAGTTTACACTTTCGCAATTGCAGGATATTCGTCATGCAATGTGCTTAATCAATCCGTAACGGCTTCTATTTTATCTTTCTGCGGTACTGGGAATACCGATATTGTATTAGGTGGTTCTGAAGCAGGTGTAATTTATACTTTAAGAAATCATCCATCTAACATAGAAATCAGTACTCCAATAACGGGTACAGGCAGTGGATTAACCTTTGCAGGAATTAGCGTAACAAGTAATCAATTCTTTAATGTATTGGCTTCGCTTTCAGGCGTATGTGCATCGCAAATGTCAAATGTGGTCAATGTAACCGCATATTCAATACCAGCAGTTTCAGCAAATACTTCAAGCAACCCAATATGCCTTGGCAATGCTGTGGTATTCTCAGGTACAGGTGCCAATACCTATACATGGTCAGGTGGAGCATTAGACCAAATATCATTTACCCCAAGTAGTACAAGTTCTTATACTGTTACAGGTTCTACAGCACAAGGTTGTCAAAATACGTATGCTTTTGTACTTACTGTGTCTGCATTACCTACCGTAACAGGGTTGGTTTCTCAAAATCCTGTTTGTATCAATCAAAATGTGACTTTTTCAGGTGTTGGAGCCACTACATATACTTGGACAAATGGCATCACCAATGGTGCAGCTTATTCTTATACCAGTGCCGGCATTTATCTACATACAGTAACAGGTTTAGTAGGTAGCAGTTGCCAAGCATCTGCTATTGTTGTAGTTACAGTAAATTCACTTCCAACTGTAGGAGGTACAGCCACACCAAATGTAGTTTGTCAAGGTCAAAGTATGACTTTTAGTGGTTCGGGTGCTGTATCTTACATTTGGAATAATGGCGCTACCAATGGAGCATCATTTACAGCAATTGCTTCAGGTGCGGTGCAAGTAACAGGTACTGATGCCAATGGATGTAGCAATACTTCATTGGTAAATATTACAGTGAATTCATTACCTACTATAAGCGTGTCAGGAAATAGCCTAATTTGTTTAGGTCAAACAAGTACATTGACTGTTGATGGTGCTGCCACATATTCTTGGAGCAATGGTTCTACAACAAGTGTAATCAATGTGAATCCAAATATCACTACAGATTACACCGTAACAGGACTTAGTACTTTAGGATGTCAAAATACATTTATTACTACTGTAACTGTTATTTCATTACCTACCGTCACTGGTACTATTCTTGCCAATCCAATTTGTATAGGACAATCAACCACTTTTGTTGGCTCTGGTGCGATAACATATTCTTGGACAGGTGGTATTACTGATGGGATAGGTTTTCAACCTACTGTGGTTGGTATTTTCCTACAAACAATTACAGGTTTGGTAGGCACTGGATGTGAAGATTTTGATGTTGTTGTATTGACAGTGAGTGGTGTTCCTACTGTAACAGGCTCAGCTACTCCAAACGTAGTTTGCCAAGGTCAATCAATTACATTTGCAGGTGCAGGAGCTGTTAGCTATACTTGGAATAATGGAGCTACCAACGGAGCATCGTTTTTGCCAAGTTCATCAGGTGCAGTGCAAGTGACAGGTACGGATGCAAATGGATGTAGCAATACATCATTGGTAAATATCACCGTTAATTCATTGCCAAATGTGTCTATCTCAGCTACAAGCACTGCTGTATGTCCAAATACGTATGTGACTTTGACCGGTGTAGGTGCTACTTCATATGCTTACACAGGTGGAGTTGCTAATACTATTGGATTTGTTCCTACAATTACCTCTTCATTTACAATAACGGGAACAGATAATAATTCTTGTCAAAATACTTCTACAATCACTATTACATTATTGGGTGTGCCTGAGTTGTTAGACATAACTACTGTGACTACCTATGGAGTAGCCTATAGCCAACAAACTGGCACAGTATCTGGGGTAACTTATTCTTTATTAAATGGGCAGTTGCCGAGTGGATTAAGTTTAAATAGCGGCTCCGGACTAATAAGTGGTACATCTAATACCGTATTAGGAATGGTAAGTTTATTTACCATTGTTGGAAATAATGGTTCATGTACCTCTATTAAAAGCTATGAAATTGATGTGCAAAAGGCTAATCTCACCATAGGGGTAATAGATACAGCTATTTATCAATTACAAAATATACCTGCTCAGCTCAGGGTCACAGCCACAGGATTTGTATTTAGTGACCATCTTTCTATCACAAGGTTCGGCATTACTACAGCTACATCAGCGGTGGTGGGTAGCTATCCTATTGAAATATTTGTATCAGGTGCTGCACTTAATAATTACACCCTTACTACATTTGCAGGTATTTTGCAAATACGCTCCATCACTGGAATAGCGGTATCAGGAAGAGGATTTACCAAGCAATATGGTCTTGCTATTCCCTCACTTTCAGGTGCATTAAGCATAGATGGTATCTCACAAAGTCTAACTTTGTCCGGTGCCAATACCATTACAATTAACGGTGTGGTAGAAACAATAAATACTTCATACAGCACCAATGCACTTACCAACTCAGGGGTTGGTGCAAATAACTTATTTGTAAATGTATCATCTATAAGTATAAGTAACAGCTACCGTTACAGTCTCATTACCTTAAGCGGTGCACAAATAACCATAGATCCTCTCAAACTCAGAATTGTGGCAGACAGTAAAGTATGGCTTGATGGCTCTCCTGCTCCCACACTTACCGGGGTTGTTACCTCAGCGCTTACTATCAATGGAGTATCAGGCATAGTGCCCGGCGATAATGTAATCATCACCTATGATTATGAAGACGGCACAGATACTACAAAAGCAAATTACAATACACCATACGTCATTACCCCCGAAGCAAGAGGTACGGCACTTACCAATTATTCTTTTGTAATGTTTACAGGTACTGTGAAAAGGTTGGTTGGTGTCACCGTTACTTCACTTAATTTTAGTAAAACCTATGGCGAACCGGTGCCTGCATCAGTAGCAACAGGATATACCGTGGTAGGACTTACAGGTACTGCTACAGGTGTGAATGTGAGCAATATACATGCAGTACAGATAAATAGCCCTGCAGGTATCTATCCTATCACTCCTCAAGTGCTTGGATTAGACTTAAACAAATATTTCTTAGTCACTGTGGGAGGAGTATTGACAGTGAACCCGGCAGGACTTACAGTATCAGCTACCAACTTCTTTAAAACTGCGGGCGATGCAAACCCTGCTTTTACAGGTCAGGTTTTTGGGCTTCAAAGTTACGACGCAGCCAATTTCAATGTAGTGTATGGTACAGAGGCTACACAGGCAAGCCCTGCAGGAAGTTATGCTATAATACCTACAGTATCAGGCACTGCATTGGTTAATTATAATGTCATATTAATAAATGGCAACCTATCTGTAGGTCAAGCTCCCGGACAGCTTTCCATATCTGCAAACAATGTATCTAAAACTTATGGCGATGATAATCCTACACTCACAGGCAATATCACAGGCTTGGTATCGGGCGATGATGTACAAGTAAGCTATTCTACCACAGCTACCAAAGGCAGCGCAGTAGGTACTTATACCATAATACCAATACTTTCAGGGGTAGATTTAGGGAAATATATCATCAGTACTTCCACAGGTACTTTGACTATCAACAAAGCAGCTATAAGTATCACTGCACCTACATTTACCAGACCTTACGGCGGAAATGACCCTTCTGTATCATCTACCATTACAGGTATCAAAAACAATGATTCATTTGTAGCGTCGTATGTTAACCCTGCCAATATATTTTCCAACGCAGGCGACTATACAGTAGTACCCGAGATAGTAGGTACAGCTATTTCCAATTACGACCTTACTACTATAGGCGGCATACTCTCTATCAGTAAAGTAGAGGTCACGGTGGTGGGTGCTGCAGCTACACGCAAATACAAAGAAGAAAATCCACAGTTCAAATATAGTATAGGTGGCTTTGTGAACCGCGACAATATCAATGACTTAGATGTGATACCCACTGCTATTACTACTGCTACATCAGCATCAAACGTAGGCACATACCCTATCACATTGGGTGGCGGAAGTGATAATAATTATACGTTTGTATATATAAGTTCATCATTAAGCATTACACCTGCTTCTCAAACCATAACCGTATCAAGTGTGAATGCCAAAGTGAAAACCGGTGAAAGTGTCACCCTCACTGCATCAGCTTCGAGTGGATTGCCTATAGTGATATCTGTGGCAGACAGCAGTATAGTACGAGCGCAGGGCATTACCTTTTTTGGATTGTCAGACGGACAAACTACTGCCACACTAAGCCAACCCGGAGACCTTAACTACCTTGCTGCCACTGTAGTAAATATCAATATACTGAGCACCAGTACAGGAATAGTATCGCTTACCCTTTTGGGACTGACCGGAAATACAGAAGTGGTGATAGTAGAGGGAGGAAACAGTGAAAAATATACATTCCCTAAAAAAGCTGAATTTACTTACTCATGGACTTTCACAGGTGCCAGCGTAAATCCATTAGTGAGTCCTGTGCCCACTGATAATGAAATCACCCTCATATTCAATGATAAGAGCCAAAGCGGATACGTGATAGGAAAAATATTTGACTTAGACGGCAATTTGCTCAAGTCAGATTCTTTATATGTAAATGTAATAAATGAAAACAGTATAAACGATCCTTCAAGTCCTAATTACCTTAATCCGGCAGACCCTGAATACCAAACTAAATTGGTTGAATATCAAGAGCGCAAGTTGGCTGCAACATTGGTCAAAGAATTGGTAAAACTTGAATGTGAACCTGTAATAACAGATTGCAAAAATGCTTACATCATTTCCTTTAATTTGGGCAAAAATATTTCCAATAAAAGTACTTGCAGCAAAGCCGGATACGGTGACTTCACTACATATGGCAAAATAGACACCCTCATCATGGGTACCAGCTACAGGATGCTAGCAGGTGCCAGAAACAAAATCACTGATGCCTCATTTTTTGCCATATGGATAGACTATGGCAATGATGGCAGTTTTGAAGACCCCGACGATTTTGTATCTGCATCATATAGCCCTGACACAGTATTTGAAGTGAAAAATGTGGTAATAAGAAATAATAATGACTATGAAGGACCACGAAGAATAAGGGTAAGTATGCGCACATCAGGGGGATTCACCAAAGAGCAATCATGCCCGCAAGAGGGTACAGTGGGTGAGACAGAAGACTACCTGGTAGTGATACGCAAACCGGACGCACTGGAGGCACCTAACCTCATTACACCAAACGGCGATGCCAAAAACGACCTCTTTGTGGTGCGAGGTATAGACCCTAATCCTAAAAAGATATCAAACTTAGTGATTGTGGACAGATTGGGTAATCCACTCTTTAAATCAGATGACAACTATGGCAGGTCAAACGATGCAGGCGACGTGTACCTGTGGGATGGAAAAGACCTTAATGGCAAAATGCTGCCTGATGGTACATATTATTACTTCTACGTGAACGGTGAAAGCAAACTGAACGGATATATTGAGATAAAAACCAAATAATTAAACAAATATGAAAAAAATATTATACTTTTTGTTACTTTTTACTACCTATATATTGCGTGCACAAGACATAGACTTGTCTAAACTGCAAATGGGAAGCTACATGTACAACCAATATGTGTACAACCCAGCTGCCGGTGGTATGTACGAGACAGATTTTAGTGCCAATATGGTAGCACGCATACAGTGGGCAGGTGTATCAGGTGCACCTGTCACCTCATACGGATGGGCAGACCACAGGTTTAGAAAAAACTCTATGTCTGCAGGACTTGCATATACCTACGACCAGTTTGGCTCCAACAAATACTTTGATGTGGGAGGCAACTACACCTACATAATAAGGTTGAATAATAAATTGAAACTAAACTTGGGTTTGCGCGCAGGCATGGTAAACTATGAGTGGACACCCGGCAAAACTTTTGATGCAGGCGATGTCCTTGCTGTGCCTGTATCTATACAATATCCTAAGTTTGGCACGGGAGCACAACTCTATACCCGCAAATATTACTTAAGTTTAGGCTTGCCCGACATAGCACCTTTCAACAACAGTCAGTTTGCCTCAGACAGAGAGCAAAGTTTTTTTGCAAAAAACCGTAGTATTATACTCATGGCAGGCTACAGACTCAAGATTAGTGATGGTTTTAGTCTATATCCCAATGGAAAAATTTATTATTACTATTCGGCTTCTAAAGCTCGTAACGATATTGGACCTTTTCAGCTGGCGGGCAAGGCTGTGCCATTCAGAGCAGATGCATCATTGATTGCCGAAATTACAGACTACTTTTGGGCAGGTGCATCCTATGCCACCACAGGCAGTGCCTCGATAATGGCAGGCAGCTATATGAGCAGCCGCATACGGTTTATGTATGCTTATGAGTTCATGACTAGTGCTAAAAATATTAATCAATCGCTTGATATACATGAGATTACCCTCATGTTGCAACTTGATGACCTATTTGCCCGCAAAAATAAATCTACCATCGAAGAATAGCTGTATGAGATATTTTGTATTTATATTATTATGTATTAATATTTCTGTGGTGCTTCGCAGCCAAGCGCAGGTTCAAGAGGCTAAATTTAACTTTGTAAAACAACTTATAGAACTTGGCGACTATGAAGAAGCTCTGCTTTATGGTGCCAAAAGTTATAAAAAATATAAAAAAACAGATACTGCCATGTTTGTGATAGCTGCATCATACATGAGCAAAGCCGGCTACCTGTGGTATCAATTCAAAACTTCGGAAAAATACTTTAATACAGGAT
Source organism: Cytophagales bacterium (assembly GCA_033765235.1). GTDB lineage: Bacteria > Bacteroidota > Bacteroidia > Cytophagales > UBA9547 > JANRIG01. Next base: position 35,968 of record JANRIG010000032.1, on the reverse strand, counting down.
TAGAATATTGGGATAAAATACCTGCACAAAGTGAAAACAAACTTATAGCAGGACTTTATCTGGCAGAGTGCGCACTCATACGCCACGATTATATATTGTGCAATAAAATACTTAAACAAATTACCCCAACTTCATCTATTATACACATAGAGCATCAGGCCAAGTATTTGTGGCTGGAGTCTGAATGCAATCAAGCATTTGGCAACTATACGGAAGCCATGGGATACCTAAAAGACGGTCACGCTCTTTTTTTTGCATTTGATTCTACCAAAGAGTTGCAACTGCGCAACGAGTGGGAGTTTAAATTTGAGACCTCACATGCAGATATTATGCTTAGCTACGGCAACTATGCAGAGGTAGATTCTGCCATTCGCATGCTTGAAAAAGTGAATATAGATTGGAAATTGAATACAGTGGAGCATAAATATACCATAGCCTCCCTCAAAGCCAACCTATATTATGCCAAAAGATGGTACAACAAAGCCTACAAAGAATATCTTGGTGCATATAATTTATTATTAGAATATAATGTAAATGAACACCGCCGCTATGAGTCGCTCAAAATGGCAGCCATATCATCTATAAAAGCCGGTGCTGTGGCCGACTATCACAAACTATTTCGCAGGTCAGACATGCTGGCATTTATGAAACCACTCAAAGCACAAATATTTCGTCCGGGGGTGTACCAATTGCGAATAAATGAATTGATAGAAACCGGACGCTATGCTGAAGCCTATTCACGATGTGTAGATGTGCAAAATATATACAAATTTTTGCCGCGCAGCAACCCATATTATTATGAATTTTTAGGTCTCAAAGCCACAGCTGCAGAGTATGACGGAAGGCTCAAAGAATACAAAAATATATTAGATACATTAGAAATAATGACCGATGCTCAATTTCAAAAAAAATCTGTGAAATATGCACAAATAAAACTCAAAATAGCCGAATACATGTACAAATATACAGGAGAGCTCACCAAATCGCTGGATATTTACAAAAAATGGTATGTAGCATTGTACAAAACAAAGATGTATCAATACTCACCTCATTGCATACCCCATGTGCAAGGCATGTCCAAAGTATATGACATGATAGGGCTCAACGACTCTTCCTACAAAACTATACTACCCGGCAAAAAAATGGCGTTGGTATATGGCAAAAATGCTCCTGAGCTGTCTTATTTTCTATCGCAAGAGGGATTTTATGCCTTTGAAACAGCACTTTATGACACCTCTATAGCAAGATTAAACCAAGCATTTGCTCTGAAAATGAGCACCAAAGATGAGGAAAATATCTATTATATCAACGCATTAGCTACACAAGCCACATTATTCAGATGGCTGGGTGAGTTTGCCAAAACCAAAGAGCGTGCAAGTAGTGCCTACAAAATAAGTCTTCGAAAAGAAGAACAGAGATTTTATGACCAATGCAATATGTTGGAATCATTGGCAGCCAGTTTGCTCATAAACGGCAACTTTATTCGTGCCGACAGGAACATTAATACCTCCGAAAAAATAAAGAATGAAAAAGCCGGAAAAGACAATTTTTTACTCATTTCCACACATTTGCAAAAAGCTGATATTAAAATATTGAAAGGAGAGGTGAAAGAAGCAGATATAATCCTTGAAAAGCTCAAAACCCAACTCCCCAAATATTATGAAGAAGGTTCAAAGCCTCAGGCACAAATGCTCTATCTCCTTAGCAGGTATTATTTTGCCATATCTGATTTTAAAAATGCAAAGGAGAGCCTGCTACAATCTATATACATTACCTCAAATATATATGGACCAAACCATGTGAGGCTGGCACCCATGTATGCAGATTATTCCAAATATATATTTACCGAAAATATAAATAAATATAAAGAAGCAGACCACAACTATGAGTTGGCAAAAACAATAGTAGAAAAATCGCTTGGTACAAATACCCCGGCATTTGCAGACTTGCTTACTAAACAGGCCGACATGTTCGTACAAGTAGGACTTTATACTAACGCAGGCTATAATTTGTCAGTTGCTGAAAAATTTTGGACTGCAAAACTCGGCAAAGACAATGTAAACAATGCCGAGATATACTTTATCAAAGGCATTATGTACTATAACCAAAAAATGTACAACCCGGCAGATGATGCCTACAAAACATCGGCCAATATGTATGGAGCAATATTCAACAAAAACTATCCTATGTGTCTGAGTGCCAATGTTGGTATAGCAAAAATTGCATATCAGAAAAAAAACTACAACGAGGCATCAGATATCATGGAGCCGGTGCTGGCAGCAAGGCTTAAGTTTATAGACAATAATTTCTCTATCATGAGCTTTGGACAAAAGGTAGGATTTTGGGCAAAAAGCAGGGAAGAATTTGAGTTTTACAACTCCATAGCCTATAAACTAACCGTAGAAAAAAAGGCAGAGGGCAAAACAGCTCAGATGTACAACTTTGCCTTGCGCACCAAAGGACTGCTACTCAACAGTGATGCCAAAATACGCAGACAGGTGTACCAATCCGGCGACTCCTCACTGATAGCAGCTTTTCAAGACTGGCTATTTCAAAAAGAATATTTTGCGCTTGTGTCTAACATGAGCAGTGGTGAGCTTGCCGACGAAAAAATAGACATAAACAAGTTGCAAAAATCCATTGAAGACCTTGAAAAGAAAATAAATGCTAAAACTGCCATAGACCTGAGCGGTGCTGACAAAGCTATTACATGGAATGATGTAAAAAAAGCGGTGGGCTATAAAAGCATGGCTGTAGAAATGCTGAGGTTCAGATACTTTAACCATCAAATGACGGATACTGTGGTATATATGGCACTATTGGCCAATGCCAAATCCAAAGACGCACCTGACTATGTGATATTTGACGAAACCAAAAAAATGGAAAAGCAATACCTTAACTTTTATAGAAACTCCACCATATCCCATGAGCAAGATGTGTACTCATACCACGCATATTTTAAGCCACTCAAAGAAAAAATACCACACAACTACACTATATATTTCTCAGGCGACGGAGTATATAGCCAACTCAACTTAGAAATGTTTTACAACACTGAAACCCAAAAATATGCCCTAGAAGACAATACCTTTGTATATGTGACCAACACTAAAGACCTGATAGCAAATGAAAATATAAAAAAGCCCACGAACGAGACACAGCAAAGTCAGCAATCGGGCTATTACTTGTTTGGCAACCCAAAATTTTATCATACTGAGCTCAAAAAACAAACTATCCCACAACTGCAAGGTGCAGAGCTGGAGGTGAAACAAATTAATAATATATTATTCAGAAATAGCAAACCTGCAGTAAGCATGATAGGCGATGTAGTGACCGAAGATACCCTAAAATCATTGGTAAGCCCTATGGTATTGCACATATCCACACACGGATTTTTTATGGAATCGTCAAAAAAATCGGGGGGCAATGCTCTTACCCACGACCCTATGCTCAACTCCGGGCTGCTGCTCTACGGCTCAGGCAATATACTCGACAACCATGAGATGACCTTTATAAACCAAACTCCCGGTGTGCTCACCGCCAGTGAAGTGATGGACCTCAACTTTACCAATACCAACTTAGTGGTGCTGAGTGCCTGTGAGACAGGGCGTGGACAGGTAGAAGCAGGCGAGGGTGTATTTGGCTTGCAACGCGCTTTTTTGGTGGCAGGTGCCAAGTCTATAGTGCTCAGCCTCTTCAAGGTAGATGATGAAGCCACACAGTTGCTGATGGTGAAGTTTTATGAAAAATTCCTGAAAAATAATGGCGACTACCGCACTGCATTTCGCGAAGCAAAAAATGAAATACGATTGATAGAAAAGTTCAAAGACCCTGTGTATTGGGGTGCATTTATCATGATCGAGGGGCAGCAGACCAAGTCTAAGGATGGCAAGGGGATATGATTGTATGCATAATTATTAGGTATACAATGCTATCTTAGGAACAAAATCAAAATGGGATACATTCACATATCAAATATTTTACAATAAAACTTTCAGATTTTGACTTTTTAGTATTTTTGCGCCTCATATATTACCATTCATGCTCACTGTAGAAAAAATTGGCGGCACATCTATGACCGCATTTGGCGATGTAATAACCAATATCATTAAACATAACCGCCAAGGCAAAGCACTATACAACCGAATATTTATAGTATCGGCCTATGCAGGAGTAACCAACTGGCTCCTTGAAGATAAAAAAACGGGTGCACCGGGCATATATCACCACTTTATCAATCAAAAAGACTTTCACCAGTCGTTGGATGAGCTCACCCTTAAGCTCAAAGAAATAAACAATACTTACGTAAGTATTGGTCTTCACCTGAGCCAAGCCAATGAGTTTATAGAAAAGCGTATGGCAGATGCCTGCCGATACCTTGACTCTCTGGCCGATGTATTAGCATCAGGGTATTTGGAAAAGCACAATATCTTTCAGGCTGCGCGCGAGATATTGGCATCCATAGGTGAGTCACACTCCGCATACAATGCTGTAAATATTCTCAATAATCAAGGGGTGAATGCCACCTTGGTAGATTTGAGCGGGTTTCATGACTCGCTATCATACACCATTGACGAGCGCATACTACAGTCGCTGAAGGGTATAAAGTTTGAAGACACCGTGACCATAGTCACCGGATATACCAAAGGTACAGAGGGTATCATGCGCGAGTTTGACAGAGGCTATTCAGAGGTCACATTCAGCAAAGTAGCTGTGGCAGTAAAGGCAGACGAAGCTATCATACACAAAGAGTATCACCTCTCATCGGCAGACCCTAATATAGTAGGTGTGCAAAATGCCATCCCCGTAGGGTTTACCAACTATGATGTGGCAGACCAACTTGCAGATGTGGGCATGGAAGCCATTCACCCCAAAGCTTCTAAGCCACTGGAAATAAACAATATAAATCTTAGAATAAAAAACACATTTGACCCTAATCATCCGGGCACACTCATTACCAAACACTACGTGGGCGAGCACAAAAGAGTAGAAGTAATCACAGGTACAGACAAGGTGCTTATTGTAGATGTACATGACCCGCTCATGGTAGGTGAGGTAGGTTTTGACTTGAGGCTCATGCAAGATTTTCAAAAATATGATATTAGCTACATATGCAAAGCTACCAGTGCCAATAGTATATCTACTGTGATATGGGAAAAAGATTTTAGCGACAAACTGCACAAAGAGTTGGAACAGAAGTATCAAAATGTGCAAGTGAAAAAGGTAGCTTTAGTATGCCTGATTGGTACCAATATAGACCAACCCGGAGTGCTGGGCAGAGCTGCCGTAGCCTTGGGCGACCATGATATTAATATATTAGCCATAAGCCACTCCATAAGGCAGGTGAATATACAATTTGTAGTACATCGCGAAAAATTCAAAGACGCCATAAAAGTACTCAACGGCACACTATTAATAGTGTAGTTATTGATATTATGCTACTTTGTCAAGTGCCACCATGGCACTTTTTGAAATCAAAAATTGTCGCCCTCCGCCTACCTCTGTGCACAGTATGCGTGTGCGCTTTATGTCATGCTTTACAAACTTACGATTATGCAAAATAAATGTATTGCCTATATGTACCTCTTGAAGTGGTATGAGTCTGCTGCTACCTATATCATATTGGTGCAGAATATGTTGCAAGTGCATATCTGAGCATGAGGTGGCTTTAGGATTGGCAAGATAGCGCATGAAAGCTGCCAGCACATTGCCAGGCAATATCTCTGGCTGCAGCATGGGTTTTGCCAATATCTTAAACTCTTCTTTCCATTCGGCACCGTGTGGAGAAAGTCTTTTTTTGCCGTATTTGAGCCTTACACTCATATGGGCTACCTCATGTAAGTAGGTAAGCATAAATGAGTAAGGATTGAGGTCTGCATTTACAGTGATGGTATGCGATTGGTGAATATAATGATAGGTATAGTCGCCCAATTTAGTACTACGTCCTCGCTTAATTTTGAAATGAAACTTATAAGTATGCCACAATTGAAAACAATAGGGCACAGCTTGTGCCGGAAAATAATCTTTGAAAACATCTAAATTGTCGCGAGTCATATAATACGAAAATAATATATACGGCACTTCAAGTTATGCACAACGGCTCAAAAATATTTTTTTATCTTATCTATAAAATAAGGGGGTGCAGCGCAAGGCTTTTTAGTATCTGCGTTTATAAATACTAACGTAGTATCTGCTACAGTGATAAGCTCATTCAAATCATTTACCACCTCATACTCAAATACAATTCGCACTACGGGCAATTGCCTGATAGTGACTTTTATATGTAGCATATCATCATACTTGGCAGGGCGAATGTACTTTGACTTGTACTCCAATACAGGCAGCATTACTCCATTTGCCTCAAGCTCACGATAGCTCACCCCCAATGTACGCAATGACTCTACCCGTGCTACTTCAAAGTAGGTAGCATAATTGCCGTAATATACGTAGCCCATTTGGTCGGTCTCGGCATAGCGCACTCTTACTGATACTGTATTGGTAAACATGGATACAAATATGAGATAAAGTAGTTACATTGTAAGAATTAAGATGTAAGATGTAAGATTTAACTTTTTACATTGGTCTTTTTACACCGGTCTTCTACTTTGCCTTATCTGCTCACATGCGCCATAGTGATAGATGCTGCCACAGCTACATTGAGCGAATTGCCAGAGCCAATGCGAGGGATAGTGATTTTTTTGGTAATGTATTTTTGCAATTTTGCATCTATGCCATTTGCCTCATTACCAAACACTATAACGCCCTCTTTTATGGAAGTTTCAAATATAGAAATGCCATCCATATAGGTGCCATATACTTGGCATGATACACCCGACAGGTATGCTGCAATGTCTGTATATAAGGGTACCACTCGAGTAAACGAACCCATGGTGGCAGAGATGGTTTTAGGGTTAAAAAAATCTACACAATCCGAAGAGCATATCACTTGCGATATGCCAAACCAGTCGGCAGAGCGTATGATTGTACCCAGATTGCCGGGGTCTTGTATACCGTCGAGCACTATACTTATACCACTTTTATAACTATCAAGCCGAGGTACTCCCATATATGCCACTGCAAGGCACGTGGTATTATTTTCTAAAGTACTCAGCGAAGCTATCACACTTTCACCGGCACTTATGACTTCACCCACATGGTATTTATTCGAGTATATTTCATCAATTACAGCATTTGTAGCCACCAATATTTCTATTTTGTAATCAGAATTAAGCAGTTCTACAACATTTTTTTTGCCTTCAACTACAAATAATCCGTATTCTTTACGGTATTTTTTTAGTTGTAATGATTTAATAAGTTTATTTTGCTTAATAGAAAGCATGTATAAGGTGATAAATACGAGATTTTATATATATTTATTAATTTTTATAATAATTTTTAGCAATTGTAATAAAAAATTTAAGCTTGAAAAAGATAAATATTTACTCTATCTGCAAAGAGTAAACGGCAACAAAGATATACCCAAGCACGAATTAGATCTTTATAACAAATACAAGCCTAATAAAAAGGTGTTGGGCGTAAGGTTTTCATTATATTCCTACTATTTCGGCAAAAAATATTTTGACTCTTCAAAAACCTTGCAAGAGATTGATAAAACAAAAATGACATATGAAAAATTACTATCAAAATACGCTGAAGATAGTGCCAAATATGTAAAATATCAAAGCAAAAAAGCCAAGAAATTAGAAAAATTAGAACGAAAACTGTCAGAAGGTAATTGGTGGATGCGCAATGCAGGCACACCGCCCGTATTTTACGATAGTGCCATGGCACAAAATGCAGCCCTAAGCATGCAATCATACATGCGCTCCAAAGGATACCTCAATGCCTTGGTAACATATAAGGCAGATACTGTACTGAACTCTATATTTCTTACATATACTATAGATGCAGGCACAAGATACATAGCTGATAGTGTAAGCTATAGCATATTGGATGGTAACCTTAACAGGATATTTAACGAAAATTATGAAAAAAACTTATTGAAAAATATGCGCTATTACGACGAAAGCATACTCATAGCAGAGCGAGAAAGGCTGGACAAATTGTATAAAGAATATGGATATTACGACTTCAGCAAAGACTATATCAGCTACGCCTTAGATACATCAGGGGGCAAGATGCGTATATCACTAAGCATACAAAATCCTGAAAATCAAGTATATCACAGTACTTATAGTATTGGAGGCATATATTTTCAAATTGATAAAAATAACTTCTCAGCAGCTGTGCCTAACGATACTGTATTGCTAGATAATATATATTTTTATTACAATAATCGCTACTACAAAGCCAAATACCTGCGCGATAAAATACTATTGGCACAAAACCAAAAATATAACTTAATAAAGACGCAAACAAGTCTCAAAAATCTTAACCAACTCGATGTTTTCAAGTTTGTAAATCTTAATTATGAAAAAATGCCCGACAATAAACTATTGCTGCGTATCAGTGCCAACTCTACCAGCAAGTATCAAATATCTGATGAATTGGGATTTAGTGTGACACAAGGTTTGCCGGGTCCGTTTTGCAGCATTTCCTATGCTACTCGCAATGTATTCAACGGTTGCGAAACATTTGATATGAGCCTGAGAGCAGGCATAGAAGGAGTAGGTACAGCACTCAACGTAGACAAAGTGTATAGCCTTTTTGAAATAGGTGCAAGTACTTCATTATCGTTTCCCAGAATGCTGCTAACCTCTAAACTCAACAGATACTTTGTAAACTATAACCCTAAAACAAAATTTGTACTCAACTACAACTACATATTAAGACCTGAATACCAACGGTCTAACATGCGAGGTGCCTTTATGTATGATTTTGTCAAAGACATATACCACTACTACTCTTTTACCATGTCGGAGGTAAACTATCTGAGCACACCCTATATCAGCGACCAGTTTGCAGGCTATTTGCAAGAATTACAATTCATTGGCAATAACCTTTTTAGAAGCTTTCAAACTGCACTTGCTACTAACATTAGCGGGGCTTATACCTACAACACTTACCAAATCAATGCTAATAAACGGGCTTATTATTTCAAAATATACTGGGAGTCCGGAGGCACTACTCAAAACTTGCTTGGTACTACACTGCTCAATGAGCTCAAAGACAGGCTCAAACTCAATGCAATATACATATATGCAAAATTAAGTGCTGATGCTAGGGCATACTTTCCAACAGGGCTCAAATCTACCTTTGCTACTCGTGCTTTTGCAGGCATTGCCAATCCCTATGCGGGTGATGGAGTATTGCCCTACGAAAAATATTTTTTTGCAGGTGGCACAGGGGGCATAAGAGCATGGGGCCCTAGAAGTATAGGACCCGGCAGCTATAATGTATTGTTCAAAAACCCGAGATTTGAGCAGCCGGGGTTGGTACAACTGGAGATAAACAATGAGTTTCGCTTCAAAGTGTTAGGAGCCATTGCCGGAGCACTGTTTGTAGATGCAGGCAATGTATGGTTGCTCAATGATGCCGATAAATCTAAAAACTTTAAAGCAGACTTCATCACAGAGTTTGCTGTAGGCACCGGATATGGCTTAAGACTCGATTTTTCTTTTCTATTAATAAGGTTTGATTTTGGGCTCAAAGTATATGACCCATCTCAGTTGCCCGGAAACAGGCTGGTAATAAACCAATATTTTGAAGCACCTGAACACTTCATTACCAAGTCGCAAATAAATTTTGCCATTGGCTATCCCTACTAAGAATAATTACCTTATTATTACGATATAGCTTGTGACTGTAGGGGTCACTTGGTCGTTGTACTCTATCATGTAATAATAGGTGCCTGCCGGCAAACCATCACCATTCCAAGGTTTTATCCTGTACTCGCGTCCGGTAGCTCTGAAAACCTCTACTCCATACCTGTTGAATATGTATATATTGGCTTGGTCGGGCAGCCTGAGATTGGTCAGATTCCAATAGGAGTTATTGGCATCTGCTGCTGTGTTAGGTGTTATTACATTAGGAATAAATATATCTTGGTCGCATCTTTTGAGTACAAAAGGTCCTGTAAATTTGCCGGCACAGCCCGGATAGTTGGTTATGTATGCACGGAAAAATATGGTACTGCCATATTTTGCATCATATACTCCGTCCAGTACATTTACTCCTTTGTCATTTATACTTTCTATATTTTTCCATTCTTTAGATTTAGAGGTGCTGTCTACCTTATTGTAGCTCCATGTCACACTTGTGCCCGAGTATCCTGTGAGTGTGAGCACATAATCTATGAGTTCACATACCTCTGCTTTTTCTGATTGTATGGTGCCTATTTGCACGTCAGGTATCACAGGTATCAGTAGTGGTTCCGTCTCTTTAGTATAGCTTGGGCATACGCTGGAGCTCACCACCACTTTGTATGAAACAGAATCTGTGAGACCCTGAGTGTTGTATTCATTCACATCTACATTGTTGAACATTGTCCAACTTCCGTTTTTAGTTTTTTGATACCATGTAGGCACACCAATATAATTTTCAAGGTCTATTAATGCATTTTGGTTAAGACAAAGTGGGGTAAATGCAGGAGCCGACAACTTCAGAAAACCCGGAGATACTCCCACTATGGTAAGCATAGTACTTTGCGCAGGCTGAGAGCATACATTGTTCCCCACATATTGGTAACTAATAGTATACCTGCCAAGCTTATTAATATTGGTCAAATTTATGGCACCTGAAAACGTATTGATGGACATAATAGTACCATCTACATGTGAAGCTGAGAAGTAACCCAATGTGTCATCCCAATTGATAGGTGATACCGTAGATATATTGCAAAATATATTAGAGGAATATTTTAAAGTATCAATACTACTGCTATCAATGTATTTTTCAAATTTTACTTCTTTTATTATTTCGGGGGTAATAGCACATACACCATCCGCCAATACATAGGCAGTAAGTGTAGTGATGCCATAATTTGATAAATTATCAAATTTCCAATTTGTAGGCGATATTTTGAGGAGTGGTGCATTTGTATTGGTGCTTGTTACAGTAGCATTGTCAAGGTTGCTGCCTGCCAGTGAGTAAGAGGCATCAGAGCTGCTGCAATACGCATCAGGGCCTATAAATGAAAGTAATACAGGCTTTTGCAAAACGGTTATTTTGTAGGTATTGAGTGAGGCAGATTCTGCACATTCCCCATTTTTCACATAAGCTCTGATATGTCTTGTTTGGGTGAATGATGAAGTATAACCCGCCGTGGTAGCTGTTTGTGCAAATGTTATATTGTCAGGCGATGTTTCCCATCTGTATGCGGGTGCTCTGTTCACACCTGTCGTACTCAGGTTTACAGCACCAAAGTCACTGCAAATGGTAGTGCTGGTGAGGTTTGATACTATATTGCCTGCATTAGACTGTTGAAATGTGACTATGCCTGTAGCAGAAGTGACTGAGGTGCAATTGCCTCCACTTACCGAAAATATGAATCGCATATCAGAGGTGAGCGAGGTGATATTTACAGTGCTGCTTATAAGCCCAAAACCCGTGGATGTGGTAATATTAAGATATTGATTGGCCAATGTATATGCCGTGCCAGGCACAGAGACCATAAGATTAAGCCTTTGGCCACGCCAGTTGTTCAGAGTCATAGATATATTAGCGCCTGAGCATATTTCAAACAAGGGTTGTGTAAGCGTGCCCATTTGCAAAGCAGGTGCAGCAGCCACATTTATAGCACTTCCTGCAAGCGAGCATGATGGCAATCCTGTTACTCTCACAAAAGGCAAATGATTATTGGGTGCCAGATTGCCAAAATCATTGGTAGCAGACCATGAGCCTGTATTCAGGTTATATTCGTAAGTACTGTTTATACTTCCACTGCCTGTGAGGGTAATGGCACCGTCATCATTGTCACAAGCCGTTTCATCTGTTTTTTGGTTGGATAATGATGGTATGCCTACTGCAGTAATAGTCTCGGCTATACTATACCCTACCCCGGACACACTGGCTCTAAACTGCCACAAGCCTTGTGTAGAAAGCGTGCCAAATCCACTCAGCAATGTGGTGGTATTGGCATAAATAGTCCAAGTGCTGCCACCGTCACTCGAATACTCCCAATGGCTCACAAAACCGTTGGCACCTACCAAACTTAGAGGGTTTACAGGTGTATTCACACACACAGGGTTAGGGCCTCCATTTACAAAACCTTGTGTACCTGCTACCATGATGCGTGCAAAATTGGTAGAAGTCACAGAAGAGCATATACCATTGCTCACCACCACCCTATAGTCATTATTGCCCAGTGCACTCGGTACTTCAGAATAGGTATCTGATGTGTTGGCTATATCTACCCAAGCTCCGCTATTCACACTTTTCTGCCAAGTAAGTATGGTACCATCATACCCTGATACAGACATTACCCCCGAATTATTACCTATCGTTATAGTATTATCGCCCGACATATTGCCACCAATGCTCACACCTATGATAGATACTTCTGCGAAGTTGCTGCTGCCTGTACAAAAGCCACTCGCAGGTATGGTATATACTATTTGATAAATATTCACCGCACTGCCCGACAATGATGAACTGATACTTCCTGATGCAGGATCTAAGGTAAGTCCTGACGCTGTAGTCACAAAGCTGCCTCCAGATAAGTTAGTACCTGTTTGTGTATTAATCGTAGTGCTTGTGCACCATATACTTGAACCATAGCCCAATGTGGGTGTAGGGTTTGGTCCTGTTACTGTAGTATTTATACCTGTAGTGGAGCATGTGCCATTACTGTTGCGAATAAATGTGCTGTATGCACCTGCAGCACGACCGCTAAATATCGGAGACAACTGCCATGAAGTGCCATCAAGGCTGTATTCTGAGGTACCTGTGCCTATTACACCATCCAGTGTAAGTACTCCATCGCTCAAGGTACAATCTGTAGCTTGTGTCATGGTATAACCGGTGACACTTGCAAATGAAGGTATGGTAATGGTATAAAAAGTAGCCCCTATCACCGAGCATGCAGGGCTGCTTTGGTTGCGAATGTCTAATGTATAGCTTGCTGCAGCGAGTGTATTAAATATATTGGCAGATACCCAGCTTCCGTTATTGAGCCTAAACTCATAAGGAGGTGAGCCTGCACTTCCCGTTACAGTGATAATACCATCGCTAAGTCCGCAATCTGTGACATGGCTTAATGATACTCCACTAATGCTGGGGCTGTTAGGTGTGCTCAAATTGAGTGCAGCACCTGAAGTAGAACATGAGGGCAATGTAGTATACCGTATTTCAGGGGTGTAGCTTCCGGGTGCTAAACTACCAAATGTCACTGCAGATTGCCATGCACCTGTACTGTATCTGTACTCCAAAGCCATACTGCCTGTGCCCGATAGGCTTATATTTCCATCGTTCACACCACAGTTGCTTGGGTCTGTTTTGGTGCTTGCCAATATTATAGGAAATCCATTGACAGTAACGGTGATAGGGGAAGTAGTAGTCACTACTCCGCAACTCACCCCTGTGATACTAACCATGTAGCTTGTAGTGGTGGTGGGGAATAATTCGGTGGTAATATCGCTTGTTTCACCCATCGGAAGCCATGTAGGTGTACCTATCACTCGCCTGTACCAGTTAATATTACCCGAGTAGCCCACCACACTGAGTGTGATGCCTGTAGTGGAACAAATATTGGTAGCACTAGCCATCAATGCACCTCCTACCGTAGATGAAGTGATGGTGACTGTGTTGAATGTGCTCATAGCAGTACAAAATCCTGCCGAGGGTATATCATAAGTGACAGTATGTTCGCCCAAAGCAGCTCCTATGGAAATAGTACCATTTGCCGGAGCTATGGTGACTCCTGCAGCTGTAGTACTGAATACACCGTTTACTCTATAATTAGCACCTGTTTGTGTGAAAATAGTTATCCCATTGCAAAATGGTAAACTTCCATAGCTGAATGACGGAGTGGGGTATGGTCCTGTAATGGTAGTAGTGCCACCTGTCACGCTGCATACACCTCCGGAGTTGCGCATATAGGTAGTATAAGTGCCGGCAGCCAGTGCATTGAATATAGGAGAGGCTTGCCACGCACCTGTATTGATACGGTACTGTGGGGTACCATATTCAAAAGTACCTGATATAGTCAGGCTTGCATTACTTATGTCACAATTTGTAGGTGATGCAGTAGTAGCAACGCCTATATTTGGATATCCATTTACTGTGATTGTGAGTGGTGAAGTAGTAGTTACTAGTGAGCATGCTACCCCTGTGATGCTTACCATATAGCTGGTGGTAGTGGTAGGAATGAGTGTGGTGGTGATGGGGGTAGTTTGTCCAAGTGGTGCCCATGATGCAGTACCTACAGGTCTTTCAAACCAGTTTATAGTACCTGCATAGCCCACTACGCTCAGAGTAATGCCTGTACTTGAGCAAATATTAAGCGCACTGGCAAATAATGCTCCTCCAATGGTTGATGATGTAATGGTAACTGTGTTGAATGTGCTTATTCCTACGCAGAAACCTGCGGAAGGTATGGTATATACCACCGTATGAGTACCAACGGCAGCGCCTGCAGATATAGTGCCTTGTACTGCTGTAAGAGGTACACCTGCAGCTGTAGTCACAAATATACCATTTGATCGATAGTTTGTACCTGTTTGTGTAAATATAGCGGTATTATTACAAAAAGGGGTAGTACCATAGCTGAATGAAGGCGTAGGATATGGTCCGGTGATAGTCACTGTAGCCCCTGTGATGCTGCAAGTACCTGCGGTAGCATTGCGCATGTAGGCGGTGTATGCACCTGCAGCAAGACTCGTGAATACATTGGATGCCTGCCAGGTGGAGCCATCTATACTAAACTCAGGGCTCCCTGTACCTGCCAGTCCTGTAATAGTAACACTGCCATTGTTTAAGTCGCAGTTGGTAGTATTTGTACGAGTGACACCTGTAATGGTAGGTGCTGAGGGAATGGTAATAACAAATGCTGCAATATTTGCAGGGCATGTGCCATCTGAGTTTCGTACTATACCTGTGTAGGTGCCTGCTGACCTGCCTGAAAATATATTTGAACTCTGAAACCCTGCACCTGTGATGCTATATTGCAATGGATATATACTCCCTGAGCCATTGAAAGTGACCGCACCATTGGTAAGTGCGCAGTTGGTGACATGGGATATAGTAGCCCCTGTTACTGTAGGTGAAGTAACAGTAACAACAGACACATTTTGCATAATTTCGGTAGTGTCAGAGTTGAGGGTAAGCTGCAGTGTGCCCCAGTTTCTTGTAAATTGATAGTTATTGCCATCACCATTGTACATATATTGTGCTATACGTGTAGTGCCATCAAGTAAATGATCATTTTTAGCCATATCAAAGGCAATGCCAGAGCAAGTTAGGAATGTGAAATCATTTGGTAAATTCACCCCAAGTGTTGTCCATGCTATTCTAAATTCTAATGTTCTGCCGGTGAGAGTAGTGCCAAATGCTCCTGATACTGTGTTTGTAGCATATCTGGGCTCAGTTTGCATGTCATAAGGTTGTGCAATAGCCCTATTACTCGGCCAAATACTAGGCAATGTTAATGGTACACCGAAAGTGTTGGAGTTATTTAATATGAATTGTGTTGCAGTATTAAATCTATTCACAGGTGAGTCTCCAGTACCTGCCCAATATGTACGGGGTATTGATGCATTTCCATATAAATATATTTCTAAATTGTCGTAATCACCTACACCTGCTGATGGGAATGTGTTGTCAATAAATTGCATACCTACATATAGGTAGGTATTATCCCACATAGTACCAAATCGCACATCGTTATCTGATGAGTTGAATAACGGGTGACTATTAGTATTTAATTTTTTTGACAATCTGTTTCTAAAATTCCAACCGGGTTCGGTCAATACCCCATCTAAGGTAATGGCTGTGGTAGATCTTAAGGCTACGTTGCCACGCTTAGGGCGGCCTGCAGTACTGTCAATAAATGTACGAATGGTACCGGCTACTGAGAATACATTAAGACCTACTCCTACCATAGTGGCGGGTATGTCAAATGTTAAATCGTCGCCCGCTGTAGCTGCTGATAATCTTATGCCTGTGTAGGTACCCGGAGTGCCTGCCTTTATTACTTCGTAGGTTATACCTATTTGTGAATTTTGTAATGTAATAGTAGCATCTATATCTTTGCATATTGCACTTCCTGTGAGGGTGTTGGATTTGTCTAATATGGTGTTGGGCGTTGCTGTAACTTGCATTTCATAATTTACAGTTACATCTCTGCATATCCCAGAACCAGGGATAGAATAATTTATAAAGTAAGACCCTGTCAGTGTAGGACCAATGTTTACTTGACCTGTAACAGCATTTAAACCCAATATACCTGATGCTGTACTAAAAAAAGTGCCCGGAACTGATAAATCTGCAAAAGTAGGGGTTACAGATCCTGTGTTTTTACATAAAGTACCAGAGCCATAGTAAAAACTTACATTAGCTGCACCGGGGCATTGGGTGGTGGTATGTACATCTTGAAACCTAGCACCAAAGCGTATTTCGTCTATATTAGAGTTGCCTCCATTGTCAAAATTTGACCAAGAAAAAGATCTGAAACCTGCAAAACCTGTAGTTATTACATTTATATCAGGTGTAGCAGGTTCTGACACTGCCACCGGAGGGTTTATAAATCCGGAAATAGTAGTACTGCTGCCAATGTATCTAATTCGTAATACTAAAAAATTATCTCCGTTTATTATAATAGGTTTAGTGTTATTTATATTAAAAACATTGGGTGATCCATGGTTGTGTGTGGCTATAGCCCAATATTTATTACCTGCAATATTGCCCACACCTGCAAAGCTATAAGCAAAATACCCAAATGATATTCTTGATTTGTTATTTATACTATTTTCTAATTGCTCATAAGGTGCATCTTTATCGCCTACATTTAATGAAATAAAGGCATCATCATCGTTATTAATTGTTTTTCTGAAAAGAAATCCTACGTATATGGTGCCTCTGCCTACCATTTTGCAAGGCACAGGGGTAGTACCACATTGGTTAATATCAGAGGTGAGGGTAGTGAAAGGCTCAAAATTATTTCCCATACTTTCGAGATCGATATTGCGCCCATTGGGTGTAATGCCCAAATTGTGTGCATAATTAGTGGTAGATGTGTAGCCCGGGTATGCGAATGGGGTACTATTATAAATCCACGCTCCTACAGGAGCAGGGCTTTTCCATGATTCGTGCCACCCAAAGCCACCCGCAGCACCTACAAGTTGACCTCCGTTGTAGTTAAATCTTTCTTCAGCAAGTGTTTGAGCAAATGAGTTTGTTGAAATTGAGATTGAAATAAATATTAAGAGTAATTTTTTAACCATATATATTTTTTTTTATAATCTTGTATATTTCAGGTATTTGAGCAATTTAATAATTTGTAATATGCAATAATTTATTAAAATATTACAAAATTTATGATTTAGTATTAATAAAAAAAATATTTCATGGTATTTATTTTTTGATTAAATACAGTTAAACGAAATATAAATTTATTAAATGATATTATAATTAATTGTATATTAGTGATTTATGTAAGTATTAATACGTAAAATATTTATTACAAATAAATATTTACTAATAAAAAAATGTAAATTTTTATTTCATAACTTACTTTTCACACTATAAATGATGGTTTCGGCTTCATTGAGCCCTTCTTGTGCTATTTTTGCATTTTTATTACCATCATAGCCCAATACCAATTGGAGTGTTTCATCAGCATTGTTGAATAAAAATAGTAATTTTTTGTCAATTTTAGTCAGTTCACTTTTATACCAATCTACTGACTTTCTACCCTTTGTTTTTTTTTCTAAAAGTATATCAAGTGCAATGAGTACTGCTAAATGGGCTGTATGGCCGGCCATACGCACATATTTTTGTCTTTATAGTAACCGTCTTCTTTTTAAGCTTTATCTTTCAGAATATCTTTGGCATAGTAGAGGTATCTGTATGCTTCTTCTATGGTGGGCATATTATAATTTATTACGGAATGTAATATTTGCCCATCACTGCAGGTCTGTCAGGGCGCTCAGCAGCTCGCCATTTAAAGCCTCTTAGCCTAGTTTTTTCGTCGGTGATTTCGTGCAATGGTATAAACTCTGCCTCGGGCTTTTTGTAAAATGTAATGGTCTTCACTTTTTGTTCTTCAAACTTCACGGATATATTACTGCATTTGGCTTTGTTGAGTCCTGTAGTGAGCACTTCATCGGCCAGCACATAGTATATAGACTCCGCACTGCCGGATACATCTACTTTTTGTATTTTGTTATTCACAAATTTGATATGTATGTTATCGCCCTTTACTTGGTTGTAATTTTGCACGGTATCTTGCGATATCATGTAGGCTTTTTTGCGAAATTTTACCCAATCTACTTTACCCTTTTTGGTGTATAGTTTTATGGTATCGCCTCGCGACTGGTTTTTATTGTTCCACAATACAGGGTCTTTGAAAAAAGTCATGGTAGAGTCCAGCATATCAAAAACCAATGAGTCTGCTATAGCTTGCATCATTTTGTTAAATATTTTGACTTTGTGGTAAGCTATAAATTTTTTGTTTTTTGCTATGGTGTCGTTCACAGCATATAGTGTGTCGGAGGTGAGGTAGAGTGTATCAGTACCATGGATAGATTTGAGCAAAGTATGGTTATATACTTTGGTTTTGCTATCGGTGCCTCGGTATTGGGCTATATCTCCAAAAATATAGACAGAGTCTTTTTTTGAGAATATCTCCACATTGCCAAGTCCTATACCTGCTTTGGTGGTTTGGTTGTATTTAATTTTGTCGGCACTCATGGCAAAGTCACCATAGTTGATGTGTGCCCGCCCGGTAAAGTGCGATGTTTTATTATTACTGTCATACTCACCTGCAAGGGCGTGCATATTGCCCTCAGTACCTGTGATAGTAGTAGGTCCTCTGAATTTAATGATTTTAGTTTCGGTATAATAATACAGCGTATCTGTGTATATTGTATGTTTTTGGTCGGTAAATTTTACGTTTTTTACAAATACAAACTCGCTTTTATTTTTATAGTAAGTACCGATGTCGCTAATGAGTATATTTTCTTTATCTATCACCTTGCCTTTGTTATAATAGTGAGATACATCATTTTGCAGGTCGTAATCAAGTATGGTAGTGTATAGCGTGACTGTGCCATTTTTGAGTACCACATCAGGTCCGGTGATTTTGGCCAGTTTCAGGTCACCATAGTAGTTCATATAGCTGCCTTTTATGCTTTGTGTATCAGATTTTATTACTTTAATATTTCCAAATGCTTCAATATCATTTTTGGCTTCGTATTGGTAGGATGAGTCGCAGTACATGGTGGCACCACTGTGCCTGAACATCACATCATTAGTCAACTTTCTTATAGGTTGCCCCATATAGTAGGTACCTTCCAATGAGCCTGCACGTATAAGTTCTATTTTTTGTTTTTCTTGACTTAACGCATTGATATTGAAATAAATAAAAAATAAAGCAAATATTACATATTTATTCACAAAATATTATTTTACGATACCTACATAATTGAATGGGGTGATGGCTTTAAGCTCATCTTTAATATTTTGACCTATATTTAAGGTGTCAACAAACTTGTGCAATGTATCACGGGTTATTTTTTCGCCTGTGCGTGTCAAGTTTTTGAGTGCTTCATAAGGATTTGGGTATCCTTCGCGCCTTAGTATAGTTTGTACAGCTTCAGATACTACAGCCCAATTATTTTCCAAGTCATGGTTTATGGCTGTTGGGTTTAGTGTAAGTTTGGTCAATCCTTTGTGCAAGGAATCTATAGCTATATAAAAATGAGCAAAAGGTACCCCCAAATTGCGTAGCACAGTAGAGTCTGTGAGGTCGCGCTGCAAGCGCGATATAGGCAGCTTGGTAGCAAGGTGCTGAAATAGCGCAATAGCAATGCCAAGGTTGCCTTCGGAGTTTTCGAAGTCTATAGGGTTTACTTTGTGTGGCATGGCCGATGAGCCTACCTCGTCTTTGTTTACCTTTTGTTTAAAATAATCATAAGAAATATACTCCCATATATCTCTATTGAGGTCTATAAATATGGTAGCTATCCTCTTAAACACATCGCAAAGTGCCCCGAGATTGTCATAATGTTCTATTTGTGTAGTGTATTGGTTGCGCGAAAGTTGTAACTTAATGTTTACAAATTCATTGGCAAATGTTACCCAGTCTATATCAGGGTATGCTACATGATGGGCATTGAAATTGCCCGTGGCTCCGCCAAATTTTGCTGAAAATGGTATGTTTTCAAATTGTAGGATTTGATTTTGGATACGTTCAATAAATACTTTGAGTTCTTTGCCCATACGGGTGGGTGAGGCCGGTTGCCCATGTGTATGTGCCAGCATAGGCACATCTTCCCAAGTATGTGCCAGTACTTTAAGCAACTCTAAAGTTTCTGTAAATTTGGGCAAAAGCTCTTTATTAAGGCAATCTTTGAGCAAAAGTGGTATGGCAGTATTGTTAATGTCTTGCGAGGTGAGGCCAAAGTGTACATACTCATCATAATCGCTGAGATGATATTTTTCAAATTGTTCTTTGATATAATATTCTATTGCTTTCACATCATGATTTACTTTTTTTTCGTGTTCTTTTACTTTTAGTGCTTCTTTTTCATCAAATGTTTCAAATATTTGCAAAATATCTGCTTTTTGTTTTTTGTTCAACTTATTTAATAGAGCTATAGGCAGCTCTGTGAGTGCCAAATAATATTTTATTTCTACATATACACGGTATTTGATAAGTGCATATTCTGAAAAATAAGGTGCCAATCGCTTGGTTGATTTTCTGTACCTGCCATCCACAGGCGATATAGCAGTGAGTATATTTAAGTCCATATTCCAATAATTTTGTACAAAAATAGCTTATTTGATGTGATTAGGACATTAATATTTAGACAAACCAATAATTATCGTAAAATTTGCACAAATAATATGATATGGAGATAGATTTTGATAAAAACAACGGATTGGTACCTGCTATTGTACAAGACGCTGACACAGGCAAAGTACTCATGATGGGCTACATGAATATGGAATCATACAACACTACAATTAAAACCAATAAAGTGACGTTTTATAGCCGAAGCAAGCATCAGCTTTGGACAAAGGGTGAGACTAGTGGTCATTATCTCACATTAATCTCTATGTCTGTAGACTGTGATGGCGACACGCTGCTTGTAAAAGCCATACCTCACGGTCCCACATGCCATACAGGGGCTGATACTTGTTGGTCTGAAATTAATGAGCCTATAAAAGTAGAAAATGAAAATATTAATTTTTTGTTGCAATTGCAGGCCACCATAAAAAAAAGACACTTGCAGCCCACCAATGAGTCATATACAAGCAGCCTTTTTGCAAAAGGCATAAATAAAATTGCACAAAAAGTAGGCGAAGAGGCAGTGGAGCTCGTGATAGAAGCCAAAGATGATAACGCTGACCTGTTTTTGGGCGAAGCTGCAGATTTGCTATTTCACTACATGGTGTTGCTCGAGAGCAAAGGAGTTGGTCTCACAGATGTACTTAAAATGCTGAAAGAGAGGCATAAATAACGAATATTGTATCATTTCTCCCCAAAAATTAATACTTCTGTACAATATTAATCCCTTGTGATTAAATAAATTATACTTACCTTCACAAAAAAAAGATAACAATGAAAAAGTGCTTTATATTTTTGCCATTAATCTTCTTTTACCAAATAAGCATGGCACAAACTAAAATAGCCAAGTTGAAATACAGCGGCGGAGGCGACTGGTATGCCAACAAAACATCACTTCCCAATCTTATAGAATTTTGTAACAAGGTAATGTATATGAACTTGGTACCCGAAGAAGACATAGTAGAGGCAGGCAGCAGAGATATTTTTTCATACCCATTTATCCACATGACAGGGCATGGCAATGTCACATTTTCTGCTTCCGAAGCTCAAAATTTGAGAAAATACCTGTCTTCAGGTGGCTTTTTGCATATAGACGATAACTACGGGCTCGATAAATTTGTAAGAATAGAGATGAGAAAAGTATTCCCCGAGCTCAACTTTGTAGAAATACCCTACCACCACCCTATTTATCACCAAAAATATGATTTTGACAAAGGTCTTCCCAAAATACATGAGCATGACGGCAAGCCCGCACAAGGCTTTGGCCTCATATACGAAGGCAAATTAGTATGCTTCTACAGCTATGAATGCGATTTGGGCAATGGCTGGGAAGACGCGTCAGTACACAATGACCCTGAAGAAAAAAGAATGCAAGCCCTCAAAATGGGTGCAAACATACTTACCTACGCATTCATATCCGAAAAGTAAAAAAAATGCTTTGTATAAAATGTTTTTTAGTGTAACTTTGTCATCCGAAAAATTAAAGATTTGATAAATATCATACAAATCAATTACTATATTTCATTTCTCACGTATAATTATTCAAATATTAAATTGTAACAAAAGTGATTGCTATTATCTTATTCTTTGTATTGCACTGGTACTTGTCATTGTTCAGCCAAACGTTTTTTCTGCACAGATATGCTGCACATAAGATGTTTACTATGAACAAGTTTTGGGAAAAATTTTTCTTCCTGTTTCAGTTTATCACACAAGGTTCATCATATCTCTCGCCTCGCGCATACTCCATATTGCACCGCATGCACCATGCCTACAGCGATACCGAAAAAGACCCACACTCACCACACCACAGCACCAATATATTTGATATGATGTGGAAAACTAAAAATATTTATGGCGAATTTGTAATGCACAGACGCAATGCAGACGAGCGCTTTGTCAAAGATATACCTACTTGGAATATCATGGAGGTACTGGGCGACTTATGGTTTACACGTGTTTTCTTTGGCACTATTTATGTACTTTATTATGTACACTTTGTACCTCAAAATATGTGGTATTTGTATTTTTTGTTACCTATTCACTTTCTTATGGGGCCTATTCACGGTGCTATTGTAAACTGGAGCGGGCATGTGCACGGCTACCGCAATTATGATTCTACAGACAAGTCGCGCAACACATTGGTATGGGACTTCTTGTGCTTTGGAGAGCTATTTCAAAACAACCACCACCGCTGGCCAAAAAATGTAAATTTTGCCGTAAAATGGTTTGAATTTGACCCTACATATCAGGTCATTCGCTTTCTTCACTTCTTAGGAATAGTGAAACCTGTACTTGTGCCTGCCAACAGCAACCACGATTTTTAATAATTGCTCATAAATAAGGCAGAATAAAGCAATATTGTGCTAATAATTTATCATGTCAGGCTTGTAAAAGCATACACATCCCTTTGCATATATTGACTGGTTCAATGTGACACTTACAGCCTTTCACAGTAGCTCGGCTGTGCCGAGTGACTACTAACTTGAATGGCCTTGCCACCTTACAGCAAATGTTTATATTACCCCACATCAGCTCACACCTTCATATGCATATACACCGTGCCGGCGCAAGCACTAAAGGCACCTGTCACAGTAAGTTGGTACTAGCGTAAGAGCTATGTATAAAGTGCAAATATTCAAAGTTCAAATTGAATTTACATATCTCTCAAAACAACCTAAAATCTTACTTCAAATCCCTATATAATAACGTAAAATGCAGAATATTACCCAATATTTTTGTATTATTATAGGCAAAACAATCATCATTCAAAAAAAAATAATACATTATTATTGTGCCTATATGAAAATAAATTAATATATTTGCATAATGTATTTTTTGCAATGTGGATAATTATTAATACCTAAATTCAGTAGTTTATTATGTCAAAACTAAGAGTTCTTTATATTTCGAGCGAAATAAATCCCTTTATTGAAATCACCCATGTAGCTGATTACGTAAGACAACTTCCCGAGGCTATGCAAGAAAAAGGCATGGAAATACGGATACTCGTGCCTCGATTTGGCTCTATCAACGAGCGCAAAAACAGACTTCATGAAGTGGTAAGACTATCAGGAATAAATATAGCAGTGGGCGATGAAGAAAAACCTCTCATCATCAAAGTAGCCTCCATACCATCGGCCAAGTTGCAAGTATATTTTATTGACAATGATGATTATTTTCATCGCAAAAACTACTTTTTTGATAAAGACAATAATTTTTTTGAAGATAATGACGACCGCCTCATATTCTTCTGCAAAGGAGTACTTGAGACCGTTAAAAAACTCGGTTGGGCACCGGATATCATTCATTGCAACGACTGGCTTTCATCACTTATACCACTATTTATAAGAACACATTACAAAAAAGAACCCATTTACAAAAATGCTAAAACTATTTTTACTGTATTCAACAACCATTTTAGCCATAAATTTGACACCAAGTCATTCATAACCAAAGCCAAAATGTCTGACTTAGAAGATAGTATGCTATCTACCTCCGGCAATATTGATTACTTATCGTTGTTAAAAATAGGACTTACCCATGCCGATGCTATTTTCAAGGCCGAAAAAGAATATTCAGCTGTGCATGACAGTCTGTTTGACGAAATTGGTGCTCGCAAAAACTTTGAATACGTGCCTGCACTCGGCAACATAGAATATTATTATAACATTTATCACGAATTGTTAGGTATTGATGAGTTGGTTGAGGGGTAATTTTGCCCTATACTGCTTTGCGTGGTTGATAGTATCGTGTGGCAACAGAGACATTGACAATATCTCGTCTGACCTAACACCTGCTCAAAATATTACGAGGAGTTATTATAAAGGAAATTATAAAATAACGGCTTCTACCATATTATACGATAGTGTGGTTACAAATAACACCACTACTCTCTTAGTAGGCAGGTACACAGACCCCATTTTTGGTACAATGTTGGTTAATTGTTTTGCGCAATTTAACAGACCTGCAAATCTCGACAAACTGCTTGGTGGCAATACTTTTGGACCAAACCCAAAGATAGATAGCGTGGTACTAAACATTACCATGTCTAGCAATACTGCCTCAGGCTATGCCTACGGCAAAAAATCTGAGACACAAATAGTAACAGTACACCGAATAAAAGAGAAGATAAATACCTCATCTGCCTATTTCAACTTTAGTACACTGCCTTATGATAGTGACCCATTGGCCACCCTTTTGCTCAAAGTTGGCAAAAACACACGCTATACATTCGCCAACGATACCATAGGCAACGAATTGATAATAAAATCAGCAGAATATTTGACAAGCAATGCTGTATTTCAAGAAAAATTTGCAGGATTGGCATTCATATCATCGGGCTCCAATACTGCCGTGCTCAGGATAGAGTCTGCATCTATTATTATCAAATATCATAATTATTACGCCTTTAACAATTATAAAGTATCAGACTCAGTAGAGTTTCCGATAGCCACAGAGACCTATTCAAGATTTTTGCAAATTCAAAAAGATCGTACTGCAAGTGCCATGAGTAAGCTGGCAAACCAGTATGACAGTCTGCCCTCAGAACAAAGTAATGGATATGTGTATATACAAAGCTACGGAGGTTTGTGTACGCGCTTGGGATTTAGCGACTTACTATCATTCAGAGACTCAGTAGAAGGCCCTAACCATCAAAACGGTCATATATTAATCACAAGAGCAGAGCTCAAAATAAGCACAGATGTGCTCGCATATCAGGGCACTTTATATCCACCAAGCCCTAAAATATATGCTTATGAACTAAATGAAGCCAAATATATCAAAACCAGAAATGATGGCTCTAAGCAACTTTTGCAATCACAAGTACGCGACCCATTTGCAAACAGCTCACCAATGTTCGTAGGAATATCAGATTATACGTACACACTGCCTATCACTACCTATATACAAGCAGTGATAGACGGCAAGAAATCCAACTCAGGATTGATGATAGTATCTGATAACGACATATTAGAAGTACAGGAAAATGGTCAGCAACGCAATTACCCTCTTGCACAAGTGAACCGCACTGTGATAAAGCATACTCCCAACGGCTATGGCAATATTAAGTTATTAGTCTGGTACAGCATATATAAATGATCATGATAGACCTTTCACTGGCAGGCAAGAGAGCCATAGTATGTGGCAGCACCCAAGGCATAGGATGGGCCACAGCACAACTTATGGCATTGCAAGGTGCAGAACTTATACTGATAGCCCGCGATGAAGATAAGCTCAAAGAGTGTGTAGCTAAGTTGTATAAGTCGCATAATCAATTGCATAGTTATATTTGTGCCGATTTTAGGCAGGCTGATATTCTCAAAAACCAACTTCATGAATATGTGGACTACAACCGCGATATACATATATTAGTCAATAATACAGGAGGTCCTATAGCCGGTCCGGCAATATTTGCCAATGTAGAAGATTATGTGGCTGCATTTAACCAACATGTGGTGTGCAACCAAATATTGGTGCAAGAGGTAGTACCACTTATGAAAAGAGCGGGCTACGGACGCATTATCAATATCATTTCTACCTCTGTAAAGCAACCTATACAAGGGCTGGGAGTATCAAATACCATACGTGCTGCAGTGGCAAATTGGGCAAAGACACTCTCTATCGAACTGGCACCTAATGGCATCACAGTAAACAATATACTGCCCGGCTATACAGAAACTACTCGCATACAGAGCCTTATATCATACAAAGCACATGAGGCAGGTGTGACAGAAGCAGAGATGAGGGCAAATATGGAAAATGAAGTACCCGTAAAACGGTTTGCCTCTCCGTCAGAAATAGCCTATGCAGCCTTATTTTTGGCTACTCCCATGGCAGCTTATATCAACGGAGTAAACTTGGCGGTAGACGGAGGCAAAACTTCGAGCTTGTAATTGTATGCTTAAAATATCATTCTATAAAAGCAGGATTTGCTGCATTCATGCTTATTTGTGCAGGTACTACTGGTTTGTCATACCCTAGCACATAATGATTTTGCGACTGTACACTACCTCTATCTATTTTGCGAGGACCTTCAATTTGCCAATCAACCAATTCCTTTTTTTCAAATCTGCAAGTATTGCATATAAAATTTTCTACCTCTCCATAGGTGTCTTTTCGACCTGTGACTCTGAGTACATCTTTATCTTTCATCCAAAGCACTACTTGACCTGAGCATTTTTCACATGAGCGATGCGCGTCTATTGGTTTGGTAAACCATACACGGCTTTTGAAACGGAAAGTTTTGTCGGTAAGTGCACCCACCGGGCACACATCTATCACGTTGCCAATGAAGTCGTTGTCAAGGGCTTGCGTAATGTAGGTACTTATTTCGGCAGCGTCGCCACGGTTAATGATGCCATGTACTCGGCGGTTGGTAAGCTGGTCGGCTGTGTACACACATCTGAAGCACATGATACATCGTGTCATATGAAGCTGTATGTATGGGCCTATATCTATTTTGTCGAATGTGCGTCTTTCTTCTTCATAGCGTGTGCCCTCTACACCGTGCTCATAACCAAGATTTTGCAGGTCGCACTCACCGGCTTGGTCACACACAGGGCAGTCGAGCGGATGGTTGATGAGTAAAAATTCTACCACACCTTTGCGGGCTTCTTTTACTTTGGCTGAGGTGCTGTTGGCTACTACCATACCATCCATGACATTGGTACGGCATGAAGCCACGAGCTTGGGCATAGGACGTGGGTCTTTTTCAGATCCTTTTGTCACTTCTACCAAACAGGTACGGCACTTGCCACCTGAGTCTTTGAGTTTGGAGTAGTAGCACATGGCAGGTGGCACATTTTTGCCTATCATGCGGGCTGCATTGAGTATGCTTGTGCCATCGGGTACTTCTATTTCTATATTATCAATCGTTACTTTTGCCATAGTTTAATGCATTGTATGGTGTAAATTTAATAAAAGTTTATAAACCAAACAGATATGTATATATTAATATTTATAGATTTTTATGTGTATCCGGCTAATTTTTTTGTTTTATTAGATTTGGTATGCATAATAGAAATATTATAAACTGATGACAGATTGATTTTTTTTAATAATATAATGTGTGCGTGCACCAAAAAATTATTTGTCGTACACAGAGAAACTTTCTTTTTCAGACTCTTGGTGCGCTCTCATAGATTCACGATAAAAGTAGTAGTTATTATCTTTACGTGTTTTTTTGGTCACATATTTTCTATTATTTTTTCTATTCACGGCATTGGAGTTTACACTGTATTTACGAGACTCCATGGGGGAGTATTTGCGCGATTTGTTAACTGCAATCATTTGATAACGAGCCGCATGCTTGTCAAACCTATTACGCTCGCCTGTTTTGTACCTGCGGGCTTGAATAGATTTCATTTTTTTGTAGGTAATGTTGATAGGGCGTGGTTTATATACAGGCTTTTTTTTGGTTATATTTATGGCAGCATAATCTGTACAGCTTAATAATGTTATTATAATTGATAAAAAAAACAAACATTTATAAGCCCACTTCATGATACAGTTTATAATGACGACAATTTTACTTCATTCATAGCTTTGTATTTGCGTGCATCGTTTACTTTATTGCTATTTGGAAATTCATTAATGATCCTATCATAGGCTTTTACGGCAGATTCATAGTTATTGTTTAGCTCGCAAGCCAAGCCCAGCTTCATGAGATACTCCGGCGTGAACTCTTTGGTAGGCTTATAATCAGAGGCTTTTTGGTAATAAGTTACCGCATTTTCATAATCATTTTGCTCTAGGTAGGCATCACCAATGAGTGAGTATGCTCTGGCTTGTATGAGTAGGTCTGAGGCACCAAAGTTTTTGAGATAGTCTATGGCATCTTCATATTTGCCCAATTTGAGATAGCATGTACCTGCATAAAAATTGGCCATATTGGCAGCTTTGGTAAATGGGTAGCTCTCGGTGATTTCTACAAAACCCGGATTGGCACCATCGCCATTGAGAGCTTTGCTCAGCGAGTCTGCTTCAAAGTAGTATACTGCCTGAAACATAGTGTTTTGAGCTTCTTCATTTTGAGTATTGACATAATATCTAAAACCAAAAATACCAATCACTATGCCTGCAATAGAGCCTGCTACTATGTTTATGATATTTTTATATTTTTCGTAAAATTCTAAAAGTTTGCCCGATTGTATGTCTTCTACAATAGACTCGGGATTGGTCAATATTTCATCTAATTTGCTGTCTTTATTTTCTGCCATCTTTGTATGATAATTCTATTTTTAAGAGTGATTGTTTGTAAATATTTATTTATTCCATGATAAAAGGATAACCTTCTTCGGCATACACATCTTGGTAGGCTTCGGAGGGGTCAGGAAATGAGCCATTTTCGGCAAAATCCACACATTCTTGTACTATGATTTTTATTTTTTCGTCTATATCATCGAGTTGTGCTGCGGTAGCATATTTGTTTTTGAGAATGGTATTTTTTACTAATTCTATGGGGTCTAGCGCCTTGTAGGCTTCCAGCTCTTCTTTGGTACGGTACTTAGCAGGGTCAGACATGGAGTGGCCGCGATATCTGTAAGTTCTGAATTCAAGCAAGGTAGGTCCATCGCCTTTGCGGGCTCTGGCAGCAGCACGTGCTACTGCAAGGTGCACATCTTCGCAGCGCATGGCATCTACAGGCTCTGAAGGCATGTCATAAGACTCGCCCATGGTGTATAGCTCGGTCACATTTGAAGTGCGTGATACTGAAGTGCCCATGGCATAGCCATTATTTTCAATAATAAAAATCACCGGCAGCTTCCACAGCATAGCCATATTGAGTGTTTCATGAAATGAGCCTTGTCTCACGGCACCGTCGCCCATGAAGGTGAGGCATACATGTCCGGTATTGTTATATTTTTCGGCAAATGCTATGCCTGCTCCAACAGGTATCTGTCCACCTACTATGCCATGCCCTCCCATGAATCCTGTGTTTTTATCAAATATATGCATAGAGCCTCCTTTGCCTTTGGATATACCATTTGCCTTGGCAAAAAGCTCTGCCATTACATATTTTGGCTCTGTACCAATGGCAAAAGGTATGGCATGGTCGCGGTAAGATGTGATGTATTTATCCCCTTTGATAAGGGCTGTAGCTGCACCTGCGGCACAAGCCTCTTGACCTATATATAGGTGACAAAACCCTTTGATTTTTTGCTGACCGTATAGTTGTCCGGCTTTTTCTTCAAATTTGCGCATGAGTTGCATCTTGTCATACCACCACAGGTAGGTGTCTTTGCCAAATTCGCTTTTTGAAGATGATGTTTTGGATGCAGCAGCCATATTTAGATTTAAGCTATTTATATCAATAAGATTGCAATATTACATGAATTTGATGAAAATACGAAACGGGTAACAAATTTTTGATTTTTTTTGTGTAATAATGGATAAGATTACGTACTTCTCTACTTTAGGTATTGCTGCTTTTAAGAATATTTTTGATAAAAAATTTACATTTTCTCGCACGGTAAATTGCATAACTGGTGCCAATGGCACAGGCAAAACCAACTTGCTGGATGCCCTGTATGTGATATGCTTAACCAAAAGCTTTGCAGGGCATAGTGATATACAGTGTGTGCCGTATCACCTTGACTACTACCGTATAATAGCCTCTATATACAAAAATGGACAATTAAATGATGTATGCTGCTCATATTCTAACAATACTAAAAAAAAAATAGAAATGGACGGCATAATATACGACAAGTTTGCAGCGCATGTAGGCAAATATCCGGTGGTAATGGTAACCCCTGATGATACTGACTTACTGCATGATGGTGCAGAGGTAAGACGCAAATTTTTTGATGGGGTATTGTGCCAAACAAATGCAGAATATCTAAAAACATTGACCCAATATAACTATGTGCTCAAAAGCAGAAACCTTATACTTAAACAGTGCTATGAAAACCAACGTACAGAATATCGCCTGTTGGAGCCATACAGTAAGCGGCTTGTATCACTAGCACATCATATATATGAGCATAGAATGAAGCATATAAATGCCATTATGCCCATATTTGTACAAAAATATGGCTCATTGAGCCTCCACAAAGAAAAAGTTTCCATACAATACACTTCTGACTTGGCAAGCGGTGATTTTGAACAAAAGTTTATGAGCATAGCTACACAAGATGTAGCTGCACAGCGCACCACTATGGGCATACATACTGATGACTATGAATTTAGTATGGACGAGCGACCGGTAAGAAAGACAGCCTCGCAAGGTCAGAAAAAAACCTATGTGTTGGCTTTGAAACTAGCCCAATATCAATACATAAATATTGCCTCAGATACTAAACCTATACTATTGCTCGACGATATATTTGACAGACTCGACAATGACCGAGTAGCTAAGCTGGTGCAAATGATACAAAGCCATGACTTTGGGCAAGTATTCATCACGGATGCAGTACCCGAGCGATGCACCAAGTGGTTGGGCAATATAGATGGTGTGCATATGATAGAAATGTGACTAAAGATGCAGCTCAAAAAATGATTGAAGATTTGATTTAGTCTTCTTACCCATTCGGTATTTGCGTATTGCCTAGACCTGCAATTATCGCTTACTTTTTGGCAGCAAAGTATATTTCAGTCATTTACCAACTAATAGATATAGATTTTTGAATGTTCATCGTTTCGGGTTATAGTATTGAAGTCTAAAATCCTGTATTAAAATTTGTAAACACCAAACTATTATTAATTTTGTACAAAATTTTATTGATATTTTGCATACTGCCCATGATAAAGCATACTATTCTTCCCTTACATTATATTGCTCTCATTATTCTTTCATTATTTTTTTCTTGTACAAAAAATGAAAAAAGAGTATTGGTATTTTCTAAAACCGCCGGATTTAGGCATGAGTCTATAAAAGATGGTAAGGCTGCATTGCTCAAGATGGGTACTGATAATGGATTTAAAGTAGATACCACCGAGAGCAGCCACTACTTTAGTGAAGACTCGTTGCAAAAATATTCAGCCGTTATATTTTTATGTACCACAGGCGATGTGCTCACCTTTGGTCAACAAGTAGCACTGGAGAGATACATACAAGCAGGGGGCGGATATGTAGGCATACATGCAGCCTCAGACACGGAGTATGATTGGCCTTGGTATGCTAAAATGGTAGGGGGCAACTTTCAGAGCCACCCCGAGCAGCAAAAAGCAATGATAAATGTAGTAGACAGCAAACACCTATCTACCAAAGACTTACCTACAAAATGGGAAAGATTTGATGAATGGTACAATTTCAAAAACCTCAACAAAAATGTAAAAGTACTGGCTACCATTGACGAAAAATCATACAAAGGGGGCAATATGGGCGACTATCATCCTATGGCGTGGTACCATGAGTATGACGGTGGCAGAGCGTTTTACACAGCACTTGGGCACACCTCTGAGTCATACAAAGAAGAGTTGTTCCTTAAGCATGTACTGGGAGGTATCAACTATGCCATGGGTAGCAACACACGCAACTACACCAACGCAAAAACACAAAAAATACCCGACAGCAAAAGATTTGTAAAACAAACTATTATAGATAAACTGGATGAGCCTCTCATGATGGCCATTAGCCAAAAGCATGAAGTATTCATCATAGAGCGCAAAGGACGTATATTGCTATATGACCCTAACAAAGGAGGTACCAAAGTGATAGCCAATCTTGAAGTGAGCAACTATGCAGGTATGGGTATCATGGGTATATGCCTCGACCCAAATTACATGTATAATAAATGGGTGTATGTATTTTACAACGATACTTCTCTAAACTACAACCTCTCAAGGTTCAAATTTGCAGACGATAAGTTGGACGTAAAAAGCGAGCAGATTATTTTCACTTTCAAACTTGACAAAGAGCCGGGAGCGCACAATGGAGGCACCATATTATTTGACCGCGATGGCAACTTACTGATTTCAACAGGAGATAACACGCCACCTTGGCAAGCAAATGGCTATCCGCCATATGACCAAAGACCGGGTCGTGAAATCTTTGATGCTCAACGCACCGCATCCAATACCCAAGACTACAGAGGAAAGATACTAAGAATAAAACCTAAATATGATAAACCGGGCTACACCATACCCGATGGTAATCTATTCCCCAAAAATGGCAGGATTGGAAAGCCTGAAATATATATAATGGGATGCCGCAACCCCTGGCGCATGTCATATGACCGTGTAAGAAACTATATATATTGGGGCGAGGTAGGACCTGACGCAGGAAGTGATTCTACCATAGGTCCTAAAGCTTATGATGAGATAAACCAGGCACGCAAAGCGGGTAACTTTGGATGGCCATATTTTGTGGCGAATAATAAACCCTATTCTTACATGGATTTGGTACAAAACATCACTGCACCAGGTCCATTTTTTGATCCTGAAAATGTGAAAAATCCTTCAAAAAACAATACAGGAGCCATTGACTTGCCATCGCCCCAAAGTGCATTTATGTGGTACCCATACAGTTACACAAGCGAGTTTCCTGAAGTAGGCAGAGGTGGACGCACTGCCTGCGCCGGACCTATTTATTATTACTCAGATTATAAAGACTCAAAAGTAAAATTTCCTAAGTATTTTGACAACAAGCTCTTAATATTTGAGTGGATGCGCGACTGGGTGATGGCAGTGACAGTAGATAGCGAAGGCAATTATGTACAGTCTGAGCCTATGCTTAAAGGTATGAAATTTGCACATCCCACGCACTTAGCCTTTGCCCCTGACGGTAGCCTGTATGTGCTGGAATATGGCTACATATGGTATAGCAAAAGTGATGAGGCAAAGCTCTCACGCATTATCTACAATGGAGGCAATCGCTCTCCTGTATTGGAAATAGCCACTTCAGATACCATAGGTGCCCCCGGATTCACCGCCAAATTTACCATAGGATCCAGCTACGACCCCGATGGAGACCCACTCACCTACACTTGGCAAAATACATTTGATAATAATACCCAAGAAGGAAAAAATTTGAATATTACATTTACCAAATCAGGCCTCTATATAGTATCACTCACCGCAAATGACGGCAAAGGCAATAAATCTGAGATATCCAAACGTATTATTGTAGGAAATACCTATCCTGAAGTAAATATTATGTTAGAAGGAGGCAATCCCAGCTTTTACTGGCCCGGCAGCTCACTCAATTATGAGGTGCAAGTATCAGACAAGGAAGATAAAGTCATAGTGAAAAATAATATAGATGTAGTACTCACCTATATAAAAACGGGCAAAGACATATACCCGCTCACCACAGCACACAGCGAAGCTCCCAAAGATATTGATATAAATGACAACAAACTCATAGCCGGCAGCGACTGCAAAGCTTGCCACAGTTACAACAAAAAATCTGTAGGTCCATCGTTTGTAGATATTGCCAATAAATATATGAAAGATGTACCCGGATGCTATGATAAGCTGGCAGGCAAAATCATAAAAGGTGGCGGTGGTGTGTGGGGCGAACATGCCATGAGCGCTCACCCACAAATAAAAAAAGACGATGCTGTAGAAATGGTGAAATACATCATGTCGCTGGGTAGTGAGCAAAGCAGCATGTTTGCAAAAAAAATGCCAACTTCAGGCACCATTACCTTTGATGGGCCTGAGTCTAAAGATGGTATTTACTACATCACTGCATCATACAAAGACATGGGCGACAGTGAAGGCAGAGCCAAACTAAGTACTACTAAAATATTCACCTTGAGCAATAGCAGAAAAGAAACCATAGATGCTGATAGTCTTCTGAAAGCAACTGTAATAACCAGTACTGCAGAATCCTACAAAAATTTTTACTTAGGCGGACTTCGTCATGGCTCAGGGTTTAAATTCAAAAAAATAAATTTGAACGGGTTGTCAAAAATTAACATTCGCTACAACTCCAAAATTGCCAAAGGCAAAATTGAATTAAGAGCTGGACATTTCAAAGGAGATATATTGGGTACTATAGATATATTGCCACAAGGCCAATGGGAAAAGTGGACTGTAGCTCCGTTATCATTGACCAATAACAAATATGCAGGGGATATATATTTCACATTTGTGAATACCGTAAACCCTGATGCAGAGGGGGAAGTGTCTATGATTAATGTGGACTGGGTAAGTTTTGAGAGATAACCTTTCTACTCTCTACTTAGCTACAAACACCGGCAGCTCTATCTCAAATATGGTACCTGTGTTGCCCACTAGCGCGGAACTTTGTTCCGTGCTCAATTTCGAAAAGGAACTTTGTTCCGAAGCTATACTAGTAAAAATAATTTTGTAAACTTGCTCAATGAGTGTCAAATACAAAATTAGAGATCAAGACAAGCTATATTTTGTAACATTTTCAGTTGTTTACTGGATAGATGTTTTTACCAGAGAAGAGTACATTCAAGTATTACTAGATAGTATTAAGTACTGTCAAAAGGAAAAAGGTTTGGAAGTATATGCTTGGTGTATCATGACAAATCACGTTCATTTCATTATTGGCAGAAAAGAAATAGAGACAGAAAAAGTTATTGGCTTAGAAACGATAGTTAGAGATTTTAAGAAATACACTTCAGTTTTTATTTGTAGATCAATAGAGTCAAATCCACAAGAAAGTAGAAAAGAATGGATTCTGTGGATGCTAAAGAGGGCAGCAGAAAAAAGTAAAAAACATCAGAAATATATGTTTTGGAATAATGATTATCATCCAATTGAATTATCTAATGCAAACATAACTAAGCAAAAGTTAGATTATTTGCATAATAATCCAGTAAAGTCTGGGATTGTGGATGAAATTTGGGAATATAGATATTCAAGTGCGAGAGATTATTGTGGAAAAAAAGGATTATTGGACATTATTTTAATTGAGTAAATGGTGTATTCAAGCCTCGGAACAAAGTTCCTACTTTATGTAGAGCACGGAACAAAGTTCCGCGCTAGAGGGCATTATTTTAATTGAGTAAATGGTGTATTCAAGCCTCGGAACAAAGTTCCTACTTTATGTAGAGCACGGAACAAAGTTCCGCGCTAGAGGGGGATTGAGTAAATGGTGTATTCAAGCCTCGGAACAAAGTTCCTACTTTATGTAGA
>JANRIG010000024.1:0-49304 GCA_033765235.1 Cytophagales bacterium | reverse complement strand
AGTATCGCCGGTGCGCGAAATGCGCTTGAACACCCCTGTGATAGACTCTCCTGAAGCTAACCTTTGCCAAAATGTTTTGTATTCATCAGATTCAAGTACATCGATTGGGGCAAACATCCTGTGGTGCTTCCCTTTAATATCATCTATAGTATATTTCATGGTTTTGAGAAAATTGTCATTGGCTTTGATGATAGTGCCATCAGGCGAAAACTCAATGGTGGCCATAGTGGCATTGATACCATTAATAATTCCTAAAATTTCTGCAGAAGTGCTTCTTAGTTCTTCACTTTTTCTTTTCATCTCTTCTTGGGTGGCTTGCATCTCTTCTAAATTTTGACGCATTTCTTCCTCTTGGGCTCTTAATTCTTCGGCTTGCTGTCTGCTTTCGTTTAGTAAAGTATTAGTTTGCTCACTGTCTCTCACATTTTTGATGCAAGCTGCCACATTTTCTGACAATTTATTGATAAAATCAATATGATGAGGTTTAAACTCTGTCAAAGATGCCAATTCAATTACACCAAATATACGTTCATTTATTATCAGAGGACATATGAATACTGAGCGTGGTGTTGCTTCGCCAAGTCCGGATGTGATATTCACAAAGTCTTCAGGGATTTCTTTGAGGTAGATAGGTTCTTTTTCTAATACACACTGCCCGGCTAATCCTTCGCCGAGTTCAAAACGTTTATCCAAATATTTTTTTCTGTTGTATGCATAACAAGCTATCATTCTTAGATGCTCAGCATCATTATTATCATTTTCAATCACAAATATTGCACCTTGGTTGGCAGATATATATTTTACCAAGTTTGATAATATATCATCTGAAAGTTCTTTTAGATTTAATGAACTTTTATTTCTAAGAATATCCGAAAATGTAGCCAAACCTGTATTGAACCAATTTCTAATTTTCTCATCTGTTGAAACTTTATCAAAATGCAATTTCATAGACAACAACTCTACACCCAACTCATTGTCAGACAAATTTTTAGAAATATCTATATTAAAATTACCATTTTTGATTTCTTTGATAAAATTTGAAGCTTCTGATAAGATAGTTTTTAGTTTTTGATTTTCGCTAGAAAGTATTTCTTCACCTGATCTTTTTGATCTGTATATACTTAATCTCATTTTATATTTATTTAAAGGACACTTATATAACTATAAAGAAAATATATTTGTTATCCTACTATATATTATATATCATTTTTTTGACTATTTATAAGTATGTTTTTTTTAGATTTTAGATGGAATATAGCTAAGTGATACTCAAAAAAATAATATATTGGGTAAATGGCATGAGCAATATATCAATAGCAGCAATTTACTAGCCTAAAAAATAATAAATTAATAAATTAATAAATTAAAGATTTAATACCTAAAATGTTTACTTAATAGATATGTAAGAGAAGTAAACATTTTTTTAATCATTTGACTATGAATATTCAGCCAAGATATATGTTTTTAGTGATTGAAAGGAAGAAAGTATTGTAAAGTAGCCGGAAGCACATCCTTTTACATACCTCAGCTATACTCAAACACTCCGTTTTGTGATGATATAGTCACTTTTTTAGATAGGCTTGCCTCTGCGTATCCTATTATTTGGGCTTCTATATCAAATTTTTGAGCCAAATGTATAATGTTTGAGGCTGTATCAGGGTCTGTATATATTTCCATACGGTGACCCATGTTGAATACCTTGTACATCTCGCGCCAAGAGGTATGGCTCTCATTTTGTATGAGTTGAAACAATGGAGGTGTATGAAAAAGATTATTTTTTATGACATGCAGATTATCAATAAAGTGCAATACTTTGGTTTGCCCGCCTCCGCTACAGTGTATGATACCATTTATCTTGCTGCGGTATTCACTGAGTACTTGTATCATGAGTGGTGCATAGGTGCGAGTGGGTGAGAGCACTAATTGTGGCACAGGTATTTTGTATATTTGCCCTCTATCATTTATTTCTATCATATCGTCCAAAGATTTGGAACCTATATAGGTCACTTCATCGGGTATAGAGGTGTCATAGCTGTCGGGGTATATGACACCTATTTGTTTGGCAAATACATCGTGGCGGGCAGATGTGAGTCCGTTGCTGCCCATACCACTGTTGTAGGCAGCTTCATAAGTAGCTTTGCCATAAGATGCCAAGCCTACTATCACATTGCCGGGCTGTATATGGCAGGCTATCACGTCATTTTTTTTCATTCGAGCGGTCACGGTGCTGTCTACCACTATGGTGCGCACCAGGTCGCCCATGTCGGCAGTTTCACCACCTGTGCTGTGTATCATGAGCCCATGTAAGCGCATATGTGCCAGTACCTCTTCAGTACCTTGAATGATGGCTGCTATGACCTCGCCGGGAATGAGCCTTTTGTTGCGCCCTATAGTAGATGATAGCAGCATGGGTCCTGTGCAGCCCACACAGAGCAGGTCGTCAGTATTCATCACTATGGCATCTTGGGCTATGTTTTTCCACACACTGAGGTCGCCGGTGTGCTTCCAATATATATATGCCAATGATGATTTGGTACCTGCCCCATCAGCATGCATGATGTTTACAAACTCAGGGTCTTGAGAGAGCAAGTCGGGTATTATTTTGCAAAATGCATTGGTATAAAGGCCTTTGTCAATGTTTTTTATGGCATTGTGCACATCTTCTTTATCGGCCGATACTCCACGGCGGGTATAGTTATCCACTGGGTTATTTGATTATTTTACAGGTTACAAAAATACTATTTATCAATGTATAATCTAATACTCTATTATTTTCTATATATACATTACATGTATGGATACAACTTATACATTTCCTTACACCTTGACCTGAATATTTTTAAGTTTTTTGTACAACACACTGATAATCACCTGACATCTATTTATAAAGGGACAAAAATCCCCACATTTAGGCGCAAAATTTGACCGAAAAATACGTCTTTTGTCTGATTTTTATATGCTAAATATTGTATATTGACACTGATAAGTATCATAAAATTTCACTAAATATGCATATAAATATCTGATTTTGTGTAAGTTAACAATTTATTAATATTGAGCATAAATTTTTTTGATATATGTTTGCATTATAAATATTTCTAAATTATATTTATGTATAAATAAACCTTCAATATTAATATTCAATATACAATTATTAAAAAACAAATATCATGCAAGTATCTCATAATCAACTAATTACCCCCCCACCCACACACTATTACATATTAATTAAGGGCAAATTATTCACTATCAATAAATTATTTATCATACTATGTATGTACACCACCTCGCTACACACATACTCACAGATAAGAGTACTTAGTAATGGCAATATGGGTGTGGGAACTACTAACCCAGGAGCAAAAACAGAAATATGGGGTACAACTGGACAATTAGGATTAAGATTATCTTATGGAAATTTTTCTATGGGTGGCAATGCCGAATTTAAGATGGATTTTCCTGGATTAGTAGGAGGTAAATTTTCAATATTAAATAATGGCAATGTAGGCATATGTACAGCTTCCCCTCAAACTCCATTGCATATATACTATCCTGGCAATAATCTTGTTAGGGTTCAGTCTACATATGGAGGACTTGGCAACTCTGCCAATTTAGAGTTTAGTACCTATGCTGGCACAGGAGTGGCAGGCAGAATAGCTGGTGTGGATGAAGGCAGTTATACAGGCAGTCTGAAATTTTACACTAATAACAGCACAGGAGTACCAAACTCAACTGCCAACTACGAAACTTTAAGATTGTACGGGCCATTTGCACAATTCAATGCTTATGTATTTAGTTATGGTAATCAATTATTTTCAGACAAATGTTTAAAATCAAACATTAAAACTTGTATCAAAGCATCTGAAAAAATATTAGCCATGAATGGCGTAACCTATACACCCATAGATTCTATGGAAATAGACGACTACACACCTATAAGTGTACCTACACAGGCTGTAACCGACACCTCAGTAAAGTTACAGGTTAATGTAAACGATGACACTTATGCCAAACCCACGCACAACAAGATAAAAAAGAAAGTACCTTATGGCAAAGCCATGAACAGCACCACCCAGTATGGCCTGATAGCCCAAGAAGTAGAAAAAATAGTGCCAGAGCTTGTAACTACCACACCCGGAGGTATGAAAGCCGTAAACTACACAGGCGTGATACCCATACTGATAGAAGCCTTTAAAGAGCAAAACGCCAAGATAGAAACACTGCAAGCCGAAATACTAAAGCTGAAAGGCAAAAAAGCCTCTAGTGCTAGGGTAGATGAGGGTGCCAAGCAGGCAGAAGCTACCAGCACCACAGGCGCCTACCTGTACCAAAACACACCCAATCCGTTTAACAAAACCACAGAGATAAAATACTACATAGCCGAAAGCGTGCAGGATGCCTTTATTACCATTACCGACCTGGGAGGCAAACAAATAAAAACATTGCCCATTACTACCAAAGGCGAAAGCTATGTAACCATAAAAGCCAATGAGCTGTATGCTGGTTTATTTGCCTACACCTTAGTAGCCGATGGCCATATAATAGACACCAAACGGATGGTAATAATTGAGTAACAACTTATAAATAATCGCTCATGCGTACTTCTCAAATATATACATTATTGTTGCATCTAACTTTATTATATGCTTGCAACAATGATAAAGACATACTTATTACAAATCAAAATAAGCAGAATATTGTAGATACTATTAGCAATAAGTCGAATACAGACAAGGTGCCTATTGTAGAAGATAGTGTCAAATCTCCTGAAAACACCAATATTGGTATAAAACGTGATAGTAGTTGCTATGTAAGTACTAAATTAAATAGTTTTGAGACTATTAGTTGTGGTAATGGCATAATTTATTCATACTTAGACGAAACAAAAAAACATGCATTATCGGTTGGCATCAATGTAGCTCAACTGTCAATCAACAAAACATGTAAAATGTTAGAAATCAACAAAACAGAGTTATTAGTAGTAAAATTACTCAAAGCTAAAAATTCAATGGATAGTATATATTTCAATTTTTGTAACGATGTAAGCTACCCCAATGAAGCTAAGCCTACAATATATAATGCACAATCAGGAACTGTTACATTATATTCTAATATAGACTCTGTTGCACATTATATAAGCAAAAGAAAGATATATAAAGTCACTATAATTATAGATAGTATAAGAATAGTATCACCTGACAACAAATTTGATACATTAATTAATAAATTAATCATAAAAAACGCACCTTTAGGATGGTTTCCCGGATAATATTAATACTAAACATTTTGCTAATTTTTGCGCTCAAAATTAGCTTAGCACAGGGTATTTGTGGTACTAATACTACATATCAAGACATTATGATGAGCAGCACAAATTCAGGTAATACAGTGATGAGGCTTGAAAATAATAGAAGATATTTTGCAGTACGTTTTCACATCATTAGAAGAACCAATGGTACTGGTGGGTTTGACCCTAATCTTATCCCTCAAATATTGCACTTTATGAATGCTGCATATAATCAGACCAATGTAGAATTTTATAATTGTCCTGATATAGATTTTATTAATAATGACCAAATATTTACTTATGAAAGAGCTCGAGATGAAAATATATTACGACAAAGGCTTGATGACAATGCTATTAATATTTACTATGGGTTGGTCAATCCATTAACTGAGGGTTATTGCGGCTACGCATTTTATCCTTGGTTGAATAATTCAAATTTTATTTTTATAAATGCAGACCCTGGATGCTCTCACAATCAATCTGTTGTAGTGCATGAACTAGGGCATTTTTTTGGAATTGTTCACACACACGATGGAGGCAATGAGTTAGTAAATGGTACAAACTGTGCCACAGCAGGAGATAGGTATTGTGATACTCCCGCAGACCCAAACATGTTTAGAAATGACAATTATCATGTAGATGCTGCTTGTAATTATATTGGTGCATTTAGGGACAGTAATAACCAATCATATTCTCCTGATACTAGAAATTTCATGTCCTATTCAACTGTAGAATGTCGAAATAGATTTTCCGGACAGCAGCTTAATGCAATATGGAACTGGGCTAATAGCGCAGCAAGATATGACTTAAGTTTGGTACACGAACTCACAAATCAGAATATTAATGCTACAACACTCACACTCAATACAAGAAATATTGCAGATATTAATAATGTTAGGATAATAAATGGGGGTAGTTTAATAATTGATGTGTGCGGCTCTACAGATATAGAAAATTTTGAATGTGAGATAGGTTCTCAGTTGGATATAAAGTGACATGATTTGCCAACTTTTAATAAGTTGACAAATCTGATGTATATATGCTGGTTTATTTGCCTACACCTTAGTAGCCGATGGCCATATAATAGACACCAAACGGATGGTAATAATAGAGTAGATAAAATATTTCAAGTATGAAAATAATTAAGACATTAATATTTCTTTGTTTTTTTTTAGGTGCTTATACATCAGGGTATGCTTGCTCCTGCCAAAATGAATTTGCAAATTTTTTTGAGTCATACAATGCCAAAGGCTACACGGCTGTTGTAAAATTAATCAGTATAAATACTACCCTTAGTTCAAACATCTCTTCTGTAAATCTTGAAGTAATAGATAGTATAAATTCTAATAATGTCCTTGTCAAAGTTAATGCTATTTCTCTTAATGAAACCTTAACATCATGCAGCATAGATTATGCTCAATATAAAATTGGTGATACATTGGCCATGCACCTTACTGTAAGTGCAGGCGGGGGATATTATGTAGCACCTTGCAATCAAAATTTGATACAGATAAAAAATAGTGTTTACAATGGCTACACCATAGAGCAAATTAAGCATAAATTATTAAACCCAGATCCCATTGTTCCTTTTGTATCCTTTGCGGGTACCCTCATGGGTAGTTGGAAATTGTATGAAATATGGGATGGCACAGCCTCCACATTGTATGACAGCACATGGCAAGGAAAGACCATGAAATTGACAATTTTGACACTTTCTGGCGTAAATAATGTACTTAAGTTCAAATTTTATGCAAATAATACCCTTGTCAAAGACACTGTGTTGGGGTTTTCAGAATCACAAAGATTTTCTAACGGGGGCAAATATTGGAAAACCAATACACTAAACCCAATGGGAGGTAGTATTCCAAAAGAAGTTAGTTGCCAAATTACATTATTATCCAATAAATTAACCCTTAACAACACAAACCCAAATAGACTGCCATACAAAACTACCTATGGCTACACAAGGTTATCCGATACTATTATAACTTCGTTAGTCAAAAAACCAATATTGGCCACTCAAATATTTCCTAATCCTGTGTCAAGCACTATTTATATAGAATCTATGTGCGAAGCACATGGAATTATTTACAATTCTACAGGTATAGAAGTAATGAAATTAATAATAAATAAAGGCAGAAATGAAATAGAAGTTTCCACATTACCATCCTCACAATACTTCTTGTTGCAAAAAGAAGGTAGTAATATCAATGTTATAAAATTTAATAAACAATAAAATATGAAAAAATACACTTAGTTTTTTCTGTAATATGCAATATAATATTAGTTTTTAATTGTTACACGCAAAATCAGTACTGTGGCGGATATTCCAATTCGACTGGCACCCCAAATGTAAGGTCTGAAAGTCAAAGCAATATACCTGATGCAAATACACCTGTAAGGGTATTGCGTATAAACATTCATTATATACTTCGTACAAATGGCACAGGTAACTTTACAGAAACCACTGATGGAGATGGAAATACAAGTTATAATGGCTATATGTATGCTCAACATTTATTAAATAATGCAAGTAATTACTTGAAAAATAAACCTAAACCTTCTATGCCTCCAAACAATACAATTCCTAATTTGGACCATAAATTTGATTATATAATCGAAGGGGTATATTACTGGAGAAACGACGAATATTATGGAAGAAACTATAACAGGCAAACCGATATATATAATTTATATGGTGTAAATAAAACTTCTTCAATTAATATTTTCTTTGATGAAAGCTCGGGTACGGCAGGAGGGAATGCGATAGGCAATGGTTACAGTTTTATCAACAGAGCTTGGGCTAGATATGTACTAGACAAAAGTGTAAATGAATGGGAAAGATGGGGTTTAATTCATCTCTATCCTTGGACATTTAATCATGAAATAGGTCATAACTTAGGGTTAAGCCATACGATGAAGAATAATAGTAATGGTGAATGCAATACCCAAATGGATGACGGATGTGATGATACACCTACTATACCTGAGATACAAAATGTATATGGGTTTGATCCATGTTGTGGCTGGGGAGGAAATGATGCTGTTTGTACCAATAATATGATGGATAGAGAGGTACATGCCTTAACACCTTGCCAATTAGGTGCTATGCACTATACTATACTTAATAATATTCCTACTTTCAGACTTTGCCACTTTACAGACACTACTGGGTATGTAAACCCCAATCAATTAGGATGGCCACAGATATTATTTCAAGCACGTATATTATATGTAGGCAGCTTATTGGGTACTCCTACAGTATTAGAAAATGGTGAACGAGCCATATTTATAGGTGAACAATATATAGATTTGCGCCCAGGTTTTGAAGCTCAACTTGGCTCAGAATTTGAAATAAGATTTGCAACAGCATGTAATTAATAGAATTATTTATTCATATTAACAAATGTAAATTATTCCTTAAAACTATACTATCATGAAAAATATTTTGCCACTTATAGCCCTGCTACTACTCGCTCAATGTACTAAAAAGTCTGAAGAAATATTAACCTCGGTCTGTGGCACACAGAACGAAAAAATAAATCTAAAATGAGGCAATTAGGTCATATGCTACGTACCCACATAGCCGATGGCAACATCATAGACACCAAACGAATGGTGATAGTATAATAGTTGTGAAAAAGTTATTAATAATA
This sequence comes from Cytophagales bacterium, assembly GCA_033765235.1. Lineage (GTDB taxonomy): Bacteria > Bacteroidota > Bacteroidia > Cytophagales > UBA9547 > JANRIG01. The sequence goes on along the minus strand of JANRIG010000024.1, from coordinate 40,361 downwards.
CTTACTCCAAAAAGTAGGCTCAGGGCATTATCCTACACTGCCTTCTAAGCTTATGGAAAGCAGTTTTTGGGCTTCTACTGCAAACTCCATAGGCAACTGGTTCATCACTTCTTTGGCAAAGCCGTTCACTATCAATGCTATGGCTTGCTCAGTATCTATCCCTCGCTGGTTGCAATAAAATATTTGGTCTTCGCCTATTTTGGAGGTGCTGGCCTCATGGGCTACGTTGGCAGTATTGTTTTTTACTTCTATATAGGGGAATGTATGTGCCCCGCACCTATCGCCCATGAGTAGCGAATCGCATTGCGAAAAGTTTTTGGCATTTTGGGCACGTTTGTGTACTTGTACCAGTCCGCGATAGCTGTTTTGGCTCTTGCCGGCAGATATACCTTTGGACACAATCCTGCTTTTGGTATGGTTGCCCAAATGTATCATTTTTGTGCCTGTATCTGCTTGTTGGTAGTGATTGGTGACGGCTACTGAGTAAAACTCTCCTATGCTATGGTCGCCTTTGAGTACTACACTGGGGTATTTCCAAGTCACAGCAGAGCCTGTTTCTACCTGTGTCCAACTTATTTTGGCATGATCACCTGCACATATTCCGCGCTTGGTCACAAAGTTGTAGATGCCACCTTTGCCTTCTTTGTCGCCCGGATACCAGTTTTGCACGGTTGAGTATTTTATTTGCGCATTTTTGTGGCAATACAACTCTACCACTGCTGCATGCAGTTGGTTTTCGTCGCGCATGGGTGCGGTGCAGCCTTCGAGGTAGCTCACATATGAGCCCTCATCTGCTATAATAAGAGTGCGCTCAAACTGACCTGTTTCGGCAGCATTTATTCTGAAATAGGTAGACAGCTCCATAGGGCAGCGCACGCCTTTGGGTATGTACACAAAGGAGCCGTCTGAAAACACAGCTGCATTGAGAGCAGCAAAATAATTGTCGTTCACAGGTACTACACTGCCAAGGTATTTTTGTACCAATTCGGGGTACTCTTGCACTGCCTCGCTAATGGAGCAAAATATGATGCCAAGGTCTGCCAACTTGTCTTTGAAAGTAGTACCTATAGAGATACTGTCTATCACAGCATCTACCGCTACTCCGGTGAGCCTTTTTTGCTCATCGAGTGATATGCCGAGTTTTTCAAAAGTAGCTTTGAGCTCAGGGTCTATTTCATCCAGAGATTTGGGTTTTATTTTTTGCTTAGGGGCTGAGTAATATTTAATGTTTTGGTAATTTATGTTATCAAATTTTACATTTTGCCAATCAGGAGTGTCTAATTGCAGCCATTTTTTATAAGCATTGAGCCTCCAATCCAGCAGCCATTGGGGTTCATTCTTTTTTGCGGAAATAAATTGTACAATGCTCTCATTGAGCCCCTTGGGAGCTTCATCAGCTTCTATATCGGTCACAAATCCATACTTGTAGTCGGAGGTGGTGATTTCATCAAGGATACTATCGTTTTCGTCGCGAAGCATGAAATGGGGGTGAGTTTAGAATTAATCCAAACATAATTGCAAATTTACAACAAATGATAGTTATTAAAAGTTTAGTCGCGATTTATTTTTTTGAGTTTTACAAATCTTATCTTATCATTTATGTCGCGGTAGTAGTGGGTGGTGTATCTATATTTTATACCTAAATCATCAAACAAGTGTGCTGTAAGAGGATTTATTTCAAAATATATCTGTGTTGTAATTTTCATATATGGTGCCAAGTTTATTAATATGTGTTCATAGTATTTTAGTGGTTCACTGTCCGGCACAAACAGTGCTATATTTGGCTCATAGTCAAGTACATTGCTGTGTATATTTATTTTTTCGCTTTCAAGCACATAGGGAGGATTGCTCACAATTATATCAAATTTGGGATAGCTGTACAATGTTTTTTGTAATATATCTATTTGCGCAAATGATATATCCATAGATAGGTTTTGAGCATTGGCAATAGCGGTTTGCAAAGCTTCCGTGCTCACATCGCAAGCGTGTATTGTGCTGTTAGCAAAGTATTGTTTGAGTGCTATGGCTATAGCTCCGCTACCTGTACCTACATCCAGCACGTGCTCAGGTGCTGAGTGCAAGTTTTCTGAGATAATAATATTTACAAGCTCCTCTGTCTCAGGTCGTGGTATGAGCACGTGGGGAGATACACACAATTTTAAATCCTTAAAATAGGCATATCCCAGTATGTATTGTACAGGCTCATATTGGTTTATTCTTTGTATGAATGTATGTAACTTATAGTCATCGTTTTCAGATACTTGAAGTGTATTATTTGCCATAATATCTGCTGCATTTATGCTAAAAATATGTTCAAAAAGAATTAGTAATATGCTTCTTTTTTCAGCCGGGGGTATATCTGCAATGATGCCGTTTAGTGTTTTTTGAAAATAATACGAAGACGATTTTTTGCTGTTACTATACAATTTTTACATTAATTCTTATTTCTGCAATAAATATATAAATTTGCAACCCATTTAAAAACATAAAAATAAATTTAATAAATTAAGATGTCGAACGAAGTATTAACACCCATATTATCAGACAGAATAAATGCACTTGCAGAGTCGCAAACCATAGCAATGGCCAAAAAAGCCCGTGAACTGGCAGCTGCAGGGCACAATGTAGTGAACCTTACCCTTGGTGAGCCCGATTTTGAAACCCCTGATCATATAAAAAGTGCCGGCATCAAAGCTATACAAGACGGCTTTTCGCACTATACCCCCGTGGCAGGCATACCTGAGTTGCGCAAAGGCATAGCCGAAAAGCTAAAACGCGATAATAATATAGATTGGAAACCTGAAAATATCATAGTATCTACAGGTGCCAAACAATCTTTGGCCAATGCACTATCTGTATTGGTAAACCCCGGCGACGAGGTCATTATCTATTCCCCATATTGGGTGAGCTATGCAGAGCTGGTAAAGCTCAACGAAGGCATAGTGATAGAGCTGGTAGGTGGCATAGAATACGACTTTAAACCTACCATTCAAGACCTGAAAAATGCCATAAGCCCTCGTACCAAGGTCATCATGTATTCATCGCCTTGCAACCCCACAGGCTCAGTATTCAGTAAACAAATGCTCATGGACATAGCCGAAGTAGTGGCTGCAAATGAAGGCATATATGTGATAGCCGATGAAATATATGAGTATATCAACTTTGGCGAGCCACACTTCTCTATAGGCTCTGTGGCTGCCATCAAAGACAGAGTGGTGACTGTAAACGGATTTTCTAAAGGCTACGCCATGACAGGCTGGCGCGTAGGATACATGGCAGCACACAAAACCATAGCCGATGCTTGCGACAAGATGCAAAGCCAAATCACTTCCGGCACATGCTCTATAGCTCAAAAAGCCGCATTGGCAGGCATACTGGCAGACCTTGCCTCAAGCACTGATATGAAAGTAAAATTCCAAAAACGCAGAGACTTGATGTACAACCTGCTCAAGGAAATACCCGACCTAAAGGTAAACATGCCTATGGGAGCGTTTTACTTTTTCCCGGACGTGAGCAGCTATTTTGGCAAAAGGGATGGCAATATTACCATACGCAACTCCGACGACTTTAGCATGTGGCTTCTCAATACTTCATTCCTCTCTACAGTGCCGGGCAGTGCATTTGGCTACGAGGGCTGTATCAGGCTATCTTTTGCAGCAGGAGATGACAAACTTATAGAAGGAGCCAAAAGGCTTAAAGAAGCAGTATCAAGGTTGAAATAGGGTGTTCAAATTCCAAATTTTATATTTACTATTTACCCAATGATATGATATTGGCAAATAACTTATAAGCACCGGGTACTCCGGCCGGCATTTGCCTAAAAAATGACAACCCTGTGTATACAAAGTACCCTTTCCCATATTTAGCCACTATCAGGCTACCTTTTAGAGGTTTATCTCCTTGGTCATTCATCTCCAATATCTCTACATATCTACTATCATATTCATTGGCAAAATATAACCCTCTCTCTTGCACCCACCCCTCAAAGTCTTTGTCTGTGAGCACATTGGGCATGTTTAGCAATGGATGTGTGGGTGACAGAAATTTTACAGGTGCATTTTCATCTGTAACTCTGGCACCGGATATGGTAAAAGGGTAAGGTCCTATCTCTTTGGCAAGTTGCGGTGCTGCCCAGTTCACGGTATTGTATTGCACTATGAGTGTGCCCCCGTTTTCTACATATTTGAGTAACTTAGATTGCATTTTTTTTAGATTATCATTCACATTATAAGCTCTCACACCTGTTACTATGGCATCATATTTATCGAAAATTTCTGTATTAAGAATTTCATTATTAAGCACATGTACTGTACAACCTATTTTTTGCAATGCTGCAGGTATATCATCACCTGCACCTTCTATATAGCCTATTTTTGTACTTTTGGTTAATATTTGTGTACTCAAAAGATATGCTTCTGCCTGCAATATATAGGTTTGAGGTTTTATATGTGAGTATGTAATGGTTTGAAAATAAGTATTGTATGTAGCACCTTGCATGGTTGCAGATGCACTTATTATAGTTTTGGCATCGGCATTCCGGGCAGGTTTTACATTGAAAACGAAAATTTGCTCTACATTCTTTTTTGTAAAACTTGCATTTATATTATTAGGCATACATTGCCAACCTGTTGGTAATGTGAGGCTTATGTCTGTGGTGGTGCTGTCGCGGGTAGTGAATGCCTGCACTGCTACACTATGTGTACCATTTTTACCTATCATATACACCTTGTCTGCAAACCTTATATTGATTGTAGGTACTACCACAAATGGTTTGCTTTTTTCTCCCTCAGCCTTCTCTACCCATTTGTAAATGACTGGTACGGTATGAGTGAAATTAACGCCTTTTATCTCTAATTCCAATTTTGCAGGTAGCGCCGGCTCACTTTCAGCTTTACCTATCATGCTGCTGTCGGGTATGACAAAGAGTCCTAATGTAGGCTTTTTCTCCATCCAATAGGGGGTAGTATTGGGCATATTTTTGATCTTTATTTTTTTATTAACAGATATTTGTATATTAAAAGGTGCTTGATTGTTGAGAGTAGTATCAGCTATATCTCCAAATGATATTTTTTTTATCACCACAGGGACATTTTTATTTCTGAGTATGTATTGTACTTGTACATTTACTACATCACCTTGTGTAGCACTTGGGCTCTGCGAAAGTGCCTCTGCATAAAAACCTGTACAAGCTATGACTAAGTTTTGTATCTGCATTTTTTTATAATTTTTCAATGTTTCATCGCTTATTTTATTTATTAAATCATAGGCCTGCAAAAGATACGGCACTATTGCATGTGGCTGTAGAGGATTGTACTCTTTAATAGCTTTGTATAATATGGTTTCAATATTCTTACCCTCCTCTACCCTACCCCAACTAAAGTCTATCCCCGGAAACATTTGTGTAGTATCTTTATTGCCTTTTAGCACCGTAAAAAACTCCCATGACTCACCTCTGCTTTTGCCGGAACCAAACCCTTGGCTACGGTGCATGCTACGGCTCTCAGCAGCTGTTTCGGCATATGATTTGCCAGTAATAGGGTTGTACTGACCTACATCAAGCAATATTTCTCCCTTTTGGGTAGAGGCTCCATTTCTATTCCACCCAAATGCATTGAATAGCAGCCTTTGAGTTTTCCAAGGTTTGAGATAAGCAAGTTGGGCGGGGAATTTTGATGCATCTGCTGCTGCTTCATAAGCCTCTTCTGCCACTATGGCCGACGCTGTGTGGTGGCCATGCCCTCCTCTGCCATCAGTAGGAAACCTACAAATAATGACGTCGGGTCTAAACTGTCTTATTACCCTTACTACATCACTGAGTACTGCGTTTTTGTTCCATATATTGAATGTTTCAGTTGGATTTTTGGAATAACCAAAGTCAACCGCACGGGTAAAAAATTGTTCAGCTCCATCTATTCTGCGGGCTTCAAGCAACTCCTGAGTACGTATTATGCCCAATAGCTCTCGCTGCTCTTTGCCTATCAGGTTTTGTCCACCATCGCCACGGGTGAGAGATAAGTATCCTGTTCGTAGCATTTTTTCATTGGCAAGCCATGAGAGCAGTTCATTATTTTCATCGTCTGGGTGTGCAGCTATGTAAAGCACAGTGCCTGTGCAGGTGAGCTTTTGCAGGTTTTGCAATATATCTGTGCTGCTGTATTGAGCCATAGATATATTACATGCAAAAAACAGCATCAAGTATCTTAACATATTAATATTTTTTCTTATTTTTTTTACCAATATTAAAACTAATCTATAGATTTACACAAAAAATCTACTATTATGAAAAAAATATATTTCACCTACGCCCTTCTAATACTCATATCTACTTATAGCATTTATGCTCAAATAGAAACACCCGCACCCAGCCCGTTTTCATCGACAACCCAAAAAATAGGCTTGGTAGAAGCCAAAGTAGAATATAGCCGCCCATCTATGAAAGGTCGCAAAATATTTGGCGACTTGGTAAGTTATGATAAATTTTGGCGCACCGGTGCCAATGCAGCTACCAAGCTCACCTTTACAGACACTGTAATGATAGAAGGCAAAAAAATACCCGCAGGTTCCTATGGATTATTTACCATACCCAGTGCCACCGAGTGGACTATCATTATATCAAAAAACACTTGGTTGCCCGGTGCCGAAGGACCTGATATGGCTGCTGATGTGGTCAGATTTAAAGTAAAACCTGTAGCTGCTGCTCCTGCAGTAGAGACATTTACCATACTATTTGCCAACCTTACTCGCACCTCAGCAGACTTAGTGCTTACTTGGGAAAACACCATTGTGAAATTTACCATTGCCACAGACCCCGACAAAAAAATAATGGCTGCCATTAAAAGTGCCATGGAATCTACAGCAGTGTATTGGACTGCAGCCAACTACTACCATGACAATGACAAAGACCTAAAAATGGCATTGGAGTGGGTAAATAAAGTATTGGAAAAAGAACAAAAATTTTGGACTGTGCACCTCAAAGCTAAAATTTACAAAAAAATGGGCGACTGCAAAATGGCAACAGAAACAGCTCAAAAAAGCAAAGACCTTGCCATAGCCGACAAAAGTGATGACTACATCAAGCTCAATGACAAGCTCATGGCAGACTGCAAAGGCGGTAAGTAGTAAATGACAGTCTGATGTAAGACTAATTTTTGAATGGTTGTTTTTTTTTCTTTACAGAAACTTAACAATTTCTTTAATTGAAAATGTGAAATTTGCATATTGATGCAGCATAATATGTGATGCTTAGTTTAATCTGAGCATAGAAATCGCTCAGACCAACAACAGAAAGTATTGGGTAAATTTGAGTTTGTGTCTGGTGTGCCACAAACCACGGGTTGAGGAGTAAAATCTATATAGATATTTTTATAAAAGGAGCGTAGAGCAATCCTATTCCCAAAAATGTGCCAATAATAATGGAAGCTAATATTTTAGCTAATCCGGAATATTTCTTTAACAATAAATCAGAAGCAAGCAATTGACCCGAAAATATCGCTAGACAATATATAAAATAGCCAATCCACGTCAATGGATTTTTCATCCATTTAAAATTGTAATACCCTTCATCAATATAGAATAGAAAAAGTGTAACAAGCAGGGTGTTAATAATATAAAATTCTAATCCTTCAATATAATAGGTTGATTTTATTTGAGGCTTTTCTATCATGGGTACATTTTATTTTTCTAACCACATAACGAAAGATTAAACATAATATTTTATAAAAAACACATCAATCCAATCTGGTCTCGCTCAGACCAACAACAGAAAGTTTTGTGTAAATATGAGTTTGTGGTTGGTGTGCCACCAACCACGGGTTGAAAAACACATCACCCAATCATTACCGAAGTCATGGTAAATGAGCCTGCTATGGCCACATCATTAAAGAAAGTAATATTTTCATCTTTATGTTGCACCCCTAATACATATAGCAATGGCAAATAATGCTCAGGAGTAGGAACAGCCAGCTGAACAGGTTTGCCCAATTGCTTATAATCAGCAAGTTTCGCATGTTCATGATTGACGATATATTGCTTGAATAAGTCATTGGCTTCCAAAGCCCAATCATGACCAAATGGTTGGTTAAAATCCATCCCCTTCACTTGAGCATAGCTGAAGTTGTGAACCATATTCCCGCTTCCAATTATAAGTACCCCTTTGTCGCGCAGTGTGGCAAGTTGCTTAGCAAGTTCATAATGGTAGGCACCACTACCCGTAAAATCAAGGCTTAGTTGTATCATAGGTATGTTTGCATCAGGAAACAAATTTTTGGTTACACTCCAAGCACCATGGTCAAATCCCCATTGCTCACTTAATCCAACTGGGGTACTGGTAATTACTTTTTGAGTTTCACCTGCAAGCCATTTACTCCCGGGTGCGGGGTATTGCACTTCAAATAGTGCTTTGGGAAATCCTCCAAAATCATGTATGGTAGGGGGATTATCTTGAGCAGTTACAAAGGTTCCTTTGGTTTCCCAATGAGCCGACACCATCAATATAGCATTGGGCGGAGGAATTTTGCGGCCTATTTTTTTCATGTTTCTTGTAAAAATATTATCCTCAATGGCATTCATAGGGCTTCCGTGACCTACAAAAAGCACAGGCATTCTTTTTGATTTGGGTAAATTTTCTGTAATTAATCTTAAGTCGCTCAGTTCCATGCCAATTCCAGTTAAGGGTAAAAGTGTTAAAGTTTTAAGAAATACTTTTCTATGCATAAATTTTATTGTTATTAAAACAATTTATTTTTGTAAAAGTGCCCTTAAAAAAATTGAAAGACCCTCTCTGTTCGACAAATTAGCGTAGCGATTGTCGAACGACAGTTAAAAGAAGATTTTTAATCTTCGCAATACAAAATTTTTATTTTTGTGCTATGGCTTTGACTTATAGTATTTCTTCAGCATGGCTTGCAGGTGAAGAACACCTGCAAGGGAGTAAGACCAAGTGTAACATATAAGTGACACAAAATTTATTACTCATCAGTCCATTTTTTTGTACCTTTGTATCACAATATCACCATCTCTATGGACAGACTTGCTATTATAGAAGCTAATATGATCAAAATACAAGAGGCTCAGCTAAAAACAGATGCCTCTATTCAGGCATTACAAGAAAGCCAAGCCAAAACTGATGCTCAGCTTGCCAAAACTGATGCTCAGCTTGCCAAAACTGAAGTCCAAGTAAAAGAAACTTCTCGCACTTTAAGCAACTTAGGCTTTAACTTAGGCATTGTAGCTGAAGAGTACTTTTATTATGCTATGGTTGAAAAGCCTGTGATGGGAGGTATTACCTTCGATGTAGTAAAAGCTAATATCAAAAGCCGTACCAAGGCTGTAGAAGACGAGTTTGACATAGTGATGTACAACGGCGATACTATAGGACTTATAGAAATAAAACACAAAGTACACCCTTCAGATTTACAAACACTTACTACACAAAAAGTACATAACTTCAGGTTACTGTTTCCTGATTATAAAGATTACAAAATATACGTGGGCATTGCAGGTATGAGTGTACCTGAAGAAGTAGCCAAACAGGCGCTGGATAAAGGCATAGCCGTACTAAGACAAAAGGGAGATGTAACTGAAATTGTTGACACCCATCTCACTGCTTACTGATGCACATATCATACTAAGTCAGTATTATTATAAAGTTTAAATGGAAGATTAAACTTGCTGACTTACAAATTCACTAATATTTTAATGACAAATAATGGTGCTCAAGCACACGGTCAAATACTGTAGCAAAGTCATTTAGCCTCAGCATATTGGCACCATCGCTCATGGCTTTGTCAGGGTTTGGATGCACTTCAAAAAAATATCCGTGTACACCTACTGCTGCTGCCGCATTGGCCAAATAAGGCACATATTCGCGGTTACCACCTGTAGCGGTACCCATACCACCGGGTTGTTGCACGGCATGTGTACAATCCATTATCACAGGGTAGCCCGCTTTTTTCATTTCCACTATATTGGTATAGTCCACCACCAACTGATGGTATCCGTACATATTGCCACGCTCGCAAAGCATTATTTTATGATTACCGGTGCTTGCCACCTTTTGAGCCGGCATGTGCATATCGGCACCTGACATGAATTGTGCTTTTTTGATATTTACTATTTTACCCGTATGCCCGGCTGCCAATAGCAAATCTGTCTGCCTGCACAAAAATGCAGGTATCTGCAATACATCTACCATAGCTGCCACTTCTTGTGCTTGATATGCTTCATGTATATCAGTAGTGATGGGTATTTTGTATTTGTTTTTTATTTTCTCAAATATAAGCATGGTTTTTTCTAAACCCAGCCCTCTGCCCGAGGATAGGGATGTACGATTGGCTTTGTCAAATGATGTTTTGAATATATATACTACATTGCGTTGTGTACTATATTGGGTCAAATATTCAGATACTTGCATGAGTAAGTCTTCGCTTTCGGCCACACAAGGCCCTGCTATCAAAAAAACTTTTGATGCACATATAAGTTTATACAATTGCTCTGCAGCACTATCATTTATGGTTTGCATATTTGGGCTATTATTTTGGGGTAATGTTCATACTCAAGCATATGTACTTTGTGAGCTATGTCATCGGGGGTGTCATGCTTATGTATGGCAGTACGTGCTTGAAATATGATTTTGCCCTCATCATAGTGCTCATTCACATAGTGAATGGTAATGCCTGTTTCATGTTCATTATTAGCTTTCACTGCTTTGTGCACATGCTCGCCATACATGCCTTTGCCTCCGTATTTGGGGAGCAGCGCAGGGTGAATATTGATAATCTTATCAGGATATGCAGCTACTAAATAGCCTGGAATGAGCCATAAAAAACCTGCAAGTATGATATAATGAGCATTGTATTTTTGAATTTTATGGAGAAATATACTTTTGTCTGAATATTCTTCTTTGGTAAAAATGCACACAGGTACATGATGATTTTGTGCACGTTGTATCACCCCGGCTTGGGGATTGTTAGTGAATATAGCTTTCACACACATGTCTTTATTATTTGCAAGATACAATACAATATTTTCAGCATTGGTACCTGAGCCTGATGCAAATATTACAATATTTACTTTTTGATGCATTAATTATGAAAATATTACCCCTATCACCCCAAACAACATGATGACTTTGAGCCCTTGGCTTATGAATTTAAAATCTTTGGTTTTGGATGACAAATATAGTTTTATGCACAATAGTGCAGACGGAAATATCACAAAACACATTAAATACAAATATAGACGTATATTAAGAATGATAAAATGTGTAGAAAGAAATAATATGGTAGCTGTAAACAATACTAATACCAACAATTTGGTTTTGGATAGTCCTATCACTAAGGGTATGGTTTTGCAGCCAAACTGTTCATCGCCTTTCATATCCTCCATATCCTTCACTACCTCGCGCAAAAATGTGAATGCAAAGGCAAAAAAACTGAAATATAGAGTGTATTCGACCTTTTGTTTATAGTATAGTGCAAACATAAATATTGATGCAAATGCCAGCGACGCCACCGTGAGGTTTCCCCAAAACATTAATCGCTTGAGTAAATTGGAATATAACCATAGCAAAAATGCACTCAAAGATATAAAAATGCACACATTGGGCGATATAAATAAGTAGGATAGTAATACTGCCAATATATTGAATATTAGCTGTATAACTAGTGATATTCTGCGAGGTATCAGATTACCAATTACTACTTCGGCAGGTTTATTCACCATATCTATTTTTATGTCATAATAGTCGTTTACAATATATCCTGCAGCTGCCACAAGGCAAGTGCAACATGTCATAAAAAATAAACTTTGGTCAAATATATTAACGTCAAAATTTTCTTTAGGCCCTATCAGAAACAGCCTTACCATATATTGTGTAAGTGCCAATATACATAGGTTTTGCACCCTGATAAGTTTAAAAAAAGCTAAAAAATATTTCATGTAATTCAAAATATTATTTTAATATTTGCAAGATTTATAATATATTATTTTAACAAGCAATAAAATTTACATCTAAATTAATGAATACATTGAAGTTAGACCACATTGACCGAAAAATTCTTGAAATTTTGCAAATAGATGGCAACATTACCAATGCCCAATTGGCCAAAGACATAGGGCTATCGCCCGCACCTACACTGGAGCGAGTAAAAAAGCTGGAGCAATCAGGCATCATCAAAGGATACCACGCCGAGCTTGACAAAAATATGCTTGGGCTGGGCATTACCACTTTTGTATTAGTATCGCTGTCAAGTAACAAACTTAATAAGATAAATACGTTTGTAGAAAAAATAACCTCACTGCACGAAGTGATAGAGTGCCATCATGTGACAGGTACAGGAGATTTTTTACTCAAAATACTCATAGAAGACTTATCTTCATACCACAAACTCATACTCGAAAAACTTACCCAGATAGAAGAAATAGGCAATATGAGCAGCATGATGGTGCTGGCAAGCTACAAAAATAATGCAATTATTAAGGTGAAATAATGGTGGAGGATAACGGAGTTGAACCGATGACCTCTTGCATGCCATGCAAGCGCTCTAGCCAGCTGAGCTAATCCCCCGATATACATTATACAAAGGTAATGGATTTTTATTTATAAATACAAAAAAACCAATATTTCATGGTCAATTCTTAATCACAATAGGCTCATACTACCTCACATAAATGAACATTCTTGTATTTTTTTGATAATAATTGAACTATTTGTGGATAAAATGGTTTATATTTGGATTAATATTGGAAATATTGAAGACTAAACCTCAATATTGTATCATTGCGTATATAAATGAAGAATAAAGACAAAATACTATTTGTGGTAGGCTCTCTAAACCAGACTACCCAAATGCACCAAATAGCCTCTTATCTCAAAAATGAGTATGACTGCTATTTTACACAGTTCTACTCTGTAAATCCTATCATATATTGGTTCATCAAAAAAGGATTTTTTCACAAAACTATATTTGCAGGCAACTTTGCCAAACAGTCGCAAGCCTATCTCAAAAAACATGGTGAAAATATTGACTATCGTGCTCTTCAACACTTGGATGAATACAAATTAGTATACATGTGCACAGATATGTTCATTCCCGAAAACTTGAAAAAACACCCCAAAATATGGGTACAAGAGGGCATGATAGACCAGTCTAGGTGGCGCAGCAAAGTGGTAAAAAAATTAGGTCTACCGGCAGTTTTAGGTGATGGTACTGCTCTCAACGGGTCGTCTAATGTATGCGATGTGTATTGCACGCTATCAGAAGGCTATAACCACAGACTCAAAAAATTAGGCACCGATGAAGATAAATTGATATGCACAGGTGTGCCTAACTTTGACAACTGTGTGCAGTATTTGAACAATGACTTTCCGCATAAAGGTCATGTATTGGTAGCCACCTCAGACATACGTGAGCTTGGTGGTCATGAAGACAGATTATCTTTCATAAAAAGGTGTACAGAAATAGCCGGTGATAAGCAGCTCATTTTCAGGCTGCACCCCAATGAAGACAAGCGCAGAGCATTCAAAGAAATACGTGCAATCACTCCACCTAATACCCTTGTATTTACTGAAGGCAATACCAACCATATGGTAGCCAACTGTGACATACTCATTACCCAATGGTCATCTGTAGTATATGTAGGAATAGCATTGGGCAAAAAAATATATTCATTCTTTGACCAAGACGAGCTATTCAGGCAAGCCCCATTACAAACGAATGGTCATTCTGCCTATATCATTGCCCAACTTGGCAAAGAATACATCAATCACAAAGGCAGCAAAAAAGACCTGTACCACAAGCTCAAAAGCCTCACTACACAGCTCATAGACAAAGCATTGCTCAATGAAGATAATAACAATCGTGCAAGCCCGGACAGGCTCAAGCAGGCTTCCTAACAAAATACTATATCCCTTATTCGACAAACCCATACTCTACTATATGATAGAGCGTGTCATGCACTCGCGGCACAAAGGCACGGTGGTAATAGCTACCTCCATGGAACCTGCCGATGATGTGATAGAAGCATGGTGCAAAACCCAAGGCTGGGAATGCTTCAGAGGAAGCTTACAAGACTTGCTCGACAGGCATTACCAAGCTGCATTGCACTACCATGCAGATGTGGTACTCAAAATACCGTCTGATTGCCCGCTCATAGACCCAAATATCATAGATGAAGTAATTGAATATTTTATAAATAACAAACTAGACTATGCCGGCAACCTGCATCCTGCCACACACCCCGATGGCAACGATGTAGAAATAATGACAATAGAAACACTCAAAAATGCTTGGCAAAATGCCACTCGCCCCTTAGAACGCGAACACACCACCCCATATATTTGGGAAAATCCACAACTATTTAAAATAGGAAATATTACCTGGGCTACAGGTCTTGACTGGTCCAAAAGTCATCGGTTCACATTAGATTATTATGAAGACTATCTTTTTATTAAAGCTGTATATGAAGCCCTATATCCTGACTATAAAATATTCAACCTCCAACAAATACTTGATTTACTCAAAATAAAACCCCAAATTTACGCGCTCAATGCCAAATATGCCGGAGAATATTGGTACAAAAACCATATAGGAGAGCTCAAAACCATAAACTATGTTGACCAAAGAACAAATCAATAACTTTCAGAATACCTCACTGCTTGTGCGTGAGCACATTATACGCATGTCCACAGATGGAGGCTGCTTCATTGGTGCCTCACTTTCTTGCACAGATATATTGGTGTACTTGTATAGAAATTATATAAATATTGATAAAAAAAACCTCAAAGACCCAAACCGCGATTTTGTGTTCCTCTCCAAAGGACATGATGTGCCTGCACTGTATGGCACACTGGCAGAATTGGGATTTATAGAAAAAGCCAGACTACAAAACCACCTCAAAACCAATGACAACATCTATTGGCACCCCAATAGAAGTATACCCGGAGTAGAGTATTACAGTGGCTCACTCGGTCACCTGCCTGCAGTAGCATTAGGTGTAGCCAAAGACCTGAAAATGAAAGGAATGAACAACAAAGTATTATGCATCACAGGCGATGGAGAGCTTAATGAAGGCTCTGTTTGGGAAACATTGCTGGTAGCTGCAGCACACAAAATCAATAACCTCACCTTAGTGATAGACCGCAACCACTTTCAGGCAAATATGGCCACCGAGGAACTTATACCACTCGAAAACTTGACACAAAAATTTGAAGCATTCAACTGTGAAGTACAAAGGATAGACGGGCACGATTTTCAAGCATTGCACGCAGCATTTTCTCAACTTCCGTATAGCACCCAAAAACCATCAATAATCATTTGCGACACCATACGTGGCAAAGGCCTGCCCAGCATAGAAGCCCGTGCCGACCGCTGGTTTGTAAACTTTACCCACGACGAGGTGCAGCAACTACTCCAAGAGCTACACGGAGTAGCCACTACAGAACTAATATCAGAAACCATAGTAGCCCGATAGAAACAAACCCCATGAGTTACGAAAAAATATTACAAGAACTGGCACTTACAGATGAGCGATATGTATGTATCACCGCCGAAAACAGAGCCCTAATAAGAAACCTGCCTCCTATACTTAAAGATAGGTTCATAGATGTAGGCATTACCGAGCAAACCATGGTAGGCATGGCAGCAGGGTTGGCACTGCAAGGTCGCATACCTATCATACATGCGTTGGCTACATTTCTCACTCTCAGGGCTTTTGAGTTTATTAGAACAGATGTGGGCATATCAGGATTGCCCGTAAAACTTACAGGATTTATACCCGGATTTTTGTCAGACGGCAATGGACCCACACACCAAGCCATAGAAGATGTATCTATATTGAGAGGCATACCGGGCATGCAAGTATTTTGCCCTGCCGACGAAGAAGATATGCTGCTGATGCTACGCAAAATATGGGCATCGCCCAATCCCTGCTACCTCCGTGCCAATACGCGCAAAGCGGTGTATGACCATGACAAAAACTTTGAAATAGGCAAAGCCGAAATCATATCGCAGGGCAATGACATAACCATACTTACCTACGGTATGCTGCTGGAGCAAGCACTGGGTGCTAAAAAACTACTTGAAGCACAGGGCAAATCTGTAGGCTTGGTAAATATGCGCTCGCTCAAACCTATAGATGAAAAAATCATTATCCAAACCGTAGAAGACTCAGAAATGGTGGTGACCTTGGAAGACCATTTTCTCACAGGTGGTCTTTATAGCATAGTGGCAGAGACACTGCTCAAAAACCAAACCACAGGGGTAGTATATCCTATAGCACTGGACGAAAAATGGTTTAAACCGGGGCTGCTGTCTGAAGTGCTTGAATACGAAGGATTTACCTCAGAAAAAATTACCCAAAAAATATTACAAGCTTATTCTCAATTAGTATATTCTTAATATCATATATGCCCAATACATTAAACCTCCAACAAAATTTGCCTGATATTTCAAAATCAGACCATTGGTATGCACGTGCTACTCAATGTATGATACCTGTGACCCAAACCCTGGCCAAAGGACCGGGGCAGTGGACTAAAGGTGTGGCACCCAAATACATACAAAAAGGCAAAGGCTCACATGTGTGGGATGTAGATGGCAATGAATACATAGACTATACCATGGCAGTAGGCCCTGTGTCATTGGGCTATGGGTATGAAAAAATAGACCAAGCCATTGCGAATCAGCTCAAAGACGGGATCACATTCTCACTCATGCACCCACTTGAAGTAGAGGTGAGCGAACTACTCCAACGAGTCATACCCAATGCAGAAGCTGTGCGCATAAGCAAGACAGGTGCAGATGTGGTAAGTGCTGCCGTGAGGGTATCGAGGGCTTTCACAGGTCGTAAAAAAGTGCTTTGCTGCGGTTATCATGGTTGGCACGATTGGTATATTGCAGTTACCAGTCGCCATGCAGGCATACCTGAAGAAACGAAAAACATGTCTTTCACTTTTGATTACAACAATATAGAAAGCGTAAAAGCAGCACTTGATGCTGAGGTAGCATGTGTAGTACTTGAGCCTTTTGTATTTGAAGAACCAATAAATAACTTTTTGCACGAACTGGCACAACTATGCAAAAATAATGGCACATTATTGGTTTTTGATGAAATGTGGACAGGCTTTCGCATAGCATTGGGCGGTGCACAAGAGTATTTTGGTGTGAAACCAGATTTGGCTTGCTATTCCAAAGCATGTGCCAATGGCATGCCTATCAGCTTTCTTACAGGGCGCAAAGATGTATTGCAACTATTTGAAAAAGATGTGTTTTTCTTTACCACATTTGGCGGGGAAGCCCTTTCATTGGCAGCTGCCAAAGCTACCATAGAAGAAATACGCGACAAAAATGTGACCCAATACTTAGACCAAAAAGGTGCAATGCTCAAAGATGGCTACAACCAAATAACTACAAATATAGGCATAGCACAGTGGACAAAATGCATTGGCTACAACTGCCGCAGCATGGTCACATTTGACCCCTCGGCAGGAGATGGGCTGGCACTCAAATCACTTTTGCAACAAGAAATGATAAAGCGTGGCATACTCTGGGGTGGATTTCATAATATGTGCTACAGCCACACCGACCAAGACATAGCCTACACCCTGGAAGCCTACAAAGCAGCATTGCCTATCATAAAATCTGCCATTGAAAGCAAAGAACCACATAAATACCTCAAAGGCGAGCCTGTAGAAGCAGTGTTTAGAAAAGTGAGCGGGTTTAATATGAAGCCTGTGCGATAGAGGTGTGTTTGATAACACTCGCTGTTCGACAAGTTAGCGCAGCGATTGTGGAACGACAGATAAAAGAAGATTTTAATCTTCATAATACAAAAATTTTTATTATTGTGCTATGGCTTTGACATACAGTATTACTTCCGCTTGGCTTGCATGTGAAGAACACCTGCAAGGGCGAACATTAAATACTTATGCATTTATATCTTTATATCCTGAAAAAACAAGCTCAACTTTCAAATTTAATGTCACATTGAAGGTAGGCTATCCAAGAGCAATAAATAATATCACCTATGACGTGTTTTATTATCAAATATACAGGTACAATAATTTTGGTGAAATAACCAAATCAGATAAGCCTCCTGAACAATTACCACTTTTATATTTCCTAATTATTATTAACCTACCGTTTGGAATAAAAATATAAATGATGTCTTGTCCTGAAATTAGGTTATTACAAAAATTCAATATCAAATTTTTGAGCCAATGCGGTAAGGTCTTTTTTTACAGGTTCTAATAAATAAATACCTTCTTTCTGCCTTTGTTGTTCAGCTTTTCTTTCTGCATCGCCGGGTATCTCTACGGTGTGTCCGGGCAGTGCTTTGGCACTTCTAAAAGTATTTATCCAATGGTCCATATGGTTTTTAAATTGAGAAGCAGGCCTAAAACCATCAATGCGCATAGCCCCAAAAAAATGACCAATACCCTCTCCTACAGGATTTTGTGGCAGCGGCAAAAAACTTACAAACGGAGGCACCCATGGTCCATAGTTAGCCCCTGACAGCACCGCTGAGAGTATATCTACCATAGCACCTAGGCAATAGCCTTTGTGGCTGCCATGTTCACGGTCGCCCCCGAGTGGTAGCAGTGCGCCACCCTCTTTGAGCTCATGCGGATTGAGCGATGGCGCACCATTGGCATCTTGTATCCAGCCTGTGGGTGCCATTTCATTTTTGCGTTGCAATATTTCAAGTTTGCCGTTGGCAGCAGTAGTGGTAGCAAAGTCTGCTACAAAAGCCGGTTGCTCACCGGCAGGTATGGCCATAGCTATAGGATTGGTACCGAGCAATCTTTCGAGTGCGTAGGTAGGAGCTACCAATGGGCTTGCATTGGTCATGGCTATGCCTATCATATCATGAGGCAGTGCCATCATGGCATGGTATCCGGCTATGCCAAAATGGTTAGAGTTTTTGACAGACACCCAGCCTGTACCATATATTTTAGCCTTGTTTATGGCAATATTCATGGCTTGTGGTGCTACTACCAATCCCAATCCTGCATCGCCATCTACAGTAGCGGTGGTAGGTGTCTCATGCACTATATGCACATGAGGGTTTGCATTTATTCTTTGGGCTTCCCACAGCCGCACATAGCCCGATAGCCTGGCTATACCGTGAGAGTCTACCCCTCTAAGGTCTGCACTTAATAGTACCTCTGCTGCACTATTAGCTTCAGTTGCAGGGCATCCTATTTTTTCAAATATATTTACCGTAAATTGTTTTAACTTTGCGTATTGATATAAAGACATGGATTTTCAAGAAATTTTACAAAACAAAACCAAAAACCGATGGTTTCAAATGGCAAACTATGTATTTTTTTTCATAGTAGGGATGTTTTTATTATACCTTGCCTTCAAAGGGCAAGATATGAACGCTTTGGCAAATGCATTTGCAGAGGCTAATTATTATTACCTCATTCCACTGCTCGCTGCTACTATACTCAACCATGTGATAAGAGCACTGCGTTGGCAAATGCTGATGAAACCACTTGGGCATAGCCCTTCATTTGTCAACACATTCACCACTATGATGTTTGGCTATTTTGTAAACTATGGTATACCCCGAGTAGGAGAGTTGGTAAGGTGCTGGGCATTGCAAAAAAAAGAAAAGGTGCCTGCCACAGCATCATTTGGCACTGTGATGGTGGAGCGATTGGTAGACTTACTTGTATTGGCAATGTTAGTATCTTTGGTATTTGTATTGCGATATACGCAAATATCAGATTTTTTCACGGTACATATTTTCTCACCCTTATATATATGGGCAAATGATAAATTTATGAACAACAACAAGCTCATATTCATTATATTAGGATTGGCAGCACTATTAGTTTATTGGCTCTACGAAAAATCAAAAAAAGTGGTGACTGAAGATAAAATATCAAAACTCGACCAAATGATCAATGAAGTGTGGGACGGGCTCAATGCTTTTTTGAAATTAAAAAATTACACTTTGTTTATTATATATACTTTACTTATATGGGTAGGATACTTTCTTACTACCTACTTTTGGGTATTGGCATTTGAGCAAACAGCAAATTTTGACTTCATGACAGTGACTACTATCATGGTGGTAGGTACATTGGGCAGGTCTCTGCCCATACAGGGCGGTGGCATGGGATCTTATCATTTTTTTATAGCAAAAATACTATTGGTATTTGGAGTGAATGAAACTGTGGGCAATGCCTTTGCCATTCTCAATCATGGTGCTCAAGCTATATTTCAGATAGTGTTTGGCATACTGTGTGGGGTGTATATATTTTACGGCAAGTCTACCGAAACCGATAAAAGCACTATATCACAGCAGGTTATATCTTGATAGTATGGTTTTTATTTTGGGGTCATCGTTGGCCATGTCGCGCATAGCGTTAATAAGGTCTGTAAGTTTGCTGTCTTTTTGAGCCTGTATAAGTTTTTCATCTACCATTATTCGCGCATTTTGCAATGATGCAGCCAAAAATGTTTTCCTGTCCCACACTATGTATATGAACAAGCCACCTACTACTGTAGCAAACAGGCTAATAATAATATACAATAGTTGTGTAGTATCTTGCTGCCTGTTATTCATGTCTAATAATCTGTTATTCATATCTTCAAACCTTTTGTTCATGTCTTCAAACCTTTTGTTCATATCTTCAAATCTGCGGTCTGTAGATTTCATAAACTCTTGCAAGGTGGTCTCTGTGCGTATGTCTCTTTCACGGTCGGCCTGTGTATATCCGTCTGCTGCCCATGAAACGTACACGGTAAGCAATATTATTATTGTGACTTGAAGTAATTTCATTGTGCAAACATATAGAATTTTTTAAAATTAGACAAATGTATACGATTTGCAAAGTGGCATTTGTGAAATAAAAACTCAAAAATCAAGAAAATAAATACTACTTTTTGAGGTATCTGTGTGTAAGGCCGGCGAGTATAGCACCTGTGACGGGTGCAAGTATAAATAGCCACACTTGCTGCAATGCCCAATCGCCCACAAATAGTGCTTGGCTTATGCTGCGCGCAGGGTTCACAGAAGTATTAGTGACAGGTATGCTAATGAGATGTATGAGCGTGAGCGCAAGTCCTATTACTAATCCTGCAAAATCTTTGGGTGCTTTTGCCTCTGTGGCACCAAGTATCACAATGAGAAACATATAAGTAAGTACCAGCTCTGTCACAAAAGCAGACAACATATTATAATTGCCCGGCGAATGGTTGTCAAAACCATTGGCTGCAAAAGTACCTATATCAGACCCATTGCCAGTGACTACCAAGTACAAAACCGCTGCTGCAAATATGGCACCTGATATTTGAGATAATACATAACCCACTATTTCATACGCATTTAACCTGCCTGCTATGGTGAGCCCAATGGTGACCGCCGGATTGAGATGTGCCCCTGAAATGTGACCTATGGAGTAAGCCATACTTACCACTGTGAGCCCAAATGCCAATGATACTCCCAGCAACCCTATCCCTACATCTGGAAATGCTGCTGATAATAAGGCACTGCCACATCCACCAAATACCAACCAAAATGTTCCGATAAACTCTGCTATATATTTTTTCATGGGCTTAAATTTTTTTTCTCAAAAATATACATAATAAAATATTAAAAAATAATTATTTAGTAAAAAAATAATGTTAATCTAAATTCTAAAAAAAATCAACTATTTCATGTCTTAATACCCTTTTGCACCCCCTGAAAGTGTGGCAGATGGTAAAATATCACTGTTTATTTTTATTTCACCCTTTTGGAGTCTGGCAATAGTTTCTTCCATGATAGTTTTGGTAGAGGTAGAGCCCACTCCTATTCGTGTAGCACCCGCAGCTACCGCGTTTAGCACATCGTCGAGCGTGCGCACACCTCCGGAGGCTTTTACTCCCACATAGCTTGCAGAGTGCTTGCGCATGAGAATAATATCATGTATGGTAGCTCCTTGGTATGAATATTTGCCATCAGCACCTTTTACATAGCCAAAGCCCGTGCTTGTTTTCACAAATGCCACTCCTACTTCACTGCACACCTCACAAAGTCTTATTTTATAGCTGTCTATGATAAGGTAGTCTGTTTCAAATATTACTTTGAGCAGTACATTATGTGTATGACATATATATTGAAGTGTAGACAGCTCCTCTTTTATATATTGCCAATCATGTGATAGTACTTTGCCTATATTCACTACCATATCTACCTCTGCAGCACCTGCTTTTATTACATGCTCGCACTCCGCAGCTTTTATGCTTATGGGGCTGTTGCCATGCGGAAATCCTACTACAGCACACACCTCTACGGTGCTGCCTTGCAGCCATTCTTTAGCCATGGCTACTGCATAAGGTTTGATGCAAACTGATTTCACATCGTAAGTTTTGCCCCAGAGTGTATGCTCTTTGAGTTCAGTGTCTGTTTGTGTAGGCATGAGCACAGCATGATCCAGTAATTTGGATATTTGAGATGCGGAGTTGATGGTAAGCATGTTAAATATTATACAATTATTGAAAAAACAAAAGTATAAAAAAACCTTTTGGTAATAAAATTATG
Source organism: Cytophagales bacterium (assembly GCA_033765235.1). Classification (GTDB taxonomy): domain Bacteria; phylum Bacteroidota; class Bacteroidia; order Cytophagales; family UBA9547; genus JANRIG01. Next base: position 17,825 of record JANRIG010000024.1, on the reverse strand, counting down.
AAATGATAATAATGCTTTGGCTTGTATTTGTAGTCAACTTTTTGGAACAAGTTTATATTGCCACGGATAAAAATAATACTTGCAAAAAAACAATTTTTTTTACCTTTTTTAACCCCTTTAATAAATTATGTGGATTTTTGCTCTACTAAAATAACATGTACTCTTGCAAAATTTGATATTATTTGCTAAAACATAATATTTGTGTAAATATTAATATTGGTAAAAACAATTTTTATATGGCTATCACAAAATATGCGCTTAGGTTGTACATTCTAAATGCGTTATTAGTTATAAGTATATTTGCAAATGCAAAAGAAATACCCTTTACTACAGAAGACAGGGACTTACTACTTCGTATGGAAGTAAGGATGACAGAAGGTCTCAAAGCCTTACATGACAAGATTGATATGCAAGATCAAAAATATGATGCAAAATTTTCAGCCATTGACCAAAGATTTGATGCGGTACAAAACCAAATAAACTTTACCAATAACCTCATTATCACACTTATAGTATCTATCATAGGTAGCCTTGTATATATGTGGTGGGACAGGCGTACTGCCAATGCACCACTCAAAGACAGCATAGAAGAAGAGCGCACCAAATTGAAAAAACTACTTAATACATTAAAAGAATATGCTGAAAACAACCCCGACTTCAAAAAAATATTTGACAAAGCAGCCATATTGTAGTTGCCACATTCTTTAGTTACATATATTCACTACATTTGCACACATGGATGTAGCACTCATAAAGTACAATGCAGGCAATATTCAGTCTGTAATATTTGCTCTCAATAGGTTGGGCATAGAGCCCATATATACTGATGATGCAGATATTATCAAAAATGCAGACAAAGTCATATTTCCGGGTGTGGGTGAGGCCTATGCGTGTATGCAAAGCCTGAAAGATAAACAATTAGACAAAATAATACCTCATCTCAAACAGCCGGTATTAGGTATATGTGTAGGGCTTCAGCTCATGTGCAATCACAGTGAGGAGCGCGACACACAAGGCATGGGTATATTTGATATTGACGTAAAAAAATTTGCGCCCGATAATACACAAATAAAAATACCGCAAATGGGTTGGAATACTGTGTATGACCTCAAAAGTACTTTATTCAAAGATATACCTCTTCACAGCTATGTGTATTATGTGCACAGCTACTACGCTGCATTGTCTGCAAAATATACCATTGCCACTACCAAATATGTATTGCCCTATTCGGCTGCACTATGCAAGGATAATTTTTATGCCGTACAGTTTCATGCCGAGAAGAGCAGCGACACCGGAAGTAAGATTTTAGATAATTTTATTAAATATTGTTAATATTTATTTACATTATTGGCATTGATAAAACCCGGTACTATAAAGAAGTCTATTATTTTTACCATTTGCAGCACATTTCCTGTATTGTCCGGATTTGTGCTCTTGCCGTTTTATACCCGGTATCTTAGCAGTGAGTTATACGGCATGTTTGCACTATACGGCAGTATTGCACTTTTTTTGCAAATAATTATCACGTTTGCTTATGACACTACGGTAGCTTCACAATATCATCTTCTAAAATCTGATTTTGGCAAATTAAGTTCTTATATTTGGTCATCGTGGGTAGTGTGTGTGGGTATATTTTTGATAATGATGGCTCTGGTATCAGCTGCATATTTTATAGTACCTGATCATAGCATTAGCTTGGGCAATGGCACATTTGAGTTGTCATTGATATACCTTTCGCTATCTGCAGCATGTATATCTGCATTGCTCAAGATATATTCCAACTATCTGGTAGTGAGCGACAAGCCCAATCAATTTTTGGGGTTAAACAGTATGAATTTATTATTAGTACTTGGTTTTTCAATAGTACTTATTTTATATTTTAATAATAATTTGCAGGCTGCCTTGTGGGGTAGGCTTGCAGGATTAATGGTGTGCTTGGCTATGTGCTATTTATTATTTATAAAAAATGAATTTCCGTTTACACTCAATTTTACACATATAAGGCATACACTTTGGGTAAATGTACCCATGGTATTTTTTAGCATGATACAGTGGGCTGCATCCTATGCTGATAGGTTTATACTGCTTTTGTATCTATCTGCTACTCAGATAGGGGTGTATGACCTTGCCATTAAACTCACTGTGGTGATAGAGCTGCTCACTACAGGTATGTACAATACATTTTACCCTAAAATATATGCTCAATGGGCTGATACCAAAATAGCCTCAAGCACTCAAGAAATGAACAAAATATACCATAGTTTGTCTGCCGTATGTATATTAATCATAGCCGGCACACTATGGGTAGTGCCCACTTTGGTCCCTCTCATATCAGGCAAAGAAATATACAATGAGTCTGCAAAATATATGCCCTATATATGCCTCACCTACGTGTATGATATATTGATAGTGACTTTGGTAAATCCATTTATATTTATGAATAAAACGCAGACTATGCCCTTTATCAGTGGCGCAAGTACAGGTATCAAACTGTGTGTTGCGAGTATATGTATATACTTTTTTGGCATTCCGGGTGCCATAGCTGCATTATTTATTAGGAGGGCAGCAGATGTGGCATTGTATCAATATTTTGGGGGCAAAATATATACTTTCAGTTACAATCCATTGAAGATGTATGTAGTGCCTACACTATTTTGTATAGCAGCATTATTGGCTGAGTATTATTTGACAATGATACCACCGTTATGGAGACATAGCCTCATATTTGCCATGGCTATGCTGCTGGTAGGAGGGGTATATTATGTAGAAATAAAGAAACTTATCAGTGATTATTTGCAAAAGTATATATAATTATTGTTTGGGGTGAGCTTTTACTGACTACAAAATATAAAGATATTTACCTGCATAAATACCTGTCTTGCAGTAGTTTTTTTTTCTTTTTATTCCACATATGTTTCTATCATGCTGAATAGCTGAAGAAGCGCTTTTTTACAATTTTGGATAAATGATTTACAAAATATACCTATCATGAATGTACTTGAGTGAAGTAATAATTTATAGTATTGCAATTAGTTATAAAATAAATATGGTATACCTATGACTTTCATTCAAATTATCAGAAGACTTCCAATAATATGGATGTTTTATCTTTTGTTTGTTGCTATTTCTACAGAAGTATTGAATAAATTTAACTTGATAGAATACAAAAGTTTAATTATTTTATATGCAATAATAATTGGAATCATACTTACAATAATATTAAGGTATAAAAACCGTATATATAATAAAATTATTTTTAATATAAGCGGTTCATGCAGTGAAACTATACTTTGTATCAGCATATTAATAATACTATTTTCTACTTTATTTATTGCATTGTATTTTCCACCAAACAACTGGGATAGCATGACTTACCACATGGCACGAGTTATGCATTGGGTTCAAAATAACAATATTGAATTTTATCCTACTCATATAGATCGACAACTATTTAACCCTCCATTAGCGGAATATGTAATTTTGCACTGGTTTCTAATTACAGGGTCGGATATTGCCTCTAACATGGTACAATACATCAGTTTTATAGTATCATTAATACTTATTGCAAATACAGTTCAGTTTTTTGGTGGAAATAAAAAAAATCAATTGATTGGTGTCTTAATGTTGTGTACCATGCCTCAGGCTATTTTGCAGGCAACAAATACAAAACCTGATTTTACAATGTCATTTTTGTGTGTATGTTGTGTGCATTATACTTTGAAATATTTAAATAAATTTAAAATAGATGATGTTGCAATTGCTTCACTATCATTTGGGTTAGCATTATTTGCAAAGTCATCGGGCATCATCTTTTTATTACCAATTTTAGGGTTTTTGTTATTATACGGGTTATTAATCCGCAAGTTCAAGAGTGTATTTTATGTTCTATTATTTTTTGCTATCTCTGCCGCAACAATAAATTGGAACTATTGGCAAAGAAATAAAGAAGCATTTGGAAATATTCAAGGCCCTTCATTTAACACTTATTATCAGTTAAATCAAAGCTATGAACCTAATGTAATAATATCTAGTATACTAAAGCATAGTTCACTGCATATCTGTGGTAGTTTTTATATAAATTATTGGTTTTCAGACATTATAATAAATAGTTTTTCAAATTTTATCGTAGAGATACACAAAAAGTTAGCTATTGACATAAATGACACAAACAATACCTTACAGGGAACAATTTATAATTTTAATAGATATTCAAACTTAGATGAAGACTATGCCGGCAATTTTTGTATATTTCTATTCTTTATATTTACTTCCATGTATTTTTTAATAACAGTAAAAAATATTAAAAACTCAATATTTATTTATTTTACAATAGGGGTCATAATTTCATATTTATTTGCATGTACTATCTTAAAGTTTTCACCCTGGCATTCAAGATTGCATTTGCCTTTTTTTTTATTAATTTGTATAAGTATATCATTGTATATAAGTAAGTTGCATGAAAACATACAATATATTGCATGTTTAATATGTTTTGCATTGGCTATTCCTTATATAGTCATGGGTACTCCAAGGTCAATAGTAAAAGATGAAAAGTTGTGTAATAAATGGACACGTGATGAATGGATGTTTATAAAAAAAGGAGGGCAACCACTTCTCGATTTATATCAAATAAGTGATACAATTCACAAATATAAATATACTAAAATAGGTGTGATAATGGGTGCCGATGATTGGGATTATCCATTATTTATAATATTAAAAAGAAATAATACTGATTTAAAACTATATCATATCAATGTACCCGAGTGGGAAACTCCAATAATTATTCAAAACAAATTTAAAAATGAAAAATTAGAAATGATAATTGAGTGTAATGGAAACTCATATAAAATAGCTCAAAAGTAATTATAAATTGCTTCTTCTAATCTGATATCAAAATTAATATAAAATCTTCATCTTGCTTTTCAAAAATGTAATCTTTGTTTTTGTATTCAATCGGGTACATTTTTAACAGGTTTAAATTTGCCAGATAATATTCTTTTGGGCATAAAAAATGAGCAACTGTATTTGAATCAATATTAGTTTTTTTGTATCTACTAAAAATATCATGGGCATTTAAATTAAAACCAAACCAAAGTTCGCCATTCCAATTTACAAAACTGCTTTTTCGGTAATACTCAGGATACCAAAATTGATTTATATTTTTTAAATATGGGATTATGCTTGATGTAGTATAGCATGGGTAAGCAATAATAATATCTTTTTCAGAAACTTTATCATTAATATAGTTTGCCATTTCAGTTGAACCGGAAAATGAATACTTTATTTCTGACAATAATTTATTTATTCCTTTTACATCTTCAAATAATAGTAAAACACCAATAAAAATTCCAAAAAAAAGTCCATACACTTTATGTATTTGTTTTTTATTGTTATCAAATAAGAATACAAGTATTGGAACAATAAGCATAAAATGTCTGACTGAAGGTGTGCCATAATAAAAGGAAATAACAATAACATAAAATCCTATAAAACATATTAAGAGACACGTCATATCCCATTGTAAAAATATCAATAGAAATACAAAAAAAACTATCACAATAATTGGAGAAAACAAGTTTGTAATTTGAAAAATGTAAAGGTTATTAAAAGAATTTGCGTAAGAAATTATGCCGTTTATTATTGAGCTGTATATTTCTCCAACATTATGAATATTTGGATAGCCAAAAAGTGCATCTGGTTGTTTTTTCATTTGAAAATAAAGCAATATATAGCCTATCATGAAAATGCTAATAAGAATTACCCAAACGGAAATTTTTAATTTTGAATAAGATTCATATAGGTAATAAATGGACAGAGCTAATAAAAATCCCAAAACCATTATATGTGAGTAGGATGCTAAAATTACAGTGAATGTGTAACCATACGGATATTGAAATCTACTTTTATATAATATTGATAATATGATAATCAGGCAAAAAGTAATAGAATAGTTTGTTGCAATCAGAGCATACTCAAATAGAAACATATAGGAAAAACATAATAATACTTTTAATAGCCAGTTTATATTTACAAATCTTATTAATAGAAAAGCAGATACATTGATAAACATCCAGTTAACTATTTTTATAAAGAAATATGGAAGTCCTAGCTTAGCAAAAGGATATAAAACCAAATACCATAAAATAGGATGACCCTCGTATGAAATAAATTTAATAATATCATAAAAGTTTAAATCTCTAACTATGAGCCATTTTTGAGCTTCATCTCTCCAACTTTCATGATGAAATATTCCTATTGCAGTGCAAATTGAAAATACAGACCAAATAGAAATGTCTAACCAAAGCTTATTATTACTACTGATGTTGAATAATTTGAAGTTCATGATTTTATGTAATTTTTAAAAAAATCTCTGCTGTCGCTTATATCTAGTATCTGACAATACAGTGCTTTCATCATGTATTTATTTTTTGGACTATATACATGATGAATATAATATATTAAAACATAAGAAGCTTGCTTAATACCATTTTCACTTGAGTTTTTCTTTGGCAAGTATGCTATACTGCTACCTTATACTTAATCACCCCTCTACCGAAGACAATATGCCTGTGTCTTTGGTTTCTAATTGGCTAAAGCCCATTAAGTATTCGTCTACTTTGTGTGCACACTCTCTGCCCTCAGATATAGCCCACACCACCAATGATTGTCCGCGGCGCATATCTCCTGCCGCAAATACCTTGGGGTTGTTGGTTTGGTAGTTGGTAGTTTTCACATTGCCTCTCTCATCCAGCTCCACCCCAAAGTCTGTAAGCATGCCTTCGTGCTGCGGGTGCAAAAATCCGGCAGCTATCAGGGCGAGTTCGCATGGCACTGTTTTTTCTGAGCCTGCTTTTTCGGTCATTTTAGGTTTGCCGTTTTCTGTAGTCCATTCTACTTCTACTATTTTTATGGCTTTGAGGTTGCCTTTGTCATCACCTACAAACTCCTTGGTGTTTATAGCCCATTGTCGTGTACACCCTTCGTCATGTGAGGTAGAAGTGCGTAGTATCATAGGCCAATTGGGCCAAGGGGTTGATTCGTTTTTGCCTTCCGGAGGTTTAGAGAGCAACTCTATTTGTGTCACAGATTTTGCGCCGTGTCTTATAGAGGTGCCCACACAGTCTGAGCCTGTATCGCCTCCACCTATTACAAATACGTTTTTGCCTGTAGCCATTATTTCTTTATTTTCTACTTTTTTGCCTGCTACCCTGCGATTTTGCTGTGGTAGAAATTCCATGGCAAAGTGTACACCTTGCAGGTTGCGCCCCGGTATAGGTATGTCGCGGGGTATAGTAGAGCCTCCGGTGAGTACTATGGCATCAAAGTCGTAAAGCAGGTCACCTGTTTTTATGTTTACCCCTACATTGCTATTAGTTTTGAATATTACACCTTCTTCTTCAAGCAACTTTACACGGCGCTGCACCACCCATTTTTCGAGTTTAAAATCAGGGATGCCATAGCGCAACAGTCCGCCTATTTCATCGGCACGCTCAAATACTGTGACCCAATGCCCTGCACTATTGAGCTGTGCTGCCACTGCAAGTCCGGCTGGTCCTGAGCCTACCACAGCTACAGATTTGCCGGTGCGCTCGCTAGGAATGTTGGGTACTACGTAGCCATTATTAAAAGCCGTTTCTATTATAGTTTTTTCTATTTCTTCTATTGTCACAGGAGGTTGGTTTATGCCCAATACACAAGCTGCCTCGCAAGGGGCAGGGCAAATGCGCCCTGTAAACTCAGGAAAGTTGTTGGTAGAAGCTAATATATGATAGGCATCTTCCCAGTTTTTTTGATACACCGCATCGTTAAACTCCGGGATGATATTTCCCAACGGACAACCACTGTGACAAAACGGTACACCACAGTTCATACACCTACCTGACTGTTCATTTGCTTGACTATCAGTAAAGTTTGGTATAAATTCTTTGTAGTGGTTTATACGTGTATCGGGGTTTTCTTTTTTAGGCAACTCCCGCGTTTTTTCGATAAATCCTGTAGGCTTACCCATGTATGGCTACCTCCTTTCCTTTGTTTATGTTTTGTTTTTTCATCATCAATACTGCTTTGTAATCTTTTGGCATCACTTTTATAAAGTTTTTTATTTCAAGGTTAAATCTTGACAGCAACCCTTCGGCTACATCAGACTTAGTATAATCAAGGTGATTTTGCAACAATTTTTTTATCAATGCTTCGTCCTCATCGTCAAGAGGTTCCAAGTATATCATTTCCATATTGCATCGTGGTTGCAATTGTGAATTGGGGTCATATATGTAGGCTACTCCTCCGCTCATACCTGCTGCAAAGTTGCGCCCTGTATCGCCAAGTATGAGTGCTGTACCACCGGTCATATATTCGCATCCGTGGTCACCTACTCCTTCTACCACTGCCGTTACACCGGAGTTGCGCACACAAAATCTCTCTCCGGCTCTGCCTCTTATATATGCCTCGCCTGAGGTAGCTCCATAAAATGATACATTGCCCACAATGATATTTTCTGAGGGGCTGAATTTGGCTTTTTTGTCAGGATATAGTATAAGTTGTGCGCCTGATAAGCCTTTGCCAAAGTAGTCGTTGGCCTCACCTTCCAGCTCAAGTTTTAGCCCTGAGCAGGTGAATGCTCCAAAACTTTGACCTGCCGACCCTGTAAATTTGAGTGACAGAGTGCCCTTTGGCAGACCTATACTTTTATGTACTTTGGTAATCTCGTTTGACAATATGGTACCTATAGCCCTGTCTGTATTGGTCACTTTATATTCGCCCGCAAATTTTTGACCGCTCTCAATAGCACTTTTTGCTTTTTCGAGTATGACAAAATCTAACTGACCTACCAAGCCATGGTCTTGCTCTTCCATTTTGTACAGTCCTACTTCTTTGCCTGCATCTTCTTTGTACAATAATTTACTCAGGTCTAAACTTTTGTATTTCCAATGGGTAATATTTTCTCGTAATTCCAGCATATCAACTCTACCCACCATTTCGTTTACAGTTTTGAAGCCAAGTTCTGCCATGATTTCGCGTAGCTCTTGTGCAAGGAATGTAAAGAAATTTACCACGTATTCCGGCTTGCCTGCAAATCTTTTTCTGAGTTCGGGGTCCTGTGTAGCCACACCTACCGGGCATGTATTGAGGTGGCATTTGCGCATCATAATGCATCCTTCTACTACCAAAGCGCCTGTAGCTATACCCCACTCTTCAGCACCCAACATGGCTGCTACTGCCAGGTCTTTTCCTGTGCGCAATTGTCCATCGGTCTGCACCACTATTCTGCTTCTTAGTTTATTTTTTACCAATGTTTGGTGAGTTTCGGCAAGACCCAGCTCCCAAGGCAAGCCTGCATGTCGTATAGAACTTACCGGAGAGGCACCTGTGCCTCCGTCATGACCTGCTATGAGTACCACATCTGATTTGGCTTTGGCCACACCGGCAGCTATAGTACCTACACCGGCTTCTGATACCAACTTCACGCTTATGCGCGCTTTGCGATTGGCATTTTTTAGGTCAAAAATTAATTGTGCCAAGTCCTCAATAGAGTATATATCATGGTGAGGTGGTGGCGATATGAGTCCTACTCCGGGAGTGGAGTGCCTTACTTTGCCTATCCATTCATCTACTTTGTGACCGGGCAGCTGTCCGCCTTCGCCGGGTTTTGCACCTTGTGCCATCTTTATTTGCAACTCATCTGCTTCTGTGAGGTATCGAGAGGTTACCCCAAATCTTGCAGATGCTACTTGCTTTATAGATGAGCGCATAGAGTCGCCATTGGCAAGTTTTTCATATCTTATTTCATCTTCGCCACCTTCGCCTGTATTGCTTTTGCCTCCGAGCCTATTCATGGCCACTGCCAGTGTACTGTGTGCCTCATGTGATATAGAGCCAAACGACATGGCACCTGTAGCAAATCTTTTTACTATACTTTCTACAGGCTCTACCTCATCTATAGATATAGAATGTGTGGGTTTAAATCTTAGTAGTCCACGCAGTGTACAAGCTTTGCGAGTTTGCTCATTCATGAGTTTGGTAAATTTCTTGAATAAGCTATAGTCGCCTTTGCGTGTAGATAATTGTAGCAAATGGATGCTTTCGGGGTTAAAAAGATGAAATTCGCCGCGGCGTTTCCATTGATACACCCCACCCACTTCAAGTTTGGTATTGGGTATTTCTTTTTCGGGAAATGCTAAGCTGTGCTTAATATTTGCTTCTTTGGCTATGCCATCCAAGTCAAGTCCTTCTATGCGCGATACTGTGCCTGTGAAATATTTGTCAATCACCTTTTTACTAATGCCCAATGCTTCAAATATCTGAGCACCATTATATGACTGTATAGTAGATATGCCCATTTTAGACATAATTTTAAGCAAACCATCGCCTACCGCTTTTATATAGTTGTAGTGTAGTTTTTCCTCAGTATAATCTACTTTAATGACTCTTTCTTTTTTGAGTGCGTTTATAGTTTCAAAAGCTAAATATGGGTTCACGGCCGATGCGCCATACCCAATTAGCAAAGCAAAATGGTGTACTTCCCATACATCGCCTGCCTCTACTACCAACCCTACTTTGGAGCGCAAACCACGTTTTATCAAATGATGATGCACTGCTGCTGTAGCCAATATAGAAGGTATGGGGGCATGGTCACTGTCTATACCTCTGTCTGAAAGTAGTATTATTTCATAGCCGTCATCTACAGCATCTGCTGCATACTGGCATATTTTGTCGAGCGATCGTTGTAGTGTTCCTTGTTTTTTATCAGCAAAGAATACTATTGGTATTGTTTTGGTTTGGAAATGAGCGTGGTCAATGTACCTAAGCGTTTCAAGTTCTTTGTTACTCAAGACAGGTTGGTTTACATATACAGTATGGCAATGTTTCGGGGTTTCGTCCAGCACATTGAGAGAGCCTCCTATATATGATACCAATGACATGACCATTCGCTCACGGATAGGGTCTATGGGAGGATTGGTGACTTGTGCAAACAGTTGCTTAAAATAGCTGGATATGTGCTGTGCTTGGTCTGATAGTATGGCAAGTGGAGTATCGTTGCCCATGGAGCCTACAGGTTCTTTGCCGTCTTCTGCCATAGGAGCTATTATCATTTTGAGGTCTTCGGAGGTGTATCCGAATGCTAGTTGTTTTTTGAGTAAGAGGTTGCCTTCGAGTGGCAAGTATGTACGGTGTGCGGCAGGCAGGTCTTTGAGGTTTATCTTATATTTGTTGAGCCACTCTCTGTACGGCTTTTTTGAGCATATTTCTTTTTTTAGTTCATCGTCGCTCACTATTCGTCCTTGCTCCAAGTCTACAATAAACATGCGCCCGGCTTGCAGTCTTCCTTTGAGTACTATTTTGGAGGGTTCTACTTCTATTACTCCTGCTTCTGATGCCATTATCACAGTATCATCGTCTGTAATGCAGTATCTGGAGGGGCGCAATCCGTTGCGGTCCAAGGTGGCACCTACTATTTTGCCGTCGGTAAATGATATGGATGCAGGACCATCCCATGGCTCCATGATGGAGGCATGGTATTCATAAAATGCTTTTTTCCACTCTTCCATTTGCTCATTGCCATCCCAAGCTTCGGGTACAAGCATCATCATCACATGTGGGAGCGACCTGCCTGAAAGGGTGAGCAGCTCTACTACGTAGTCAAGGTTTGCAGAGTCTGAGTCTAAGTGGTTGCACACAGGTTTTATCATTTCCAACTCTTCTTTGGTAAAGAATGAAGACTCCAACATAGGTTCATTGCTTTTGACCCAATTCACATTGCCTTTCACAGTGTTTATTTCACCATTGTGTGCCAGATATCTAAACGGTTGTGCAAGTTTCCATGAGGGGAAGGTATTGGTAGAAAAGCGTGAATGTACTACAGCCAAAGCAGATACCACCTCTTGACGTTGTAAATCAGGAAAATATGGCTCTACCTGATGAGTGGTAAGCTGGCCTTTGTAAACTATAGTTTTGTATGAAAATGAGGTGAAGTAAAACTCATTGTTTACTTTAGTTACAGATTCATTGATGATTTTGGAGACATAGTTGCGTAGAATAAAAAGCTTACGCTCAAAGGCTTCGGGGCTGATGGCTTCGTCATGAGGCTGCACAAACACTTGCTCTACCGAGGGCTCTGCAAGCAAGGCGGTAGGTCCTATGTCTGATTTGATATTGTCTGTAGGTACTTTGCGGTAGCCTAAAAGGTTAAAACCTAATTTTTCTATATTTCTATTGAGTATTTCGCGGCAGTCTTCTTTTACTTTTTCATCGGACGGAAAAAAAATCATTCCTACGCCGTATTTGCCAAATTCGGGCAATTTGAAACCTAATTTTATACATTCACTTACAAAAAACTCATGAGGCAACTGCAAAAGTATGCCGGCACCGTCGCCTGTATTCACCTCACAGCCACAGGCTCCGCGGTGGTACATACGTGTGAGCATGTGCAGGGCATCATTTACTATCTGATGAGATTTGCGACCTTTGAGGTTGGCTACAAAACCTATGCCACATGCATCTTTTTCAAATGAGGGGTGATATAAGCCTTGATTTTGTAAATTTTCAGTCATTTTTTACGATTATAATGTATATTTTCGTTAAGTATTAATATTAGCTCAATAAGTTTACATTAATTTAACGATAAGTTAATAAATATTTAACCACATAGAATTCAAATATAATAAATTGGATTATTAAAATAAAGGGGTAAGTGAAAAAATAAAAGTGTTATACGTATTATTGTTTGAAAAGTTCAATAAAATATAGGTTATATTATATATTATTGCCCTATAAAAGAAAAAAATAATCCACTGTGGTAATATAATGAATGTAAGAACAGACTTTTATGTTAATATAAATATATCAATAATTACAAAAAATATTACTTTTTGCATTATGTGCAAAACATTGTTATTGATTTACTTATTATTGATAAGTTGTATTCATGTAAAATATTCAAAATTATATCCCGATGTATCAATTCATAGCCATAGTGACCTTGCCGGATGTGTTGGAAGATGATTTTAACAACCTGATGCCGGAGCAAAGGTTGTATATAGACGAGCTCATGCACAATGGTGTGGTGACAGGATATAGTCTATCACTTGATAGGTCTATGTTATGGGTCACTCTCGCTACATCGAGCAAAAAAAAGGCGCAAAAAGCATTAGATGGCTTTCCTATTAGAGAGTATATTCAATATGAGTTGGTAGAGCTGATGTTTCACAACTCTGCGTCATTTATGTTTCCTGCACTCTCGCTCAATTAGTACTTACAATACTACAGCATATTATTTTTTTATTGATAAATGAATTATAATCTCATAGTAATCATAGGTACTACTGCGGCGGGCAAGACAAAACTGGCAGCACGTGTAGCTCAGAAGTTGAATACTGAAATAATATCTGCAGACTCAAGACAGGTGTACCGAATGCTCAATATTGGCACAGGCAAAGACTATGATGATTATGTAGTGAATGGCGCACCTGTACCATACCACCTAATAGATATATGTGAGCCTACAGACACCTATCATGTGCATAGGTATAAACATGATTTTTATGAAATATATAACCAAATAACATTACAGCACAAAATACCTATATTGTGCGGAGGTACAGGCATGTATGTGCAGGCAGTGCTCGAAAACAGTATGTACACATCAATACCTGCAAATGAAGCGCTTCGCACAGAGTATATTCACTATTCACATGATGCACTTAAGGAATATTTTATGAATATGCCTCATACACCATATCACCTGCTTGCAGACCTATCTACAGCCAAGCGTACACTTAGAGCTATAGAAATATCACATTATTTATTCATACATAAAGATACATACTTACACCCTACACAGTCATTGCCCGTACCCATTATATTTGGTATAAAAAACAATGTTCAAAAGCAGCGAGAAAATATTACTGACAGATTGGAATACAGACTTAATAACGGACTTGTAGAAGAGGTACAAACGCTACTTGCGCATCATATAAGCCATGAAGTGTGCCAACGGCTTGGTATGGAGTATAAATATATTTCAGACTATATTACAGGCAATATGACGTATAATGAAATGAAAGAAAGGCTTACTATTGCCATTCACCAATATGCCAAACGACAAATGACATGGTATCGTAAGATGGAGCGTGAAGGGTATGTGATACATTGGCTCAATGGTGAGGATAGCGTAGAATTGCAAGTGGAGCAAGTGATGAAATTGTTGTGATAAAGTGTATATTCTTTATTCATAGTACAAATAATCTATTTCCTTGTCTTCGCAATGGTATGTTTTTTGGGGCGAATATGCAGGTTTTTGTACGCTTTCACCATCTTTTTTTGATTTTTTCATCTTCTTCATGATGGCTATTCTATCATCTTGCATTATTTTTTGGCGCAGCTTGTCATCATTTACATCATACATGAGCACACCGTCTACATACGTTTGTAATACTTTGGCATAGATAGAGAGTGGGTTATTGTCCCACAGCACTATGTCTGCATCTTTGCCGGGTTTTATGCTTCCTGTGTAGGTGTCTAGGTGCAGCAACTTGGCAGGGTTGAGTGTCACCATTTTCCATGCTTCAAGTTCGCTCACACCGCCATATTTTACAGCCTTGGCAGCTTCTTGATTGAGCCTGCGCGACATTTCGGCATCGTCTGAGTTTATGGCGGTGACTACTCCTACTTTGTGCAATATGGCTGCATTGTAGGGTATGGCATCTTTTACTTCATTTTTGTAGGCCCACCAGTCGGCAAAGGTGGATGCGCCCGCACCATGGGCTTTCATTTTGTCGGCTACTTTGTAGCCTTCGAGTATGTGTGTGAATGTATTTACCTTAAAACCAAACTGCTCTGCCACACGCATGAGCATCACTATTTCAGACTGTACGTAGGAGTGGCACGTGATAAAGCGTGTTTTATTAATGATTTCGAGTAATGTTTCCATTTGCAAATCGCGGCGTGGGAATGCTACCGGAGGCTTAGCAGAGGCAGCGTTTTTCATCATTTTTTCATATTCCAATGCTCTGGTAAAAGCATCTATGTATATTTGCTCTACTCCCATTCGTGTTTGTGGGTACCGTTCGGTATAGCTGTCGCCCCAGTTGCTTTGCTTTACATTTTCGCCCAAGGCAAATTTGATAAATGGTGAGGCTTTGTCATATTTCATATTTTCTGCACTTTGCCCCCAGCGTAGTTTTATGACAGCAGATTGCCCACCTGCGGCATTGCATGAGCCGTGGAGCAATTGTGCCATAGTAACGCCTCCTGCAAGGTTGCGGTATATGTTCACATCTTCATTGTTTATCACATCGCCTACTCTTACTTCTGCAGTGATGGAGTTTGTACACTCGTTCACACCACCTCTGATGGCTATGTGTGAGTGCTCGTCTATGATGCCTGCTGTGAGGTGCTTTCCGGTACAGTCTATGGTAGTATCAGGCTTTATGCCTGTTATCTTGCCTATGGTTATTATTTTGCCGTTTTCTACAAGTACATCTGTGTTTTTGAGGTTGCCTTCGTTTTCGTTAGTCCACACAGTGGCATTTTTGAAGAGCACTTTGCGTGGCTTAGGCAATGCACGAGTACCGTATGACATAAATGGGTAAATGAGGGGTGTCACTACTTTATATATTGAGTCTTCTTTTTGTTTAGTTTTAATATTTGCCAAACGTGCCGAGTCTGTAATTTCTACGTTTTTAAATGCCATGTCTAATGTGGCTTGCCATTTGAACATGTTATTTTTCTCATCTTCGCCCAATCCGGACCAAGTGTTGTTTGTGATCCAACCTGATAGTTTTATGGGTTGATTTTTCCAAGTGAATTGGATTTGTACAAAATCATTTCCATAGGTGCAGGTAGCTTTGGCTTTGGCAGTATCGTTTTGCAGCTCAAGCTCAAGCGCATTTATTTTGCCTTTTATGTTTAAGTTAAAAGCGGTGGGTAATATATTAGCAGTAGTATCTATGATGATATTGAGCTGATAGTTGCCTCTAATGTCTTTTAATGGCATGGCTTGCACGGTATATTTTTCACCAAGCACCCAGTTTTCATATATTTTGTTGTCGGGAGAGAATAAACTATCAGAGCAAACGATGAAATTGGCTAAATACCCTGGTTTTATGGCTCCTGCCATATTTTGTACGTTGAGCCAAGCAGCAGGCGTGTAGGTAAGTGCTTTGAGGGCTTCGGCAGCAGGTAGTCCTGCTTTTATACATTTGCGTAAATTGGGCAGTAATTGATTTTTGTCTTTGAGCCCATGAGAGGTGATGGCAAAGGGTATATTTTCTTTCCAAAGGTAATATAGGTTGAACGGTGCTTGCTCCCAATGCTTGAGTTGGTAGTAGGTGATGAGCGAGGCATCTATAGGGTCATCAGTATCAAATCCTTGTGGAAAAACTACAGGCTCAATGAGTGATATGCCTGCTTGTTTTATTTCGTTGATTTTTTGATATTCGTTGCCACCTCCTTTGATGATGAATTTATAGTTCCACTCTTTGGCTATTTTAGCTGCCCTGAGTACATTGGACTTGTCATTGGTTTCAAAAAAAGAGGTTAAGTTTTTAGTATCTGTGAGTGCTTGCAACGGGATGATTTTTTGGGGTTTAGATGTGTTATTTTCATACCACAGCACATCGCTCAAAGTCTGCCTCAGCAATGCTATACTACCCATGAGTGAGCCTGGATAGTATTGTGCAGAAGTGCCTTTATCAAATGAGAAATGTTTGCTTGCTTTTTCTATCAACAAGTTTTCGTTTTCTTTTTTTTCGCTCAGTGCAGCCAGTGCACCTGTACCTCTAGCTATGCCATCATGATGGTGGGTGAGTACTATGCCAAATCCTGAGGCACGGTAGGTTTCGGCAGCCGATGCATCATTTTTATAATTAGCATATGCATTTTGGTATGACTTAATGGCATCATTGGCTCCATAAGCACCTTTTGTATTGGGGGCATAGGGCGATGAGGTGGGCGGTATAGTTTTGGCAGTTTCTAAGCCGTATGAACTATGCAGGTCTATAAACGAGGGATATATGAAAAGTCTTGCTATAGATATGATGGTGTATTGATTGGGAATGGGTAAATTTTTGCCTACTGCTTCTATTTTTGATTTGTTTATCAATATAGTAGCATCTGTCATATAGTTTTGATAATCTATATATACGGTGGCTCCTACCAGCGCATATTTTGCAGGTCTGTCATCCGAAATGCTATTGGCAGGTATAGTGTTTTGACATAGTAAAATATGCGAAAACACCTGTATAATGCTGAAAATAAGTAGCTTATTTGCCATCTATAAAACTATTGCATTGCAAATGTATTGATAATACTGTAATAATCAATATAGTTGGTGCAGTGTGAAATAATTTTAGCTGTGATGGTCATACTATACAAGCGTTTGGTCATGTATATGTATGCCTTAATGGGTTTAATTTTTTATTATTAAGATATTATGTTATTGAAGTAAATCAGCTACGCTAATTTCTATGGTTAGTGGAAACTATGGCCATAAAAAATAAATTTATGTATTATATGAAAATAGACCTATAAAGACTATGTAGATAATTTGGAAATATGAAACAGATTGAGTAATGTTGTAGGTATGAAATCAAAGGATATGAACGGGACAAAAATTAGCAATGAAGCAGCGCAAATGATTACCACTAAATGTGAAATAGGCGCAATTGCATTGCGTAAACAAGGATGTTGGGCGAAATTTTAATAAAACCATGAAGAATCAGACATTACCCTTTTTAGTTTTGATACTTTTTACCTTTTGTACAAAAGAAAAAAAAACAGCGGATTCGGTTATCAAATCTAAAATAGAATCAACTACTGTAAATTCT
>JANRIG010000023.1:0-352130 GCA_033765235.1 Cytophagales bacterium | reverse complement strand
AAATCATAAATCATAAATCATAAATCATAAATCATAAATCATAAATCATAAATCATAAATCATAAATCATAAATCATAAATCATAAATCATAAATCATAAATCATAAATCATAAATCATAAATCATAAATCATAAAGATGTCGCTAAAAATAAAAATAGATGCCGAAATAAAAGAAGCCATGAAAGCCAAAGACCAAGATGCACTACGTGCACTACGCGGTATAAAATCTATGATACTATTGGCAGAAACCGCAGAAGGGCAACAGGGCGAGCTAAGCACAGACACTGAAATAAAGCTACTGACTAAAGCTGCCAAACAAAGAAAAGAATCGTTAGAAACCTTTCGTGCAAATAACAGAAACGACCTTGCTGATGCAGAAGAGAAAGAACTGATAATTATAGAAAAATTTTTGCCCAAGCAGCTCAGCGAAGATGAGGTAAAGCAAAAGCTCCAAGTAATTATCAAAAATGTAGGTGCTGCCGGACCATCGGATTTAGGCAAAGTAATGGCAGTAGCCTCCAAAGAGTTGGCAGGCATGGCAGATGGCAAATTGATATCCACTTTGGCAAAAAATCTGCTTGGCTAAGGTTAAGACAATTATTGCTGCGCTAATATTTACATCTGTGGCTGCACACCATAATGATATATATGCTCAAAAATCTTTAAAGATAGGGTTGACTGTAAGTAATTTAACTATGGGCATGGGAAATGTAACCTCTCCATTCACCAGTGTACCATTGCCAAAATATACATACAATTCTGTGTCAAGTGTGGGATTTGGAGTAGTCATACAGCACAAAACCCACAAAAACTTAGGCATCCACATAGAACTCAACTATCACAAAACTGGGCTTAATATTTCTACCACTACTATGTATGATAATAAGCCTCTTGCATATATAAGAAATATACATAACCTTTCTGCACCATTGCTGGCACATTTTGAGCTGCTCAACAGCCGTTTCAAAATTATATTACAAGAAGGGGTACAAGTGGGTTTTGCTTTTGGATCAGACGAGCAATATGACACTGAACGCAGATACAATTTTTCATATTTTAATTATGAACCTGACACACAATATAAGCAAACAAATCCATTACAGTTTGGCATATTACTTGGAGCCGGGTTGGGCTACAGTATGCCATTAGCAACGGTACAAATCACCTATAGGTTTTACAACCCTTTTACAAACATTATACAACCTCAAGGCTTGAGCAGTGTATCATACTACACCAATACCATAAGTGCACATATATTTATTAATATTTATGAAAAAAACAAAACAATATTGAATGAAACCGATTGATTTTATATTACTAATACCCCTCATATACGGAGCCTATGACGGATACAAAAAAGGGTTTGTAATGACAGTATTTACCTTATTAGCTATAGCATTAGGCACCATAGGAGCCTTCAAACTATTACAAATGGGGATAAAAATGTTGCAAAGTTCATTTTCTCAAATGCCTGATTTACTGCCATTTGTTGCGTTTATGCTCATATTTTTGGCCATATACACAGGTGTATATTTATTGGGAATGGCTCTTAAGCAAACCTTGTCGTTCAGCATATTTGCAGGCACATTAGACAATACAGCAGGTGCTATCATAGGAGTGCTTATGTGGGCTTTCATCACAGGGGTGTTGGTATGGTTAATCAAAATATCTAATTTTGAATGGGTATTGCCCTACACCGATGGTGCTGTGATATATGATTTTTTGAGCAAAATACCTCCTCGTGGCATGTCATTATTTACATGGCTCATTCCATTTTCTAACCACCTATTCAGAGATATTAAATCTACATTTTAGTATTATTAATTAAAATTGCCATGAAAAATAACATAGAAGACATATCTGCCGAATTAAATGCGACAGACTTAACCAATGCACCAGACGCTGACTTGTTCAGAATACAATATCTTAGCAAAAAAGGCAAAATTTCATTGCTCTTTGATGAGCTCAAAACAATGACTCCCGATGAAAAAAAAATATATGGTGCCCAAATAAACAAACTCAAAATACAAGCAGAGCAGATATTAGAAACTATTCAAAATAATATTCAAGTTAAAGATACCCTTAAAGAAAACTCAGACTTTGACTATTCGCTACCCAATATTCCACACTTATTGGGCAGCAGGCATCCAATATCTATTATTAAGCACGAAATGATAGAGATATTTCAGTCTATAGGTTTTAATGTGTCTGAGGGTCCTGAGATTGAAGATGACCACCACAACTTTTCGGCACTCAATTTTGCTCCAAACCATCCGGCCAGAGATATGCAAGACACATTTTTTGTACATTCCAATCCTGACATTACTTTGCGCACACACACCTCCTCGGTACAGGTACGGGTATTTGAAAATCAAAAGCCTCCCATTCGCACATTGGCTCCGGGCAGGGTATATAGAAATGAAGCAATATCTGCGCGTGCACATTGCTTTTTTCACCAACTAGAAGGTTTTTATGTGAATGAAAATGTAAGTTTCAAAGATTTGAAAAACACACTATATTACTTCGCCAAAGAAATGTTTGGCAGCCATACCAAAATAAGATTTCGACCATCATTTTTCCCATTTACAGAACCAAGTGCAGAGATAGACATATCATGTCATATTTGCGGAGGCAGCGGGTGCAATATATGCAAGCACAGTGGCTGGGTAGAGATAGGCGGCTCGGGCATGATAGATCCTAATGTATTCACAAATACCGGTATAGACCCGGTAAAATATACAGGCTTTGCATTTGGCATGGGCATAGAGCGCATCACTATGCTCAAGTATCAAATCAATGATTTGAGGCTTTTTTCTGAAAATGATGTACGATTTTTAAGGCAGTTTTAAGCTTTCTATACATGTCATTCATAAAACCGTTAAGTTTTCCTTGAAGGTTTGCGCTGCTGATTTGGTATTAATCAGCATTCAAGAAATAATATATTCATTAACCCACATAGTTTTCTTCCATGCGCCTTATGCGCTGGCTTTTGCGCCACTGAGACCTATACACACCGTAGCCTATCACCAATGCTATGGGAATGAAAAAGTTAAGATATTTGAGCAATGATTTGGTGCTGTCCTCCATTTGGTTTATAGGTCTTGATGATGCACCTTTGGTACGTAGAGTTATCAAGCCTGTATCATCAGATAGCCAGTCTATAGCATTTGCCATGAGATTCACATTGTCGGGTTGTAGTTGCTGCCTGCTATCACGCCCACCACTTACACAAAAGTCGCCGTTGGCTATCACTACAATTTTAGTTTTTGCCCCAGCTATGTTGCCCTCCAAAGCTGCTGCCACTACTTGTTTGCTCATAGGGAAGTCGCCCTCAGTCCATTGTTTTTCTATGTTGAAATATAGCGGCGCACGGTTCACCCCTGATTTGTCTGATGTAAACGCTAATGGCACAAACTTTATAGATGAGTCACCTTTGTAGCGGATTTCGGAGGCAAATGGCAAAAATACAGACTCCAGACCCTTTACCACAGGGTGGTCTGCAAAGTTGGTAATGATGGGGAAGTATGGAAATTGTACTTGTGAGGCAAAGTTAAAAAAGCCTTGCTGCTGCTGCACGGTGACAGCACCACATTGAGCATCTACCACAAAATTTTCATCAATTATAATATTTTTTGACATTAAATAGTTTTCCAATCCGGTGTTTAGGGCTGCTCCTGTAGCATTCTGCAGATTGCCTTTCACCCTTTGTATGGCTATTGCCAGCTTGCCACCACCGGCTACGTACTGCTCTATTTTTATCAAGTGACTCATAGGTATACTGTCAGTAGGTCGTATGATAACCAATGTTTTTATATTTTGAGCAATGGGTGTGGTGTCATTTACATTTACCGGTTGCACATCATAGAGTATGCTAAGTTGTGCCATAAGCTGCGACAGTTCTTGAAGTGAGGGCTCGCCATGACCTTGCAAAAACCCTAATGTAGGTTTATCAGTCACACTCACTTTTTTTATGGAGGTAGAGAGTGAGTATTCGAGCGCACCCCCCGGTTGCATAAAGGGTATCACATCTTTTTGAGTACCCATTTTCACAATGGCACCTAAGTATGCTTTTTGCTGTTTCATTTGGTCTTTTTCACGCACATTTATCATTACGGGTTGTATGCCATTCTCAAGGGCCTCGCGCTCTTTGTCTTCTTTTTCGTTGGGGTTAATAAACTCATACACCACATTTCCGTCCGATACTCTGCCATATTCTATCAATAATTCCTTAAAATCGCGGCGTGCTTTGGCAATATCAGGAGGAAGATTTTCTGAGAAATATGCCTTCACTGTCACAGGTTGGTCAAGATTTTTGAGCATATTTTTGGTAGCATCGCTTAGGGTGTAGTTGCCATCTTTGGTGAGGTCTATGCGAAAATAGTAGTCGTCTGAAAGAATATTGATAAGGATGAATATCACTACTATGGCAGAGGATAATATCAAAATTTTGTTTTTCATATTAATAAATATGGTTTGATGATATAAAGGTTAGTTTTTGCGTTTATAAAGTGCTAATTCTGAGAAATATAGACCCAAAATAGTGATACTCGCAAAATATATAATGTCTTTGGAGTCAAGCACTCCGCGCGATATGCTTTCAAAATGAGCTGATAGACTCAGAAATTGTAATATTTGACCTATAAATCCTGTAAAATTGCCTGCCAATACATCAAAAATAATTTGGAAAAACAAGCCTGCAAATAATGAGGTAAGGAATGCTACTATCTGGTTAGAGGTCACAGAGCTTGCATATATACCTATACTTATGTATGCAGCACTTAACAAAAGTAAGCCCAAATATCCACAAATTGTTTCGCCAAGGTCAAGGTTTCCGATGAAAGCTACTGTAAATATATATGGCAGTGTAAACAGGAGTGCAATAAATATGAGTGCAAATGCGGATAAAAACTTACCCAATATCACCTCTCTGTCCGACACTGCTTTGGTAAGCAATAGCTCTATAGTGCCTGATTTGTTTTCTTCTGCCAGCAGTTTCATGGTGATGGCAGGTATAAAGAAAAACAATGTCCAATAGGCAATAGAAAAAAACACTCTAAGGCTGGCTTGGCCAACCAAAAATATATCTGCCCCGTACAGCCATGTGAAAAAACCACTAAAGCCTAAAAAAAGTGCAAGCATGACGTAGGCTATGAGAGAGTCAAAAAATGACTCCAGTTCGCGCTGAGCTATGATAAGTATTTTAGTCATTATTATATTATTTAGGTAATGAATTATATCAATTTAAAGTTAAGTTTCTGAATATATCTTCGAGGCGAGTTTCCACAGGTATCATTTGGGTAATGACCCAATTATTATTTTTGCAAAGGTAAAACACCTCTCTGCGTGAGCTCATCCCCTCTTTACTATGTATTTCAAATAATTGATTTTGAGCATCAATCAGTACTGCAGACGATACTGAGGACAGGTTTTTAAGACTTTCAGATATGTCATTGGCTGCACCATCTTCTATTATCACCCTCACAATTTCGCTGCCTTGAGATTGTCTTCTGAGTGTCTCAGGGGTGCCGTCTGCTACTATTCTGCCTTTGTTGATGATAAGTATACGGTCGCAGGTAGCTTCTACTTCAGGCAATATATGTGTGCTCAATATCACTGTTTTTTCTTTGCCAAGTTCTTTAATGAGCTGCCTAATTTCTACTATTTGATTAGGATCCAGACCTGTAGTAGGTTCATCAAGTATCAATATTTCAGGGTCATGTATCATAGCTTGGGCAAGCCCTACACGCTGGCGGTAGCCTTTGGACAATTCCCCTATTTTTTTGTGCTTTTCGGCATTCAGTCCACAATCTTTTACCATTTTGCGTACTCTTTCATCATTTTTACTACCTGTCACTCCTTGCAGTTTGGCACAAAACGACAAATAGTCTATCACCGGCATATCCAAGTACAACGGGTTGTGCTCGGGCAAGTACCCTATATTTTTTTTGAGGTCATCAGGAAAGTCTTTGATAGATTTGTCGCCTATGAGTATTTCTCCTGTGCCAATGCCTATGTACCCCGTTATCATTTTCATAGTGGTGGTTTTGCCAGCACCATTAGGACCCAAAAATCCTAATATTTCACCTTTATTTACATTAAATGATATATTGTTCACGGCATATTGATATCCGTATGTTTTGGTAAGGTTTTGAACGGCTATGTTCATAGTATTTAATTAATAGGTAATAATCGTGTAAAAACGCAAACTATACCCCGCAATGAATATGCCAAAATTAATATCCTGAAATTTTGTCAGGTAATTATGACTTTTCGTTTAACATTTTTAACAAGAATCCCATTTCATCATTTGGAATTGTGAAATATTTTACACAAACAATATTTGACAACTTTTTGATAGTTGTCAAATATAATACATTGCAAGGCACGAAGCAAACTAATCCATTTCCTTTTCATTTTGATACTGCTTCACTAAGCTCGCAGTGACGAATGCAATCAATCATCCAAAAAATAACACAAGTTTTTTACACCTCAAAGCATATATATTCATAATATTTCCATAAAAAACTTATAATATTCATATTTTATGTAGTAATATTGCCACAGTTTTTACTTTTAGAAAATATAATAATGAAATATTCTATAGCTATATTTTTTACGCTAACATGCACTATTGCAGTATCACAATTTGTACCCGTCAGTATGAATGACCTGAGTGCTTTCAGCCAAAGTACTGCCAATTGGACTGTAGCAGGCAGTGTATCAAGTGACTACACCAAAAGTCAAGACATAAGCATCACCAATGGTACAGGAATATTGGTAAACAAACCCATACAAGGCAAAAATGATGATATTTTCACAAAATTTGAACACGGCGATATGGAGCTGGAGTTTGAATTTATGATGCCAAAAAACTCAAATTCAGGCATTTATCTTATGGGCAGATATGAAGTACAACTCTATGACAGCTGGGCAAAAAGTACATTCACTCATAGCGATTGCGGAGGTATATATGAGCAATGGAATGAAGCCCTACCCGACGGACAAAAAGGATACAATGGCGTAGCACCGCTCTCATGCCCCATGAAAATACCCGGAACTTGGAACAAAATGAAAATTGTATTTGAAGCCCCAATATTTAAAAACGGCAAAAAAATAAAAGATGCGGTAATAATAAGCGTGACACTCAATGATAAAATAGTGCAACAAAATATAAACCTGCCCGGACCTACTCGCGGTGCTATATCAGATAATGAGGTAGAGCGTGCACCACTGCGCATACAGGGCGACCATGGCCCTATAGCGATAAAAAACATGAACTATTTTTTGTTTGATAAATCGGTGAAAATAGAAGTGAGCAATGTAAAATATAAATATTACGAGCAAAAATTTGACCAGAAATTTAATATTTGGGATTTTAAACCCCTAAAAACAGGTGAAACACCTAAAATTGACATCGGTTTTTTAGAAAAGACAGACGGATATGCCATAGAATATTTTGCAAATATTACTTTACCCAATAGCGGGATATATAACTTTGAACTTGAAATGAACGGCAGAGGCATCCTAGCCGTAGACGGCGACACACTTGTAAAAGCAAACAATGGCTATGTGACACGCACATTTGTAGACAAACATGTGAAAGTAATAGGCACAAAAAATCTTAATAAAGGTACACATACAGTATATGCTGCACATTGGAAAAACTGGTCATGGCTCAACCCCGGATTTGGCATACTTATTTCTGGACAGGGGCTAAAAAAACAAGGCATAAATTCTGCCAGTGCATTGCCCCCCGCTTCTAAACCACTGCAATTGGAGATACTTACATCGCCTGATATCAAAGTATATCGCACATTTGTGAAACACAGAGGCAAAATATTGACCCATGCAGCCAGTGTAGGCATGCCAACCTCCGTAAATTTTACTGTAAATCCACTGAATTTTTCACTTATACAATGCTGGAGAGGTCATTTTCTAAACATGTCAGAAGCATGGATAGATAGAGGAGGCAGAGAGGTACAAACCTTGGGCACCCCAATGATATTTGCCAACAAACCTTCATTAGCTGTATTGGAGACCGAAGCACAATCATGGCCTGATACCATAAATCCCAAGAATGTCACATTCAAAGGATATTATACAGAAAGTAGTAATGTTAGATTTTCATATAATATGGAAGCTAAATCTGTGAATGATGTATATACTACCGCAGATAATGGATTAGGTATAAAGCGTGAAATAACAGTAGGCAATGACAAATCAAAATATTATTGCTTGATAAACGAATCAGATAATATTATAAAAATAAATGACATAAAATATTATGACGAAACTTTAGGTTGCTACATCATTCTTGAAGCAGGTGCCAAAGCACTTCTGAGAAATAGTCCGGGTGGCAAACAGTTAATTCTACCTTTGGCTGTCTCAGGCAATCAATCAAAGGCTTCATATTCAATTATTTGGTAACTATTTATGAATAATATCTGTAAATCATTTTCCACTATTTGTATAATACTAACCATAGTATTTGCATCATTTGCACAAACAAAGACTGAGGACGATTATTATAAAATAGTCACACTCCCTATGCCTCCGGAAATCATCATGGAGGTAGGCGGTTTGGTATCAATGCCCGATGGCAAACTTGCAGTAAGCACCCGCAGAGGTGAAGTATGGTTAGTAGAAAATCCATCATTAATCAATAATAATCCGCCGCGCTATACCAAATATGCCGAAGGACTTCACGAAATATTAGGACTTGCCTATAAAGACGGATTACTATACTGCGCACAACGTGGCGAACTCACACGACTAATAGACTATGACCACAACGGCAAAGCAGATGCATTTGAAGTGGTAGCCTCATGGCCCCTATCAGGCAACTATCATGAGTTTTCATTTGGTCCTAAAATAGACAAAGATGGCAACTTCATTATCACTACCAACATTGGTTTTGACCCGTCTAAATGGTGGCTGGCACGTAGCTATGTGCCCTATAGAGGTTTTATGCTCAAAATATCGCCCGATGGCAAAATCACCCCTGTGGCATCAGGCTTAAGGTCGCCTTGCGGTATTTATGTACATGAAAACAACGATTATTTTTATTCTGAAAACCAAGGCGATTGGGTGGGTTCAGGAGGCATCACACACATAGAGCGTGGAAACTTTGTAGGTAACCCTGCCAGCTTGGTATGGGCATCGCTACCCGACAATCCTGTGAAACTTACCATTAATGATATAGCTACAATGCTTGAATTTGACAAAAACTACATGGAAGTAGCAGAACTTAGCGAACTGAAAAGAAAAAAGGCAACTCTTTATGAACTTTCAAAAAAAAATAAAGCCATAAAACCACAAGCCATTACACTTCCTCACTCAGTCATGGGGCAATCTACTTCTGATATGTTGCAAAATAATTCAGATATAGAATTTGCACCATTTTTTGATAATCAAATATTTATAGGTGACCAAGCCCAAAGCAAAATCATGAGGCTATATCTTGAAAAAGTAAAAGGAGTGTATCAAGGGGCTGCTTTTGATTTCAAAAAAGGATTTGCCTCAGGGGTACTGAGAATGGCGTGGGGCAAGCAAAACGATATGTACATAGGAGGTACAGGCAGAGGTTGGGAATCATCGGGTGGTAAGCCATTCTCTTTGCAAAAATTGGTGTGGACTGGCGATATACCTTTTGAAATGAAAACTGTAAAAGCAAAACCTGACGGCTTTGAAATAGAATTTATAAAACCTGTAAAAAAATCAGCAGAAAATATTAATAATTATAAAGTAACCTCATTTACATATTTGTACCACCCTAACTATGGCAGCCCAATTATCAGAGATACTATACGCAAAGTGCAAGCCGCCGTACTTGCATCAGATAATAAAACCGTGAGAATAGTGGTAAATAAACTATCAGAAGGATATATTCATGAAATAAAACTTCAAAACATAACCTCTGTAAGCGATGAACCACTCTTGCACAATGCTGCATACTACACCCTCAATGTGATACCCGACGGCGACAAAGTACAAGTGACGGCAGCTATGGCACATGCAGGTCATAGTATGGGCGACATGAAACAACCTGCCAAAGCAGAAAAACCTGTTGCCCAACCTGCTAAACCTGCAAAGGCCAACAGTTCTGCAAAAAATCAAACCACCATGCCGGCAACATGGGTAGGCAAAGCAGACAAGACAATTTTGCTAGGTACCAAACCCGGATTATTATATTATGACCAAGACAAAATAAAAGTAAAAGCTAAGCAAAAAATAAAACTTACATTTACCAACACAGACGACATGCTGCACAACGTAGTAATAGTGAACCCTGGCAAAGGGGATGTAATAGGCGAAATTTCTAATAACATGGGACTAGAAGGTCCTAAAATGCACTATGTGCCTGCTTCTGCTGATGTACTGTATCATACCAAGTTGGTAGGTCCGGGCAGCAACGAGAGTATATACTTTGTAGCACCTGCTACTCCCGGTGAGTACACCATAGTATGTACCTACCCCGGGCACTATGCCACAATGCAAGCTCTGCTGATAGTAGAGTGATAGAGATAAGCAATTTCTGTGATCAATGTTGATTTAAGAATTAATCTTTTTATCGCCATTGCGAGTGCGAGGCACGACAATTATTTGAAAACTTTTTGAAAGTTGTCAAAAATAATCTCCAGCCTGCCTGCGGCATATACACTGTGCAGGTCACCTCTTTCACAGACACTTACCACAGCAAACTGGTACTGGTGTAAGGGTAAAATGTAAAGGGCAAATTATAAATTGAAGATTTAATTCACTCACTCACATCTCACAATTTTACCGGCCAAGTCACTGAATGTTTCTATAATTTTTGTTACCTTTGTATATGAATGTCAAACAAAGAGAAGAATTAGGGAAATATTTAATGGATATATCTAAATTTATTTTTGCGGGAGTGTTTCTTATTAAATTAATGGATACTAATAATTTTGAAAAAGTACTTATACTCACAGGTGGTTTGGTAGGCACGCTTTCTTTTTTATTGGCAGGACTTAAATTATTAAAACTATAGCTATGATATTAGGATATATATATGTAGGGATTGCAATAATAGGTATTATTACTCTAATATGGGTTTATAACATAAGTGAAAGCAAAAAATCTACTATTCAATAAGCAGGGAATAAGAGCAAAGGGTACAATTAAAAGTGAAAATTTTACATTTTAAGATTGAAGATTTAATTCACTCAATCGCAATCTTACTAATTCAGTTACTCACTAACTCATACGTCTCACACATCTGCTTTGAGCTTTATTAGTTTTTTGATTTTGGCTACATATATAAATCTATCAATTCTATTTTTTTTAATATTTTTGTCCCTTAAATGATATACCAATCACTTATAGAAAAGCACGGCTCCCTTGCTGTGATAGGACTCGGATACGTAGGATTGCCTTTGGCATTGGCATTTGCCAAATATGTGAATGTAGTAGGATTTGACATTAACCAAAAGAGAATAAAATCTTTGCAAGACGGATATGACCCCTCCGGCGAGCAAGAAATAGATAAGGAAGTAAGCAACTCATTGACATTTACACACGAAGCTAAACTATTAGCCAATGTCAATTTTTTTATCATAGCTGTACCTACGCCTATAGATGAATATAACCAGCCTGACCTCAAAGCACTTATGTCTGCCACAGAAATGGTAGCCTCTAATTTGAAAAAAGGTGATTACGTAGTATTTGAGTCCACTGTATATCCGGGATGTACTGAAGAAAAATGCATACCACTGCTCGAAAAAATATCAGGTTTAAAGCACATCACTGATTTCAAGTCGGGGTATTCGCCCGAGCGAATAAATCCGGGCGATAAAGTACATACCTTGCATAATGTGGTAAAAGTAGTATCAGGTTGCGATGAAGATGCATTGGCGCAAATTGGCAAAGTATATGAGTTGGTAGTGAATGCAGGGGTGCACAGAGCCTCAAGCATAAAAGTGGCGGAGGCAGCCAAAGTGATAGAGAATACCCAACGTGACCTCAATATAGCTCTGATGAATGAGCTGTCTATGATATTTGACAAGCTTCATATCAATACATATGAAGTGCTTGAGGCAGCAGGTACAAAATGGAATTTTTTAAAATTTTATCCGGGTTTAGTAGGCGGGCATTGTATAGGTGTAGATCCCTATTACCTCACTTTCAAAGCCAACCATATGGGTCACTTCCCAAAAGTAATACTTAGTGGCAGAGAGATAAACGATGGTATGGGTCCATACATTGCCAAGCGCACCATACAGCTCATGATATCAAACAACATTGAGATACTTAAAAGTAAGGTTTTAGTATTGGGTGCTACATTCAAAGAAAATGTGAAAGATATAAGAAACTCTAAAGTGGTAGACCTCATACAAGAGCTTAAAGCATATCATATAGAGGTAGATATAGTAGATGCTATGGCAGACCCTCACGAGTTTTGGGAGGAATATGGATTATCGTTGCAAGCTGAGCCCGACAAAGGCTACTCTGCGGTGATATTAGCAGTAGCACACAGCCAATACATTGGGCTTGATGAGGCATATTTTGCCAATATTACCTTAGAAAAATCCATACTGATAGATGTGAAAGGGATATACCGAGGTAAGATTAAGAAATTAACTTACTGGAGCTTGTAGATGGGTAATACACTTGTTTTCAGGATATCATATAATAATTTATGATATGGAATAATTGTATTATACATTCACCGCCTCTACAGATTTTATCTCCGGAAATGCTTTTTTGATAGTATCTTCAATACCAGCTTTCATGGTCATTACAGACATAGGGCAAGTGACACAGTTGCCCTCCAGCTCAAGTTTTACTATCATATCTCCGGTCACTTCAAGTACTTTTACATTGCCTCCATCTGCTTCCAGATATGGACGGATGTTATTCAATGCCAAATCCACTTTTTCTGCAATTCCCATATATAATGTTTTATACTTTTATTTCTACTTTATTCGTTTTTTCAATAGTGGCATTGCGCAGAGCCACTTGGCGAGCCACTTCTTGCGCTAATATATTAAATTCTATAAATATTTTATCATTTTGATTAATTAATTGGTGCCCTTCGTCGGCAGCTTGTCTTATGCTTTGTACCAATGGTATTTGTCCTAAAAAGGGGACATTATTATCTGATGCAAGTTTTTTGCCCCCATCTTTACCAAAAATGTAATATTTATTATCTGGTAGTTCCTCGGGTATGAAGTATGACATGTTTTCTACCACTCCCAATACAGGTACATTTATTTGAGGTTGGGTAAACATTGATAGCCCTTTTTGAGCATCTGCTACAGATACTTTTTGGGGTGTAGTGACTATGACAGCACCTGTGACAGGCACTGTTTGTACCAATGTAAGATGTATATCTCCAGTGCCAGGAGGCAAATCTATGAATAGATAATCAAGCTCATTCCAAAGTACATCTGTAATAAATTGCCTCAATGCCGAGCTTGCCATAGGTCCTCTCCACACCACCGCATTTTGAGGTGATACAAGCAAGCCAATAGACATAAGTTTAACCCCAAATTTCTGGATAGGTACTATATAATCTTTACCATCTATGGTTTGCATGAGAGGCTTTTCATGCTCTATGCCAAACATTACAGGAATAGAAGGGCCGTATATGTCTGCATCTATAAGACCTACTTTGGACCCTGCTTGAGCCAAAGCTATGGCCAGATGAGTAGTGACTGTAGATTTGCCTACCCCTCCTTTGCCCGACGCCACTGCAATGATATTCTTGACATGTGGCAAAATTGGAGATCCATTGCGCCCTGAAGTGACTGTGGCTGTGAGATTTACTGTCACCTCTATGTCAGAGGATATATGCTCATGTATGGCACTGATACAGTTTTGCTTGATAAGTTCTTTGAGTGGGCAAGCGGGTGTAGTAAGCACTACAGTAAAAGATACATTATTGTCATTGATGATGATATTGGTAATCATACCCAAAGTCACCAAATCTTTTTTCAGATCGGGGTCTTCTACGGTGCTGAGTGCTTGCAATATTTGATTTTCGGTGATATTCATATTCTAGTTAACACAAATGGCAGTCATAAAGTTAAAAATAAAGCTAAATAATATTCTATGCTGCTCCATTCTATCAATCTATCATTTATTTGAAAACTGCCTAAATGTCAAATCGTACTCAGGCAGTGATTTAAAATATTTGTAAGTAATCTTAAGTCCTTGTTCGCGTGTGATTTTGGGCTCCCAATTCAATAATTTTTTTGCTAAGGATATGTCAGGTCTGCGTTGTTTGGGGTCATCTTTGGGCAATGGTTTATATATGATTTTGGTATTGGCACCTGTAAGTTTTATGATTTCTTCGGCAAAATCTTTTATAGTAATTTCTTGTGGGTTGCCAACATTTACAGGAAGGGAATAATCACTAAAAAGAAGGCGAGTGATACCTTCTACCAAATCATCTACATAGCAAAATGAGCGGGTTTGTGTGCCATCGCCAAAGGCGGTAAGGTCTTCGCCACGGAGTGCCTGACCTATAAATGT
The DNA here is from genome assembly GCA_033765235.1 of Cytophagales bacterium. Taxonomy (GTDB): domain Bacteria; phylum Bacteroidota; class Bacteroidia; order Cytophagales; family UBA9547; genus JANRIG01. Next base: position 337,630 of record JANRIG010000023.1, on the reverse strand, counting down.
AGGCAGCACCCTGCCATCGTTGAGCCTCATACGCGGACCATAGGTGTTGAATATTCTTACAATACGTGTTTCTACTCCATGCACTTGATGATATGCCATGGTGATGGCCTCCTGAAATCTTTTGGCCTCGTCATAGCAGCCACGAGGTCCTACAGGGTTCACATTGCCCCAATAGTCCTCCGTTTGCGGATGTACAGTAGGGTCGCCATATACTTCTGAGGTAGAAGCTATGAGCATTCGTGCTTTTTTGGCTCTGGCAAGACCTAACACATTGTGTGTACCTAAAGAGCCTACTTTGAGCGTTTGAATTGGTATTTTTAAATAATCAATAGGGCTGGCAGGAGATGCAAAATGCAAAATATAATGAATATCGCCGGGTACATGTACATATTTGGACACATCGTGGTGGTAAAATTCAAATTCGGGCAATTTGAATAAATGCTCGATATTGCGCATATCACCTGTGATAAGATTGTCCATGCCTATTACATGGTAACCGTCTTTAATAAATCTATCACACAAGTGCGACCCTAAAAAACCGGCAGCTCCGGTAATAAGTACTCGTTGTTTCATTATTCAATATTGTTAATTTTCTGTATTTAATCCTATGCAATAGTAATCAAAACCTAATGATTTCATTTCTGCTTTGTCATATATATTTCGACCGTCAAATATGACTTTAGATTTCATGAGCTTTGCCATTACGTTGAAATTGGGGGTTCTAAACTCAGGCCACTCTGTGACCAACAGCAAAGCATCTGCATCTATGAGCGTGTCATAGTCATCTTTGCAATAAGTGATTTTATCGCCCAACATTTTTTGTGCTTCGTGCATGGCTATAGGGTCATAGGCTTTTACCTTGGCTCCGTGTTGTAATATTTTTTCTATAAGCACCAGTGATGGTGCTTCGCGCATGTCATCTGTTTTTGGCTTGAATGACAGCCCCCAAAGTGCTATTATTCTGCCAGATATATCGTTACGATAATGTTTCATCAATTTATCAAACAATACCGATTTTTGAAGTTCGTTTACCTGCTCTACGGCGTTCAATATTCGCATTTCGTAGCCGTATTGTTTTGCGGTATTGATGAGTGCTTTTACATCTTTGGGAAAGCATGAGCCTCCGTAGCCTATGCCGGGGTAAATAAATTTATTGCCTATACGCGCATCTGAGCCTATGCCTTGCCTCACCTTATTTACATCTGCACCTACCTTTTCGCACAGGTTTGCCATATCATTCATAAAACTTATACGAGTAGCAAGCATGGCATTGGCTGCATATTTTGTCATTTCAGATGAGCGAATATCCATGAAATATATAGGGTGACTGTTGAGTAAGAAGGGTTTGTACAGTCTTTTAATTATTTCTTCTGCTCTTTCACTTTCTACTCCTATCACTATTCTGTCAGGTTTTAAAAAATCGTCTACCGCAGCTCCCTCTTTGAGAAACTCAGGATTTGAGGCTACATCAAAGGGTATATCTGCATTGCGTGACTTGAGCGCAAGGGCTATTTCTGCTTTTACTTTATCAGCAGTGCCTACAGGCACAGTGCTTTTGGTGAGCACTACGGTGTATTCTGTGATATTTTGTCCTATACTTCGTGCTACTGCAAGCACATATTTGAGGTCTGCACTTCCATCTTCGCCGGGGGGGGTGCCCACTGCTATAAATATGGCCTCGCATGACTGTATGCTGAGTGGCAAATCAGTAGAGAAGTGCAATCTGCCTTTTTCATAATTGCGCTGTACCATTTCTTCCAAACCGGGCTCATATATGGGTAATATGCCTTTTTTGAGGTTTTCTATTTTTTTTACATCTACGTCTATACATGTCACATCTATCCCTACCTCTGCAAAGCATGTACCTGTGACAAGACCTACGTAGCCGGTGCCTACAACTGCAATTTTCATAAATACTGTTTATTATTATGCTGCAATATTAATATAAAAATCAGAACGAGATAAATATTTGATGTGGGGCATATTTGCGGTAATTTATAATTGGTAAATTTTGACTTTTGAATTATTGCTGCAATAGACATGTCTTTTCACGAATTCAATAGTAAACCTCCCGATTTACAACTGCATTTGATGAATTGTACTTTTTTATTCGTTAATACTCTTTACTAATGAAAGCTTTGGTACTAAAAATATTGTTTTTGTAATAGTAAGTAATAAAATACACTCCCTGTGGAGGATTATCTATTATTAATTTTGGATAAATAAATGAATACTGTAAAGGGCTGCCGATATATGATGTGACCGATATTATTTCTATTTCATGGTTTGAAATGAAAAAAATGCCGTTGCTTGATGGATTAGGAAAGATGAGATGGTGCACCTGTTCAACATTAAATCCTGTAATACTTGAGGTGGTGGTAGTATTATTTGATGTAGTAGTGGTAGTATTGCCGGGGGTTGTAGTATTATTTATGCCCGGCGATGTGTATATTAAACCATAATTTGCAATGATTAATGTGTCTGTGGCATTTGGCACAATGTTAATAGCTCTTACACTCGTGCCTGTATTCCAGCCTGAAAATGAATAATTACTGCCTCCTGCAAATATAATGTCTTCAGCTGATATTTGCCGCACAATGCCCATCACTGCTCTAAATGCATAATTATTACCCACATTTTTGCCATCTAATTGTATGTTGCCTGCTTGAATACTATTTTTCAATGCTATATTGGTGGTATTTGGCAGAATATCCATAAATGTCTGATGAATTGCCCCTTGGCTGTCGGTGGCTTTGAGGTGTATGCGCAGCCATACCGTATCAGATGTTTCGCCCGACGTAGGCACTTCATAAGTGATACCGCTGCCTGTGGTGTTGTCCAATGCAGGGTGAATGTGTGTATTGTGGTGAAAATCTACCCTCCAAGTGAGCGATGAGCCTGTGAGTGTACCGTCTTCTGTATCTATAGCTCTGCCTGTGATAGTGAAAATATCGCCTCCGCTATATTTAGTGCCTGCGGTAGGAGTAGCTATGATGGCATTGGGTAGTGCATTACTTACTACTGTGAGCACAGCTATATTGCTGGTAAGTGTGGAAAAATAGTTGCTGATGTGTACTTTGTATTGTGCGCCATTGTCGGAGAGTGAGGTGGTAGTGAGTGTGTAGGAAGAGGCATTAGCACCTGCAATTGAAACATTATTTTTATACCACTGGTATGATATGGGTTGGTTACCATTGGCACTGCATACAAATGATGCACCCGTACCTACTGATACTTTTACACCTTCGGGTTGTACAGAAAATGATACTGCGCCACTGCCTGTGTATTGCACTTTCCATATCTCTCCGTTAGAGGATGAAGTATTGTCTGTGACACTGCCACCGCCCAATCCTGCGCGTGCTACATAGTATAGGGCACCAAACCTGTCTACAGCTACATCGAGCGGTCTGTTTATACCTGTGATAAATCCTGTAATAGTATTTGCGTTAGTATTAAGCATTTTGACATAGCCGTTGCAATAGTCTGCAAAAAAATATCTGCCTACTATTGAATTAGGGAATTGTGGTGATGCCGGATTATAAAATGCACCTGCAGTAATGCTGCATCCATCGCTGTGTGTGTAAGCAAATACAGGATCGGCGTAGTTTGCGGGCATGGTTTGCGCTGCTCTGTAGCCTTCTATTCCGGGCCAGCCAAAGTTCTTGCCCGATTGCACCCTATTTATTTCTTCGGCACTACCTCCGCCTACATCATTTACAAATATCATGCCTGTGGTAGATTGAATAGCCATTTTGAAAGGATTTCTTAATCCAAGGCCATATATGGATCTGTTAATGCCTGTGAATGTATTATAATAAGGATTGTCTGTTGGTATGGTGCCGTCTTTATTGATACGTAATATTTTGCCCATGAGGCTTGAGGCAGATTGTGAATAAGAAGTGTTGGCATTTTCGCCTGTGGCCAAGTAGAGCTTGCCATCATTGCCAAACACCATACCGCCTCCGTTATGATTTCCTGCATTGCTCAGGTAGCCAAAGTGGATGATATGCACTCCGCTATTGGGGAGTGCAGTATCTCCTGAGGCTGTGTATCGCATGACCATATTTACACTATTGGTAGATATCGGTGTGCCACTGTTGGTGCTTCCTTTTTTGGTAAAAAACACATAAAAATATTGATTGTCGGCAAAATCAGGGTCAAAAGCAATGCTTTGCAAGCCTCTTTCATTGTTGGCATCTGTGATGCCTGATATGCTCAGAAAGGGTTTTGTGAGCCAAGTATCATTTTTATATACCTTAATTATGCCATTTTTTTCGCATAAAAAAAGCCTTCCATCCGGCGAAAACTCAATATCTGTAGGGTTAATATTTTGTGCTATGCGCGTTTCTATATATCCTGAAGGCAAAGTAGCCGCAAATGACATGTATATTGTCATTAGAAAAATAACTAATATAGTGATTACAGCTGTACATTTTTTCATATTATAATAATCAATATATTTCAAAAATACAAAATTTTTCTTATAATAATATTATTATACCAAAATACTTTCTATGTATGGATTGTAATAACCATACCTCAATGCAGGATAATCTATGTATAATTTTTCTAATAAATTTCTCATACCCATACATTTCAAAGGCTCTGCTATACCCAATTTTTTCATATACCAATGTGTATCTATGTTGAAGTTGCGCCATTGTATCATATTTATGTCTGTGTAGTTGATAAAATCTTTTAGTGCGCCGTACTCTTCATACGAGTCTGTGAGCCCCGGGCAAGTAAAGTAGTTGATTGAAGCCCATCCTCTATGGCTTCGTACTATTTTGGCTGATTCTTTTATATCTTCAAATGTATAATTGCGTGGCAAATAATACTTTGTGTACCAGTGTTTTTGTGCACTATTCATGCTTACCCTTATGCTTTGGAGACCTGCTTTGCAAAGTGCTTCTACGGCTTCGGGTTTGCTGCCATTGGTATTGATGTTGATAATGCCCTTATCCGTTTTTTTTCTTATTTCAATGATTGCCTCACGTATGACTTCCCATACCAGCAGAGGTTCACCTTCGCAACCTTGTCCAAAACTTATAATAGGATTTGGTGCTAAGTTGAGATGTGGCAATGCAATTTCTACAATTTCTTGTACAGTAGGGGTAAATTTCATTCGGAAATGTGAGCTATTGATAGGATTTTCGTCGGGCTGTAATGATATACAACCCAAACACTCCGCATTACAAGCCGGGGAGGTAGGTATGGGACATTCCCAACGACCATAAAAATAGTTTTGAGCTGCACGGCAAGTATATTCGGTGGCACAATTATGGGCTAAATGTTGTAATAATCTATTATTAGGATATTTACTAAGTGTCTTTTTTACTTTTTTCTGTACTTCTAAGTATTGGAATTGGTCAAAATCTTGCCTTATGTCTTCATCTATTCTTACTGCTGTAGTATAAAATTTTCCATGGAGCCATCCAATGGCTGTATAGGCATAGAGTGGCAATACAGGTGACTTGTCACTTTGTATGTATGCACTCAGGTAAGTTTGTGTATGGGCCGGAGATACAAATGCTGCCACAGCATATCTATGCTCAAGTACTTCTATAATTCCTGTTTTTAAATTTTTTCCATGTGGTATTTTGCCCGGCAAGTAAAAAAGTTGACTTCCATCGGGCAATTCTATAAAATCTTGGGGTTGTAATGACACAATATCAAGCCCTGATGCACCTACTGCTTCATAATTTTTATCTTCAAAAATATTACCCTCTTTGTCTGATACTACTAAGTATGGAATGCGCGATGGATGCTTGGGCATGTACAAATTACTAATATAAACTCAAAGATAATAGATTTGAAAATATAAGCTGTGTAAATAGCGTCAGACAAAGTAAGTAATTATCATAATGAATATGAAGTATATCATGGCGTATTACATATATTAAAATATTGATTAGTTTTGTGCTGTTATGCAGTTTACTTTTCCGGCAGTATTATTTGGTCTATCGGCCATAGCTATACCAATATTTATACATCTTTTTGACTTGCAGGTACCCCAAAAAATTTGGTTTACGAGGGTATCATTTTTGTTACAAATAGAAGAGAAAACCAGCAAATCTCGCAATATTAAACATTGGCTCATCCTATTGTTTCGCATATTGGCTGTGATTTTTTTAGTACTTGCGTTTGCACAGCCATATATTGTAAACAAAGATACTCCTATTCCAAAATCACAATTAGGTATATATATTGACAACTCCTACAGCTTGCAATACGAAGACAAAAACGAGGCACTAAAACAAGCCGGAGAAAATGCTAAGTATATCATAAGAAATATACCCGACGGAACCTCCGCCTGTTATGTAAATAATGATGGGCTCAATAAACCCTTTTGGGCACTTAATAAAACAAAACTTTTGGAAAGTATAGAAGAACTATACTATTCTACCAGTAGCGTAGCTGCGCCAAAAATTGTTAATCATTTCAATAAATATTTTTCAAATGCCTCAGCTACACCTACGATATACTGGATTAGTGATTTCCAAAAAAATAATTATTTACCCTCCATAAAAACCATATTCAGTGACACTACTAACAGGTATGTATTACTACCCATAGTCATAAATAATACTTCAAATGTATATATAGACACTGTATGGGTAAAAAATCAGTTCATAAAATCTGATGAGCCTAATGAACTAATGGTAAGAGTAGCCAACACAGGCAATGAAGAAATACAAACCAATTTAAAATTTGTAATAAATGATGTATTAATGGCTTCGTCGAATATAAAAATTCAGGCTTTATCATTCAAAGACCATCTATTCTCATTCATTCCCAATCATACAAATACATATAAAGCAGCATTGGAACTTACAGACCCCAACTACATCTTCGACAATAAATATTACTTCATGCTCAAAGCCATGCCTGAAATACAGATTATGCTCAACAATACCCACATGTCATCATATTTTGAAAAAATTTATAAACATGAAACAACCTTTAAGCCCGTGGTAAATGACTTAGGCGCAAGTACAAATGTATCTCTAAAAAAATACAGTCTCATTGTTGCCGAGCAAATAGATAAACTGTCAAAATCTGAGCAAGAAATACTTCACGAATATGTAATAAACGGAGGTACGATATTGGTTACTCCCTCGGCATCACCCAATGCATCACAGCTTCCCCCTTATATGCAAATAGCTGAAATAAACCTTGATAAAGAACAAACGACCTATAAAATAGAATTCCCGGGAATGAACAACCCATTGTTTGAAAACGTGTTTGAAAAATATGATCCTAATACAGATATGCCATGGGCAATGAGCGTAGTAAGGCCGGCAAATGTGACACAAATATTATTAAAAAATATAATGAATGAGGCTGTTTTATACAAAACAGCTATGGGAAAAGGTAATATATATGTGTGGGCTATGCCAATGGAAAATAATTTTACAAACATTATGCTGCATGCATTATTCATTCCTGCCATGTATAAGATAGCACAAAAATCTGCCCGAAAATCAGAAAATTTGCACTATACCATAGGTCAAAGCAATGTAGAAATACCTATCAGTAATTTGCAAAAAGAAAGTATAATTCGGCTAAAAAAAGACACCTATCAGTATATACTGAACCACCGCAAAAAAGAAGTATCAATCATAGCAGATATGCCTGATAATATCCCTGAGGCAGGATACTATGACTTATATATCAATGACTCCTTATTCTCCTCTATAGCATTGAATATGGACAAAAATGAGTCAAAAATGAAGTATTACAATATAGAAGAAATAAAAAAATTAACAGCGAACATGAAAAATGTACAAATTATGCAAACAAATTCAATACTGAACTCCACCTCTGCAACAACCGCGAAAAATATTACATTTTGGAAACAATGTATTATCATTGCATTGTTGTGCTTACTTTGTGAAATATTAGTCATCAGATTTTGGAAATAATATGCTATGAAAATTTTGATAAAAAATGCGGAAATATTAGACCCAAAATCAGCTTTTCACCAACAAACCAAAAATATTCTTATTGAAAATGGCATAATTACATCCGTATCAGATGCAGAAACATCTGCAGACAAAGTAATACAAAGCCCAAACTTAAAAGTATCAACCGGCTGGTTTGACATGCGCACAACCATAGGTGACCCCGGATATGAGCACAAAGAAACTATAGACTCTGCACTATTAGCGGCGGCCAAAGGAGGATTTACAGCCATAGCTATGCTGCCGTGCACAAAACCTGTAGTGCAATCCAAAGATACCATAAGCTATATTCGCAGCAAAGCTCAAGGCTATGCCACTAACATATATGTATATGGTGCCCTCTCAGCAGACCTGCATGGCAGCGAACTCACCGAAATGATGGATTTGCACCATGCAGGAGCAATAGCATTTACTGACGGCGATGCACCAATATACCATACAGGCCTCATGGTGAGGGCGTTAGAATATGTGCGCCACACGGATACCACTATTATTCAACGCCCAGAAGACTTACATCTTACGCAATACGGACAGATGAACGAAGGTGCAACTTCTACCTATTTAGGGCTAAAGGGTATGCCACATTTGGCGGAGGTGCTCATGATACACCGCGATTTACAGCTTGTAAAATATACCTCCGGCAAGCTTCATTTTTCATGCATTTCATCCGCCGAATCTGTATTGCTCATAAAGCACGCCAAATCTATGGGTCTCAATATCAGCTGTGATGTAGCAGTGCCAAATTTGGTTTTTGATGACAGTGTACTACTTGACTTTGACACTGTGTACAAACTAAACCCGCCTTTGCGCACAAAAGCTGATATAAAAGCACTATGGCAAGGGGTGAACGACGGCACTATAGATGCTATAGTTACCGACCACCGACCTCAAGATACAGAAAGCAAAATGGTAGAGTTTGACATGGCAGACTTTGGCATGACTCAGCTTGAGACAGCATTTCCTGCATTGCTCTCAGCAAAACCTGATTATGTGAATATTGAAACTATAATAGACAAAATGACATATGGTCCACGCAAGATATTAGCTATCAATGATGATACTATTCAAATAGGCAACATAGCCAATATCACAGTATTTGATACAACCAGTGCTTGGAAATATGACGAAAACAAAATAGCCTCAAAAAGCAGAAACTCACCTTTTCTCAATCAAGAACTTCGAGGCAGCGTGCACGCCATATATAATAACAAGATATTATATGAAAATAAATAAGATAATACTTTTTTCATCGATAATACTATACATAGGATGGCCTGCTATTGCACAAAAAAATGTTTTTTACACCAATGAGAATAAAATTGTGACCAGTCAGTTGGGCTTCATACCAGACTCCCCAAAGCTTATTAGCCTAGTACCCGCAAAAGATAAAATGCAAGAGATGCCGGATGTAATACCATTTTATATTCAAAAAATAGGAAATCGCAAAAAAAGAAAAACCCCGGACAAACCCACTGTATGGACTGATAAAATATACAGATGGCCATTTGACATTGACAAAGGCAATTATTTATCTACAGGAGAGCAATATCATAAAACCCAAGGTGAGGTGCAATATGAAGGCAATCTTATAAAGAAAATTTCCCAATGGGGCACCTTTTGGCAAAGTAACTTTACATCGTTCACTACTCCGGGGCTGTATCAAATAGAAACCGAATATGGATTTACATCTCCCTTTATCATATCTAATAATCCTTATCAAAGATTGCAAAGGAGTTTCCTTATATACTTACAATCACAAAGATCAGGCAGTGAGGTGCCCGGTGTGAGGTATGCTGAGAATGCAGATGATGCCGTTGCCGAAAATACAAATTACGCTATGCCTTTGTCGGGCGGCTGGAATGATGCAGGAGATACCCGCAAATGGCTTTCGCAAACACTCCCCAATATGGAGGCACTTGCTCATATAGCTAAATATTCGGATCCTTATTTTGCACAACAAGCCATATCAGAAATACAATGGGGAAACAAATACTTCTACTTTATGATAAGCGATAGTGGATTTGTGTACGAAGATGTAGGTGCGGGCTATGTGAGACCCGGACTTTCATATGATAAAGATTGGTGGATAGAAAACCATGCAGGGTGCGTGGCTACAGGGGCCAAAGAAGGCGATAATATACCTATGAATGGGAATGACCGCACTGCAAGACCTCAATATAATCCATTGATACAGTACTTATTTGTGCGCAATCAGGCATTGGTTGCCGAAGTATTGCCCGTGTATGACCGTAATAAATCATTGATATTGGCTGCCAGAGCGTGGAAATACGCTCAAAAAAGAGGCAATGACGGGCGCACACTATTTGTAGCACAATCATTATTGGCTGCATGTGAACTATATAAACAAGGTGTGGCCGATATTGATGCTGCTCTCATAAAATCTATGGTAAAAACATTGATAAATCGCCAAAAAAACAGTGCCAAAGGTATTGGTGGTTATTTCATGGAGGCTGATGGCACTACGCCTTACAGAAGTATTGTATATAGTGCAGAGCCCGCTATAGCATTGCTTAGGTTTTGTGAGCTTGACATAAAAGGTACAGAAAAAGAGAAAAATGAAGCAGAAGCAGCCGTTCGCAAATATGCCTCAGATTATTTGATAAAAGATGCAAAATCAAACCCGTTTTTTGTAACCCCTTACGGAGCATATTCACAAAAACCCCAAAATAACAGCACACAGATGAGACCTATACCCAATGGAGACTATATGCGTACTTTTATAGATCCACACAATGAGCAAGAAATGGTACATGGCACCTCTGCCACTGTGAACCAACATGCATACTTACTTGCAAGAGCCTACAAATATTTTGGCGACACCTCTTATAAAAATCAAGCATGTAAACTGATAATGTGGGACTTAGGACACAATCCATATGAACTATGCCTCGCTACCGGTGTAGGATTCAAGCACCCTGTGCCTGCTTCATATTATAACTATAAAATACCTGATGCACATGTAGTAGGATTTGCAGGCAGACCTGATGACACACCATATATAGAAACCTCCAATGCCATAGAGTGGAACACACAGGAAGTGTGGGGAGTACCTTATGCCTATCTTATATGCGCTACGGTGTGGCTTGTACGATAGCTATTTTTTTTCGTGTCACATCAAGCGTTGGCATGCTTGATGAACTTATTGGCAAATATGAAGTCTTTGAGTTCCTGCACATCATGGTCTAATATTTCTGTATTGCTGCCCTCCCACAGTATCTTTCCTTTGTACATAAACATGACAAGGTCGCCAATGCCCATTACCGAGTTCATATCATGAGTGACTACTACTGTGGTGGTATTGTACTCATGCGTAATCTCTGAAATAAGGTTATCAATTCGTACTGATGTTTGTGGGTCAAGCCCTGAGTTGGGCTCATCACAAAAAAGGTATTTGGGGTTCATCACTATTGCTCTTGCTATACCTACGCGCTTTTTCATGCCTCCACTCAGCTCAGATGGCATTTTTTTATTAGTACCCTCCAGCCCTACACGGTTGAGACAAAAATTTGCCCTGTCAAGTTTTTCGCTTTTGCTCATATTGCCCAGTACATCGAGTGGGAACATGATATTTTCTTCTACGTTTTTGGAGTCGAATAGTGCTGAGTTTTGAAACAACATGCCTACTTCACGGCGTATTTCTGTTTTTATACTTATATCGCCTTGGGTAAACTCTCTTTGGTCGTAGAGTACATGACCTGTATCAGGCCTTATAAGTCCTACTATCACCTTGAGTAGCACTGTCTTGCCTGTGCCTGATGCCCCTATAAGAAGATTGGTTTTGCCTTGTACAAAAGCACAATTGATATCTGTGAGTATTTGTTTGCCAAAAAATGTTTTATTTATTTCTTTTACTTCTATCACTATTATTTTTCAAGATTGAAATATTAGGCTTCCTATTCTTACCATGGTACTACCCTCTTGCACAGCTATTAGATAATCATGGCTCATGCCCATTGATATTTCTGTAAAATTGATATTTGCAGTACTATATTTTTGCAAATTAAAGAAAATATTTTTTAGTGAATTAAATTCATTTTGTACTTGCTTGCTATCATCTGTAAAAGTGGCCATGCCCATTACCCCACAAATCTTAATATTTTGAAGTAATACTAATTCTTTCGATGCTAATATTTGCTCCGCTTCATGAGCGGTAAGGCCATATTTTGTGTCTTCTTGCGCTATATATATTTGCAGCAAGCAAGGTATAGTTCTATTGTTTTTTTTTGCCTGTTTATCAATCTCTTGCAAGAGATGCATACTATCCACGGAGTGTATAATACTTACAAATGGTGCTATGTATTTCACCTTGTTGGTTTGCAGGTGACCTATCATATGCCACTCAATGTCTTTGGGCAAAGCTTCATATTTCTCTACCATGTCTTGCACCCTGTTTTCGCCAAATATTTTATATCCTAATGCATATAAATCTGCCAAATCTTGTATAGGGCGCATTTTGGTGACTATCACCAGTTTGCATGGAGTATGTACAAGATTATCTTCTACTGATTTGATATTGTTAGCTAAGTTCACGGTTCAAAATTAGTCTAAATGTAGTACCTTTTCCAATTTCTGAGTTTAGTACAAATATTTTACCATCATGGTATTCTTCTACAATGCGCTTGCTGAGTGTGAGCCCGAGACCCCATCCTCTTTGTTTGGTAGTGTAGCCCGGATTGAATACAGTTTTATATTTATTTTTGGGCATGCCTTTGCCTGTGTCGCTAAAGTCTACATATATTTTTCTTTTATCTAAATATGCAGCTTTGATATGTATATTGCCAACTCCTCCCATGGCATCTATTGCATTTTTTATGATATTTTCTATGACCCAGTCCAGCAGTGGTCTGCTGGCGTTGATACATTCTTTAGGGTCAATATCAATGGTATATATGATTTGTACTTTTTGAGATACCCGCTCTTTTATGTATTGTATGCCTGTTTGAAGTATATCGTAAATATTATCTTTTTTCAAGGTGGGAATAGACCCAATATTAGAAAATCTTGCGGTAATGGTTTCCAATCTTGAAATATCTTTCTGAATTTCATCAATGGCCTCAGGATTTGAAAAGTGTGTGGTACTTTTAAAAATTTCGAGCCATGCCAGCAATGAAGACAGTGGTGTGCCCAACTGATGGGCAGTCTCTTTGGCCAAGCCTACCCATACTCTGTTTTGCTCTGCTTTGCGGGTGCTGTTTACCACATAGTAGCCTATAGTCACAAATATGAAAATAACTCCAAGTTGTATGTAGGGATAATATCTAAGCTGCTGTAGCAATTCCGAATTTTTGTAATAAATATAGTTTTTAAGACCCGGACTAAATTCAATTTCTATCGGCTCATAATAATTTTTCATCTCCTCAATATTGGCTTTTAATATTTCATTGGTTTTTGTTTTAGACAATTTGGGGGGTATATATATGTTTTTGTGAGATACCGGATTGTTATCAGCATCTGTCAGTATCACCGGTACTGAAGTATTGGCTTGAATAATTTCCTGAAATAAAAATGAAATGCTACCTGTATTTGCATCGTTACTGAGGCTTCTGAGTCCTTTGGCATATAGGTCTATAAGTTTTTTTTCGCGTTCTGCAAGTGTATTTACCAGCAAGTGCGTGTAGTATAGTGATAAAAAAGCTATCGTGAATGCAAAAAATACAAAAATAAATTTGATTATCGTTTTTCTATTAAAAAGATACATTTTATAAATGGGACTAATATATATTATGATGTAAATATAGTAGTTTTGAAAGCAAATATTATTTATAACTATTATAAATAGCGATTGATTGACCTTGATTATATAACATGGTATTAAATTTGTGAAATATTTGCATGCAAAGCAAGCTCAAGTTTATATCGCTCTCTCATAAAAATGCTCCGTTGGAGGTGCGTGAGTTTTTTACATTTGGGGAGGCACAAACCAAAAAATTGCTTGCAGACCTAATACAAAATTTTGATTTACAAGAGGCATTGGTGATATCTACCTGCAACCGCACAGAGATATATTATAACTCAGAAATAGACATTAACGATAGCCTTATAGAATATTTGGTAAATGCATATGCCCATCATTTGCCACATGATGCTGCAAAATATTTTATAAAAAATACAAATCCTGAAGAAGCTGTAAAGTATCTCATAGAAGTATCACTGGGTCTGCAGTCGCAAGTATTGGGCGACTTGCAAGTAAGTCATCAAATAAAAAAAGCATATCAATGGACAGCAGACCTCAATATGGCCGGTGCATTTTTGCACAGGCTCATGCATAGTGTATTTTTTGCCAACAAGCGTGTGGCACAAGAGACCTCATTCCGCGACGGAGCAGCCTCTATATCATACGCTGCTGCGCAAATAGTTGACCATATATTTGCTAATGCCAAAAACGTACCCATATTGCTTATAGGTGCGGGTGAAATGGGCGCAGATACCGCCCATAATCTGTATGACTTTGGCTATGAAAACATTACCATATCAAATCGTACATTGGACAGATCCATGAAGCTGTCAGCAGGCATAGCCGATGGCAATATCATTGGTATATTACCTTATGAAAATATACATGAAAATATTCAAAACTTTGAGGTAATAATATCTGCAATAGACACTGACAGCCCAATTATTGACAAGACTAATCTTAATATTAAGTCTATGTTTGTACACAAATACTTCATAGACCTATCTATACCCCGCAGCATTCATACAAATATAGAAGATATATCAGGCATAGTGCTCTACAACCTTGATGACTTAAATAAAAAAACCTCTGAAGCCCAAAAAATAAGAGAAAAATCTATTCCTCAAGTTCAAAAAATAGTGATGGACACCTTAGAAGATTTTGCTGATTGGACAAAAGAGATGGAATATTCTCCCACTATACATAAAATAAAAAACGCACTGGAAACTATACGTCAGGAGGAGATAAACCGACAGATGAAACACCTGAATGAATATGAGTTGAAAAACATTGAACTAATTACCAAAAACATTATGAATAAGCTCATGAGGCTACCAGCAGTACAACTCAAAGCAGCCTGCAAACGTGGCAATGCTGACAGCTTGGCAGAAGTACTCAACGAGCTTTTTGATATAGATAAGTCAAGTATTGTGCATGAAAAGCACTGATAGCTATTCTCCCAAAAATCTTAATCTTTTGTATCTTACAGTTTTCTTAAACCGCTTTAGTGCATAGTGCTCTATATGCTTTATGGCATCATCCACAGAGTCTGTCATAAATACATAGTCCATGTCTTCGGCAGAGATAGTACCTTGCTCTATCATTTTATTCATAAAATCCATCATAGGTTGGTAGTAAGATACTCCAAGCAGCACAAGAGGGAAATTTTCTATTTTTTTTGTCTGAATAAGCGTTAGTGCTTCGAACAGCTCATCCATAGTGCCCCAACCTCCGGGTAGTACTACAAAACCTATGGAGTACTTGACCAAAAATACCTTTCTCACGAAAAAGTACTTAATATTGACCCAATGGTCGAGGTATGGATTAGGATACTGCTCAAAAGGCAATACTATATTGCACCCTACTGATTTGCCACCATGCTCTTTGGCTCCTTTGTTGGTAGCTTCCATGAGTCCGGGGCCTCCGCCCGTCATTACGGTGAAGCCTACTGCGCTTAGCTTTTTGCCTGTTTCGTATGCCAGTGAGTAGTATTGATGGTCTTCTTTGAATCTGGCCGAGCCAAATACAGTAATACACGGCCCTACAAAATGCAGTGCTCTATATCCTTTGATCATTTCCCAAAATACATTTATGGCAAATTTGAGCTCATTCAGCCTTGAGAGTGGCCCGGACAAATATCCTTTTTCTTCTTGTAGTAGTTCTTCTTTCATAAAATATTAATATAATTAACAAAAAAAACAATTATACAATATTATGCTACATTACATTGTACTTCACAATTTGATAATAAAAAAATAATATTGAGGTAATATGATTGTCAGTCTTCGAGCCAATTGCTCAAAAATGTATTTTTGAGCATAAGCCAAGTACAAAACAATACCAATGACCATGTAAGGTATATGTAGTAATAATCTTTGGTGTCGCGGTATCTAGTTTCTTTTATTTCAGCTTTTTCATATTTATCTATATAGTTAAAAATATTTTTGAGCGCGCTGTTGCTGGATGCCCTGTAAAATTTGCCTTCGCCTATGGTAGCAATTTTGCGAAGTGTGGTCTCATCTAATGCACTGTTTACATACCTTACATTGCCAAACATATCTTTGCCAAACGGTACCTGACCATCTTTGCCCACTGCTATGGTATATACTTTGATATTGAATGCATGCGCCAGCTCTGCAGCTGTAATAGGATTAATATTGCCGGCGGTATTGTCGCCATCGCTGAGGAGTATGATTACTTTAGATTTGCTGTCAGACTCTCGCAATCTATTGATGGCTATGGCCAAAGCACTACCTATAGCGGTACCGCCTTTGCGTATAAGGTCAAATTTTATATCCTCAATGTAGCCTGTAAGTAGGTTATAATCTGTGGTGAGCGGAGATAGTGAATAGGCATCGCCTGAGAATATTACTACTCCTATCCTATCTTGAAATCTGCCTTTGATAAAGTTTCTTGCTACTTTTTTGGCTGCCTCCAATCTATTGGGGGTGAAGTCTTCCATTTGCATAGATTCTGAAATATCTAATACCAGCATAATATCTATGCCTTCTGTCCACTGCTCCACATTTTCGTTGGTTTTTTGGGGGCGCGCCAGCGCAATGATGATATTTATGATAAATAATATGAATACTATGTCAGGGATATATCTAAGCCATGCCACCCATGATGATTTTACTTTTTTTTGCGGAAATGCAAAATCAAGCTTTTGTCTAAAACTAAAATGAAATATCCAGCGAAGCAAAAATAGTAACGGTGCCGCCAAAGCAAGATATAATATAGAAGGATTTTCATAAGAAAATCCTCTTAATACAGGCTCTGTAAACCATGTATAAGAAAACCACTCAAAGGTATTTTTGTCAAATAAAGTATCAAACACGTCTTAGTTCTTTGGTTTTGTCGGTGAATTTCTTTAATGAGGTTTCTCTCAATATGCCAATGGAGCCGCTCATGTCTTCTTTTACAATGCCTCCATATATGGCTCTGTCAAAATTTTGGAGCGATGAGGAGAGTTGATTATAATCCATGATTTGAGATATCTCTTTGGTGGTAAGTGTACTATACGGAGCTTTTTCTAACTTTTCAAGATATTTTTTCCATAGTATCAGCATTTGCTCGAGCACTTGAGATGTTTTTTGGGCTATATATTGGCTCTCAAGTTTATTAAAATCATTGAAAAATCTTTCATAATCTCGTTTTGCCATATATAATTGATATTGTGCAATAATTTTTTTTCTGAAAAACAAAAATACAATGATACAAATAATGCCTAAAACTAAAATAGTTATTAATGCATAAGGATAATTTACATCATAGCTCAACGCCCAAAATGAGGTATTTACTTTGAGGCTGTCTTTGGGAGAGATATGCTGCACAAGTGGTGAATATGATATAAAAGCATCGTTGCTAAAGAGTTGGCTGGTATCACCCTCTTCAAATATTGCCACAGGAAGCGACAACCTAAGACCACTTTCCATATCAAATGTGCGCAGGGTATATTGCACACTATCTACACTTACAGAGTCTTTGGTATATGTATTAAAATATTTTTTGCCCAAAAATTCAAAAGGTGCAAAATCATACGATGAGTCAGGAAACAATATTTCTTGAGAAGGTGCATGTTTGTATACCATGGTAGCTTGTATAGGCATTCCGAGCGGGAATGAGTCTTTGTCAAAAAAGAGCTCAGGCAAAGTCATAGATTGAGAATATGCACTAAACATGACAGCAGACAACCATAGAGCTTGAATAATACGCATATGTGAATAAATATTGCTGCGAAAATAATACACTAATTGTTTCAAAACAGTAATTTGCCTTTCAAATAATTTTTCTTTCCCTTTGTACGCTACAAATCATATGCCAATGCCATTTTATCATAAAGCTTTCAAATATGTACCACTAATGTTCATTTTGTTTTCATGTGCAAAAAGAATTGAGCTTAACAAACCCATAGAGTCTGCCACACGACATAATATTGACATAAAATCCGGCACTTGGGTACTCAAGGCATGTATTGCCAAAAATGATTTAATTAATAAGATAAATACAACTATTCCTATAAATATCTATGAAACCGGTGCTGATAATAAGGTGATGAACATCAAAGTACTTAGAGGCGACAGTATCAAAATCATAAGTGATAATGGTGAATCGATGTTGAGCATTCCGTTAAAAATCAATGCAAAACTTGTATTGGATAAAGAATCCACCAATCTACCTATAAACTTGAATATAAATACTGATTTTGAAATAATGGTATATTGCTCGTTTGCACTTATCTCAGAGGATGACAATAAGCTAAAAACAAAGGTCAATATCCAACGATTTGAATGGGTAAAAACTCCTAAAATAAGAGCAGGATTTTTTGAGATAGATGCAGCACCATATTTAGAACCTTACATAAAATCTAAACTTGCTGAGGTGTCTTCACAAATTACAGAATCAATAAATTCAAAAATAGACTTGACTTTTGCAATACAATTGCTCATAAAACCATTAGAAAATCCTATTAAATTATCAGATAATCCACTATTTTATTTGCATATTATTCCTGAAAACCTATATTTCTCCAAAATATTATTGCAAAACGACTCATTATACATGTTGGCGCAATGTCAAGCCAAAACACATTTTCAAAATACTGAAAAAAAAATGTATAGCAAATCACTACTAAGTTTCAAGCCATCAACAGACCTATTGCCTCCCTCTGTTTATATCAGATTAAGGCTGGATAACATCGCCAATATGTATCCGAAAGCAGAACTTGAAAAACTAACGGGTATTTCTGATATAAATATGTATCAATCAGGGGAATATATCATAGCCGAGGCTTCTATGTCGGGCAAGTACAAAGGCAGAGTATATTTAAAAGGCAAGCCATATTTAGATACCACCACCAATGAAATCAAATTTAAAAACATGGAATATGAGTTAGAAACCAAAAACATGCTCGTGCGGTCTGCACAATGGATGATTGATAAGAAAATAGACAAAATCATAGAGCAAAAGCTGAAAGTAAATATAAATCAAGTATCAGGCAAGATTGTAAATGATTATAATACTAAGTTTGAAAAAATTTCCATATTAGGAAGAAGCATATTTGGCAGCCATATTCAAACGGTTATTCCTAAAAAAATTTACCTGTCAGAGGGGTGTTTAATACTGGAGGTACAGGTAGTATCATCACATAATTTTATCATTCGATTTTAAAAAAAAACCTTTTCGAGTCAAAAAGGTTTTTTTAATTTATTATTGTAACAAATTAATAATCAATCTACTAAAATATAGATTGTGCCTTCGCTGTTTTTTATTTTATAGGTCTTAATAGTATATTCTTCGCCACTCAAACATTGCCCCGAACGGAGCGAAAATGTCTTTTTATGAAACGGGCAGGCTACTTTAGGTTCATTGCCATGCGAGCCTATCATACCTCTGGATAGTACCATTTGCTGCTTGTGCGGGCACATATTTTGGGTGGCATACCACTCATTGCGGCGTGCAAAATGGAATATTGCTATTTGCAGTCCATTTACCAACACACAAGCGCCTCCGTCTTTGGGTATATCGTCTTGATGGCACACCTTCATCCATCCTACTTTTTCTGCTATTTCTGTCATATTAAGTTATTAATAATATTAATTTGCAACTGCATCCCAGTTTTGCGCTTTTACTTGGTCTCGCAATGGTTCAAATTTCACATTCGGGTCTTTTTGATTATTATTTACAAAATGTGTAAATCTTTTTCTTATATCAGGGTTTGTCACTGCTTCTTTCCATTCACAAGCATAAGTATCTACCAATAGCTGCATTTCTTCTTCAAACTGTTTGCAAAGTCCGAGGCTGTCTTCTATAATCACTGCTTTGAGATATGCTAATCCACCCTCCAACTTGTTGAACCATGTAGCAGTACGGGTAAGCGGCTCTGCGGTTTTGATATAAAACATAAGAAATCGGTCAAGATATTTAATCACAGTATCTTCGTCTATATCTGTGGCAAATAGAAAAGCATGCTGCGGTTTAGATCCCCCATTGCCACATAGGAATAAATTATATCCTTTTTCGGTAGCTATTATGCCAAAGTCTTTGGATTGCGCTTCTGCACACTCACGTATACACCCCGACACCGCAGATTTGAGCTTGTGCGGGGCTCTCAACCCCTTGTATCGCTCTTCAATTTTTATAGCAAAGCTCACACTATCTTGCACCCCATATCTGCACCATGTAGTACCTACACAACTTTTGACGGTGCGTAGTGCTTTGCCGTAGGCATGTCCGCTTTCAAAACCAGCGTCTATAAGTTCTTCCCATATATAGGGCAAGTCTCCTACATGTGCGCCAAACATATCTATGCGCTGCCCTCCAGTAATTTTAGTATACAGATTATATTTTTTGGCTACTTGTCCTATTACTATGAGCTTATCAGGGGTTATTTCGCCTCCGGGTATCCTGGGTACTACAGAGTAAGTACCTCCTCGCTGTATGTTTGCCAGAAATCTATCATTACTATCTTGTATAGTAGCATGTTTGAGTATGTTTTCATTCCAAAGACTTGCCAAAATAGAGGCTACTGCTGGTTTGCATACTTCGCAACCATCGCCTTTGCCCAGCATATCGAGTGCATCGTCATAAGTTTTTATTTTATTGATTTTTATAAGGTCAAATAGCTCTTGTCGGCTGTAATTGTAGTGTTCACATATTACAGTTTTTACATATTTGCCTTCTGCTTTCATGGTACTTATGATAAGGTCTTTGACCATGGGTGCACATCCACCGCAACCTGTACCTGCTTTGGTACATTGTTTCATTTGGTCAAATGTAGTAGCCTTACCTGAGCTTACATTTTCACATATCGTAAGTTTGGTTACTGCTTCACATGAGCATATAAGGGCATCGTCTGGGAGGCTCATGAGTCCGGCACCTTCACCAGCAACACCTCTTACTCCAAGTATCATGTCGTCAGGGTCAGGGGGTATGATTGTTTTATTTTTTACGGTTTGTAGCAGCATATTGTACATCTCTGCATCGCCTACAAGTATGCCTCCCAACAGGTATTTGCCATCATTGCTAATGTTTATTCTTTTATAAATACCTTTTGCATTGTCTGTAACTGATATAGTTTTGCAATCAGGCTCTGCTATGAATGGGTTGCCAAAGCTGGCTACATCCACCCCAATAAGTTTGAGCTTAGTACTCATATCATATCCGGTGAAAGTTTTATTGTCTGACAATATTTGCGACAATACTACTTCTGCCATTTCATATCCCGGGGCTACAAGACCATATATCATGCCTTGGTGTAGGGCGCATTCGCCTATGGCATATATGTCAGGGTCTGATGTTTGTAGGAGATTATTAACGACAATTCCGCCTCTATCACCTGTTTCTAATCCTACTTTTTTTGCAAGTTCATCCCGTGGCTTAATACCTGCAGATATTACCAGCATATCTACATCTATGGTGGTGTCGTCTGCAAAGTGCATTCCTGTTATTTTATCTTCTCCTAGTATTTTTTTTGTATTGGTGTTTAGGTGTATGGTGAGCCCCAGTGCTTGCAACTTGTCTTTTAGCAATCTTGAGCCTTGCTCGTCTATCTGACGAGGCATGAGCTTAGTGGCAAATTCTATCACGTGTGTGTCGGTTATGCCCAAGTCTATCATGGCTTTGGCAGCTTCCAACCCCAATAATCCTCCTCCTATCACAGCCCCCTTTTTTGAAGTCTTTGCCCAACTTTTCATCATATCTAAGTCCTCTATGGTGCGGTAGACAAATACTCCGTCTTTGTCTACACCATCTATAGGCGGCACAAATGCAGCTGAGCCCGTAGCTAATACTAACACATCATATTTCATGACCAATCCATGAAAAGATGTCACGGTCTTTAGGTTTCTGTCTATGTTCATTATAGGGTCGGCTGTATAGAGCTTTATATTATTATCTGCATACCACTTCTTGGGAGCCATGGTAAGCTCTTCAATGGATTTATTAGCAAAATACTCACTCAAATGTACTCTATCATAGGCTGGTCGTGGTTCTTCGCCAAATACTGCTAAGTTATATTTGTTTGCAGCTTGTTTAGCAACAAATTTTTCACAAAACTTATATCCTACCATTCCGTTGCCTACAACAACAATATTTCTTTTCATACAGCAATAATTTATAATATATCAAATAATATTAGCACAATTGAGAAAAACATATATGAAAAACGATGTTATTATTCATAATTAATATATAATATCAAAATTAAAGATTGTTTTTTAATAATACAAAAAAAATTAAGTATTATTACTTATATAATTATAAAAATATACTCATATTGTAATATGCTTATTAAAAATATGAATAAATTTAGTAATTATGCTAAAAGAATGCAGAAATACCTGTGATTTCTTTGCCAAGAATAAGTAAATGTATATCATGTGTGCCTTCATAGGTGAGTACGCTCTCTATATTCATCATGTGACGCATGATAGGGTAGTCACCTGTAATGCCCATAGCACCTAATATTTGGCGCGCTTCACGAGCTACATTTGCAGCCATTTGCACATTATTTCTTTTTGCCATCGATATTTGTGCTGAAGAGGCTTTGTTTTCATTCATCAATATGCCCAACCGCCAACTTAATAGTTGGGCTTTGGTAATATCTGTGAGCATCTCCGCTAATTTTTTTTGAATTAATTGAAATGATGCTATAGGTTTGCCAAATTGTACCCTCTGCAAAGAGTATTTTAGTGCTGTTTCATAACAATCCATGGCTGCACCTATAGCTCCCCAGCTTATTCCGTATCTGGCACTATCCAAGCACATGAGTGGTGCCCCCAAGCCATCTTTTAGCGGCAAAATATTTTGTTTCGGAATTTTTACATTGTCAAACACAAGTTCGCCAGTTATGCTTGCCCTGAGCGACCATTTATTATGAATGTAAGGAGCAGAAAAACCTGCCATATCTTTTTGTACAATGATGCCTTGAATACGGTCTTGCGGATTTTTTGCCCATACAATTGCAATATCGGCCATAGGACTATTTGATATCCACATTTTAGAGCCATTGAGAATAATGTAATCTCCGGCATCCGCAAAATGTGTCAACATAGCTGAGGGGTCAGACCCGTGATTGGGCTCAGTAAGTCCGAAACATCCTAATAATTCACCATTGGCAAGCTTTGCAAGGTATTTTGTCTTTTGCTCCTCGCTGCCAAACATATATATAGGATACATCACCAACGAGTTTTGCACCGATACCATAGATCTCAATCCACTATCACCCCTTTCTACCTCTTGCATAGCAAGCCCATAGGTGATGTAATCTAAACTGCTACCACCATATTGTGTAGGTATAGTAATGCCAAATAGCCCAATTTTACCAAATTCTTTGACCAAATGTGTAGGAAAATAAGCCTCTTGGCACCACTTTTCAATATAAGGACTTATATTTTCAAATATAAATTTTTTGATAGTGTCACGAACCAATATTTGCTCTGTTGTCAGAAACCTGTTTATCTCATAAAAATCGGTATTTACATCCATATTATTTAGCATTTATATAATTTGTACCTCAAAAAATAATTTTTGTTATAATAATTTAGTTTTATTTGTAATTGAATGTAAATATAATTTTGTGACAATGTATCGCAACACATTTTTATACATATTAACCTTTATATATTTTTTTTGTCAAAGTTGTCAAAAACCCTCCGTATCATCGTACCAAAAGGGGCTAAAAAAGCAGCAACAAGGTCTATATAACGATGCTATTGAATATTACAAAAACTCACTTAACAAGGGAGGTGACAAACGCAGGCTCAATGTAGCCATAGCAGACTGCTACCGCCAAACCAATCGTATCATAGAGTCAGTCCCATACTATGAAAGAGCCATAAAATCAGGAAGTAAAGACGACAAAGCAGTGTATTACCTGGCACAAGGGCTCAAAGCACACTGTGACTATGAAGGGGCTAGAGAGTATTTCTTAAAATATGCTAAGTCAGGTTCTAACAAATCTATGGCAAAGCAAGCTGCAGCAGAAGCAGCATTTATAAATACTATCAACGACTTGCTGCAAAAAGAGACCTACTATTTGATAAAAAATGCAGGTGAATACATTAATACTGAAGGGCCTGAATATGCGCCTGTATATAAAGACGGAGAACTTATATACACTGCTTCCAACAACCAATTCAGCTATGATGCCATAGGCTCAGGGTTTACAGACATATACAGATTTAAGTATGATGGCAACGAACCCAATTCAGGATTTAAAAAAACAATTGAAGGCAAAATAAATAAAAACCGCACCCATGAAGCCTGTGCAGCCATAGCTCCCGACGGCACCTACATCATCTTTGCCAAAAGTAATGATGGCAAGAAAAAAGGTGCTGTAGATTGTGACCTGTATATTTCTGAAATTAGAGATGGCGATTGGCTTGAGCCTAAATTGCTTGCTTTGTCAGATGCACGCTCATGGGAGTCATCCCCTGCCCTAAGTTTGGACGGTAAAACATTATATTTCGCTTCAAACCGCCGCGGCGGTTTTGGTGGCATTGATATTTATACAGCTACCTTTATAGACAGTACCGGCGAGTGGGGCAATGTAAAAAATATGGGCTCCAATATTAATACATCAGGTAACGAAATGTTTCCACATGTGCGTTATGACGGTACATTTTTCTTTTCCTCAGATGGGCACCCGGGTATGGGCGCATTAGATATATTTGCTACCACACGCGACAGTGCGGGAACGTATATGCCTATAAATTTAGGTCCGCCCGTAAACTCATGTGCAGATGATTTTGGTATTTATTATAAAGACAAAAACAATGGCTACTTTGCATCAAACCGCCCCGGGGGTAAAGGTGATGATGATATATATGAGTTTAGCATTGGCAATACACCTTATAGGGTGTTTTTGCCTCCACAAGAAAAAATAATTTCATATCTTAGGGTAAAAACTACTACTATAGATGAAGAAAAACCAGGCTATGAAGTAGTGCTCGATAGTGCATCAGTTGTACTCAAGTTTGATAGCGTTGCCGTAGCCGAAGGAGTAACCGACAGTAGCGGTGTAGTCACATTCAAAATTGATACATTACATAAATATAGCATACTAGGAGAAAAATACAGTTATTTTCCGGGTATCACCAATTTTGACTCAGACGAAGTCACGTATAAAAGCAAAAAAATAAACAAAGATTCCACCATCAGAGTCTATGAAACCAAAGTACATCTACAAAAAATAACTATTGGTCATGAAATAGTATTAGAACATATATATTATGATTACAAAAGTGCTGAAATACGCAAAGATGCAGAAGATGATTTATTACTTGTAGTAGACTTTTTAAAAAAGAATCCCGGAATAACTATAGAGCTTGGCTCGCATACAGATGCCAGAGGAAGCGACACTTATAATCTAAAACTATCAGAGTCAAGAGCCAATTCTGCTGTGAGCTTTATCATAAGCAATGGCATAGACCCTTCAAGAATAAAAGCTGTAGGATACGGTGAGACCAAACATATAATTCCTAACGCAGTAAGCGAAGAAGACCATCAAAAAAACAGACGTACAGAGTTTAAAGTAATCGAGATAAATTAATAATATTTTTTTGATTGTATTCATATTTTTTTATTAATTTCATATTATCATTTCATTTTTTTCATCATCAAAACTGTTTTGTTGAATTTTGCTAAGAATGATTTGAAATATGTAAAGATAAATTGGAAACATGAGTATATTATTAGAACAGGACTTAGATATTAAATCCAAGCTTAAAGAAGTATTTGGCTTTGCCAATTTCAGAGGCAATCAGG
The DNA here is from genome assembly GCA_033765235.1 of Cytophagales bacterium. Taxonomy (GTDB): domain Bacteria; phylum Bacteroidota; class Bacteroidia; order Cytophagales; family UBA9547; genus JANRIG01. The sequence continues at coordinate 311,704 of JANRIG010000023.1, read as the reverse complement.
AGGACATCATTACAGCACTTATTGAAAATAAAAATGTATTTGTAATAATGCCTACGGGGGCAGGCAAATCCATGTGCTATCAGCTGCCGGCACTTATGAAAGAGGGTACAGCTCTTATAGTATCGCCACTTATAGCTTTGATGAAAAATCAAGTAGACCAACTAAGCGCATTTGAGGTGAATGCACTGTTCTTAAACTCTACGCTAAGCAAAGCAGAAATCACAAAAGTAAAAAAGGAGGTGCTTAATGGAGATTGTAAATTATTATATGTAGCACCCGAGTCGCTGTCCAAAGAAGAGAATATGACATTTATGCAAAGTGCCAATATATCCTTTGTTGCTATAGATGAGGCGCACTGCATATCTGAGTGGGGCCACGACTTCAGACCTGAATACCGCAAAATAAAAAGCATAGTAGAGACATTGGGCAACCCACCGCTCATAGCACTCACAGCTACAGCTACTCCCAAAGTACAGATAGATATACAAAAAAATCTGCAAATGGAAGATGCATTGATATTCAAATCTTCCTTCAACCGCAAAAATCTATATTATGAAGTACGACCAAAAACCGGTGCCAAAAAACAGCTGATAAGATATATTAAGCAAAATACAGGCAAGTCAGGAATTATATATTGCCTGAGCAGGCGCAAAGTAGAAGAAATAGCCGAGCTGCTCAAAGTAAACGGAATAAAAGCACTTCCCTACCACGCAGGCTTAGAATCGGAAGTGAGAATGTACAACCAAGACGCATTTTTGAACGAGGAGGTAGATGTAATAGTAGCTACTATAGCTTTTGGCATGGGAATAGACAAGCCCGATGTCAGATTTGTAATACACTATGATGCACCCAAGTCTCTAGAAGGCTACTATCAGGAGACCGGCAGGGCAGGAAGAGATGGCATGGAAGGCAACTGCCTCATGTTTTACAGCTATGATGATATAGAAAAATTAGAAAAATTTAACAAAGATAAAACCGTGAGTGAGAGGGACAATGCAAAGCTCTTGCTCACAGAAATGACAGCCTTTGCAGAGACCAGTATGTGTCGCAGAAGATTTTTATTAAATTATTTTGGCGAAACACTTGACAAAGATTGCGGTTTCTGCGATAATTGCCTCAAGCCTAAAGAAAAGTTTGCCGCAATGGAGGAAATGTTACTCGCACTTAATGCTGTATTAGAAACCGAAGAGACATTTGGTATAGATCACCTATCAGATGTACTCAGAGGTATAGATAATGAATATGTCAAAAGCCATAACCAAAGGTCATTACCTGTATTTGGAAAAGGCAAAGACAAAAATTATGAATTTTGGTCGTCAATATACAGGCAGGCCTTAGTAAATGGATATTTAGAAAAAGATGTCGAAAATATTGGTGTGCTCAAACTCACTGAAAAAGGGGAAAACTTTATAGATAACCCTCATGAGATACATCTATCCAAAGACCATGACTATAGCAACTCCAGTGACGAAGACGCAGACATACCTGATGTAGTGAGCGGTGCCAATAAATCATTTGACCCGGTGCTGCTTGATATGCTCAAAAACTTGCGCAAAAAAGTAGCCAAAGAAAAAAACGTACCTCCCTACGTAATCTTCCAAGACACCTCACTCGAAGAGATGTCTACCGTGTACCCAATTACTATAGAAGACCTTAGCCATGTGAATGGCGTGGGCATGAGCAAGGCTACCAAATTTGGCAAACCTTTTACAGACCTTATTACTAAGTATGTAGACGAAAACGACATAGTGACCGCCAATGATGTGGTAGTAAAATCATCTGTAAACAAGTCAAAAACAAAAATATTCATTATTCAGCAAATAGACCGCAAAGTAGATCTGGAAGAAATAGCCGAAGCCAAAGAGCTTAATATGGAAGAACTCCTAGATGAAGTAGAGCATATATGCTTCTCCGGCACTAAGCTCAATATAGATTATTACATAGACCAAGTAATAGACACCGACAAACAAGATCAAATATACCAATACTTTATGACCTCGGAGTCAGACAATGTTGCAAAAGCCGTAGATGAACTTGGAGAAGACTATACCGCAGAAGAAATTCGCCTCATGCGTATCAAATTTATTTCTGAAGTAGCCATGTGATATACATGTTCTGATAATTCATTTAATATATCGTTTTTGTAAAATATGAAAAAAATTTTGTTAATATCTCTTGCACCTATGTACATATATGCACAACAAGATGTAAAAAACTACACTGTGACCGAAGCATGGGAGCCTCAACCAAGGATAGTAACCCCCGCCAAAGCCAACTCCGATGCACCCTCCGATGCTATGATAATATTTGACGGCAAAGATTTGTCAAATTTTACTAAATTAGATGGCACACCTGCTGCATGGTCAGTGAGCGGCGGTGCATTTACCGTAGCAAAAGGCACAGGTGATATAAAGACCAAACAAACTTTTGGCGATGTACAATTACACATAGAGTGGAAATCGCCTGATGTTGTAGAAAGTGAAGGTCAAGGCAGAGGAAACAGTGGCATATTTATACAAGAAAGGTATGAATTGCAAGTATTGGACAATTATAACAACAAAACATATGCTAATGGGCAAGCGGGTTCATTGTACAAGCAGCATCCTCCTTTGGTAAACGCATGTCGTAAACCCGGTGAGTGGCAAACTTATGATATCATATTCATAGCCCCAAGATTTAATAAAGATGGCAGAGCAATAGAACCTGCACGAATCACAGTACTTCATAATGGTGTACTAATACAAAATAATACCGTACTTACAGGTCCTACAGAGTTTATAGGGCTGCCGGTATACAAACCACATGATAAAGCCGGCATAAAGCTGCAAGACCACGGCAACGCGGTGAGTTATAGAAACATATGGGTAAGAGAATTATAACTATCATGCTATTTTGGCAACTTTTGTTGGAGCTGTATTAAAATATTTATGTTACTCTTTATATGCTGTAGATGAGCATGGTATACATTCCCCATTTATATATACGTTTTATAACCAAGTAATAAAAAATAATAGTTTTGTTAAAGTAAATGAAATTGAACTATTGCGTAAGCAATATGAAAAAAATAATACCCTAATAGAGCAGCAAGATTATGGTGCAAATCCAAAAAACAGACCACAAAAAATTTCAGACATTGCCCGAAAGTCTGTATCATCGCTACGTATCAATGCCATATATTATAAAATAATACAGTATACACGTCCTGAAGTCATCATTGAGTTAGGCACTTGTTTGGGTATCAACACATTGTATATGTCACACGCTTGCCCTCAAGCTCGTATCTATACTATGGAGGGATGCAGCACCTTGGCCGGCATATGTTCACAAAATTTTATAAACAAAAATATTACCTTAATTACAGGCAATATTGATGACACTATACAGCCATTGCTTGACAAGCTAAAAAAAATAGATTTCGTACTTATAGATGCTAACCATACCTACCTGGCCACTACAAGATACTTTGATGAAATAGCATCTCGCACACACCAAAATAGTGTGATTGTCATTGATGATATTAGCTGGTCGTCGGGCATGATGAGGGCTTGGAAATACATAAAAAAACATCCTAAGGTGACACTCAATTTGGATTTGTTCAGGTTTGGAATTGTATTTTTTAATAAAAACCTGTCAAAACAAACCGTTATGTTGAAATATTAATAATAAATTTACACTATATTTCGTCTTTATTAAAAAATGTTACATGAGTACACCCCAATCAGAAGAAAAAAAAACAGATAAAAGATGGATTTTTATTGCCGTAATTATCATCTTTTTACTAATAAACGTTGTTCAACTGTTTATTATAAATAGTAGCAAAAAAGAAATTGTAGAAAAAACAATTATCATTGAAAACAAAGAAGCTGAAAACAAGCTGTACAGATACAAATTAGACTCAATAGGTCGAGAGCTTGAAAAACGCTATGAAGAAATAGCCAAACTTGGGGGCGATACTGCATCTATGTCACAACAGATAAAGTTGCTCAAGCAAGAGCGACGCTCACTGGCTGCTGCCAAAAACAATGCTGAGCAAAAATATAATGAAATAAAAAATCAGTTTGACGATATCATAGCCTCCAAAGACAAAGAAATAGAGACCCTTCGCGATGAGCGCGACGACTTATTCAAACAAAATAATAGCCTTAAGCAGCAAACAGTGCAGCTGAGCGACTCTATATCAGACCAAAAAAATATTGTGAAAGAGCTCCAAAAACAAATAGATGTGGCAGCAGCACTCAAAGCTGCAAACGTAAAAGTGAGCTATATAGACAAAAAAGATAAAGAGTCTAATGCAGTGGAGTATAAAGCTAAAAAATTGGTGAAACTGAAAATAACCTTTGATGTGCTTGAAAACAAAGTAGCAAAAATTGAAAATAAAATATTTTACCTCAGGCTTATAGAACCAGATGGTGCTGCACTGTATGATTTGGCCATGGGAGGGGGAACTATAAAAGTAGATGGCAATGATGTATACTTCACAGCCAGCCAAGAAATACTATATGACCAGACCAATAAATCGTTAAATTTCTATTATACCAAAGGTCAACCCTACAAGCCGGGCAGACACCTCATAGAAATATACAATGATAATAGCATCATTGGCAGAGGAGCATTCACCTTACTTTAATACATCAATATATTGATTAACAGAGTTCTATTATTTGGTCTGTTACAACTTGCCAGACCTGCCAATGTCATTACATCTATTGCTGATGTTGTAGCCGGCTATGCCATAGTAGCCTCATTAGCCGGAATATATATCCCCAATATAGATATTATATTTTTAATCATTGCTACGTCCTGTCTGTATGCAGGAGGAGTAGTGTACAACGATGTGTTTGATGCTAAACTTGATGCGGTGGAGCGCCCCGAACGACCTATACCCAAAGGCACTGTAAGCCTATTGCAAGCACAAATTTGGGGTGCCATATTATTGACTATAGGAGTGTTGGCAGGGTATATGGTAAATGTGATTGCCGGGGCAATAGCTACTTTAATATGTATTTTTGCGCTATTATATGATAAATACAGCAAACACCATATAGTGTTTGGACCACTAAATATGGGACTTTGCAGAGGGCTGAATTTGTGCTTGGGTATGGCATTTATACCCTCAAATTTATACAATATGTATTTAATAGCAATTATTCCTATTATCTATACAGCAGCTATCACCCTTACATCACATGGCGAGGTGCACAACGGCGGAACTCGCAACTTGTATATAGCCGCCGCATTGTTGTGCTTGGTATATGCATGCCAAACATATATTTTTGTGACATATGGTACTCGCTCCACAGATATAAGGTTATATTTTCAGATATTCATGCTGGCACTACCTTTCAGCGTATTATATCATATATGTGTGGCAATTGTACGCAAAGCTGCTCCTACTTATGTGATGCACGCCGTAAAAATGGCCGTTATAAATATTATATTTATTGATGTCAGTTGGGCTGCATGTTTTGGTCAATATAACTTTGCATTTTTTATGATAAGTTTATTTTTTATAAGCAGATGGCTTGCACGCATATTTGCAGTTACGTGATACCTTTCTATTATCTGAAAAAGTATTATTTTTGAAGGCTCATATGAAAAATCATACTATTTCGCAGTCTTTTAGTGTCAGATATAACTATCCTGTACATTTTACTACCCATGTTTTTGATATCAATAATGATTTGTTATACCATTTAATAGGCAGTCAATCTACAACTTACAGCAAAAAGATATTATTCGTTATTGAAAAAATAATTGATAAAATATACCCTGATATAGGTCATCAAATATCAAATTATTTCCGTGCAAATTTAACCCATGTACAATTATGTATTCCTTTTATAGTTGTGGATGGTGGTGAAGTATCTAAAAACAACCCTGATTTAGTGCATGAATTATTGTCACAAATAAATAATCATGGGATAGACAGGCACTCATATATAGCTGTGATAGGAGGTGGCGCACTCATAGACGTAGTAGGTTATGCAGCTGCCATAGCACACAGAGGAGTGAAGTTGATTAGGTTTCCGACCACAGTTTTAGCACAAAACGATGCGGCCATTGGGGTAAAAAATAGTATTAACTACTTTGGTAAAAAAAACTTTGTAGGCACATTTGCTCCGCCACATGCAGTAGTCAATGATGATAACTTTTTATCTTCACTAGATATAAGAGACTGGCGCTCAGGCATAGCCGAGGCTATCAAAGTAGCACTTATCAAAGATGCTGCATTTTTTGAATATATTGAGGCCAATGTACAAAAGCTTGTAAGCAGAGATATGAATACTATGCAACAAGTGATTGAAAAATGTGCCGCACTACATCTCACCCATATAGCCTCCGGCGACCCATTTGAGAGTGGCTCATCAAGGCCATTAGATTTTGGGCATTGGAGTGCACACAAAATGGAGCAACTATCGTCCTATGAAATACGCCATGGAGAAGCAGTAGCTATGGGTATGGCTATGGATGCAGTGTACTCGCACTACATAGGTTGGCTGCCCGAAAATGTACTTATTAGGATATTGGAAATGATACTGGGGTTAGGATTTGAGATATATCATGAAGTGATGAGCACCAAGGGCAAAGATGGAGACTTAGCTATAGTATCAGGTCTGTACGAATTCAGAGAGCACTTAGGCGGCACTCTTACAATAATGCTATTACAAAATATTGGTAATGGAGTAGAAACACATGAAATGGAGGTGGATATAATCATAAAGTCTATAGGATATCTGAAAAATTACACCGCCAAAGTAGCAATATAGGTGTATGCTATTTCATACTTTGCTTACGAAATATTTTTCTGATTGCTTTCAAAATATCGAACTTGCTGCGAGTATTATCTTCTTCGAAGTAGCCATATGAGTTGCCATACCCATATCCATATCCGTAGCCATATCCATATTGTCCTTGATAATATCCATATCTATACCCATATCCATAATTGCGTCTTACATCAAAATCATTGAGAATGAAACACATATTTTTTATCACCCCTTTTTGAATTAGTTCTTTAAGCTCCTTGAGGTATCTGGTTTGGGTATAATTGTGCCTTACTACAAATATATTTACATTGCTCACTGTAGTGATGCTGATAGCATCTGACACAAGACCTATGGGAGGAGTATCTATTATAATGATATCATAAATATTTTTTAAATATGCAATTAACTTTTCAAGTCTGCCTGTCATTAATAGCTCTGCAGGATTAGGAGGCACAGGTCCTGAGCTTATAAAGTGTAGATTTTGCACTTTTGTTTCATTGATTATTTGTTCCTCAGTACATTTATTAGCCAAATAGTTACTCAGCCCCATGGAGTTGCGTACATCAAAGTCAAGGTATACTTTTGGTTTGCGCATATCTGCGCCTATGAGTATTGTTTTTTTGCCTGAGATAGCCATGATAGAGCCAATATTGAGGGATGTAAATGTTTTGCCATCGCCACTGAGAGAGGAGGTTACTAGTATTACTTTGTTATCGTCGTTTGAAATGAAGAAATTGATACTTGCCCTTAGAGACCTGAATGCCTCTGCGATACCCGACTTAGGTTTGTTAATAATGACCATATTGTCTCCATCCGGAATATGGCCAATAGTACCCAAAAACGGCATATCACAGACATTGGTCACATCTTCGCGCTCCATCACTCTATAATTAGTCAAATATTTAAATAATATATATGCCAACGGGATGAGCAGTGATATTAATAAGTAGGTAGAATATGTGCGGCTTACATTAGGAAATGGTGCTCCAGTCACAGTGGCATAGTCTACCTCTTTGGTATCAGATACATTACCGGCTCTTATGATGCCCATTTCTGCTTTGCGTTTGAGCAAGAGGTTGTAAAGCTCTTCATTAATTTTGTGCTTCCTCTTGAGGTCAAGATAGTTGCGTTCAGATTCTAATATTATGGTAGATATATGTGCATTTTTATTTATGATATTATCTATTTCGTTTATATCTAATTTATATGCCATTTCCATATTTTCTATGCTTTCATTTACGTTTTTCATTAACTCTGCCAGTTTTAATTCATTTTCTGACTTGAATGGGCTCTCCGAATTAGGATTAAAACTTATGTTTTGCTTTAGTTTTATTTCTATAATTTTTTGAATAAGCGAAGTGAGCATAGGGTCTAGTAGACCAAGTTTCACGGGGGCTACTACATCTGTAAGGTTAGATTTTGTTTTGAGATAGTCTTTCAAATACTGAAGGTATCTGATATTTACCAATATTTTAGCTTTATCTTCCAGCAAAGATTCTATTTTTTGAAACCTGGCTTCGGCCATCATTTCTATGTTGCTTCCGTTAAATTTTTTACGATAATATATTAGGTCTGTATCTATGCGCTGAATGGTGTCTGAAAGTTGGGCTAGTTGAGTTTCTATAAAATTGATAGACCTTTCGTTGGTTGCATTTTTATCATTAAGGCTTAGTTTGATAAATGATGCACAGTGATTATTAATAAAATCTATTTCCTTATCTATGGTAGGACCATTGGTAGAAATACTAAGTACTGATGAGCTTTTGTCTATCTGAAATACTCTTATTTTACCTACAAAGTCATTGAGCACATTGTAGTAATTGTTTATTATAAAACTGTACGAATCTTTATCATTCAATATTACTCCTGTAGGTTTGTAAATACTAAAATGGAACCCATTAATAAATATTGGTTTATTAAATTCGTAAGGGTTTTGAAATATGAATCCTGACTTTTCAGCCTTTTCAGAGGTCAGCTTGAATTTATTATCGGGCAATATTTCTATAAAAAACTTTATGCCATAGGGTATATTGTTAAGTGTGTCTGCAAATTCAACTTTGAATGTTGAAAATCTATATATTTCAGTTTCTTTGATTTTGCCTTCTGCATAATAACTTACTCTCCAATCCATATTTTTTAGTGTTTCTGCCACTAACCTTCGTGAGCTGAAAATTTTTATTTCATTAGACAGGTTAATATTGCGGGCATAAGTAGCATAGTCAAATCCCTTGGACTCAAAGGGGTTCACACTTTGGCTTGCATCTTTTACCATTACTGAGGCAGATATTGAATAGATAGTGACTGTGTATCTCAAATATAGGTATGCCATTGTATATGCTCCCCCTATAGATATGAGAAATAAATGCCAATGGCTAAGTATTCTATGAAACCATCTTTCATAAAAAAGTGTATCTATTTTCTTAAATGTAGACATATACAGTTAGTTAGCAAATATCCTTATGTTTGCTGCCAGTAATAATATTAGAGAGATAGCACTTACTACCAATGTTACATTGGGCAAGGAATATTGTTTTATGTTTTTCACACGATGAGGTTCTACAATGATGATATCGTTGGGCAAAAGGTAAATTTGCATAGTGCTCAATATGTCAAGTTTTGAATAATTGATATAATATATATGTACAAGCCCCTCCTTTTCAGTCCTTATTATTTTTAAATTTTCTCTATTACCATATTCTGTAAAGCCCCCGGATATGGCTATGGCTTCCATAAGCGTAAGTTTGTCTTTGGGTGATGTGAGAGGGCCTATTTTGTTTATCTCTCCCAACATATATACTACAAAATTTTCTATTCGTACTCTTACTATGATATTGTTGAGCATAGTATTGGCTTTGGCTTGTAATAGATTTTCTGCTTGTTTAATAGTGAGCCCGGATACAGACACAATACCTAAAACCGGTATCAATACACACCCTGTATCATTTACGATTATATTATTCTGTAGGTTTGAGCCTTGATTTTGATTATTGTTTATAGTACTTATTTTGCTAAAATCATATTCATTATTAATGATATTAATAAAGTTTACAGATATATAATCTCCAGGTTTCAGCCTGTAACTGAACTCTTTTAATAGAATAGTAGTATCAAGTGTTCTGTGCTCTTTTATAGTGTTTCGTTTTGCATCTTTAAGGTACATTTGCCTTCGTATAGGCATACAATACACCAAAAATATTAACACAAATGGTACTATGATACGATAAGCGTATTGATACATTAATTTTTTTTATGCCAAAGGTAAATTTTTAGATTATGAAAAAAAAACGTATTTTGCGTAATAGTCTAAAAATATGGCTACAGAATTAGAATTAAGACGAAAAAGCAAGGAGCAGCTGGTGCTGGAAGTGATAAAACTTCGAGAAGCCTTGGACAAAAGCTACAATCAACTGCACATACTGAGCCGGGGAAATGCAGACTTGCTCACAGATAGTTTACAAAACTTATATTCTGCTATTGCCAATTTGGCGGTGAACAGCCTCAATCTTGAGCAGCTGTACTATGATATACATGCTATTCTCAAAAAGCATATTGATGTCAATAATTTTATTATAGCCATAAATGATGAGAAACAAGAATTTATACACTTTCCGTACTACGTAGATGAGCACTTTGGCGGAGTAGTACAATCAATACGTCGCAAAATATCCAAAGGTCTTACAGAATATAACTTGATGCGCAGCGAGCCACTATTTTTGTACGAAGAAGAAATAATACGCTTGGTAGAAGAAGGCACATTAGTCATTACCGGCAAGATACCTAAAATATGGATGGGGGTGCCTCTGAAAATAGATGAGAAAATAATAGGGCTGATAGGCGTAAAAAGCTATAATCATAAAAATAAATATAATCTCAAGCACCTTCAGACTTTAGACTTCATATCAGGACAGATAGCACTTGCCATAGAAAGAAAAAGAAATGAAGAAAAGCTGAATTTTCAAAATGCACGCATAAAGGCAATATTTGAGAGCAGCTCACACTTAATATGGTCTGTGAATAAAAAATTGGCACTTACATCATTCAACCATAACTATGCAAATTTTATAAAAAATATATATGGCAAAAGCCCATTTTTAAATGAAATACCACAATCATTGAATAAAATACTTAAATCTAACGAGCAAATAACGCTACTCATAGAAAAATACCAAAAAGCATTTGAGGGCAAACCACAACATTTTGAAATAAACAATCAAATACATGATGGACACCAGATGTGGTTAGAAATATTTTTGAACCCTATTGCACTTTCAGACGGTAGTGTAGAAGAAGTGTCAGGCATAGCACATGATATTACCAACAAAAAACTTGCAGAGATATCTATGCAAGAAAGCGAAGAAAAATTCAGACATATCTTTGAGTCATTTCAAGATATATATTATCGTACAGACCTTGTAGGAAAAGTGATAATGATTAGCCCATCTGTATATGAGCTTACCGGATACCGTCAGGAAGAAGTACTAGGGCGCAAAATAGATGAATTTTATGAAAACTCATATTCTAACATGGCTTTTGAAAAAGACTTGTATATCAACGGAATAGTGAAAAATTTTGAGGCAAATTTTATTACCAAAAATGGTAAAATAATTCCAACCATATCCAATGTAAATCTTATATTCAACAAAAATAAAAAACCCATTGCCATACAAGGTGTGGTGAGAGATATATCGGGCTTGCATGAAGCATATGTAGAAATAAAAAATTCTAAAAACATAGCCGAAAAATCACTCAAAGTGAAGCAACTATTTTTAGCTAATATGAGCCATGAGATACGCACACCTATGAATGGCATAATAGGTATGATAGATTTGCTCAGCGCATCATCTCTCAATACAGAGCAAAAAGACTATGTGAATACTATAAAAAAATCGTCTCAAACATTGCTCAATATACTCAATGACATATTAGACTTGTCTAAACTTGAGGCAGGAAAAATGCAACTAAAACTATCGCCGGTGTCTGTACAAGAGTCTATAGAAAAGCTGTTTTCATTATTCAAAACACTGGCCGATTCTAAAAAAATACAATTAGAATACTCCATAGCAGATGATGTACCTGCATATATCAACGCAGATGCTACCCGATTGCTACAGGTACTATCAAACCTTACATCAAATGCCATAAAATTTACTGACAAGGGCTCTGTATCTGTCATAGTGAAAAAGGCAGGCAAAAAAAGATTAAAATTTGTAGTACAAGATACAGGAATAGGTATAGCCAAAGAAGATGTGAGGTTGCTGTTTGACTCATTTAGCCAGCTGGATAACTCATCATCAAAGTCTTACGCTGGCACCGGCTTAGGGTTAGCTATTTCTAAAGAGCTTTGCAAACTCATGGGAGGAAGTATAGGAGTGAAATCAAAAAAAGAGGAGGGCAGTATATTTTGGTTCACTATAGAGCTCAATCAAGTACATAAATTGGAATTAGTAAAATCTATCAGTGAAAATGATGAGGTATCCATAGAAAAGTTCAAAAACAAAATCCCTTACATCCTTTTGGTAGATGATAATATGATAAACCAAAAGGTAGCCAAAGAAATCATGCTAAAATCAGGCTGCAAAGTAGATGTAGCCTATAATGGAGTAGAGGCCATACTCAAAATCATAGACAATACTTACGACCTCATACTCATGGACATACAAATGCCTGAGATGGATGGCATAAGCGCTACCAAAAAAATCAAAGAACTACGTATTAAAAATTTGGCTCCTATTATAGCCATGACTGCATATAGCATGGAAGATGATAAAGACCGTTTTTTGAGTGCAGGCATGGATGATTACCTTGCCAAACCCATTCGCCTTGAGACACTTATAGCCATTATAAAAAAATGGGTGTTTAAGCTCGATGAAGATGATATCACTACTCAAAATTCAAAAATCGTGTTGACTGAAAAAATCATAAACCATGAAATAATAGCACAGCTGCGCACGCATATAGATGATGAAACCATATTGGGAGTATATGAAGAATTTGAAGAAGACACACAACAGCTTATAAACGGATGCATTACCAACGACTGGGATGTGATAAAAAGCAATTTGCATACACTCAAAGGTAATGCAGGCACGTTAGGTATTGATAAATTGGCTAAAATTGCAACTTATGTAGAAAATAATATAAAGAAAAAAAATACTTCTAATTTTGATGCAGATTTCATTAATTTGAAAAATGCATTTGACGAATTTAAAAATGTGTATAAAAATAATATAAATGTAGCCATCCATGCCAACGACTAAAAAAGTACTCATAGCCGAAGACAGTTCTGTAATACAAAATCTGACTAAGAAAATTTTGCAACAGCAAAATTATGATATAAAATCTGTGAAAAACGGACAAGAACTGCTCAAAACCATAGAATCAGAATACTTTGATGTGATATTGCTTGATATAAATATGCCCTTGGTCAACGGTATAGAAGCTGCAAAAGCTATACGTACCATGCCCGATGCCAAAAAAGCGAATACCCCTATCATAGCAATTACGGGCAACGCACTCAACTTCACAGTAGATTATTTCAAATCTGTAGGCTTCAACGAGTATCTGCAAAAACCTCTCAACTTTGACCAATTGGTAGATTTAGTAAAAAAATATACAGAGTCATAAAATAAATCATGACCAAATATACCCCGCAGCTTTTGTCCAGATTGGAAGATATATTTTCACAATCAGACTATGCGTTGCGTTATGAAAAAGGAAATTTTAAGCCCGGATATTGTATTCTAAAAGACCAAAAAGTAGTGATAGTAAATAAATTTTACCCTGTAGAGGGCAAAATAAACTGCCTTATAGATATATTAAGGGCTGTGAACCTTGATATAAGCAAAATCAATGACAAAAACAAAGAGTTGTATAATGAAATAACTCAACCCCATCTAAAGTTTTGAACATTACATTTTTAGGTACAGGCACCTCTCATGGCATACCCGTAGTAGGCTGCACTTGCAATGTATGCTCCTCTGCCGATTTTAGAGACAACAGGATGCGCTCATCAGTATTAATAAAAGAAAATAATACTACATTCGCCATAGACTGTGGTCCTGACTTTAGACATCAAATGCTCAAAAACCGCATCTATTCTTTAGATGCCATATTATTTACACACGAACACCGCGACCATACCTCAGGTATTGATGATATTCGGGGTTATAATTTTGCACTAAACCGACCAATGGATATATATGCTCATGCCAGAGTGATAAAATACTTTGAAAGTAGCTACCAATACATCTTTACAGACAAAAAATATCCCGGCGTTCCACAAATAGAATTATTCGAAATAGATATTAATCGTTTCAAAATCAATGATTTGCATATAATACCTATAGAAGTTATGCACCATAAGTTGCCTGTATTTGGATATCGCATAGGTAATTTTACATACATCACCGATGCCAACTATATATCTGAAGCAGAAGAGCAAAAAATAATAGGGTCAGAAGTAATAGTAATTAATGGATTGCAACACGATTATCATATAGCTCACTACACTTTTGCAGAAGCATTAGCACTGATACACAAATGGAAACCTCGCTTGGCTTATATTACACATATAAGTCATAAACTTGGTATGCATAGAGAAGTAGAAGAAAAATTACCTGCATGGATACGCCTGGCATATGATGGCTTATCATTTGAGATATAGCCTGTTGTATTTTTGCCATTAAGTGTCCATCCTCATAATTTCTTAGTACTTCCATTCTTTGCATATGCATTGCCTCTGTGTAATTATTATCCCATAAATGTTCAATAACATTTATTACTTGCTCCTTATTATCTGCTACATGGCATACAAGCTCCAATCCGGTGCCATGCAGCATTTTAGAATTTGCTATGCAAAATTTGCCCAAAAATACAGCATTTAATAATTTGAGTTTAAATCCTGAAATATTATGACTCCATAATAACTGGACATGACTTTTAAGAATCAAGTTATCTATTTGATTTTTGTTTGCACCATGTATATATTCTATATTATTGTTTAAGAGTATTTTTATACTATCAGGCAAAAAATTTGACACAATGATTATATGATGGTTAATATTATTAAATATGTTAGTAATCAAATAATTGAGTACATATTCATTGTCTTTTGTTTTTAAATTTCCATGCCATAATATATACTTTTTATCGCTTAATACAATATTATTTGAACAAGTATTGCCATGAAACGGTGATATGTACATTACAGGAATATTTTTGAATTTATGGCTAAAGTATTGCATTTCATGCTCTGATATTGCTAGTATTAAGTTAGCATATTTCATGCTATTTTCATAATATTTAAGTCTTAATCCTTCTATGAAAAAGTAAACTTTTTTCAGAAATGCACCCTCTGCTAATGCCAAGTTTTTATAATATTCATGTTCAATATTATGTGCTCTTATGATTTTGTATCTATCTGCCAAAAGTTTGTTTTTGATATAGTATGTAGTATGTATTCCTTCAAAAAATACAATACCGGGTATTTGACATATGTTATGCAATAAATTTTTATTTATTCTGGTATTAACAATGTAAGGCAGTAAGCTTAATTGGTGTAATATGCCTAATCTTCTGGGATAATAGTATATTTTTTGGCAATACTGCTTAAGGATATCTTGCCTATCTTTATTACCATATTCAAATACATGCAAGTAAATATTATATCCTGCTTTGTAAAAAGCCATTATTTTATAATATACATCTATAACTCCACCATAATTGGGTGGGTAAGGCATGTCAAATGTTATTATATGTATATTATTCAATTGCATTAATATCTTTCACCAATCCATCTGCACAGAGCAATGTGCGCTTAGGGTATCTTGTGAGAAAATGATGGTGGTGCGTAGCCATCAATATTGCTGTGCCTGAATGGTTTATATCTATAAAAAGTTTCATAATTTCGTCAGCTACTTCAGGGTCAAGGTTTCCTGTAGGCTCATCGGCTATAAGCAATGTAGGCTCGTTTATCAGAGCTCTTGCTATGGCTATCCTCTGTTGCTCGCCTCCTGACAGCTGATAAGGATATTTGGCAGTAGCTCCTGCCAGTCCTACTTGCATGAGCACATCTGATAGCCTTTGTTTTATTTTTGTTGTAGATGTAATTCCTACAGCTTTCATCAAAAAAGTCAGATTGTCTGCCACACTCCTATCCGTAAGTAGTTGAAAGTCTTGAAATATAACCCCCAATCTTCGCCTTAAATATGGTATATTACTTTTTTTTATATGTCTTAGTTCAAAGCCTGCTATTTGTATTATACCCTGTTTTAGCCTTATATCTGCATATAGTGTTTTGAGCAGTGAGCTTTTGCCACTTCCCGTTTTGCCTATCAAATAAACAAACTCACCTTTGTGCATTTCAAAGTTTACATTTCTCAGCACAGGATACTCCTCTTGAAATATGGCTGTATCTTCTACTTTTAATATGATCTCGTCAGAAAATGACATATATTATACCTATAATTCTAACTTTAGTAACTTGCCAAAAGGCATAACTTTTATCAACTCCGATAGGCTGTCTTCTTTGCCCTGCAGATTGTATTTTACCATATCTTTCAGTGGTCTATCTGCTCTAAAGTATGCTATTAGCACATATTTATCATCTCTCAACTGTATATAATCCGGTATTTTTGCCTTTCCTTTTATCTTTATTATATACATTATTGCGATAAACGTTCTGAATTATTAGCTATTAACTTTTTTATAATCTGCTAAAAATTTTTCCAATCCGCTATCTGTTAATGGGTGCTTCATCAACGATAAAATGGCGCTTAACGGACAAGTAGCCACATCAGCTCCTAATTCAGCACATTTTATGATATGCAAAGGTCCTCTTATGGAGGCTGCAAGTACTTGTGTCTCATAGCCATAGTTTCTGTATATGGTCACAATTTGATCTATCAGATCAAGCCCGTCTACCGAAATATCATCAAGGCGTCCTATGAAAGGTGATACATAAGTAGCACCTGCTTTAGCTGCCAAGAGTGCTTGCCCGGCGTTAAATACTAATGTACAATTAGTTTTTAACCCTTTGGTACTGAAATACTTAATAGCTTTTATCCCGTCTTTTATCATAGGTACTTTTATCACAATCTTGGGGTCTATTTGTGCAAGTTCTTCCCCTTCTTTAATAATGTTATCATAATCTGTAGCTATTACCTCTGCGCTTACATCTCCATCTACAATATCGCATATGTCTTTGTAGTGTTTAATAATATTACTTTTGCCGCTTATTCCTTCTTTGGCCATAAGTGATGGATTGGTAGTGACACCGTCTAACACCCCTAAAGCATGTGCTTCTTTTATCTCATTTAGGTTTGCTGTATCTATGAAAAACTGCATTTTTGATATGGTTTGAGTTTGAAATTTTTTATTGAAATAAAGAAGCAAGCAGTATCGCACCGCTACAACCGCCTACCCTTGCTCCCGTCAGGGCCTGGGGGAGTTTAGCAGGAGCTGGTCGTACCGCTTGCAACAGCAAATTTACAAATACTAATCACATTTATTTATATCATATGGCAATATTATTTTAGAGTTTGAATAGCAGCATAGATTTGGATAGGGGCTAAAATTTGGCAATATTTTTATTAGATTTGCATTCTGAATAAGGATAATTGATTATAAAAATATATGCAATTAAATCATTTACAACAACTTGAGTCTGAGTCTATCTATGTGATGCGTGAAGTAGCAGCGCAATTTGAAAAACCTGTTTTGCTGTTTTCTGGCGGAAAAGACTCTATCGTGATGGTGAAAATTGCTCAGAAAGCTTTTTATCCTGCACCTATTCCATTCCCATTACTACATATAGATACAGGGCACAACTTTGTTGAGACCATTGAATACCGCGATTTTCTAGTGAATGATGTAAATGCTACTCTTATAGTAAGATATGTACAAGATTCTATAGACAAGGGTAGAGCTGTAGAGGAAAAAGGACCGTATGCATCGCGCAATGCCATACAAACTGTAACACTACTAGATGCTCTGGAAGAGCTCAAATATGATGCTGCATTTGGCGGTGGCAGGCGTGATGAGGAAAAAGCACGTGCCAAAGAGCGTTTTTTTTCACATAGGGATGAATTTGGACAATGGGATCCTAAAAATCAACGACCAGAGCTTTGGAATTTATTTAATGGCAAAAAAAATGTAGGTGAGCACTTTCGTGTATTTCCTCTAAGCAATTGGACAGAGATGGATGTGTGGCAATATATTGCTCAAGAAAACATCCCTTTGCCGTCCATTTATTTTTCTCACAAACGCACTGTTTTTGAGCGCAATGGGGTAATATATGCCGACAACGACATAATGGAAAAACTACCTACAGATGTATTGACCGATAAAATAGTAAGGTGCCGCACTGTAGGCGATATTACATGCACAGGCATGGTAGAATCTACTGCACATACATTGTCAGATATCATTGCCGAAGTAGCTGCTGCCAGGGTGACTGAGCGTGGCGGGCGTGCAGATGACAAAAGATCTGAAGCGGCTATGGAAGACCGAAAAAAGCAAGGGTATTTTTAAAATGTTTAATAAGCCCTCACCAATTTGCCTTCCATAAAATTTATAAATGCTTTGTTTACGACCTTATTACCTCCGGGGGTGGGATAATTGCCTGAAAAATACCAATCTCCTGTATGGTTTGGGCAAGCCTTATGCAGATTTTCTATCGTTTGAAATACAATATTCAATTCAGGTTTAAACCCTTTGGGTGTCACAATCTCCGTGATTTTACGTGTAATTTGCTCATAGGTAAATGCTCCATAAATGTCTTTCACATGATTTTGAATATATTCTACGGGCATATCTAAGGATGATATGCATTTTTCATATACTTCTTCTAGTATATATTCTTTATCATATTCGCGGATGAGTTGTAGCACTGCCCTAAAAGCTACAAATTCTCCGATTTTTGACATATCTATGCCATAACAATCAGGGTATCTTATTTGGGGGGCAGAAGACACAATTATTATTCTTTTAGGTTGTAGCTTTTGCAACATAGCCAATATGCTTTTTTCTAACGTACTACCTCTCACAATACTATCATCTATAACCACCAGGGTGTCAACATCTTTCTTTATTACTTCATAGGTAGTGTCATACACGTGCGATATTAGGTCGCTGCGGTCGTTATCGTTGGTAATAAATGTGCGCAGTTTAGCATCTTTTATCACTAATTTTTCTACTCTAGGTTTAAATGAGAGTGTCTCTTCCAACGACTCTTTGGTAAATTTTCCATTTTGAATGTAGCTTATTCTGTTTTTTATCAAATGGTCGTCTACTGCTTGCATCATCCCTAACCATGCTATCTCAGCGGTATTGGGTATATAAGAGAATACTGTATTTTTCAAGTCATGGTCTATGGCTATTAATACTTGATCTATAAGCAAGCGTCCCAACATTTTTCTTTCAGCATATATATCAGGGTCTGTGCCTCTGGAAAAATATATTCTTTCAAAGGAGCAGCAGGTTTTTTGTCTTTTTTCTATAAATGCCTCATGATCTACATCGCCATCTTTATTAATGATAATGGCATGACCGGGTTCTATTTCTTTGATTTCGTCGTATTTCACATCAAAGGCTATTTTTATAGCTGGCTTTTCAGATGCTACTACTACCACTTCATCATCTTGGTAGTAATATGCGGGTCTTATTCCATTTGGGTCTCTGACCACAAATGCACCTCCATAACCAATCATCCCTGCCATGGTATAGCCTCCGTCAAAATCTTTACATGCTCTTCTCAACACTTTGCCAATGTCTAAGGTGTTTTCTATAATTTCAGATATTTGGCGATTATCAAACCTTTCTTTGTTTCTATCAAATGTCTGTTGTACTTCATCGTCGAGAAAGTGGCCTATTTTTTCAAGTATGGTTACTGTATCTGCCATTTCGCGTGGGTGCTGACCGAGCTCAATGAGTTTTTCAAAAAGTTCATCTACATTGGTCATATTAAAGTTGCCGGCTACGGCCAGTGTCCTTGTTTTCCAATTATTATCTCTGATAAAAGGATGGCAGTTTTCTATACTATTTCCTAAATAGGTTCCGTATCTCAAATGACCCAATAATACTTCGCCCGCAAATGGCACATTTTCTTTTACCCATTCAGCATTGACTAATTTGTCTTTATTTCCTTTAAGTGCCTTTTTTATCTTCTTATTGATTTTGGAGAAAATATCCGGTATAGGTTGGGGCTCTACTGAGCGTATACGATTTATATATGGTGTACCGGGTTTTGCATTATGTTTTATGACAGCTACCCCCGCCCCGTCTTGTCCACGATTATGCTGCTTCTCAAGCAAGATATATAGCTTGTTAAGTCCATAAAAAGGAGTGCCGTATTTTTTTATATAATAATGATATGGCTTGCGCAGTCTTATTAGTGCTACGCCGCACTCATGCTTTATTTCATCACTCATTGCTCATAGAGTATTTACTCAAAATTAATATTAACACACGACATAATATAACGCATGTAATTTAATAACAGATTTAGCAGCCAAAACGTTTTATCAGATGGCAATTGGTTCATTAATTTTCACCAAAAGCAATGCTTAAGAGTAATAGTTGTAGTTTTGTAATTATGTTCCACGTGGAACACAAAGGACAATAACGACAAGCCAAATACAAATTTGTTCCACGTGGAACATAAAATTATCTGCTAAAATATGTTTACAAGATATGATGTAATTGTAGTTGGTGCGGGTCATGCGGGCTGTGAGGCGGCGCATGCAGCTGCTGCTATGGGCTCAAGTGTGCTGCTTATAACAATGGACATGACACGCATTGGTCAAATGTCGTGCAACCCTGCTATGGGTGGTATTGCAAAAGGACAAATAGTGCGTGAAATAGATGCAATGGGTGGTATGTCGGGAATTGTAACTGATAAAACCACTATTCAATTTCGAATGCTTAATCGCTCTAAAGGACCTGCTATGTGGAGCCCACGTGCTCAAAACGACAGGTGGAGGTTTGCCGAAGAATGGAGACTGGCATTAGAAGCTAACCCAAATATAGATATGTGGCAAGACATGGTGGCTTCATTGCTTGTAAATGACAACGTGGTATATGGTGTAAAAACCGGGATGGGCATAGAAATTGAAGCTAAAAGTGTAGTGTTGACTAATGGTACCTTTCTTAATGGAATAATTCATATAGGTGAAAAACAATTTAGCGGAGGGAGATCAGCTGAAAAAGCAGCTACAGGTATTACAGAGCAACTTGTAAAGCTGGGTTTTGAAAGTGGCAGAATGAAAACTGGCACACCCCCAAGGATTGATGGGCGTTCACTTAACTACAGTCTCATGGAGATACAAGAAGGTGATGAAATGCCCGAAAAATTTTCATATTCTTTGCACACATCTGCTGTTCAACATCAAATACCTTGCCATATAACTTATACCAATGATACTGTGCATGAAATACTTAAGACCGGGTTTGAAAAATCGCCCATGTATAGTGGGCGCATTAAAGGGATAGGGCCGAGGTACTGCCCAAGTGTAGAAGACAAAATAACAAGATTTGCTGATAAAGACAGACATCAAATATTTGTGGAGCCCGAAGGACGAGACACCATAGAAATATATGTAAACGGGTTTTCTACCTCATTGCCCGAAGATGTACAATACAAGGCACTTACAGCCATTAAAGGTTTTGAAAATGTAAAAATGTTCAGACCCGGATATGCCATTGAGTACGATTATTTCCCGCCTACTCAACTTACACATACACTCGAAACCAAAATTGTAAAAAATCTATTCTTTGCAGGACAAATAAACGGCACCACTGGATATGAAGAGGCTGCGGCACAAGGGTTGATGGCAGGAATAAATGCACATCTGAGCATTAACAACAAACCACCTTTCATCCTTGCTAGAGATGAAGCCTATATTGGTGTACTCATAGATGACCTCATAACCAAAGGCACAGAAGAACCATACCGAATGTTTACATCCAGAGCCGAATACCGCATACTGCTACGCCAAGACAATGCAGATATAAGGCTTACTGAAAAAGCCCATAATATAGGACTTGCTGCTATTCAAAGAGTGACACGTGTGAAAAATAAAATATCTAATACTCAACACATTATTCAATACTTATCTAGTACAAAAGTGACACCTGACATAGCAAATAAGTATCTGCAAACAATTCAAAGTGCTACAATCAACGAAAAAACATCATTAGAAAACCTCCTGAAAAGACCGGAAATAAATCTGAAAAATATTGAAGCGATAGAAAATGATATTAAACAACAATTATCCATTTATGAAAAAGATGAGCTGGAACAAGCCGAAATAAAAGTGAAATATGAAACATATATAGAAAAAGAGCGGAAAATGGCTGATGAACTCAAAAAAACAGAACATGTAAAAATCAACCCTAATACAGATTATAACCACATACATGCATTGTCTAATGAAGCAAAAGAGAAATTGACAAAAATACGCCCCGCTACACTAGGCCAAGCCTCTAGAATAAGTGGCATAAATCCTACTGATATTTCCATCTTATTAGTATATTTTAACAAGTAAATGCGCAAATACCATAACCTAATATTGTTCTGTTCAATAACATGTCTGGTATATATTATGCAATCATGTGCCAATCAAAGTGCGCCACCCGGAGGCAAAAAAGATGTTAATCCTCCAGTGTTAATAAAGTCTAATCCCTCAGACGGACAAGTAAATGTACCTCAAAAAGTGTACATCAAACTACATTTTGATGAATGGGTAGATGCAGGTAAAGTAAAAACCAATACCATCATAAGTCCTAAAATTGACGCAGAAATAAACGTAAAAAGCATAAAAAACAAAATAATCATCAATACCGACAAGCCACTAAACACACTTACAACCTATACATTAAACATTAATGAAGGCATAAAAGACAATACAGAAGGTAATGTACTAAAGCACTTATCATTATCATTCAGTACAGGAAATTTTATAGATAGCTGTATGGTTCAGGGCATGTTATATGACTGTTATTCTCAAGACACTGCCAAAAATTGCCTCGTTGGCCTATACGCAAATGTAGACAGTATAAACCCCGAAAAACATATTCCTACCTACTATACATATAGTGATAAAAAAGGAAAATTCATCATAAAACACATAAAATCAGACAGTTATAAAATATATGCGTTCTCTGATATCAACAAAAACCTTAAGTATGATAATTATAAAGAAAAGATAGGCTTTATTGATAGTACCGTTACTTTGGTCAATAATACCCTCTCCGGAATAACGATGCAACTATCTGCCAGTGATTATACAAAACCAAAAATAAACGCTATAAAAAACGACCAAAATATCAAAATAAGTTTTTCGGAAGGAATACTAAAATATACGCTGTCTGCAAATACCAATCTTAAATATGCTATCAATACAAACCCCAAAGAACTTATCATATATAAACATAAGCTCTGTGAAGACACAGTAGATGCTCATCTGCATATTGTGGACTCAAGCTACAATGATACCACCATTATTGTAAAACTAGTATTATCAAGTCCTAAAAAATTTAACAGATACAAAGATGTGATAGCCAAAGTATTACCACCTACAGGCTCAGAAATATATGATAGCCTTGTATTTGAAGTGAACCTACATGAGCCATATGACCGCGAAGCAGATAGCTTAATATTGATAAATATTGACAGCCTTGTTTATAAAAAATTATCATTGATTAACAATTTTAAAACAACTGACAATGCTTACACACGGTTTACATACAGTTATTATTCAAAACCTAAAAAATTTATAGACATACATATCAAGAAAAATAAACTATACAATATGCTGGGAGACACTAATACTGAGTACAAAATGAGATATGTACCTTACAAAAAAAAAGATGCTGACATTATATATACCAACATAAACATTGAAACTGATGAAGATGCATTTATATTTCAACTGCTAAAAGACAAAGAAGTAATAACGACCAAATACACAGAAAAAAAAATAAAACTTGAAAACCTGCCCATAGGCAAATACAGCATAAAAATCATAGCAGACCCAAACAAAAACAGACGTTGGGATAATAGTAATTACCGAAAAAACATACAACCAGAGCGTGTAAAACTCTTCAGAAACGTGTTGATAATAAAGGAAAACTTTGATATAGATGAGCAAAACATCAAGTTTTAATATAGTTCATACTTAATACAAAACTTATCAGATGTTATGAGCCCGGTTATAATCTACATAAAATAAATAAGACAAATTAGACAAATATATAATGGTCTGTTATACAATTAATTATTATGTGATTAGCATGTATATATGTTGTGAATAATTGTGTATTAATACGTTACCAACATATTCACATAGTAATATATTATAATAATATTTAATAATTTAATAATAAAATATAATATATATAATGTGTTGTGTATTATAAATTATTAAACTAATTTTGCAACCCTTTAAAATTATATTAGGTTATGAAAAGAACATTTCAACCATCAAGGAAAAAAAGAATTAATAAACATGGTTTCAGAACACGTATAGCCACGCCAAATGGCAGACGAGTATTAGCAGCCCGCAGAAAAAGAGGCAGAAAAAGACTTACAGTGTCTAGCGAAAAGAAAAATAAATAATAATTAAGTGTTAATTGACCCCACAGGTAAATAACAAACTGCCCAAACATGTATTACTAAGAAACCGTAATACCATCAAAAAAATATTTGAAACAGGGGCTAATTTTTTCAGTTTCCCGTTTAATGTTAAATACTTGTTGATAAATGATAGTAACAAAATCAGTACATTTGAAGTATTAATTACTATAAAAAAAAAAATTTTCCTCACGCCGTTGAGCGCAATCTCATAAAGCGAAGAATTAAAGAAGTAATTAGAAAAAATAAAACACTATTCAATGATATAAATAATAAATTAGCTTTTTCACTCATATACACACACAATAAAATACTATCATATACTGAATTAGAAAAAAATGTGTTAGTTTTGATTAAAAGATTGATAAATGAAGAAAATACTGCTTAATAAATTTTTTGTGTTAGCACTACTGATAGCTACGCTTTCATTTTTTTCATTCACTCAGGTAAATGACAAATACTTTGAAATAGCTAAGAATTTAGACATTTTCGCAACCCTCTACAAAGAAGTTAATTATTATTATGTAGATGATATTAACCCCAACAAAATCATACGCACCGGTATAGATGCCATGCTGGAGTCGCTTGACCCATATACCAACTATATACCCGAAGACGATATAGAAGACTATCGCACCATGACCACCGGACAATACGGAGGTATAGGAGCCATAATTGGCAAAAAAGGAAATAAAAATATTGTAATCATGCCATACGAAGGGTACCCTGCCCACACAAGTGGCATCAAAATAGGTGACGAACTACTGGCTATTGATGGCAAAGACCTGACAGACAAGAATACAACCGAAGTATCAAAACTGCTCAAAGGGCAAGCAGGTACTAAGTTAAAATTAAAAATTGTAAGGTATAACATTGCGCAACCGATAGAAATAGAAATTACTAGGCAAAAAATAAAAGTTGAAAATATTCCATATTGCGGAATGATAGATACTGAAATAGGATACTTTCACCTTACAGACTTCACTACAGGAGCATCCAAAGAAGTGAAAGATGCTGTGAATAAACTCAAAGCAGACGGAGCTAAAAAAATTATATTTGACTTGCGCGAAAACCCCGGGGGCTTGCTCAACGAGGCAGTAAATATAGCCAACCTATTCATCCCCAAAGACAAAGATGTAGTAAGCACCAAAGGCAAAGTAGCTGAGTGGAACAAGACATATCCTGCCCTAAACCCGCCACTTGATTTGGATATACCTATAGTGGTACTTACAAGCTCAAGAAGTGCATCTGCCGCGGAGATAGTATCGGGCGTGATACAAGACTACGACAGGGGAGTGCTTGTAGGTGAAAAAACATTTGGCAAAGGATTGGTGCAAGCCACACGCCCACTCTCATACAATGCCCAACTAAAAGTGACTACCGCCAAATATTACATTCCCAGTGGCAGGTGTATTCAAGCTATAGATTATTCCAAGAAAAAAGAAGACGGCACAGGTACCAAAATACAAGACTCTCTACGCAGAGAATTTAAAACCAAAAACGGAAGGTATGTATATGATGGTGCGGGCCTATACCCTGATGTGACAGTAAATAAAACAGAACTTGCACAAATAACCCAAAGCCTTATCAATAAAAATTTGATATTTGATTATGCCACGGAATATTATTATAAAAATAAATCTATTGCTCCGGCCAAGGAATTTAAAATATCAGATGCTGAATATGAAAATTTTGTAAAATGGCTCGATGGCAAAGAGTATGATTATAAAACTAAAGTAGAAACCGAGTTGGAAACACTTACAGAAACCTCTAAGAAAGAAAAATATTATGAAGATATAAAAGACCAAATATCACAACTGCGCGACAAAATATACCACAATAAAATATCAGACCTCAAAAAATTCAAAAGCGAAATCTGCAAAACATTGGAAGGGGAGATAGTGTCAAGATACTATTTGCAGAAAGGTATTATTGAAGCCTCCTTTGACTCAGACGAGGATATTGCAGAGGCTGTTAAGATATTAAAAGACGACGCAAGGTATAAATCTATACTTACCACCATAGCTAAACCAACCGGAAAGTAAGCAGATAAATCCCATATTATGCGATGGGGTGCAAATATTTATTTAACAAGATAATTTATAGGATACTGCACGTAAGTATTGTAATATCGTCCAATGCCTCTCTTGACAGGGTAAGTTTTTCAATAATATGGTGGTGCAATGTATCTAATGCATAGTTTTTGCTCCCAATTATTTCACTGATTATGTCTAATGCGGTATCTGTATCGTCTTTATCATAGGTTTCAAGCAGGCCGTCTGTAAAAGTAATGAGTGTAGATTTTTGTAAATCAGTAATTTTTCCATGATTTATTTCGGGTAGCTTTTCAAATACGCCCAGTATCATGCAACCTTCATTGAGAAAACGAATTTCATTGGCAGCATTGATAAACATAGGTGCATTGTGCCCGCAGTTTACATATAGCATTTTGTTTTTTTGCAACATATACTTTGCCAAAAACAGCGTAACAAATTTTTCGCCTTGCGTATTTTGGTATATTAGCTCATTGAGATGGGTTACTATATCTTCCAACTGCCTGTCTTGCTTGGCCAATATGCGTAATGCAGATTGAATATTGGACATGATGATAGCAGCCCCGATACCATGACCGGATACATCGGCCATGCAAATAAAAAATTCATCATTATTAATGGGGATATAATCGTAATAATCGCCACCTACAGAAGAATGAGGTATGTATGTGGCAAATAGTTTTAGGCAATGTGTATTGGGCAAATGCTCCGGGATGAGCAATGATTGAAGTTTTCGTGCAATTTCTAACTCTTTTTTTAAAGACTCCTGTTCTATTTTTGATTGAATAAGACGGGTATTTTGTATAGCTACAAATAATATATTGGAGATGGTCACTATAAAACGTATCAACTCAGGATCAGACTCTCTGTGAGACAAAGACCCACCACCCATAAGTATGATTCCTATCAAAACACCATTATGTGTGACCGGCACATAGATATCAAATTGTTTTTCATCCAAAATGGCATTATCGTCTGATAAGTATTGTGGAGTGTTTTTTGTGGTTGTTATAAGTTCTATTTTTTTAATAATATCATAATCGGCAGCCAAACCATGGCTTAACACCTTATGCCAATGTAAATCATGGAGCTCATACACTAATAGCTTATTAATCTTTAAGTTTGCTGCCAAAGTGAATAAAAATATTTTGAACAAAGATTTTTCATCTGCTTGTCTGTTGATGGCATTGGTAAGGTCTAATAAGGTATCGAGCTCTAACCGCTTGAGATTAAGATAGTTTTGCGTAGATTTTTCAACATCTGCCGTATTTGACATATAGCACTAATTAGTTACTGATTTTGGGTCAAATGCATCGCGAAGGCCGTTTCCAAATAGATTAAAAGCCAACACCAATATGCAAATAGCCAAACCCGGAAAGAGTATCAGATGCCAACTATTAGAAGTGCCTATAGAGTGAAAACCCTCGTTTACCATCATACCCCATGAAGGCATGGGGGGCTGCACACCCAATCCTAAAAATGAAAGACCCGCTTCGGTAAGTATAGCGGATGCAAAATTAGAAGTGGCTATTACTATGATAGGACCCAGCAAGTTTGGCAAAATATGACGAAGTATGATGTTAAAATTTTTGATACCCAACGCTCTGGCAGCCTCTATGTAAGTCTTTTCTTTGATGGCCAATATCTCACCTCTTACCACTCTGGATATTTCCACCCATGTGGTGAGACCTACAGCTACAAAAGCTACCCATATGCCCTTGCTCTGTAAAGCCAGTGATATGGCTATTACAAGCATGATACCCGGGATAGACCATACCACAGTCATGAGCCACATTACAAATTTATCAATAGTGCCGCCAAAAAATCCGCCCAAAGAGCCAATGGTGATACCTAAAAATAGTGATATAAGTACAGATACTAAACCAATACCTAATGATATGCGAGTACCAAATATCAATCTGCTGAGTAAGTCGCGCCCGGCTTTATCAGTGCCCAGCAGGTATGTACGTGCCTCCAAATGATTTTCATGAAATATATTCACTAATTGCCTTCGTGATAGCATGGTGAGCTTACCATTGTCATCATAAAAAACTACATACTTACCGGTATATTTATAATTTTTTTCGTTTTTGAAATTATTAAAACCATTGCCCGGTTGTATTATTTCTATCAAAGGATAAGTTTCAGGCACAGGTATACGCCCATCTGGCACCACTTCAACATCAAAATTTTTGATATGATATTCTTTCACCGGCAATATGGTATATTTACTCTCCTGACCTATAAACATTTTTTGTATTATATTTCTTTCTTCTATATCAATGTTTCTTTTGCGTTTGATAAGATAAGTTTTAAAGCCCGGTAGTTGCTTTTGTATTTGCACGGCACCGTCATTGGCATTGGGCGTAGAGTCGGGCATTACAAGATAGCCGAGTAGTGCCAGTACAGTACACAATAATATAATAAACCCCCCCGCCATGGCAGGTTTATTTCCATACAACCGTTGGCGTGCATAGTAGTTAGGGGAATATATTATTTCTTGATTTTTATTCACAGATTATCTGCTATTGTGTACGAGCAACCCGCTTTTAGATGCCAAATAATAATATTGTTTTAAATAATGAGTCCAATTTTCAATATCCGGTGATTTTATTCCATCTACTGTTTTGTAATAGTCAACCCATTGCTTTTGTATCAATATACATAATTCGCGTATTAAAACTTCATCGTCCATTTGCAAAGTATTCGCTAAATCATTGTAATGAACCATAAAGTACAACTCATCTAATATTTGATATTGAAGTTCTGTCAACGCGAATGCAAATTACGATTTTTCCAATTAAATTTTTTAAACCTCC
Source organism: Cytophagales bacterium (assembly GCA_033765235.1). Lineage (GTDB taxonomy): Bacteria > Bacteroidota > Bacteroidia > Cytophagales > UBA9547 > JANRIG01. The sequence goes on along the minus strand of JANRIG010000023.1, from coordinate 282,435 downwards.
CTGCAATTGCAAAAAATATCACATAATACGGATACACCAATTGCAATATAAGGAAAGCAAGTAAATTAATACGCTGACCTCCAAGCACCATCACCTTGCGTAAAAATACATATTCTAATATTGCACGTATCAATATATATACCAAATAATATATTTCAAATAATGATATGACGCCAATAACTATATAAGAAATATTTGAAAATAATACAAACAATGCTATCCACTGCACATGGCTCAGTGTGTAATGCTCCCATTTGGATGCCCAGCGCATACGCTGATGGTATAGCTCTATTATATTTCTACAAGCTCGTGTACATACTACATGAGTATTGGATTTTATATATACGACCGATTTAGGATTATTTTTATATAATTGATGCATCAAAAATTCGTCGTCGCCTGAGGGTAAGTCGTTTGGCAAATCATTTATTACAGATAAATATGCATTTTTTCTGTATGCTACATTGGCAGCATTGCACATGGTGGGTAACCCCCATTTATGAGTGACTGCCGCTGAGCCTACCAATGAGGCAAACTCAATTTGCTGCATTTTTTCAAATAAATGTGTACCACTATACATAACAGCACCAAATGCAAGGTTTATATCATTGTTTTCAAATATTTTAGCATAATGGAGCAACCAAGTGCTCTGCACTTCACAATCAGCATCTGTACATACAATGATATCTGCCTTTGAAGCCATTATACCTGTGTATATGGCTGCTTTTTTACCTATACCGCTATTTTTTAGTTGTTTTATTTCTATATTTTTTTTTTCATAATAATATATTTTCGCAGAATGATCATCTACAACTATTATTTCAAATAAATGGTGCGGATATTGCAATAGCTCCATAGAGCAAATAAGGTTGTCCAGCTTGTGATAATCATCTCTGCAGGCTACCACTATACTTACAAATGGCAAATTATCAATATCTTTTGTGACATCAATATTTTTTATCCTTATCCAAGTAATTAATGAAATTATTAAAAAAAATATATAAAGTATAGCAGATACAATTACTATTATCATATTACAAACATAATCACAGTTTTGTAGTTAATGCCTATAATGAAACAACTTATAAATATTTTCTGGTTTCGTCGCGACCTTAGGTTGCACGACAATGCTGCATTGTACTATGCACTTAAATCAGGATTACCGGTATTGCCTATTTTTATATTTGATGCTAATATTTTAGAAAAACTGGACGACAAATATGACAAGAGAGTCAATTACATATACGATACAATTTTAAATCTTTATAAAAATCTAACTGACTTGGGCACCACTCTTTTGATATGCCATGGCACCCCTACAGATGTATGGAAAAAATTGGTATCTGCATACAATATTGCAAATGTATATGCCAACCACGACTATGAGCCCTATGCTATACAAAGAGACAAAGAGGCGTATGGATATTTAGAATCGTATGGTATCAAATTTAATACTTACAAAGACCAAGTAATATTTGAGTACAACGAGGTGCTCAAAGACGACTCGTCACCATTCACAGTATTCACCCCATACAGCAAGCGCTGGAAGGCCAAACTCAATGATTTTTATCTCAAATCATATCCCACACACAAATATTATGATGCATTCATAAAAAATATAAAAGCCGAACCTATAGAATTGCAAGCGATAGGCTTTAGGCACTGCACCTACCAATTGCCCAATATAGCGGTAGATGATAGTTTGATAAAAACCTATAACGAAACACGCAACTATCCTGCTGTAAAAGGCACATCTCAACTCAGTGTGCACCTCAGATTTGGTACAATAAGCATACGCCAGCTGGCAACAAAAGCACATACACTTAACGAAACATTTTTGAATGAGCTCATTTGGCGTGAGTTTTATATGATGATATTGTGGCATTTTCCAATAGTAACCAAGCAAGCATTCAAACCTGCCTATGAATATATATCATGGAGGAATAATGAAGCAGAATTTATAAAGTGGTGCGAAGGCAACACAGGATATGCCATAGTAGATGCAGGCATGAGAGAGCTCAATGCTACAGGATATATGCACAATAGAGTACGTATGATAGTAGCAAGCTTTCTTACCAAACATCTACTCACAGACTGGAGATGGGGTGAAGCATATTTTGCCAAAAAGTTAATGGATTATGATCTTGCTGCAAACAATGGGGGCTGGCAGTGGTGTGCAGGATGTGGCTGCGATGCAGCACCATATTTTAGAATATTTAACCCCATGCTGCAAACCTTAAAATTTGACAACAACATGGAATACATCAAAAAGTGGGTGCCCGAGCACCAAGATATTAGTTATGTACAAAGTGCAATAGTAGACCATGATTTTGCACGCCGCCGTACTTTGGAGGCATATTCTAAAATAAAATAATGCTATATATCCGGAAAAAATGACACCGAAACAGTTGTGGCATCTGATATGTCATACCTGAGTCCTAAAAGCTGTTTTGCACTCCCAGATTGTATGAATATCTCTAAGTTGCCGGCATCATTGAATATTAGTCCATATTGCCCATGTTCTATTTCATAATAGTGATTATTGATATTTTCTGCGGTGTTTCTTCCAAATGATATCAAATATTTTCTGCCGGCACATATTTCATCAAAATCTTTGAAGGTGATATTAGTGACGCAATTTCCATAAATATCGCCATGTATCACACATCCTTTAATGATGTTTTTATTTTTGATTATATTTCTTTGAAGCAGTTTTTTTATGTTCGTATAGGGTTTTCCAATTTTGTCAATGTCAGGAGTAACAGATAACTTTGCAGCATATACAGCCATAATATTTTTTTCAGGAAAGGGGGTATTTGCAGTGGCATCGGATATGATACGCGCTTGTATATCACCATCATATAGCAGAGACAGCACTCCATTGTCTGGAGCTGTAAAATAGTATTCTTCTATTTTTGCTGCCAAATATTTATGCCCTGCATTATCATGAGCACCTACAGATAATAGGTGAATAGTGCCTTTAGGAAAATCACCGTACACTGCTTTGAGCACATACGCTGCATGGCTTATATTATAGTGCTCAATATCATGGGTGATATCAACGATTTTTGCTTCAATGTCAATCATTAATATTTTAGCCTTTAATGCAGCCACATAATGGTCTCGTGTGCCCATATCAGTAGTAAGAGTGATGATAGCCATTTGCGGTTGATATCAGACAACAAATAAATATATTAATGCGACAAAGAAAAAAATTGTATAATAATAATATGGCGAAACAATATAATTTAATACTCTTGCTCTATTTTGTCGAGATTATTAAAGTTTTCTTTTTCTATATGTACAAACACAGATACCATATTTATAAATATGATAAGTACCACTACAAGCTCCAACATGTCACTTTCATGTCTGTACACTATATTCCAGCCTATCACAAGCAATCTTATGAACCAAAAAAACATAAAAAAAATAGAAGCATAATATATAGTGCACATATCCAACACTTTATACATACCATTCATACTCTCTCTCATACGTATGAATGAAAATATGCATACTAAAAGCCCTACAAAATCCAACGCAACAATAGTAAAGGATGAATTAATGTCTATACACTCTCTAAATAGCCACCAGATCATAAGCATACATGCCAAGCAATTGACCACACTAAACCCAAATTTTTTCTTAATCATGATAAATATTGACATAAAATTTTAACCTTTGCCCTATAACATTAATGATGCAAAATTGTTAAAAAAATTAATAATATTCATTATACAAATACTATGAACTATTGGTTAGCAAAATCTGAGCCCGATGTATATGGCTACCACCATTTGGAAAAAGATAAAAAGACAATATGGGAAGGGGTGCGCAACTATCAAGCCAGAAATAATCTTAAAGCTATGAAAGAGAACGACTTGGTGCTGTTTTACCATAGCAATATAGGCAAAGAAGTGGTAGGAATAGCCAAGGTAGTGAAAGAACATTACCCGGACCCTACGGCAGACAGCGGTGAATGGGTAGTGGTAGAAATGGCTCCTTACCAAAAACTAAAAAAAGCAGTGACACTCGAAACCATAAAAAAACACCCTGAACTACAGCAATTGATATTAATAAAAAATGGCAGATTATCGGTTATGCCTTTGAAAAAAGAAGAATTTGATACAATTTTGCAACTTTCTGAAAGTTGACATAAAATAATGATAGACGATAAAAAAATAATAGTGGTTATGCCTGCTTATAATGCTGCCATCACCTTACAAAAAACATATCAAGAAATACCTTTTAATATTGTAGATGAAGTGATATTAGTGGATGATTTTTCTAAAGACCACACCTCAGAAGAAGCTAAGAGGCTTGGTATAAGCAAAGTAATACGACATCCTGAAAACAGAGGCTACGGAGGCAACCAAAAAACATGCTACAAAGCTGCTTTAGAATCAGGGGCTGATATTGTAGTAATGCTACACCCCGACTATCAATACACACCACTACTGCTCGAAGCTATGATATACCCCATAGCCAGAGGCTTGTTTGATGTCATGCTTGGTTCGCGGATATTGGGCAAAGGGGCATTGATAGGCGGTATGCCCATGTACAAGTTTATAGCCAACCGTTTTTTAACGCTTTTTCAAAATATCATGATGGGGCAAAAACTGGCTGAGTACCATACAGGATATAGAGCATTCAGCAAAAGAGTACTTACAGAGTTGCCATTAGAAAATAATAGTGACGATTTTGTATTTGACAATGAAATGCTTGGGCAAATCACTATGGCAGGCTTCAGCATAGGAGAAGTCACATGTCCTACCAAATATTTTAAAGAAGCAAGTTCTATCAACTTCAAACGAAGCGTGAAGTATGGATTGGGAGTACTAAGAGTGTCTATTACATACAGGCTTGCCAAGTGGGGCTTGTACACGCATACCGTTTTCAAGGGTATGAAATAGAGAATAATATAAAATTTTAGGCTTTGTACTTGTTTTTTTGTTAACAATTTCGTAATATTATGTTTACATTAGATTAACATATATTGCCATGAAATCGCTTACTAATAATTGGTTAACCGAGGGCTTAATAGATTTTGAATACAAAAAATATATTCTGCTTGCATACCTCAAAGAAGTAAAAAACAACTTCGACAGATATAAATTGTATCCAATGTTTTCAGACCTAATATTTCATTATCAAAACCTACTCATATTGCGCGACCAAAAGCAGTTGCTCAAAGAAAACTTTCCTGAGCGACTATCCAATACAGATTTTGAAAACATGAAAGTGCTGTATGAAAAAATTATAGAAGATGACGAAACAATGAACGAGATAGAAGCAATCATAAATTACTCAATCCCAAAATTTGAGCAAAACCTGTCTGAAGGTAAAGAAATATATGAATATTTTGAAAGCAATATGACTATAAATCCTGTAGGTATAGTGCCTCTCAGTATTGATGAAGGCTATTTGCTCATCAAAGAAAACGAAAAAAAAGAAGCACATGTATATAACTATGAGGTGTCCATATTTCAAAATGCTAATGAAAAATACAGAGCTATTCACACCACCTTTATAGATACGCGCACCATCTCTATATCCAATACTTACGAGGCTATCAAATTAGATTTATTAAAAACATTGCCTAAGCCAAATCCGGCCACATACGTTATAGAAAGCAAAGTAAACTGCCCTATGGGCGAAAGTTTTTTGCCTATCGCCAAGCGCATGCTTATCAAGTATATTTCTACTGCTCAATGATATTTTGTCTATTATTGTAAGAAAAATATCATATGCAAATTGGTAACGACCAGCACCTCACCTATTGTACTAATATACACCCCGGAGAGAAATGGCATGACACATTTGCAGCGTTGCAAAAATATATTCCATCAATAAAAAAAAATATTTGTCCCGACAAAAAATTTGGAATTGGATTGCGCCTTTCAAATCTTGCTGCACTCGACCTGCATGAAAAGGCAAATATTCATCAACTCACACAATGGATGCAACAAACTAATACTTATGTATTCACTATAAATGGTTTTCCATATGGCGGATTTCATGGCGCGGTGGTAAAAGACAAAGTGCACTCGCCCGACTGGCTCAGCCATGATAGGGTGCTGTATACCAACATACTTGCCAATATTTTGGCACAAATATCAGATACTCCTGAAGCAGGCATATCTACCTCACCAATATCCTATAAATATTGGTACCCATCCAATACATTGTACGAAATAAAAATCAATGCCGCACAAAAACTAATCGAAGTAGCATTGCATTTGCACAATATTTATGAATCAACGGGCAAAACCATACACCTCGACATAGAGCCCGAGCCGGACGGAGTACTAAGAAATGGAGCAGAATTTCTTGATTTTTATACCAATATTTTATTACCCCAAGCAAAGGCTCACTTAAAACGACCCGATTACGATGATATTATCATAACACACATAAGGCTCTGCTACGATGTGTGCCATATAGCAGTGGAATATGAAAATCATGCACAAATCATAGATGCAATATTAAGGCAGGGAATATATATCGGAAAAATACAAATAAGTGCAGCTCTCAAAATTATTTTATCAAACAACATTTCAGACAGACAAAAACAAGTGGAAATATTAATGCCCTTCCAAGAGTCTACATACCTGCATCAGGTAGTGCAACGAAACCATGATGGGCTCATGGTATATTACCCGGACATGCCCAATGCCATGGAGCAGATAAATAATATAAATGCAGCCGAGTGGCGGATACACTACCATGTGCCAATATTTGCATCTGCTTACGGCAAACTGAGAAGTACACAGAGCGATATCTTAGAAGTACTTAATATAAATAAAAAAAACTTGATTACAAATCATTTGGAGGTAGAGACATATACTTGGGATGTATTGCCTAAGGACACAACAATGTCTGTAGAAGAATGTATCACAAATGAGATGAAGTGGGTTATTAACAATATGTAAAACTATAGAAGTGAAAAAAACAGTAGTAATAAATGTGGTAGGACTCACCCGAAAACTCATAGGAGAACATACCCCATTTTTACAAAATTATATCATAAATTATAAACTTAATGTAATAAAACCAGTATTTCCTGCGGTAACATGCTCTGCACAAGCTACATATATTACGGGCAAATGGCCATCTGAGCATGGCATTGTAGGCAATGGTTGGTACTTTCAAGATCTGCATGAAGTAAAATTTTGGCATCAAAGTCACAAGCTTGTACAGTCGCCCACAGTATGGCATTGGGCTATGCAGCAAGACCCTGCATTTACCTGTTCATACATGTTTTGGTGGTACAATATGTATAGTGGTGCACACTATAGCGCAACTCCCAGACCACAATATTGGGCAGATGGTCGCAAATATCCTGACATTTATACTCACCCTGATACACTCAGAGATGAGTTGCAAGACAAGTTGGGCACATTTCCTTTATTTGATTTTTGGGGACCCAAAACCTCCATCAAATCCAGCCGTTGGATAGCGGATGCATCTATCATGGCAGATGAAAAATACAACCCCACACTCACATTTATATACCTGCCACATTTAGACTACAATATGCAGAGATATGGCAATAACTTTGCTAAAATATCTGCTGACCTCAAAGATATTGACCATGAAATAAATAAATTGGTAACCTATTACCAAGACCAAAATGCTAACATTATCATACTATCAGAATACGGCATATCTGATGTACATACACCCATAGCACTCAACAGAATATTTAGAAATCATGGGTTATTAAAAATAAGAGTAGAAAACGGACTCGAATTATTAGACCCGGGAGCCTCCAAAGCATTTGCTGTGGCAGACCACCAAGTGGCGCATATATATACCAATGACATGACTATGCTGAACAAAGTAAAAAAAATCTTGGAACAAATGCCCGGCATAGCCCAAGTATTAGATGATACAGAAAAAAAAACCATGAACATTAACCATCCAAGAGCAGGGCACCTCATAGCAGTAGCAGAGGCTGGACATTGGTTTAGTTATTATTATTGGAACGATGATGCTAAAGCACCCGACTTTGCTCGAATAGTAGATATACACAAAAAACCTGGCTACGACCCTGTAGAAATGTTTGCAGACCCCAATATAAAATTCCTCACCGCCAAAGTAATAGGTAAACTTATCCAAAAAAAGTTGGGTTTCAGAATGCTTATGGACATAATACCGTTAGACGCTACCCTTATCAAAGGCTCTCACGGAGCTATCCCGCATACAAAAGATGAGTGGCCGGTGTGTATATGCGCTGGCAATGCATCCGATGAAATAATAGAGCCAACACAAATTTATGAAATAATTAAGAACAGTTTGCTGAATAATTGATACCCTCACATACCAAATAAATTTTAATACTTTGACATATTATTAATCAATATAGACAATTATATATAACCATATATTGATATATTGCAATCGTATATCTATAATAAATTATGAAACGAAGCGAGATAAACGCTGCTTACAATAAGGCTAAGTTTTATTTTGAGGCTAACGGGTGGGCAATACTTCCCCATTTCAGATGGGATGTTACAGATTTTGGATTGGACAAATTCACAGATTATGGATTGGTACTCATAAACTTGTGCGAAGAGCCCGAATATTGCGAAAAGCTCATGTATGCATCCCATAACCAAAAAACACCTGCACACTTTCACAAAAAGAAAAAGGAAGATATCATATGCCGCAGTGGGGTGCTTGCCATCAAACTATGGAATGCCCATGAAAATGAGCCGGGCAGCGGTAGCTTCAGCATAAAAATAAATAATACACTAAAATCCGTGCAATCTCAAGATACCATACTGCTCAAGGCCGGGGAGCGCATTACCATACAGCAGGGAATATGGCATGAATTTTGGCCGGAAAGTCCGGAGTGCATTATTGGCGAGGTATCCACCGCCAACGATGACCTTAATGATAATTTTTTTCACAACCCTGATATAGGCAGGTATCCTCAAATAGATGAAAACGAAGTCCCTGTAATTAAATTAATAAGTGACAAACCATGAGAAGTGGAATACTGGCAGCCGGCAATTTTATCATTGATATCATAAAAATGATAGACATATACCCGCAGCAAGACTCATTGGCCAATATCAAGTCAGAAACATTTGCAAACGGAGGCTCACCATATAACATACTCAAAGATTTGGCCAAACTCAATGCACCATTTACACTACATGCACTGGGGTTGGTAGGCAATGACGAAAAAGGGGATTATGTTATCAATGATTGCAAGCAATATCATATTGATACTACAGCATTGCAAAAACACGTCACTGCACCTACATCATACACTGATGTGATGACTGTGGAAAACGGTGGCAGGCGCACATTTTTTCACAATAGAGGAGCCAATGCGCACCTATCACAAGCACATTTTGAAGCATTGCATACCTCCAATGCCAAAATATTTCATCTCGCATATCTACTTTTGCTCGACAAGCTTGATGAATTTGATGGCACACGCACCCATGCATCCATGGTGTTTGAAGCAGCTCAAAAAATGGGCTTTAAAACCAGTACAGATATGGTCAGCGAAGACAGCGAACGATTTCATCGCATTGTACCTGTGTCTTTGCCATATATTGATTATCTATTTGTAAATGAGGTAGAAGCAGAACGTATTACAGGTATTGCCACACGCACAGCGGGTATAGACACAGCGGCATGTCACCGGGCAGGCATACAATTACTCAAGATGGGGGTACACCATACAGTATTCATACATTTCCCCGAAGGATGTATTGCAGTGCTCAAAGATTTTAGTACTTATTATCAACCAAGTTTAAAAATTCCCCAAAATGAAATAGTAGGTGCAGTAGGTGCCGGCGACGCATTTGCTGCAGGGGTACTCTACGGTGTGCACCAAGACTTGCCCGTGGACATGTGTCTGAAATTAGGGGTGTGTGTGGCTGCAAGTTGCCTTTTTTCAGCATCCAGTTCAGATGGTATTCTTCCACTACAAGATTGCCTCAACCTTGAGCAAAAGTACGGTTTTGTCAATTAAGATAAGCACTGTGAATTTTAACAGCATTTTAATATAATTCGAACATTTTTATTACAACACGTTTTATTTTAACCTAATTTTTTTAATATTTGTATAAAATGAAATTATTATGTCAAAAATTGAGCCTAAGAATAGAATGTTTTTATCATTTATTTCTATTCCTATGCTTAGTTTACTATGTGCCTTGATTTATACCCTATCCAAAGCAATAGACACATATCACAACTTAATAAACAATAACAACACATATAATGAGTATATAGTATTCTCAATCATAATATTAATATTAATGATGGTGATATTGTGTACAGCATATTATTATACCAACAAAATATCAAATAAACTAAGTGAAGTACAAAAAAGAATAGATGAATTGGCAGATGGCAAGTTATCATTTTCACATTATGAATATAATGATGAGATTGGCAACATAATGAATACGATAAGCAAATTGATTATAGGTCTTGAAGCAAAAGCGGCATTTGCCGAAAAAATAGGTAGGGGAGAGCTTAATACACACTATGAATTACTGAGCCAAGATGACTTACTGGGCAAAGCACTCATAAATATGCGCAACAATCTGGAAGAGGTAGCCTCAGAAGATAAAAAACGAACATGGGCTACCGAAGGTTTAGCACAGTTTGGAGATGTGCTGCGTACAACACATAATATAAAAACCCTTTGCAATACCATAATATCGCAACTTGTAAAATATCTCAAAGCCAACCAAGGAGCAATATTTATAGCAGATAAACACGACAACAAAAATACAATAATACAACTCATGGCAGCCTATGCCTATGACAGACAAAAATATTTAGATAAAGATATTCAACCGGGCGAAGGTCTTATAGGCCAGTGCTATTTGGAAAAAGACGTGATATATATGACAGATATACCACAAAATTATACCTATATTACATCAGGTCTCGGTCATGCTACACCTGCATCACTGGTTATAGTGCCTATGCTATACAATGATGAGGTGGAAGGGGTAATAGAAATGGCATCATTTACACCCTTTCAGACACACGAAATACAATTTATCCAAAAAATAGCAGATGGTATTGCCTCAGTAGTAAATACAGCCAAGGTAAATGAAAAAACAAAAATGCTTCTCGAAAGCTCACAGCAACAGTCAGAAGAAATGAGAGCACAGGAAGAAGAAATGCGCCAAAATATGGAGGAACTCATGGCTACTCAAGAGGAAATGGAGCGCAAAACCAAAGAAAATGAATCAAAAAATATCTTATTAGATACTTTGATAAACAATATACCCCTTCCTATTTTTGTAAAAGACCATACAGGCAAATATATATTGATAAATGAAGCACAGTCTAAACTATTGTATAGAAAAAAAGAAGATATACTCGGCAAAGACGACAGCTACTTTGTGTCTGAGCAAGAATTTATAGATATCAAAAAGGCAGACAGGCTCATTATAGAGCAAAACGTGCCAGTGTATCTTCCTGAGCAAAAACTCACCTTTGGGGCAGCTACCAAAGTGCTCAAAACCAGCAAAATACCTTTCACGGACAAAGTCACAGGACAAAAGTGCATACTCGGCGTGTCTATAGACCTTACTGATTACAAAAACATGGAAAATATGCTTAAAGACCGAATACATGAGCTGGAGTCAAGAGTATTGATAGAATAAAATTTTGCAAACAAAACTTACTATGTATACAGCATATCCAATACTATATACAGTATTAATATTACCAAACATAATTCACAATCTATTATTCTACATTTCACTATTCTTGCCATATTTGCACTAAATTTTTGTAATTATGCCTCTTGACCAGATAGCCGATACTCCCTCCAATGAAAAAGAGATGAGCTTTTTAGACCATTTGGAAGAACTCAGGTGGCATATCATAAGAGCGGTGACAGCTATACTATTCTTTGCGGTGATAGCCTTTATATTCAAAGAATTTTTCTTTGGCAAAATAGTTATGGGACCTGCCAAGGTAGATTTTATTACCTATCGTTTTTTTTGTTGGCTGGACCGTACCATGAATGCAGGAGGAAGTATTTGTATTGACAAATTAAATTTTATCTTGCAAAGCAGGCAAATGTCAGGTCAGTTTGCCATGCACATCACCTATGCAGTCATTACAGGCATAGTGCTTGCATTCCCTTATGTATTCTGGGAAATATGGCGCTTTGTGAGCCCGGGATTATACGATTTAGAAAAAAAGGTGACACACGGAGCGGTATTTTGGGTTAGTTTTTTGTTTTTTACAGGCATACTTTTCGGTTATTATGTGGTATCGCCTCTATCTGTAAATTTTTTGGCCAACTATACTTTAGACCCTGTCATAGAAAACCAGTTTGACATTACTTCTTACATACAAACGGTAGCTATGTTGGTGTTGGCATGTGGCATCATGTTTCAGCTGCCTATGGTTATGCTGGTACTCACCAGAATAGGTATAGTCACTCCTACCTTTATGCGTACATATAGGAGGCATGCTATCATAGTCATACTAATAATTGCTGCTATCATCACCCCGCCTGATGTGTTTAGTCAGCTATTGGTCACTGCACCCCTCATTGTGCTGTACGAGGGTAGCATATACTTGAGTGCTTGGGAGCTCAAAAGACAAAGCAAAAACAATGATTAAGGCAATATTCTTTATTTTGCCTATATCATGGTGCGCCGCACAAATATCTGATACAGTTAAGTTTAACTCAAAATATACCTATTTACAATTAGGTACAGATACCCGTAGCACCCATTCATGGCAACATTCAGCAGATAAATATTATGACCATGCGAGCAACGACACAATATCAATTGGCGGATATTACCCTGCCAAGCAGTCAATATTCCAAGGGGTATATTTCAAACTGCAATTTTCGTTGATAGATGCATTATTAGCACAACGCAAATCAAAAACACATTTCAAAGACTTTATTGCGGGGGAGCTGAATATTGGCTATGCCCAAAGCTATTTGTATAGTATCACAAATGGGATATGGGCATCATATAAATATTATGTCGGCTTTGCATGTTTTTATAATTTCAATACCCACCACCACATAGGTGCAGCTATATTTCCAATAGAGATTTACAGAGATTTTGTGAGCGACTATGGTGCCGGCTCGGCATATCATTTATGGTACAAGTACCATAAATTAATCATAGATGCAGGGCTATCTTCATATTCGAGGATGTATTTTGCCATGTTTAATTTTTTGGAAACCAATAATATGGATATAAGGATGCTGGCCGGGGTTTCTTATATGATAAATTCAAAAAAAAGCATAGGCATAGGCATAGAAAATATGAGTCCTGCATGGGCAAACTATTATATCAATGCGTACGCTCGCGAATACACATGGAGAATTAAATTAAACTATACCAAATACTTTTGAGAGCAATAATGGCAGTGTTTTTTATTTTTTTTTCAACATATTTATTTGCCAAGTTTAATATAATAAAACTGATGGATTATAAAGAATATGGGTTTAATACAGGCATAGGGCTTCCATTTTCTGCATATTCCGTTCCGGAGGGTAGTTATAAACCCATTTACTTTATGCTACATATGGGAGCACCTATATACCACAATTTTGCAGATATTAATAAAAGACAAATCATCACTCTATATTCGGAGCCTCAAATAAATTATGTACATTTTGAGCTTAAAAGTGGCGAAGTATTACATGAATGGGAATTTGGCATAAACTCAGGGCTGAAATTTATTATTCCCATAAATAATATACTCAATATATACTTATTGGGAGGTGCAGGACCGCACTATTTCACCGCTACCATACAAAAACAAGTACAAGGATTTATTTTCTCAGATTGTATAGGTCATGGGGTATATATCAATACATCAAGCCATAGTGCCATACATATGGAGTTCAGAATAAGGCACATGTCGAACCTGGATATACAAAAACCTAACAATGGAATTAATAACGTGAATTTTCATGTAGGGTGGAGTAAATTTTTTTATTGAAAAAAATTTATTTTTCCATGTCTATTTCCACAGACTTGTCCTGATAAGTAGGGTTGTAGTGCATGTATATGAGCTCTGCTACAAGTCCCGTCCAGCCGGTCTGGTGTGAAGCCCCTAAGCCCTCACCTGTGTCGCCGTGAAAGTATTCATAATATAATATATAGTCTTTGAAATGTGGGTCGTTTTGCAACAATTCATGCTTGCCATATATAGGTCTATTACCATTTTTGTCTTTGGAAAATAGATTTATTAGTCTCATTCTCAAGCGGTCTGTAATGTCGTTTATGTTCATAAACTCACCACTGCCGGCAGGGTACTCTATTTTATACTCATCTCTATAATAAGTGAAAAATTTATTTAAGGACTCTATGATCATATAATTTACCGGAAACCATATAGGTCCTCGCCAGTTAGAGTTGCCACCAAACATGCTTGAGTCAGACTCGCCGGGGGTGTAATATACTTTATATTCATGATTTTCGTGTTTGAATATATAGGGGTTGCTTTCATGGTACTTTGACATGGAGCGTATACCATAATCAGACAAAAATTCGTTTTCGTCAAGCATGCGTTTGAGTATTTTTTTGAGGCGGCTGCCGTTGAGCAGTGAAAAACGCCTTCTTATTCCTTTGCTGGGGTCACGCCAGGCAGATACAAGTGATGCATACTCAGGTCTGTAATTCAAAAACCACTCCAACCTTCGTTTGAAATGTGGCAATTTTTCCAGATGTTCGGGCTCTATAGTTTCTATTGCAAACAATGGGATGAGACCTACCATAGAGCGTATTTTTATGGGAATATATTCTCCGTTGTGGAGATTTATGACATCATAAAAAAAGTCATCTTCAGTATTCCAAAGATTCACATTATTGCCTTTAATATTATTGATGGCACCGGCTATGTACATGAAATGTTCCAAAAATTTGGAGGCAGTATCTTCATAGGCTGTATTATGTTTGGCCAATATGAATGATATTTTGAGCATGTTCAGCGCATACATGGCTATCCAACTGGTGGCATCAGCCTGCTCAAGTGTGCCCCCGGTAGGCAGCGGACTGCTGCGGTCAAATACTCCAATATTATCCATTCCTAAAAATCCTCCCTCAAAAATGTTTTTGCCATCGGAGTCTTTCTGATTTATCCACCAGGTAAAGTTGAGCATGAGCTTGTGAAATACACGCTCTAAGAAATTGTAGTCTTCTTCGCCATATACATCGCGCTCTATTTGAAACACTCTGATACATGCCCAAGCATGTACAGGCGGGTTCACATCGCCAAAGTTCCATTCATAGGCAGGTATTTGTCCGTTGGGGTGCATATACCATTCGCGCAGCAATAATACCAGTTGTCTTTTGGCATAGTCAGGATCTACTAATGCTAATGATATTACATGAAATGCTAAATCCCATGCTGCATACCAAGGATATTCCCACTTGTCGGGCATAGATATTATCTCCATGTTGTTGAGATGCCTCCATTGCCTGTTGCGTCCCCATTCTCGCTCCTTAGGAGGTTGAGTTTTGGGGTCGCCTTTGAGCCATAGGTCTACGTCATAGTAGTAAAACTGCTTAGTTAGCAGCATACCTGCAAAGGCTTGTCGTTGAATATTGCGAAAATCATCATTGTCTACATTTTTTTGTATTTCGTCGTAAAATATATTGCATTCGTTTTTGCGCATATCAAATATTTCATCGAAATCTCTGAACGGAAATTTGTTGAAGTCAGCACTAAGGCGCAATTTCACCACTGCACTCTCACCCGGGTCCACAATACAGGTATATTGTAGTGCTGCTTTGGTGCCCTCATCGTTTGGGTTTACAGCTTTTTTGTTGTCATGTACTATGTAATCATTGATGCCGTCTTTCCAATAGCCTTTTTTGGCTTTATGACTCTGCGGGTAGCAAGCATGCCAATTGGTATCGTTGTTTGTAAAGAGCGGTGTAGGGTGTCCTTCAAAATATAAGTTATAGTTTCCTAAGTCGCGGTGCTCCACATATATGGTATTTACCCCGCAGGTTAGTTTAGGTTTGTATGGGTCATCGGGCAGGTATGTCCAAAAATTTCTAAACCATATTTGTGGTATAATATCTATAGTGGATACCTCTTTGCCTCTATTGATGGCCGTAATTTTTATACATATATCTTCGGTGTCAAACTTTGCGTATTCTAAAAATATATCAAAATATTTGCCTTGGTCAAATACACCTGTGTCTAATATTTCGTATTCTGGGTCTTTTTTGCCTCTTTTGCTGTTTTCTTCATATATTTTTTGATAAGGAAACTCCGCTTGAGGGTATTTGTATAGCATCTTCATGTACGAGTGTGTGGGAGAGCTGTCGAGGTAGTAATACATCTCTTTCACATCTTCACCATGGTTGCCCTGCGGACCGGTGAGCCCAAACAATCTTTCTTTAAGTATTGGGTCTTTTTCATTCCAAAATGCAGGCGCAAAACACAAGTATTGCTTTACATCGCATATTCCTGCTATGCCGTCTTCGCCCCAACGGTATGCCCTGGATTTGGCATGTTCAAAGGGTACATATCCCCATGCATCGCCCCATGCACTATAATCTTCTCTCACTGTACCCCACTGGCGCTCCGATAAATATGGTCCCCACTTTTTCCAATCACGGGTGTTTTTTGAGGATATCAACCGCTCTTTCTCATGATTTGACATGCAAAATAAAATTTTTTCTAAATTAATGATATAATCATCATAAGTAAGAATTAAGGTATTATTTTTTGCGTAATAATTTGATTTTCTACTATTTTTACTATTCTATATAAACAAAATATATATTCTTTGCGTACAGTTATCTGCATAATATATTTTATACCAATGCTTCTGATGATTATGCATTTAATTTGTCATTAAATGGAAAACATATATAATAGCTGATACCTCAAATACCCTAATGTAATAATATATGAATAAAGACATTTTTCAATTAAAAATAATATATAGCGATGCAGGCAACAAAACAGATGGAATGCCTTATAGAATCATTCAATACCATAAGGATACCAATTTGCAACAATTGGCAGCAAGTATATTAAAAAATTTTGGCTTTAAGATGGCAGAACCGTTTGGATTTTATTCTGAGTTTGACAATTGGCACAAATCAAAACATAAGTTTGAACTTTTTGAAGATGACCCCAAAAAAAACACTATCAAAAACACCTATTTGGATGACTTATTTGACATCCAAGCAGATTATTTATTCATATACGATTATTTGGAAGAGTTTAGATTTATCATAAAATTAGAAAAAACCGTACCTGAACGACCAGGCTTAACCTATCCTGATCTAATAGAGAGTATTGGCGAAAAACAAATGAAAAGCACAAGCTCCTTTGCCGAAGAAGAGGAAGGTGAAGTAAAGTATGCCATCAAAAAAGATACAGGGGGCTTCAAAGATGAGTTTGACGATGGCGCAGACGAAGACACCAAAAACTTAGACTCTATAGAGGGCGAAAGCGATGATGAAGATGATACACCCACAGATGAAGATGAAGACGAACTTGGCTTTGATGAACTGAGCGAGGGCAATGTGGAAGATGATTATAAGTAGTACAAAGCAATAGCATAGCAGTAAATAGAAATACATACACCAACTTTACGGCATGAAAATGTGTATATTGTCAATATTATGATGGTTGATAAACTATTGTTATCAAAGTTACAATAAAGCGGATAATTTGTAACACGAGCAAGACATAGTGACTACCAATTAACCTCAGGCTTCAGCACACAGACCATGTAGTGACTATAGAATCTATTGTAAAACTGCTTCCAAATTTTGACTAAATAGCATATATTATTATCCATTGTGCGGATAAATAAAGCATATACTTTATTTATATTTATAGCATGAAAAATGTTTTTAACGGCTTATTAATGTATCTCATACTCGCAGCAGCCACTGCGCAACCCATAGAAGTACCTGAAACTATCTATTTTGGGGGCATAAAACTCAATCTGTCTAAAAGATTGCGCGACGATATCTTGAAACAGATAATTACAATTACCAAAAATAAAACCTATTTTCAGGCCAAGATTGATAAGGCAGACACCTATTTTCCTATTATTGAAAAAGTATTTGAAGAGGAGGGAATACCCACAGACTTTAAGTACTTAGCCATACAAGAGAGCTCACTCAATGCCGATGCTGTATCGACATCCAATGCGGTGGGCTATTGGCAATTCAAAAAAGAATCAGCCGAAGAGGTAGGGCTCACTATTGACAGCGACATAGACGAGCGTAAGCACATAGTAGAAGCCTCCAAAGGTGCAGCACGCTACCTTATGAAAAATTTTCAACTTACAACCAACTGGATATACGCACTCATAGCCTACAACACAGGCTACGGAGGCGCACGCGAATTTATAGACCAAAAATATATAGGTGCCAATGAGATGGATATAGACCACAAACTGCATTGGTACGCGGTCACCTTTTTGGCAAATAAACTGGCATATGAAGATAAAGTAGGGTACAATAAAAACCCTGCAAATATTTTATTAATATATCAAAAAAATAATCGGGGCAAAAGTATGAAAACTATAAGCATGCAAGCAGGCGTAGACGAAAACAAACTAATAGAGTACAACAAATGGGCACTAAAAAAAACAATACCTCAAAATCAGGATTATATAGTAATCATCCCTGTGAATAGCACCAACATAACCTCTGTGTGCAACACACTAAACATAACCCCCGACCTTAAATTTACCCTTGCCAAAGAAGGACCTGTAGAGTCACAAAGACAATCCACCAATATATCTGCTAATGATGTGCCCTATCTGCTCCGTTACAATGGTCTCAATGCCATACTTGCCAAAAACACTGACAATATTGCGCGCCTTGCATTTGCCGGTGAAGTCACTATTGACAAATTCAGAAAATATAACGATATGCAATCTTTTGACGAAGTAGAAAAAGGTAAAATATATTATCTCGAAACCAAAAATAACAAAGGGTTGCTACTCTACCACACCGTGCAAAAAGGCGAATCTCTTAGAGAAATATCACAATTGCATGGCATAAAACTATCGCAGCTTATAAAAAAAAACCGAATAGCAGAAGGTGAAGCCATAGCCGAAGGGCGACTGCTGTATCTGAGATTTAACAGACCTAAAAATGAGCAGGTAATCATAGCACTAAAACCTGAGATCAAACCTGTACCCCAGCCAATTATAAAACACGACAGCATAAAACCTGTAGTCAAAAATAATATCACTTCAACTATTGCAGGCAGTAATGCACCTGTCGTCATACAGCCAACCTCTGCAGAGACCAAACCCACAGCTTATATATCAGACTCAACCTATATATATCACACAGTGGCACCTCAGCAAACACTATACACACTATCCAAATACTATGGCACTAAGATAGATTCTATCAAGGCTTGGAATAGAGTGGGTGATGAAGGCATCAAATATGACCAAACATTAATTGTATCAAAAAGCAACAAAACCTTAGCCAAAAATTATACCATATATAAAGTGATACAGCCTTGCAGCATAGACTCTCTATCACAAATAATTGGAGTTGCCAAAGAAAATATCTTACTTTGGAACGAAAAAAAACAAAGTACCGTTCTCACCGGTGAACTTATCAAGTATAGAAAATAAATTTTATGTCTGAAATAAAAAATTCTCCCTCTATCATCAGGTTACCTATCATAATAGCTATTACACTGGTCGGCGGCATATTTTTGGGTGCAAAAATGTTTGGTAGCCAAACAAGTGCAAACGATGTGTCAAAGTCGGCATCCAAGTTCAGAGACATTATTTCATTTATCAATTCAGAATATGTAGATACTGTAAATACTGACCAGCTCACAGAAGAAGCCATCAACAAAATGCTCGAAAAACTTGACCCGCACTCTGTATATATACCTCCAAAAGACATGGAAGAGGCAAAGTCACAGCTCGAAGGCGATTTTGAAGGAGTGGGCATAGAGTTTCAGGTGCTCAAAGATACCTTATATGTAGTATCGCCCATCAGTGGAGGTCCCTCAGAGGCAGTAGGCATACAGGCAGGCGACAAAATACTTAAGGTAGATGACAAAAATATAGCCTCCATAAAACTCACCACACAAGATGTGTTCAAATATTTGCGCGGCAAAAAAGGCACCAAAGTAAAGGTGAGCATACTCCGCAGAGGAGTAAAAAAATTGCTCGACTTTACCATTACCAGAGACAAGATACCTACTTTCTCACTTGATGTGGCATTTATGATAGATGCTGAGACAGGTTATATCAAAATTAATAGGTTTTCGGCCAAAACTTATGATGAATTTAAAAAAGCCCTTACAGACCTGCGAGCCAAAGGCATGAAAAAAATGATACTTGACCTGCGAGGCAACCCCGGAGGCTACATGGACAAAGCCACCATGATGGCAGACGAGTTTTTAGATGGCAACCGCCTCATAGTATTTACCAAATCTAAGCAGCCTCGCTACAACAGCGAAACCAAAGCTTACATAAACGGTGATTTCGAAAAAGGTCCTGTGATAGTGCTCATAGATGAAGGCAGTGCTTCTGCCTCAGAGATTGTATCAGGCGCACTGCAAGACAATGACCGTGCACTCATAGTAGGGCGTCGCTCATTTGGCAAAGGTCTTGTGCAAATGCCTATAGCACTGGGCGACAACTCTGAGCTAAGACTCACTATATCAAAATACTACACCCCAAGTGGGCGCAGCATACAAAAGCCTTACACCAAAGGCAGTGACGAAAACTATGAGATGGACATATTTAACAGGTACAAACATGGCGAGTTTTTCAGTGCAGACAGTATCAAGTTTGACGAAAGTCTGAAATACAAAACCACCAAAGGCAGAACAGTGTATGGAGGTGGAGGCATTATGCCTGATATATTTGTACCCCGCGATACTACCATGTTTAGCCCTTATCTCAACGAGCTGTATAACAAAGGCATCATTCGTGAATACACGCTCGATTATACATTTACCAAAAAGAAAGATCTTGAAAAAATGACCTTTGAGCAATATAAAAAAGACTTTATAATAAGCGAAAACATGCTCAAAGACTTGATAGAGCTTGGCAAAAAAAATGATATAAAATACAACGATGAGCAGTATAAAAAATCAAAAGAATATCTCAAAAACTCTCTCAAAGCACACATTGCCAGAGGTGTATGGCGCAATGACGGGTTTTTCCCAATTTATCTGGAGATGGATGAAATATATACCCAAGCTCTCAAACTGCTGGACAAGGCCGCAGACATAGAAAAAGGCAAGTTTTAATCTCTCTTTTATTAAACAGTAAATAATGTGCTACGCATAAGGCTGCTGCAAACCATAAGATTATTGGCAGATTTAGGTATTGTAAGAGCTATACTCAGCATACTTTTCATTGTGTTTTTATTGTATTATTCCTACAATCAATGTATGATTTTTATGAATAGCATATATGTATCTATGGTTGTTTTTTGTGTCATACTCATTATTCACATAGGCAGAAACGATAAGCACTTTTTAAAAATCACCTACCATAACTATAAAAATATATTAATATTAGAATATTTATTCATATCTACACCATTTCTTGTAGGCATGCTGCTTACACCTCATTTTTATATTTTTCTTATATTTTTGGCATCTATTCCAATAATATTATTTATCAACGTCCCTGTCAATCATATTATTACAGATAATGTACTTGCCAGAGGTGTGCCTTTGCAATATTACGAATTGAAATCATGTGTGAGGCATAGTTTTTACTCCTTCGCAGGCATATATACGGCTGCATTGGCTGCAGTATTTTTTGTGCCTTATCTAAGTTTGATACTACTTTGGTTGCTCACTGCAGTCATATCACAGTGCTATAGTGAGTGTGAGCCTGATGCATTTATCAAGGGCAAATTTGTGTCATCATCACAATTTTTGGTGCACAAAGCCAGTACACATGTATTATTTATATTAGCAGTAATATTGCCTATATGCATGGCCCATGTGGCGGCATACCCTCATACATGGGTTATAATAGCAGCATTCATGATATTAATTACCGTAAATATTGTATTTTTTATATTTTCCAAATATGCCTTTTATGAGCCGGGCACAAAACTTAACTTCAACAGCACCCTTATAAGCATAGCACAGATAAGTATAATATTGCCGTTTCTAATACCCCTGCCTACAATCTTTATTGTTAAATATTGGGGCAAATGTATACAAAGGTTAAACATATATATAAATGATTGAAATACAACATTTGCACTTTTCTTATGCTAATACTGCCGTAATAAATGACGTCCATATTAATTTGCACATGGGATATACACACGGACTTGTAGGGCTCAATGGTTCAGGAAAAACTACTTTGCTCAAGTTAATATACGGTCTGCTAAAGCCTGATAGTGGCAATATCTATGTAAATGGCTCCAAAATAAAGAAAAATGATGTGTCCCTTTTAGAAACACAAAATTACTTCTACTCATACATTACTGCCAAAGAATATCTTGATTTGATAAAAAAAAGCCCTGACACAGACGAATGGGCATCATTGCTCAATATACCCTTGCATGAGTTTGTAGATACTTTCTCTACAGGGATGAAAAAAAAATTAGCATTATTGGGCATCATTCTTCAAAAAAAACCTATTTGGATACTCGATGAGCCATACAACGGGCTTGATACAGAGTCTGTAAAAGCAGTGGAACATATTATAAAACAATTTAATGCCAAAGGCAAAACCATTATCATCACATCACATATAATAGATACCCTTATAGGCATTTGCCAATACATACATTGGCTAAACGCCGGCACCATAAAAAAATCTTATTCACAAGATTTATATAAAACCATGAACGAGGAGATGTTTCAAACATTGGAGGCAACCCTTCATGATAAAATATCAAAGTTGATATAAAATCTAAGCCAAGTTATTATATGCTTCAATGGTGTCTAATGCACATTTTTGCCATGTAAATTGCTGTGCGTAACCCATATACATATCAGGATTAATTCTATTTTCTAAAGCAGATATCATGGCATGACATATATCGTCGGGCGATTTTGCGTGGCACTTAAAAGCCAAATCGCCTCCAATCTCTGCCATAGCACCTGTGTCTGAGCACACAACAGGCACACCCATTTTCATAGCCTCCAATATTGGGAACCCAAACCCTTCATACAATGAGGGATATACAAACAAACTTGCATTTGAATAATATGCCTTTAACTTGCTCTGAGACACATAGCCATGATAATGTACATTGCCTCGTGCATGATACCGCTTTATTTTTTCTATGGTTTGCTCACCTTCTGCACCCGGCTTGCCTATGATTACAAGTTCATAATCAGGATATTTGTTGACAAACAAATCAAAAGCATCTATCAAAGTTGATACATTTTTGCGCTTTTCTATGGTACCTACATATAGAATGTATGGTTTTTGTGAGTCATTAAGTTCAATACCCGCAGGGGCAATATGGTCTAGCCCATGATATACTACTTTGGTCTTGCCTTCGTAGTGAGGGTAAAATTTTAAGAATTCGCGCTCTGTAAACTTAGACACACATATCACAAATTGTGGGGCAGCTTTATAAAATATATATTTTTCGTTTTGCAAATATGCTTTGAGCACTTGCGTATCTGCCCACTCAGGATAGTATGATAGCATGTCGTGTACAGTAATCACTACCTTATTATTGCGTATTATAGGCACTCTGTTGCATTCGGGTATGTGATGTATATCGTTTTTGTCAAAAAACAACGGCGCCAACTCAGGAATATAATAACTCATATCGCCCGATACATGCTTGCGTATGAGGTGTTTTTTTTTTAATTTTGATATCTTATACACTGCACTAATGTGCTCTAAAGGCATATTGTTTTGCAAACTTGTGAACAGCTCTTTAGTATATATACCTGCACCTGTAATGTGCTCATGGCATAAATTGGAAATATCAAATTTTAATTTGTAATTCAAGCGGAAAACTTATTATTCAATGCAAATATCCATTATTATACCCATATACAATAAAATTGAAATTATTTATGATTGCATAAAGTTTAATATATCGCACTGTGTGCATACTCATGAGTGGATAGTGATAGACAATGGGTCTGATGTGCAAACCAAAGACGGGTTAAGCAATCTGCAAAGTTATGCTACTTCTCTCGGTCATACATTTATAATACATACAGAAACTTACAATACGGGAGTGGCCAAAGCGTGGAACAAAGGGCTTAGCATGGCAAATGCTGCCAATGTGCTCATTCTCAACAATGATTGCGTACTCATGCCTGCCTGGGATGTGGCTATCACAAGCACATTAACCACATACTCCCACCATATCATTTCACCTATGGTCATTGAGCCTGAGTGGTACTCAGGATATACTTTGGAGGATTTTTTGAATGGCAAAATAAACTATCAAAAAATATTGAAAATAAACAATAAGCGTACCATAACAACTTATTTTGGAGGGGTAGCCATAGCAGGCTCCAAAACCTTGTTTGATACTGTTGGAGAGTTTGACGAAAATTTTTGGCTACTTCTCGAAGACTATGACTATTTGATGAGAGCTAAAAAAGCGGGTATAAACCCAATCATAGATTGCAGTGTTGCAGGGTATCACTATACCAGCCTTACCCGCAAAGATATGCATCAGACGTTTGACAAAAATTATACATACTTCCATCAAAAATGGGGGTTTGATTTTCAGAAAGTTGACAATAACTTTAGCAACAAGCTGCATAGAAGTCTAAAAAAAAAATTATTCAAATGGTTTGCTTGGTATCATCAAAAAATAACCCTGCCGGCAGTGTGAATATTACTTTTTAAGTATTACAAACTCTACCCTTCTGTTTTTGGCTCTGCCCTCTTCTGTAGTATTATTTGCAATAGGCTTTGTCATACCATATCCCTTATATTTGATACGCTGTATATTTATACCCTTTTGCACCAAATATATATCCACTGATTTCACCCTGTTTTCTGATAGTTTTTGGTTGAGTTTGGCATTGCCTTTATTATCTGTATGTCCGGCTATGAGTATTTCCATGTGTGGGTTTTCTTGCAGCAGCTCTACCAATACATCCAGCTCTATGTATGACTCAGGGAGCAATGTGGCTTTGCCCGATTCAAAATATATATGATTTAGTCTTATGGTTTGTCCTACTTCTATAGGGGCGAGCATGATAGTATATGAGGTATCTCTATTTATCAATGGTGTAGTCACTTCAAAATCTTCATCTATAGCTATGTAGCCTTCTGCATGTGCCACAAAATAATATTTTTTGGGCAAATAATTGATTTTTATCTTA
This sequence comes from Cytophagales bacterium, assembly GCA_033765235.1. Lineage (GTDB taxonomy): Bacteria > Bacteroidota > Bacteroidia > Cytophagales > UBA9547 > JANRIG01. The sequence goes on along the minus strand of JANRIG010000023.1, from coordinate 257,148 downwards.
TTGGAGGCATCTGCAGTTACAGATTTTGAGATTATTTCATTATTATCCCTTAGCCCGCAAGTCACTGTAGCTACGGTAATGGGAGAGCCTGTTTTTTTGTCTTTTATAGTCACATTTATGTAGCTGTATGGTCTTAGTTTTTGTGTGACATATAAGTCTGAAAATGCTGAAGGGTCATCGCCACTGGTGTAGTATGCTACCCCATTGGGCATGATGGTGAAATATCCGTCAAATCCTTTGGTATTAATGTCCTGTCCCAAATTTTGAGGTTTGCTCCATTTAGCCCAAGTGTCATCAAGTCTTTTACTCACAAATATGTCTGCATCACCATATCCTCCGAATCCGTTTGATGCAAAATATAGGGTGCTGTCGTCGTGTGCCAAATATGGCGAAGTTTCAAATCCTTCACTATTGATGTCAGTGCCTAAGTGTATCATATCGCCCCATTTGCCATCTGCACTTTTGTGGCACACAAATAAGTCTTCGGCATCTGTACTGTCTTTGCGGTATCTGGATATGAGCAAATGTTTGCCATTGGGCGAAACAGAAAAGCCAAAAGGGCTATTACGTTTAGGTTTCAAGTTTTTGATGTCAAGTGCTGTAGGTAGTGTCCATGTAGTATCTTTTCTTATGCTCATAGATATACCCGGCTGCATTTTCCCGTCTTTTTTATATACATTTTGTATATAAAGTGTGTCCCCCGACGACGATACTGCCCCTACTATATTATCCATGGCATTGTTAATGGGTGCTTTAAATCTTATGGCAGGTTTCCAATTGTCATTTTCATCTTTGTCTGCGTACCATACATCTGCTCCCGCCTTTGCACCTCCTATATTTTTGTCACACATATTTCGGGTAAAATACATGGCTTTGCCATTGTTGATAATAATAGGGGTAGATTCATCACAGGCACTGTTGATATTAGCATTAAGTTTTTCAGGTTTGACAAATGTAATATCTGCCGTTTGTGCATATAATACATTGATTGCCATGCAAGAGATAAAAATAAATGAAACTTTAATAATATTCATTTTACTATTAATTAAATAATAATGAGTTGGTAGTGCCTTTCTTTTTTGCAAGTCTGTACCCCAATATGATTTCGTGTCCTCCGCTTCCGTACTTTGACAATACTGATGTAGCCATATCATAAGAGTAGCTCACATCTACAGGTCCAAAATTTGCTCCTATCATAAAAGCTACTGCATCTGTTTTGCGATAGGTAGCACCGAGCCATATCATTTTATAACTTGCCTTGGCACTTACATCAATAGATATTGGGTTGCCCATCGCATATCTGACCAAAAACGAGGGAGTTACTGAAAAATCATCGTTAATATTAATTCTATAACCAGCCAAACCCAATATTGCAGCTTTTTGGTTTTCGTTGATACCTGCATAGGGATTGGTAGGCAATAATGCAAATCCGGATATTCCTACAAAATAGGTTTTTGAATATAGCAACCCTCCAATGATAAGGTCGGGAGACATTTTTGCTTTTGCATTGTTAAAGGTGTTCAAAGGTTGGTCATCATTATCAATGCCGGATACTGGGTTTACACTGTTTTGCACAAAACCCAATGAACCTCCCATAGCCAATCTTGCTTTTTTTGCTATCCACAGGTGGTATGCATATGATACATAAAGTGAGTTGCGGGTAAATGTGCCTGCGCTCATATTGAGTACGTTGGCACCAAATCCGTGGTGAGGGGCATATTTTTGTGATTGTTTAAACTCTTCTATCTTTTTTCTGTATTCAAGTTCTTTTTGCATTTGACCGGTTTTTATGGAGTCTATCTTTTTTTGCTCTGCCTGTCTTGCTATCTCAGTGGTGCGCCCGCGAGTAGGTACTGTATAGTTTGAATTATCCTGTTTGTAAGGTTTCCAATCGCGCTCTATGTAGTCTTCTGCTTTTTTTTCTTTTTTGTAGCGGGTGTGAGCACTCAAATAGTTATTGCCGGGGCTGCCTGCTACTCCCATCCACTGCTTGCGGTACGACGCCTGAATGTGTGTAAACTCTTCTGCTCCTGCATAGGCAGGATTTACCATATAAGGATTTGCCAAGTATTGGGTATATTGGTTCATAGGTTGTGCATACACTACACTTGCTAATATCAAAAGTGCTAATAAATATGTTAATTTATACATTATATAAAAATTATCTAATAATGGTTACTGTTCCTTTATCGGGCTTGCGGCTGTCTGAGCCATAATCTACCACGTAGAAATATACCCCTGCGGGCAAGTCAGCTCCAGCATTGGTACCGTTGAACCTGTTTTCTTTTATTTCATAACCGCCTTTGCGCTCAAATACTACATTTCCCCATTTGTCAAAAATAGATATGGTATGGTTTGGGTAATAGTTTATATAAGGTATTTCCCAGTCATCATTTTTTAAGTCATTATTTGGGGTGATGGCGGCATTTTCATAGAGCAACAAGGTGCCCTTTTTTACTACCACTGTTAATGTATTTTTAGCACTCTCGCAGGTCACACCATTTTTTGTCACAGATTGTGATACCTTGTATGTAAATGTGCCCTCTTCCACGGGGTTGTGCGCCGGGGTAGCTACTACAAGGGTATCTATCACTCTGTCATACCATTTTAGGGTAGCATTTTCCATTGGGGTAGCCGTGAGGGTTTTTGCATCTTGACCCACAATTAGTTCTTCATTGATCACGGAAGGAATAGTCACATTTTCATATACTACTTCATAGTTTAGTTGTCTGTAAATGGCAGCCCCTGACCAGCAGCTCAGGTTCTTAGATTTTGCATTGAGTATAGCGGTGCCAGATACTGTGTGTAGCATTGCGCCTAATACTGTGTTAGCGGTGTTAAGCCCTGTAGTGCTTGTTTGCCAATAATAATCAAATTTATCGCTGGTGACAAAAGAGGGGGATACGGTGGTAATGCCACATGATTTTATTTGGGTGAGTGTAGGCAAATCGGCTAATGTAGGGGTAGGCTCTACCACTACTGATTTGGAGGTAGCGGCAGACCAGCATTGTTTTTCCAAATTATTTTCATTGCGCTTAGCACGTATAAAAAAAGTGCCTGTAGCTGTTATGATGCGGGTGGTTTGTACAAGATTTTGTGCAGATACTACCATGCCTGTGTCCGATGTTTGCCAATAGTAGCTCAGACCCGGGGTAGTAGGTGTGGTAAAAATCAGACTGAGTTGGTCGCATGCGGCACTTGCTCCCGATGGGGCAGGGGGCACATTGGGCACACCCAACCCTTGCAGGTTGTAGCCTATAGGGTCTGACCAGCAACCAGTAGTGGTAGAGTTATTGATAAGTGCCCGCACATACACTGATGAGCTGCCCACCAAGGTGGTGATGTATGGAGTGATGCCTGTAGAAGTAGAAAGGGAAGCAGGCATTGTGGTAGAAGTGCCAAACGCACTGCTTTGCCAATAGTATGACCTATTGTCGGAGGTATTGAATGTGCCTGAGATGGTGGTAGACTCACAATATTGTGTGAGTCCACTAAGGGTGGCATTGATATTGGGCGGAAATACAGACAGGATGGTTTTGCCGGCTACTGCACTGCTATCAGTATAGGGAGAAAGAAAAAGTGAGCCCCAATTATTATCAGTATTCCAATTGTTGCCCCCGCCATTCCACATGAGTTGACCAGTACGCTCTATATTACCTCCGTTTCGGCTTATGTCGTTGAAAGCTGCGTCAAATGCGATGCCTCCGGCAGTGAGGGTAGGATAATAACTTGAAAAATGTACCCCGAGCGTACTCCATGGAAAAGCAGCTTCGTAATAAAAAGTTTTTGCGGGAAAGGTAAGTACAAATCCAGTAGCAGAACTGGTAGCATATGTCACATTTTGCGCCATGTACCCCCTGTCATTGTTGCCACTGTTTGTCCACCATCTAATTGTATTTCTACCCCAATCCAATATGTATTGTAAAGATGTTTGCCTGCGAGATAGTGCAGTATAACCTTGTATAAATCCTGGAGAGTTGGATACTGTCCAGTAATTACCCCCGCGTGGTGAATTTTCAATACGAAGATAAAGTTCAATATTGTCTCTATTGGGAGATTCATAGTAGGCTGTATCAGTAACTTTTGCAGCTATATATAAATATGAGGTGTCATATAATGCCCCAAAAAACATGATGCCGGCTGATGTGCCTACACCAGTGCTTATTTGTTTTTTGACTTGATTTGTTAATGTCCATGAAGACTCATTCAATATGCCATCTATGGTAATAGGGGTTTTGGCACGCAATGCCAATGCTGAGCGATAGTCATTGTCGAGCACAGGAATCAAATCAGTATTTTTTGTGCTTGTCAAAAAGCTTCCCAGTACTGTCACTGAGTTGTCTCCTGATTGCAATGCTGAGCCGGGCATAGAAATTTGCAAATTTTGTCCGCTGGCTGTAGTGAATACAAAATCACTCACAAAAGTATTAACCATAGCCCTGTATTGTATGTAGCGTTGTGCACTCACAGTTACTATCACAGGGGTGCCTTGGCATATGGCAGCTGTGCTGAGAGATACATTCACAGTATTTACTTGAAAGTTTGTATTATTGAATTGCGCTTTGGTACTAAGTGAAATGATTGAAAATAATATAAAAAAATAAAGAAATACGTTAGCTCTCATTAATTGACAATTTATGGATAGAGTCTATTTTTTTACAAAATTATTATAATATTTATATTCACCGCACAAAATGCAATTTGTTATTGGCAAAATGCAATAATGTTTTTTTGCAAAAATAAAATTTTTATATATTAATATCCTAATATTAAAACATTTATTTTATATATATGTAATATTACGGTTTAGTACTATAAAATATTATCTATCATTGCTGCCACTTACAGACATAGTATTTGAATACAAAAACAGAGCATACGGTGCCTATATATTGCGCAAATCATATATTATCAATCACTTCAAAGCGTTTTTATGGGCTTTGTTAGCATTTTTTGTAATAATACTGATATTATGGTTGGCATCAAATTTTAATAAAAGTGATGAGAAAGAATACCAACTCATAGATTATAAGTCTGACCTGTTCACCAAAGATAAATTTAAGATACCCAAAATATTGCCCTCAAAAGCAATGCATGAAGATATAGAGAAAAAAAAGGAGAATGTAAAAACAAACTTGCCCCCTGTAGTGCAAGATGATGCCAAAGTACAAAAAGACACTACTAATAATACTTCAAAAGCTGACACATCAAAATCAGAGGAAAAAGGTGCAAATAATAATCTCAGAAGTTACTCCAGCGACACGGTGGGTACAGAGATGTATGACGAAGAAATATTTATGAAAGTAGATCAAAATGCTCAGTTTCCGGGTGGGACTTTGCAATTGATAAAATTTTTGAGCGAAAGAATAGTATACCCCGAATATGCACTAAAAAATAAAGTGAGTGGACTCATATACATACACTTAGTAGTGAATGCCAATGGCACATTGGGCGATATAAAGTTGTACAAAGGCATAGAGCAAACTTGCAATGATGAAGTACTGCGTGTGATAAGGCTCATGCCCGACTGGATACCCGCTCGCATTAAAAATAAAAATGTGAGACAAAGGGTGATATTGCCTGTAAAATTCAGTGTGCTGCCATGATTAATGGCCCCAATTATTTATTTCATCTTCGGTGTATAATTCCGGAAAAAATACAATCCTTTTGTTTTTTGGGGGCAAATATTTTTGCCAGTTAGTACCTCCTGTGGCCGGTGTGGCATCTTCTTTTTTGGCTAAAAATCTTGCAGCAGTGCGGTAGTGTATCATTGCCCATTCTACATTCATTTTGTAGTCATATATTTTTAGTTCATGTATCATTTCAGTACTCAATATTCCTTTTTCAGAGTATGCCAATACGAGTTTATATAAATTTTTATGTTTGAAAAAATTAGAATGGCGAAGCAGCTTACGTGTATATTTCTCTTCAAACTGCTTAAGAGTGAGGGTTTTGTTGCCGGATGCAAGCTCTATAGCTCCATGTTTCCAGTACAACTGTTCAAAAAGCACCTCTATAGGAGTATCCTCTGTGTAGGTGTGCTTCACTGTAGCATCTACAAGATGGTAAAGTGAGGTGGAGTATATTTCTATAAGTCTGTATTGGAATGACTGAAAGCCACTTGCCGGCAAAAGCGACATTCTGAATTTCAAAAACTGTGCTTTGTCCATCCCATCTGTCATGATATTATAAGAACTGATAAGGTGGCTCCAATAGCGGTTGAGCCTCTTTATTTTTTCTGTAAATGCATCTGGGCTAATATTTTTTTGGTCTGCTATTTGTTTTATTTCCCAATTTATCAGCTTAAAATATAGCTCTGTGATTTGATGGTAAATAATAAAAACCAGTTCATCAGGCTCCTCTGTGCGTGGGCGCTGTAGCGATAGCAAAGTCTCAAGCTGTATATAATCTGGGTAGCTCAGATAGCGGGCATGAAGCAGTCCGTCGAGGTAAGCACTCAAGTCTTGCCCCATGGTATCATACTTAGATGCCAACTGTGCTATTTGATCATATACTTTATCGGAAAAATTATTTGTCATAAGGCAAATATTATAAAAAATGTAATATTACTAAGCAAATAGCTTATGGAATATATAAATATTAGCGAAAACGATAGGTGAGACCTGCAGTCATAAAGCCTACATTGTAGCCAAGCTCAAAGACCATAGCCCAATGATTGTTGAAATAGTAGCGTCCTCCTAAGAATACAGATGGGTGAATGGGACTGATTTCGGCAGGATTTGTTCTAGAACCTACTACTTGTACGTTGGGGTTTTCAAATACGGGTTCATTAATTATCCCTACTACGTATGCAGCCCCTGCTCCTGCAAATATGTCTAATTTATCTTTTGAGTAAAAGTGTGCTATAACTCGCAAACCTGATATGATATAAGACTCAGAGTATTTTACAGCTCCTGCGGAGGATAGTTTGCTGGCTCCCGAACTGGTGTATGCAAATACAGCACCCAGCCCAATGATATGTCCTAAGCCATATTCTAAGCTTGCAAATATAGGTGGTATGACCATGCTCCTGTCTGTGGCGTAATATGGGCTTATAAGCCCTGCTCCAAAGTTGGTAAGAAATGTGCCTTTGTTATATGGTATTTTGGAGCCCATGCGGCGCTTCACATTGGCATAAGGGGTGGCAAAAGCATATATATTTGTAAGTAATAATAATATCAATATTTTTTTCATCTGCATATTACAATATTTGGACACAATTTTACATCAAATAATACAGTTTAAAAATAATATATTTATATTTTTTTGAATAAGTGCAAATATACCTACCTACATTATTAATTTGCAGTCTGCAAAAAACTTATGTCTGTGAGAAATTTTTTTATGTTGATATAAAAAAACATGTCTTGCAGTTGAGCATCTATATGCCCCCCGCTTACTTTGCTAAAATACTTGGGCTCATTAGCCATCTCATAGAGCTTTTGACCATGTGCATAGGGTATTTGTTTATCTTCAGGGCTATGTATGAATAGTACAGGTTTAGTAATTTTAGTGATTTTTAATTTATTGTCAAACTTGTTTTGTGCCACAAGGTTGACTGGTATAAATGGATATAACTCTTGCCCTACATCAGGCACTGATAAATATGCACCTTCCAGTATCAGTGCTTTGGCAGGAAATCTTGTAGCCATCTCTGTAGCTACACCACTCCCTAGCGAGTATCCATAGAGTACTATATTGCTGTCTGCCACATTTTGGGTTGATTTAAGATAATTATACACGGCTACTCCGTCTTTATATAGCCCTTGCTCTGAGGGAGTACCATCACTTGCTCCGTAGCCCCTATAATCAAAGCATATTACATTAGCCCCTATTTTGTTAAGCCTTGCATATCTCTCGGGGTATCCCATGTCTGACACATTGCCGGCGTTGCCATGAAAAAAAATTATCCATTTGAAGGTATTTATGGTATCTTTAGTAAATATCATCCAGCCTTTGAGCTTTATTCCATCTTCGGTGATGGTTTCCACAGATTTATAATTTAGTTGCAGGCTGTCATGCGGGGGTTTTACATCGCGGGTAGTGTAGTTAGGGTGAAATACAAAGCTTGTTTCGTTTGTTACCATATATACCAATAATGCACCGTAGCATAGTACCAAAATTGCTATGAACCAAAATAATATTTTTTTAGCTTTATTCATCATAATGTACTTATACCATAATTATATATATAAGTTATGCTATATCAAAATTATATGACTTTTGAAATAATAATCATGCCTAAGCCAATGATAAACATAGTAAACATAGCTCTTATATATTGATTGGCAAGTGCAGGAGCATTCTTAAATTCTTTCCATACAAATACACCCCATGTAGCCGCCACCATGGTGGCCCCTTGACCAAGACCATAAGAGATAGCAAAGCCTGCAGTAGATGCTGCTATAAGGTTAAATGTCATCCCTAAGTTCCAAATAAAGCCACCCGCAATGCCCATTAAGTGTGTTTTGAGATTTCCCTCCTTAAAATATGCTTGATAAGTAGTTTTTTCGCCATATATAGGCATATACATCATCCATGTATTCCACACAAAGTTTGACAAAAAAATTCCTATAGTAAAAATAAACATGGCAGAATACGAGGTGAGCAATCCTGCCTCAGGTACCGCCACATTGGTAGCCATAGATGCTGCTACAAATCTGTAAAACACACTCATGAGCAGCCCTGATATTACGGATATCAATATGCCTTTTGTGGTTGCACCTTTTGATTGAGGGAGCTGCTTGTATGCCAATGCACTGAGTATGATAGCTAATACAATGCATATGAGCCCAATAAACAACAAAGTAGGATTGCCCACAGGGGCAGCCAAATAATTGATAATTACCCCTAATGATAGTGCCAACCCAACTGCAATAGGAAAAGCTATGGCCATACCTGCCATCTCAATGGCTACTACTATGAGTATGTTTGATAAATTGAAAATGACACCTCCGACAAATGCCAATAATAGGTATTGAACTTGGGCTTGACCTAAATCTTTAACAAAACTTCTGCCTAACTCGCCATAGCTGCCCAATGTAAATCCAAAAAATAGCGATGTAAGCACTAATCCAATGGAATAGTCCCAATAATATAGCGTGAATGACCATCCTTTATGTGTAAGCCTCATGGTATTGGCCCATGAGCCCCAACACAACATGGTAATGACACAAAAAATCACCGAAATGGGGTATGACTGCAAGATAAACATATAATAAATATGATTTAATTAATATGCAATAGTAATAAAAGAATAAAAAAAATCGTGCTTTAACTAAAAATATTATTTAATACTACTTTTCTGTATTCAAATATTTCATCAATTTTCCTTCTTACAAAAAGCATATTAGCTACGTCACCTACCCAACCATAGGGTATTTTATAGTCTATTATGTCGTACATCATTACACCTTCAGGGTGCGCGTTGATAAAATGTTTATGATGCCAAAATGAATATGGTCCAAATCTTTGCTCATCTACAAAATATTTTCCACTTTCCATATGGCTTATCTCCGTGACCCAAGTAGTGCGTATACCATGCATCGGCGATACTCGATAACAAATAATTTGTCCTTCATACATAGTGCCTATATCTAATCCGCTTATCACTTCAAAATTCATATACTCCGGTGTTATTGTCTTTAGATTCAGAGGATTGGAAATAAATTTCCATACAGTATCTATGTCAGATTTTAGGTGCTGCTCGTAATACGCTCTGTAGATTTTGCTCATATCTAATATATGTATACAACATTATATCTGTAAAATTGTTGTATATTTACTATAAATTTTAAGGTATATGCGCGCTACAGTACCACACGAGATATACCAAGTATATGGCAAGAAAATGCTGACATATTGTCCGATGCCATTGAAACGGTATATATAAACATTGAAAAAAAAGCTGAGGATGATGTAGTAGTAAAGAAAGCCGATTTAAGAATTGTAAAAACCGAACTGCAAGCAGAAATAGCACAACTACGAACACAAAAGTTTGCTGAAATGAAATTGCTGGAAGGCAGGATTAATACACGGATTACGGTTTTGGGTATTGCTATCATGGCATCTAAAATCATCACTAACCGAGATACTATTACTTACATAGCCCAACTATAGGGTTTGGTGAAATAAATAATTATCACTTGCTATCATATTTTTTTAATTAGTTTTGAAAAAAATATAATTACTATGCCAAACAATATAACCTTTAGTATGATAAAACCGGATGCAGTCACAGACAAGCATTCGGGAGCTATATTAAAAATGATAGAAGAAGCAGGATTTACTATCAAAGCTTTGAAAATGACATCGCTTAGCCCTGAGCGTGCAGGTCAGTTTTATGAAGTACACAAAGAAAGACCCTTTTACAATGACCTCAAAAATTATATGTCTTCGGGTCATATCATAGCATTAGTACTTCAAAAAGACAATGCAGTAGCAGATTTCAGAAAGCTTATTGGTGCTACTAATCCTGCCAATGCAGAGCCCGGCACTATACGCAAATTGTATGCGAGATCGCTAGAGTCCAATGCAGTACATGGCTCAGACTCTGATGAAAATGCGCTCATGGAAGCATCTTTCTTTTTTGCAAAGACTGAAATGTATTAGAAATATAAGGAACTTTGTGACATAAAATAATGTTGTAAAATTCCTAAGCAACAATAATGTTCTTTAAAATATGGGGCCGACCGGTATTGACGGTATGTGTGGCTGAGTGTATAAGCATGCATGGAGGTGAGATTTACTCCATTCAAAAATGGTCTTAAATAATAACAGGCGAAGAAACTTACGCCCTCGCAGCCTAATCTAGGATTAGCCTGCTTGTGTCCTTCCGCACCCTACTTTGAGGTTCGGGTCAAGGGCATCGAAAATCAAAGTTGCATCTTGCAATGCTATTAAGCAAGATTAAGATATAGTAGCTAAGGAATATATTGGCCGCTTCGAGCCTGTATATTCTCGAAAAATAACCCGAAGCTAAGCATGTAGAAGGCATTATGGTTGCCGTGTCCGGACCAGGGTTCGACTCCCTGCGGCTCCACCATATTTTACAAAAAATGACACCGTCATTTTTTCCTCAATAAGCCGCAGTCATCAAACTTCAATGTCGCTTGATGTGGCTCCACCATATTTTACAAAAAATGACACCGTCATTTTTTCCTCAATAAGCCGCAGTCATCAAACTTCAATCTCGCTTGATGTGGCTCCACCATATTATATAAAAATGACACCTTGTTCAGTATTTACTTTTTGAATACAAAATATACAGCCAATACCAAGCAAAAAAATGCAACTGCATAGTTCCATTTTAATGTCTCAGTTTTGAATATAAATATCGCTGTGAAGCTGAATACTGCCAATGATATCACCTCTTGTATAGTTTTTAGTTGAAATAAATTGTATGGTCCACCGTTGCCAATATAACCTATTTTATTAGCAGGTACTTGAAAAATATACTCAAAAAGTGCTAAAAACCAGCTTATCAATATCACAGATACAAGCCCTGCAGATTGCAGCCACGTTATCTTCTTGAATTGTAAATGACCGTACCAAGCCAATGTCATAAAAAAATTTGAGATTATCAATAAACTTATTGTAAAAATATGCTTCATGATTTTTTTATATATTATAATCTGTTTCTAGCCCCAATCTGCGTTTGAGTTCGTGCAATATTTCATATTCTTTGGCAATTTTATTAAATTTATCAGTAGGGGTATATACATTTTCTTCAGTTTTAGTATCCTCATTCAGTACAGGTACTGCCTGATAGATGTTCCCGGTTTTTTCTTTAATATATGTCAAAAGCCCTCTTTTGGCAGTATCAAACCTTATCATATCAGCTCTTGATTGTAATTCTATATGTATGGCTCCTTCTTGAAGCCTCACATTTTTTTTGTAAAACAGGGTATAATCCAACATGTTGCTATCTTTTATTGATGCAGTATATTGTGCTATCAACATTCCTATTTCTTCGGTGGTGTATGCTTTGTCTATATAATTATTTGACTCTTCTTCGGGCTTATTTGCCTCTGGCTTTATATAAGATACAGACTTTAAGTCTGCAATGGTAGGTAGTGCGGTGCTTTTAGCAGGTTTTGGGTCACTACTTATAGTTTTATTTTCAATTTTTAATTTAATTTTTTTTTTAACTCCTCCAGTTCTGTGAGCGAGGTGGTGAATTTCAACTGGTGGCTTATATTGGCTATTTTCATAAGTGCCAGCTCTATATGTAGCCGTTGATTTTTGCTGTTTTTATAGTTTATGTCAAAGATGTTGCAAATATTTAGAGCATTTATCAAAAAATTCATGGATAATTCTGATGTCTGCTCGGCATATCTTTTTTGTATGCTTTCAGATACTTGTATGAGCTTGGTAGTAGCGGGGTCTTTGCATATCATCACATTGCGAAGGTGGTCCATAAGTCCTAATAGAAAATGGTGACCATCAAAGCCCTTTTGCAATATTTCATCAAATAGTACCAAAGTATCAGGCAAGTTGCCTATATGCAGATGATTTGTGATGGCGAAAAAGTATTCATAATCAAGTATATGTAAATTGTCTATCACTATTTTGTAGGTCAATGTGCCCTCCAATGCATATGTACTGAGCCTGTCAAACATGGAAAGTGCATCTCTCAATCCGCCGTCAGACTTGATGGCAATGAGTCTGAGTGCTTCATCATCATACTTAATGTTTTCATTTTGTGCTATCTTAGCTAAGTGTGCTGATATATCTTGTGACTGTATTCTGTTAAAGTCAAATATCTGACAGCGCGACAGTATGGTAGGTATTATTTTATTTTTTTCTGTGGTGGCCAATATAAATATGGCGTATTTTGGTGGCTCTTCCAATGTCTTCAAAAATGCATTAAATGCTTGCGAAGATAGCATATGAACCTCATCTATGATGTAAATTTTGTATTTACCATCTTGCGGGGGATACCTTACTTGGTCTACCAAATTGCGAATATCGTCTACACTGTTATTGGATGCTGCATCCAGCTCATGTATGTTAAACGATGCATTGGAAAGAAACGAAGAGCAGGAGTGGCACTTACCACAAGCTTCATAATCATTGGTAAGGTCTGTACAGTTGATGGTTTTGGCAAGTATGCGTGCGCATGTAGTCTTTCCTACCCCGCGTGGGCCACAGAATAAGAAAGCCTGTGCCAGATGATTTTTTTTTATTGCATTTTTCAAAGTAGTAGTTATGTGCGCTTGACCTACTACGGTATCAAAAGTGGCAGGTCTGTATTTGCGAGCCGATACTACAAAATTGTCCATAGCTGCAAATTAAACCAAATTCATTGCATGTAAAAAAATAATAATATTATTTTAGAACTATACTAATTAGTAACATATTATTAATATATAAATAATATTGTATTTATGACAATATATTACATTTACAAAAATAATCTACCATGAAAAAAATACTTATTTCTATCCCAATCATACTGGTATTAGGCATAATATGTCTGCTTTGTTATGTAAAATTTGCGTTGCCTAATGTGGGCGCAGCACCTGATATTACCATAAAATCTACTCCTGAGGTTATAGCCAGAGGCAAGTACCTTGCACATAGTGTATGTGTATGTATAGATTGCCACTCCACACGTGATTGGAGTAAGTTTGCAGCCCCGCTCATAGAGAATACATACGGCAAAGGAGGAGAACTATTTGACGAAAAATTTGGCTTTCCGGGCAAGTTTACCTCCAAAAATATTACACCATTCGGGGTGTTATCATGGACAGATGGTGAGCTGTATAGAGCCATTACTTGCGGGGTGTCCAAAGATGGGCATGCACTATTTCCTATCATGCCCTACAAATATTATGCAGGATTAGACCCTGAAGATGTAAAAGCTGTGATAGCATATATACGTACATTGCAACCTATAGAGTACACCCCCGAAGCCTCTGTGCCTGCTTTTCCTATGAACTTCATTATCAATACCATTCCACAAAAAAACACACAAAATGCGGTATTACCATCCAAAGATGATACCTTGGCATACGGCAAATACATGACCAATGCAGCAGGTTGCATGGAGTGCCACACCAAGCAAGACAAAGGTCAGCAGCTCAAAGGCATGGAGTATGCAGGTGGGTTTGAGTTTGCTTTGCTAAATGGCACTGTAAGGTCTGCAAATATTACTCCACACCAAACAGGCATAGCAAACTTGAGCAAATCACAATTTATAAATCGCTTCAAATCGTATGCAGACAGCAGCTACAAGCCTACAGATGTAGGCAAAGGATTTCAGACAGTGATGCCTTGGATGATGTATGCACAGATGGATACCACAGATTTGGGAGCCATATATACCTACCTTCGTACAGTGCCTCCTGTAGAAAATAAAGTGGTGAAATTTACTGCTTATAAAGGGATGTAAAGATGGTATTGAGTTGGAGATAAAGTACTTATCCACCATATACGGCTTGTATTAGTAGTCTAAATATTACTCATTTTCATGTACAACTCTTTTTTTGCAAATGGGGTCTTTTGCCAATAATTTAGTCCACTGTATGGGTTAGTGAACAGGCTATTTTCAGTCATTGAATATATTCAAATAAGGCTCATACATAAAAATACGATTTCTAAACAGCCCTGTATATTCTTTTAATAGTTTTCTATCCTCAAAAAGAGCTACTAAATCGCCCGCTGCTTTTGGACTTAATTTGCATAGCATCTGCACGTCTTTTATGGTTACCAAAGGTTGTTTTAATAAATAATTGTGTAATAATAAGCCCGTTTTTATCCTTTTGCCAAATTCATGTTGTATGGTATTTTCAGTTGCTTCTTTTAATATGATAATTCTACTTAATGTTTCCACAGCTTGTTGTGCTGTTTGAGCTATACCTACCAAAAAATATTTAATCCATAGCAATATATCATTGTTAGTTCTCACCCTTGTCAAATTCTCGTAATATAAGTTTTTATCTTTTTCAAAATAGCTTGATAGATACAGTAGTGGCTTGGCTAAAACTTTTTTTTCAATCAAAAATAATGTTATCAGCAAGCGCCCAATTCTACCATTGCCATCTAAAAATGGGTGAATTGTTTCAAACTGATAATGTAAAATGGCAGCCTTTACAAGCATAGGTATTTCTAAATTATCATTATGAATAAAATTTTCTAAATCTCCCATCAATTCACTGAGGTGTTCATGGTGTGGTGGTATAAACACTGCATCTGCAAGAGTTTGCCCGCCAATCCAGTTTTGGCTGCGTCTATATTCTCCCGGCGTCATTTTTTCCCCTCTTACACCTTGCATCAAAATATAGTGAGCTTTCAAAATTAATCTTGATGATAAGGGTAATATATCAAGGTTGATTATTGCATCGTTAAGTGCTTGGGTATAGTTTTGTACTTCTTGCCAATCATCTTTGCGCTCAGGGTTAACATTTTCTTTTTGCAGAAATGCTTCGTCAAAATGCGTTTGAGTGCCTTCTATTTTGCTAGATACTACGGCTTCTTTTGTTATATGCAAATGTAAAAATAAGTCTAAATTAGGTACAAGTTTGGAATAAGAATTTAATTGACCCAATTGAAAAGATGCGTTCTCAATTAACTTATTTATTTGTACGGTACTCCATGCCCACTCACTGTTGATATGATTCGGCATAAAATATTTATATCCCGCTCCTTGTCTTATTTCACCGGCATGGTATTTTTCTATCAGTATCATTTTTTACAAAAGTAAAATTAATTCTTTTTTATTTTACTTTATATACTCCAAAGTAAAATAGTGAATTTTTTTATTTTACTTTAAGTATTATTATATAACTGTGTAGTAAAAAAAATTATAAAATTGCCACAATCAATAATTTATGGCTGATATTTTGTTTTATAGCAGCATAAGTCATTTTTATATTATTATAACCTCTAACTATTGAAAGCATGCATCATATTAATAAGTGTAAGTGCTGCTTCCTCACCCTTATTGCCATATTTGCCTCCTGCCCTATCTATAGCCTGCTCCAGAGTATCTGTGGTGAGCACCCCTAATATGATGGGCTGTGCGGTAGATATGGCGTTTAGTTGTGCTATGCCATATGTCACCCCTTGGCATATATAGTCAAAGTGAGGAGTTTCTCCTCTTATCACACAACCTAAGACTATAACACCTTTGCCAAATATATTGTTAATAATAACTTGCCTGGCACCATAAATCAGTTCAAAACTACCGGGGACATGCTTGATTTTTATTTGTGTTTCTCTAACTCCGTAATTTTTTAGTGTACTCACGGCACCTTCCAAAAGTTTGTGGGTGATATCACTATTCCAGTCTGATACTACAATGCTGATGTGCTCTAAAAATCCTAACTTTACATTATCCAACTTTTGGCTTGGTGTAAATTTGTGCAATAAGGTAGACACTATTGTAGTTTATTTATTACCTCTTTGAAGCTATCCATAGTGATAGGCTTAGGCACAAACTCTACTATGAATTCGCTGTTAAAAAACTTTTCCATATCCATTTTATTATCACTACTGGTGAGCACGGCTATTTTGGTGTTTGATGTCAATTCTTTGGGCAGTTGCTCAAATTCGTAGAGAAACACAAAGCCATTTACCACAGGCATATTGATGTCCAAAAAAATAAGTTGAGGCCAAGAAGCAGGGTCATTTACAATATTTTGCAAATATTCCAAGGCTCCTCTTCCTGAGTTTTTGGTTACAATACCTCCTTTGAAGCCTGTTTTTTCGATTATTATTCTGGCAATGAGTAGATCTGTGTCATTGTCATCTACTATCATCACATTATTTACCTCTGGCATATCATATTCATATTTACGATGTAAATATAAAATCTAAAATTGCAATAGGTATCATTTTTTTTGCATTTCTCTGATTTTTATTTCAGTAAACTTGCGCTTTGACTCCAAAGGAAATTCTGCTTTCATAAACCAGTCATAATATTGGGGCTCTGTTTTAAGTACCCAACTGATAGTGCGGTCTTTATGCTTGCCAAAATTGATGGTTTCTTCGCCCTTGTCATTATATACAAACCTGCCTGCAAGATCTACAAAGTTGGTCAAAGTAAGTTTTGATAAACTTGTCATATCGTTTACTATTGGAAGGTAGTCTTCTCCTTTGTCGTTTTTTATGGTAGTATTTTGATATTTTACTATCTGTTGCTCCAGTACTTCAAGTGTAGCAGTGGTATCGGCTTCTGCGCTATGTGCATTGTCAAGGTTTTTATCGCAATAATATTTGTAGGCAGCTCTTAGGTTTCGGGGCTCCATAAGGTGATATATTTTTTGTACATCTACCAGATTTTTATTATTTACTTTAAAATCTATGTTGGCTCTTAAAAATTCTTCTACCAGTACAGGCAGGTCAAATTTGAGCATATTGAACCCGCATAAGTCGCATCCTTCTAGAAAATCTGCCAACTTTTTGGCCACTTCGTGAAATGTAGGGCAGTTTATCACATCTTCGTTGCTTATTCCATGTATTCTGTATGACTCATCAGATATGGCTATTCCGGGATTAAGCCTTTGTGTAAGCACTGATTTTTCGCCGTGAGGCGTTATTTTTATAAAACAAAGTTCCACTATTCTATCAGTGGTTTGGTTAAGACCTGTAGTTTCAAGGTCAAAACATACGAGTGGTTTTCTTAATTGAAGTTTCATTTTGGTGGTTATGTGGTTATTATGATGTGTATTTAATTTTCACGCAATAGTTCTTTTGCAAATTCGGCAAGGTCTACCCCGTCGAAGTTGCCCGATGTCATAAATAGCAATACACTGTGCGACAGGTCTAAGCCTTTGAGAAAGGACATTAATCGTTTGCTATCGTTGAATATGGTTACTCTTTGTTTGTTAAATCCTTTTTTTATATCGTCTTCTGTAATTTCGGGCAGGTTTTTATGTTTTATGGTGTGCGGATTGTAATAAATGATGGCTTGGTCAGGCACATCAAAAGTATCGCGATATTGGTTGAGAAATGCTTTGTTGAGGCTGCTGTATGTATGCAACTCCAGACAAGCAATAAGTTTTTTCTTAGGATATTGTTTGGCTACTGCCTTGGTAGTAGCTTCAAGTTTTGATGGTGCATGTGCAAAATCTTTATATATTAGTGTATCATAGGCTTTGGCAATAAGTTCAAGCCTGTTTGCTGCACCTTTAAAACTTACAATGGCTTTGTAATATTCTTGCTCTGATACTCCCAGCTTGAGGCATGTTTCTTTAGCGGCAGATACATTGTACATGTTATGCTCGCCAAATATTTTCATCTCATATCTTTCGTCGCCTACAGAGAGGTAGGTTATGCCCTCTTTTATGCGGCTTTTGTGTTCGGTATATTCTATTTTTAATAAATCTTCTCGTTTAATGGGTTTGCATATACTGTTTAGCACTTTGTCATCATTATTATATATGAGGCATCCTGCTTTGGGTATAGCATGTATGAGCAGTTCAAATTGCTTTTTATACTCATCAAACGTAGGAAATACATTGATATGGTCCCAAGATATGCCTGTGACAACCAGCAAATGCGCATGATATAGCAAAAACTTGGGCACTTTTGCCTCTGCAGATGCCAAATATTCATCTCCCTCAATGATGATAACAGGTGCGTTGCTTAGCTTCACCATGGTATCAAAGCCATCAAGTTTTGACCCTACCAAATAGTCAAACTTTTTGTTACAATACTTGAGCACATGCATAATCATGGCTGTGACCGTAGTTTTGCCATGGCTGCCTGCTATCACTACCCTCTGCTTGTTTTTGCTATGCTCATAAATGTATTCCGGATATGAATAAATTTTGATACCTAGTTGCTTTGCTCTGGCAAGCTCAGGATTATCAGCCCGTGCATGCATTCCTAAAATAACAGCATTTAGCCCTTCATGAATGTTTTGATCCGGATACCAGCCCATTTGCATAGGTAATAGCCCGGCATTTTTGAGCCTTGTATAGGATGGTTCAAATATTTCATCGTCGGAGCCGGTGACTTTAATGTCCATATCATGCAGTGCTAAAGCTAAGTTGTGCATTGCACTACCCCCAATGGCTATGAAATGTATGGCTGGCATCATTTGTCAATATTTATGATTAGCTGCAAATGTATGTAAAAAAGATTTATAACAAAGCTATATTGGGGTTCCAAAATACTTTTTCAAAATTTTTGATTTTGTCATCTATTACTACTATGCCCTCTGCCTCCAAAAGTTTTTGCATTTCATTGTTTACGCCAAAATGACTTTTTCCGGTAAGCACCCCTATGCGGTTTACCACCCTGTGAGCCGGTATTGATACTTGGTTAAAGCTGTGATTCATAGCCCAGCCCACCATCCGTGCACCTGACTTTATACCCAAATATTGTGCTATGGCACCATATGCGGTGACCCTACCGTGAGGAATTAATTTTACAATTTCGTAAACATTATTATAAAAACTTTGTTTTAAATTCTTTTGCCCTTCCAAATTTATCAATTATACTTGCAATATTAAACATACTTAACTTTATTCAATTATTATGAAAAAAACATTTCTAAAACTTGTGGCCATTACCATTATGGTTGCATTTATTTTCTCTTGTAAAAAAGATGACCCCACCCCTACCACAGCACCTGAGGAGGTAGTGAAGCCCACTAATGCCAAAGAACTTAATGCATCTGAGGCTCAAACTGAAATTACAGAGTCTACTAAAAAATTTGATGCAAGTTATGCTTCATATTCTGCGTCTGTGACTACTATAACTAATGTAATAAACAGCTTATCTTCTTCATCTAATGCAGGGATACCATCTGCCTTGGCTCCAAGTATCAGTTCCTTTAGGTTTGACGAAAACGATAGTGATTTACTACAAGATGTGGCAAACCATTTTAGTAATATTGACTTTTTATTTGGCGCATCTAAATCTGGCAAAAAAATACCTGCCTCTTTTACCGAAGCTGAAGGGGTGTGGGAACAAAACATTGAAACTATTTCAGGATATAATGATGCTAAGTCGTCTGAAGGGGAGTATGCATACTATTGTGGCGGCAAATACTATAAAATATCATACAAACAAACCTCTACAGGTGGTGGCAAAGTAGTAATAAAGTTTTCGACTAAAGGAATCTACTCTAGCGGTTTTGGTTCAAACAATTGTGCCACTACTACAGGCATACTAGCAAGTAATGCCGAATATGTAATATCAGCACTTGAAACCCAAGAGGTGATAGAAAAATATTGCAGCAACGGAATAATAAGAGAAAATAAAGAAAAAGAAACCACCAAAATAACAGCCTCTCTAAAAATAGACAATGTAGAAGTAATGACTTATGAATTTACCTCATCATATGCTGATGGTATGAGGGCATCTGCAACAGGCAAAGTAAAATTGGCAGGTAAATACGAATATACATATACAGGCAAACGCTCAAGCACATCATATAGCTATGAATATACATGGCTAGATGGTACCGAAAAATTGCATGCTGCAAAATTTTATGCTGAATATGAAAACATGATTGACGAAAGTGCAAATTGTACTACTATTGTAGGCATAAGAAATAAAAATCAAATAGAAAATTACAAAAAGATAAAAAAATATAACCAATCATATACCTATGGTCCATTTACCATATACTCTTCTACAGACTATAAAGGATACATAAGCAAAGTGATAGAAAAATATGGCAGTTCTATAGACGAAAACGGGTTTTTCAAAGATACTGCGTCTTTCAACAAATATGATAAAGATACTACATTGTCAGACACATATTTTGTAGTTGAAATATTCAAGGCAGATGGAAGTGCTAAGATTGGTAAACTTATTGGCAGAAGAGAAAAAGTGACCTTTGGAACAGGGAATAGTGCTTATACATACTACGAAACGGTATGGTATATTGTATATGGCGATGGCAAACGTGAAAAAGTGAAAGATAGATTTAAAACCTCGAGAATATATTATAGCGTATATAATAATTTACCTTCAATATTTAGAAGTCCATCAAGTAGTAGCAGCATCGAGCAAAAATAATAATTTGCTATTTGTATATTTAAAGGCTTGGCAATTGTGCCAAGCCTTTTTTTATTTTTGCGCAATGAAAAGAAAGACTGCCTCACCCAAAAAAAATACAAAATCATCAGCATCTAATATTGATAAGAAGGTAAAAAATTTTATTTTTTTCATACTAAAGTCTTTAATGGTGGCAGCGATAGTGTTTATGGTATTATCTGTAAGTGCAGTATATACCTATAAATATGTTGACCCTCCCTTTACATTGCTTATGGCTAAGCGCAAAATGAAGGCACTGTATCTTGGCAATGCTCACCGAATACACTATGAATTTATTCCTATACACAAAATGAGTGTATATATGCCTCTTGCGGTAGTGGCCTCAGAAGACCAACTGTTTCCACACCACAATGGGTTTGATATAGTATCTATAGCCAAAGCCATAGAGCACAACAGACATGCAAAGCGCAAACATGGTGCCAGCACTATAAGTCAGCAGGTAGCCAAAAATGTATTTTTGTGGGATGGCAAAAACTTTGTAAGAAAAGTACTTGAGGTGTATTTTACATTTTTGATAGAAAATATTTGGGGTAAAAAGCGGATAATGGAAGTATACCTCAATGTGGCAGAAATGGGCGAGCGGATATTTGGGGTAGAAATGTGTGCTCAAAAATTATTTCACAAAAAAGCCAAGCAATTGACCGAGAGCGAGTGTGCTCTTATAGCAGCATCGTTGCCCAACCCTATGATATTCAGCGCTGATAAACCTACAAAATATATGTATAAACGCCAATCATGGATAGTAGGGCAAATGCACACTTTAACATTGGCGTATATAAATGAAGTGGTGAGATAATTATTTTTACTATTCGTATATTTGCCCTTGTGGCTGCTGAATTTATAGAGATACATCCTACTCATCCTGAGGTTAGAAAAATAACAGAGGTAGTAAAGGCAATAAACAATGGTGCTGTAGTGATCATACCTACAGACACTGTATATGCCATGTCATGCAGCCTTTATCAGCCCAAAGCTATAGCACAGATATGTAAACTGAAAAATATAAAAATTGACAAAATGAATTTGTCATTCATATGTACTGAAATGAGCCAAGTAGCACAATACGTACGGCATATGGACACTCATATTTTTAAGATTATGAAAAAATCTTTGCCGGGCCCATATACATTCATTTTACCTGCATCCGGCGAAGTGCCCAAAATATTGGGCATAAAGAAAAAAAATGTAGGCATACGTATACCTTCACATGCTATACCTATGGCATTAGTGGAGCATTTAGGGCATCCATTGGTCACATCTTCTATAAAAGATGATGATGAAATGTTAGAATACACTACATACCCTGAAATTATCCACCAAGAGTATATGCACAAAGTAGATATGGTGATAAATGGTGGTATAGGAGGTAATGTGCCCAGCACCATACTTGACTGCACCGAAAATGAAATAATACTGGTACGAAAAGGCTTAGGTGAATGGGAAGGATAGACATAGCATGTACTCAATTTTGCATGAGCCATGCTTTAATAAACTCATCAATATCACCATCCATTACTGCTTGCACGTCGCTGGTTTCTACATCTGTACGATTGTCTTTTACAAGCTTGTACGGGTGCATGACATAGCTTCGTATCTGCGAGCCCCATTCTATTCTTTTCTTAGTGCCTTCTATTTTGGCTTTTTCTTCATTGCGCTTTTCTATTTCCATTTGGTATAGTTTAGACTTGAGCATTTGCATGGCTTTGTCACGATTGGCATGTTGCGAGCGCTCTACCTGGCACACAATCACTATCCCTGTAGGTTTATGGGTAAGTTGTACTTTGGTTTCCACTTTATTCACATTTTGCCCTCCTGCTCCTCCTGATCTTGAGGTTTGCATCTCTACATCTGCCGGGTTTATTTCAATGTTTATGCTATCGTCCACTTCGGGGTATACAAATACAGATGCAAAAGAAGTGTGTCTGCGGGCATTGGAGTCGAAAGGAGATATACGTACCAACCTGTGTACGCCTATTTCAGATTTTAAGTATCCGTAAGCAAATTCACCATCTACTTCCAAAGTAGCAGACTTTATGCCGGCACCGTCTCCTGCCTGATAGTCCACTTCACGCACTGTGTAGCCACGCTTTTGCCCCCACATGATATACATACGCATGAGCATCTCTGCCCAGTCTTGGCTTTCGGTGCCCCCGGCTCCTGAGTTTATCTCTATCATGGCACTGAGGTGGTCTTCTTCGGCATTGAGCATACGCTTATACTCCAGATTTTCTAATATTTTGAGCACTTTGGAAAACTCCATTTGTACCTCATCTTCATTAGCTTCGCCGGCTTCATAAAACTCAAAGAGCACCTCAAAATCAGCTAATGATTTGAGCACTTGCTCGTATGCATCTGTCCATACTTTGAGCGATTGTATCCCCTTAAGCACCAATTGTGCATGAGCAGTATCATCCCAAAAATCTGGTGCAGTGGTTATGCGTTCTTGTTCTTGAATGGTTTCTTTCTTTACATCATAGTCAAAGATACCTCCCCAAAGCCTCTACACGGCCCTTTACCTCTCTCAATTGGTCTGCGTTCATATAATTCTGTATTATAAAAATAAAATGGTTAAACTTATTTGTAAAATTAGTTATTTTCTGGTATCCAAGATATTTCATCCACTTCTAATTTTACACACATATATCTGCAAAGAGTGAATAAGAAATCTGAAAGTCTGTTTATATAGGCTAATATATTTTCATTTAGAGGGTGTGATGCATGTAGGGTTGTGATATTACGTTCTGCGCGTCTGCACACGGTGCGTGCCACATGACAAAATGCTACTTCTTTGTGCCCTCCGGGCAGAATAAAATACTTCATAGGAGCAAGAGAAGATGTCATATTATCTATTTCCTGTTCCAAATGTGTTATATGCAAAAGTTTTATTTGTGGCAATTTATCTAAAATTTTTTCCGAGGCAAGATGTGATCCTATTTCAAACAAGCGATTTTGTATGCTTCGCAATATATCTTTTTTGTCTGAAATAATGGTGTATTCTGCAAGCAAACCTATCCATGAGTTGAGTTCATCTACTGCGCCGGTAGCTTCTATTCTGATATGATTTTTTGAAACTCGACTTCCGTTTACCAAAGATGTAGTGCCTTGGTCGCCGGATTTTGTATATATTTTCAAGCTAATAAATAAATTATAATTGTTTTTTGAGATGATATTCCCACTCACTGTATAGGTCGCGGTATATTTTAGCCAAATCTTTTTTGGGCAATATTGTTTTAATTTTTTTCAACCCTTTGTACGCTTGTTTGAAGTTGGAGTATTCGCCGGAGCCTATTCCGGCACCTCGTGCAGCTCCTTGCGCGCCATCTGTATTATAAAGCTCTATAGATGCCCCGGTAACGTTGGCAAATATCTCTCTGAATACAGGGCTTAGAAACATGTTTGATTCGCCGGCTCTCACAGTATTTATTTCCATACCCATATTTTTCATAATACTCAAGCCGTATTGCAGACCAAAAGCTATGCTCTCCTGCACTGCACGTGCCATGTGAGAGGGTTGATGTACGTTAAAATTTATACCTTGCAACGATGCCCCAAGCTCCACATTTTGCAAAGTGCGCTCTGCCCCATTTCCAAAAGGATATACTTTGAGACCTTCAGAGCCGGGCTTTATTTTGGCTGCCATAGTATTTAGCGCAGTGTAATCGTATGCTTTATTTAACAGCGAATTTCTTAGCCAACTATTAAATATGCCTGTGCCATTCACGCAAAGCAGCACCCCATATCTCGGATTTTTTTTAGTATGATTTACATGTACAAAAGTATTTACTCTTGACTTTTTATCATATTCGGGCTTGTCCATCACACCATATATCACGCCGGAGGTTCCAGCAGTAGCTGCAATTTCTCCTTTATTAAGTACATTGAGAGAAAATGCATTATTAGGTTGGTCTCCTGCTCTGTAGGTAATTTCTAAGCCTTTTTCGAGACCGAGTTCTGAGGCTGCTATCTCGTTGAGCTCACATTGTACGGCAAAAGTATCCACTATTGGAGGAAGTAATCTGGCATCAATATCATAGTATTTGAGGAGTTTACGCGAAATATCTTTTTCCTGATAATCCCAAAACATACCTTCGGACAGTCCTGATACTGTAGTGGTTATTTCGCCTGTCATTTTGTAGGCTATATAATCGCCGGGCAGCATTATTTTGTGTATTTTATCATATATCTTAGGTTCATTTTCGCGCACCCATCGCAATTTAGATGCGGTAAAGTTGGCCGGAGAGTTTAGCAATGTTTCCAAACATTTTTTTTCGCCTATTTCTTTGAATGCCTTTTCTCCAATGCCCACAGCACGGCTGTCGCACCATATGATAGATGGACGCAATACTTGACCTGCTTTGTCTACGCACACAAGCCCATGCATTTGGTAAGATATTCCTATGGCTTTTATTTGTCCTTTTTTAACCTTTGTAGCACTTTTCAATTCTGCCCACGCTTTTTTGAGGCATTGCCACCACATATCCGGATCTTGCTCTGCCCACCCCGTCTTGGGAGATAGTATGGCCATTTCTGATTTAGGGTATGACGCAGAACCTGCTGCTGTGCCACTATCTATTAATAGCAAAGAAACTTTTACAGATGAACTTCCAATATCTATTCCTAAAAGATACATAAAGCGTTTATTATTTATTTATGCTCAAATATAATTTTTATTTTGACTTTTTCTACGCATTTTGGATATTATGTGTAGAAATATTGTAAAATTGTTGAAAAAAATATCAAACTACTTAATTTTAATATTTTAGGCAATAATAATTCATGTTGCAAACACTGGTAATGGTCACCGACCTCAAAGATGATGATGCGCTCATAGCTCAGTATGAAGAGTATCACCGCAATGTATGGCCTGAAATAGTACTAGGCATTAAGAATATAGGTGTCATTGGCATGGACATATATAGAGCGGGCAACAGATTGGTGATGCTTATGACAGTACCCCAAGATTTTGACTTTAGTGCCCAAATGGCTACTCTTGCAAGTATGCCTATGCAAAACGAATGGGAAAACTTGATGTGGAAATACCAACAAGCATTACCATTTGCTAAAGAAGATGAGAAATGGGTTATGACTAAAATAATTTTCAAATTATCATAAAATGCAAATATTTAAGATAGTAATCATATTATTGTTAAGTGTGTATGTCATGGCTCAAAATGACGATGAGAAACCACTATATAAATATTCAAAACATAAAATAGGTGCGGCCATAAATATAAAAACACTCCGCAACGATAGTGTGTATGCTACATTTGTAGCACGGCAATTTAATGCCTTAACAGCCGAAAACTGCATGAAGATGAAACAAATACACCCAAATAGAGACACATTTTATTGGGATGATACTGATTATTTAGTAAAATATTGTATCAAAAATAATTTGCGTTTGCACGGTCATGCGCTGTATTGGCATGAATCTGTCCCCGATTGGGTAAAAAACATAAAGGACTCTGCAACATTGGAGCAGCAACTGAAAAAACATATACAAACTGTAGTAACAAGATACAAAGGCAAGGTAGCTTCATGGGATGTGGTAAATGAATTTATAGCCCCTGTGAGTGACTCTGTAAGGCAAACCTCAATTATTACGCTGTTGGGCGCAGATTTTGTACAGCGTGCTTTTATATATGCACGTGCAGCAGACCCAGATGTAAAATTGTTTTATAACGATTTTTTATTAGAAGCATTTGATGGCAAAAATGCAGCATTGATACGCTGGCTCGACGATGCTAAAACCAAAAATATACCTATTGATGGGGTAGGATTTCAAATGCATATAGGTCTTGACTGGCCGGATAGCGCAGGAATAACTCGGCGATTGCAAGAGGTAGTAAAAAGAGGCTACTTGATACATTTTTCTGAATTAGACATAGAAAATAATAATGAAACCCGTTCAGTATACACTGATTCATTTGCTATAGCACTAAGCAGCAGATACCGTACCATTGCCAAAATATACATGACAGTGCCTGAAAAGCAGAGATATGGCATCACATTTTGGAATGTATATGATAAAGAAACTTGGCTCAAAAGGTATTTCAAGCGCAAATACGAATGGCCATTGCTTTTTGATGAAAACTACAAAAGAAAAAAAGCATTCTACGGATTTGTATCAGGACTAAAATAATGCCCATATGAAAATTATCGTTACTTCATTTTTGTTAATATTTGCCACATATCTGTCTCAATCACAAAACAAGTGGACTATACAGCAGGCCAAAGAATGGCAAGCCAAGTATGGCTGGATGACAGGATGCAATTATATCAATGCATCGAGCATAAACCAAATAGAAATGTGGCAGGCTGATACATTCAATCCACAAGAGATAGATAAAGAGCTGGGCTGGGCTAAGGATATTGGGTTCACATTCATGCGTGTATTTTTGCACAATGTAGTGTGGCAAAATGATCCTACAGGGTTTAAAGTCAGAATAAAAAAATTTTTGGACATTTGTGAAAAGCATAATATTAAAGTAATGTTTGTATTTTTTGACGACTGCTGGTATGGCAACCCACGTATGGGAAAGCAAAACGACCCTGTGCCCGGATTGCATAATTCCTATTGGCTGCAGAGCCCATCATTTGCCTCCAAGAAAAATCCTGCCTCTTGGGGCAGCCTTGAAAATTATGTAAAAGACATACTTACTACCTTTGGTACTGATAAGAGGGTGATAATATGGGACTTATACAATGAGCCCGGCAACAATGATTTTTATGCAGAGACATTGCCATTATTAAAAAATACGGTGACATGGTTCAGGCAAGTAAACCCATCGCAGCCTATGACCATAGGCGTGTGGCAACTGGGCAATATACAATTCAGAGAGG
This sequence comes from Cytophagales bacterium, assembly GCA_033765235.1. GTDB lineage: Bacteria > Bacteroidota > Bacteroidia > Cytophagales > UBA9547 > JANRIG01. The sequence continues at coordinate 229,287 of JANRIG010000023.1, read as the reverse complement.
TCACCAATTATTCGTTGGAAGTGAGTGATATTGTCTCATTTCACTGCTATGGAGGGTATGAAAACATGCGTAAAGATATAGACAACTTCAAGTCATTTGGGCTACCTGTCATTTGCACCGAATATTTAGCCAGAGGCTATAATAATACCTTTGAAGAAATGTTGCCTTTAATGAAGACTGAAGGAGTGATTGCCATAAATTGGGGGTTTGTAGATGGAAAAACGCAAACTAAATACCCGTGGGGTAGCAAACCCAACGCCCCGGAGCCTGAAATATGGCACCATGATGTGCTCCGCAAAGACGGTAAACCGTACGATGAAAAAGAAGTAAAACTAATAATGCAACTTACAGGAAAGTAAATTTTTACTGCTTGTACTGATTTGCTTTCTTGTTTTCTGAAGCCAAATTTACAATCTCATTTATTCTTTTTTGCCTAGTATGTGGTTGCTTAGCATTAATAAGCCACTCCAATATACCTCTACGCGACGATTTTGAAAAATTTTGCCAATTTGTGTAAGCCACGGTATTTTGCCCAAATTGTAATAATAAGTCTTCGGGCAATATGGCTTGCTCTAACTCATCGAGTGCAGTCCATGTGCCATTTTGCTTAGCAATATCTATCATTTCCATGCCTGCTTTGGTCATCAGGTTTTGTGAAATAAGTTTTTCAACTTTATTTTTATTGACAGAGCTCCAGTTACTTTTGGGATTGCGTTTAGCAAAAAACTGATAATAGCTTTGTGCATCGCGCTTGTTGGGGGTGCTGTCTATCCATCCAAAGCATAGTGCCTCTTCTACTGCCTCGGGGTAGAATACAGTGGGTACACCAGACTCTTTTTTATAAATAATTAACCATACACTTTTCTCAGTCTTATGATGAGCTTGCAACCAATCACGCCATGACTGCCTGCTTTGACCATAAAAAACGGGTTTGCCTTTGTATATCTCCATGCAGAGTATGTGCTATTTTTGTGTCAGCTCCACAACTTAGCAGGGTATTTTCCTGCTTGCACAAGCTTGAGTATGCTTTCTGAAGCTTTGGCTTTGTCTGCAGCATAGGTTACACCTATCCACTCTTCTTTTACATCAAGTACTTTGATGAGGGTTTCTTTGGTTTTTACCAAATGATTGAGAAGCAGTGGTATGAAAAATTCTTTTTTGGGATCTTGTCCTATTTCTTTCAAAAAGTTAATAAAATAATCTTCCATTTGCCGGAATACCAGCGGAGTAAATCCCATAAAATTCATGGATACAGGTTCAGTACCTTTGAATATGATTTTGCTCTCGCCCGACATACATACTATGCCTTCAGGTGTTTTGTTTATATCCAGTCTTTCTACAATACCTGTAAGGTTGCCTTCTGCATCTGCTTCGCACACACCTCTGTTTACAGAGCCTTCTTCAGACATGGTATATTTCATCTGATAGCCTGCTATGCAGTACAAATCTTTGCCATTGTTATTTATCAAAAAGTCTGCTACTTGCTTAAATGCAGTATAGCCATAAAAATCATCTGCATTGATGATGGCAAAAGGCTCGTGAATATACGCTTTTGCACACCATACTGCATGTGCAGTACCCCATGGTTTGAGCCTATGAGCTACATCCATTTCACACCCTTTGGGCAGCATGTCCATCTCTTGATAGGCATACGCTACTTCAATACCTTTATACTTATTGCCAATAGCTTCTTTAAACTGGGCATCAATACTTTTGCGTATTACAAATACTACCTTGCCAAAGCCTGCTTTTATGGCATCGTGTATAGAATAGTCTATAATAATTTCGCCGGATGGACCTACAGGATCTATTTGTTTGAGACCTCCGCCATATCGGCTGCTCATTCCTGCGGCCAGTACCAGTAAAGTGGGTTTCATATATATTTATTTTCTTATTATTAATTTATACAAATTGGGGTTGAATATGCTATGATTTTGTTAAATAATAAAACTTTTAAATTAATTTATTGCGTCAATATTATTTTAAAATAGAAACGGGCAATAAAACGAACCTTCGCCTCTCTCCACTATTTCATCGCCATAATATACTCTTTCTAAAAACAAACCCGAGGGCGGGGCTGTGTATTTTGCTATAATAGGGTCTTTGTGCAACAATAATTTTTTTACATCATCGGGCTTCATATATCCTCTGCCTACCTCTGCCAGTACGCCCACCAATCGCCGAACCATTTTGTGTAAAAAATGTGAAGCTACCACATGAATGATGATGGTATCGTTAATTTCATAAATATCTATCCATCGCAAATCTACTTTGGTGGATTTTTCTTCAGGGTCATCGTCTGAAAATGATGCAAAGTCGTGCATTCCCACAAAGTGTATGGCAGCCTTTTCCATACTTGTGGTATCAATTTTATCTTTTACCCACCATACAAAAGGTTTGCCAAAAGCGGTGCGTCTGCGCGAAATGATATAAATATAGCTTCTGGCAGTGGCACTATACCGTGCATGAAAATCCGGCAAGGTTTGCTCTACGTGCAGCACACTAATGTCGCCCGGGAGCCTGTCGTTGAGCAAAAATTGTACTTTATTGGGATAGAGATTGGTGTCAATATCCAAATGTGCTACTTGCTGTAGTGCATGTACACCGGCATCGGTACGTCCGGCTCCGTAAAATTCAAACTTGTTGCTCTGAAACCCATCTTCGACAGCATCGAAAAATGACCCTTGTATTGTTTTCATATTTTTTTGAAATTGCCAACCTACATATCGAGTGCCCTCATATTCTATATAAAGTTTATACCTTGCCATACAACTACTGATATTTTTGTATTTATTTATGGCAAAATTGTCATTAATAATTTAATACCAAACTTATTGTACCATTAATATTCATACTTTAGATATTGTAAGAGCCATAGTAGGTACTATTGTGCTTTTGGGCTTGGGTATATTGTGCTCAACTAATAGGCGTGCCATTGATTATAAATTGGTACTTTCAGGGTTGGCAATGACTATATCTGTATGCTTGCTGGTGAGCAAGGTGCCCGTGATAAATACCATATTAGAATATATAGGCTCAGGATTTGTGACATTTTTAGGATTTTCGAGCAAAGGTGCTGAGTTTTTGTTTGGCGATTTGGCCAAAAACAGCAATACAAGTACTACAGCACATCATACCTTGGGGTTTATATTTGCCTTTCAGGTATTGCCTAATATACTTTTTTTTGCCACCGTTACCGCTGCGCTATACTATCTTGGAATATTACAAAAAATAGTATGGATAATGGCTTGGACAATGTCAAAAACCATGCGACTTTCTGGAGCCGAAAGTCTTTCGGCAGCAGGCAATGTATTTTTAGGTCCTACAGAAGCACCCTTGTTGGTAAAGCCATTTATAGAAAAGATGACCCTATCAGAGCTGCACTGTATGATGACAGTAGGCATGAGCACTATAGCAGGAGGTGTGATGGCAGCCTATATTTTGATATTAGGGGGCAATGATGTGGCAAGCCAATCTGCTTTTGCATCGCACCTGCTCACCGCATCTATCATGAATGCACCTACAGGTATTATATTTGCAAAAATAATATATCCCGAAACTCAGCCCATAGATAGTGCGCTGGTGCTTAACAAAGAAAAATTTGGTGTCAATCTATTAGATGCTATATCAAAAGGGGCATCTGAGGGTATGCAACTTGCACTATCTGTGGGTGCCATGCTATTGGCATTCATATCAGTGATAGCCATGCTCAATTATTTTACAGGAGATATATTGGGTGGTTTTGCCGGTATAAATGAATGGGTATCACGTATTTCAGATGGGCAATATACAAAACTGAGCTTGCAATTTGTACTGGGTGAGCTATGCAGACCCATTGCATATTTGATGGGTGTGAGTTGGCAAGATACATTATATATTGGAAGCCTCATAGGGCAAAAAACGGTGCTTAATGAGTTTGTAGCATACATCAATTTGCAAGAGATGCGAGAGCAAGGATTATTATCTTCAAAATCTGTACTTATAGCTACCTACTCACTTTGTGGTTTCAGCAACTTCAGTTCTATAGCCATACAGTTTGGAGGTATCAGTGTGTTGGCACCTAATCAAAAAGAAAATGTAGCACTTTTGGGGTTGAGGGCGTTGTTGGCAGCTTCTCTGGCATGTATACTCACAGGTACATTAGCAGGCATATTTATTGTTTAAGTATTAATGGTAGTTCTATTCTTTAACCTGGTTCTGTGTCATGTAGAACGAAAAAAATGGTCTGTGAAGTCAAAGTCCAATGAATAGTAGCGAAGCAGTATCAAAATTAATTGGATTGCTTCATGTCTTGCACTTGCAATGATGATGGATGAGTTAGTGAATGAATAAATTAAATCTTCAATTTTAAATCTTAAATTTTTCCCCACAGGTCTTTGCGTCTCCCTGAGGGTTAATTTTTTACAAAAAAGTTATTATAAATGACACCTGTTAATGTCATGCTGAGTTTATCGAAGCATGAGTTTATCCATGCATGGGCAATAAAAGCACATTTCGACAGACTCAAGCGACATAATAATAAAAATGCTAACTTACTGAAAAATAATACATTATATTTGGCGTCAATGATAATACTAAAGCAGGTGTACTTGTGTGACGTATATCTCTTGATATTTATAATAAATATTTATTCATGCAAAAAAACAATGTTTATATAGATGTACAAGCGCATGCCTGTGACAGGCATGGTCAAACCAGCGACATAATATTGATCAATTAGCTGTTATTCACAATTTTTTACAAAAAATTATTTTGCCATCACTCAATCTATTTTGAGCACTGCCATGAATGCCTCCTGAGGTATCTCTACATTGCCTACCTGCCTCATACGTTTTTTGCCTTCTTTTTGCTTTTCAAGTAGTTTGCGCTTGCGCGAAATATCACCACCATAGCATTTGGCAGTTACATCTTTGCGCAAAGCACTTAGCGTTTCGCGTGCTATGATTTTGGCACCTATTGCAGCCTGTATAGCTATTTCAAATTGCTGACGGGTGAGCAATTCTTTAAGTTTTTCACAAAGTTTTTTACCCCAGCTGTATGCTTTGTCTCTATGTACAATGGCAGAGAGTGCATCTACTTTTTCGCTATTAAGCAAAATATCTAACCTTACCATATTAGACTCTCTAAAGCCGATAAGTTCATAATCGAGCGATGCATAGCCACGTGAAATGGTTTTTAGTTTATCAAAAAAGTCAAATACCATCTCTGCCAATGGCATATGAAATATAATTTCTACCCTATCTGTAGTGAGGTAGCTTTGGTTTTGCAGTATACCACGTTTGTCCATACAAAGTGATATTACCGGACCTACATACTCTGCTTTGGTTATTATTTGTGCTTTGATAAATGGCTCTTCAATGTGCTCAAGATGATTAGGGTCAAGCATATCGCTGGGGGCGTTTACAACATGCAGATTGCCTTTAGTATCGTAGGCATGAAACTGTACAGAGGGTACAGTAGTAATTACCGTTTGGTTAAACTCACGCTCCAACCTTTCTTGTATTATTTCCATATGCAGCATGCCCAAAAATCCGCATCTGAAGCCGAAGCCCAGTGCCACAGATGTTTCGGGCTCCCATACCAAAGAGGCATCGTTGAGCTGAAGTTTTTCCATGGCATCGCGAAGGTCTTCAAAGTCAGAGGTTTCCACAGGATATATACCTGCAAATACCATAGGTTTCACATCTTCAAAACCTTTTACAGCTTCGCTGCAAGCCCTGTCGAAGTGTGTGATGGTATCTCCTACTTTGACCTCTCTGGCTTGTTTTATACCTGAGATAAGATAGCCTACATCGCCGGCTTCTACTACATCGCGTGGCTCTTTGGTGAGGCGCAATATGCCTATCTCATCTGCATTATATTCTTTGCCTGTGGCAACAAATTTTACTTTATCCCCTTTTTTTAATTTGCCGTCATATATCCTGAATATTACTTCTATACCTCTGAATGAATTGAACACTGAGTCAAATATAAGTGCTTTCAAGGGTGCATCTTTATTGCCTTTGGGGTGTGGAATGCGGTGAATGATAGCTTCTAATATTTTATCAATACCAATGCCTTCTTTGCCACTTGCAGGGATTATTAAATCTCGGTCTATGCCTGTAAGGTCATATATTTGGTCTTTTACATCTTCGGGCATGGCGTGTGGCAAGTCTATTTTATTCAACACAGGCACTATGGTAAGGTCGTGCCCCAGTGCTAAGTATAGGTTGCTGATAGTCTGTGCTTGAATGCCTTGTGAAGCGTCTACTATAAGTAGTGCACCCTCGCACGAGGCTATTGAGCGCGATACTTCATAGCTAAAGTCTACATGTCCGGGAGTATCTATCAGATTGAGCACATATTTTTTGCCCTCAAAGTGGTAATCCATCTGTATGGCATGACTTTTAATAGTGATACCACGTTCTTTCTCCAAATCCATATCATCCAGCACTTGTGCTGTCATTTCGCGCGAAGAAATAGTCTTTGTAAATTCTAAAAGCCTGTCGGCCAGTGTGCTTTTGCCATGATCTATGTGTGCTATAATACAGAAATTACGAATATATTCCATGCGAGATGTATAATTATTTGAGGTGCAAATTTATGACCAATTTTTGATTTATCAGTTGCATAAGGGTAAAATAGAAATATTTTACCCTTATTTCTATTTTAGATATACATCCGTCGAAATTTTTATTTCGCGAGACAGGCTAACCGTAATTCGGCATAAAGTATGAATTTGTGTACATAATAAATGGAAGTTCAGGGTGAAAAAATTTACCTTACACAAAAAACCGCTTGTTTTACATAGTATGCACAGAAAATATAAAAATGCAATTGTGAGTTTGAAGCACAAAGAAAATTTCTTATAATATAGATGTTCGTATTGGTCTTTTTGTATCGCAGATAATATTGGTGTATAGTTTTTTATTATTTTATACTAAGGATGTAGGAGATAATATTTAATAACTTATTTATTCAAAATAAATAATAACCATACTAATAATCACTTTTTTATATTTTTGTACCCTTTATGAATAACATCATGTCGCACGACGAGCAAATTTCAAAGCGCAAAACATTTGCCATTATAGCCCACCCCGATGCCGGCAAAACCACACTTACCGAAAAATTTTTACTATTTGGAGGTGCTATACAAACGGCAGGAGCTGTGAAGTCTAATAAAATAAAGAAGGCTACCACCTCAGATTTTATGGAGATAGAGAAGCAAAGAGGTATATCCGTAGCCACTTCGGTTATGAATTTTGATTACAAAGGCTTTTCTATAAATCTGCTCGACACTCCCGGCCACAAAGACTTTGCCGAAGATACTTACCGTACACTCACAGCAGTAGACAGTGTAGTGTTAGTAGTAGACTGTGTGAAAGGAGTAGAAGAGCAAACCGAAAAACTCATGGAAGTATGCCGCATGCGCGACACCCCAGTAATAGTGTTTGTAAACAAACTTGACCGCGATGGCAAAGACCCATTTGACCTCCTTGAAGAGCTTGAAAAAAAGCTATTTATCACCGTGAGACCACTCAGTTGGCCTATAAGTATGGGTACAGACTTCAAAGGGGTTTATAATTTATATGATAAGTCATTGCTACTTTTCAACCCCAACAAAAAGGCCGATGATGAGAGTAGCCGCCATATAAATGACCTGACCGACCATAGATTAGACACATGGTTGGGAGAGCGCAACGCCAAAAAACTGCGTGACGATGTAGAACTTATAGAAGGCTTATACGAACCTTTTGATGACGAACTTTACAAACAGGGGTTGTTGGCTCCGGTATTTTTCGGCAGCGGAGTTAACAATTTTGGGGTCAAAGAGTTGTTAGAGACCTTTATCAGAATAGCCCCTCAGCCCAAAGGCAGAAATGCTACTATTAGAATTGTAAAGCCCGATGAAAACAAGTTTAGCGGCTTTGTATTCAAAATACATGCAAACCTCGACCCTAAGCATAGAGATAGGATAGCTTTTTTGAGAGTTGTATCCGGCAAATTTGAACGCAATAAGTTTTTTTATCATGTAAGATTAGATAAAAACCTCAGATTTTCAGCACCTGTCACTTTTATGGGACAAAACAAAGACATTATTGAAGAAGCATACCCGGGCGATGTGGTAGGACTATATGATACAGGCAATTTCAAAATTGGAGATACACTCACCGAAGGAGAAAACTTTATGTTCAAAGGCATTCCGAGTTTTTCGCCCGAAATATTTAGAGAGCTTATAAACAATGATCCTATGAAGACAAAACAAATGGACAAAGGAATTTCTCAACTTACTGAGGAGGGGGTGGCTCAGCTATTTACCATAAGCATGGGCAACCGCAAAATAGTAGGCACTGTGGGCGAGCTCCAATTTGATGTGATTCAGTATCGCCTAATGGGTGAGTATGGTGCCTCATGCAGTTTCAGACCTATGAACATATTCAAAGCCTACTGGCTTACATCAAACGACAATAAAATGCTGGATGATTTTGTAAAACGAAAATACAACAACATAGCCAATGACAAAGATGGGCAGCCGGTATTTTTGGCAGAATCGCCCTATACGCTCAGGCAAGTACAAGATAACTATCCTGATATAATATTCCATACTACCTCTGAGCATAAACTTGATTAATAAATATTGGTTTTGAGCAATAACCAATCACTTTAAAAAGGTATAATTTTTATGATAATATTACAACAAGGCAACATTAGGGTTACTTAGCAGTTAATAAACAGTATATAGTAATGTAAATATCAAAGCTATGAATGTAAATTATTTAAAACCCGTATATATAGACAGAAGCCTTGTAAATAATATGGTAATGAGTGCCGAAAGACCATACTGTGAGCATAGGGATATATTAAAGCCTTTGGCTATGAAACAAATTAAAAGTGCCTTAAAATCGCTCAGGCAAAACGGCACCATATACTGCTGATGCGGTGCTGCAAGGTATTATTATGGTTGTTATTCACAAAAATATTTGTGAAAAGCCATAGAAAAATCTTACCTTTGAGATGTTGATAATTATTTGGTACTTGGGCAAGGTTTTGTGGTCATAATTTATATATTGTACCAAAATATTAAATTTATTGCTATGGATAGAGAGTTTAGAGAAACGGAAGAAGGGAAAAATTTATTGAAAAAATACGAAGACGCACTACAATACAACACAGATATTTATTTACAAGTAGAGGACTATGAGTATGTTGCACATCACTATCTAAACACAGGCAAAAAAAACAAAGCACTCAAAGCTATATCAAAAGGAGTGCTGCAATATCCATTTTCAGTAGAACTTTTACTTGAAAAAGCCAGAATACTTTATGAGGTCGAAAAATACCATCAGGCATTGGAAGTAATAGACAGATTAGAAACATTGCAGCCGGGCGATTTTGATGTAATAATCCTCAAAGCGGCCGTATTTTCACACTTAGAAAAGTTTGAAGACGCCATACATCTCTTGCAACAATGCTTAGACTTAGTAGAAGAAAAAGATGAAGTCTATTATAATATAGGTATCACATACCAGCATTGGGGCAAGTATGACAATGCTATAGAAAACTATAAACTGGCCATAGAATTTAATTATGAAAATGAAGAAGCTACCTATGAGCTGGCCTATTGCTTAGACATCACTAACCAACTGGAAGAGAGCATAAGCTACTATGAACACTTTATTGACAATGACCCATTCTCACACAACGCTTGGTACAATCTGGGAGTGGTATACAGTAAACTCAATAAGTGGGACGATGCCTTACGAGCCTATGAATATGCCACACTGCTCAAAGATGACTTCTCCTCAGCACATTTCAATATGGGCAACTCATATATGAACCTTGCCAGATATACAGAGGCTACAGATGCGTATAAAAAAACCATAGAACTTGAAGGACCTACCCCTGATGTGCTTTGTTGCTTGGCAGGTGCATACGAAAGATTAGAGCTTTTTGAATCTGCTGTTTCGTACTACAAACAAGCACTAAAAATAAACCCCGCCTACCACGAAGCCATATACGGCGTGGGCTCTTGCATGGAGTCACAAGACAAATGGCTCGAAGCCATACATTTTTTCAAAAAAGCACTCTCATATGATGATGCCAACCCTACCTACTTGCTTGCCTTGGCAGACGCAGAATGCAACGCCGGCAACACCATCACAGGCATAGAATTATATGTAAAATTGGCCGCTATTGACCCTTATAATGTAGAACTGTGGCTCAACTGGTCCTTTGTACACTATGAAGATGCAGATTTTGAAAAAGCATTTGAAGTAGTGGAGCAGGGTATGGATGAGCTGCCTACAGAGGCAGACCTATACTACAGAGCAGCCATATATCTCATTCATCTCGGAAAATATAAAGATGCATTTGTATTTTTAGAAAATGCATTAACTTTGGACTTTGATAAACATACTACGCTTTTTGAATTTTTTACCGACTTGGAAACTCAAAAGGCACTGTATAAAATCATTGAACAATATAAAAAATAATGAATTATCACCTATTAAACGTACCCGCTCGCACTGCCAAGCCTCGCGACTCAGGCTACACCATGGCTATGGACAAGGGGCTTAGTGTAAAAGAAGCAGAGTTTTTTATGGATGTGGCAGCACCTTATGTAGATATTGTCAAGCTCGGTTGGGCTACCTCCTATGTTACCCCGGGTCTTGACCAAAAACTCAAAATATACAAAGATGCAGGTATCCCGTCATATTTTGGAGGTACTCTTTTTGAAGCATTCATTGTGCGTGGTCAGTTTGATGACTATAGAAAATTGCTTGACAAATATCACCTGCAATATGCTGAAGTATCAGACGGTAGTATAGAACTGGATCATAATGTAAAATGCGAATACATCCGCAAACTATGTACCCAAGTCACTGTACTGTCTGAAGTAGGCTCCAAAGATGCTGAAAAAATAATACCCCCATATAAGTGGATACAACTTATGCAAGCAGAGCTGGATGCAGGCGCATGGAAAGTAATAGGAGAAGCGCGCGAAAGCGGAAATGTAGGCTTATTCAGAAGCACAGGTGAGGTGCGCTCAGGATTGGTAGAAGAAATATTGACCAAAATACCTTTTGAAAAAATAATATGGGAAGCTCCCCAAAAAGCACAGCAAGTATATTTTGTAAAACTGTTAGGACCTAATGTAAATGTGGGCAATATATCACCCCACGAAATTATACCCTTAGAAACTATACGATTAGGCTTGAGAGGCGATACTTTTCATGATTTTTTAAAATAGTATCATCATGCATTTGTACGGACTGTTGGGCAAAACACTATCGCATTCGTTTTCAAAAAAATATTTCACCCATAAGTTTGAAACTCTCGGCCTCAATGACCATGCATTTGAACTCTTTGAAATACCCCGAATTGAAGATTTTCCAAATCTTGTAAGCTCCAACTTGCTATACCTCTGTGGTATGAATGTGACCATACCTTACAAAGTAGAAGTAATACAATATTTGCAGGAACTGGACAATACAGCTATTATTACAGGAGCTGTAAATGTGATAAAAGTGTTGCCAAATAGTACTTTAAAGGGCTATAATACAGACTATTATGGCTTTAAACAATCGTTGCTTAATACCCTTGCTGCAAATGATATGCCTATACCCCCCAAAGCACTCATACTGGGCACCGGAGGTGCAAGCAAAGCTGTAATTGCAGCATTAAATGATTTGAATGTGAGCCACTATTCAGTATCAAGAGATGCCAATAAGACATCATATACCTACAATACACTTACAGATATATCAGAACATAAACTCATTATAAATTGCACTCCTTTAGGCACTTATCCAAAGGTAGAAGATTGTCCCGCTATTCCTTACAGTTTGGTCACCTCACAGCACTTGCTTTTTGATTTGGTATATAACCCTGAGGTCACAGCTTTTATGAAAAATGGCTTAAAATTTGGTGCTAAAGTGGTAAATGGCTTGGAAATGCTACACTTACAAGCAGAAAAAGCATGGGAAATATGGCAAAGTTAGTACCAAAGCCACTTCCATATTTGTCTGTAGGTAGGTTTTTGACCGTATAGCAGTAGGGTAGTACGGTATATTTTAGCAGAAATATAGGTAAAAATGACAAATGTAACCATTATCACCACTGCTGAGCATGCCAACTGCCAACTTTCTACCCCGAATGGATAACGCACCATCATAATGATAGGGGATGTGAATGGGAATATGGATAATATGACTGATAAGTCGCTGCCCGGGTCTTTCATCACCGCAGATACAAATACAAAAGACAAAATCAGAGGAATAGTGACAGGAAAAATGAATTGCTGGGTGTCAGTTTCGCTGTCTACCATAGCCCCGATAGCAGCAAATATAGCTCCGTATAGCAAATAGCCACACAAAAAGTAGAATATGAATATAATAATATAATTTGTGAAATTGATATCTTGTATAGTGCTAATGATTTCATACAGCTCTAATGTATTGGCTACATTATGACTTTGGGCTATGGTTTGGGCAATATTTTCTTCCGTGTATCTTTCGAGGCGATAGTGCGATGATATATACATGGTAATGATACCGCTAAATGATATCCAGCATGTAAATTGTACCAAGGCTACCATGCATATACCTATTATTTTGCCCATCATGAGCTGTATAGGTGTTACAGAGGTAATGAGTATTTCAACTATTCTGCTCGTTTTTTCCTCTATCACACCTCTCAGCACATAGGTGCCATATATAAATATAAACATATATATGAGCACACTTCCAAATAACGACACAGCAACCATAGTAGAGGTATTATTTATTTTTTCACTGTTACCTGCCATATTTATCGTATGTATTTTCACATTTGAGCGTATATTGTCTAATATTTTAGGGTCTATATTGGCTCGGTTGAGCCTTTCATTTTCTATAATTTTATTACAAATATGCTCCATCAGCATCTTTGTATCTATGCTTATACTTCCTTTAGAATACAATGCTATGCCTTGAGGCACAGATATATTTAAAAGTGGCAAATGCAACAAAGCAGCATACTGAGTTTCATAATAGGCTTTTTTGGCAGATTCCACATCAGTATTTATAAATATATACTTATAGTGCTCAGAGTCTGTGAAATAACTTTGTATGTCAAGTTGAGGATTGTCGTTTACAATCATGATTGTTTTCTCACCTGATGTCAGCATGGCCACCCATATTGGCACTATCATGGTGAGGGCTATGAGAAAAGGTCCGGACAGTGTAGTAATAATAAAACTTCTTTTACGTACACGCACTACAAACTCACGACGTATAATATGTAATAGTTTGCCTGTCATATCATCATAAGTTTGATAAAAATGTCGTTCATGGTAGGCATTTTTGGGTAAAACGAGGTCAATTCTACTTGCTCCATGAGTATTTGTATAAACTCGTTAGATGTCATAGGGTGCAATAGGTGAAGTGTAGCTTCAAATCTATCATCTGTGCTGTGTGTCTGAGCAATGACATGAAAAAGCTCCTCCACTCCAAACAATCTTCCTTTGCCGGATACATGATATAAACCCGAGGCATACCTCACCTTAATCTTTTCTATTTTGCCCTGCTCTATCACTATAGCACGATTGAGCATACATATATCCGTACATATTTCTTCTACAGATTCCATCCTATGGGTAGAAAGTATGAATGTTTTGCCTTCTGACCTTAATGTATGAATCTCATTTTTAAGTAATTGTGCATTTACAGGGTCAAATCCTGTAAAGGGCTCATCAAGTATAATGAGGTCTGGATTATGAATAACACAGGCAGCAAACTGTACTTTTTGCTGCATACCCTTAGAAAGTGTTTCTATATTTTTATTTTTCCAAGTAGCTATATCAAGTCTTTCAGCCCACTTTTGCCATGCAGCAATACTTTCATTAGCAGACATACCTTTGAGCTTGCATAAATATATAAGCTGCTCACCTACATTCATTTTTTTGTAAAGACCTCTTTCTTCAGGCAGGTAACCTATATGGCGGGCATAGCTACCATTAAGTGGGTTGTCTTTGAAAAATATGCTGCCTTTGTCTGGTGCTATTATTTGGGTAATAATCCTCAATAATGTGGTCTTACCGGCTCCATTAGGACCTAATAAGCCAAGTATGCTTCCTTTTTCTATAGACAATGTTATGTCTTTGAGTACTTGCTTGCCTCCGTATTCTTTGCTTACATGGTCTATTTTTAGGAGCATATACTCGTGAATACTGCAAGAATATTATTCCACTATTATTTTGTGTGATATATTACCTGATTTGGTGGATATATTTATAGTATAAAATCCGGGAGCAAACATGCTGTAGCCAAATTCTTTTTTATATATAGCATTCACTGTAAATGGCTTAGTGTTGTATATTACTTTACCTTCTGAATTAATAATTTCAATTTTCAGTATTTCTAATCCTTTTTCATAAAGCTCCAATGTAAGGTTTTGCCCTGCATGCAGAGGTACAGGATATATTTTTGATACGCCGTTTGTGTGCTCAAGGGTGGTCACATTACCTACTTGTATCACTTGATTTGGTGCCATTTTGGGGGAGTATATAATATTATGAGTATGAATACTGTCTTTGGTTAATATTAAAGATATATCAGCAGGGGTATCATAGCCATCTATAATACTAAATTGTAAAGAATAGTTATTTACAGGCATTTTTATTATGCCTGTATTGGAGCTATGCCAAGTTTTGCCATCTAAAGTCCATTGTGCCTGAGCCAAATCTTGCGGGTATATATTCACCTTTATATAGCCGTAATCTATAGTGGCATGGATATAGAAGCGGTTCATATAGCTGCCTGCAGCAGAAGTTATTTCAAAGGTATATTCCATATTATTGGTAATTTTTTGCGAGGTATTCAGCCATTTGTCTGTAAGTATTAATGACCTGAAATTGTCAAATGTAGATAGGTTGTTGAATTGCATCTTTTGTACACCTTTATTAATAGAGGTCACGCCAATAGGTATTCTTACATCTTCTTGCAAGGCATCTACAGTATTGATAGAAAGGTCTGTTCCGTCTGGTGCTATGCTGTATATATTCAGCCCTGCACTCATTAGCTTGCGGGCATCATATCCTGCATCAAAATTAGAGGTTGCCCCTTCTGCTATTCTTATGGCAGTATTGTCTTCATAAGTATTGTTTTTCAATATAATATACAATAAGTTAGGTATACTTTGTTCTCTGAAACGACCAGTGTGACTACTACCTGTTTTCATACTTTCTGTAAGGCTTATGTTGGCTCCTGTGGCGGTAGCTTTTATAATAAACCCTTGTGATGAGGCTATTATAGAAGGATTGGTCATACCTGAGAATGTACAACCTGCCGCTACACCGTTTACATAGCTGAAGAAACATCCTAAAGCTGTAGTATTAGAGCCCGGATCTTGTACATATATGGCATTTTCTACTTTAGTAAGACCACCTTGTGCTATTACCAGGTTCCAATCTATCTGGCTGGGGTAGGGGTTGCCTACTAAATTCCAACCGTCTGCCGTAGCAGATGATGTAGATGTATAGGTTATAGGCAATTGTACATTGCCTATAACAGGTGTACCTGTTACTGCTATGGTTGTAGGATTAGCCGTATATCCACCGGGTGCTGTAAGGTTTATAGTGCGGTCGCCACGCACCAGTACCCTATATCCTAAACCTGAAGTGATAGTATTGGCTGTGTTGGTTATTCTTACATACCCAATATTTTGTATGCCGGCTAGCGTTTCATTGTAAAGCATTACCGTAGGTGCCGGCGACCCTGCATCGCCACCTGTATGCCCTGTCAATAGTATGCCTCTGCCTGTGGTTGTATTTATACCAAAATTTCTCCAGTGGTCAAAAGTAGCATTTTGAACGGGTGATGATAAAAAGCGGTTAGTAATTTTGGCAGGTATATAACGTTCAACAGTAATAGCTCCTATTACAGATGAGGAAGCAGGCACTTGTGCCAATCTGCCCGTTTGGGTAGCGTCTGATTTAAGTATAAGGTTTCCGTTTGAATTTAAAGTTGTACTGTTTCCCAGCGTGAGTGTGCCTCTTACACTTTGGTTGCTTGTTAATGATACGCCCGATGTATTTCTTAATAATAAGTTTTCAAATGAGGTATTGGTAGTGCCTCCTATTTGTTGTGCAGTGGTACCTATCATATTCAAAGTAGAGCTTCCTGCCTGCGCAAATGTACCGTTGTTTGTTAAATTTCCGGTAAGTGTAAGGGCACCTGCTGCTGTAAGCGTAAAGGTAGCACCCGAACCAATAGCAAGGCTATTAACCATCACTGATGTAGAAATTACAGGGCTGAAAGGAGTACCTGAGTTCACAGTAATATCACTGCTTATTCCGGGCAATATATTCCCACACCAGTTCAAATTATCGCTCCACTGACTATTGCTTATTCCTGTCCATTGATAGGTGGGTGAATATGATACGGTGATTGCATTAGAAGTGGCAGGATTGCCAAAGGTACAAACAGTGCTACTGGATGAGTAAATCGCGCGTATAATATCCCCGCCCAAAAGTGTACTTACGCTATATGTTTGGTTCAATGATTGACCTGTAAATGTATTTCCTGAGCTTATCCTTACCCAGTTATACCCGGGTGCAGTGCCTCCATTTATTCCATTTGCCGTAAAATTCATCACTGTGCCCGCACACACAGGCATCACTGTACCTGTAATGGTTACTTCTACGGAAGAATTAGCTTCTGCCAAAGCCAACCCACCATAGGTTTGCACTGTTGTGGCTTGAGTAGAGGTGGACGTGCGAGTGCCTATCCCCGGCAGCGACCATACACTACCTGTGTACAATGAAGGGATTAATGAAGATGTATTAGGGCTTCCTACAAGGTCAGATGGATTTAAGAATGTAGCTGCAACTGAGTAATTAGTGGGTAATACCAATGGTCCGGGGGTGGTAATAATCCAATGCCTGTTTACCCCTTTTGCACCGTTTATACAGCTGGTTGCAATGTTAGGATGAGTACCTTGTACTGCTTTTACCAGTACATTTCCTTGCTGAGTCACAGATGGATAATTTATCACAAGCGGGCTGTAGCCTGCATCACCTACTTCAAATGTATGGCTTTGATTACTTCCTGTAATGTATCTTTTTTGTAAAAATCCATCAATATAGCTGGAAGACGAACCGCCAGATACACTGCCTTGAGAGGTTTCTATGCTAAGTATTTTATTGCCCATGTCTACAATGCCTGAATTGAGTTGCAACAAGCCGTTAATAGTGGTGTTGTCACTAAAATATTTTGTACCACCGCCTGATACGTTTACCCCACCAAATATATTTTGACCCAAAACAGACTGGTTTGACCCTGCAAATTCTACATAACTCCCGTAAGTAAATCCTCTGTTAAATCCTGCCTGACCAACTGTGTTAATCCAATTTTTGTAAAGTATTATATTGTTGTCAGCAGTGTTTTCTAAAGTACCGCCAAGAATAGATAGGTTGCCTGTAACCACAACATTAGGGGTTGTTGAACTTATTTTTTTTACTCCATTGCCTGAGAATATTACATTGTTGAAATTTGGAAACGATGGAGGATTAATGGCTGGTATATTACCTGTTAGGTCAGAGCTAAACTCCATGGTACCGCCTGTAATTGAAGAGGTAAATGATGCATATTCACCTGCAGGAAGTACATAAAGTAGACTTGGATTAGCCTGAATTTTGAGTATACCCTCACCTGCAATAATTCCAAGATTATGACCAAATGTAGTGCCAATAGAAAGTGTACCTGCTATGGAGGTACTGTATGACGACATAAAATTGCCAGATGAGGTTACTAAATGGCCTGATTTAATAACTACAGGTTGTCCATAAGGAGCTAACCCTGAGGCAACTACAGCCCCATCGTGTTTTAATATTTGGTCGGTAGACCATGTATTTATATCTGTCCAGGCTCCTCCTTGGGTGGCATTTCTGGAATAGTAAGTAAGTACTTGTTGAAGTTCTGAGCTCTCTCCTGCTGAATATTCCCCAAACACAAAATCAACTCCGTTCAATGTAAATACACCCAATACAGTGTTTATACCTGCTACGCTACTCTCAAAACCTCCATAATAGGGAGCCCAATCTCCAAAAATATTTCTACCAAATTTATACCCGTTCAAATCGCCGTTTACATCAGATGGGTCATAAGTATATGTATGGTTTACAAATAAGCCACCCAACCCTGAGTTTTCAACTTCCCAATAATAGTTTAATTGTTTGTTGGCAGGGTCAGTAGCCAAAGGGTGAACAGAATTTACAGGCGTAACTCTGATGCTCCCCGAAACGGTATTTGAAAGTGCATTAAAACGTGCGGGGGTATATTTACCAAACACACCTACATGAAATGTATAGTCAAAAGAATTTGCACCAAAATTTTTAATTACCCCAAGGTCAGACATTACTCCATTGGTACGAAAAAACTTAGCGGAGCTTGTGCCTGTCACACTACTTAACTCGCCCAAGGTGAGAGCGTTTGCCCCTATGTATATGCTGCCTTGGGTAAACTGCACCAACCCATTGATACTGAAATCATTATTGAAATTTACGCTGTTAGAGTTCTTAATTTCAATATTTTGAAAGTGAGAGCTTCCGTTACCGCTCACCGCATTTGGTGCACTTCCTCCAAATATAATTTTGCCGGTACCTGTATGTACTGACTGGTTTATTACATTGCCATTTACCAAAATTGATATACCTCCATCGTTTAATGTGCCATTAAGTATACTCAATGTGCCATTGATGGTGCTATTAACCCCTGAAAATGATAATGTATTGCTTTTGTTTAATACAAAATTGTAAAATGAAGTGGGCTGTGATATTGCCAAATTTTGAAGAGTGCTGCCGGTAAAGCTTACAGTAGCAGTGTTAGGAATAAATGCGCCTGCTATAGACACATTGCCGTTGGAAGCTACATCAAATCCATTGGTGTTTAAAGTAGAGCCTTCACTTATGGTAAGTTGATTGTTTATAGTCAAGGGATAAACAAATAATGTGCCCGTGGCAGACGATGTGCCTGCATTTAGAAGAGATAAATTATTAAGAGCGGGGGATGAAATGATTCTGTAGCTTTGTGAGCCTATAGCTGTTAGAGGACTGAAAATTATGTTTCCGCCTGTAATATTTGATGTGCCGGGGTTTAAATAAAGGTCACCAAAGGTAGTACCACCTCCTCGTTGAATATATAAGTTTCCTCCTGTCATTGATATGGAGCTTCCTGCATTGTCGAGCTCAAATTTTCCATTGGTAGTATTGGCTCCTATTCCTGCTATAGTTACATTACCACCTGTTTGCACGTATTGCAGTGTGCCTGCATTGGAAGATGTATTTCTTCGTATTTGACCTCCTACATTTAATGATGCATTGCCCAACACTTCAATCCTTGCATTGTTTGAGGCTGAATATTCTATGTAGGTATAGTTTGTGCCGTCATTAAAATTGGCTGTGCCATTGTTGCCTATGCGAAGTAACCCATCCAGTAACAAGCCTGTAGTACTACTCATACTCACTGAAGAATTATTGGTAACTTCAAGACCTGATGTTGAGGGTAGGCTTACGGTGCCTCCACCAGAGCTTAGATTTATAGAAATTCCGCTACTGCTCAAAATTAACAACCCGTTTGTAAATGTAATGGGCTTGGTAGTGATATTTGAAGGCGAGCAAATAGTGAATGGACTATTGAATGTAAAAGTTGATGATTGTGATGTGCCTTTGTCAATTTCTAACCTGTATATACTCATATTGTTACCCACACTGCTGTAAGTTGCTGATGTGGAGCCGCTTAATTTTAACATAGCGGCAGCGGTATTGCACATGTTAAAGGTACTGTTATTTCCTTTAGTGATGTTACCTTTTATATTAAGAGTGTGTAATGTACTGCTACTTCCACCTGATGTGATTTCAAATTTTGTATTTGAGCCTTCACCAATTACCAAATTTCCTTCCACAGTTATTGTGCGGTTTGTTCCCGAGTTTGGTAATCTAAGTATTGAAGTTCTTGAAGGGTCAGGAGATTCTCCTAGTTCAAAGTTGCCCAATACATTCATATTGCCACCGGAGCCACTATTTACATTAACCACAATACCTTTTCTGATAGTTAAGTTTTTATTTATGGTAAAGTCAGAATTTGGAAGATTAATTACATAAGTTTCGTCATTTAAATCGTTGCCTTGTATCCTTAAGTTTGGAAATTCATTGGGCAATGCAGGTAAGTTTACTGTACCCGGAGAAGTTCTTTGTTCATATAAAAAAAGTGAATTTGAATTGTCGTTGTATTCTCCAAAGTCGCCTGTGATAGTTTGAACAAAAGTAGGAGTTACATTCACTTGTACATACCCTGCACCTCTTACAAAGCCAAAATATGCATTAACATTTGTAGGAGTACCTGAATTAGACCCTATATATATCCTTGGCAAAGTGTTTATATCAACACCATCCCAATCAAAAATTACTCCGGCTACAGTATAGTTTTGATTCCAATGGTAGCGTTGATTATTAGTTGCTCTGTTTCTCATTACAATTATATCATTGGGTCCGGGGGTAATAGTTCCAGCGCTGGCTCCGGTGTGCGTAGTCAATGACCAAGCTCCATTTGCATTAATATTATAGTCTTGGTTTCCTCCGGTTCTGTTGTAAAGTAATCTTACAGAGCCATTAAATCTACCGGTCTGCGCTGCTGTGTAGGCAGCATCACTGGGTATAGAATGCGATGCTATGGAGACCAAACCGTCTGATGTAACAGTAGTAGTTTCTGCTATGCGGTTGGGAATCACTATTCTCCCGCCTACAAAATTGTTGGGAGTGCCTACCACACCTGTTGGCCAAATGCCGGTAACACTGCTATTAAATGTGTACGCCACCATAGGTGTGGATATAAAACCAGACCTACGCACCCTCCAGTTGTAGAGCAATGCAGAATTGGCAACTCCTGTTGCCGAGAGTGTAGAAAGTGTAGCGTTGTTTACACTCACTTGAATATACCCTTGATTATCGGAAGTACTGATGCCGGAAAATGTAGCAGTGACAGGGGTATACAAACCAGACGTTCCTATTGGGAATAATAATGGAGTAGCATTATTAAATGCAAATCTGCTAATACCTGCATCTGATTGGTTGCCCGATGTGCGGATAAATTTGGTTACACTAAATCCATTGCCAGAAGTGGTCAGCGTAGAGTTTTGCTGTAAGGTAATACCGCTGGTAGCTATATTAAACACCCTGTCTGTCACAAGGCGCATAGCATTGTTAATTTTTATATTTCCATCAAGAGCCACAGTAGCATCGCCTGTGGTACCACTGGTATTGTTTAATACCAGATTTTCAAATTGACCCGAACCGTTACTTGTGATAGTTTGTGATGTAGACCCGGCAAGCTCAATGTAGCCATTGCCTGTGTGTGTGGCATTAATCGTGACATTACCTGTAACTTTAAGTATTTTGGCTCCGTCATTCATTACTCCAGCTGTAATATTAAGCGAGTTGGTAGTGAGTGAGGCTAATGAGCCAAGCAACTGCACAGGGCTGCCGGAAGTATTTTCTACACTTAGGCTATTGATAACACCTGCAATACTGCCATTGAGGGTGATTTGTTGACTACCTGTTCCATTAAATATTATAGACCCTGAAGCTGCATTAAGCGTGCTTCCGCTTTGCATTTCAAAGTCTTTATTAATATACAGAGATTGTGAGCCTAAGTTTACAAGCGTGGGGAGTGTGCCCCCAATGGTAAGTTTGTTTTTTACAACTAAAGGACTGGATGGAAAAGGATTGGGAAGTGTATTGTCCTCAGTGTATGGACCTCCTTGATCTTGCAAGGTAAGGCTGTTATTATTAGTACCAATTCTGTTGATATTGAGATTGTAAAAGGGTGCTTTTGAATTGATATTGAAGCTAGTACTGCCTGTGCCGGATATGCTTACATTAAATGTACCGCCTGTCACATTGTAGTTGCCATCTGCACATGCTATCAATATTCCTCCGTTTACAGCATTTGATGCGGTGGTACTTCTTTCTTGAGTGTAGATGTTAATTTCTCCACCTGACATAATGAATACCTGATCGGAGTAGGGCATCGAAAACATGGGGCTTGTGGCATTTGAGGACCCATCAATAGCATCAGGATTAATATTTACAACACCTCCCGAAATGTTAAATGAACCTCTTGGGTTTTCGCCTATTTCAGTAGATGTTCTGTATTTAGTAATATTTACAACACCTCCTTCTATTTGAACTTCTCCATCTTGCCTTGGCACAAGCCCCTCATCGCCAAGTGTAATACTTCCATTTGATATTCTAAACTTGCTGTAAACCACAAGTGCATTGGCGGTGTTGGTACTTGCTGTGGCAAAAGTAAGATTGGCACCATCTACCCACAAGCCAATACCTGAGTTTGAACTGCTACCTAAGTCAATGTTACCTGCACCACTTATTATTCTTGTTAGATTTATATTGTTGCCCAATTTGAGAGTCCCTTTTGAATTTACATTGTTTAAATTAAAAACATCTCCATCTACATAAGCATTAAAATAGGATGCATCGTTTGCATATAAATGTAGTATGTAAGTCTTGTCAGTGCCTTTGCGTACAGACATGTCAAAGATAGTGGTAGGGCCATCGCACAAAAATTCATTGTCTGTAGAACCGTAAAAAAATAACCTTAATGATTGGTTGGCAGCATTGGCATTGTATTGAGTGCCATTTGAAAACAATACGGTACTGTAATTGGAGAAATCTTTATAAATGTTTGTTGTATGTTGTGCATTGTACCCTGATACAGAAATGATAGCTGAAGTGGCGTTTCCGGCGGGGTCGCCGTTGATTAAATTTCCATATATATTGATTGTTAACCCTGTGGTAGTAGTACCTATTGAGAGCGCCGAAGTGCCCATATTAAGTAGGTTACGCACTCTCAAATCGCCATTAGTAGTAAGATTAGAACCCAATTGATATACAAATGCATTTGAGGAATTGTCATCTTTGGTAAGCCATAGATTATTGTAAGTAGATATATAAGTGGGTATTACCCCTGAAAAATTATAATATTCTACAGTACCTCCACTGGATAGGCTGAAAGAATTGTTGGAAATGGTTGGAAAATTAGAAGATTTCAACCTTAATAATCCTTGACCTGAAAGTGCGTTGATAGAGGTGATGGTGTAAATATTCATATCAAACGTACCACCTGAGTTTATCACCAATGTATGCCCTGTAGTAGTGACATTTGCATTAAGTGTAACGGTTTTTCCGTTAAGAATATATACTTTTGAGAGAGCTGAGGGTACTTGAGGGTTAACCAAAGTAGTTCCTGATGGGTCTTCTGTCCACACATTGGGATCGTTCCAAGGTCCATTTTGGTAGGTATATAATGTAGCAGCTACAAAAGCGTCATCTCCACCCACTGTGTAATTGCCAGACAATCCATTAGCAGCACTTAAATTGAACATGGCTACTCTTCCCGATACTTCAGATGTACTTCCTGTACTCCACAATGCCTCTGAGCTAAGGTAATACCCTGTTAAGTAAGAAGATTCAAGCCCTGACACAGCCAAATTAGACCCATTATATGTAGCTGTAAAAGAGGCATTAACATTACTCAGTCCGGGTGCTGTAATAGACCAATATTTATTGATAGCATAATTTGCATCTAATATTCCGGGGGCAGAAGCATATACTTCATCTGCCTGAATAGTGCCAAATGAAGGTGCTGTGGCACTTAAAGATGCAATATTAATACCCCCTAATGTGGCATTGCCATTTGTCAATGTGCCTTTGCCTATTGGAAAATAAAATGAGGATGGAAGTGAGGTGTAGGTTTTTACAAGTTTTCCCGCACTGTTTTGGCTTATAAAATTGCCGTTTGAAAATGACCCAAATACAGCACCTCCTACGCTGAGGTTATTGGTATTTAACACCAACACGCCCCCTGCAATGCTCACATTTTGAGATACATTTATGTTTGTAGGTAAAATTGCATCAAGAGCATTTTCAATAGATAAATTTCTTAACAATCTTGGGCTAACTCCCCCGGGCACTGTGATTGTTGCTCCATTGCCTAATAGATGTAATGTGGATGTATTGCCGGTGCTTATTTGTGTGGATGTGCCTACAAACGATGCAGGAAAATACGACAATGTGTTGCTTGCTACTGCAAGACTGCCACTGCCTGCCATAGACAATACCCCCGAAACTGATAAATCGCCACCCAATGTTACATTTGCTGTGCGTAGTGATGTGAAATTGCCTAATCCATATAAAATTGGAGGAAGTGTAGATGCGCCTCCACCAGCCACTGAAAGTACCAAGTTTGAAGTATTGCCACCCACTATGGTGCCTCCACCGCTCGAAACTATGCCATTCACCACCAAATTATTGTTGCCAATAGATAGACTTCCGGCTGTTATATCAAGGTTTGCCGGCAGATAAGTATTTGCTAATAATATAGCTATTCCGGATGGCTTATTTACTTCAAAGTTGCCACTAGTCATGGATATTAGTGTAATGTTTTGGTTGGTAGTGCCAACTAATGCTATTTTATTACTGGCAGATGACCCTGATACCCGAGAAATAACACCACCATTCTGGGTAAAATTTCCCATAACAGACATTTGCCCAATCGTGTTACCATTCCCGTCTAAGGCAAAGCTGAGATTGCCTCCATTTTGAACAAAGTTATTCACAATGTGGTGCCTTGTACTGTTGTTGCCATTATTTAGTGATAGTGCAGCTGTGCCTGTATTTTCTAAAGTAAAAGTACCCAAAACTGTTATTACTTGTTGCAATACCCTGTTGCTGGCATTATTTGGGGTGTTCCATACAAAGTTATAAAAGGTTTGAGCGTTTATGGTAGGGCTAGAACTTGCTGTGCCTGTGATGCTGAGTGTAGATCCTGTAAGCCATGTAGCTACAGGTATGGTGCCTATATCAAAATCATGTTTTAATACAGATGTACCATCTATAGAAAGTACTGAGGCTGTGGAGTTTGTAATAAAACCGGCACGATTTGCAGTGCCGTTGGTAGAGCCTTGAATTACTATAGAATTGATAAATATTCCTGTAGACGCCGCATTGGGTACTATGGAAACCGTTTGGTTATTGCTTGTACTTCCATGTAGAGTAAGGGTAGAATTTTCGACTCTAAAATCGATGCCCGTTACCCCATCGTTGATGTTCATTACCCTAGCATTGTTGGTATTGTTGTTTATGAGTAAATTGGAGCCTAATACACTAAACCCTCCCACATTAAGCGTGCTAATGTTTAAAATTACAGTACCTGTAAAATTATTAAACACCGCAATTTCAGTGTTGGAGTCGGGCACATCACTACCCGACCAATTGGAAGCAGTGTTCCATGAACCGCCTGAGCTGCCAATCCATGTACGATAGGTTTGGGCAGAGGTGGTTATACACCAAAACAGTAGGATTAAAGTTGGAAATTTATATATAGAAATTTTCATAGGAGGTTTGTGGTAAACAATACTGTAATAATTTTTTTCTGAAATACTAACGATTCTACAAAAGTAAGTCAAAAATTTGTCTAATTACCTAATTATGTGCTATAAATTATTAATTATTATTAAGATAAATGATTTTAAAACAGAAATTATACTTAAAAAAGGTGAGTATTTGTGTGTTTTTTCATCATAGAATGACTAAATTCCTATTGATAATGTGATAAATGGCATAAAAACTTAGTTGTACACACAGTCTTATGATATAATAATATTCATAGCATTTATTATTTCAGCATCTGATATTTTTATATCAAATGTACAATTTCCTATCTCTTTTAAAATAGAAAAGTTTAATTGACCAAAATTATTTTTTTTATCTTGGTAGCAATATTTCAGTATATCGTCCATATTCACATTTTTTATAGGCTTGATTACAAATACTTTGTAGGTATAGTTGTATATGTCTTTATATTCATTTTCAGAAATATAACCCTTGGTGTAGGATAAAAACGCCTCAATTACCATCCCAATGGCAATAGCTTCGCCGTGTAATAATCTGCTTGGAGTATTTAAATAATATGTTTCTACAGCATGACCTATGGTATGGCCAAAATTCAGTATTTTTCTTATCCCTTTTTCTTTAGGGTCTGCCTCTACTATTTGCGCTTTGATATTTACAGAGTGGGTTATTATTTCATCCCATTTTTCAATATTCCATGCCAATATTTCATCCCAATTTGTGTTTTTTAAATAATCCCACATGGAAGCATCTTTTATGAGTGCATGCTTTATTACTTCCGCATAGCCCGATTTTAGCTCCCTTTCTGGTAAAGTTTTTAGAAATACAGGGTTAATAATCACTGCCTCCGGCTCTTGAAACACACCAATATGATTCTTAAAACCCATAAAATCTATCCCCAGCTTTCCGCCCACACTCGCATCTACCATGGATAGCAGCGTAGTAGGTATAGTAATGAACTTGATACCACGCTTATATGTAGCAGCACAAAATCCCCCCATATCTCCTATCACGCCTCCGCCTAAGTTTATCACCAAAGCGTGCCTGTCCATTTCGGCCTCTGTCATTTTTTGCCATATATGACAGCAGGTTTCTATATTTTTTTGAGCTTCGCCGGAGGCAATCGTCATCACAAAGTGCTCAGGCAAGTATTTTATTATCAAAGGATAGCAATGCTTGTCTGTGTGTTCATCGGTCAATACCATGATTTTGGTATATTTTACCTCTCCCAATACATTGATAAAACTTTCAAAAGCAGTATCACCTGTATATATATGATGTTTTTTGAGCAAATTCATACCACAAAAGTAGTAGGTATTGTATAGAATTATGAAAATTTAACAATTTCTTAACATACATTTTGAAACATTTATGAGCTATACCCATAGTTTTGCTGCTTATATATCAAAATATTACTTAAACCTATGTCCAAAATATTTACTATATCATTAGTTGTAGCCATACTTACAGCCCAATTTTCATTTGCACAAGATGCACCGGTGGGCAAAAAAGGTACACTTGCAGGCAAAGTGGTTGATAAAAAAACCAGCGAAGAAATAATAGGGGCCACCGTACAGATAGAAGGTACCACCATAGCCACTGCCACAGATATAGATGGTAAGTTTTTTATGAAAGTAGATCCCGGCACCTACACTATCCTCATAAGCTACGTGTCCTATTCTACCAAAAAAATTGAAGGGGTGGTAATTACCTCAGGCGAGCTCACTAACCAAAATGTGGCTATGGAAGAAGACAGCAAACAGCTTGAAGAAGTAGTAGTAGTGGGAGAAGCCAAAAAAGAATCAGCAGCGGGCTTGCTGCTCCAGCAAAAAAATGCAGTTGCAGTTTCCAGTGGAGTATCAGCAGAGCTTATTCGTAAATTACCCGACCGCACCACAGCCGACATCATCAAAAGGGTATCAGGAGCCACTATTCAAGACGGTAAGTTTGCCATCATCAGAGGTATGCAAGATAGGTACAACTATGGGTTGATCAACGGTGCACCACTGCCAAGCTCCGAGCCTGATAGAAAAGCATTTTCCCTCGACCTAGTACCCGCCCAAGTGGTTGACAATATGCAAATATTCAAAACTGCCACGCCGGATATGCCCGGCGATTTTGCAGGCGGGCTCATACAAATCAATACCAAAGATATACCTGATGAAAACACCTTTTTTGTGAATGTAGGTGGCGGCTACCACTCTATTACTACATTTAAAGATTTTTACAAATCTCCACAATCAGGCGGAAGCGACTTTTTAGGTATTGGAAATAGCGCAAGACTATTGCCCTCAGATGTAGCTCAATCATCAGACGCTGTAAATAGAAGTATTTTTAATGATGCTACTTCTATTGTAAATGATACTAAAAAATTTAACAACGATTTCACCCCCACCAAAACCTCAGCCATGCCAAATCTTTCATTACAAATAGGGGGTTCAAGTCGTATTAAAGTTTTTGGTAATGACCTAGGTGTCATAGGCGCTATTACATACAATAATAGTAATTTATATGAGCCTTATGATAGAAACTCCCCCGCAGGTATTGACTCTTCCAACAGATTCAACTATGCCAGAACAGACTCAACAATAGGTACATTTTATAAATATGACAGATATAGAAATACTATTAATACAGGATATTTATTAAACTTTACTTACAAAATAGGGCAAAACAATAAGTTATTCTACAAAAATTTATTAACCTATGTAGCAAATGACCAAGCAATACCTAGAAGCCAACAAGCCTACAATCCCCAATTTCCACAACCATATTACAATGATAAAGACATAGCCTATTTTTATCAAAATAACAGGTCATATTTCTCACAACTTGGCGGTGAACATTTATTGGCTGAAAAATCAAAAATAAAACTTAACTGGGTAGCAGGTCTCACATCTCTCGATATGCAAAGCCCGGACTTTAAACGTAACTTTTCAAGGGCAGAAGGTACTACAAGAAAAAGTGCTGATACTTCAACCCAACGAGTACTTAATGGAATACCTGCATCGCCCGGCAGCCCTAACAACCCGGGTAGATATTTCTTTGGATTGCAAGAAACAGGCACAAGCTTAAATATTGATGTTAACATACCTGTAAATGTTATTAGAACAAACATAAAAGTCGGAGGAATGTATCATGCTCGCAACAGAGATTTCAACGGAAGAAATTTTAACCTTACAAACGGCAGTTTTGAAGGAAGATTTAGGGGCAATCTTCAAAAAGATTTATATACTGGTTTTATAAATAATATAGCTGACACCCTATTTTACCAAATAGAATCTACCCAAAGACAAGATAAATACGGCGCATCTTCTACACTTATGGCTGCTTTTTTGATGGGAGAAACCAAAATAACTCCTTCATTAAGAGCTATATATGGTGTAAGATTAGAAACATATAACCAAAAAATCAGCTCTGGATTTGGCAGTCTTACCAGCGTAACAAGTGATAATTTTAAAAAAATAGTGGATACTACTTGGACAGATGTGTTGCCCTCATTGAATGTAATATATGCAATTAACGAAAAAATGAATTTACGCTTATGCGGCTCTCGTACATTGTCAAGACCCGAATTTAGAGAATTTGCACCTTTGGCTTTTTTCGACTTCACTCGAAATGCTATATTTGTAGGAAACCCTACACTCACCAGAGGCAAAATTGATAATTTAGACATTAAATTTGAATACTTTATGAAACCCGGCTCTTTTGTTTCATTTAATCCATTCTTAAAAATCTTTACAGATCCTATCGAAAACCTTATACAACCCAGCCAAGGATATGCTCAAATTACATTTGTAAATGCCAAAGGTGCCATAAACTATGGAGTAGAGTTTGATGCACGATACCAATTTTCTGAAACAGGCTCAGAAGCACTAAATAATTTTACGCTATTTGGTAACTTAGCTGTCATATACTCTAATGTAAACCAAGATAACCTGCGCGAATTAGGTTTAATAAATAAAAGTGTGTCTTCACGCCCTTTGCAAGGCCAATCTCCTTACGTACTTAACTTAGGCATGCAGTACCAAACTCCTTCTGAATGGTCATTTACATTAGCAGCAAATACTTTTGGCAAACGTATTGTATTTGTGGCTCCTCAAGATGAGTTCTTAGTGTATGAAAGCCCACGCTGGGTCATAGATGGCTCCATATCTAAAACTTTTGCCAAAAAATGGAATGGCAAAGTTACAATGGGCGACATACTGGCACAAAATCTTATTTATTATTATGACTTTAATAAAGATGGTGCATATACTCAAGGCAAAGATGAAACTTTTGAAAACTACAGACGCGGATATTCTATAGGATTATCTTTAGGCTATAGCTTCTAATATTGGGTGAGTGCCTCACACAACCACTTTATTAAAATAGTACTATTTTCAGGATATATCTATTACCGATAATAAATAAATAAATTAGATATCAAATCATCGTAATATTGCGATTTGTTAACAATTTCTTAACACATTCTTAACATTGACTTAACCAACACTAACTTTTTTAAAAGTAGGTTTGCAGGGTATGTTTTATTAAACCAAATACTATCTAAAAAATTATGAAAAAATTACTATTAACCACGTTTGGAGCTATCGGCTTTTGCATAGGCTCATTTGCGCAGCCCTTTTTTGAGGCTGTCACATTTACAGGAGCCTTTCCTGTAAATGGCAACTCTTACACCGCCAGAATTGAAGGTGGTTTCACAGAAACATTTGCAACAGGTAACTGGGCTGATGGTTGGGCCAACTGGTATCCTAATGCTGAAGCTTACAGCTCTACTTACACCGCAACTCTTGAAGGCGATGTTACTTCTGACCGTTCTATAAGTGGTGTGGTAGAAATGAAAGGTACTGTACACGTGAGAAACGGTGCTACACTTACCATAGCTGCAGGTACTGTCATTCGCGCAGGACTGGGTGCTACCCTTATCATAGCCAAAGGCTCTAAGATAAATGCTGTAGGTACTAAAACTGCACCTATTGTATTTACTTCATCTAAAGCAGCCGGACAACGTGCTCCCGGCGACTGGGCAGGTATCCTTATCATAGGTAATAGCCAAGTAAATACACCATCAGGTAAAAGACAATACGAAGCACTACCTACAGACCCATTGGCTGAATACGGTGGTGGCAGAGGTGCAGAACTTAATTTAAACGACAACTCCGGTGAGATGCGTTTTGTACGTATTGAGTTTGCAGGTTACAACTACTTACCGGATCAAGAATTAAACGGGTTAACTCTTGGTGCAGTAGGCAAAGGCACACGCATCAACTTCATACAAGTATCATACGCTCGCGACGATGCATTTGAGTGGTTTGGAGGTACTTCTAACCACAAATATTTAATAGCTA
The DNA here is from genome assembly GCA_033765235.1 of Cytophagales bacterium. GTDB lineage: Bacteria > Bacteroidota > Bacteroidia > Cytophagales > UBA9547 > JANRIG01. Next base: position 198,492 of record JANRIG010000023.1, on the reverse strand, counting down.
TAGGTGCAGTAGATGATGATTTTGACATGGATGAAGGTTATGCAGGTAACGTGCAATTTATAATCGCAGTAAAAAATCCTACCGTTTTTGAAACCGCAGCAGGGGGCACCTCTAACAGTTTTGAGCACGACAACAATACAGGTGTAGGTTCTGCAAGTGCAGTAGTGCCGGGCAATAATAATCCTGAGCCAAACACTGCTCCTTTTGTATCCAATGCTACTTTGATTGGACCTTGGATAAATACAGGATCAGGCAATCCTACTCCTACAGCAGGTAACAAATTTGGACGTGGTATGGAAATGCGTTCTGCGGTATCTACTTCTGTGTACAACTCTATTGTGATAGGTCACAATCAAGGAATACAGTTAGTGAACGCATCTGCTTCAATCACTCCATCAGTGCAAGAAAGATTAAGTAGTGGAGTTGCTCAGTACAAAAACTTACACATAGTACTCAATGGCTCTAGCAACTCAGGTACTGCAAGATATTATGCTTCAACCAATGAATCAATTAGCTTTGACGAAGCTACTTATTTATCAAGCAATGGCAATACTGTATCATTAACCAATGCCGCGAGTGATATATTTCAACAAGTAATCACCAGTTTTACTACTGCAAATCCTGCTGTAAATTTTACCATCAAAACATCTTCGCCTACAGCAGGAGTAGCTGCTGATTTCACAGGTTTGATAGCTCCCAAAACTCTTGCTCCTGAATTGATTGCACTTCAACCCTTTGCTTCTGTAGACAAATCATCTATAGCATTTGGCACAAAAGTAGAAGGTCAATCATTTGCTGCTGTTGAAGTTAAAGTTAATGTTTTAAATCTTACAGGTACAGGTATCACCATGTCGTCTTCTAATCCTAAATTTACATTGAGTGCTACTACAGCTACTAATACTAATGGCGAAAAAACATTTACAGTAACGTTTGCAAGTGCTACTGCTGCTGCAGAAAGTGGTACCATCACTATCAACTATGGCGACAGCAGAGTGGCTAATGTAGTAATACCTGTAACAGGTACTGTTGTTGCTCCTGCTGCACCTGTTATTAACGTAGATGTTGCTACACTATCTTTTACAGATGCTTCTTGGACAGGTGCAGGTCCTTACGTTTCTCAACCGCAACAAGTAGCTGTAACAGGCAACTATCTTAAAGCTAATGTGATAGTAACCGCTCCTGCAGGGTATGAAGTTTCTGCTACACCTACAGGTACCTATAGCTCTACTCTTACTTTAACAGCTAATGCTAACGAAACTATCAGTGCTACGGTATCTGTAAGAGCTAATCTTAGCACACAAAGCAGCAGCAATAGCGGTAATTTGACATTTGTAGCCGGAGCAGCTTCTACTTCAGTTGCACTTAGTGCCAACACAAACCCTGCTTTTACCACAGGTACTGCAGTTACTATTGATTATTTCACAGGTCAACTTGTGTCTACACTTACAGGTGCCCTTAACGTAAGAGGAAATAGGCTTCCAAGTTCAGTTGTGGTTACTTCATTGTCACCGGATTTGTTTGTATCTAATTCAGCTAATGGTCCTTTTAACTCAGCTACAGCTACCCTTGCCGCTGCAGGTAATACCATTACTACAACCGGTAATAACATTTGGGTTCAATACACAGGTACTATTGCAGGAAATACAAACGGTGTACAAGTTGGGGTACTCTCGGTTACAGGTCTTAGCACTTCTATTGCAGTAAGCATTCGTCTCAACGCACCTGCTGCCGGAAGTTTTGTATCATCGCGTTGGATATTGTCAGATGCTTCTTCAAGAGTAATCACAGCACTTGGGTTTAATTTTAATGATGTAATGACTACAGGTACTTGGATTTACAGAAATTCAGATAATGCACTATTGGGTGCTGTTTCTGCGTTAGGTACTTCAAATGCCACTCTTAGTGGAAATGCACTATTTACTACCAACACTGTATATCCTGTAACTTTTGCTGGTGTGATTGATTCTGATGTTAATTCAATGGAAATAACTGGTACAGGCACCAATTTCAATATGCTGTGGCCTACAGGGTTGCCTATACATTACAATGATGGCACACTGATTGGGTACTTAAATGCTGTAATTTCTGCAGATAGACTATCCTTACAATCAAACGCACTGGTTACATCTGTAGCCGGTACCATGCGCACTTCTGCTATTCAATACAGAAGACAAGATGCTACCATTTCTGTGTCACCCGCTTCTCCCTTGGCATTAAACATAGCTACATATATTAATGGGGTTCCACAACCTGTAGTAGGTACTATAGCTATTACTGGTTCTCACCATAATTCAGTTGTAAACGTAGGTATCAACCCTGCTCTATCAGCATCAGGATATATGTTTGAGCTCAATGCAGGTACTACCCCTGCTTCTGTTGCCGGCGTGTTTAGCTTAGTTATAACCCCAAGTGGTACAGGTGCTATCAACCAAACCATTACAGTAAGGTATGTACCAACAAATATTACTGCACTATCGCTTCCTGCGCTAAATGTAAATGCAGCTCACAGTACAGAGTTATTGATTTTGGCAGATAACAGAGCATTGACAGCTGGTGTTTCTTCATCAAACCCACGAAGGAATCTTGCTTACAACCTTAGAGGAAGTGCTTTTCCAAGTGTGACTGTAAACAAAGCTAGCTTGGCTAAATTTACTGCTTATGCAGGTGTTGCATCAGGGTATCAGAAATTTAATGTAGCTGCTAACAGAATGACAACTCCAATTGTTGTATCTGCTCCTGCTAATTTCCAACTTTCTACCAGTGCAGATTTCACAGGTGCTACCAACTCACTTACAATTGCTACCATAGCAGGTAACAGTGTATCGCCAGATGTATTTGTAAGATACAACAGAGCAGATGTAGGTCAAGACGCAGGTGCCATATCAGTAGCTACAGATGGTATAGCTTCTATCCCTGTAAACGTATCAGGCGAGGCAGTAGGGTTCTCAAGAGTTATCAATTTAATAGCTCAAAACAACTCTACTTCTATTACTTTCTCTGGTTCTGCCATGGCTACTGTAAGTGGTCAATACTTAACTTCAGATTTGACTTTGTCTGTTACAGGAAACTTTGGTATATCTACAGCAAGTGCTACTGCTATTCCTACCGCATCTGAAATATTGACTACTGACCCTACGGGTTTTGGTGATGTAGATGACAAAACAGTGTACATAACTTACAAAGGTGCTTCTACAGTCGTAGGTACAGGGTCATTAACAGCTTCATCTACAGGTGCTACATCAGTAACTATTGATTTAGTAGGGGGATTTGTAACCTCACTTGCAGAGGTTGCAACAGCAGAACCTACTATAGTAGTATATCCTAACCCATCTGAGGGTAGTGCTACATTGGCTATCGAAAACGTATCAAACACTATCAAAGTGAGTGTGTACAATGTTACAGGTACTGAAGTATATAGCTTTGAAGATTCAGTATCTGGTGTAGCCAGATACCCACTCACCGGTCTTTCTCAAGGTGTATACATTGTAAGAGTAGCTACCGAAAAAACTGTGAAAACAGTAAGATTGGTAGTAAAATAATAAAATCTTAATTGTATAAATTATCAAAAGAGCCTCGCTTGTGCGGGGCTTTTTTTTTACTTATTTGTGATTAGATATGGTACTTACTCAAAAAAGGCTTTATGCACACATTCATGAATTTTTGACCGAATTAGCACAACACGTATATATTCCTACCAAAGTAATATTATTCGGATCCTACGTAAACTGGGTGACCCAGGAATATTCGGATATTGATTTAGCCCTTTGGCATAAAGACTTTACGGGTGTCAATTTCATGGATTATGAGCCATTTGTACACTTAGTGAATAAATATCACCCTATATAGTGACATACATTTCATATCAACGACACAGTTGATAACAACCCTTTCATAGAAATTATTGAAAAAACAGGGGTATTTATTGCAGTCTCTGAAAATACTAAGACATAAATATGTACTAATTTTCACCATTAAGAAGTTAAGGGTCATTAAGGTTATTCTTGATTTTCTTAATGCCTTAATGGTTCAAGAATAAAAACTAATAAGAAGTTAAAGTTCAAAAAAGTTTTATTCAGTATATAGCTAAGATATGATATATACTTGTTAAATTTAGTTGTTTAAATTTCAGATATACATATTAACTATTATATTGATAATTAGATAACTATGAAAGAAATATATGCAATAAGTAAAGGCACAATCATCAAGAATATATTGCCTGTAATATTTATTATATTAATATCGTCATGTGCTAATGAAAAAGTGGCCCCAAACAATAACATAATCCCCATAAATACTATGGTGGGTATGCCCAAAGATACCACCAAGACAGATACCTTAAAAACAGTCGTCATACCCCTTGATTCACAAAATGTAAATATGCTTATTTATGATAAAAATTATATACTGATTGAAGAAGGAGACACTACCACGCTCACATTAACCTCTGTGACGGGCGGTGTATTTAATAGTATATCATTTATCCATACAATACAAGGCATTTCTATGGATAAGAAAGGTAATATCAAGACTGAGCCCACCCTGAAGTATGGCGAATATAAACCCACCATCATAGTGGCAAACAAACTCAGCACGTACACTTTCAGTGGGGTGGTCACCATCACGTCATTGGCTATTAAGGTGAAAAGTATAACATTCAGAAAAAGCATATATGAAGTAAATTTTGGGCAATATTTACAGACTGACACACCATTGGTGGCAGGTTCTAAACCTGCTACGCTACTTATAAGCTCTAACAGTACAATAGAAACATTTTTGGTCAATAACATTACAGGTGCCATAAAAGCATACCCTACTACTCCGCCGGGTGATTATATTATTAATTTTTTGGCTAAAAATATGAAAGGAACAGTAACTATTGACAAAGTGATAACTGTAAGAGTATTAGGTGCCGGACCACCTGCAGGCTATACATCGTTTAAAGACGACGTAAAACCAATTTTTCAAAACTATTGTCAGCGGTGCCACCCGGGATATATAAACTACATTACGGTGTATGATAATATAACTAATATATATGACAGACTAAATAGAAAAAAAGGCGACTCCAAACTTATGCCTCAAAATGGTGAACCCATAGACACTATGGAACTTAATGTAGTAAAAAAGTGGATGAACGGAGGAAAATATTATTAATAATGATTATAAAAAGTAACATTTTTTTAACATAATCTTAAAATACACTTTACATACACTACAATTTCAAATGGTAGATTTGTAAAAAATAAAATCCCTAATTATGAAAAAAATTTACTTATATCTAATTTCAGCCATTACTTTATGTAATGTGGCTAATGCTCAGAACCCTGTGGTGCTACAGCAGCACTCTGTTACACCTACGCTTATCACTATGTCTATGGCCGGAGTGAACGCATACGGACTCATAGGAAGCGACGACAATTTATCAAAAGCACCAAATTTCAAATTTGGGGGCATGGCTGATGGTGCGGGTATAACACTCAATCACCCTGCTGTAATGTTTGACAGTGTAGTGTTTGTAAAAGGCACAATGGCTACTGTGACAGGTATGTACAATCCCGAAGGCACCTATCTGTACCTTACCAATCATGAAGACAACTTGGGTATATCCAGGATGTACTTAGACGAAACTTTCAAACCTTTAAAAGGTGATTGGATATTAAACTCAAATGCAGGATATTGGAGACTATGCTCTGCCACTATGGCCAAGCCTGAAATAAATGGTTTTGGTCCAGTATTTTTCTCGGGTGGCGAGTCTGGTGCAGAGTCATTAGTACATGCCGTAGATCCATTTTCAAAACCTGCATTTAAAAATGTATCCCCTGACGACTCTGTGTATTGGGATCAAGGTGGTCAATATTTACATCACTGGGGACGTTGGAGTACAGAAAATGCTGTGCCGCTTCACAAAGATGCATACCCCGGCAAAGTAGTAATAATATTGGGCGATGATGATTTTGAAGGTCAAGGTCAGATAGTGATGATAGTAGGCAATCTGTCAGATTTTAAAAATAAAAATTACAATAATGTAACAGTATATGCATTAAGAAAAGTAGCAAACTTTACTACCCTTACAGGTGCAGATCTTGACAAAGCCAGATTTGAAAGAGGACTCACAGGTACTGCTGAAATTGATGTAGAATTTGTAGAAATTCCTAATATAGTAACCATGACCGGGGCACAAATTAATGCATTTTGTAATGCAAATAATACCATGAGTTTTGGCAGGGTAGAGGACATAGACTTCAGAAAATCTATGACTAACCCCGGAGCTGCATCCAGAGAAACATATATTTGTGTAACCGGTCAGGTATGGGGTAGTACACAAAATCCATTATCATCTTCATTTGACCCAGTTACATTTACCGGCTTTTGGGACGGTACTTCTACCAGCTATGGCAATAACGGATATACAGGATTTAATACAGTTGCTACTATACCCGGAAGCCACGTATTTGCCATGTCAGGTCAAAAAACAATGTTTGGCAGGGTGTATAAACTACTGTTAGACCCTACCAATCACTTAAAAGGCAAACTTTCTATAGTATGGGATGGCGATGCCAAAAACAGCAATGCGGGCGACATTAAAAATTATTTGATGAATTGCGATAATATCATGGCTACAGAAGACTACCTTTATATACAAGAAGATCCTAACAGGTATTCTGGAGGTGGCACAAGTACTTCTACACAAACAGGATGCTCAGGGTGCCCTATAAACAAGTTTTATTTTAACTATGAAAATCACGATTCACGTATTTATCAGTATAATATTGCTACAGGTGCTGTAAGTATATTTTTGGAACAAGACCACAGAAGAACGGCATCTGACGCCAGTTATTACAACCAAGCAGCAAGTGGCGGTGGTTCGTTTGCAAACCCTAACCCTACAGGTACCACATCCAGCATCAGCCGTCCTGGAGATTGGGAATATGGTGCATTGGTAGATGTATCTGCAGAAACAGGAAAACCTGGTACTTATATCCTTAGCAATCAGCCGCACAGTTGGCAATCGCTCAATTATATACGCCCTGACGGAGGCTCAAGACCTACACCTCAAGGTTACAGATTAGAGGCATCTAACTTGATAGTACTCTCAGGATTGCCCGAAAAATCAGGCACCTCTATGTTTTCCATGGCTGCAGAAACACCTACTTGGCATTGGTTTGACAATACTACAGCTACTTCGCCCATATATTCAGGCAAACACTTTGTGACTACTATGCCGGGCAACTATTGGGTAGCATATGGTACCAGTATGGCCAAAAGTGCAAAAAAAGAAGTGAACCTAGTGGCAGTGACTGTGAGCTCTACTAACTTGCAAGAGGCAGCACTTACGGAAGCATCATTCAATATATCGCCTAATCCTACTTCAGGAGACGTGAATGTATCATTTGAAAATATGTTTTCAAGCACTGTATATATAAATGTGACAGGAGCTAATGGAAACACTGTGGCCACTGCTACAGTAGAAGGCAAAGGTACACACAAAAAAGTATTCAGCCTTGGCTCCAAAGGCATATATACAATATCGCTCACATCGGGCAATAGTGTATTGAGCAAAAAAGTAGTAGTAGAGTAAATATTAAATACTAATTAATAAAATTTTAAAGCCCGCCAATGAATGTATTGGTGGGCTTTTTTATCAAATATACAGGTATGAATAAGTTTGTTGTTTTGGCATTATTTGTGCTATCTAATACTCCATTAATGGCACAACATAGGGCGCAAGAGGGGTTTAAGAAAATGTTTTTAGAATATCGCAAATCTATTTATACCTTAAAAAATACTGCATATAAGTACGATTCAGGAAAAGTAAACAAACAAAAGCTTATACTTAGTTTTTTTGAAGCGCGCAATAAATATAAAAAATTAGAATTTTTATTGGAATATTATGCCCCAACTACCTGCAAGCTGCTCAATGGTCCTAATCTATACAAAGCCAATGAAGATGAGCCATCAAAACCTCCTGTGAAACCTGAGGGATTTCAACCATTGGAGGAGGCAATATTTGCACAAAAACAAGTAGTAAAGAATGAATTGTTATTTCATACCACAAGGTTGACAGGACATACAGACAGGATAGGACACTTGGTGAACGGCTATACATTTGAAGATATGAGTTTGTGGGCTGCTGCCAGGTTGCAAATAATTAGAATTTTATCGCTGGGTATCACAGGATTTGACTCGCCAATTGCTAAAAATTCGTTAAGCGAGGCACAAGAATCATTGAAAGGTTTGTTATGGTTTTTTGAGTTTTACAACAATAAATCAGACACTTACAATAAGATAAAAAATTTGTGTAATTCTGCTATAGAATATTTGAAAAAAAATAATGATTTTGACACATTTGACAGAATGTATTTTACAAAAAATTTTTTGCAACCCTTGTATTCTTATTCAGCACAATGGCAAAGGGAACTGAATATATCCTTTAACGATGCCATATTACCTATACAATTATCCAATGATAAAATATTTGACAAACAAACTTTTAATTCTAATTTTTACAACCCCAACAAATATGTAAAATACAAAGATGAAAAGTTGAAGATTGAACTTGGGAAAATGCTATTTTTTGATCCTATTATGTCAGCAAACAACAAAAGAAGTTGTGCCTCATGCCACCTCCCTCAAAATGCATTTACAGATAATCTTAAAACCAATGTATCTATTGACCAAAGTGGCACTATAGAAAGAAATACACCTACGGTGATAAATGCAGCATTGCAACCTGCATATTTTTATGATGGGCGCAGTGGTTCGCTGGAAGACCAAGCCAGAAATGTAGTGTTTTCTACCTCTGAAATGAAATCGGACTTGAATGCGGTGTGTAATGTGTTAAAAACAAGCACTGAATATAAGGATAGATTTGCCTCTGTATATAATGCTGCTGACAGCCAATATATTACCCCAAACAATGTGCTTTCTGCCATTGCAGCCTATGAGCGTACATTGCTAAGTTTTAATAGTAAAGTAGACAAGCATATAAATGGAGAGGCAGCCATATTGAATGAGTCTGAAATAAGAGGATATAATTTATTTATGGGAAAAGCACTGTGTGGCACCTGCCATTTTGCTCCTGTATTTAGCGGATTGGTGCCTCCTTCATTTTTAGAGTCTGAATTTGAGGTGCTTGGTGTGCCCCAAGACCCATATTCTAAACAACCTAAGTTAGATAATGACTATGGGAGAAATCGCCTCACCAATATTCCTCACCAAACAGCCTCATTCAAAACCCCTACCGTGCGCAACATAGCCCTTTCAGCACCTTATATGCATAATGGTGCGTACAAAACGTTGGAAGATGTGATGAACTTTTACAACAAGGGCGGGGGTAAGGGAATTGGTATAGTACTGGAAAATCAAACTTTGCCATTTGACAAGCTCAATTTGACCAAAAAAGAGATAAAAGACATAATATCATTTATGAATGCATTGACAGACACCTCAGGGCTCACCTCAACACCTGCAAAATTGCCTTTTATACCCGGGTATGAAAATAGGAAAATTGGAGGTGAGTATTGAAGCAGATAAATATACTACCCTGATTTAATGTAAATTTAAAATTGAAGATTTAAGATTGAAAAAAATCACCAATCAAAACCATGTACAATACGCTGTTTTGATTTTATTTCCCAATCTTCATTTTTCTCGATACAAAATATTTCTCAACTTCTACTAGTGTTAATGCATTGAAAACGTGGCTTTTGGTAAGCATGCCTTTTTGTGCTGCTACTACTCCGTAGTGCATATTGTGGTAGCCATTCATATCGTGCGCATCCGGATTAATACATATCATCACATTTTTTTCTATGGCATTTCGTAGCCATTCCCAACCTATGTCGAGCCTCCAAGGGTCTGCATTAATTTCTATCATTACTCCATTGGCGGCACAGGCATCTATGATTTTTGCGTGGTTTATTGGGTAGCCTTTGCGTTGCAATAGCAATCTGCCTGTAGGGTGACCAAGTATGGTAGTATATGGATTTTCGATGGCCTTGATAAGGCGAGTGGTAGCTTTTTCTTCATCCATTTTTAGACCGGAGTGTATGGAGGCCACTATGAAGTCAAAAGCACGAAGCAAGTCTGTGTCATAGTCTAGGCTGCCATCTTGAAGTATATCAGACTCTATTCCTTTGAATATTTTGAACGGGTACAGCTTTTTGTTAAGAGCATCTATCTCTGAGTGTTGCAGTATCACACGCTCCTCCGAGAGACCGTTGGCATAAGTAGCTGTTTTAGAGTGGTCTGATATGCCTAAGTATTGGTATCCAAGTTCTTTGCAATATTCAGCCATTTGGGTGAGGGTATGGTTTCCATCACTGTAAGTGGTGTGGTTGTGCAGTATGCCTTTGAGGTCGGTATCTGTCACTACAGTAGGCAAATTATTGGAGGTAGCCAATAGTATTTCGTCTTTGCCCTCGCGCCACATGGCAGGTATATATGATATATTTTGTGACTTATAAAACTCATTTTCAGTAGTATACTCACTATTAGCAATGAGTTTGCGAATGGGTATTTCTTGTATAGATTGTGATAAATGTGTTGGGGCACAGTTGTGCATATATAGGTTTTGAAACCAACTTTTGTGGGTATAAAATTTTATTTCAACAGGCATATCTGTATTTTTTATGGTACCTCTCCACAAATACGGTCCTGAGGTTTGCTCATTTTTTTGTAGTATGTGAAGGGTATCAATTTTTTGTAGTTGAACATTTATATCAGATATTATAGCTGCATATTGTATATTCTGAATAACATCAAGGCAGCGTGCCACATCACCCATGAGTTGAGTGTGTGGGCTTACTTGCTGCTTCAGCAATGTTTCCAGCTCATGGCTAATGTGCTCTGCATCAGCATAGTGGTGGTATCCTTGCACAGACTTTTTGAATTCTATGTCTTCTATAATCTCTTCTTGTATTTTGTCACCAAATCCTTTGATTTGGGCTACTTTATTGTCTATACATGCTATGTAAAGGGCATCTAAGTCCAAAATATTTAGCTCTTGCCAAAGTATACGTACTTTTTTGGGGCCAATACCCTTCACATCAAGCATTTTTGCTACGCCGGCAGGGATAGTTTTTTGTAATATTGCCAAGTCGGCAAATGTGTGTTCATTAATAATTTGTTCAATTTTGCTTGCCATACTTTTGCCTACGCCTTGTATTTGGCTTAGCTCTGACAAGGACATATTTTTGAGAGGCAAATCATGCTTCTCTATGTAATATGCAGCTACTGAATAAGATTTTACTTTAAATTCATTTTCACCGTTTACTTCTGACAATGAGGCTGTTAATTTTAGTATTGAAGCTATCTCTTTATTGCTCATTTTTTTAATATCATATATTTGGCTAAATTAGCATTTATTATGATTTCAAGAATAATTTTCACAATACTATGTGCCATATTCTGTAGTTGTGCGCAAAGAATAACTATCACTACCGTACATACAGCAGGTATTGAATTGCAAGTGAGCTCCAAGCCCTCAAAATACTTATATAATCATTGGCTTTGGTCGAGGGAGGAAGATAGTATTACAACCCTTAGAACCTACAGACCTAAAACATACAACTTCCCCCCAAGCCGTTCACGTACAGGGTTTCAAATATTCAAAAATGGCAAAATTATCGTGTATGAAACCTCCCCAAGCGACAAGCCTGTGCAGATAGAAGGCAAGTGGGTATATGCCAAAAAAACTAATACGTTCGATGTAAATTTTATAAAACTAATAGGAGTATTGCCTCATTTTACTGCTCAAAAAACCCCATTTTCTGTACAAATAATTGAACTTGAAAAAGATAAAATGGTTATAAAGTTTGTTACCGAATGTAATATAGTAGGCAATTGATAATTTGCTATATTTGTGGGGTTTAATAATATATTTTATTATAATTGTTTAATAAGTATTAGTAGTTTTTCATGACAGATATTACCATTCGCAAAGGCGAGGCTCAAGATATAATACAGGTATTTGAATTAGTAAAAGACTTGGCTACCTATGAAAAATTGCTCCATGAAGTAGAGCTAACCCCTGCCGAAATGCTGATTGACGGATTTGGTGAAAAGCCACTTTTTGAGGTGCTTGTGGCAGAGTTAAACTATAAAATAGTAGGCATATCACTTTATTATTTTAAGTATTCTACATGGAAAGGCAAAAGATTGTTTTTGGAAGATATTGTGGTAAAAGAAGAACTGAGAAGAATGGGCATAGGTACCATGCTTTTTGAAGCTACTAAAATACGAGCTAAAGAGCTTAATTGCAATGGCATGAACTGGCTGGTACTAGATTGGAACGACCCTGCCATGGATTTTTATAAAAAATATGGTGCCAAATTTGAACCTGAATGGATGCTGGCTACATTGAGCAAAGACAAATTATAAGAAAAATTTATACCTCATATTAAAATATTGTAATTTGCACCATAAATAATTATATAATAATGAAATATTTCCCCGCATTTTTATTAATAGCCATGTTTTTTGTGTCAAACTCTGTTCAAAGCCAAGACAATACGCTTACAGAAGATGAAAAAAAACAAGGCTGGAAACTACTTTGGGATGGCAAAACCACAGCAGGATGGAAAGGTGCTTTTATTGATAAATTCCCGGAAAAAGGATGGAAAATAGAAAATGGGGAGCTTATTGTGCTCAAAAACAATGGAGGTGAGTCAACTAACGGAGGGGATATTATTACCACCGAAAATTATGACAACTTTGATCTGCAAATAGATGTAAAACTAACTCAAGGAGCAAATAGCGGCATAAAATATTTTGTAGACCCTACTTACCTTGTGCCACAAGGCTCTGCCAAAGGACTTGAATTTCAAATACTTGATGACGAGCGCCACCCTGATGCCAAAAACGGTCGCGATGGCAACCGTACCATAGGATCGCTCTATGACCTCATCACCGCCGACAAAAACAAAAAACCTGCACCCATAGGAGAATGGAACAAAGTGCGAATAATATCAAATAAAATGAATGTGCAGCACTGGCTCAATGGTATGAAAATAGTAGAATATACCAGAGGCAGCAAAGAGTATACAGACTTGGTAGCCATAAGTAAGTACAAAGATATACCCAACTTTGGTATGAAGCCCAAAGGACCCATACTACTACAAGACCATGGCGATGAAGTGCATTTTAAGAATATCAAAATCAGAATATTACAATAGTTAGTTTTTTATGTACAGACGTGAATTTATAAAATATGGCTCTATAGCAGCCTCCGGTATTGCACTCTCATCATTTGCAGGTTCGCAATTGCTATACGGCGCACCGAGCGACAAAGTACGAGTAGCATTAGCAGGTACAAACAGCAGAGGTACACATGTGGGCAAATTATTTGCCAAGACTCCTAATGTGGAGGTAGTAGCCGTAATAGACCCTGATAAAAACGTGGCCGAAAAAACAGCTCTCGAAATACAAGGCATCACGAATAAAAAACTAGTAATAGAAAAAGACATTCGTAAAATGCTTGAAATGAAAAACATAGACGCTTTGATGATAGCCACGCCCGACCATTGGCATGCTCCTATGGCCATCATGGCAGCCGCCGCCAAAAAACATGTGTATGTAGAAAAACCTTGCAGTCACAACCCAAACGAAGGCGAAATAGCAATATCTGCTGCACGCAAACATAATATCATTATGCAAATGGGCAATCAGCGAAGATCATTTCCGGGCGTAAACCAAATGATAAACGATGTAAAAAGCGGTATCATCGGAAGACCATATTTTGCTAAAGCATGGTACACCAACAATAGAAAACCAACCTATATAAAACCAGGCACCATACCTGCAAACCTTGATTGGGAACTTTGGCAAGGTCCTGCACCGCGCAGAGAATACAAAGATGGGTATGTGCACTACAACTGGCATTGGTTTTGGCACTGGGGCACAGGTGAGGCACTTAACAACGGTACCCACGAAATAGACATTGCACGTTGGGCATTGGGGGTCAATTTTCCAACCAAAGTAGTATCTGCCGGAGGCAGGTATCAGTGGAAAGACGATTGGGAAACACCTGATACTCAAACCATCACTTATGAATTTGATAACAATACAGCTATATCTTGGGAAGGCAGAAGTTGCAATGCTTATAAATACTTTGAAGCAGGCAGAGGAGTGATACTATATGGCGACAAAGGCACTATAGTGTATCCCGGTGGCGATGCCTATAAAGTGTATGACTATGATGAAAAATTGGTGAAAGAAGTAAAAGAAGGGCAGGCGCTCGACCTTACTAATACCGTGTCTGCTACAGCAGGGCTGGACCAACTTCATGTACAAAACTTTGTAGATGCCATAAGAGGCACTGCCAAACACACCTCAGACATAGAGGAAGGTCACAAATCTGTATTACTTTGCCAGTTGGGCAATATTGCATTGCGCACAGGCAAAACACTCTATTGCGATACTGCAAACGGCAAACCCAAAGACGCCGATGCCATGAAACTTTGGAGCAGAGAATATGAAAAAGGCTGGGAGCCTAAATATTAATTTGTACTTAATTCATAATATATGATGGATATGTTCAGCCTCCTTAACAAAGCTAAGGATGCACAGCAAAAGATGAAAGAAGCCCAAGATAATCTGCACAGTATAGTAGTAACTGCAGAGGCAGGAGGAGGTATGGTAACAGCTACAGTGAACGGGGCTAAGCAAGTACTAAAGTTGGATATAGACCCTACCATCATCAATGACATAGAGATGGTACAAGACCTGTGTGTGGCAGCAATAAATATAGCCCTCCGCAATGCTGATGAGAAAGCCAAAGAATATATGCAAAATGCCATGGAAGGAATGATACCTGCCATACCGGGGATAGACTTGCAATCATTTTTTAAAACATAATATTTTTTATAGAATGTATACGGTAGCCGTAGTCATACTCAACTGGAACGGCAAACATCATTTGCAAAAATTTTTGCCTTCAGTGTATGCTCATTCAAAAAATGCACAAATATATATAATAGACAATGCATCTGCAGATGGCTCGGTGTCATACTTAAAAGATAATTTTCCTGATATTAAAATAATACAACTCTCACAAAACCATGGGTTTTGTGCAGGCTACAACATAGGTCTGAAACAAATACAGGCAGAATACTATATATTGTTGAACAACGATGTAGAAATACAAGGAGAATGGCTCTCACCATTGATAATATACATGCAAAGCAATAAAAATTGTGCAGCATGCCAACCCAAAATACTATCATATACCAATCCTACATATTTTGAGTATGCAGGTGCTGCGGGCGGATATATAGACAGGCTTGGATACCCGTATTGCCGTGGGCGTATATTTCATACCATAGAGCAAGATACAGGTCAGTATGACGATATTGTAGAAATAGATTGGGCTACCGGTGCATGTATGTGTGTAAGGGCAGATGTATTTCACAATTTGGGAGGTTTTGATGAGCTTTTTTTTGCACATATGGAAGAAATAGACTTATGCTGGCGAATGAAAAATAATGGGTACTGCATAGTAGTAGTGCCACAAAGTAAGGTATATCACTTAGGAGCGGGCACATTGCAAAAAGACAGTGCTACAAAGATATTTTTAAACTATAGAAACGGACTTTATTTGCTACACAAAAATCTGCCATACAAATATTTGATAGTCAATATATTAGCAAGGTTGTTTTTAGACGGTATCAGTGCCATGCCTCATTTGCTTAGCGCACGTGCAGATTGTGTATGGGCTATATTAAGAGCACATATACAATATTATAAGCACCTCACACAATTACACAATGTTAGAAAATACACCAAGTCACAATATATGCCTTGTGTAAAAAGTATAGTTTGGCAGTATTTTATTAAAAATAAAAAATTATACGCCTTGTTGTAAAGGAGTGCTATTAAGCAGCATTTTCTTCACCTTTGAGCACATTGATAATCGTCAATGCAATAATTTTCAGGTCTAAAAGGAAAGACCAGTTTTCGATATAAAAAGTATCAAATTTTACGCGACCTTCCATGCGTTTGGGGTCAGTGGTTTCGCCTCTGAAGCCCTTAACCTGTGCAAGGCCGGTGATACCCGGCTTCACAAAGTGCCGTACCATATATTTTTTGATGATTTGCGAATACTCTTCGGTGTGCTTGAGCATATGAGGGCGTGGACCTACAATAGACATTTGCCCAACAAATACATTGAAAAACTGCGGAAACTCATCAAGGCTTGTTTTGCGCAGAAATTTACCAACTGGGGTGATGCGGGCATCGCCTTTGCGTGCTTGCGATTTGTCAGAGTCTTTATTTACATACATACTTCTAAATTTGAGGCACCAAAAGTCTTCATTGTCTTTGCCGGTGCGTTTTTGTTTGAAAAATACTGGCCCCGAGGAGGTAAGTTTTATCAAAAGTGCTACTATCGGAAATAGCCATGAAAGTATAAGTATGATGACTAATCCTGAAAAAACTACATCGAAAATGCGCTTTGAAGTACGGTTAAATACATCATCTAAGGGCAACTTTCTGAAAGATAATACCGGCAGCCCTTCAAACAGGTCAAATATGAGATTTTTATTGGTAATGCCTTTGAAGTCGGGCAGTATTCTGAACCTTATCACATTGTCATCGGCAAAGTCAAACAGCTTGTCTAAATTGGCATAGGGCGCATCGGAGATAGAAAAATATATATCATCTATATGTATATTTTCAATGAATGCAGGCAAGTCTTCTATGGAGCCCAATATCTCTTGTGAGGTGGTATTGTCATCATGAAAGTATCCGAGAAAGCGGTAGCCGTATTCAGGATATTTATCAAATACTTCGCTGAGCATACGTGCATTATCGCCGTATCCTACTATAACCACACTTCTGAACCTGTGCCACTGCTTTCTAAAAAACTTGAGAAAATAGTATAAACCCATTTTCCATGAAAGCATGATTACCAGCATGATAGAGTAGGTGGCTCCAAACTGGTCGCGCGAGAAATTATCACCTTTGAAAAGAAACCAAAAAAATATACTTAATAATATATGAAAACCAAGGGCTCTGAAAAAATTGTTTAGCACAGTTTCTAATCCTAAATAAGGATTAAAATTGAATACTTGCAGCTGCTCACCTACTACATACCATGATATATTAAAATATAATATATATAAAAAATAAAAATTGTCTGAAAACATATTGAGGTTGCCGTTACTCAAAAAATACCCGTCAAAAAATGCAAAATTAATAATCAGAAAATCTACTGAGTAGTGTATTTGCTTCGTGTATTTGGCGGGCGATACAAGCATTACTATTTATTATTACACAAAAATATCATTTATTACTATATGATTTAATAATATCTATAAAGTTTATACAAACCTTATGAAATTTTAATAATTATTAAAAATGAATGTATATGACTACTCAAACTCATGCAGCAAACCCATGGCAGAAGATATACTGTCAATATTCTGAACCGTGAAAAATAGTCGGTTTTTGTTATCAGACAGTGTACAAGCTTTAGGATGTGATTGTACATAGGATAGTATTTTGCCAAATATTTCACCATTGTAATAATCACTTCCAGAGTTGCTTGCAAATTGGCATTTTAGTGTTGATTGTTTTAATAATAGCTTATCAAAGCCTAATTTTTGAGCGAGCCATCGTATTTTCACCATTTGTATCAAGGCATTCACTTCTAAGGGCAAAGGTCCAAATCTGTCAGTAAGTGATGACACAAAGGGCAATAATTTTTGTTCGTTTTCAATGTTGTCAAGCTCGTTGTAAATAGCCAATCTTTCTGATATGTTGCTCACATAGCTGTCGGGTATTATCATGCTTATGTCTGTTTCAAGAATACAATCTTGAATGATAGCCTGCTTTTGAGCAGTGTGTGCGTCAAAGAGGTCTTTAAACTCAGTTTCTTTCAGCTCTTGTACAGCTTCATCAAGCAGCTTGTGGTACATTTCAAAACCAATATCTGTGATGAAGCCACTCTGCTCACCTCCGAGCAAGTCGCCTGCACCTCTTATATCTAGGTCGCGCATGGCTACTTTGAAGCCATCGCCCAAGTCGCTGAACTCTTCAAGTGCACTAAGTTTCTTTTTTGAGTCACCGTTTAGCATATCTTTAGGAGGGGTAAGCAGATAGCAATAAGCTTTTTTGTTAGACCTGCCTACTCTGCCGCGCATTTGGTGCAGGTCGCTCAAGCCAAAGTGCTGAGCTCTATTGATGATAATAGTATTGGCATTGGGTATATCAAGCCCCGACTCTATGATATTGGTAGATACCAGCACATCATACTCGCCTTGAATAAATTTTACCATTACATTTTCAAGCTCATCGCCCTCCATTTGGCCATGGGCTACAGCAACTTTGGCATCTGGCACTAGTTTTTTCACAGTATCGGCTATGCTGTACAAATCACTGACACGGTTGTGCACCACAAAACATTGCCCACCACGTTTTATTTCATAATTTACAGCATCGCGTATAAGCTCTTCGCTGTATGTATGTACTTCGGTAGTTACGGGCTGCCTATTGGGGGGTGGGGTATTGATGATGGACAAGTCGCGGGCACCCATGAGTGAGAAGTGTAGCGTGCGAGGTATGGGTGTGGCAGTGAGTGTGAGCGTATCTATATTTATCCTCATCTCACGTATTTTTTCTTTGGCTGCCACGCCAAATTTTTGTTCTTCATCTATAATTAACAGACCTAAGTTTTTGAACTTTATTTTGTCGCTCAGCATCTTGTGAGTGCCTATCAATATTTCTGTTTTGCCATCAGATATACGCTGCAAAGTATCACGTATTTGTGATGCAGACCTGAATCTGCTGATATATTCTACCCTTACAGGAAGGTTGGCAAGCCTTTCTTTAAAAGTTTTGTAGTGCTGCATTGCCAGTATGGTGGTAGGTACCAATACAGCTGTTTGCCTACTGTCAGTTGCAGCTTTGAATGCTGCACGTATGGCAACTTCTGTTTTGCCAAAACCTACATCGCCACATACAAGGCGGTCCATAGGGTGAGGTTTTTCCATGTCAGTTTTCACATCTATGGTAGCTTTGGCTTGGTCGGGAGTGTCTTCGTATATGAACGATGTTTCAAGTTCTGCTTGCAGGTAGGTATCTGGGCTATAAGCAAATCCGGGTGCTGCTTTGCGCTTGGCATATAGCCGTATCAAGTCTATTGCAAGTTCTCTTACTTTCTTTTTTACCGCTTTCTTTTTGTTGTCCCAATCTTGTGAGCCCAGTTTGCTCATTTGTGGTACAGTGCCTTCTTTGCCTGAGTATTTAGATATTTTGTGCAGTTGCAATATGCTTACTTTCATTAAGTCGTTGTCTTTGAAAAGCAGCCTTATGGCTTCTTGCTGAGCATCGTTAATGGTCACTTTTTCAAGTCCTACAAATTTAGCTATGCCATAGTCTGCATGTGTCACGTAATCGCCCGGATGCAATTGGCGCAGCTCTTTGATTGTGAGCGCTTTAGATTTTGTAAATTTCTCTTTTTGTTTGTAGTTGAAATATCTGCCGAATATTTGATGATCAGTATAACATGCTATTTTCAAATTAAGGTCTGTGAAGCCTTCTTTTAATGCGCAGTTGAGGGTATGTATTTTTACTTGTGGGCATATTTCCTCAAATATAGCCTCTAATTTGTCAAACTGAGTGGGCGATTCGGTGAGTATAAGGTTAGTATAGCCTTTTGTCTGATTTTCGAGCAGGTTTTGTGATAATAGGGTAAAGTTTTTGTTAAAATTTGGCTGTGAATGGGTGCTGAATGTATATTCCTTGGCATGTTTGAGAATATTTTTTTGTCCTGTTTCTATTAAGTTATGCTGTGATAATAATTCAAATACTACTTCATATGTTTCATACTTTTCTTCAGGGTGGGGTACCAAATTTTGAGGTACTTTTTGTTTTTCTAACAGCTTTTGTGCTTCAGTGGCTTTTTGGTAATAGGTATCTAATATTCTTTTGAGTTCGTCAATGTCATCAATAAATATATGTGACTCTTTTGGAAAAAAATCAAGAAAATGTGCAGAGGTGTGCATAGTCTTGTTTTGTACATTGGGTATTATGGATATCACTTTTTTGCTCTCAATGGAAAGCTGTGTGGCGGGGCTAAATGTACGAATACTCTCTACTTGATTATCAAATAGTTCTATCCTATATGGCAACTCATATGAAAATGAAAAAATATCGACAATACCTCCTCTTATTGCAAACTGCCCCGGCTCATACACAAAGTCTGTGGCTTCAAAATCATAGCTTACCAATAGCTCGCTAAGAAAATCTATTTCCAATGCCTCGCCTATTTTTATTAATAGCGTATTTTCTATTAATTTTTTCTTACTTATTACTTTTTCGGTGAGTGCTTCAGCATATGTAATAATAATTTCGCCATTTTTTTCATTCATATTCAGCCTGCTCAGTACCTCAGCTCGTTGCAGCACATTGGCATTGTCTATATCAGCAAATTCATAAGGTTTTTTGTACGACATAGGAAATACATGTATTTCCTTGGGATTTAGCAATTGCTGCAGATCATTGGCTACATACATAGCCTGCTCACGATCACTGACAATGTGTAGCTGAGGCACAGGATTTATGTAGTACAATGAAGCTGCTATGATATTTGCAAAGCTGCCTTTATGCCCCGATATCCTGAATTTTTTTGCAGTATGGGCATGCAAGTCTGCATTCAATGACTGTATCAAAGGGTCATTGCTATATATTTTTAGAAATTCTGAGGTTTTCAACCCTAACTATAATTTCACAAAATTAATAATATATATATTTTTTGCCAAAAAACGTATAACTTTGCAACTTCAATATTTGCCTAACCTGATTGTTGAGTACTTACTCATCTGTTGCGCTATTGCATAATTATCATTATTCTTAATCAATCATATTAAATGTCAGATTCTACATTTCACACCCTTGGCCTGGCGGCTCCGGTGTTCAAAGCTATTACTGAAATAGGCTTTCAAAATCCTACCCCTGTGCAGCAGGAGGCTATTCCCGTTATCATTCAAACCCAAAGAGACATACTGGCACTTGCCCAAACAGGCACAGGAAAAACTGCTGCATTTGGGTTGCCATTGCTTTCACTTATAGACTTTAGCAATCGCAGCACACAAGCACTCATACTATGCCCTACCCGTGAGCTTTGCTTGCAAATCACTCGCGATATAGAATCATTCAGCAAATACATGGACAATGTGAATACTGTGGCTGTGTATGGTGGTGCATCTGCAAATGACCAGATAAAACAAATACAAAAAGGGGTACAAATCATCATAGCCACACCCGGTCGCCTAATGGATTTGATGAACCGCAAGGCTGTGAAAATAGATGCCATATCGTATGTAGTGCTTGATGAGGCAGATGAGATGCTCAATATGGGCTTTGAAGAAGATATGGAGTACATACTGTCTCATACGCCTGCCGAAAAACGCACATTCCTGTTTAGTGCTACCATGTCGTCAGAAATTAGACAAATAGCCAATAATTATTTGCAACAACCACATGAAATCACCATAGGTCGCAAAAACTCAGCTAATACCAATATATCGCACGAGTATGCACTAATAAATTCCAGAGATAAATATGCAGCCCTCAAAAGAGTGCTTGACTACACCAGCGACCATTTTTACGGCATGATATTCTGTACCACCAAAAATGAAACGCAAGAGATATCCGATAAGCTCATCCGCGATGGATATAATGCAGACTGCCTACATGGCGACCTAAGCCAATCTCAAAGAGAAAAAGTAATGAATCGTTTCAGACACCATGCCATCAAAATATTATTGGCTACTGATGTAGCTGCCAGAGGAATAGATGTGAGCGGTATCACCCATGTGATACACTATCACCTGCCCGATGATGTAGAATATTATACACACCGCAGTGGTCGTACTGCAAGAGCAGGACGCAAAGGAGTATCGTTTGCGCTTATTACCAACCGCGATATGGGAAAGTTGCGCCAAATAGAAAAAACAGCCAATATCAAATTTGAGCAAATCATGGTGCCATCGGCCACCGAGGTGCGCGATAAGAGATTGGTAGCATTTATCAAAACCATACAACAAACAGAGATAGAAGACAATATATTTGATGAAGAAGTGCAGCAGGGCATCAAAGCCCTAGACGATATGACAAAAGATGAACTGCTCAAAAAAATGCTATCTTTAGAGTTGCGTAGATTTTCGGCAGAGTACCTTACAGGACCAGATCTAAATCAAAACGCTGCAGGAGGTGCAGGTAGCCATGATGAGTTTGAAAGGGCAGGTGGCGTAAGGCTATTTGTAAATATCGGCTCCAAAGATGGGCTCAACAATGGCAGCTTCAAAGATATGGTGGCACAAGAAAGCGGTGTAGATCGCAAGCACTTGTTCAATATCAGTGTAAAAGGGGTGTATTCATTCATCAATGTAGACGATGAGTTTTCGCAAAAAGTATTAGACACGCTTAATGCTTTAACATATAAAACCAGAAATGTACGCGCAGAAATATCCGGTGATGCACGCCAAGGAGGAGGCAGTAAGCGTGGTGGCGGCTACCGCAAAGAAGGTGGATATGGTGGAGGCGGGGGCAGAACAGGTGGTCACAGAAGAGATGGTGGATCGAGAAGCAATGACCGTCAAGGAGGTGGTGGATATAGAGGTGGAAATCGTGGCGGCAACAGAGGCGGATATTAACAAAAAATACTTATTGCGTTTTAGCATGCTACTTATAATGCCTAAAAATGTAGATGATTGTGTGCTGTAAACACATTAATATTTGTACATCATAAAGCCTTATTCACGTCAATCTTGCGAGATTAAAGCTTATATATATTGTAATTATACATATATATAAGTTGGTCAGTAAATTATACGGTAATATTATTGAATGATGATAGTGATTTTGTTAACTGCGTTTATCTTCAGTGTATCCGTTTTCACGGCACCATCATAATTGTCCATCTCTGCTTTAGTGGCACTTATATAATAAATACGAGGCTCAAGGTCTTTGAAGCTAAACTTGCCCTTGGTATCTGTATAGTGCTCTTGCACAACATTTTTCTCTGATTTGAAGTCTTCCTCGGTTTTGTAAATACGCAGGCGCACCCCCTCTTCAGCTTTGCCCAAGTTGTTCATGACAGTTACTTTAAGGTTCAAAAATACCTGCTGTGCAGGACTAAATGATGCTAAGCTGAGTGCAGCTACAGCAATGATAATAATATATTTATTCATAGTATAATATTAATATGTCAATGACATTGCAATTATATAAATTATTCGGGATAAATAATAAAAAAAGTTCAGTACCTGTGATGAATAAAATATATCTGTTCTAAACTTCAATATTATGATAGTGAAACTATAGGCAGATATGTAGGTATATGGCTTCTAAGGCATAAAATAAATCTACAAATCATTGATAAGACCTGTGGCAAACAGCAAATCAATATAACTTTTGCGGTACTCCTTTATGCTCTCTATGTAGGTGATATTGATACTATACCAAGTGCGCTCAGCTTCCCACATGTCCACCATTGCAGTATTGCCACTTATAAATTTTTGGGTCACAATGGTGAGCATTTTTTCGGCATCTTCAAGGTTGTGTTTAAATACAGATACCAATCTTTTGTTTACTTTGTATGAGTTAAGTGCTCTGCTTATTTCTGTCTTAAGTTGCTTAGTCATTTTTTCATATTCCAATTCAGACTGCCGTACCATAAGTTTTGATTTTTGTATTTCAGTTTGGTTTTTGTCAAATACAGGCAGTGGTTGTGTAAAAAATATACCGTAGTATGGTATTTTGTTTTGTGGATTAGCCACCAGCCCAAACTCAGGTTGTGGTAGCCATAGTGATTTTTGCCACCTATAGTTTTCTTTGGCAATTTTTATCTCTTGCATATTGGCTATAATGTCGCCACGCTTTAGGGTAGCAAAGTGCACCAGTGAGTCTATGTCAGCATTTATATCAAACTCCTCCGAGGTATCAGCTTCTGCTATGGCAAGTGTATCGTTGAGGCTGAGCATAAATTGTAGCTCTTTGAGCTCATTGTAGTACTTTAGCTCAGCTTTTTCGCGCTCCAGGTCATATTGGTCGTCAAGTATTTGAAATCTTAAAAAAGCCACTTCATCAATATTTTTTTTTATTCTCCAGAGCGAGTCTGTCTCCCCCAGCCACAGGTCTATATAGTCTGCCGCCTTTACTGCCAACTTTTGGTACTGTAGCGAATACCATACTTCTATCCACTGCGTAGCTACACTATATGCTATGTTGCGCTCCAAGTCATCAAACTGAGCCATTGACAGCGTATTCATAGAGTTTGTCATTTCCATCTTATATTTGCGCTGCCCCAGTACCTGAAATTTTTTAGTGAGTTGAAACCAGTCTTGTGAGTTTGCCCCGTTCAAAAAAGAATATCCCGCATCAAACTCTTTGGCCCATGGCATAAGTTGCAGATATTGGAAGTTGAAAATGGGGTTAAGCGATAGTTTAGACTTTTTGTAGTCTTGCTCGGCATACAACATGTTATACCTGCTTGACTTTAATGTAAGGTTATTGATGCGCGCTACATCTACAGCGTTTCTTAAGGTAAGCGACTTTTGAGCTACAGTATGCTGATATATGATAATAAATAATAATAATAATCGCATTGAATAATAATATATGTATCTGGTAGTAATAATGCCTGTAAATTATTAACAAATATTTAATAAATTAATATTTCTGTAATACAATTTGGATATAAGACATAGCTAAGGGTAAATTTTGTGAAATGAATGTGCAAAATCTTATACCTTTGCTTACATGATGGAAAAGTTACGTTTTAGTGCGTGTAACAGAAAAACACTTTTTAAAAGTACTCATAATCAGATGTTTGACCTATGCATTATAGGTGGAGGCATTACAGGAGCAGGCATAGCACTCGATGCCACATTACGTGGTTTAAAAGTAATATTAATCGAAAAAAATGATTTTGCGTTTGGTACCAGCAGCCGCTCTACCAAGCTCATTCACGGCGGACTTAGATATCTGAAAAATGGTGAGCTGAACTTGGTACGCACACTCGGGATAGAGCGCAACACTGTGCACAGGCTTGCACCTCACCTCACAGTAGCCGAAAAAATGCTCACGCCTATTGTGCAAAATGGCACTTACGGATATTGGCTCACTTCTATAGGAATAGCCATATATGATGTACTGGCACAAGTGAAGCGCACCGAATATCGTAAAATGCTGGATAAAAAAGCAGCTTCAGAGGCGGAGCCTCTACTCAGGACAGATATACTCAAGGGGTGTGCATTGTACTATGAATATCGAACAGATGATGCAAGGCTCACCATAGAGATTATCAAAACCGCTTATAAATATGGAGCCAAAGTGCTTAACTATTTTGAAGCACAAAACTTAATTTGCCACCATGATAAAGTGGCAGGTGTGTCTGCAAAAGATCTTGTAGATGGGGCTGTATATAGCATACATGCCAAATGTACTATAAATGCTGCCGGCCCTTGGGTAGATGCTCTGAGGCAGCTCCATGAGCCAATACATGGCAAAAGGCTTCACCTGACTAAAGGAGTACATTTGGTGGTAAAAAGGGAAAGATTACCTGTGAAGCAATCAGTGTATTTTGATGTGTTTGATGGGCGCATGGTATTTGTGATACCGCGCGGGCAAGTCACATACTTTGGCACTACAGATACTGATTATCAAGGGGATATAAGTAAGCCTGATATTACAGACACGGATAAAATATATTTAATAAATGCCATAAATCATATGTTTCCTTCTGCAAATATAGCTTCTCAAGACATTATTTCAAGTTGGGCAGGATTAAGACCACTCATACATGAAGAGGGCAAAAACACCTCTGAAATATCTCGCAAAGATGAAGTATTTATATCCTCCAAAGGCTTAATATCCATAGCGGGAGGCAAACTCACCGGATATCGTGTGATGGCTAAAAAAGTTATAGACTTAGTAATTAATAGGTTACAATTGCCCTATGTAGCCTGTACCACCGCTCATACAAAACTCGAATGTGCCATAGTGCCAGAAACAATAATACCATTGGCAGAAAAAAAATTAATAGCGTATTTTGACAATTACAAATACATAGCCTCAAATATCACTCACCTGTATGGTGCAGCTACGGGAATAATATTAGAAATTTTTGAACAATTAAATAGTACCGACAAAAATTATGAACTCAATCTGCTCAAAGCCAAACTCAAATATTCATTCACCCATGAAATGATATTTAATGCAGATGATTTTTTTATTCGACGTTCAGGCATTGCATATTTTGAGCCATGGCTAATGGATAAGTATAAGGAGGAAATAGATGCTTATTTGAAACTTTTATGGCAAACTGCCGATTAATGGTAATATTATGAATGGAATAAATATATTTTTGAGCGAATTTGTAGGTATGACAGTGCTCATCACCTTAGGATGTGGAGTAGTGGCTGCTGTAAACTTAGACAAAACCTATGCCAAAGGCAGCGGCTGGCTCACTATAGCCATAGGCTGGGGAGTAGCTGCATTTTTTGGCTCACTGGCATCACTTGCCATGGGTAGTGGCATACTTAACCCGGCTGTAGTCATTGCCCTTATAGTGGGAGGCGAAATACCGCTTGCAGACCTGCCTTGGTATATAGCCGGCGAATTTGCAGGAGCCATGATAGGAGCAACGGTAGTTTACATCCACTATATGCCTCATTTCAAGGCTACTACAGACCCTGACATGATAAGAGGTGTATTTTGCAATGCACCTGCAATACGTAATTTTAAAACAGCATTTGTGAGTGAGTTTATAGCTTCTTTTTTTTTGATAATCCTTGCATTGGCAGTATCTAAGCAGGTGACTGATATATCATATCGTCCTGTATTTATTGGTCTTGTAGTATTATCAATAGGGCTTTCGCTGGGCAGCACTACAGGCTATGCCATCAATCCCGCTCGCGACTTGGGGCCGCGAATAGCACATTATTTATTGCCCATTCACAATAAATCGCACTCAGATTGGGCTTACAGCTGGGTGCCTGTTTTGGCACCTATATTAGGGTGCATGGCAGGATATCTTATTTTTTCATTAATTTAATATTATAAAAACATGACTATTATTCATATAATTGCAAGTATTAATAAAATAATATGAATAATAAATCGCTATCAGGCAAAAAAATTGTACATCAGGTATATTTTTGGCTCAAACCAGGTCTTTCGGCTGCACAAGTTACCGCTTTTGAGAATGGTGTAATGTCATTATTAAACATAGATACGGTGGTATATGGCGATGTAGGCAAACCAGCACCTACCCCCGACCGCGATGTGATACAAAAAGATTATCACTATGCACTTCTCACCGTTTTTCAAGATGTAAATGGGCATGACCTGTATCAGGAAGACCCCATTCATCAAAAATTTTTAGATGATTGCAAACAATTTTTTGGCAAAGTAGTGGTATATGATGCCGAAAGTTTATAAAACCAGATTTGTCAATTGAGCTTATTGTATTACTCAAGATTGTATAAAATGGTGTATAACAATCTATACAAATCAGTATTTTTAAGCACTCACTGCAGGCATATCAAAAGATGATACCTGTACAAAAGTATTTCGAGGTGCTTCGCAGGTAGGGCACATATATGTATAAGGTAGTTTGTCAAAAGGTGTGTTGGGTGGTATATTCATAGTACTATCACCAAATGAAGGGTCGTATATGGTATAGCATGACATACATTGGTGCAGCCCGGAAGGGGTATTTACTTTTGCGGTGGTTTGTTGCTCTATGTTTATGGGTTGCACGGCATCATTGAGCTGTGAATAATACAATTTGCACAATGACAGCAATATATAGGGCAGCTTATGCTTACTCACATCTTTGTGAAATAATATTTTTTCTGGGTTGTTTGGATTAAAATCTTTAGTATAATAAATATCATATGCTTCAATAAAAGCACTTCTTTTTTCAATAATCACAGATGCTTGTATATTGGCATGGGCATAAAGTTTGATGCCAAACACCAAACCAAAAGTACGAGTATCTTTTAGGTCAAAAAAACTCAATATACTTTGCTTAATATCAAGCTCTCTACTATTTATATCTGCCACTACCCAGTTGAGCTCGTTGGCAGAGTGCCTAAGGTTTACACCGTGCTTGCCCAATAGTTTTTCCCAATTTATACGGTGTTGCTGTTGTAGCCCTTTTACAATAAGTGTGCGCCACGTGGTAATGCATATTTGCGCAATATGTGTATCCTTGCACAGCTCACAAAACTCTGAAACAAACGAAATAGGAAATAAATAATTGCGCCTGTATATGCCAAGCCAATATTTGTCGCCATATCTATTCATACCTTCATAATATTGAAATGAGTATCTTTTGAGTTCGAGTATGGTAGTGTCAATGAATAGGTATGACAAATTTTCATTCACTATTTTATTTATTTCACTTACTATAGTTATTTTATTATGATAATAAAGCTCCTCTATTTCTCTCGATACTTTGGCAATATCTGTAGTGTATATAAGCCTGTCCCATGCATATAGATTAGTGTCTGTAGTAAGGTTAATATAGAGGTGCCAATAGTGCGGGGTAGCACTGGATATAAAGTTGAGCTCGCTGTTGAAAAGTGGCATGAGAGATTGCTCATTGTCACATATATTGATTTTGAGCCTTGGTTTGTAGTCGTACATATATAGCACATCTTTGTACACACCTTCGGTGAGCCAGTTTTCCCAAGATAATATGCCCTCTGCAGCGTATGAACTTGTAATATTTGGGTATGTGTCTGTATCTAACTCGTAGTCTAATTCCAGTTTTTTAAAATCTATTTCAAATGCCGACATATTCTCTCTGCTGATATTAAAAAATATTTCTTGTCTCGGTCCAAAGTTAATATTTTGGGCACCATGCAGTGCTGCAGTAGTAGCTATCAGGTTTAGTTTATTTGGGGTGAATAACCCGCCATGGGCATTGATTTTAATGACATGTTCTGTTTTCATAGGTTATACTTTATATTGTTCAAATATATTTTTGACCTCCGGTCTGCAACTTCCACATCCCATGCCTGCCCCGCTTTCTGTACAGAGTGTATCAAGATTTTTGCAACCTGCTTTTATCTTATTAATAATATTACCTTCACCTACATTGTTGCATGAGCACACCAATTTGCCTATCACAGGTTCGGCTGTTTTGTTTGAACGCAAAAGCTGTAATCTTTTGTCAGAAAGTTCTATCTTTTTGGTAATAAGCTCTTTATATTCAATAAACTCAGATTTGTCTCCTATGAGTATGGCACCTACCAGTTTGTCGTTGTGTATTATGCATTTTTTGTAGTATCTTGTGGCTTTATCTATGAATATGACTTCTTCATATCCAGTGCTCTCGGCAGGCACCTCCGGCACGCCAATGGAGCATAGGTCAAAGCCTTCCATTTTAAGTATGTTCATGAATACTGAGCCTTTGTAATATCCGCTCAGGTCACCTCTAAGGTAGTTGGACAATACACGTGCTTGCTCCTCTGCGGCAGCAGTGATACCCCAAATGTTACCTTTGTATTCTGCTATTTCTCCTGCAGCAAATATATCAGGGTCAGAGGTTTGCATATATTCGTTTACTACCACTCCTTTTTTTATTTCAAGCCCGCAAGCGCGAGCCAACTCTATATTAGGAGTAGTGCCTATGGCAAATACGGCCGCATGGCAAGGTATCCTATGTCCTGATTTTAAGAAAACAGCCTCTATGTGACCTTCACCTATAATAGTTTGTACCTCATCGTTGAAATAAAAATTCACACCTCTCTCTTTGAGCTCGTCTTGCAGCAGTGTGCTGCCTACTTGGTCGAGTTGGCGTTCCATCACTCTGTCTGTGCGGTTTATCACACTTACTTGAATACTCATTCCCAGCAGAGATGCTGCAAGTTCTAGCCCCAGCAGACCTCCGCCTATTATGGCAATGTGTGCCTGTGGCACACAATACTTTCTTAGTGTGTCTGCATCATTGCGGCTACGCATGTTGAATATGCCTTCTATTTTGCCTATGGGTATTTCTTTGGGCATATATGCTCTGCTGCCTGTGCATAGAAGCAATATATCGTATGAGTGTGTTTCATTCGTGTCTGTAATGATGGTTTTGGCTTGCCTGTTTATTTCATTTACAGCTATATTTCTATGTACATGTATGTCCCAGTCCGGTATTTCTTCATCTTTAAGTTTTATGAGTTGCTCCCACTTTTGGTGCCCACTCACATAGTCAGGCAGCATGACTCGGTTGTAAAACGGCCATATTTCTTTGCTAAAAATGTGTATTTCATCTGTTTTGTTATGTTTGCGATATTCATTGATAAATCCAAAACATGCTGCTCCTGCTCCAACTACTACTATTTTTTGAAATGGCTTTATATATTTATGTACTTGTACAGCACTGAATTTGAAATCAGGCTCTTTGGAGCGCGGGTCTAATAGATTGTTTGTGAGGTTGTTGGCTCTGCCAAAGTCATTATTTAATATTTTGCCCCAATGTATAGGCAGGAATACCACGCCTTTTTTGATATCTGTGGTCACTTTGGCTTTGGCTCTCACATCGCCTCTTTGATTATTAATAATGACAATATCATTATCCATAATATCTCTCAGGGAGGCATCGTGCGGGTGTATTTCAAGATACGGCACTTCTATATGTTGATTGAGCTTATTTACTTTGCCGGTCTTGGTCATGGTGTGCCACTGGTCTCTTATGCGCCCTGTGGTGAGCACAAGCGGATATTTTTCAGATATTTTTTCTGATAAATTATCGTCCGGCACGGCATGTATTTGTGCTTTGGTATTAGGGGTATAAAATTTTTTGTCGGTAAATAGTCGGTAGGTGCCTCCGTTTAGGCTTTGCTTAGGATAAGGCCATTGCACTGTGCCTATATTTTTTAATATGTCATGACTGAGTCCACTTATATCTATATTGGTACCTTTGGTGAGTGTAGCATATTCATCATACAGTTCTCCTAAATTTTTGTAGGTAAATGCATCGGAATATCCCATTTTTTTAGCAAAATCTAATATTATGTCAGTATCCGGCTTAGCTTCGCCCGGAGGTGGTACTATAGCATGAAGGTAGGATATGCGCCTTTCGGAGTTGGTCATGGTGCCTTCTTTTTCTGCCCATGAAGCAGCTGGTAGTACTACATCTGCATGTAGTGTAGTGTCTGAAAGCCATGAAGCATCTTGTACTACTACAAATTTGGCATTTTTGAGTGCCTCCTCGGCTTTGCGAGCGTCGGGCAGGCTAGTGAGGGGATTAGTACACATAATCCATATGGCTTTCATTTTGCCTTCTGCCAAAGCGTCAAACATTTCGGTGGCTGTGAGTCCGGGTTTGCTTTGTATTTTTACAGGGCTGTTCCAAAATTTTTCTACATACTCACGGTCTGCCTCTTTGGAAAGGTCTCTGTGAGCTGGCAGAAGATTTGCCAAGCCACCTACCTCGCGCCCACCCATGGCATTGGGCTGTCCCGTGAGCGAAAATGGTCCGGAGCCAGGTTTGCCTATGTGCCCAGTTATAAGGTTGAGGTTGATAAGAGCCAGGTTTTTATTCACTCCTATCACACTTTGATTGAGCCCCATTGTCCACATAGTCATAAATCCGTTGGCACGACTGATGTATTCTGCAGCCCACTTGATGTCTTCGGCTTTTACTCCGCATATTTGAGCACTTTCTTTTATGGTTTTTTCAAATACTTTTTCTTTATATTTTTCAAACCCATCAGTGCAGTTGTCAATAAAATCTTTGTCAATGGCTTCTTTCTCAATTAGTAATCTGCCAATAGCGTGCATTAGCACTATGTCAGTACCCGGGTGTATTTGCAAATGCAGATCTGCAATAGCTGTAGTTTGTGTTTTGCGTGGGTCTATGACAATGATTTTGGTATCAGGATTTTTTTGCTTATGTGCTTCTACCCTCCTCCAAATAATGGGGTGGCACCATGCGGGGTTGGCACCTGCCACAACAAATGTATCTGCAAGTTCTATATCATTGTAACACACAGGTACACTGTCTTCTCCTAAGCTCAACTTATATCCTACCACAGCCGAGCTCATGCATAGTCTGGAATTAGTATCAATATTATTGGACCCTATGAAACCTTTAATAAGCTTATTTACCACATAATACTCTTCGGTAAGGCATTGCCCGGACACATAAAACCCTACGCTGTCGGGTCCGTATTTTTGTATAAATGTTTTGAATACTGCTGCTACCCTGTCCAGCGCTGTGTCCCAACTCACTTTTTGACGAGGCAAATTTTTTGCCCATCTCATTTCGGGGTGCAGTATTCGGTCGGTCTTGTCCATCACTGTGTAGTGCAGGTTCATGCCCTTGCTACACAGCATACCTTTGCTGGATGGGTGGTCTTTATCGCCTCTTACACTGATTTTTTGGTCAGATTCTTTGACTACTTCTATGCCACAACCTACGCCACAGTATGAGCAAGTAGTTTTAAATACATTTTTGCTTGATATTTTTGGAGCCACCTTTCCAGCTATTATTTATAAATCATCAATAGATAATTTTTCAAACAGCAGGCTTATCAGTTTGTCATGGGTATCTATGTATTCTGACTGATGTACTATTTCTTTCTTATTTCTAGGTCTAGATAATGGAATATTTATTATTTCTTTAATAGTGGCAGCAGGACCATTGTTAAGCACTACTACTCTGTCTGCCAAAAATATAGCCTCGTCTATATCATGGGTCACAATTACTATGGTTTTGTTGCGGTTGTCAAGGTTCCATAGCTTGAGCAGCTCTATGTGCATATCGCTCTTGGTGAGTGCATCGAGTGCTCCAAATGGTTCGTCTAGCAATAATATTGAAGGATTTATGGCAAATGCACGAGCAATTGCTACTCGTTGTTTCATGCCTCCTGATAGCTGCCCGGGTAGCTTGTCTTTGTGCATCCAAAGGTTTACCATGTGCAGATTATTATTTACAATTTCTGTTTTTTCTTTTTTGGTTTTATCTTTAAATACACTGTCAACAGCTTCATATATATTTTGATACACAGACAGCCAAGGCAGTAGTGAGTAGTTTTGAAATACTATTCCTCTGTCCGGTCCCGGACCTGAGACCGTTTTGCCATTTGCAACTACTTTTCCTGCGGTGGGCTTTACCATACCGCTTATGGCATTCATAAGGGTAGATTTGCCACATCCAGAGTGTCCTATTAGAGCTATAATTTCTCCCTTTTGCACCTGCAATGATATATCTTTTACCGCTATATAGTCACCTTTTGGGGTGTCGAATGATATGGTTACATTATTAATATCTATGCTTACCTCCTTAGGGATTTTGTGAAACTCTGATATATTATCATATAGCAGTTTTTCTTTTGTAGTGGTTTCTATTGTTTTCATAGTATGAATGGATTATTTCCTTATTTATTTAATAATTTGCAATTTATGCGAATGAAAATTTGGCTTTGAGCACATCAAATACTTTGTCCAATGCAAGACCTATGGTGCCAATGAGCAATATAGCAGTAAGCACACGCTCAAGGCTGCCTCCGTTGTAGCTGTCCCAAACAAAAAAGCCAATGCCCAATCCTCCTGATAACATCTCACCTGCCACTATCACCATCCAAGCTACGCCTATGCTTAGTCTGAGTCCTGTGATGATGTGCGGCAATGCAAATGGAATCATGATTTTGGTGATGTATTTCCACCTCGAAAAACCGAATGCTTTGCCTACATTTTTATAGTCGGCGGGGATAGAGGCTACTCCAAATGCAGTATTAATGAGCGTAGGCCATAGTGATGTGATGAATATCATAAATATAGTAGCACCCGCTGCAGATTTGAGAGCTATCATTCCCAAAGGAAACCATGCTAATGGTGACACAGGGCGCAATACTTGCACAATAGGATTGAATATATTGAGCCCAACGGTGTTTGACCCCATGAGTAATCCTAAAGGTATTGCAACCAAGCTGCCCAGCAAAAAGCCAGCAAACACTCTGCCCAGCGAACTTATTATTTGTGCGAGCACGCCCTTATATCCCGGGTCATCAGGGTTGTCATAGAAAGGATTTTCTTGCAAAAACAACTCTTCAAAGACTATGAGCGTGGAGGCGGGTCCGGGTATTTCACCTTGGGTATTGATAGATATTATCTGCCAAATGGTGAGTAGTGCTATTACGCTGCACATAAAGTACAATGCAGGACTTATTTTTATGATTGTCCACTTCAGTGATCGCAGGGTAGTTTTCATAATGTATTATAATTTAAGGAGTTAATAATTATTTTTTTACTTTTGATAAATAGTCGATGGGGTTGTTTGGGTCAAATGTCACAGGGTCCATTTTGATGCTGAACGGTTTCATTTCATCGGTAGGCATGGGTACGTTCATTTCTTTGGCTACCTCTGCATACAGGTCTTCCATGATGAGGTTGTCTGCTATTTGTTTATAGTTATCAGGCAGTGATTTGAGATAACCAAATCTAACATATTGGGTCATAAACCATATGCCGTGTGCTTTGCGAGGCATGTTTACAAAACCATTGTTGTAAAACAGCATATAGTCATCTTTATAGTTCATCACACCTATGTCGCAGCCTATATCATTTTTGCCCATAAGCCTGCCTTCTACCACAGGCAGCTGTGCTTTGGCATTCACATATCGCACATCTGCAATGATAGATGCTACTTCTTTTCTGTTTTTCATCACATCTGCATACTGGCATGCTTCCATGATTGCTTTCATCACTTTTTTGAGGTCTTCGCGTCTTTTTTCGGAAAAATCTTTGTTTACCACCAGTGCTTTTTCGGGGTGATGTTTCCATATATCTTGTGAGGCACAATGGGTAAAGCCTACGTTTTGCGCAGATGCCACTCCATTCCAGGGCTCGCCTACACAATATCCTTCCATATTGTCAACCCTCATATTGGCTACCATTTGAGGTGGAGGTATAGTGATCACGCCTATTGATTTCATATTTACCCCCACAAAAGCAAGCCACACACGCAGCCACATGTCGTGAGTGCCACCCGGAAAAGTCATGGCAAAGGTCACATCTTTTTTGGCTTGCAATGTTTTCACGCCTTCGGGTACTTTGGCATACTCTTTGGCACCTACTATACCGCATAGGTCTTTGGTAAGGGTAATAGCTTGACCATTATTGTTAATAACCATGGCCACTTTCATTTCGGAGCCTTCTTTGCCTCCCACACCTGTATATACTGAAAATGGCATACCAAACAGGCAGTGAGCACCATCTAACTCGCCTGTAAGTACTTTGTCACGAATATTAGCCCAAGATGCTTCTTTGCTCAGCACTACATTTACCCCATATTTGGCAAAAAAACCTTTTTCTTTGGCTATCACTAGTGGAGTACAGTCTGTGAGAGGTATAAAGCCCAGCTTGATTGGGTCGCCTTGTGCATTTGCATCAAGGGATGTGAATATTATGGCTATTGCAAAACATATAATGCTTATTTGCTTATGAAGTTTTGGCAGGCTTGGTGCTTTGGCCGGCACGGTATTTTTTGAAAGCAATATATAATACTTCAATGAAGTAGATTTGGTGTATGTATTATCGTTTTTCATATTTTTATCATTTTACTGGTTAAGGAAAGGTTAATATTAATTTTTGATGGCTACTGGTTTTTGGAATAAGAAATCGGGTCTTATATTTATCATAAGATATCCCCATTGGTTAAACTCACCTGTGGTTCCGATTTTAAAGCCCTTGGATGCTGCCAAAGTTTCGGTGGCTAGCATGAATGAACAGCCAAACTCTACATTGGTAAATCTATTGGCCTGATAGTTGAATATGAGGTCAAGTTCTTGCCCATAATTTTGACCAAGCTCTTGCCAAGCATCAGTGCCTGAGGCTCTGTATCTTACTGTTTTGCCTGCTGTCATGAAGTGATGCAAGTCTGCGGATATGAACCATTTGTTTTCAGTGTATTTGGCTTTTATGTAATAGTTAGAAAGGCCTGCAGTAGGAGCTCCTGTGCCTACATAGAAGTAGTCCATATAGCCCCACCAGCGGTGCGGAGTGCCATAAAGAGGGTCAAATTGATTATTTTCTGAGCCTATTGAAACATTAGTCACTGCTGAGCCTGCCGCACCTGTGATCTCTGTGCTATTGCCAGTGAGCAAATCATAGCCGGGTCCTAAGCTCCATTTGCCTTTGGAGAATGTGATATAAGCAAAAGCATGAGCAGCATTGAGCTTGTCAGACCCTGCTGTGGCATTTTCTGCTCGACGGGGGTTTGCGCCCATTTGCCCATATACACCGCCACTTATGGCAGTTTTTATTCCTTCAGAGGAGTTGCCTATCTGTGTGGACATTTGACCACCAAATGTTACACGGCTTTTCACATCATTGTGAGCAGAGTAAGTTCTTATAAAAACTCCAGGCGAAGGACTTGAGTTGACGAATTTTTGAAAATCATCTTTGAACACCATCAATGATACCCTAGTTTGGTTAAACCTTCGAGCCAAATACAAGTATTGAAACCATTTATATTGGTTGCTGAGTGCATTGGTGCTGGGTGCCGGTCCTACCCAAGTAGGTGCATAAGCAGCATTGGTAGTGATGGAGCCTTGTGGTCCTGGTGCAGCCACACCGTTTCCCCCAATATATTGTGTGCCTGTGTATCCGAAGGCATCAGTATTTTGATTATAGGCAAAGCCCATATCTGCTTGATAGCCTTTGTGCAAAAATTTTACGATGGCAGCATCGTGTCTGCGTCCCTGCTGTAGCCAGTCAAGATTGCCGAGCAGCCTTGAGTCTTCATACATTATTTCTTGCCTACCTACTTTCACAGAAAAGTTATCAATTTTGAGCTTACAATTAGTATCTGCTGTGGTGGCCAGTGTAAACTCGCCCCATGCCTGATGTAGGAATAGCTTATTGCCGTCTGCGTTGTTGATAGAAGAAGCATCTTGCCCCCATACCCGTACATCGCGCATGTCCATATTAAAATTAAGTTTATCCCATCTGAAGCCAAGATTAAGATTGGTGCGCTGCGATACAAAAGCTGCGGGAGGAGCATCTGGTGCTACAGGGTTTGCAAGTCCATGACGTATTTCGCCACGCGGTCGTACTTGTGCATTAATAGTCCATAATGGTACGCCGGGCAGCTGCAGCATAGGCTGAGCAGGTACAAATTGTGAAAATGCTTGAAATGAAGTAGATATACTCATAATCAATAATAAAGCGTTAAAATTGTAATATTTTTTCATAATAATAGGTTTATTGGTTAATTTATTTGAATAATATTAATTATAACATAGACAATAAAATAAAATATATAAGTATAATTTATAAATATAATCAAATCGCATTATATATGTTATAATTTGAACTCAAATATAATAGATAAGTATTAATACTCAAAATATTATTTGATAAATTTTATATATATTTTGTAATAATAGGCATAAATATGAAGTTATACCTTAAAATTTATACTTGATATTTAAAAAATCATATTAAATAATAAAAATTGGGTTAAATATTTAATGATATATCTCAAAAAATATAATTATGAGCTTTTATACAAATATATATGAGTAATAATACACAAAAAATATGGGAACATTAATTAAAATTTTAAAAAAATATCATTATATCAGCCTCATTGATAGCCTACTATCATGCATTTTAAATCTTTGTGCTGCAATACGGGCACAAAACGCACAGCCATATTCCTCGTAGGGTATTCTCCCAATATCACATTATAGTAAGGTTTGGCTTGAAATGTGTCAGGCTTTATATGAATTTGCCTAAAGCCTTCAGAAAATAATACACCTGCAAAGTATCTTGTATCTGAAAGTTCGTAGAAAGTAGCTACTTGTATGCCGTAGCCTTTGGGAAATATTTGCTCACCTCTGAATGAGTAATATTTGCCAAAATCAAAACTTCCTTTAAGTGGTATGGCTTTGTGAATGTATGGAATGGCCCCGTTTTTTCCTATCACGGTAATTTTTACTTTGGTTATACCTTTGTCTATAATGCCTAATTCTTTGGCAGCTGCACGCGAGAGGTCTATGA
This sequence comes from Cytophagales bacterium, assembly GCA_033765235.1. Taxonomy (GTDB): domain Bacteria; phylum Bacteroidota; class Bacteroidia; order Cytophagales; family UBA9547; genus JANRIG01. Next base: position 160,476 of record JANRIG010000023.1, on the reverse strand, counting down.
TGCGGCCTTTGTATTTGTAGGGTCCTCTGTCGTTTATACGTACTATGATACTTCGGTCGTTGGCCAGATTTGTCACCCGCACCATAGTGTGAAACTTGAGTTTGCGGTGTGCTGCAGTAAGTTTGTTTTGATTATACCTTTCGCCGCTGGAGGTGCGCCTGCCATGAAATTTGGTATCATAATATGAGGCTTTGCCTACCTGTTGAAAACCAATTTGTGGAAATGCTTCTTGGCTAAAAATGAATACAAAAAATATGAAAATGACTATCATGAAGAGATACTTTGCCAAGTTATTATGTAGAGATGGGAGAAAGTATGCTGCCCCCACATTATTAGTACAGTTATTTACAAATTTAAGATAAAATATTTATTATTATCTTAAGATATTTTTCTTATTACGGCTTAATATTTTCATTAAACTTATCCGCATAAGCAGATAAATATGCAGCTTGGCTATATATTTAGGTTTTGAAAACAAAAATTTTTTTAAATAATAGTATTGTCATACTTTTGCCTCTATTAATACATATTAATGCTTAAATAAAAGTGGAAGATAACCGTGATAAAACAGAGATTTACTCGCAAAGAATAAAAGCCGGTAAAAGGACTTATTTTTTTGACATCAAATCTACCAAAGGCAATGACTACTACCTTACCATTACCGAAAGCAAAAAAAAGTTTAAGGACGATGGATTTTTCTATGAAAAACATAAAATCTTTTTATACAAAGAGGATTTTGTAAAATTCATAGAAGCTATGAACAACGCTATGGACTACATGAAAACAGAGTTGGTGCCCGATTACGACTTTAGCAAACCATCAGCAGAGCGCGACGACGAAGAAAACGGTGAATCAACCCTGAAGTGGGAATAATAATCATTTCATTACTAATATATTATATATCATGGGATTGCAATGTGGCATAGTAGGGCTGCCCAATGTAGGCAAATCTACCTTATTCAATGCTTTGTCTAATGCCAAGGCAGAGGCAGCAAACTATCCGTTTTGCACCATAGACCCAAATGTAGGTGTGGTAAGTGTGCCTGATAGCAGGCTGCAAACACTTGAGCGCCTTGTAAAACCACAACAAGTGATACCCACCATCATAGAGTTTGTAGATATAGCAGGTCTGGTAAAGGGAGCCAGCAAAGGCGAAGGTCTTGGTAATAAGTTTTTGGGTAATATACGTGAGGTAGATGCTATTATACACGTAGTAAGGTGCTTTGAAAACGACAATATCATACACGTATCAGGCAAAGTAGACCCTGTGGCAGACAAGGAAATAATAGATACAGAGTTGCAGCTCAAAGACTTAGATACTGTAGAAAAAAAGATACAAAAAGTAGAACGTGCTGCCAAAGCAGGAGATACCAAAGCCAAAAAAGAATTTGAAATATTAACTGCATATAAAAACACACTGGAGCAAGGCAAAAATGCCAGAGAAGTGCAAGTGACTGAGGAAGATAAAAAAAACATAGTGGATGATATGCAGCTGCTCACTGCAAAGCCTGTGATATATGTGGCCAATGTAGATGAAAAATCACTTAATACAGGAAACGCCTACTCTAAAGCACTATCAGACAATATAAAAAATGAAAAGGCACTGCTCATACTTATCAATGCTGAGCTGGAAGCACAAATATCTACCTTGTCTGATGCTGAGGAGCGCACCCTATTTCTGCAAGAATACGGCTTGCAGGAAAGTGGGCTTGATAAGCTCATAAAAGCTTCATACAACATTTTGAACCTTATCACGTATTTTACGGCAGGAGAGAAAGAAGTGCGAGCATGGACCATAGCAAAAGGCTGGAAAGCACCTCAGGCAGCAGGTGTCATACACAGTGATTTTGAAAAAGGTTTCATCAGAGCCGAAGTAATAAAACTGGATGATTATGAAAAATATGGCACGGAAAATGCCTGTAAAGAAGCCGGAAAAATGTCTGTAGAGGGCAAAGACTATGTAGTGCACGATGGCGATATTATGCATTTTAGATTTAATGTGTAATAAATTAGGTTATTTTTATTAAACTATTTTTGATTTTGTACAGTTATTTTGTAGCTGATTTATTTAATTAAACTTTTAACTATTTTCTTTATGAGAGTACGTATCATTTTTTCTTTAAAAAACAGAGGGGCCAAGATACATTTTCACCATCAGCACCTGCTTGCCAAGTTTGCTCAAAATATAATTTCCAAATGCGATCCCAAATATAGAGATTTCAAATTTTATAATTTTTCGGGTCTCAAAGGGCAAATAAAGGTGGGCAAAGGAGGTCTGCATTATTTGTCATCAAAAGTGACCTTGGTATTTTCGAGCCTCAATATAGAATTTCTCAACCAGTTTCTCAACACGCTGTTTTCGTTTAAGCAGCTGTATATAGGCGAGATGGAGCTCTCGCCGGATAGCATAGAAATGGAGGCAGACATTAACTTTGACAACAAAAATAAATATGTGTGTATATCGCCCGTGCTTATAGTAGACCCTGTATTGTATGTGGAAGAAAATAAATCATTCATTGAACCTTATACTGACACATTTTCAGATTTTCTATATGAATCTACCATGCTACGCATGGAAAAATCCGGCAACTATAGTGCAGAGCAGATATCCTCGTTCAACCAATTTCAGTTTACCCCTGATAAGGAGTATTTGCTCAAGATGCAGTCTGAAGAAAAAAAATATTCCAGAGTGTATCAAACCTATATAAACAATGAAAAATATGAGGTAAGGGGGTACACATTGCCTTTTACGCTGTTTGCAGCTCCGGATGTGCACAACTTTATATTTCACTCAGGCTTAGGTGCATTGAGCGAGAATGGGTTTGGTATGATAGATCTTGCCAACTCAGACCCTACACAGCGCACTATCAAGTACAACCTCGAAAAGTCAGAAATAAAGATGATACCCAGCGCATGATGTGTACTATTAATATATATTTATCAATTATCATTCAGTGGCATTGCCATTGAGCTTTGAGTTGTGGCGACTGTACAAAAAATATACAACCATACCCATACACATCCATATTATAAGTCTAAACCATGTATCTACCGGCAGTAGTGCCATTTGTGCGAAGCAAATAATAATGCCCAGTATAGGCACCAATGGCACCCAAGGGGTCTTGAAAGGTCTATGTATTTCGGGGCGCAAGCGGCGCAGCACTATCACTCCACCGCACACTATGATGAATGCCAAAAGAGTTCCAATAGATACAAGTTCGCCAAGTATGTTGATAGGCAATATTGCAGCTATAATTGCTGCCACCATACCTGTAATGATGGTGCTAATATAAGGAGTCTTAAAACGTGGGTGTACTTTGCCAAATATTGCCGGGAGCAGCCCGTCATTGGCCATGGCCATGAATATTCGAGGCTGCCCCATGAGCATGACGAGTATCACAGAGCTAAGACCTGCTATGGCACCAATTTTGATAAGTGGGCTTAGCCATGCCAAGGCGTTGCCTGTTTTGTCAATGGCAAGTGCTATAGGAGCAGGTACATCCAACTCTTTATAGCTCACTATACCCGTGAGTACCAAGCTCACTGCTATGTATAAGATAGTGCATACCAACAATGAGCCTAAAATGCCCACAGGCATATCTTTTTGCGGATTTTTGGCTTCCTGTGCTGCTGTAGATACTGCATCAAAACCTATATAGGCAAAGAATATGACCCCTGCACCTGCCAATATACCTGAAAAGCCATATTTTCCTAAATGTTCTTGTTCAGGAATGAATGGCACCCAATTGTCAGTATTGATATACCATACTCCAAAGCCTATAAAAAGAAGGATGACAGCAAGTTTGATATATACCACAGCATTGTTGAACCGCGCAGACTCCTTGATGCCCAGCACTAAAATAATGGTGATGAATGTAATAATAAATACTGCAGGCAGGTTGAATATGGCTCCTGTGGCATGCCAGCCAAATTCATCATGCGAGAGAGGTGCTTTGGAAAACTGTTCAGGAAAAGCTATTCCCAAGCTATTGAGGAGGCTCACTACATAGCCTGACCAACCTACAGCTACTGTGGACGATGCAAATAAATATTCTAATATCAAATCCCAACCTATGACCCAAGCTACAAACTCGCCTAAGGTGGCATAGGCATAGGTATATGCACTGCCTGATATAGGTATGAGGGTAGAAAACTCTGCATAGCACAACCCTGCAAGACCGCAACCTATTGCCGAAAACATAAAAGATAGTACTAGTGCAGGCCCGGCTTGGTTGGCAGCTGCGGTGCCGGTAAGTACAAATATACCTGTACCTATGATAGCTCCTATGCCCAAAAAAATAAGGCTATACCTTGACAATGTTTTTTTGAGTGCGGGCTGCCCCGCAGCAGTAGGGTCTGTAGCTATGATTTGGTCTATGGATTTGGTACGGAGCATGAGGGAGGGCGGGTAATATTTATGGATACAATGATAAGGTATAAAGTATAAATTTTCAAGTTTCTAAATGCTATAATAAAATTGAGTATGTTATTGCAAAAATGTATCGACCATTATCAAATAATTTTATTAATAATAGAAACAAATTGTATATTATTAATATTGATATAATTTTGCTAAAAATCATACTCAAAAGTGGAATTAAAACTTATATCTATAATTAGACTTACATTAATATCAATAAAAAGGAATTTAATGGTATTAATATCAATGTTTTTAGTCATAACAATTTTTGCAATATCACAATTTATTTCTGAAAAAACTATATATAAAAGTACATTAATTGCGAATTCTGAAATATTGAAAAATGAATACAATACATTATTATTTAACACTTTAAATGGATTGATTAAAGAAAAAAATCATAAAAAATTATCAGAATTACTTAATTTGAACCTTGATATTTGTAAAGACATTGTTGAAATAAAATCAACATCAGTAGACATGTCACACTATGGTAATGATGAAATTAAACTCACAAATACATTTAAAATAGAAATATTAGTTCTTAACACAAAGAATTTGTCCAGTATTCAAAAAGCTTTTATTCATTATATACAAAATAACAATTTTGTGAAAAAAAAAGTAGAATTATCTGAAATTTACTATAAAAAACTACTTATTAAAGCTGAGCAAGAAATAGGAATTATGGATACAATTATAATAAACTTAACTAAACAGATTACAAATAATAAAAGCCAATATATAGGTGATATTGCAAAAAACAACACCGAAATTATAGATTTATATGAAAAAAAGTTGTTGTTAGAAAATTCACTTTCATTACTAAATGAAGTTTTGGTAATTCAAGATTTTATTGCTTATAACAATCCTGTGTCCCCGGATGTTAAGATTTACATTGCTGTATATAGTGCAATTTATCTATTGTGTGCTACTCTGTTCATATTAATAAGAGAGTTAATCAGCCAACTTTAAAAGTTCATATTTTTTACATGCACAAGCTATAGAAATACTAACAATAATCATCCTAAATGGCATATTTGTTTCAAGCGGAGCTTCCGTATTAAGATATAATATTATTGGTAAATAAGTACCTAAAGTTACTAAAATATTATCTTTAAATCTATAAATAGCTGTAATTAATAGGCATCCAAAAAATAATACAGTCAATGGCATACCAATGATAATACTATATACTATGAACTGATTAGGAGGATAAGCCCAATCTATATCCGATATTTTATTTTGTATCTTATAATACTCCATTGTTGTCTCATACTTTTCAAATGACGTGCCTTTTAAAATATATTCTTTAAGTACAGGGATTGAATTTTTTATAGAAATTATTCTTAACGAAATATTACCATTATTAGTGATTTGATGAGTTGTGAGTATAACTTTTAGTTCTACAATTGTTTGGTTTATCCTAGATCTGAAACCATTTATATAGCAATAACTAAGTGTACATAATAAAAGTAATAACACTAAAGAGGCAGTTACTATTTTGAAGTATTTTTTATCCTTATCAGATAATAAATATATTACAAAACAAATAATTAAAATATAAAAGCTAATATGACCTACCCTGGCTCCTATCAAGTGTATATAAAATACATTGAAAATAACAATACAGATAATAATTATTTTTTCCCAGTTATTCAGGTAATACTTGTTCAATAACATATAAATCAAAAATGTAAATGATATATTATTAGCTATCGATAGAGTATGATGTGATATTCTAAAAGGGATAGTAGAAACATGAAAATAATTAGACCATGGATAATTTAGGTAATTGTTAAATATTCCATCTCTTGCATAATGATAAAAAGCTATTGTAGTAATAATAAATACAGTAATAACATATACCCACAAAGATACTTTTAAATTAAACAAAGATTTGTAATATGGTAATGTAATAAATAGAAATGGGATAATAAACCATAATGCTTTATGTTTTAGTGCTCCAAAAGAGTTAGTAAAAGAATAACTATGTAATAATGCTGAAATAAAAAAAATGAGTGCTATAGATGCAAAACAAATTATAGTATACTTATAAGTATTGATATCTAAATTTATACCTATTAATTTATAAGCAATTGCACAAACTATTAGTAATAAGAATCCTATATTCAAGACAGCTATATGGTCTTCAGAAATAAATGAACCGACAATAATTAATACGATTCCTAAGGGGGATATATAATTTATTATTTCATTAAATATTTTATTCATTAATTTGCAATCTATCAAAAACCAAGCAAAAATTGATATGGAGAATTATTAATTCAGATTTTTTTAAAAAGACTTCGATTGTATTTGTTGGCAATTTAATTAATAAAATTATTTTATTATATACATATTACTTATTGGCAAGAAATTTAGAAATAAAAGAATATGGTTTGTTAATGCTTTGTACATCTATTACTACTATGGTTACAAATATTTCAGCATATGGTACAAATGCTACACTTTCAAGGGCGATATCACAGTTTTTACAAACAGAAAATCATCAAAAAATAAAACTAATTTTTTCTACAACTGTTATTAATGTATTCTTTTTCAGCACATTATTATGTGTAATTTTAATATTATTTTCAGAAAATATTAGTTACTTTATATTAAAATGCAGCTACAATGAGCTAGTGATAGCCGCCTCTATAGGAATTCCTATTCTTGTTTTACAAAACATGTATATTTCATATTTCAATGGATATCAAAACTTTAGGGTATCTATGATTTTGAATATCATACCTTCTGTGTTTTTGTTATTAGCCGTATCTTTGCTTTATTACTTTAATAAGAACACTTTATTATGTATTAGTTTGGCATTTGCAATATGTCCTTTGTCATTTTTGTTATATTTTATATTTTACAACAAAGATTTTTTTTTCCCACGTTATTATAATATATCAATATTAAAAGACTCATTTAATTTTGGCAAATGGATGACTCTACAATCTATTATCATTATTATCCAGTCTAAAGTAGACATGTTTATGTTATCATATTTTAATATGATTGAGCAGGTATCCTATTATGATATTGCCAATAAGGTTCAGGGCATTGTGTTATTTTTATTAGGTGCATATACTACTGTACTAATACCAAAAATGAATACATTGCGCTCAAAACATGAGATTATCAAATTTGTAAACAAAAACTTGATAGTATCTAAGATATTAATGGCGATACTAATTGTAGTAGCTATTGTATCTCCGTTTATTATTAATTTTTTATTTTCATCAAAATATGCACCTTCAACTTTGCCATTAATAATAATATTATTGTCACTAATACCGTTGGTTTTTATATACCCCTTTAATGCTGCACTTATTGCAATTGGCAAGTCAAAAATATTTTTTATAGTAGCAATAGTTCAATTAATTGCCAATGTATCTATATCATATATATTATTACCTATGTATGGTGCTATTGGGTCTGGAATTAGCTATGTATTGGTCAATGTCATATCATTAATATTTGCATATTATTCTTACAACTATTATTTCAAAATAAAGTATGATGAAATCGCTATTTGATAGTATACAAAAATTAATAGGTAGTGGCAGCAGGAGCCTAATTTTCAAATATCTTGCCAGATATGGGTATGCATTTTATCGTATTTATGAAAATCACAATTATGAATTTGACACAAATGGTGAAAAACAAGTAATCAATAAACTCAAAAATATAGGATTAAATACGGTATTTGATGTAGGGGCAAATATAGGTGATTGGTCATTAATGATATGTAAACATTTCAATAATGCACACATATATGCTTTTGAAATCGTGCCTGCTACATATAATATTGCGCAGAAAAACTCACTAAATTATCATAATATTCATCTTTACAATTTTGGACTCTCAAACTATCTAAACACACTCCAAATAAATGTATCAGCATCTGACCATCATATAAACTCTTTGCACAACATACACAAGCTGGAATTTAATGATACCGTTCAAGTACACTTGGATACTGGAGATAATTTTTGTGCTAAACACAACATTGATAACATAGATTTTTTAAAAATTGATACAGAGGGTCATGACTATTTTGTATTGGAGGGTTTTAAGAAACTAATCGAGCAGAAAAAAATACGAATCATACAATTTGAATACGGAAGGGTTAATATTCAAACCAAAACCTTATTGTACGATCATTATTTGTATTTGAGAAAATGTGGATATGTATTAGGTAAAATATACCCTGGTCATGTTTTTTTTAAGGAGTATGATTTTCAGGATGAAAATTTTTTAGGACCTAATTATTTAGCAGTATTAGAGGATGACTCGGAAGTAATAAAGATATTGTCAAATAATTAAAAGGTGTAAAATATATTTCACAATACAACTATAAGTCAATGAATATATGAAAATAAAAATTGCATTAATAAAAAATGGAGGATTGGGTACGGGAGGTACAGAAAAATTTTTACAAACTATAGCCGCAAATCTGCCAAAAGATATATTTGATGTAGATTATTATTATTCAGACATTACTTTTTTAGATGGTCTCAAAACAAAATCAATTTCTGCTTCAACCAACAGGTATGATTATTTGCAAGGGCATGGGGTAAATTTGATAAAATTTGATATTCATAAAATAGACCCATTTTCACCATATGGAGAGTGGATACAAACAAATTTTTGGAAAAAATTTGACGAAAGTAAATATAGCATAATACAAATAGCACGCGGGGGGGCTATAGAATATCCATTTTATAAAATTAGAAACACTCCTATTGTAGATTCGTTACATCTTGTCACAGGAGTAGATAACCAATATAATATAGCAAGGGTAATACATATAACTAAATGGAGTAGAGATAAGTGGGTAAGTATGGGGGGAGATATTAGCAGAACACAAATCATTTATCACCCAATGTCAGTCCAATTTGAAACAAATGAAAACTACCTGAAAGAACTTAACATACAAAACAGGTTTATATATGGCTTTCATCAGCGAGTGTCTGATTATATATTTTCATCAATTCCACTAAAAGCATATAAATTGATAGAAACACCTCATAATCATTTTATGATGTTGGGAGGAAGCGAAAAGTACAAAATACAAGCACAAGAGTTGGGAATAAAAAACATAACATTTTTAGAGCATACTGATGATCCGCAAAAAATATATAAATTTCTAAATACATTAAATGTCTATTCACATGGCAGGTATGATGGTGAAATTAATTCAACTGCCATGGCTGAAGCTATGTATTTTGGTTTGCCAATAGTTTCACATCCTTCTCATTTGTTTAATGGCCATATAGAATGTATTGGAGAAGCCGGATTTGTAGAAAGTACCATTGAACAATACAGCAAAAGAATGATAGATTTTGAAACCAATAATATTATATATCAAAAATACAGAAAATTTGCTACCTCTAATTTTTATGACAATTATGATTTGAGAAATCAAATGAATAAAATACAAAATTTATACAATGAAGTAATAAACAATCCTTTCCCCGATTATGAAAACAGAAAAAAGTTAGAAATTTTAAATAAAAAAAATATATTCGGAATAAAACGCACCATATTATTTTTAATAAAAAAAATATTCAAGTATTTGTTAAACATTATATAAATTGGGTATACCATTGTAATATTATGGCAAAGAATAAATCACAAACTACTGATAATAAAATACATTTTGCTACAATTTTTAATTATGGGATTGAAAATTTACATTTTAAAAAAGAACTCTTCAAAATTCCACATTATTTATCCCAATATCAGGATTTTAAAGTTACATTTATAGCATTAGCCAAAGAGCAAATACATAAAGAGTCCATAGATAGTGTAAAAGGAGTAAAGGTAAGAATAGTAGGCACTAAAAAAAGCTATTCTACGATCCCTAACCTATTATTAATTTTTGAACTGATTAAATTATCAAATAAGATTCAAATATTAAATCTATACCACCTTAATAGTAGTACTATTGTATATGGAATTATTTACAAATTGATCAATCCTCATGGCAAAATTTATCTCAAACTGGATATAGACTTAAGACCGCACGATTTTTACACTAAAAAGAATATTATTTCAAAAATAAAAAGACATTTCTTGTACAAATATACAAAACACATATCTGTAGAAAATAAATTGGCTTTAAATAACCTAATACAAAAATTTCCGGATTTAGAACCAAGAATATTATATCTGCCTTCCGGTATAGATGTGCCATCACAAGAGGTACTTAATGCTATAAATCAAAATATCAAAGAGAATATCATCATTACTGTAGGACGTATAGGTACAAGGCAAAAAAATAACGAATTATTATTAAAGGCTATAACAAATATTGAGCTCAATGGTTGGAAAGTATATATAATAGGCAAAATTGAAGATACAGACTATTTAAAATTTATTGACGAATATTATATAAATTATCCACACTTAAAAGATATAGTAATTCATACTGGCTTAATTGAAAACACAGAAAAAATGATAGAATTTTATACCAAATCTAAGATATTTTGCCTTACTTCAAGTTGGGAAAGTTTTGGATTAGTATTGATAGAGGCTATCTTATATGGGAACTTTGTAATAAGTACTAATATAGAATCTATTAATGAAATATCAGATAACGGCAAATATGCAAAGATTATAGAAAAAAATGATGATATACAACTTGCTGAAGCTATAAAAATGGGTATGCAATATGTAACAGAAAATGAAAATAATATAAAACTTCAGCAAGATTATATTTGCAATCATTTTGATTGGCAAAATATTGTGCACATACTTAGAAGGGAACTAATAAACAAAATATAAAATATTATGGATGAGCATTATTACACCAAAGAGTCAAGTTACTTCAAGCATATTAGGAAAGATATAATAAGTCAAATACCTAATAAAAAATACAATAAAATATTAGAAATAGGCGCAGGAAGTGGAGACTCGTTAATATATATAAAATCAAAATTTAATATTGAATATTTAGTGGGAATAGAGCTATGTGAAATACCTGACAGCAATCAAAAAAATTCAACAATTGATAAATTTATAATAGGAAATATTGAGACATATGACAATGCCGAATTCAATAATACATTTGACATCATTATTTGTGGCGATGTATTAGAACATTTGATAGATCCGTGGCAAGTAATGAAAAAAATATACCAATGGTTGTCGCCGGGAGGAGTTTTTATTTTGAGTATTCCAAATATTAGAGAAATAAAAACCATGTATAAAATACTAATAAAGGGTGATTTTAAGTATGAAAATGATGGGATATTAGATAAAACACATTTGAGGTTTTTTTGCAAAAAAAATATTGTTGAATTAATCACAAGTGCACAACTATCTGTTAAAAAACTAACTTCGACCAATTTTTATGAAGGGGCTCCACTTACCCTGAAGGTGATAATAAATAAATTGACTATGTCATTATTCAAAGATATATTTATTACACAATATATCATAATTGCAGAGAAAACAGATATTGTAGAAAATAGTGTAAATTTGTAAGTATTTAAGTGGCATATAATAAGTGCTTAAGAAATGAATATTATTTAAGGAGTCAAATTTGTCAAACATACTTATTATATAATACATTGATAGTTAATTCATTAATAACAATAATTAGACTAATTAGATTTCATTGGATTGGTAACATAATAGCCAATTACAAAATTAAAAACGCTAATATATGTGTATACAGATATAAACCAGATGATTTACACATTACTTTGAGACCTGGTACTACAGATATAGATGTATATTATCAAATATTCATATACAGAGAGTATGACTTTTTAGCAAATCATATACAGAAAAATAATATATATAACATTTATACAATAATTGATGCAGGAGCCAATATCGGATGCACCTCACTTTATTTTTACAATCAATATCAAAATGCCAAAATAATATCAATTGAAGCTGACGAATCAAATTTTGATATACTAAATAAAAATATAAGGCTTAATAATGCAGAAAAACGGATTTTTCCTTTACACAAAGCAATATGGTATAACAATGATAAGGAACTGTATATCAGTAATAAATTTAGAGATGGCAAAAATTGGTCTCTCTCAGTGCAATCTGAAAAAATTGATGCCCAATCTCCTGTAAAATCTACTACTATCCAAAACCTGGCAGCCCAGTACAACATAGAGAAAATAGACATATTAAAAATTGATATAGAAGGCGCAGAAAAATATATCTTTGTAAACGAAGAGTATGAGCCTGATTTTTTGAATTATGTAAAAATCATTGCATTAGAAATTCATGATGAATATGAAATAAGGCCTCAAATAAAAGCTACCCTTCATAAGTATAATTTTGATTTGATTGAGACAGTTGAACTTACAATAGGCATTAAGAAATTTTGAAAAATACTATGATAAAAACAATCTCAAAACCTGTATTATTCATTATTTTTAATAGACCAGATACTACTAAAATGGTATTTGAAAAAATTAGAGAAGCAAAACCACCAAGATTATACATAGCAGCAGATGGCCCGCGAAGTACTCGTGCTGGCGAAGAAAAGAATTGTATCAAGACTAGAGAAGTAGTTAGCAATGTAGATTGGGACTGTGAAGTATTTACAAAATTTAGTGACAAAAATTTAGGTATGAAGGTAGCTGAATATACCGCAATGAACTGGTTTTTTGAAAACGAGGAAGATGGAATAATACTCGAAGATGACACATTACCAAATAATAGTTTTTTTTGGTTTTGCGAAGAATTATTAAATTATTACAAAAATGACACAAGAATTTTTCATATATCAGGTTGCAATTTACAATTTGGTAAAAAATACGGCGATGGTACATACTATTTCTCTAGAAACCCAATTTGTTGGGGTTGGGCTAGTTGGAGAAGGGCATGGAAATACTATGACCCCAACATAAAAAACTATACAAATTTTGATAAATTGAACCATTTTAGTAATATAATGGTGGGAGACATTAACAAATGGCAATATAAGATGATGATCAAATCTATTTTCAGAGGCAGAGACACTTGGGACTATCAATGGTCTTTTGCTATACAGTCACAACATGGGCTCTGCATTACTCCCAATATGAGCCTAATTACAAATATAGGATATAGACCTGATGCCACTACATCTACATATACATCAAGTAAACTCTCAAAAATTTTGTCAGAAGATATTAATACTATAGTACATCCCGAATTTATGGTAGAAAGTGTTAATGCAGATTATTATTTTAATCACCTTACTTTTAATCAAGTACCAATACCTATAAGGGTAATTAATAAACTATTGAGAATGTTAAAAAATAAATAAGAGTGCAAAATAAATTATTTGTATTACTAGTAAACTACAATAGTTCGGATGATTGTATTCAAAGCATAGGTCAAATAATATCTATTTACAATCCAAATATATATATAGTTTTAGTTGACAATTGTTCTACAGATAATTCTGTAAATATCATCACTGAGTGGTTGAAAAAAAATGTAGAGTCTTACATAATCATTGATGATAAATCATTATTTCAATCAAATAATACCATAACATGCAGGTTTACTTTTATATTATCTTCAACAAACAATGGTTTTGCTGCCGGAAACAATTTATTTCTTAAGAAGTTTGATTTGTATGATTCTTGGATATGGATGCTTAACCCTGATTCTATACCAACTAAAGATACCATATCCTACTTAAATAACAATATAGATAAGTTCTCAAAGAATGATATTATAGGTGGTGTAATTATAGACTATTATGACCACAATAATGTCATAGCTTATGGAGGGGCAAGTATAAACTTTTACACTGCCACAATAATTTTTTGCAAAAAAAAGGATAGATTTAATAAAATTGACTACATACACGGTGGTTGTTTAATATTTCATTCAAATACATTAGATAGCATTGGATATATGAGGGAAGACCTATTTCTGTATTGGGAAGAAACAGATTGGTGTTTAAGAGCCAAAGCCCAAAATGTTACCCTAAGATTAGACGAAAATATAATAATATATGACAAAGTAGGGGGAAGCATCGGTAGGGGCTATTTGGCAGAATATTATTATAGTAGAAATGGGCTGAACATAATTAATAAATATAAAAAAAAACTATTATTTATTGCGCTTCTTTTTCAATTTTTAAGGGCATTACTAAAATTAATCAAATTAAAGCCAAGTTCATCATTAGGTATTCTAAACGGAGTAAAAGACTTTCTATATAATAATGAAATTAAGAATTAATGACCTTTTTGTATATTTTTTATTATGCCCTTCTCTAATATTGATTTTTATATTTAAGCTAAACTATATAATATACGCCATTCCTATTTTTTCTGTATTAATATATATACTTAATTATTATATAATCAAAGACAGTGTTATCGCGCCAAATAAGTTAATTTATACTAACGAATTTATAGCCTTATTAATTTATATTATACTTGTCCTTATTTCTACTGCTTTAAATATAAAAAACGATATATATTTTAAGAGCTATTTCAGGGATATATTAATAATACTTTTTTCACTTATGGTAGGGATGTTGAATATGCGTCCTAATCATATACACATAAAAGTTATTTTTTTAGTATTAACTTTTTGTTATTTTTTTTCTATTGGATTTAGTATAAACTTTAAAACAATAAATTCTCTATTAATTGCTGACCAAAATAATAGTAACGAGTTCACAGTAGGCTTTATTTTTGGAATTTTTGTGCTTTATTTTTTGAGGTCAAAGGATTGGTTATTCTTAACATTAAGTCTAATCATATCTTTATTAGCAAGCAAAAGAGTTACATATTTGGGATTGATAGTTGGATTGGTATATATATATACCATACATAAGCCTATACTCCAAAAATTAAGTTCTAAGGCCCTATCTGTTATTTTATTGGGTGGTACATATATATCATTATTATTTGTTGGGTATTTTATGGTAGAAATTGCAGATATTTTCCTTGAATTATCAGAATTAGACAGCAAAATTTCTATAAACCATGTACTTAGTTCACGTGAAGTATTTATTAAAATATTGCAAACAAAAATTCAAAATGCTGATATATTAAAGTTTTTTTTTGGCCATGGTCCAGGTCAAGCTGATAGATATCTACAATTACACCTTGACCCTGCAAGATACGATGTTAGTGAATTAGGCAACCCCCATAACGACTTTATAAAAATAATATTCGACTATGGGTGGGTGGGAGCAATGCTTTTTATAGGGGTAATATTCACATTATTTATCCATAATATAAATTATGTAGAAAGTTATATATATACCATGGCAATATTTTTGGTTGATAATTCATTTGTAGTTATTTACTATATAATCATAGCTGTATTAATAGCTCAAAGATTTGATAGAAATGAAAAAAATATTAGTTGATGCTCATGTACTTGATGGGGAGTTTCAGGGGACAAAGACATTTATTATAGGGTTATACAAAAGTATCTTGAAATTGACACCGCAATCAAAATATTATTTTGTATGTAGAAGCAAAAAAAATTTCGAAGCAGTATTTGGCAATTATTCAAATGCGTATTTTATCAAAAGCACATTTCATAATCATTTTATTAACCTCAATACTCAGTTCTATTTTTTAATTTTTTTTTACAAAATTGATATAGCACACTTTCAATATATAGGACCGTTAGTTCCGGTGTGCAAATATGTAACCACAATTCATGATTTACTATTTATAGAATATCCTTTTTTCTTTTCTGTAAAGTATGTTTTTATTAGAAAAATACTATTTAGATACTCTTCTTTTATAAGTTATAAAGTAAATACAGTTTCTACACATTCAAAAATCAGCATAGCAGATGCATTTAAGATTCAAAATCAAAAAATATTCATTACGCCTAATGCTGTAGACGAACAATTTTACAAAATTGACCATTCTGCATGGCCATTTTCAAATTTAGATCCACAAAAATATATATTGTATATAAGCAGATTTGAGCCAAGAAAAAACCATCATTTACTCTTGAATGCTTATCTAAATCTTAAACTCTATGAGAAAGGTATAAAATTGGTATTTGTAGGAAAAAAATCACTAAAAAATATAAAATTTGAATATTTATATAACCAGCTCTCACAAAATATAAAAATTAATATTTTTCATTTTGAGCAATTAGATGACGTACAGATGAGAATATTATTAAAAAACACCAAATTATTTGTATATCCTTCTTTAGCTGAGGGTTTTGGAATTCCTCCTTTAGAAGCGGCTGCTATGAAAGTCACAGTAATGTGCTCAAATGTAACAGCAATGTCTGAATTTAACTTTTTTGAAGATTTACATTTCAATCCATACGATATTAGTGAATTTGAACTCAAACTAAAAAATGTGGTTGAAAAACCTGTTGACAAAGAAAAATTGAACTTAATTTCACAAACTATTCAAAAAAAATATAATTGGGATACATCAGCAAAAATATTTATAAAAGAAATTAATTTATGAAAATAGCCATATTAGGTACTAGGGGTGTGCCAAACTATTATGGAGGATTTGAACAGTTTGCAGCCTATCTATCTACATACTTGGCTCATAAAGGCGTAGAAATATATGTATATAATTCCACCAGCCACCCTTACAAAGATAAAATGTGGGGTAGTGTACACATAATACATCAGCATGATTATGAAAAAACTATAGGTACATTTGGACAATTTATTTATGACCTTAATTGTATATTGGACTCTAGAAAAAGAAATTTTGATATAATTCTTCAATTGGGGTACACCAGTAGCTCTATTTGGTCATTTTTATTCCCTAAAATGTCATTAATTGTAACAAATATGGATGGACTGGAATGGAAAAGAACAAAATACCAATTCATCGTGCAAAAGTTTTTGCACCTGGCAGAAAGTATAGCAATCAATAAAAGCCATCATTTAGTGGCAGATTCTATAGGTATACAAAAATATATATATGCAAGGTATCGCAAAACATCTACATACATAGCATATGGCGCAGAGTTAGTAAAACACTTTGACCAAAACATATTATCAGATTTTGCTTTATCACCTGATAGTTATTATCTAATAATAGCAAGACTGGAAAAAGAAAATAATGTAGAGGTAATACTTGACGGATATGTATTGTCAAATTCAAAATGTCAAATGATTGTAGTAGGAAACCACGAAAGTAAATACGGAATATATCTAAAAAAAAAATACATGAATTCTGTATCAATCAGATTTTTAGGAGCTATTTATAATATGGATTTACTAAATAATCTGCGTCATTACTCTAAGATATATTTTCATGGCCATTCTGTAGGAGGCACCAATCCATCATTACTCGAAGCCATGGCATCCGGAGCATTTATTTGTGCCAACAAAAATATATTCAACTCCTCAATATTGGGTGATGAGGCCTTGTACTTTGAAGACTACATAGATGTAAAAAATTATTTAATAGATGATAACAGCATCAATAAAAAGGATATTTTTATTCAAAACAACTCTCTCAAAATCCTCAATAATTTTTCATGGGACAAAATATTAAATGAATATTATCAACTATTTCTATTATTATTAAAAAATAAACCATAAATAATGTCTGCATGCTTAATATTTGGCGGTTCGGGATATATAGGCACTCATATGGCACAATATTTGCTGCAACATAATATATTTACCACTATATACATTGCAGACATTAAGCCATCTTCGCTTGCCGGCAACCCTAATATCATTTTCTATTTTGCCGATGTACGCAAGCCACTTTCCAAAGCTCCCATACACCACCCCATTGACTGGATTTTTAACATAGCTGCCATACACCGAGAGCCCGGACACTCTGACCATGAGTACTTTGATACCAATGTAAATGGTGCCAAAAACGTGTGCTATTTTGCACAAATAATAGGCTGCAATAATATATTTTTTACAAGCAGTATTTCACCCTACGGACCTACTGCTCACGCCACTACTGAGAATGATATGCTGTGCCCCAATACCCCATATGGCGTCTCAAAAATGCAGGCAGAGTACATCCACAGGTTATGGCAGTGTGCAGGTGTGCCTGCCAAAAGACTGATAATAGCAAGACCCGGAGTGATATACGGCCCCGGAGACCCCGGCAATATCCTTAGAATGATAACAGCCATAAAAAAAGGATATTTTTTTCTCCCGGGCTCAGGACAAATACGTAAATCATACGGCTATATATATGGCCTTTGTGCAAGCGTAGTATTTACTATGAAGCAAGATAAGCCTACTGTAATATACAACTATGTAGAAAAATACACCGAAAATCTAACCTCCATGATACAAATAATCAAAGAGGTAACAGGCTCGCGCGCTATCACTTGGCATATTCCCATGCCTATTTTAATAGCCATATCCAAAATTTTACATGCGGTGTATCCGGGCATAAAAGGTATACACCCAGTGCGTGTGCGCAAAGTGGCCAGACCTACCCATATAGTGCCTCAATACCTGATAGACAGTGGTTTTGTTTTTGAATATGATTTTAAGACATCGTTGGTGCATTGGAGGTCAGTATCGCCACAAGATTTCTGACATGCAGTATTAACACGTTTTTATTTTTTGAAGATATATATCTATAAGATAATGAGCCAAATAGAGCAGGGGAGTGAGTAATATGGCTACTGCCATTTTGTACATAAAGTTCATAGTGCCTACTGCCAATACAAAATATACCTCCCAATTGCCAAATACATAAAATGCTATGAACAGTACCACAAAGCTGTCTATCAGTTGCGACACTATGGTAGAGCCGGTGGCTCGTAGCCAGATGTATCTGCCCTGTGTCATAGCTTTGACCCAACTGAATATGTAAGCATCTGTAACCTGACCTATCAAAAAAGCAAATAACGAACCAATAATAATACCCATACCTTGCCTAAAAATGGTATTATAAGCAAAGTTTATATCAAATTTGTGATTGGCAGGGTCTTTGGCATTAATACTGAGCCAAAAGTCTGCAGGAGGCAGCAAAGTAGCCACATATACTATTACAAATGCCATTGCCACGAGGCTTGCAGTGAGGTAACTGATGATTTTCACACCTTTTACTCCATAATATTCATTGACTATGTCTGAAATGATAAATACCACCGGCCATATCAGCACCCCTGCTGTAAGGTTAAAGTCAAGGGTATAATCACCAAAAAATGTAATTTGTGCCGGAGACAGTCCCAATAGCTTTTCGAGGGAGAATATTTTGGTGCCTATAAACTCTGCCGTAAGTGCACAAGTGATGAATACCCCGCCTAACGATAGATACAATATTTGCTTTTTGTCAGGGGCAAATGTGGAGTTCATAATGGCAAATTATTTCCACATTTTCTTAAAAAACTCTATGCTGGCAAAGACTACGGTGGTGAGCAATAGCCCTACTGCAAATGCTCCTGCTACTATGTAGGCTCGTTTGGGGCGTGCTTTTTCATAGTTGGGTTGTGCTTCTTCCACTACCATGAGTGTCTTCAGGTCATAGTCTTTGATGGTGCTCGACTGCTCATACCTGAATTTTATTTTGGTATATTCTTCCATGGCAAATGCTATCTGATTGTTGAGTGCCACCTCATTTTTCATATCTGTCCTTCTGTTTTTTCTCACTGCCTTAAGGCTGTCTTTCAGTGAGTTTACATATCTGAGAAGCCTATTATGCTGCATTTCATATACATCAAATAATTTTTGGTTTTTGATTTTTATATTTTGGTTGGCTGTAATGTCAATTTTGGTTACTATATCATTGGCCATGTAAGCGGCGGTATCTCTGTCATAGTCAAATACTGATATTTCTACGCCTCCGTTTTCAAGTTTTTTGAATTTAAAGTTTTCCTCCAGTGTTTTGAGTATTTTGTATTCGGCACCGGGTTTTTGTGGGTCTATTTTATACCTTTTGTATAAGTTGTATTTATCTATCACATATTTTTTTATGCTTCTCGATTTGCCGAGCAGTATAAATTTTTCAGACTGGTCTATGTCGCTGAATACGGCCACAAATATTTCTTCAGCAAGTAGTGTGCGAGGGTCGCTGGCTTCGGGGCTGTATGGGTAAAATACTATTTTGGACTCATAATATACAGGTAGCAGAAATGAAACTCCCGTTGCCAACAGCACTATCGCAAGATTAGTATATGCAAATGCCTTGAAACGCTTTTTTACAGCATCTACTATAAAAAATATATTGATATCAATTGTTTTCATATTGAGGGCAAAAATGTAATATTTTGGTCAAATGAAAAAACTTTGGGATTTAATTATTTGAATAATAAATGAGAGGTGACCTTTACATCTGTCCCATAGCTTTAAGAAAAGCTTCTTTTTTGCGTTTTGACACGTCTATTGAAGAGTCATTACTCATAACCACATAGCCGCCATCGCCTTTTACATATTTTTTTATTTCGTTGGTATTAATCAAAAATGCATGGTGTATTCTCAAAAAGTTGTACCTCGACAGCATTTTTTCATATTCTTTTAGGGTGCGAGTGATAAGGTGTGCTTTGCCGTCTTTCATATGTATTTTGGTATAGTTGCTCAGTGCCTCGCAGTACAGTATGTTTTTGATGTTTACAAAAAGCAATCCTTCAGAAGATGGTATTGCCAATTTGAAGTTGTCCGAATTTTCGGATTTGAAATTGTGCAGCAGAGTCTCAAGTTGCTCCTTTATGTCTGTTTTTGCTTTTTTCTTTTCTACACGTTTCACTGCGTTTTTGAGCTCTGTAATGTCAATAGGCTTGAGCAAATAATCTACCGCCGAAAACTTGATAGCTTCTATGGCAAATTCTGAATGTGCGGTGGTGAATATTATGTCGAAGTCTATTTTATCGAGCTTGTTGAGCAGGTCAAAGCCTGTCTCTTGCTGCATTTGTATATCCAAAAAAATAAGGTCAGGGTTGTATTCTGCTATGGCCTCTATGGCTTCATCTACAGACTTTACAAGCTCCAGCACCGTTACATCTTTGCAAAACTCTTCGAGGAGTATTTTCAAGCTTTCGCGGCTTTTTTGTTCGTCATCTACTATTATGGATTTGAGCATAATACAAATATAACGATAAAGTAATATTTATGTTTGAATTATTATAGAAACTTCTACTTTAGTACCACACGGTTTGTCTTTATCATCTTTTAAGTCAGTGATTTGCACCGACAAATTATTATTTTTATTTATTAATTCCAGCCTTTCTTTGGTCACTATCATGCCTACAGATTTGTGTGAGAGCCCTGATTGGCGTATTTTCATAGCTTCTTCACGGCCTATACCATTGTCTTGCACTATACACAATAGTTTATTTTTATGTTTTCTAAAATCTATTTTTAAGTGACCATTAGTATCGTTTTTCTTATTATAAAGTCCATGTAATATAGCATTTTCTACGTAAGGTTGTAGCAAGAGCGAGGGTATTTCTGTATTTTCGGCATCTATGTTAGTATCTACGTGGATAGTTGTTTTAAATTTTTGGTCAAACCTTAGGCTTTCGAGACCTATATATAACTTCAATATCTCTAGTTCTGTAGCGAGTGTATTTGTATTTTGCAGGCTGCTATTGAGTATAGAGCGTATTAGTTTTGAGAAGGTAGAAAGGTAGTTGAGTGCGTTTTCTTTTTCATTTTTGGCAATGTAGTATTGTATAGAATTGAGCGAGTTGAAGAGAAAGTGAGGGTTCATGACAGAGCGTAGTGCTATGAGGCGGTATTCGGCTGCTTTGCGGTTGCTGTCTATCAGTTCTTCTGTTTGGGTTTGCATTTGTATCTCTACAAGTTTTATCTCTGTCACATCTTGTACACTGCCATATATCTGCCACACGCTGCCTGTATCATTTATTTTAGGCATGCCTATGCCTCTAAGGTATTTTGTTTCACCTTTAGGGGTCTTATATTTATATTCTAAAACATAAGACTCTTTGGCACTTAAGCACCTCTCTACCAATTGCTTATTTTGAGTTTGTACTTGTGCCGGCAGTAATGCGAAATAAGTTTCAATATTGAGTTTGTAGGCAGGATCTATGCCAAATATTTCATACATCTGGTCAGACCATTTTATCTCATTTTTTTCTATATTATATATCCAACTTCCTATTTTGGCTACTTGTTGTGCCATCTTAAGCATGTTTTCACTTTCTACCAGCTTCATATTGGCTTGTACCTCTTTGGTGATGTCATCGGCAAATACTGCTATGCCTTTGATACTACCATTATCATCATATATTGGATTAAAGTTTTCTTGCGTGTATCTGTCAGGCATATTTTCCCTGTTTAGACGGGCAAAGTTTCTGATATGCCTTTCACCTCTTAATACTTTTTCAAATATTATAGCATATTCATCTTTCAGTTCCGGAGGCAATAGTGCTAATGCGCTATATTTGCCCGGCTCCAGTTCTATATTAAATAATGTTTTTATCACATTTGCATAGTTGTTGTTGTAGGCTATGATTTGCAGATCTTGGTCTAGTGCCAAT
Organism: Cytophagales bacterium; assembly: GCA_033765235.1. Classification (GTDB taxonomy): domain Bacteria; phylum Bacteroidota; class Bacteroidia; order Cytophagales; family UBA9547; genus JANRIG01. The sequence continues at coordinate 137,645 of JANRIG010000023.1, read as the reverse complement.
ATATATTCATCAGTACTATTGATGATAGCAGAGTACACTCTATCTTGCTCCCTAAGTTTGGCTTCGGCATTTTCGCGCATGGTCACATCGCGGATGAATATGGCTATGCCTGTGATCACATTATTTTCATTTTTGATAGGGCTATAAAACTCTTCGGATATGTATTTGCCCGCAAGTTTTTCAATATTTTCTGTCACTTGATACACATATTCGCCGGCAAATACTTGCGCATAGGTGTCTTTGTAAAAGTCATGATATTTTTCATCTATATAGTTAAAAACTGTATCGCCTATCATAAACTCATGCGAGCTGAATAGCACATACGCATCTTTGGCCGCTTTGTTGGCAAAGGTGACTTTATAGTTATTGTCTATAGACAATATCAGGTCTGTAGTATTGTCTACTATGGCAGTTATTTGTTTTTCTTTCTCTAGTATATATTGGTTTATCTTGATAAGCTCGTCATTGGTAGCAGATATTTCTTCAAAAGATTGCCTGAGTTCTTCTTCTCTGGAGGTAAGCTCTTCTTCGTTTGCGGTGAGCAGCTCTTCCTTTTGGGTGAGTTCCTCAATGAGCATCTCTTTTTCGTACAATGATTTTTCAAGCTCAAGCTGCTTTTCATTGCGGTATTCATTGATCCTGAGGCCTATGGCTACCGAAAAAAGTATGGTTTCTACCACTGTGGCCAAGGGTATCAGGTGCTTTGTAAGCAATGTGTAGGGCAGTACGCCTCTTGCCGTGAATATGATGACAAATATAGAGGCTATAAAGCCTGCCCAACCTATAAAGGAGTATATGGCATTGCGGTTGCCTTTGATATACAGATATAACGTGACCCACAAAAAATTAATACCATTAGCCATCACAGTGATTTCAAAGAGTATATTTGTATATTTCGTGTATCCCAGAGTGTCTAATACAAATTTTAGTATAAATGGCACATGAAATACCACTATAGTCAAAAACATTTTAGGAAATTGGGAGTGGATATTAAAAAATGTGATAATAAAAAGAGCTATACTAAATGCATTTAATGTGTTTATGATAGAAGTATTATTTACAATCATGATATGCCATGGGGACGGTAGCAGTTGAGTGTACCCTTTCCAATATATCATATAAATAGCCGTGAAAAATATATAGGAAATGTAAAATAAAAAATATCGCTGCCTAAATGTGACATACATAAACACATTGTATAAAAATATGATAAAAAATATACCAAAAAACAATGCGTCAAAAAAGAATGACAGCAATTGATACCTAAGGCAGTCCATGTATTCTCCCCCTTTGATAGGGATCATTACATCGCGCAAAAGTACAATTTTGGAATATATTTTTGTACTTTTACCTATGTACTTAAAGCTGGAAATATTAATGATGGCAGCCGACAAATATGGCAGCTTTTGTATATATGGTGCCAAACTTATGAGTGTATCGCCAGACTGTATGTAGTGTGAGATGTGATAAAAATTTGATGCATCGTAAAAAAATGCAGGCTCTGATATATTTGTAATATCAAACTTAAAAGTTATCCAGTAGGTAGTAGCCTTTTCATCGAGCATAAATATATTTGCACGGTTTTGCTTAAAATAGGCAGCTTTTGAAATAATATTATCGGTAGATATGATATTTGCTGTATCCTTCACATAATATGCATCTTGCGATAAGCTTTGGAGTGGAAATACTGACCATTGGGCACGCGATAGTGTGCATGAAAAAAAAACAATACTTATAATAATAATTAGCCTGTTTATCATCAAGTTCTCAAAATATCCTTTTACGAAGTTAATAACATTTTAGAAAATCTGCACCAATGGCAGTGAATAAGTGATATGCACACTGCATGTAAGTTTATTTGTTTATACTATAAACTCTAAATATATAACACCTAAGCACTATATCAATACCTTCATCATCAATCACTACTTATATACCTCTAAGTCAAAAAATAAACCTTATATAATAATTTATGTCTTATTTTTGCCGTTTTATATTTTACTTGAATTATTCTTCTGCTTTGAAACTCATTGGTATATACTGCCTCGTGCCTTGGTTGTATTGCATACAATTATTTGCCCAACCCCAAAATTATACCTTAGAGCAGGTTATCATAGAAGGCAACAAACGTACCAAACCTACCATTATCAGGCGTGAGCTGGCATATAAAGAAGGAGATTTGGTGCCTGCAGCAGCAGCCGACTCACTCATGAAGTGGGAACGTAATAAAATATTCAATACCAACCTTTTTGTGACAGTAGATGTGAAACTGATAAGGCACGATAGCAATGCAACAGCCGATATACATATTAAAGTACATGAAATGTGGTACACCATTCCACAACCTATATTTGAGCAGGCAGACCGTAATCTGAATGAGCTCATATTCATTTATGGGCTTGATGTATCAAGACTCAACTATGGCATAAGGCTACTGCAGCGCAACTGCAGAGGGCGAAACGAAACACTCAAATTTACCTTTCAAGCAGGGTATGTAAATAATTATGAAGTGTCGTACGACATACCATATATCAACAAAAAACAAACCATAGGCATAAGCCCTGTGGTGAGCTATAGCGATGGTCGCAAACTAATGGCATACACCCAAAACCATCTGCTCAAAGAATTTATGCTTCCCGATACCTCAAAAGTGAGATTTGCCTATCGTGCGGGGCTATCTATACGCTACCGTCCACATTATTTTACCAATCACAACTTTGAAATGTATTACAACTATGGACATATCAGCGACTCATTGGCTCGACATGTAAACCCTGATTATTACTTGCAGCAACGCAATACTGTAAGATACTTTTCATCCAAATATACCTTTACCTACGACACGCGCGACCGTAAGCAGTTTGCTCATAAGGGGTTGTACTTAAATATTGAATTAGAGCAATTGGGGTTTACCAATATAGACTCTATACACCTCACACGACTATTTGTGACACATAACAGGTATTTTGAGCTGGGCAAAAGATTTTTGTATGCCTACAAAATTCGCACCAAATTATCAGCACCTGTCATACAGCCCTATGCAGAGTCGCGTGCCATGGGCGACCGCAACAAAGAAGACTTTGTGCGAGGATATGAAATATTTGTGACCGAAGGTCAACATTACTTTCTCAATCGCAACTCTTTGAGGTATCGCGTGTTTTCTACCATATTAGATTTTAAAAAAATAATACCCATTCGCCAGTTTAGGGTAGTGCCTGTAGATACCTACATTACATTGTTTGCAGATTGGGGCTATGTAGCACGCAACGATGTGTATGCACCTATGTATGGAAATTATTTTTTGGCCAACAGGCTCATTGGCAGTATGGGTGCTGCGCTTAATATAGTATCCTATTACAATACAGTGGTAAGATTGGAGTGCTCATTCACAGACTACAATTTTCAAAAGCAGATACTGGGCAATGATAACTTAGACCCAACTTATCAAAAGCGTTCGGTATTCAACTTTAGTATATTGACGGATATTTAAGAAAAGTGTCCTACCAAAAATCTGAAGGAGATAGTATGTGCGCACGCGGCTCAAGGCGGTAGCCAAGCAGTATCTCATGCGAGCCGTTGCTTTTGGCACTCAGCAAGCTTAGCGTATAATCATAAGAATATCCTATTTCAAATTTCTTGTTGAGTAATACACCTATAAGTACAGCAAACTCGCTCAGGTTGCGCAATGACATGCCACCCCATACTAAGTTGTTGTAGCGCACTTTAGTATTGACGTCTATTGCAAATCCGCCTCCCCCATAGGCAGTGCGTATCATGGCAGATGGTATGATGGCTATCTCACGGCTTGGGTGAAATATACCGCCACCAGTAATGTAATAGTGCTGAGTAAGCCGGTTTACCAAATTCACATCACTGGGTGCATAATAAGATTCAGCGGTGCCGGTTTGTGTGTTTTTTACTACAAAACCATCATAAGGGCTTTTTAGTCCTGCAAAAAATATTTGGTCTATAGACGCACCCGCATACCAATATTTGTGATATATCCATGCACCTATTGACCCGTCAGGGGCTATAGTATTGCGACTGTTGGCCAATGTATAATCAAAAGTGCCCTTGTCATAAGGCTCTAATAAAGAACCATTTATATTAAATAGTTTCACTCCCAATGCCACTCCAAACGAAATACGTATTTGTCTGTTTATAGCCATATCATACGCATAAGATGGGCGTACGGTATATTGGCTGATGGGTCCGGTACGGTCGCCCAATATTACAAAGCCTAAGCCATGATGCCAACTGTTTTGGTTGCGGTGGCGCCCGCGAAGCCTCACGTGGTCTTTGCCTACGTGCCCATGTCCACTTAGATAGTAAGTTTGAGGGGCACCGTCTATACCTACCCATTGCTGTCTGAAGCCTAGTTTCAGGTCATAGTGGTCGCTGGTACCACCCACAGCCGGGTTTACTAAATAAGGGTTCAGCATATATTGGCTGAAAAGAGGAACTTGCTGTGAATAGGAAACAAAACCTACTCCAATCAGTATTATTAAAGGTATAATTTTTTTCATCGCCAAGATATAGTGATATAATACAATTTATTATTATTTGAATACAATTACAAAAATAACAAAAATTTAATTATTCAAAGAAAATACTATAATTTTTTTTTTACTTTAATTTGAGGTGTAAAATATTGATTATGTATAAGTTAATATATGGCTATATGGTACATTTCCACAATAGTTTTACATGCCGGTTGCAAATAATTAATTAATAATTGTGGAAAAACACCCAATATTATTACTAAAAACAGTAAAAACGCAAAAGAAATTACTTCTTCATACTTCAAATCAGCTATCTTATCTTTCAAATTGTGCACATAATATTTGCCCAAAAACATACGCTGTAGTGTCCACAAAAAATATCCGGCGGTGAGTATAAGACCAAATATAGCCATGATGGTAAGCCACTTGGGGATATAATAAGAACTGAACGCACCCAAAAATATCATAATCTCTGCTACAAATGCACTGAAGCATGGCAAGCCAAGGCTTGCAAAAAATGTAATAGTAACTACCGCAGCATACATAGGCATGGCATGTGCCAACCCTCCAAAGGCATCAATATTGCGAGTATGCGTACGGTGGTATAGTACCCCTGCTATCAGAAATAGTGCTGCAGACAGCAACCCATGGCTCACCATCTGATATACTGCTCCTACGAGTCCCTCTATATTAAAGGCTGCTAAGCCCAATAGCACATAGCCCATGTGCGAAACGGATGAGTAGGCTATCATTTTTTTTAAGTCATTCTGTGCCAAAGCATTGTATGCACCCCACAATATAGATGCCACACCCAACCCACTGATGAGCCATGAAAAATGTAACGCTTCGGCAGGAAATATAGGCATAGCAATACGGATAAGGCCGTAAGCCCCTACTTTGAGCAAGATAGCAGCCAGTAGCACAGACACAGGAGTAGGTGCCTCCACATGTGCATCGGGCAGCCATGTATGCAATGGTACAGATGGCAGCTTGATGATAAAGCCTACAAAGAGCAGCAAAAAAGTACACTCTCGATAAGTAAGCCCAAATATGGTATACGGATAGTTTTCGGCAAGCATAGTATTTTGCAATATATGCCCTGGTACTTGGAGAATGTCTATCCTGAAGGTATGCACTATGTCGCTTGCCCGCAGGCTTGCAGACTCTTGAGGGTCAAACCCTGATATGTATAATGCAATGATAGCCAGCAATATAAATATAGAGCCTAATAAGGTATAAAGAAAAAACTTGATAGAAGCATACTCTTTGCGCGGACCTCCCCAAATACCAATCAAAAAGTACATGGGCAAAAGTATGAGCTCAAAAAATAGATAAAACAAAAATAAATCTAATGATATGAAGCATCCTATCAATGCGCTCTGTAATAGTAATATGAGTGAATAGTATGCTTTATGTTTTTCTGTAATTACTCCTTCTGAGTTCCACACGGCTATGAAGCAGATAAACGAGGTGAGTAATAACAAGGATAGTGATATGCCATCTATACCCACACAGTAGTCTATGGATAGCTTACCAAAGCTGCCCAGTGCCAGCGATATCCAGTCGGCTTTGTAAAAAAATTGATATGCTTCTGTTTGATAATTAAACAGATAGGCTAGATATATTGATAAAAATAGCGCACCCAAAGTGCTTGCAAGTGTAACCAAGCGATAGAGGTATTGGTATCTTTTGCTCAAACACAGCAGAATAAAGCAAAAAAATAACGGCAAAAGGAGAAGTACGGAGAGCACTATTTATATAACAAAAATGTATGCGCAAAGGTATATATATTTTTTATGTGGATATTCTATTACTCAAAAAATCAAATGTATAAGTAATGAATACATGTACAACAATACTTATGAACACTTGTCCATCATTTTTGGTTATATCTTAAATATCTTTTTATGAGTTATATAGCTGCTATAGGTACAGCCGTGCCTGCACACAGGTACAAGCAAGAAGAGATATTGCATTTTATGAAATTTTTTCAAAAACTTTCTGATGATGACTATCGCAAGCAATCTGTATTATACAAAAACAGCGGCATTGATACCCGCTATTGCATCATGCCTGACTATAAGTGTAGCGTAGAAGAGCGAATATTTTACCCTAAAAACGATCACATGACTCCTTTTCCACTTATGGATGAGCGCATGCAAATGTACTGTGAGCAAGCTCCACTGCTGGCTATTGAAGCTATCAAAAATGCAATACCTGAGCGCAAATATTCATCAATAACTCACCTTATTACAGTGAGCTGCACAGGTATGGCAGCCCCGGGATTGGACCTTTGGCTGCTACAAAAACTAAATATGAGCCGAAATATACATCGTACCTCAGTGAACTTTATGGGTTGCTACGCTACCATTCATGCTATGAAACAGGCGCATGCAATTTGCTCTCAAATTATCGATGCGCAAGTACTTATAGTATCTGTAGAGCTGTGCTCGCTGCATTTTCAGCGTGAAAATACAATGGATAATAACCTCTCAAACTTGCTCTTTGCAGATGGTGCCGCAGCCATGCTCATAAATAATGATGCACAAAATTCATGGTACAGCATTGCACATTTTTATTCAGAGGTGGACAACGAGGGCAGGAATGACATGGCATGGCAGCTTTCCTCCAAAGGATTTTTGATGACTTTGACCTCCTATATTCCGCAATTGCTCAAAAAAGGATTTCAAAATATAGTAAATAACTCATTGGCACACAGCCACCTTAGTATAGGCGATGTAAAATACTGGGCTATACATCCGGGGGGCAAACGCATATTGGATACTATAAAAAGTGAATTATCACTACCCTACGAATGCATGGCAGCATCGTATGAGATATTGCAAAAATTTGGCAATATGTCGTCACCCACTATATCATTTGTGTTGGAGCATATCACAAAAAATCAAAAACCACTTGCTGGCGATACTATATTTGGTGCAGCATTCGGACCGGGGCTCACCACCGAAACATTTGTACTCAAATCTATATAATAATGCCCGATTTTCTAATTAGAAGTTTCGAAAAAGAATATTTGGACAAAGATAATATACCTCAGCAAGAATTATATCAAAATCTGAGAGAACTACAGTTTATCAACACCTTTCTCGGAGGTCATGATGTGACACTGATTGGGCTAAAACATATGTATAAAAAATTAGCTGCTCATACCCAAATTACATTGGCAGATATAGGTTGCGGTGGTGGCGACACGCTCATTGCCATGGCCAAATGGGCAAGAAAAAATAATCTGAAAGTACAATTTTATGGGATAGATATGAAGCAGGATTGCATAAATTATGCAAAAAATGCTTGTAAAAAATATCCTGAAATACAATTTATATGTGCAGACTATAATATTGTAAATCAACAGTTTGATATTGTAACTTCTGCACTTTTTTGCCACCATCTGAATGACGCAGAGTTGCAACAATATATACACTGGTGTAGCACTCATGCGCGCAAAGCGTGGCTTATAAACGACCTTCACAGGCACCCTTTGGCATATTACAGCATAATGTGGATTACAAAGTTGTTTTCAAAATCATATTTGGTAAAAAACGATGCCCCTTTATCTGTATTGAGAGGTTTCACACACTCAGAGTTAGCAGCAGCTGCAAACGATAATGATGAGGGCAAAGTACAGATATTATGGCTATGGGCATTCAGATGGTTGGTCATAAAATATATCCATGAATAATATTGTAAAATATGATGTAGCCATAGTGGGGGGCGGCATAGCAGGCTTGTGCACAGCCTTACAGCTGGCCAATGCAGGATATAAGGTATGCTTGATTGAGAAAGAAACATATCCTATACATAAGGTATGCGGCGAATACATATCTATGGAATCGTACCCATTTTTGGAGCAGGTCATTGGGTTTCCATTTCATGAGTTTTCTTTGCCACGCATCACACAGTTGCACATATCATCGCCAAGAGGCAATATCATACAACACATGCTCAAGCCCGGAGGATTTGGCATAAGCAGGCATACCTTTGACCATGAGCTATGGCAAATGGCCCACCGCAAGGGTGTAGTACTACATCACTACAAAGTAGAAAACATATTATATGCTGATAATCAATACATTATTAATACTACACAAAAGGTAGAAATAAGTGCTCGATTGGCCATTGGGTGCTGGGGCAAACGGTCGAACATTGACATAAAAAATGAAAGAAAATTTACACGCACCAAATATAAAGGGCAACATAATTACATAGGAGTAAAATATCATATACATGCAGACTTGCCGGACCATATTATAGAACTACACAATTTCAAAGACGGCTATGCAGGCATATCAAAAGTAGAAAATGACACTTATTGCCTATGCTATCTTACTACCTCCAATAACCTTTCAGAGTATCAAAATAGCATACCAATGATGGAAGAGCGTATGCTCATGTGCAACCCATGGCTCAAAAATTATTTAACTAAATATAAAAAAATAACACCAACTCCTGTGAGCATATCACAAATTACATTTGACCAAAAAGAACTCATACACCGCCACATACCTATGGCAGGAGACAGTGCAGGTATGATAGCACCTTTGTGTGGCAATGGTATGAGCATGGCTATGCATGCCTCTAAAATATTATCAGGGCTTGCCATACAATATTTGGAACACAAAATAAGTCTTGATGAGTTGTGCAACCAATATACGCAGGTGTGGAACGGCAACTTTGCAGCCAGGCTGAGGGCCGGGCGCATTTTGCAGTCGCTGTTGGGCAGCGAATTTCTTACAGAAGCAGTAATAGCACTTCTAAAACCATTTCCTCCTGTGGTGAGTGCATTGGTAGGCCTCACACATGGCAAAACGTTTTGAGTGGGTTAGTGAATGACTGGAAAAACATATTCAATTTAAAATTTTAATTCTTAAATCAAATATATATATATTACATATTTGGTGTAATAATATTCAGGCTGCTTGGTATCACCTTGATAGTGAGTTTTTTTTCAGCATTCACAGGTTCGCCGTCCACATGTATTTCGCCATCTTGCTCACGCAGCACTTCAATACTGTCTGTCTTAAATGTTTCAAAATATCTGGAATTTTCTATCCCGCGGGTGAACAATTTATAGCCCAATTCTACAATATTGATGGGAGGAAAAGGCTTCATAATGCATACATCTATGAGTCCGTCTTGCATATTGGCGTTGGGTGCTATGAAAGCATTGTTGCCATATTGCGATGAGTTGGCAAAGCTTATCAAAAATGCATTTATATTCACCTTTTTCCCACTGTGTGAGAGGGTGTAGTTTTGCGATTTGTAGTTCATAAACTCATGAATGGTGGTAGAAATATATTTTTGAAATCCCCTGCCTTTTTCTTTGCTTTCTGCAAACAACTTGCCAATATGTGCATCAAATCCTGCGCCTGACATATTGATGAATGGCAGCCCGTTGAGCTCGCAAGTGTCTATGCGTGTAATGTGGTGATTGATAATTACCTCAAATGCACCCTTCACGTGCATGGGAATTTTGTTGTGCCTTGCCAGCCCATTGCCTGAGCCAAAAGGGATGATGCCCAAATTATGCGTAGTGCCTATGAGTGATTTGGCTACTTCATTCACAGTACCGTCGCCACCTATGGCTATGAAGTTTTCAAAGCCCAGTTTCATGCCTTGCTCGGTGATTTCTGTGGCATGGTCTGCACGCTCGGTAAATACTATTTCATATTCATGATTGCTAAACATTTGTTTGATTAACATTGGTACATATTCTTTATCTTTGCCTCCCGATATAGGGTTGATAATAAACAATGCTTTGCCTTTCATTATACTCAATAGTGTATGGGATTATGATTTAATAAAATATATAAAACTGAACCCTAATTACGAAAATACCCAGCTAAAGTTGTGAAAAAATATTTAATAACAAAAAATACTACAGTTATATTGATTTTTGTGGCTGCATTTGACCTGATTGTAGCATGCAATGAGCAAGAGAAAAGCGCTAATAAGCTCTATCATATTTATGTAGAAACCACCTTTGACACACCCAAAAAAATATACGTGGCAGAGTGGGTACAAGACAATATGGTAGTGAGAGACTCTGCTGCCATAATAGCGCGCAAAGCACATATCAGCCTGGCCAATAAAGGATTTTACAAAATTTATTTTAATAATATAGCAGATAAAAAAATAGTACTTGACACCTCAGCTGTAACAATTAATATAGACGGCTCAGATGCCATGCCAATATTTACCACGCAAAACACAGCTACTATCCACTTCGATGCTATAGAGCATGCTTATGACCAATTTCAATCTGCTTCAGACGATTTTGAAAGCCAATATATATTATATGCCAACTTGAAAAACGAAGACAAAGCACGTGAGACAGACTTGAAGATACAATTTTTACAGACAGATTTTTCACAAAAAATAAAAAATATCATCAATAATGCCAATAGCACACTTGTAAAAGCATATGGAGCCCGATTCATAAATATGGATATAGATTTTGTCTATTTAGATTCATTGTCGGATACATTTACAGCCTCGCCCGACAGCAATATTTACATTGTAAAAAATATTTCAAATAAAATATTATCTGTAAAAAAGATACAAAAAGGCAGCCTCGCACCCGACTTCACACTCGCCACCTATGATGGGCGACAAATATCACTCTCAGACTACAGAGGCAAATATTTGTTGCTCGACTTTTGGGCATCATGGTGCCCACCTTGCCGGGCACAAAATCCTGACTTAGTAATATTGTACAATAAATATAAGAGCAAAAACTTTGATATACTGAGCGTGTCGCTCGACAATGATAGGGATAAGTGGAAAAATGCAGTACAGCATGACGGACTATCGTGGACTCAAGTATCAGACCTGAACGAGTGGGACAGTAAAGTAGCACAACTCTATGGAGTAGAAGCCATTCCCCACACAATACTGATAGATACCCATGGCAAAATATTAGCCAAAGGCATACAACCTCAAGAGCTTGAAAGTATGCTCCAAAAGTTGCTTTTATTGAATTGACAGCAGTATATCATTTCTTAACATCAATTTAATGATTATTTTACATACAAATATCAAAGATGTGATATAATATCTTTATTTTTGCAGAGTAATATACAAATATGCAGCCTCAAAGATTATTATTCTCCAAAATCAACTATTATATATTGCTTGCCGGTGTCTTTATCATAGTATTGGGCTTTGTGCTCATGGGATTGGACAAAGAGCCCTATGGCTTTGGAGTACTTGGTATCACTATAGCTCCTATAGTAGTGCTTTCAGGATTTGGATTGCAGTTTTGGGCTATATTTGCAAAGGGTAAGCAATAATTCATGTCAATATTTGAAATCATTATCCTCGCTATTGTAGAGGGTATTACTGAGTTTTTGCCTATATCTTCCACAGGTCATATGATATTGGTGTCGCATTTTTTTGGCAATTCGGACAATGCTTTTGTAAAATTATTTACTGTTAATATACAATTTGGTGCCATACTATCAGTAGTACTCATTTATCGCAAAAAATTTTTCAAAGACATAGATTTTTATATAAAATTAGGCGTAGCAGTATTGCCTGCAGCTGCCATTGGTTTTTTGTTCGGCGATTTTGTAGATACTTTACTTGAAAATGTAATAGTAGTGGCAGTGACGCTCATATTGGGCGGAGTGGTATTGATACTGTCTGATAAGTGGTTTCTCAGAAGCATAGAAGACAAACCTATTTCCACAAAAAATTCATTAATAATTGGTTTTTTTCAATGTTTGGCTTTGGTGCCAGGGGTGTCGCGGTCGGGGGCTACCATTATAGGTGGGTTAGTGCAAGGCTGGTCGCGTACACAGGCTGCAGAGTTTTCATTTTTTTTGGCGGTGCCTACCATGTTTTTGGCATCAGGCTACAAGTTGGTGAAAGGCTATCAATTAATAACGGTGGAGCATATTGAAGAGTTATTATTGGGCAATTTGGTAGCATTCATTTTTGCTATGCTTGCCATAAAATTTTTTATTGGCTACCTTACCAAAAACGGGTTCAAAATATTCGGTTATTACCGTATCATACTCGGCTGTGTGATATTGGTACTATATACCATAGGTCATCCGCTGCAGGTATTATAATCTTACAAGATTTAATGGCAGGTACTACCACACATTTTTTGAGTGGTGTTCCAAGTTTAGGAGCTGTGTAAAAAGCAGTAGTAAAATTTCTCATGCCGCATTTTTCAAAAATAATGGTTTTTTGATAGCTTGACTATAAAGTTGCAAACTTTACTTATTTCTATTCCAAATTACAGCTATCGCTCAAACTTGAAATAGCAACCTTTGGATATACTTGGAACATCAGTTGGACCAGTGGGACTCTGTCTTTTTTATACGGAATCCTTAGTTGACAACTAAGGATAGCCCTCTTTATTGCTGTGCAAAATCTAAGGTGAACTATGGGGCTAGGAGGAATCAAATTTATTACTCAACAGCTGAAAATTAGATGGCAAAATTAGTATAGCATCATTTTTTGAGCTCCCAAAGCCATGTTTTGTCGGCATTGAGGTAGCCTACCATATCCCATTTCTCAAGCATGATGAGCCCCCCTGACGTGAATGTAAATGCATCATACACAGGCTCAGCCACTACTTTGCCATCAAGGTCAAATATACCTGTAGACTTGCCCATGGTCACCACAGCTTGCCCGTTTACAAACTCTGATATGTTATCATATTTGAAGTCAGCCACTTGGTAGCCTGATGTATTTACCAAGCCCCATTTGCCTTGATATTTCACCCGTGCTACTCCAGGTTTTTCAAATGAGTATGCCTCTTGGTAGATTTGGTTTTTGAAGGCAACATTTCCTAAACTGTCTACAAAATAATACTCTTTAGATGGGGTATTGACAAGGCTATATCCGTATGAAAATGGTTTTGGGGTTATGTATTTTTCAAAAGTAATGTGCTTGCCATTTTTGTCAATGATGCCCCATAGTTTGGTGGGGCCTTCTATCATAGCACGATTCTGAATCATGTCTGTAGCATTGGTGTAGAGAAATTCATGTACTTTTTCACCTGCGGTATTTATGTATCCGTATTTACCTTCAAACTGTACACGCGCCAATCCGTCAGAAAAGTCGCCGGCGTTGGTATATTTTTTGCTAATAACTATTTTGCCGGTAGTATCTATATAGTTGTAATATTCATCTTTTTTTACCAATGCCAGTCCATAGTTGAAGTCGTTGATATCAGGGTATGATTTTTTGCTTACAAGTTTTTTGGTTTTCAGGTCAAATAGTTTGCAGCCGTCATCAGTCTTTACTTTGGCAAAGCGGTAGTTCATCAAGAAGTGTATATCTCCGTACTTAGGGTCTACCACATAGCTACCTGTAGTGTCTATCACCCCTATGAGTTTGCTTTGCATTTCTTGCACTACTGCATAGCCGTTTTCAAAATCAGAGCCAGCCATATATTGTGCAGGAATAGCTATTTTTTCATATTTATTAATGTATGCTATTTTGCCGTCTATCAACACTGGTGAGAGCCCTGATTTGAAGTCGCCGGCAAATGGGAAATTGGCCAATATTACTTCTTTTCCTTGTTTATCAAGGTACCCCCACTTTTTGTCTTGGTAAAAGGGCGCTAAGCCTTCAGAAAAGTCTAATAGATTATCATACTTGGCTTCTATAGCAATGGCATTGTTTTCGTTGATAAACCCATACTTGCCGTTTACCACTACCCTTGCCATTCCTTCTTTGTAAGGGTATATTTTGTCATAGTTGATGCTGGTGAGCACTTTCCCTTCCCAGTTTATGAGCCCTGAACGGTCTTTGGTAGTTTCTGTTTTTATGAGCTTATTATCGCTTTCGGGCACAAAACTTAGGTTTTCATAGCTTATTTTGAGCACTATTACCCCTGTGTTGGCTATTACACCGTATTGGTTTTTGAGCTTAACTATTGCTCTGCTGTTGAGCATGTCTGTCACATCATCATATTGGGGCTCTATGGCTATTTGTGCATCTTGGGTAATAAAGCCCCATTTGCCGCCGGTCACTTTTGAGTTGTCCCAAGCTCCCATGTAATTCACATTGCACCCTACACAAAAGCGCGCAATGCCATCATTGAATTTGCCTACATAATTAATTTTTTCAGTTATTTTTTTCTTGTCTTTATTGGTATAAATATATTCAGTAAATAGTTTTCCTGTATTGTCAATAAGCCCCTGCTGACCTCCTTCCAATATTACTTTGGCATTATTTCCTGTTTTGTAATCTTCTACTCTTATGTACCAATAGTTGGGCTGGGCAGTCATTTTGCCTGATTCTTTGTTTACCAAGCCTACTTTGGCAGTGGCCAAGTCATTGAGCTTGTTTTGATTAATGTAGCCATACATTTTTTGATTGGTGCGGTAGTCTATTTTGCTGAGTATGATAGACAGGTTGGGGGTTACCTCTATCACTTCATCAAAGCGGTAGGGCACAAATAGGGTGTCATGGCCTAATAGTCCCCATTTTTTGTTAGGACCTTTGAGCCATGCATGTCCGTGGGTGGCTGCTGTTTCGTCTATCACTACTATCTCTTTGGGTGCGGGCTTAGCTTTGCCTTTGCCACCTTTGGCTGGGGCACCGCCTGTGTTGTCGAGCCTCAGGGTAGATATGCTTCCATCAGGTTTGGTACATTTGGCTATGTTATTGTTAAGGTCTATATTGGTAAATGTGGGCTGCGCCAATACTTTACCTGCGTTGTCTATCAATCCTTTGCCGGTAGGTGTTTCAAACACTGCTATACTTTTGCGAAAGGGGAATAGTTTATTATGTACAGTTTCTATCAGAAATTTGCCTTGTTTGTCGGCCAAGCCCCATTTGCCTGTTTGCTCTACCAATAACAGACCTTCGTTGAGGTGTATATTTGAAAATTTTTGGGGCAATATTTCATTTCCTGCATAGTCAAGCACTCCATGTTTGTTGGCTTTGTTTATCATTACTAAGTCATTGTCTAGCACAGTAAATGATTCTTGCTCTTCTTTGGTGATTATTTTCTTAGCAGTAATAGAGTATAGCGACCATCCTCCTTTTTTTGACTTTATGGAGATGCATTTTTCATTTATTTTTTTGTATTGAATAAAATCAGGATTAAAGGTTATTTGCCCCTCGGCAGATACATTGATAAGGTCTTTGAGCTTAAATAGGAATGCTTTAGGACTCAGCACATCTATAAGTGTATATTCTGTTTTCAAGGCAGAGTTGAGTGTGGAGTCGAGCAAACCAAGTTTGTTGTCTTTTTGTACTAAGTAATACCCAAATCCGGCTACTGATACCCCATTGTATATTATTTCTGAGGTTTTGTTGATACGGTGTTTGTATATGCCGTATTTATTACCTTTTTTGAGCATGAACGTATTGTTGTCAAGCACATCAATTTTGTCATAAGCTACTTGTACCAAGTTCATGCCTGATTTGTCGTCTATGCCCCAAAGGGTGTCTTTGCGTATGGCTATATAGTTGGGACACAGTATTTTGATATCGCTATGTATGGGTGCTACCAATTGTTTGCCTGTAGTATCTATCACCCCATAGTTGCCTCTCAGTTTCACTTTTGATAAGCCACAGCTAAAGGGTTCGCAGTAGTCATATACAGGGTCTATGATATTTTTGCCGGATTTGTCTATAAAGCCCCATTTGTAATTGGTCTTTACAGGCATAATGTTTTTAGATATTTGGGCACTGCCATTGATACATAAGTGAAGCACTACAAAAAACAGGAGGATAATTTTTTTCATAATAAAGTGGGTATTATTACATATTTATATTCATTCTTTGATAAGTATCATTTTTTACAATTACAATGGTATATCTGTAAACATGTGGTAAATTAAGTACAGGTTTTGTTATATACAAAAAATTTTACTTTAAATTAATATTAAGAATTTTTAAAACCTTGATACTAAGAATAGTTTCATGTCTTTGAAGGGCAGGTTAAATCTTTTGGCCATAGATAGGTTGGTAAGGTTGCCTTTGTAGGTATATATGCCCTTGAGCAGCCACTCTTTGGTAAACATCATTTCATCTACTCCGCCATGGGTGGCTATCTGCAAAAGCAGTGGGGTGAATATGTTGCTGAAAGCAGTGGTAGCTGTCTTGGCTACTCTGGATGCTATGTTTGGCACGCAGTAGTGTATCACTTCATGCTTTTTGTACACGGGTTTTTTGTGAGAAGTAAGTACAGATGTTTCAAAACATCCGCCTTGGTCTATGCTCACATCTATTATCACAGCGTTTGATTTCATTTTTGATACCATTTCTTCTGTGATCACGCATGGGCTGCGGTCTTCTTCTGCACGCAAGGCTCCTATCACCACATCAGCATCTTCCAGTGCTTTGGATAGTGTGAGGGTATCAAAGGTAGAGGTGTATATGTGAGCTCCAAGATTTTGCTTGAGCCTGCGCAGCTTATATATATGGTTGTCAAATATCTTTACTTCTGCACCCAGTCCCATAGCGGTGCGGGCAGCATATTCGCCTACTGTGCCAGCTCCTAATATTACCACCTTGGTAGGTGGCACTCCTGTGATACCTCCTAAGATGATGCCCTGACCATCGTTGGCAGTGCTAAGATACTCTGCTGCAATGAGCATGACAGTACTGCCCGATATCTCGCTCATGGCACGCACTACAGGTCTTCCTCCTACTTTATCTTCTAAAAATTCGAGTGATATGCCCGTGATTTTTTGCTTCATCACTGCCTCCAAATATTCTTGCGATACTTTGGCAAGCTGCAATGCTGAGAATAAGCACTGCCCTGAGCGTAAATAGGTGATTTCGTCCAAGGTAGGAGGCATTACTTTGAGTATGATATCTGCTTGATAGACTTCTTTGGGCGAAAATACTATTTTGGCTCCTGCATCACTGTACTCTTTGTCGGTATATTTGGAGGTAAGACCTGCTTTGGCTTCTATCCATACTTCGTGTCCGTTGTTTACCAATAGGCTCACTCCTTCAGGTGTGAGTATTACCCTGTTTTCATATTCATCTATTTCTCTGGGAATGCCAATGAATAAGTTTTTGTTTTTGGACTTTACTTTTTGCATAGACTCTTGGGGCACAAGTGTATGCTCTTGTATAAACTCTGAAAAACCTTTTTTCATTTATTAAGTTTTATTCATATATCCCGTTATATATAATAATGGTATAAATATACATATATATTGTATTTTAACAAATAATATTCAATATATAGGGGGAAAATAATTGTATAATTTCAATATTGTGTATTAATAAGCTTATAATTTGACGAATATTCAGTAAAAAAATATTTGTTGTCAATAAATTACAGATATTTAAAAGATAATTTTGCTTGTGTAATAATATTCGTATTTATAAATGATTGATAATATCATCATATTTAGTGTAAAAAATAAATTAATCATAGCCATTTTCACCTTACTAATAGTGATATATGGCAGCTATTCGCTTACCAAGCTCCCTATAGATGCAGTGCCTGATGTGACAAATAATCAAGTGCTTATTATTACCCAAAATCCTAACCTTGCACCACTTGAAATAGAAAAATTCATAACCTCACCCATAGAGCTTGCCATGGCAAACCTACCCGGATTGGTAGAGGTGCGCTCAGTATCCAGATTTAGCCTTTCCAACGTCACCTTGGTATTTAAAGATGAGGTGGATGTGTACAGAGCACGTCAATTGGTGATGGAGCGGCTCAAAGAACTTGAAAAAGATATGCCCCCGTCACTGGCACAGCCCACCCTTGCACCCTTATCTACAGGATTGGGCGAGATATATCAATACGTATTGCGCCCCAAAAATCCTGACGATACCTCATACTCTCTCATGGACCTGCGCACTATACAAGACTGGATAGTGCGCAAAAAACTCCTCGGAACAGATGGTGTGGCAGATATAAGTTCGTTTGGAGGATTTGTCAAAGAATATCAGGCTAAGGTGAAGCCAAGCCTGCTGCGTGCTACAGACGTGAGTATGCAAGAGTTGTTTGATGCACTTGAAAATGGAAATGAAAATACAGGGGGTGCGTATCTGGAAAAAGACGGGGTAGCTTACCTCATAAGAGGCATAGGATTGGCACAATCTATTGACGATATCAATAATACCATCATAAAACAAAACAAAGGAGTGCCCGTGTTTGTAAAAGATGTGGCAGATGTAAGTTTTGGTCATACCGTGCGATACGGTGCTATGACCAAAGATGGCAAAGGGGAGGTAGTAGGGGCAGTGGTGATGATGCGTAAAGGCGAAAACGCCACCAAAGTAGTGACCAACATAAAAACTAAAATACATGAAATAAATGAGCTGCTCCCCGACGATTTGGTGATAGAAGCTTTCATAGATAGAGAAGCATTTGTGACACGCGCCATAAAAACAGTGACCAAAAACCTTTTTGAAGCATTTATAATAGTAGTGTTTGTTATTATGGTATTTCTCGGCGATATACGAGCCAGCCTACTGGTGGCATCTGTAATACCTCTCTCCATGCTCATCACCATCATACTTATGAATGCCTTTGGAGTAGGTGGCAACTTGATGAGCTTAGGTGCTATAGACTTTGGACTCACAGTGGACCCATCTATCATAGTAGTAGAAAATGTAGTGGTAGCACTATTTCTGGCAGCAGCAAAGTCAGGGGGCAAGCTATACCTCTCAGACAAGGAAGATGTGATAGTACGAGCTACCGGCGAAATAAAAAAATCAGTGGTATTTGGCGGTCTTATTATTTTGGTAGTCTATTTTCCTATCATGACACTTACAGGCATAGAGGGTAAAATGTTTAGCCCTATGGCTATTACGGTAAGTTTTGCAATATCTGCAGCTATCATATTGGCACTCACTTATATACCTATGATGTGTGTATTTGTACTGCCTGTGCCACACAGTGCTCATCATGAAGGGTTTTCAGACAAGTTGATGAACTTGTTATACAAAGGATATGAACCCATGCTACGACTTGCCATAAGGTATAAATATGCTGTAGTGGCCATATCAGTAATATTCTTGGTTTATTCCATGTTTTTATTCACCAAGTTGGGGGGTGAGTTTATCCCCAAGCTTGATGAGGGCACTTATAATATTGAAACTCGCATGCCTGTAGGTACTTCGCTAAGCGAGTCCAAAGTCATTAGTCTTAATTTGCAAAAAGTGTTGATGACCGAGCATCCTGATGAGATACATAATATAGTAGCCAAAATAGGAACCTCAGAAATACCTACTGATCTTATGCCTATTGAAGGTTTTGATATGATAATATCACCAAAAAATGAAGATAGTTGGACCAAAGTACATTCTAAAGCCTCACTTACCGAAAGCATAGCCCGCATATATGATAGGTTTCCCGGAATTACATACTCAATCTTGCAACCTATAGAAAACCGATTTAACGATATGCTGAGCGGAGCCAAAACGGATATAGTAATCAAAATTTTTGGCGATGACCTCGCAAAACTCACCAATACAGGAGATCAAATAGCCAATGTGCTTCGCAAACTGAACGGGGCTGCTGATGTGCAGGTACAAAAAATAACAGGGCTGCCACAAATTGTAGTGAAATATGACCGCAGATTGCTATCATATTATGGTATACAAGTGAGCGAGGTGAATAGAATTGTGCAAACAGCCTTTGCCGGCAGCAAAGCAGGTATTATATACGAAGGCGAGCGCAGGTTTGACCTTTCTGTGAGGTTGGCATCTGAAGACCGCAACAGCCTTGAAGACCTTACCAATCTGCTCATTGCCACAAAATCAGGTGCATTGATACCCCTGAAAGAAATATCTGACATAAAAGTAGAAAAGGGTCCTGCCGAAATATCGCGCGAAAACGGACAACGCAAGTTACAAGTAGGCTTCAATGTGCGTGGCAGAGACATAGAATCGATAGTGCTCGAAGCACAACAAAAAATAAAAGAGTCTGTAACATTGCCCGCAGGATATACCTTAGACTACGGGGGTCAATTTGAAAATCTGAATCGTGCCAAAGAAAGGCTTGCTATAGTGATACCCATCTCATTATTAATAATATTCGCATTACTTTTTGCATCATTTGGTACTTTTGGCGATAGCCTCCTCGTATATACAGGCATACCACTTTCGGCTATAGGAGGTATATTGGCGTTGCTATTTACAGGAATGAACTTTAGCATATCAGCAGGGGTAGGCTTTATTTCACTTTTTGGTATAGCTGTGCTCAATGGTATATTGCTCATTTCACACTTTAATACGCTGAAAAATGAACGCGATTTCAAAAAGCTGGAAGTCCAAGTATTAGACTCCATCAAATATATACGCAGCCGCGAGCATATCAAGTCTCCTGAGCTGTTTTTGGACAAGCTCACCCTATACGATGTGGCCGATGAAATGTCTATTCACGACGAAACCAGAATATTCAAAACAGTAGAAGAGCGAGTGATAGTGGGTATAAAAGAAAGGTTTAGGCAAGTGCTCATGACATCTGCTGCTGCTGCATTAGGATTTTTCCCAATGGCTGTGGCGCATGGAGCAGGTGCCGAAGTACAAAAGCCACTCGCTACAGTGGTCATTGGTGGACTTATTACATCTACCATATTAGCACTCATAGTATTGCCATGCCTATATATTATATTCAATGACAAAAGATTCAAAAAAAATATATAATCTACTCATATGATACATTATTATAAACTTATAAAAATATATTACCTCATTATATTACTACTTGCAGCAGCATGTATAGAGGATAAAAAAAAGCCCATGAATACCGCAGTGACTCAAAAGCCTATAATAAAAATAAAAAACGAAGAGCTCAACTGGCTCAACATTAGCATAGAATCTATCAAAGAAAAAGAAATATTCCCGATAATATATGCCAGTGGCATAGTGGCAGCTAAGCCCAATCATGATGCAGTGCTAATATCCAGAGTGCCTGGAAAAATTCAAAATATATTGAAAATAGAAGGGCAAAATGTGAAGAAAGGTGAAATTATCATAGAAATTTCAAGTTTAGAACTGATAAAAATGCAGCAGGACTATTTGGAAGCTATAGTACAAATGAATTTTTACAAAAAAGATTATGACAGGCAGCTATCGCTACGTACCGCAAATGTAGGCGCAGTATCAGAATTTCAACTTACTGAATCTAAATTTTTGAGTGCAGTGAGCACAGAGAAAACATTGAGGGCATCATTGGAAATGCTTGGGGTAAATGTAAATGAACTGCAAGACCCCATATCAGCCACTATAAAGACTACCAAATCTTTGCCCTCGCCCATTGATGGGTTTATATATAATATGACAGCAAAAATTGGGCAGCGTACAGAACAGGGTACAATATTAGCAAATATAGTAGACCTGAGCGAGTTGCGGGCAGAGATACACTGCTACGAAAAAGACCTTGAACTCATAGAAGAAGGTCAAGAGATGGAAATATCCTTTGCCAACAAGTCTATCCCCAGTGTGAAAGGGGTGATAGAGCATATATCCAGAAGTATAGACCGCGAAACGCGTGCTGCATCTATGCACTGCTCATTTCGCCCGCCTGCAGGATACCTTGTTTTGCCTGAAATGTCTATTACTGCTAAAATACAAGGTACTACCTCAGGCAAAAAGGCTATGGTAATACCAGCCTCTGCGGTGTATGACGAGAGCGACCAAAGTTTTATATACTATACCCAAAACACTGCAACAGATACTATCATAATATTTCACAAGGCAAAGATAAAAACAGGCACTTCAGATGGCAACTATGTAGAACTAATACCTGAAGAAATGGTGCCCAAAAATGCAAGAGTAGCTACCATGAATGTGGCCAATTTAGAGGCAGAGTTTAAAAAGCGTGAGGGAATATAATGTACTAATATATCCTTGTATTTGATCTCATATTTTGAATTAATACTCTCACATTAAATCCTTACTCCTACCCTCATTTTTGCACTTCGGGCACGCGGGTTATTAGCTAATTCGGTATCAGTAGGTGTAACAGCTTTGCCATGCAAGGGACGAAACGGTTTATTTGAGTTGCCAAAGAGGTCTTTGTCTTCCTCTCCTTCAAACTTGCCCGAACGCAAAAAATTTTTTACTAACCTGTCTTCCAGCGAATGATAACTGAGTATTACCAACCTGCCGTTTTTTTTGAGTATCCCGGGGCATTTTTCAAGCATATTTTTAAGAGCTGCAAGTTCATCATTTACCTCCATACGCAATGCTTGAAATACTTGTGCCAAATACTTATATTCCTGATATTTTGGGGCTACATTTTCACATATTGAGCGGAGCTCCATAGTAGTATTTATTTCTGCACTTACCCGTTGCCTTATGATTTCTTGTGCCAATCTGAGGCTGTTATGTATTTCTCCATAATTTTTAAATATATGGGTAAGTTTTTGTTCATCATACTTATTCACTATATATTTGGCTGTGAGAGTGTTATGTGTGTTCATGCGCATATCAAGCACCCCATCATATCTGAATGAGAAGCCCCTACTGCCTGTGTCGAACTGGTGAGAAGACACACCCAAGTCTGCCAATATGCCATCCACTTGGTGTGCCCCATAATAGGTAAGGTAATTTGAAAAATTATCAAAGTTAGATTTTATAAATGTGAAATTTGGGTGACTCAAATGTTTTGCTGCATTAGCCTCAGCATCTGCATCTTGGTCTATGGCAAAGAGTTTGCCTGTGGTAAGTTTATTAATAATGGCACTGCTATGACCGCCACCACCATAGGTAAGGTCTGCATATATGCCATGTGGTTGTATGTCAAGTGCTTCTATGCTCTCATGAAGTAATACTGGTAAGTGGTACAAGCAGGTTTATTTTTTTATGATAATAATTTTATAATGTCATGGGTAAAGCTGAAAATCTCTATATACTACAATGGCTTCAAGTGAGTGGGTCATTATTGCTCAGTTATTTCCAATTTTTTTTTATAGTTAATGTAAATATTTATAGCCCAAATACATTGTGCAAGTCCCATTAATAAGTAGCCACAGTTTGTAATTATTTCCAGCATGCTATAATTACGGTAGTGTGTGAGGAATAGTATAGATGAGATAAGCAAAGGCAAGCAAGATATCAACCCAAGCCAACGAATCCATATTTTAAATCCATCATAAAAGGCAATGAGCAACATTGCAGGAAAGTATAAAAAATTGGAGCTTATGGTGATAAAATAATATTTCTCAAAACTTTCAGCAGACGACACTTGAGTAATTTCAAAAAGTGACGACATCATTACACCTGCAGAAATAGCAAGCATTGTAAACCCGGCTGCAGGCAATATTTTTTTTTCATCTTCTAATTTGAGACCCATCACAGTAGAACCCAATAGTAAAAAAGAAAGTCCAAACTCAATCAGTACGATGGTCTCTGGTTTATAAATAGGAACTTGACCTGCATAATCAGTAGCAAATATCATCTGTCCGAGTAGAGAGCAGATGAATGGTGCCGAAAACCCTATCACTGTGTCAAGCATGATGTACTTATCTTGTATATGTCTAACCATTATTATTGACTATAAAATAATTTAGCTATATCTTTTGAAGTAAGTTCACTAAAATGCAAACCATAATATTAAATTTTCAATCTTAAATAATTTTGAGAATGATTCCCAACAAGGCATTGACAAAATCATAAAACAAATTATCATATGTGTATTGCCCTATTATCGGTAGCAGCAAGGCATGCTTCTTTCACAGCCTCCATATAGGTAGGGTGTGCATGGCTCATGCGGCTCACATCTTCGGCAGAGGCTCTATATTCCATAGCAGTCACAGCGGCAGCTATCATGTCGGCAGCGCGTGCTCCTATAATATGTACACCAAGTATCTCATCAGTATTTTTGTCTGCCAATACTTTTACAAAACCATCCACATCCATACTGGCACGTGCACGGCCTAGAGCTTTGAAGGGAAAATTTCCTATTTTGTATGCTTTGCCGTCGCGCTTTAGCTCTTCTTCGGTGTAGCCCACTGCTGCTACTTCGGGCCAGGTATATACCACCCCGGGTATGAGGTGATAGTGTATGTGTGGTTTTTGCCCTGATATGGTTTCGGCTACATATACTCCTTCTTCCTCAGCTTTGTGTGCCAACATAGCACCTTTTATTACATCGCCTATGGCGTATATGCCGGGTACTGAGGTTTCAAGGTGTTCATTTACAGGAATTTTACCTCTTTCGTCAAGTTTTATACCAATTTTTTCAAGTTCCAAGCCTTCTGTAAACGGTTTGCGACCTATAGCCACCAGGCAATAGTCGCCTTTAAATTCTTTTTTGGTTCCTGTGCTGTCTTCTGCGGTCACTGTCACTTCATTACCTTTTACAGATGCTCCGGTCACTTTGTGTTGGTAGTGAAACTCAAAGCCCAATTTTTGCAATCTTTTTTGCAATTCTTTGCCCAGCGCACGATCCATAGTAGGTATGATACTGTCCAAGAACTCAACCACAGTCACTTTGGCACCCAATCTGGCATATACAGAGCCCAGTTCCAGACCTATCACACCACCACCTATGAGTATAAGATGCTTAGGCACCTCTTGCAGCTCCAGTGCTTCGGTAGAGGTGATAATTCTCTTTTTGTCAATGGGTACTGTAGGAAGTGTGGTGGGTTTGGAGCCTGTGGCAATGATGGTTTTAGCAGTTTTTATCTCTGTTACCTTGCCTTTATCATCTGTGATTTTTATGGTGTTTTTATCGGCAAAGCTACCTATGCCTTGATAGGTATCAATCTTATTTTTTTTCATCAAATATACAATGCCATCGCAGGTTTGCTTTACTACATCGCGCTTGCGCTGTATCATTTGAGCAAGATTTACAGATGCTCCTTTTATGTCTATTCCATGTGTTTTGAAAGTGTGCAAAGCATTGTGATAGTGCTCGGAGGAGTCGAGCAGAGCTTTGGAGGGGATACAACCTACATTGAGGCATGTGCCTCCAAAAGTATTATATTTCTCTATGAGTGCTGTTTTCATGCCCAACTGGGCGCATCTTATAGCTGCTACATAGCCGCCCGGACCAGAGCCTATCACTGTGATATCGTATTGCATGGTAAATATTTGGGGTTAAAGTTTCGAAATTAAATATAAAATTGAATTTATACTGCAAATTATTTTTTTGTTTCAAATATTTACTACCTTTCGCATTGGTTTTAATATTTTTTCTCATGAAGGTTTCTACATCTCATCCTTTTCAAATCGTGTATGCACTACTCGACCATGAGTATGTAGGGTTCATATTTGAGCCTTTTGTGGTGCAATTGAGCCAGACAGGTAAGCTCACACTACAACACCAAACTATATCTTCAAAAAATGCAGCAGAGTTTGCCCAAAATCTTGACGATAAAGATTATAAACTTATTCAACTCATAGATGCCATACAACCCGATGCCATACATCATAAATTTGGCGACCGAAAGCTAAAAACCAATGAATTTTTTTTAAAGATTTATGACAAAAACAAAGGCAATGATGAAGTGCAAAACCTGATAGAAAACTATTTGGAAATATATAAAACCCAAATATTAGAATTGCTCGAAGACAAGCGACTCTTCATCATGGGCAAAGATGGGGAGCCTACTTGGAAAGAAATATTTATTCAGAAACAAAAAGCTACTGTACTGTTTCATTTTTACAGGAATGAGACTAATACACATTATCTCCCAACCATAAAACACAATGACCAAAAAGTAGAATTTCAATACCTGAATGCCAAAATTATTTGTAACAGACCTGCATGGCTTTTGGTAAATGAGCATTTGTATCAGTTTGAAAAAGAGGTAGATGGTAATAAATTAAAACCATTTCTCAACAAAAAATTTATAGAAGTGCCCCGCAGAGTAGAAGAGGAGTTTTTTAAAAAATTCGGCTCTCAACTCATTGCTTCATTTGATGTGTATGCCAAGGGGTTTGATATAAAAATAGATAAAAATGTGCCTTGTGCAGTGATAGTTTTTTCAGAATTGCTCACTGTGAATTCTACTCCGTCGCTATTCGACGATGGTCAGGTACTTACTGATGAAGAACCTGAAGAGGGCAAAATAGTGTTTGACTTGCAGTTTGAATATGGCGACTACAGTTTCAAAGCTGATAATAAAAACCCTACTCTTGTAAAAGTAGAAAAAACAGAAACCAGCTATATTTTTTACAAGATAAAAAGGGACGATGTGTGGGAAAACGAAAGGAAAAAAATGCTGTCTGATACAGGATTTACATTTACAAATGCTAAGTTCACATTGCCCAAAGGGGAAGCATTTTCTTGGATTTCAATGCATTATGATAATTTGAGCAAAAATGGATTTGTGATTAAGCAAAGTACCAAAGATACTAAAAAATATTTTACAGGAGCCTCCAGCATCAAGATTGATATATATGAAAATATTGACTGGTTCGACATAAAGGCTATAGTGAAATTTGGCGTATATGAGGTGCCATTTTATTATCTGAAAAAATTAATATTAAAAAAGCAGAGAGAATTTAAACTGCCTACAGGTGAGGTAGCTGTGATACCCGAGGAGTGGTTTACCAAATATTCTGAACTATTTGCATTTACAGAAAGCACCGAGCATGACCACAAGCTCAAAAAACACCATCTGTCATTGGTGCATGACTTAGGGGAGGAAAGTCTTGCCAAAATCACTATGGATAGGAAATTGCAAAAACTTAGAGATTTTTCCTCACTTGAAGAAGTGCCGTTGCCTCCAAGTTTTCATGGCACACTGCGTCCTTATCAACATGCAGGATACAACTGGATGCACTTCTTGAATAAGTACAAATTTGGCGGATGCCTTTCAGATGATATGGGACTTGGCAAAACTGTACAAACATTGGCATTTTTGCTATCGCAATCGCTAAAAACAGCAAATAATACTTCTCTATTGGTAGTACCTACATCCCTGATATATAATTGGGAATTAGAGTCAAAAAAGTTTACTCCCTCTCTCAAACTACTCATTCACACAGGGCAGCATAGAGATAAAAGTGAAAAATATTTTGCAGAATATGATATTGTGCTCACCTCATATGGCGTGGTACGGCAAGACCTTGAAATATTAAAAAAATATTATTTCAACTACATTGTGCTGGATGAGTCTCAAGCTATCAAAAACCCATCTTCATACACCTGCAAAGCTGTGAAAGAGCTCTCCTCGGGGCACAAATTGATCCTTACAGGCACACCCATTGAAAACTCTACCCAAGACCTATGGTCGCAAATAAGCTTTGCAAACCCCGGCTTGCTGGGCAGCCATAGTTTTTTTAAAGAAGAATTTTTGACCCCAATTGAGAAGCGCAACGATGCTCTAAAACTCAAAAAATTGCATTCTATTATCAAACCTTTTGTGCTAAGAAGGCTAAAAACACAAGTAGCCCATGACCTGCCAGAAAAGATAGAGACCATACGCTACTGCACCATGTATGAGGCACAAGAAAAATTGTACGAAGAGGCCAAGTCATATTTCAGAAACAAAATATTAGATGATACAGCCGGGGCAGCCAAACATAAGCAAATCATGCTTTTGCAAGGCCTTACCAAACTAAGGCAAATTGCCAACCATCCTAAGCTTGCCTACAAAGAGTATGAAGATGGTTCGGGCAAAATGGAAGAGATATCATACCTATTAGACGAAGCCCTTGAAAACAATCATAAAGTTTTGATTTTTAGTCAGTTTGTAAAACATTTGGCCATCATGGAAGATATGCTGCAAGCAAAGCAAGTGCCTTACGCATACCTTGATGGAGCTACCAGAAACCGTATGCATGAAGTAAACAAGTTTCAAACTGATGAAAATTTGAAAGTATTTTTGATAAGTCTCAAAGCGGGAGGTACAGGCCTCAACCTCACAGCTGCTGACACTGTATTCATCCTTGACCCTTGGTGGAACCCTGCAGTAGAGCATCAGGCCATAGACAGGGCGCACCGCATAGGGCAAGATAAGACGGTATTTATTTACAAATTCATTACCAAAAACAGTGTGGAAGAAAAAATACTCAAATTGCAAGAGCGCAAAAAAAAGTTGGCATCAGACCTTATCATATCCGAAGAAAGTTTTATGAAATCTCTCACCTCCCAAGACATAGAGATGATATTAGGGTAACATATTCAACTTCAAGTAATTGTATGATATTTACTATACTTTTGCCTGAATTCTATTTTTTGCTTTAATCGTGCCAATATCAGTTCATAAATTCTTTCCGCTA
Source organism: Cytophagales bacterium (assembly GCA_033765235.1). Lineage (GTDB taxonomy): Bacteria > Bacteroidota > Bacteroidia > Cytophagales > UBA9547 > JANRIG01. The sequence continues at coordinate 108,996 of JANRIG010000023.1, read as the reverse complement.
TCAATAAGTCTTCATGGAGCGCAAATGCTTCATTTATCTTGTTTTCACTCACATCTATACGGTAGAGTATTTGTGTAAGTCCGGGTACATCATGGTGCAGCAAGTATAGTATCTTGGCAATAGCGTCAGACTTGCTATGACTATCATCTGCAATAGTCATTATTTCATTGTCAAATATTTGAAGGTCATTCATATCAGTAGCCTGCCATGTATTGCTTGATAATGCGCAAAGGCTCAGCCACACCCCACGCTTGTGCTATGCATCCTTTGGGATAGTGAGGCTCATCACCATCAAATATTTCTGACACAGTACCCAATCCTGCCTCTTTGAGATGTGCCTCAAATTGTGTCAATATTTTTTTTATTTTGGGAATGGCAGTTTTGCCTTCTGCTTTTATTTTGGCCTCCATATAGGCTCCTAAAGGCCACGACCACACAGTACCTTGATGATATGCACCGTCTCTGGATACTTGGTCGCCGGTGTATATTCCTACATAGTGAGGTGCATTAGGTGCCAGGCTTCGCATACCTCTGGTAGTGAGCAAATGTGTTTCTGACTCTTTCACTATGGCTTTGGCAATAGTTTTATTTACCAGCTCAAATGGCAAACTCACTGCAAAAAGTTGATTAGGTCTTATATTAGGGTCTTTAAAATCATCGCGCACTACATCATAGAGTGTATTAGTGTCGGGTTTGATAAATTTTTGATTAAACGATGTATGGCATTTGGTACTTTTTTTATTGTAGTCGGTTTCATCACTCTTATGCCCAAAATCTTTCGCAAAAGTCTCCATTATTTTTAGTGCATTGTACCATAGCGCATTTATTTCTACCGGCTTGCCGTGTCTGGAGGTCACTACCCAATCTCCCACTTTGGCATCCATCCAGGTGAGTTGGGTGGTGGCATCGCCTGCTGCCAGCAATCCGTCTGTATCTTCATGTATATGGTAGCGAGTACCTTGGCTATGCCATTTTACTATCTCTGTGAGCACAGGGTAAAGTTCATTTTTTACAAACGATATATCTTTGGTAGCCGTGTAATATTGGTAAATGGCAATAAAAAACCACAATGTACCATCTACTGTATTGTATTCGGGTATTTCGCCCACATCAGGGAACCTATTAGGTATCATACCTTGATCTACTGCATTGGCAAATGCCTTGATAATTTTTTTTGCATCTTCATATCGCTCGGTTACTAAGCAAAGCCCGGGTAGTGATATCATGGTGTCGCGCCCCCAGTCTGCAAACCAGTGGTAACCTGCAATGATAGTTTTCAAATCTTTGCCTCGCTGCACTATAAATTGGTCTGCAGCAAGTGACAAATGTTTTTCAAGAAATGCATCGCCGGATACATTTTCTATGAGTGCTCGTTTTCGAGCGGTTTGTTTATTAAATAGTTCTGCCACATTGCCTTTGGGCTTGCCGTCGAGCGATGCTGTAAAGTATATTTCGTCACCTTTTTTGAGCTCTACCAAATATTCACCATAGGTAAATAGATCTTCTTTAAACTCCATGCCTCTCTCTTGCTCACTTCTAAACATAAAGTTGAAATACCAATCAGGCGAATAGTGAAAATCTGAACCGGGCACACACAGATATAGATCAGGCATACCTGCATATGGGGTCACTTTTATTACACCTTTGCTAAAATTATATGCCCAACTTACACTGTCATTTTTTTTGCTTAGCCAATGATAGTCGCGGTAGGCTACAAATGGCTTTAGCCTGAGTGTAAATGTATCAGGGGCATCTATCACTTGGTATTTTATAAGAGTGGTATTTTCCCCATATACCATTTGAATGCTTTTTTTGAGGTGCACACCACCAGCCATATATTCAAACTCGGGATATAAGTCTTGGGTATATTTTAATAAAAATTTATACCCTTGCGGGTGAATGACACCGTTAAAGTTATTACTATCCAACTCAAAGGTGCCACTGCCATTGATGATAGACTCTGAAAGTTTGGAAAGTAATACTACTCTGCCTACAGGCGGGTGTAGTGCTGCTACCAATAGGGCATGATATCTGCGGGTGTGTGTGCCTGTGAGGGTGCCTGCAGCCCAACCTCCTAAGCCGTTGGTCTCCAGCCACTCTTTGTCTGTGCTGCTGTAATAGTCTGATAATGTTTCTCTTTCAAAAATTATTCCCATCCAAGTTCATTATTTTTTGCAAATATAGCAATATTACTCGCCTACATAATGTTTACGATTAATATTATACTTTGTTTTTTAAATTGATTTACAGTTATTTTGATAACGGTTTATAATGAAAAAAATTATTACTTTATCTTTAATATTTCTTGGATGCAGCATTTTGGCACAAGACAGTACCTTCACACACAAGGTATTAATAAACGACCCCCAACTGCAATACGAGATTACCGAAGGCATGAACATGCTCTATAACTTTCAATTTGATAAGTGCGACAGTATATTCAAAATATTCAAAAATATATACCCCGAGCATCCTCTGCCTTACTTTTTGCTTGGCTACAGTATGTTTTGGCGCATACAGCCCAACGAAGAAGTAAGAATATATGACGATAAATTTTATGAATATATGGACACTGTGATCACACTGGCAGACCGAATGTATAGAAGAAATGAAAAAGACTACGAAGCCATATTTTTTCGATGTGCAGCCTATGCATTCAAAGGTAGGCTGTACTCTGACCGTGAGAGCTGGGCAAAGGCTACACTATCGGGCAAAAATGCGCTTGATAACTTGAAACTCAGCCGCGAGTACAACACTTTGAGCCCTGAGTTTTTGTTTGGTGAAGGCATGTACAACTATTTTGCCGAGTGGATACCTGAAAACTTCAAAGGCTTGCGACCGGTGATGTGGTTTTTCCCGAACGGAGACAAAAAAAAAGGAATGGAACAGCTCAAGGCAGCTACCGAAAACGCCTTTTACACCCGCATAGAGGCGCAACATTATTACATAAAAATGCTCATTTTTGAGGAGAATAAACACAAAGAAGCACTGCCACTTGCCAAAATGCTACATGAAATGTACCCACATAATCCTGTCTTTCACAGACTTTATGCACGTATACTCTACAGCATGGGCATATATAGTGAGTGCATAACCCAATGTAATCAAATAATAAACAGAATAGACAGCAACATGACAGGATATGAGCAAAATACAGGTAGATATGCTACATTTTTTATGGGGTGGTACTATAGAAATACTGATATAGAAAAGGCTAAATATTATTTTAAAAAGTGTATTGCCTATAGTGAAAGCATAGGAGCACACAAACTAAACTTTTACCTGTATTCTTTGGCTGAAATGGGCAAAATAGCCGAAAAAGAAAAGAAAAAAGATACAGCAGCATTATATTATGAAAAAATAAAAAAATATGCCACTCGCAAACATAGTACCTACCGTGAAGCCCGAAAATACCTGAGTGAAAATGATTAAAAAACATAAGATTTGTTATTTCACGAAAAACTTAATTAATCCATAAACATCACAATACACAAAAAATATGTAATCTTGCAAATTGTAATAAATGAGCGAAGCATACTCACACTATGTCAAAAAAAGTAAAGCCGGAAAAGCCCAAAAATGTACAGCCACAGGTGCAAAACACAGTACCTACGGTAGATAATACGCCTGCAAAAGCTATAAACCCCATGCTGCTCAGGGGTATATTAGCCTCATTGATAGTATTATACCTTATTTCTCAGTTCAAAAATATACAATATCCACTCTTTTGGGCAGACGAGAGCATGACCATGATGGGAGTGAAACGTGTAATGCAATTTGGCTACCCAAAAATACACGACGGCAAAAATGTGTTTTACGACCTGCGTCATAGCAACCCTAAGTTGGGAATGGATGAGAAAACAGATGCTTTCATCGGCGACGCCAACTGGTTTATGTACTATTTTGGTGCCGTTTCAGAGTATTTTGCACAATCTAATACTGATATATATTTCAAAACAGGTATAAATCGTACATGGTTTGCATTCATTGGGGTATTAGGATTAGCCTTTTTTTGTATATCAGGAGCTCTATTGTATGAAACTACAAATCAAAAACTGACATATTCTATTGTATTTGTCGCACTTTGCTTGCTTTCAGTACCACTCCAAATACACTTGCGAGAGATAAGATATTACCCGCTGGTCACTTTTTTTATGGGCTCAATAAGCTACTTATATGTGTCCTACATGTATGCAAAATGTATGCGAATATGGATATACATTCCATTGCTCTTAATACTATTATTTGGATTATATGCTACGTTTTCGCCCGGCTATTTTATCATAATTGGTGCTGTAAGTATGCATCAATTGATACTTTTTGTTGTAGATGTTGCCTCCAAAAAGCAAGTAATAGAGGCTTTAAAAATCAAATTGATAGATAACGCAGTGCTGATATTGTCATTTTTATCAATATTACCACTCATTAGTTTTTTTCGCACATTTGAGATAGCCAAAGAAAAAGAATCATTTGCTCAATTCAGCAGCCGTATGTATTGGGACAATGTAAAAAATGTTTGGAGTTTTTTTGCCAACACAGAGTTAGGATATTTGCTGGTAGTGACATTGATTTTGGCAGCTGTTTTTAATAAATCATTTGTACAAAAAAAAGTGCTATCTGCAGTCTCTTATTTTATGATATTATTCACATTATATTTATATCTTATAGCCAAGATACCCAACTTCATATTCATAAGATACGTAGTGGCAATGATTCCTATCTCATTGGTTGCCATACTATTAGTGATATTTGGACTATATTTTGGAACAAAAAATTATATAAGAAACATAGCATTAGGCATTTTACTGCTGTTTGGTGTTCATTATCTGTTCAAAAACAGTAAGTTGCTCAGTGGGCACATTACAGAAATGATGACAGCTTATAAAGGACCACTTGACGAAGTCATAACATATATATTAGACAAATATAAAAAACCTGAAGAGTTAGTGGTAGCTACCAACTACGAAGAAACCACCTTTATGTATTACCTCAATTGCAAAGCCACCATAGGGTATGTAGGCAATAACTTGGATGAGGATAGCAAAATCACTCCTGATATACTTTGCTACAGGCAAACGTGGGGCAATCATATGCAATATTTCAATGCATTCATACAATCTACTCCATATGAGAGGGTGAGCTTCCCTATTATGGATTTGCCTTGCAATAATTTGCCTGAGGTAAATTTTCCAAATCCACTACTCAATCACCAATTTAAGACGCAAAAGACAGATGATGAAAACCGCAAAATAAGCATTTTTATCCGCAAAGATACTACCTCAAAAATATAAAGATGGCTAATAAAAACGTAATAGTGATAGGCGCAGGACCCGCAGGACTTACTTGTGCATATGAATTGGTAAAGATGGGCTATCAGGTAAAAGTGCTGGAGGCAGGACCACATGTGGGAGGTATGTCGCGTACATTGGAGCTGTGGGGGCAGAGAGTAGACTTAGGTCCACATCGTTTTTTTTCAAGTATCAAAATAATCAACAATTTTTTCAAAGAAATTGTACAAGAAGACTATACCGTAGTGAACAGACTCACCAGAATTTATTACAAAAATAAATTTTATTACTATCCGCTCAAGGTGATGAATGTATTTGTGAATATTGGCATAATCAATGTTTTTTTAATAGTACTAAGCTATGCACTGCAGAGAATATTTCCTATCAAAAACCCAACTACTTTTGAGCAGTGGGTGGTAAACCGCTTTGGCAGAAAACTATTTAATACGTTCTTTAAAAACTATACAGAAAAGCTGTGGGGAATACCATGTGCAAAAATAGATGCAGACTGGGCTTCGCAGCGCATAAAGAAACTGAGCATGTGGGAAGTAATAAAAAGTGCACTGTTTGGCGACAAAAAGAAAAAACACAAAACGCTTGTAGACCAATTTGCCTACCCCAACTATGGTACCGGACAAATATATGAAACTACCGCAAAACGTATTGAGCAGCAAGGCTCTGAAGTATTATTAAATACCCCCGTAAAAAAAATCATTAAACAAAATGAAAAAGCAGTGGGAGTAGAGTTAGTATCAGGCAGTGTACTACATGCCGACTTTATAGTATCTACAATGCCTATGACACTCATGGTCAAAAGCTTAGACAATGTACCAAGTGCTATATTGGAGGCTGTGAATAAGCTCTATTTTAGAAACACCACCCTTGTATATTTGGAAATAGATGCATTGAATATTTTTCCTGACAATTGGATATATGTACACTCGCCCGAAGTAACCCATGGGCGTATTACCAACTTTAGAAACTGGTCGCCACAGCTGTATGGCGATAAAAAAACAAGCATTGTGTGCCTTGAGTTTTGGAGCTTTGATGATGATAAACTTTGGAAAAGTAATGATGAGGAACTGATACAACTTGCCAAAGATGAAATAAGAAAAATAAAAATCATAAAACCTAACGAAAACATACTCAACGGATTTGTATACAGAATACCCAAATGTTACCCTGTGTACGAAACAGGGTATCTCTCACACTTATTGCCTGTGCAAGACTATCTGAAAACTATTGAAAACCTCTTAGTGATAGGCAGATATGGTTCATTCAAGTACAACAATCAAGACCATTCTATACTCATGGGACTACTGGCAGCCAGGCAAATAGACCAAGGCAAAGACCAAAAACTATGGGATATAAATACAGACACAGACTATCAAGAAGAAACAGAAGTAGAACTATCAGGGTACTGACAGCAATGTAGTAATTGCTATATTTTTTGTATAGGTCAAATATTCTATTATTATTGGATTTTATATATACTGATTACTAATTGCCAAACTTATAAACCCATCTTTTGTGAAACGATATATTACTATATTATTCACATTCTGTGCCTTATTATGCCACGCACAAAACAAGGCACAAACTATCATATTCCCTGAAATATCTAATAAATATTGTGCAGACAGTGCCATATTCATATTGCAAGCATCAGCCACCTCAGGCTTAAAGGTAGGTTACAGAGTGCTCAACGGACCAGCAATAGTAAATGACAATATACTCACCCTCACAGGCTTAGGTACTATCATCTTAGTGGCTTACCAAGACGGCAATGACGATTTTGCACAAGCATCGTCTGTAATACGCAGATTTCAGTCAGAAAGCAAATACATAGATAGTATCATTCAGGTAAAAATATCCGGCAAAAGAAATGTATGCGAAAACGACACACTCAATGTAATGATAAACTCAGTGCCGGGAATAGCTTATGTATGGAACTCTAACAAAGGAGCTACATACATGGGATACAAGCTGCACATCCCTCAAGCCAAAATCATAAATGGAGGCACATATCAGTTGGCATTTTATGAAAATAAATGCTCATTATTCAAATACAATGTAAAAACATCAGTATTGCCACGCACACAAATAGACTTAAAACTACTGCCTGACACCCTCTTATACACCGGAGACACTATAAATCTTCACGACCGTTTGGGCGCACACGCTTATGCGGTAGACAGCCTCACTACAAAGGTAATAAACCCTACATGGGCATAGGCACGCACATTTTCACTATGACTGTAAACTCTCATAACCTGTGTACTGATATTTACAAAAAATCATTTCTGATAGTAGCTCCCACAACTCTTGTAGTGATAGACACCATTTATAACTATGTGACCATGTCAAAAAATGGTAAAAATGATTATTTTGAAATAAAAGACATTGAAAAATTCCCAGACAATTTTTTAGAAATATACGATGAATGGGGACAACAAGCATATGCAAAACAAGGATATGTAAATGACTGACCAAACAGCAATACAAAATCAGGCCTATATTACTATAGCCTTACCATGAATAACATAGAAAAAACAAAAACAGGTGTGATATTAGTGACCCCATGAAAATACCAGCCATAATATGCTTATGCTCAGTAATGTGTGCGGCACAGCAATGGCCACAAATATCTCATTTTCATACACATATGCTGCTATACAACCCTGCAGCTGCGGGTGCTGCCGAGCAAGGATATGCTACCATGCTTTATAGAAAACAGTTTTGGGGCAGCCCACTCAGCCCTGTAGTGATGGCTGCTGCTATTGACATGCCGTTTAGCCACCTTAGAGTAGGCTTAGGATGCGTATTCATTAAAAAATATACAGCTGTATATGAATGGACTCAGGCTAGTGCCAACTATTCTTACAAAATAAATTTTATTAAAGGCACACTGGCCATGGGTATACAAGCAGGTATAAAGTCATATATATATAACCCTGACGCACTTAATGCCAAAGACCCTGACGAAAACATATTAAAGTACAATATGCTCATCCCTGATTTTGGTACAGGACTATTGTATAATACATCCTCATTTTTTGCATCAATCTCTATAGTACATCTATCTGCTGGAGCACTGGCTCTCTCAGATAATATTAACTACCCACTGTATAGAAATTATATATTTGCGGCAGGCAAAAAATTTAGATTAACAGAGGTGCTGCAACTGAGCACAGCCTTGATGATAAGGTATGAGCACCCTCAAGCCATACAAGCAGATATCCAGGCACAGATTATGTTTTACAGCACTGCATGGGCAGGACTTACCTACCGCACCGGGCATGCAGTAGCTATACAAAGTGGTATAAATCTGTACGCTATAATCAAAAAAATACCTTATGATGCCAAAATATTTTACGCTTTCGATATATTATATGCACAAAATGCAGCATTGACACAAGCCCAAGCCCACGAGATAGGTATTAGCATATCATTTGGAAAAAACCTGTGTGGAACAGAAAAAAGATATAGAACTCACCGCCGGCAACCTCTCCATTTCTGTTTTGAAAATACTTGCATCCATACTCATGCTTATGATGTGCATACTGCCATATGCACAAAACAGATATACCATACTGGGAGATATGTATTACAGCGTAGTATTGCTACCTGACTCAAATCTATCTCAGGCATCTGCCACGGCAGATGCACCTGTTGCGCAGCCAGAACACAACATTATTATACCTCAAAAATCAAAAAGCCTGTTACAAAAACTTGGCGAGCAAGTACCTGACAGTGCGGTCAACAGGATATTCATTCCTACAAAAAAATAGATAAAAATTATACTGCTTGAAACATGCATGCGGAAGATCAATAGCAGGATAGATTTTTTTTGAATAAGTCAGTCCTTTCATAAATGATATACATGTAATACTAAAAATGTATTATTAGAAATATTGCCATACATTTGCTTCTGGCAATTTGGCAAATGAAAATATCCATCATAGGAGCAGGAAATGTAGCATGGCACTTGGCGCAAGCCCTGGACAAATCGGGGCATGAGATACAGCAAGTCTATAGCCGTAGTATCAAAAATGCCAAATCACTATGCGAAAAGTTGTACATAGCAGAGCCATGCACTACCTTAGACTTTGCTACATCAAAAGCTACCGTATTCATACTATGCATACCCGATGATGTGATACCTTACATAGCATCGCAAATAGCAGTACCTCAGGCAAGTATGATTGTACATACATCAGGTGGCACCTCCATTGAGATATTGGCACATATAAATAATGCTACTGAAACAGGAGTGCTGTATCCTGTACAAACGTTTACCAAAGGGATAAATTTAGACCTTAGCACTGTACCCTTCTGCATAGAAGGCAATAATGAAAAAGCTGAAAAAATGTTGGAAACCATAGCCTTCAGTATTTGTGAAAATGTATGCTACTACACCTCTGCTGACAGAGCGGTGCTGCATCTGGCAGCGGTATTTGCATGCAACTTTACCCAACACATGGTGAATATTTCAAAATATATATTAAAAAAAGAAGGGCTTGATTTTGTGCCAATTATGTCATTAATAAAAGAAACCTTAAGTAAATCTATAGCGGATGATGAGCAATACCAAAGCGGACCTGCCTCGCGCAACGACCTCAATACTATGGAATTGCACATGCAATTGCTGAAAAAGCATCCTGATTTTTTGCAGCTTTATAAGCAGATATCGCAATCTATCATTCATCATAAGACAAAAATTTAATAATTTTGCACGGTTTTTTATACACTATAATAAAATAATATGAGACAGCCCCTGCTCAACGAAGGCGCCAAAGAGCTGAGTTATGAGATAAGAGAAATTGTGAAAAAGGCAGACAAGCTCAAAAAGCACGGTATGGAGATATATTGGGAAAATATTGGCGACCCTATTGCCAAAAATTGCCAAATACCAGATTGGATAAAAGAAATAATAGTAAACACCGCCTCGCAAAACAGTACATACAGCTATTGCCCCTCCAAAGGAGTGCCCGAAACTCGTGAATTTTTGGCCAAGCTCAATAATGACCGTGGAGGTGCACAGATAACCCCCGATGATATATGCTTTTTTAACGGGTTGGGCGATGCCATAGGCAAACTGTACCAATTTCTAAAAACAAGTACCCGTATCATACAGCCCAGCCCAGGCTACAGCACGCACTCATCGGCAGAGTCTGCTCATGCACAGGCGCCACCACTCACCTACAGGCTAGACCCGGAAAACCACTGGTACCCTGATATGGAAGATTTGCAAAACAAAATAAAGTATAACCCTACTATAACAGGCATATTGCTCATAAACCCTGACAACCCCACGGGCATGGTATATCCGCTACACATATTAAAAAAAATAGTGGAACTTGCCAAAGAGTATAACCTATTCATCATAAGCGATGAAATATACCTTAATATTACCTACAATGGGGTAAGGTCATATGCACTTGCAGAAGTGATAGATGATGTGCCGGGCATAGCTATGAAAGGTATTTCAAAAGAGTTGCCTTGGCCGGGGGCACGATGCGGGTGGATGGAGTATTACAATCGCCACAAAGATGCCGAGTTTGCCAAACTATGTGCTGTGATAGACAATGCCAAAATGATAGAGGTATGCTCTACTAAGCTCCCCCAATTGGTGATACCACAAATAATGTCTAATGAAAAGTATTGGCCATATCGCCAAGGGCAAAATGAAAAAATAGGGGTGCGCAGCACTATTGTTTCAGAAATACTTTCGGGAATACCTCAGTTGGCATTTAACCCTACTTATGGGGCATTTTACAACACCATAATATTCAGAGAAGGTGCACTAAAGCCACATCAAACATTGCATATAGATAATACTGAAGTAAGAAACTTAGTGGAATCATGGGTGTCAGAGCACGATGTGATGCTCGATAAGCGATTTGTATATTACTTATTGGGAGCTAAGGGTATATGTGTGGTGCCTATATCATCATTTTGCTCTGACCTCAAAGGATTTAGGGTGACACTGCTGGAGGATAATGAAGACCGCCTGCGAGAGATATTTATACAGCTCAAAAGTGCCATTATGGAGTATTTGGCTTCATAAGTTTTGTAACTAAAATTCTATATCAACGGTAGTGCCTGCCCCTTTTTGGCTGCTTATAGATATTTTGCCCCCTATTTTCTCTATTGATAGCTTTACAATATATAGCCCCAGACCTGTACCTGAGCCCGACTCGCTGGCTCTGTAAAACATATCAAATACTTTGCTCAAATGCTCAGTAGCAATGCCTAATCCATTGTCTTGAAACTGTATTTTGCAGGTGTCATGTATGTGGTGTATGGATATTCTCAAGATTTTATCTTTCTTATTAGGGTCGCTGTATTTTATAGCATTTTCTATTAGGTTTTGAAATACTGAGTATATAATTTTTTCATCAGACTTAAATGTTTTAGAAGGTTTTATATCAGTGACTATAGTAATATGTTGGGCTTCGATTTGGTTTTTGAACAGTTGACAAACTTCATTGATAATTTTTTGGAAATCTATATTGGTTTTGTACACTTGTGCATAATTGGCCCTTGCCACAGCCAATAGGTCGGCTATGGTAGCATCAAGCCGCTTCACACTGTTTTTAATTTGGAGTAAATATTCTTTTTGGGCAGGTACTATGTTGTCCATTTCTGCTATATTGATGATGCCCAATACAGACTTGAGCGGTCCTTTGATGTCGTGTGATGCCCTATACACAAAGGCATCCAACTGCTTATTGCGCTCTTCCAGCTCTTCGGTGCGCTCTTTTACTTTTAGTTCCAAATGTCTGTTGTGCTCTTCTTTAAGATCTTGGATTTCTTTTAGTTGGTGAATAAGTTGTAGATTTACTGTCTCGCGTTCGTCGCGTATCATTTTGAACTGCTCTGCCAGTGTGAGGGTGAATGACATAATACTAAGCAATATTAATATTGCATCTAAATGGATATTTACATAGAAGTACGGGATTACTACTTTTATGGCATCAAAAGTATGTATTAATACACCCATATACAAAAGCACAAATGAAGGTATGAATATCATAATAGACTTTAATCTCTTAAATACTAAATATACATATATGCAAATAATAGGGGTGTAATAGATAAGTTCATGTGTAGGAGTCCACATGAAATCTATATATTTTTTGAGAAAAAGAAGTGATACTACTCTGATGAATACCATAAAGTAAATAGCATATGTCAAATATTTGTGTAAGTATTTATTAAATAATAATTGAAAAAACACCATAAAGAATATTGTCATGAGGCTATATGGGATATTGTATAGGTTTAGCGTAAATGTAGGGGTGATAGATAATGGGTTCACAAATGTATATATAAAATCATAGTTGGCAGCCTGAAATGATGCATAGCACAATACGAACAGAAAGAAAAAGAAGTAATATATCTCTCTAAGTCTTAAAAAGAGTACTATTGCAAAAAGTGCTGTCATACATATCACACCTATCTCCATACCTTTGGATAAAAAGTTGCTGAAGTAGAAACTCATAAGGTCTAGCAGCCCTACTATGTATGTTTCATTGTCAGGGTGGTATGAGCTTACCAGTAAATAATATACCTGAGGACCTCTTAATATGCCGGGTATCTGATATATATTGTATGACAAAAATGAGTTTAAATCTTTGCGCATAATCATGAGACCCGACGTATCTGAGCGCCATTTTTCGCCAAGTTTATAATACATAATGTTTCTATAATTGAATATAGTAAGTGCTAAGCACACATGCTTATCATATTTATTATCAATCTCAAACTTGAGCCACCTGTGAATGAGTTGGTCGTTTCTTTGTAAAAAATATATTTTACCAGATTCGGGCGACACAAAGCAAGAGTCCATAGTAACGATTTGCTCTACGGTAAGTTTTTGGCAACCCGGAGCATCATATATAAGGTATGGGATTTTAACATTAAGGTCATTGATTGTATTAATAGTTTTTACTATACTATTTGCCATTGCATGGTATGCAACAGTAATGTAAATACAGATAATGGCTACCCTTAACATTTAATAAAGGTAATATGAATAATTTATATTTTTACGCTTTTTTGATAAAGTGCCTGCGCAAGCCATAGATAATTATCAAAGAACGTATTTATACTTTTCTCAAAATTTGGGTCTGTAAGGTTGCCCTCTGTGTCAAATTTTTTATCCATTTGTGGTACAAGCAGCATTTGCGGGCATGGTATGGCAAATATACCACAAGCCAATAATTGCAACTGTTGGCTCACTCTGGCTGCAGCCAATGCTCCGGTAGAGCCTGTCACTATTCCCATAGCTTTGCGCTGGTAGGCATCTTTGCCTAAGTGGTCTATCGCATTTTTTAGGGCAGCATTGTAGCCTCCATTGTATTCGGGGGTCACTACTATAAAAGCATCGCAAGAGTAGATAGTGTCATGAAATATTTGGAGACCATGAGAGGGTGAAGGATGGTCTTGATAAGAATATGTGTACATTGGAATATCCAATTTGCGCAGGTCGAGCAAGGTAGGATTTATATCTTGCATATTCATCATTTTGTGATGAATATGCAGTGCTATACGGTAAGTGATACTCTCCGGCCGAGTGCTGGAGGAAATGATAGTAATATTCATAAAGTATTGCGAGGGGTATTGTAATTAGACTTTTTTTACTATTGACAATGCCCCCGAGGGGCATTTTAATACTTGACTCACAATAGCATCTGATGATGCGCCTGACATATTTATCCAAGGACTTTGGCGAGTGTTGAATACCTCTGGCAAGCCACGCACACAATTGGCAGAGTGCGTACAAATACCCGACTGCCAAAGCACGGTTACTTCACCGTTGGTATAGTGTTTGGTAATATTTTTTTCCATATCTTATCAAACGATATTATTCCAAAAAATGTTCATTTTCTGATGATAGCACCTATTTTTTTTTCATAGTCAGTCATCAGATTTTGCATGATGGTGTCTGTAAGCTCGTCGGTGAGTGTTTGGGTATGGACGTTTAGTGTATATTGTATGGTATATGATTTTTTGTTGCTTTCTATCTTGTCGCCTTCATATATATCTGTGAGATGTATATTTTTGATAAATCGGGTGTCGGCTTCATAAGTCACTTTTTCTATGTCAGCAAATGATATTTTTTTGTCAATTATCAACGAAAGGTCACGTTTTACATCAGGAAACTTTGATATGGGAGTATATTTTTTTACATTATTTATCAGAGCAAATATTTCATCTGTGAAAAGTTCGGCATAGAAGCACGCTACATTCACATCGGCAGATTTTGCATACTCCTGTTTCACTTTGCCCATGATGCCCACACATGACTTGTCTATCATAATCTCTGTGCCATATTCAAATCCATGTATTTCTTTTTTGCAAAAAGTATGATGATTGATGTTGAGTTTTTGTATCACCATACTTACGTAGGATTTCAAAGTATTATAGCCAAATGGCTGCTTGTGACTTTGCCAACTTTCATTGAGTTCATTGCCTGTGCCTGCAATTGCGAGGCGGTTATGTTCAATGTAGTTTGTAGCCAAATAGCCATCACCTGATGTTTTTTTGTACACTTTGCCAAACTCATAAAATTTAAGATTTTTTTGCTTTCGATTAATGTTATAAGCTAGGGCTTCAAGGCTGGTATATAGTAGCGTTTGCCTCATCACACTCAGTTCGGGGCTTAGTTTATTGATGATTTGCACATTTTCACTGCTCTCAAAGTAATGTGCTTTTTGGTAGTACTTAGGATTTGTGAGAGAGTTGGTCAGTATCTCATTAAACCCGTTGCAGGAGAGCATATTGCTAATATCTTCCTGAATTTTGCCAATAGACAGGTTGCTTTGTGTTGCCAAATATTCTGTGCCTAATGTAGGGCTTAATGCAAAATTTTCAAACCCCTTGAGCCTTATTATTTCTTCAATAATATCAGCCTCACGCTGTACATCTACCCTATAAGGAGGTACAAGTGCTACAAATCCATCTACAGTTTCGTTTTCAATGGTTATTTCGAGATTATCTAATATATCAAATAGGACATTTTGGGGTATATGTTCACCGCATAACCTGTCAATATTTTTATATTTTACATCTATTTTATAATAAGGAATAGGATTTGGATATATATCATGCCATTTGCTGCATGGTTTGCCACCTGAGGTATCTTCTATGAGTATTGCTGCACGTTTTAGGGCAAAAATTACCATATCCGGGTCTGCTCCCCTCTCAAATCTGTACGATGCATCTGTCTTTAAGCCAAGCCTTTGAGATGTTTTTCTTACAGCAGCAGCGTCAAAATAAGCACTTTCTATGAATATATTTTTGGTATCAGTATTTATTGCCGAGTGCAATCCACCAAACACTCCTGCTATAGCCATAGGTTTGTTGGCATCATATATCATAAGATTTGATACATCAAGCTTATGTGTTTTGCCATCGAGTGTGGTGAAAGTGGTGCCTTCTGTAGCATTTTTTACCATTATTACAGACCCTTCTATTTTGTCATAGTCAAAAGCATGTAGCGGTTGTCCGCACTCATGCAATACATAGTTGGTCACATCTACTATATTGTTTATTGGATTAATATTAATAGCTCTGAGTTTGTCTTGCAGCCATTGTGGCGAAGGTTTTACCACTACATTTTCCATTATTACTCCTGCATATCGTGGACATGCAGCATGGTTAAGTACTTGTATATCAATATATTTTGTAATGGTATTGGTATTACTAATATTTACAGTGGGCTTTGTAAGGGTGTATTTTGTTTGAGGATTTTGGGTGCAAATAGCAGCATACAAATCTCTGGCAACCCCATAGTGTGAGGCAGCATCAGCACGGTTGGGTGTAAGACCTATGCTATATATATAGTCTGTATATACTTGATAATGTGCAGAAAAAGGTGTGCCGGGTTTCACTTCTGAGGGCAATGTTATGATACCATCATGCGATGTACCAATACCTATTTCATCTTCTGCACACAACATACCTTCAGAAATATGCCCTCTGATTTCTGCCTTATTGATGGTAAATGGCTCTTTACTTTTAGGATAAATGGTAGAGCCAATGGTGGCTACCACTACTTTTTGACCTACAGCTACATTTGCAGCACCGCATACAATATTTAAAGGAACATTTGCACCAATATTTACAGTAGTAAGCTTGAGTTTATCTGCATTGGGGTGTTTGCTGCAAGTAATTACCTCACCTGCCACCAATCCTTTCAAACCTCCCTTTACAGATTCAAATACTTCAATACTCTCTACTTCTAATCCTATAGAGGTGAGCAGGTTGCCTATCTCTACAGTGGGTAGGTCTATGTTTATGTATTCTCTAAGCCAGTGGTGCGATATGAACATGTATCAATAAATAAAATTCAAATTTAATATACATATATCTAAAAAAAAATGATTTTAATTTTGTTTAATTATGTTAATATATTATATTTGAACATAAATAAACATTTTTGTATTTATGATTAAATCTTTTATTTTAATATTAATAATATCTACATACACTATGGGTCAAAATACTATTAGACTGGCATGGAAAGAAATATTCGTTGAGCAATCAGATATATTGTATCAATCAAATGAAATAACAAAAGAAAACTTTGCCAAAGATTGGGATATTAAATCAGGTGAATGGAAAGTTGAAAATGGCTGGCTTACCGGCAAGAATCCGGAAAATGCTCCCGGTATGGTAGTATCCAAAGGTGATTATTTTGGTAATGTAATGATCGAATTTGAAGCTCGCAATGTACTACCCAGTACGCATGATATTGACGTAATGTGGAATGGTACTTGGGATGATAAACTTAATAAACGAGGCATTGCCTATGTGGCAGGCGTGCAAGGCTGGTGGGAAGGAAAAGTAGGTATTGAAAAATCGCCTGAGTACAAGTTCCTGAGTGCCACTCAAATATTCAAATATGAACCCGGTAAAACCTACAAAATAATAGCCGGAAGCGTAGATGGGCATTGTTTTATTGTGGTAGATGGCAAAATTGTGCTCGAAACTACCGACTTAGACCCCATTGATGTGACTAAATACGGCAAAGTTGGTTTCGAAGCTTACGCCAGTTGGATACAGGTAAAAAATATAAAAGTGCGTAAAATTAATTGGAAGCCTTTGAGTTTGAGGTATGAGAAACAGTTTTAATGATTGATTTTTATGAATAATAATAGCATTGTAAAAGCAGCATTTGTTGGATTTGGTGAAGTAAATACCCCAAAAGAGATATTGATTTCTAAACATCAAAATGCTTCTAATGAACTGATTAAATTGGGGCTCAATATAGCGGATTGCGGATTGGTTACTGATGACCCTGATGGCAATGAAGTCAATGAAGCTATACAAAAACTTTATGATGTAAAGTTTCATAGTCTTATAATATGTATTGCAGGCTGGATTCCATCGCACACAGTAATTCAAATTGTAGAGCAATTCAAGCACATTCCTATGGTATTGTGGAGTTTAAGTGGGTATAGTGATGGCAGCAAATATATAACAACTGCAGATGCAGCGGGCTCCACGGCACTTAGAAGTACATTTGAAAGAATGGGGTTAAAATATAGGTACATAGTTAATTTTCTTGAACAGCACTCAAAAGCGCAAGAAGTAGTAAATTTTTGTATAGCATCTGACGCCATAAATTCATTGAAAGGTGCTCGAATAGGTTCTATGGGTTATCGTGATATGCGATTATTTGCCACCATGCATGAGGGCGTATCATTGCGAAATATTACAGGAATAGATGTTGAGTGCTTTGAAATGCTTGAAATGGCTCAAAATATTGAGACTATTAATAAAGAAAAATTGCATGAAATAGTACAATGGATGCAAACTAATTGGAAATTTCAAAAAACACCACAAATAAAAACCCTTGAGCAAACGGCCTCATTATACCTTGCCATTAAATCCAAAATTGCAGCACGCAACTATCAATCCATAAGTCTGATTGATGTAGATGGGGTAAAAAAACTTATGCAGTTTGCTCCTGCGGGGGTATTTATGTTAATAGATGCTTTTGAAAAAATCCCAACTATACCTGAAAATGACATCATGGGGGCTGCCACACAGTTGATAATCAATAAACTGACAGGTCAAATAGGAGCGTATTTAGAATTTTATGAGTTTAAAGATAATGGGGCACTCATGGGTGTTCCTGATTATATTTCTCAGGAAATTACAGATGGCGAAACATTGATTATGCCTACAGCATTTGGAAGCTTTGGCGAAGGTTTATTAAATGTTTCTAAAATAAAAACAGGTGCAGTTACCTTGGCAAGACTTGCATACGATGGTATGCAATATTTCATGCATGTAGCTGTAGCTGAAGCAAAAGAACCACCTCAATGGGAAGAAGCAGGATGGACTCCTCCTGCACCAAGATTGCCTGCACTATTTATTGAATTTGAAAAATCTATTCATGAATTCTTAAATCATGTGCAAGGACAACATTATATCATTGCTTATGGGAATCAAATATCACTTCTTGAAAACTACTGCAATTTATCACACATTAAATTAGTTATCTAATATGGAAAGAAGGTCATTTTTACACAATTCTCTGGTATTTGCAACTTTATCCTCCTTTTATAAACAATCCGATATTTTTGCAAATCCATCAGAAGCATCTCTTGATTCAAGTGCTAATTTGTTAGATCAAAACCAAATTTTTTGGATTATCAATACAGATGGTTCTTTTAATCTAAACATTGGTAATTTTATAATTAAAAACTGCTACCCTACTATTGATAATACACCTATCAAACCTGTTAAAATACAAATTCAAAAAAAACCAAACGGGGGTATTATCACATATACACTTGCTGTAGGTGAATTAATAATAATTCTTGGAAAAGATAGTAATTCACACACCATAGATTGCCAGATATCCGGATTTGATATGGCTCCGCACTGGGTATATCCAATAGGGTATGCAGACATCTCACAAGCTGCAAGGTTTTTTAAACAAGGGTTAGGTTTTGGTGGACCTAGCGGGATGTTCGATATTGCCAAAGCAGGATTTTATCACGATCAAAACAACCTTATTGAAAAAGCATGGTCTTATGATAGCTATATGACCACAGGAGTGCAATTTGATGAGAAAACCAACTTGGCCATTGGGGCATATAATCATAAAGATTTTTTACAACGTACCACCATTTACAACCATATTCACAGACAGCTGCTTATCGACAAATTTCCGGACACTGAGAATATATTTTTTGAATCAGGGTTTGGAACAGAAAATATTCCAATTGCAGGTAAGGTACTTACATTACCCTCCTTACATATTGTGACAGGCAATACTATGTTTGGCACATTAAAAAATTTAGCACAAAATATTGCAAATCAAGCCGGTGCACGCAAAAAGTTTCCTCCACGCTTACATTGGGATTCTTGGTATGAGTATTTTGGTGACTATGATTACAAAAAATTAGACGATTTTTTATCAGGTCTCAAAAATATAGAACCAAAAATTCCTTTTCACGGAATATTGATAGATGCAGGTTGGTCTCCTTTGGGCGACTGGTTGCTTAGCGATGAAAAGGATTACCCGGGGGGGATAAAAAATGCCTTCAAAAGAATAACGGACGAAGGGTATGTGCCGGGGGTCTTTATTGGCGCATTTATGGTAAGCAGTGCAAGTAAATTATACAAACAACACCCGGATTGGATGCTGAGAGATAATAATGGAAACATCATGATAGAAAGCAAAGGAAGACCCTCCTTTGACAACAGAAGCTTATACGATGAGCGTTACTTTTTAGATACCAGCCACCCTGGTGCATTTGAATATTTGCGTTCAGTATTTCGTACCTTTAAAGAATGGGGAGTAAAATTTTATAAAACTGATTTTCATGAATGGGGTCTCAAAGACAGTACCAAAGTAAAACGTTATACTCCCGGCAAAACTGGCGCACAATACATGTATGAAGTAAATAAGATGATTCGTGAAGAAGCAGGCGATGATACATTTTGGCTTGGATGTATAGCACCATTTCAGTGTATGATTGGTTTTAGTGATGCCATTAGAGTGTCATATGATACAGATGGGGTAATCAATGCCAATACCATAAATCTATATCAGGAAACTATTGCTACACAATACTTTAATACAATATTATTTCAAAACGACCCTGATGTAATGTTCCTTAGAAGCGACCCGGCTACCATGCAAAAAAATGGAACTGTTTTACAAACGGAAGCCTATTGGATGGGAATGCTGGGAGGCACCATTTCACTTTCAGACCGCATGCACAAATTATTTCCCGAGCGTTTGCAACTCCTTCATTTTTGCCGGCCGGGCAAAAAATTCTTGCCTGCTGATATGCCGTTTTGGTACGATAAAAGATATCAATCTGCCAACTGCAGCAAATATTTCAAAGAAGTCAATGCTTATGCTTTTTTAGTAATCAACTATAAAGAGGAGCCTATTAAAGAAACATTTTCAATTAAAGAAATTACAGGAAATGAATCTGCAATGGTATATGATTGGGCTCCTCAAAAATCTATTCCTATTGGAAAATTAGATAAATTGGAAGTAACACTTAATTATATGGAATCAAAACTATTTTATATAAGCCTTGAAGGAAAAGCCCCATCTGAAAAGTTAGGTCTATCCGGAGAGGAAACATTAAATTAAAACAATTGTATAGTAATATGAAAGTTAATCGCAGAAATTTTATAAGTGGATTCACAGCATTTGCGGTAGTGTCGCACACAGGATTTGCAGCAGGTCATGAAAAATCACAAACATCTCCCAAACGTTACCAAGCAGGCAAAAGTCCCTGGCCTATATGCCTCGACACTGCTACCATTAAACCCGCGGATGGTCTTTTGAAAAAAGTAGAAATCGCAGCGACAGCAGGCTTCGATGCCATAGAACCTTGGGATTGGGAACTGGAAGAATATGAAAAGAAAAACGGGCAAGGCAGCCTTAAAGAATTGGCTAAAATCATTCAATCAAAAGGGCTTTTTGTACCGAGTATGATTGGTTTATGGGGTTGCTTGCAGCCTACCAAAGAATTATTCGAAAAAAACTTGCCTGCCACAAAAAACAGAATGCGTATGGCTGCTGAAATAGGGTGTGCACATGTGCAAGCCATTCCCAATGAAATAGGCGCGAACTTTGACCCTATTTTTGCAGCCAAGTGCTATCGTCAATTACTCGAAATAGGCATCAACGAATTCAATATTATTCCTTCGTTGGTGTTTGTAAAATATTTCCCACTCAAAACAATGGGGCAAGCTGCACAGGTAGCCTTAGATGCCAACCATCCCAAAGCCAAAATTATACCTGATGTGTTTCACATGTACATCAGCGAAGGCGATTTTGAAGGATTGAAATTATTAAACGGAAATATACATGCCATTTTCCAGTTCAACGATGCCCCTAAAAATATGAAACGTGAAGATATGGGCGACAAAGACCGTGTGTACCCGGGTGATGGCATTTTGCCTTTAACTTCTATCCTTAAAGACTTAAAAGCGAGTGGGTTTACAGGTTGTGTGTCGTTGGAATTGTACAACGAGACCTATTACAAACAAGACTTGTTGCAGGTGGCAAAAACAGGTTTGCAAAAAACCCTGGAAGTGATTGTTAAAGCAGGCGTTTAAAGGTATTATTTACAAAAAATTAAAATTATAGGTATTTTGAAAAATACGTTTTTAACCTCTGTAAATGTGTTCGTTTTGTGCATAAGTCTGCTTTCTTGCAAAAAAAATGATATAGAAAGCAAAGAATATACAATTACTTTAGATACGCTTGATGCTACACAAGACATATATAATGCACTTGCCTTAATAAAAATAAATCATATTCAAAAGCTAATCATTAAAAGTGGCACATATCATTTTTATCCTGAAAAAGCATTTGAAAAATATGTAACCGTATCAAACAATGACAACAGTTTGAAAAGAATTGCATTCCCCATTATTGATTTTGAAAATTTGGAAATAGACGGCAGTGGGTCAAATTTTATATTTCATGGACAAATGCTGCCATTCTTTATAGAAAATTCAAAAAATATTCATCTAAAAAATGTAAACATTGATTGGAAACGCACATTTCACAGCGAGGGGAAAGTTATAGCTGTCGACAAAAAAAATCAAACTTTTGACCTGCAAATGACGGATGATTTCCCTTACGAAATAAGAGGTAATGAGCTTATTTATACAGGTGATGACGGATATGAACAAGGCTTGCAGGAAAATATTTTTTATGACACCACTACACGTGCATTGGTATATGATCAAACTAAATATTTAATGGACCCTTGGATGGACAGACTTGATCACGAATACAAGGCATGGGAAATAAGAAAAGGTGTTGTTCGTATTTTAGACACCGTTGCTGAAGAATTGCCTCAAATAGGTTGGATATTTGTAACCAAAGGCCGCAAAATGCCCAATAGAATTTCTCCTGCCATAAACATAAAAAGCGCAACAGACATAAGCATTTCCGGAGTAAATATTTACCATGCAAGTTCTATGGGTGTAGTAGCAGAAAGGAGCGTGAACATCACATTGAACAAAGTAAATATTACCACCCCTCCAAATTCTAAAAGAATGTTATCGGTAGCTGCAGATGCTACCCATTTTTCTATGTGCAAAGGCAATATCATTATAAAGGATTGTATTTTAGAAAATATGCATGACGATGGAACCAATATCCATAGCAACTATACCCACTTTGTGGATTTCATTGATGATAATACCATTGCAATAAAAGTAAGGTTTAGTCAATTTTATGATTTGGAAGTCATGTCACCAGGCGACACATTGGTTCTCACAGAC
The DNA here is from genome assembly GCA_033765235.1 of Cytophagales bacterium. GTDB lineage: Bacteria > Bacteroidota > Bacteroidia > Cytophagales > UBA9547 > JANRIG01. The sequence goes on along the minus strand of JANRIG010000023.1, from coordinate 85,918 downwards.
CGCACATCTCTTATGAAATATGCAAAACTTAAAGTTTCTAAAACCAAAAAAATAAATGGGGCATACTGGCATATCACTTTTGATGAAAATGTAAGGTCAATCATAAAGCCCAATACCGCATTTGATAATGTATCCTGGAATCCAACCAATGTACTCATCACAGGATGTACCATTCGCAACAACAGAGCGAGAGGATTGCTAATTTCATGCTCAGGCAAAGTTGAAATTTCTAATAACTATTTTTCGAATGAAATGGCTGCTATACACATTTCAGGCGATGCAAATTATTGGTGCGAATCAGGACCTGTAGAAGAGGTTAGTATCACACAAAACACCTTTGAAAATTGCTGTATCACAAAACTAGAGCAATCGGTAATATATATAGACCCAAACATACTAACCCTCAGTAATTCGGATGGTTATTATCATAGAAATATAAAAATTGAAAATAATCAGTTCAAAACATTTGATAAAAGTATTGTAAATGCAGAATCCGTAGAAAACTTGTCTTTTATAAACAATTCAGTTATTCAAACAAAAACTTTTAAGCCTTTGTACCCTGAATATTCCACCATTAAACTCACCCACATACAAAACACCAATATTTCAAACAATACCTATTTGGGAGATAATTTTGCAGATGTAGAATCAGATTCTATTTCAGCAAAAAAATTAGTATTCAACCAAAACAAAGGATTTATTAAAAAATAACTAATTTAATTATGGCAATAAATAAAACCCAAAATCCAAAATTAACCTGCGGTTACGTAGCCTTCGGCACCCAATTTTACGAACCTAAAAACCTGTTTGATATTTCTGCCAGAGCCGAAAAGCAACTCAAAGATGCAGGTTTGGAATTGCTCCATGCAGGCGTAGTGTATGGCGAAACGGATTTGCCCACCAATGCCATTGAATTTCTAAAAAAGCAGGAGTTTGATTTCTTGTTTGTGAATATTATCAACTGGATCGATACACGAGGTGTTTTCCGCGTATTACACGAGTTTCGTAATGTGACTATGGTTTTGTATTCTTTTGGTGGATTTACAGCCAAGGAAGGCGAATTTGGCTACAAAGCAGGCACGCTCATTTCCCCTGCCGCAGGTGCAGGTTCTACTTCACTCCGTTACACGATGGAGCAATGGGGCATCAAATTCAACTACCTATTCAATGGTCCCGACCAACCAATGGACATCAAAGGCATCTTGAATTTTGCCAAAGCAGCCCATGTAGCAAAAAAGCTGAAGCATGCACGCTTGGGAATGTTTGGGTTTAATGATATGGGCTTATATTCAACAAGTTACAATCCTACTCGTATGCGCGATCAATTAGGTATAGAAGTGGAAAGCGTGGATTTACTTCAACTCAAAAACAAAATGGAAAGCCTCTCAGATGCTGAGGTAAAGGCAGAAACGGCTCGTGTTTCCAAAGAATGGGAATATCCGCTTGGCAACCCTCAACCTGAAACCATCGAAAAAGCCGTTAGAATGTATATGGCTACGGTAAAAATTTGTGAAGAAAAAGGCTTCGATGCGGTGTCGTACAAATGTGTGGAAGGTGTAGACCAGGAAATGGGGTTGGTGCATGCCATTCCTGCCAGTTTGGTAAACTCTGCGGGCTACCCATATATAGATGAAAATGATTTGGGGAATCTGGCAGCTGAGCTCATGCTCAAGTGGCTCACCAACCAACAAACCATGTTCATAGAACATTACGAGCATCATCCCGAATATATATTATTAGGTGAAGATGGCTATTGTCCCTTCGATTTTGTGGAAGGAAAAGTACAAATTAAGAAAATATCTACGGTTTTACTCGAAGGAATTGTTCAGTGCAGCAATATGAAAAAAGGACGCTATACCATGGCGTGTCTGCAAGAAAACTATGACGGCTATCAAATGCAAATTGTGACAGGCGAGGGCAAAGAACGCCCGCAATGGGTGGAAATGGGTGTGCCCCTTCCGAGCTGGCCGAGTATTAAATTCTATCCTGATATTAGCGTAAGAGAGGTGCTTGATAAAGTACAATCGCAACACTACGCATGTGTAATGGGTGACCATGCAGAAAGTTTGAAGGTGTTGTGTAAATTGTTGAATATTAAAGTATTGTAGATTTTATATGGCAGATTTGACAACTTTTAAAAAGTTGTCAAATCAAAATTAGGTATGGCTAAAAACAGCGCATTATTACACAAAATTTGAATCAGATTGCTTCTATCACATTTATAATAGAAGTGTGGACAGAAAACCTATGTTTCACAATTCGGGTAATTATATCTATTTTCTTAATAAATACGATGAATATCTCTCGCCTGTACTTAATACGTATGCATATTGCTTACTTGGTAATCATTTTCATTTGTTAGTAAGAATTAAAACCTTGGAAGAATTGATCACTTTCAAAAATGCACAAATTAAATTTGCCAGTGATGATTCGACAACTTTTAAAAAGTTGTCGAATCTGGCAAATCAGAATGTACACGATATTGTAAGCCACCAATTCCGAAAGTTTTTTCAATGCTACTCAATGGCATTTAACAAGCAAAACAAAAGGATTGGCACATTATTTCAAACCCCTTTCAAAAGAGCTTTGGTTAATAATGATTCGTATTTCACGCAACTCATATACTACATTCACTCAAATGCGCAACATCATGGCTTAGTTACGGATATAAATGATTGGGAATGGAGTAGTTACTGTAGAATATTGATTGATAAACCATCTAAATTGAAAAAGGAAGAGGTTATAAAATGGTTTGGATTGAAAAGTGATTACTTAAAATTTCATTCTGAGAACCAAAAAATGGTGATCAATGAAAATATTATTTTGGAAGATGATTAAACAGGCATTAATTTATCCGGATCCAGATTTGACAATTTTCTAAAAAGTTGTCAAATATCATCACATCAAATCACGGAGCCATATTTGGCACAAGGGCACAAAGAAGGCGAGTGCCCTATAGCAGAGGAATTGTTCAAAAAATATGTAAGTTTGCCCATTCACCCAAGGCTATCGCAAGAAGCGTTGGATTATATGATTAGCAGTATAAAAGAACTTAGTATATAAATCAATCATTATCAATATGTTATCTATTTCAGATTTAAAGAGCAAAGTATCATCCGACCACAGTACGGACATTTTTCAAAACCTATATGGTACCCAGCAAGTACTACCACAGAGGCAGAGATATTTGCAACTTATACATTTATTTGAAAATATGTTTGCCGTACAAAATAAGGCTGCATTTTATTCCACTCCCGGTCGCACAGAGATAGGTGGCAACCATACGGACCACAATGCAGGGCGCGTGTTGGCTGCTGCCGTGAGCTTGGATATGGTAGCACTCGCAGAACCCACCAATAATGGCATAATACACATAATATCAGAAGGTTATGATGCCATAATTATTAATATAAATGATTTATCTAAAAATGACAACGAAAAATTTACTTCTACATCTATCATCAGAGGTATTTGCAGCAGATTTATCCAATTAGGATATAAAATAGGAGGCTTTAATGCCGTATTGTCAGGGCAAGTGCCCAAAGGTTCGGGGTTAAGCTCATCTGCAGCTTTTGAGGTACTCATAGTATCTGTGCTCAATGACATGTACAATTCTAATGAAATAGACCCTGTGACCGCAGCAAAAATATCACAATATGCTGAAAATGAATATTTTGGCAAACCTTGCGGGCTCATGGATCAGACCACATGCTCAGTTGGAGGCATGGTAGCTATTGATTTCAAAGATTTTAATAACCCAGTTGTAAAAAAAATGCAATCAAACCTCACTCAGTCAGGCTATTCATTAGTGATAGTGAATACAGGTGGCAATCATGCCGACCTCAACGATGACTACATTGCTCTCGAGCATGAGATGAAGTCAGTAGCATCATATTTTGACAAAAATGTATTGCGCCATGTCACATTAGAGCAATTATTTGCAAATATAAAGCCCATAAGAGCCAAGCATGGTGATAGGGCAGTGCTGCGTGCTTTACACTTTTTGCAAGACGACCGGCGAGTGGCTGCACAAGTGGTTGCCGTAGAAAGTAATAACCTCCAAGAGTTTTTTAAATTAGTGATAGAGTCCGGCGATAGCTCTTGGAAATATTGCCAAAACTGCTACTCTGTCAAGCACCCTGAGGAGCAGGGCATTCCCACCGCACTTATTATAGCATCCCATATTCTAGCGGGCGATGGGGCATGGCGTGTACATGGAGGTGGCTTTGCCGGTACTATTCAAGCTTTTGTACCCACTGCCAGAGTAGATCTGTTTGTGCAAAATATGGACCAAGTATTCGATAAAGGATGTTGCTACATAGTACAAATACGCAATGAAGGAGCTGTAAATGTCAAGTTTTAATATCTTTTTGTTTAATAATTTTATTAGTCACTTTGCTCACCAGTAGGCTTTCACACACTTTTTGGCTCAGATATTCGGACGGTTTATTATTATATGACACGGTCATTGTGCCGTCATACTCTTCTATGGCTATCACCTGCAATTCTATACCCAATTTCAGTCCTTTAGATGTAAGGTATTTAAGCAATTCTAAATTGGAGTGTATCACTGCATTCAGTCGCACAGTAGTTCCCTGTTTTATGTCACATAGTTTATCATATTGTAGCCATGACACAGCACCTTTTTTATCAGGGATAGGAGAGCCGTGAGGGTCTATCTTAGGATGACCTAACAATTCATCTATCTTTTCAAAAAACTTCGGAGATTGTATGTGCTCTATCTGTTCTGCTATTTCATGCACCTCGTCCCAACTAAAGCCCATTTTTTCTACCAAATACATTTCCATAAGCCTGTGCTTACGTATAATAAGACCTGCGAGTTTGCGACCCTTAGAGGTAAGTTTAAGTGGTTTATAACTTTCATAATGCACTATTTTTTTTTCAGCAAGTTTTTTCATCATGCCATTTACAGTAGGCATCTTTATACCGAGCTTTTTACTTATCTCATTCACACTCACCTCGCCACGTTCATCGGCCAGGTTGAATAATGCCTTTATATAGTTCTCTTCCGCAAAGGTGTTCATAATTGTAAATGTATATGCAAATATTTATTTAAAGAAATAATAATAAAATATATTTTGTTAGTTTAAACTAACTTTTTATTTTTGTAACACTAATATCAAATTCGAGTAATGTTGAATATCAAATACTTCCTGCTTATCCCCTTAATTTCTCTTGCCTTTTGTGTATGGGCACAAACGGGCACAGTCAAGGGCAAAATAATGGTAGCTGATGCACCTGCAACGTACATAAACATAGGTATTCCTAAGCTGGGTATAGGTACTACTACCGACAGCTCCGGCAGCTTTGCACTTTCGGCTATTCCTTATGGCAAGCATACACTATTGATAAGCGGTGTAGGCATACGCACACACAAGGAGGTAGTAAACATCAATAGTGAATACATGGATAATGTGGTGTACATAGTAGTGCCATCACAAAACGAAATAGAGGAAGTAGTAGTGACAGGCACCATGAAAGAGATGAACAGGCTCGAGAGTGCCATACCGGTAGAGGTCATTACCCCACGATTTTTTCAAAAAAACCCAACACCAAATCTTTTTGAGGCTGTAGGTATGCTCAATGGTGTGCAACCTCAGCTCAACTGCAATGTGTGCAATACAGGCGATATTCATATAAACGGTATGGAAGGACCATACACTATGGTGCTCATAGACGGCATGCCCATAGTAAGTGCACTATCCACGGTATATGGACTTATGGGTGTGCCCAACAGCATTGTAGAGCGCATAGAAGTGGTAAAAGGACCTGCCGCAGCTCTTTATGGCTCAGAAGCCATGGGAGGTATCATAAATATCATCACCAAAAACCCCTCTAAGGCTGCAAGGCTCAGTGCAGACATCATGGGCACATCATGGGGCGAATACAATGCAGATATATCTGCAAAATACAAAATTGGCAATAGTAGTAACCTGCTGGGTGTCAATTATTATAACTATCAAAATACTATTGACAACAACAAAGACGGATTTACAGATATGACATTGCAAAACAGAGTATCTGTGTTCAACAAGTGGAGTTTGGAGCGCAAAAATGCAAGAATAAGCTCATTAGCAGCCAGAGTAGTATATGAAGACCGTTGGGGAGGACAAGATGGATGGACTAATAAATGGCGAGGAACTGATAGTGTGTATGGCGAAAGTATTATTACTAAAAGGATTGAACTTATAGGCATGTACCAACTACCTATCAGTGAAAAGATTATCACTCAATATTCCTTTAATTGGCATAATCAAGATTCATACTATGGCACTACTCCGTATATGGCCACTCAGCACGTAGGATTTGCACAAGCCTATTGGGAAAAAAAAATAGGGCTTAGACATAATATATTGTTAGGCACCTCTGTCAGATACACCATTTACGATGATAATTCACCTGCTACCGCAGAGCCCAATGACACCAGTATTACCAAACCGGCCATTACACCTCTACCCGGAGTATTTGCACAAGATGAATGGGGGCTTACAGAAAAATTAAAAGTATTACTCGGCTACAGATATGATTATGACAAGTACCACGGCAGCATCAATTCACCTAGGGCCGGGCTCAAATATTCATTTAATAAAAATAATATCATAAGGGGTAGTTTTGGTACAGGGTTCAGGGTTGTCAATTTATTTACCGAAGACCATGCTGCCCTCACGGGAGCCAGAGAGGTAGTGATAACAAGCCAACTAAACCCTGAAAGGTCATACAATGGCGTGATGAACTACGTGCTCAAATTGCCCTTCCAAGCAGTTTTTATTGGGCTTGATATGACTGCCTTTTATACCTATTTTACCAACAAGATTGTAGGAGACTTTGACACAGACCCCAACAAAATTATTTATGACAATATCAGCGGTCATGCAGTGTCAAGAGGTGTATCGCTTAATCAAGACATGGTTTTCAACTTTCCCTTAAAAATCATGGCAGGCATCACCTATATGGAGGTGTATGTGCAAGATAATAATTTGAAAACAGACCAGTTGCAGGCTCCTAAGTGGTCTGGCAATTTCACTGCCTCCTATACTTTTGCAAAACCAAATATTTCTTTAGACTTCACAGGCAGATGGTATGGACCTATGAGATTGCCCATATTACCCAATGATTACAGGCCTGAATATTCTCCATTATTTTGTATTGCAAATATACAGGTCACTAAAAAGTGGAAATCAAAACTTGAGGTATATGGGGGTGTAAAAAATATGTTTGACTTTGTACCCAAGTACCCTATCATGCGTCCGTTTGACCCGTTTGACAAAAACATAAACGATCCCGTGTCAAACCCAAACGGGTATACATTTGACCCAAACTATAACTACAGCTCGCTGCAAGGCATCAGAATGTTTGCAGGGGTAAGGTATTTGATAAACTGAATGGATTTTTGAAATTACTGATTTATACCATTGCATACTATATAATGTATTGTTTGCCGATAAGTTACATTTTATGTCTAATGTCATGTTGAGGGTTAATTTTTTACAAACTATGCCCTACGGTATGAGTAAGTACCAAACTATAAACACTGATTTTTTTGATTAAAAATCATATTTTACCTGCAAGGTCACATCTGTTTTGGTGCTGCCGTCTATCTCATTGAGGCCGGAGCTTATGTTGTCTTGGTTGCGGTAGTTGAACTGTGCCACACGGAGCCATACATCCGTTTGCCGATTAATTTTATATTGCAGCAATATATAATTCCTTACTCCTTGACCATAGTATAGAGGCATGGCAAAGGCATATAGCACATTTTTTTCAAATACATATATCCTCACATTATAGTCTTGTGCATCAAATATGGCAAAGCGAGTACTGATACGAAATTTGCCAAAGTCAAAATTTACGTCTTGCAATGCCACTATACCTTGCTCCAGTGGCTGCATCTCTTGTCTGAAATCGCTAAACTGTATTCTTGTTTTCAAGGTAATGAGCTTCTCAGCCTTATAATCCAAGTTTATCAAGTAGTTGCGGCGGTGGGTGTTGCTCAGCACATCAGTATTGCCTACTCTGTTAGGAGCGTTAAGTTGCTTCACCTCTCCCACATACTGTGCGTATAGTGTGATTTTTTTGGTAGGCATAAAATTTACTCTTATTCTATATTCATACCCCTCTGTAGGAGCATCTGCACGGCTTATGAGCCATGGAAACTCAAACCTGTCAAAAGAGCCTGCAAAATTGAGTTTTTTTATGGGCATATATTTTACCCCCCAATATATACCTCGCTCATTTTGAGCGAGCGACTGCTCTCTGAATGCGTTGGAATAGAATGCATGATAGTTGACATCGTAGCTGCGGGCAGAAAGTGCCATATCAAGGGTAGGATGCAAGCTGGCTATGAAACCACCCAAGGCTGCTACCCCACCGCTTTTGCTGCGATTTATTTCCCCAAAAAAATTAAAATTTTGAAACACGTAAGAAAAATCGGCACCGAGGTTCAAGTTATTGCTGCCGCTAAAGTCATATATAGTGGTGAGTGTAGGGTTGCGCAGTATGCGGTTGTCATACCATGTGTATATGCTGCTGAGCCCTATTTTGAGTCTGCCGTCTACGCTGTTATATTGCAAGTATTGTCCGCTAATTTGCTCATTGAGCGCACCTTTGCCTTGCAGCTCCTTATCGGTACGGTGCAATCCGTTGATGAATATGGTAGAGGTGTATTCGTCCAGGTCAGTAGTATCTTTTATTACATTAGCATCTACAGCTCGGTTAGAGTAATATGCGGTGAAATCAATCGTTTTGTGGAGAGCATAAGTGATGGCAGCCCCACGATAGTAGTTGAACTCCATAGCACTGGTATAGGGTCTCAGTCCTTGGTTGCTGCGCTTGGCGGTGAGCACAGGTTCAGCACCTTTGCCCCTGTAAAATCCTGCTGAGCTTGCCAAGCCTTGCCCTATCATGAGTTGATAGTCGCCCAGAGCAAGGCATTTTATTTTGCCTATATTATATAAGGTGAGGTGTGCAGAGTAAAAGTCCATGCCGTATTGCTTTTTGTCAGGGTTCCATGCAAGTTGCTCTCCTACATCTTTTTTGGTGGTGATACCAAAGCTGAAATCATTTTTTTGATACACTCTGTATCTGGCGAATAGCTGCTCGGGAGAGCCTAAAAATTTTTGTGATGGTTTAGCATCAGGAGCAAATCCTTTTTGCTGCTCCAATGTTTGTTGGTATCGCATGATGAGGTAGTGGTTGTCATGTTCGTTGTACATGCGCTTGAGCAATCCGCGAGCATCTTTGTATATACCGTCGTCTTGCACTTTTACAAAAGGCAGCAGTTTATCTATGGTAGCCTTGTCAAACCCGGGTATGGCTTGTATCTCATACATGCTGAGCAGTTTGCCATTTTGCTCACGATATTTTAAGAATGCTTCTACTTGTACCGGCGACAGCAGAAATAGGTCTTGCAAATCGTCGCGAGTAGCTTTGTTGAGGTCGAGAGGGTAGCGGTAAAACTGGAATAAACTTTCATATACATCTTCATAAGGTACATTATCAGTCTGTTGGTCGAATATATTTTGGATAAATGCATCCATATCTACATCGGGTCTGCGTGGCGATTGAGGATATACGCACACAGATATAAGTAAAAAAAGTAGCAAATATATGGCAGGTAATTTTCTGATTTTCAAAATATTACTCATTATTATTTTTGTGGCTCGGCTACCGCTTCTTTGGTTTTGGGAGCTATGGTGTATGACAGGTTAATGGATTGCGACATGCCCAACTGCTGATGCAGCGACACGGCATAATCCAAATAAAACCCATGAGTATTGTAGCCTAACCCCATAAAATATTTGTCGGGCTGTATATTGAAACCCGTTCTAAACTTAAGGTTTTGGATAATTGCATATTCCATCCCCATTTTGTAAGTCTCTTTTTTTTCTACATCTTTTTCTACCTCCCCGTTTATCATCAATTTATCAAAAGGAATGAACGACGCCCCTATTTTCATAATAGTAGGTATTTTTTCTTCTTTGTATGAGGCATATTTGGCTTGAAATATATTGTAGATATGTGCCCCAAATCTGAGTTTGGAAGTCACATTGGCTATGCCACCAAAGTTGAGCAACAAGTTGGTGCGGTTCAATTCGGGCTGTTTTTCATTGGCTTCTTGTGCTGCCATGCTTTGCAGATATTCGGCCTGTATGCCCAGAGATACCATATTGATTTTGTGTGCCCAGCCAAAGTTGATACGTGTATCGCTATACCTGCTGTCGCCAAAGCGATATACTCCCAAAGCACCATTTCCATATTTGGTAGGCATGCTTCCGGTGAGTGCCATCATATCAAATTGTCCATTTCTGCGCTCATAAAAAAAGCCTGTGTGTATATATTTAATATCTGCCATAGAGGCTATATTATTAAAGGCTCCCCAGTGGTCGGTAAGCGGTGCAGCAGTATTAGCCATGCCTATGGCACGTGCACCTATGGGGAAATATTCACCTGCAGCATGACTTAATATGTTCATTGTCAATAGAATAAAAATATTAATGACGCCAAATTTCTTCATAAGCATGGTATTGAGAATATAAAAATAGTCAGCTAAGTACAAAAATGTACCATGATATTGAAATGTTAACGAAAATTTAACATTGAGTGTGGTTGTGTTATGTCACTAAATACAAAAAATTGGATTATTATAAAAATATAGCCGCAAGATTTTATAAAACCTTGCGGCTATATAGCAAGCGACAAATTTTTACCTTTTCGTTATTTTTCTAAACAAGGGCTTTTTGCTTGTGGAATAGAATTCAACGATATATACGCCTGTTGGCACATCTCCAATATGAATAATATTGCTAACACCACGTAGATAGTGCTTAGCAATCAAATTTCCATTTAATGTATATATTTTAATTAGCTGATAATCTTCAGCATCTACAGTAATTGTTCCATTATTAGGATTTGGATATATCAGCACATTGTTAATTTCATTTGTTATTCCCAACATATCTAAAGTAGGGAGTCCTGCAACAGAAACTACGGTAAACGATATATTTACGGGTATAGCCGGGTTGTATATGGCGTTGCCATTTTGTAGAGCAGTAATACCTACTGTGCCCACATCATATATAGTTACTACATTTTCGTTAACCATCGCAGGTCCACTTACTGTGTAAAATACTGTCAACCCTGATGATGCAATCGCATTTAATGTGATTGTATTATTGGTTCCGGATAAGGTGAAACCTGAAATAGAATTCATGCCGGTTATAGTTTGATCAAGCATAATTCCCGGAATTGTTGATATTCCGTCTATGCTCATCACCTCAAATGAGGTGTTCAATTCAGCAGCAGGCAAATAATTTGCATCACCTGGTTGTGAGGCAATAATCGAAACAATACCGAGTCCGGTTACAGTAATTATATTACCTGATATAGAGGCAGGTCCTGTTATTGAATAATTGACTGGTAATCCTGAAGTGGCGGATGCAAAAAGATTTACTAAGTTTGAACCACCTAATGTCATATTGCTAAATGGGCCAAACCCTGTAATAGACTGATTGGCTTTAGCCACATTAACTATTTGCACCACAGGTGAGGCGGCGTTGTAGTTGGTGTTTCCTACCTGTGTGGCAGTAATGGTAACAGTGCCTGCACCCGTAATAGAGATTACATTTCCTGTGCTTACAGCAGGTCCATTTACAGTATAACTTACTGATAGCCCTGAAGTAGCCGATACACCACTAATGGTAATGGGCGGGTCGCCAAATACTTGCCCTGCTATGGTGTTGAACCCTGTGATTGTTTGGCTGATTCCTTGCAAAATAGTAACTACCTGTGCGGTGCTTCCCGCATTGTAGTTGGCATCGGCAAGTTGATTTACAGTTACTGTCACCACACCTACACCACTAAGAGATAATAAATTACCGCTCAATGTGGCGAAGCCTGTGCCATTAGTCACCACGCCCGAAATGGAACCTGTGCTGTTTGTAGCTACCCCCACCGTAATTACACTGCCTGCTATACCACTACCCGGTGAGGTAATGTTGAGGGTTGGGTTGGCTTTGTTAATGGTTAATGTGGCGGTGGCTATGGCAGGGTTGTAAGTAACATCGCCTGCTTGTGATGCCTGTATCAGCACACTTCCTGCACCGGTAATGGTAACTACCCCTGAAGGAGATATATTGGCACCCATGCCGGATGCAATACTATAGGTAATAGCTCCGGTAGAGTTGGTAGAAGATACAGTCATTACAAATGGAGCATCACCATAAGTTTTAACCATGTTGTTATAAACTATAGTAGGAGATGGCGTACTGGTAACGGTAAGTAATACAGCTATACTACCTGCATTGTAATTGACATCGGCAGCTACATTTACCTGAATATTCAAAGAGCCTGCACCTGAGCTAGTGAGTGAGTTTCCGCTGATAGTAGCAGAGGCTGTACCTCCTGTGAGGGTATAGGAAATGGCACCTGTGGAATTACTGATTGCGTTCAATGCAGATACACCAATACCTATAGTTGTAGCACTGATAAAAGACAGGATGGGTGTAGCTTTAGCCACATTAACTATACGTACCACAGGTAAGGCGGCGTTGTAGTTGGCGTTTCCTACCTGCGTGGCAGTAACGGTAACAGTGCCTGCACCCGTGATAGAGACTATATTTCCTGTATTCACAGCAGGTCCATTTACAGTGTAGCTTACTGATAGCCCTGAAGTAGCCGATACCCCACTAATGGTGATGGGAGGGTTGCCAAATACTTGCCCTGCTACGGTGTTGAACCCTGTAATAGACTGATTGGCTTTAGCCACATTAACTATTTGCACCACAGGTAAGGCGGCGTTGTAGTTGGCGTTTCCTACCTGCGTGGCAGTAATGGTAACAGTGCCTGCACCCGTAAAAGAGACTACATTTCCTGTATTCACAGCAGGACCATTTACAGTATAACTCACTGATAGCCCTGAAGTAGCCGATACACCACTAATGGTGATGGGCGGGTTGCCAAATACTTGCCCTGTAATAGATGCAAAGCCTGTTATGGTTTGAGAAATAAAATTATTAGTTATAGTAATTGTGTATAGTCCAGATATTATGCTTCCGTAATAAGATTGCAAATATACTATGCCATTACCATTATTAGTAGCAGTAAGTAATCCGGTTATTGTACTAAAAGTCGCAATTCCATTTAGGGTAGTATTCCATCCCGGTATGGTATTCTGATTAGCATTTGCAGGTAAATATGAAGAACTAATAACAGTATTTCCTCCGGAAATAGAAATAATATTAGACCCGGAAATAATTGCAGATGTCACTGAAACTAAGCTTGATGACGCCATACCGGGGGATGTGAAAACCCAAAATGCCCCTGTTTCACCATTGTCCTTGGAGCCACTTATTATAGCTATTTTGCCATCACCTGAAAGGGCGGTTGCTGCTTGTGCGGCATTTCCTGAAGCTCCTGTACCTATTAGCTTATTTCCTGTTTGTACGTAATTTGAGCCATTAAATGTGTATACAATGGTACAACCTATTCCATTATTATCATTATATGCACCTACTAATAAGGTTTTTGAGTCATTGCTACAAGAAATTGGATTTCCAAAAAGCGGATTGCTGCCAAGTAGACCGGTGGCAACATATTTATTGCCTGCTTGTACATAATTTGTACCATTAAATGTAAACACCCAAAAAGCACCTGCTCCCCCGTTATCATTTTCACTACCAATAAAAATGGTTTTAGCATCTTTAGAAATTTCAACATTAATACCCTGGAAGGGTGAGCCAAGCGAATTAGAGCCTACCAACTTTGGTCCAAAAGGCACGTAATTTACACCGTTGAATGTATAAACATAAACAGCTCCATTGGGGCTATCGAATGGAGCACCGGCAATGTATGTATTTCCATCACCTGACATAGCTACAGAGTAACCTTCCCCGGAACCGAGTAATCTGGAAATGGGTCCTCCCATATTTACAAAACTGCTACCGTTAAAAGTGTAAATAAAGGAAGCACCATTAAATGAATTATGACCAAAGGCCCCAACTACTATTTTTTTCCCATTCGATGACATAGCTAATGCACTTCCATATTCACTATTAAACCATGTGCCAAAATTTGCACCTATAGGAACAAACTTTGTGCCGCTAAGAGTATATGCGTAAACAGCACCGAAATTATTGGTGTAATAATTATTACGGACCGGTGCGCCCACGATAACTGTACTGCCATCGCTTGAGACTTTAACATTAGTGCCTTGTTTGCCTCCGCCAAACCAAACTGTATCTAAATTAATTAATGGATCGCTAAATTGTTTATAATTTATTCCATCAAATGAATATGCATATGCAATACCATAATTAAATGCATCGCCCGGAGCTCCTATTATTGCTATCTTGCCGTCTTCTGAAATTGATGCAGATGAGCCAAATTTGGAACCTGGAGCTGTATAACTTTTGGCATATAGCTTAGTAACTTTATTATAGTTGATGCCCGAAAATGAATAAACCCAGGAGGCACCAATGCCATTTTTTTCTGCGCTACTGATAAGGGCCATTTTTTTTCCATCTCCGGAAATATCTACCGATATGCCAAACTCAAAGCCGGATAAGCTTCCTGTACCTATATAGTCAGTTGGTAATAATTTCTGACCTATCTGTACAAAACTTACACCATTAAAGGTAAAAGTCCAAATTGCACCAAAGCTTTTGTTATCACTGTATCCGCCTATAGCAATGGTTTTGCCATCGGAGGAAACGGAAGCTGATGTACCTGTGAACGATGATACCATTCCGGTTCCTATAGATAAAACCTGTAATTGTGAATAATTGGTGCCAATTAGCGTGAAAACTACAGCATGACCCGAGCTAATTTTATAGTTTGATCCTGATGCTACCAATATACCTCCGTTTTGTGAGCTGGAAATGGAACCAAGTCTACCCAAGCCGGTGAGACTTGGTACAGAGCTTGTCAGTTTATTATTTTGGGTATAATTCACTCCATTAAATGAATAAACCCAAACAGCTCCTCTTCCACCATTATCTAAAAATCCTCCTACATAGGCAATGTTTCCGTTTGCACTTAATGAAGAAGATGTACCCTGATGTGATGCTCCCAATGCCCCGCTTCCTACTAACTTACTACCTACTTGTGAAAATGACGTGCCATTAAACTTATATATCCATGCTGCGCCAGTATAAGAATTATCTCTGGATCCTCCTGAGATTGCAGTTTTGCCGTCTTCTGATAACGCAACGCTAAATCCTTGATTAGTGATTCCGATTCCGCCGGTACCAACCAATTTAGAACCTAATTGAACAAAATTTGTACCGTTAAAGGTAAATATCCAAGCAGCACCTATAAAGTTGTTGTCGGTGTACAAACCCATCATAACAGTTTTACCGTCTGATGAAACCGAAACAGAAGGAAGTAAACCTGTAATTGTGGTTGTAAAATCATTGGGTTTAATTCTATCACCAACTTGAACAAATCCAGAGCCATTAAATGTAAAAATGTATGCACATTCACTACCTGAAGATACTAAAGTATTACCATCATCACTTATTGCAATAACTTGACCAGACACTGCGGAGCCGAAAGTTGTATATTTGGAGCCAATTTGTGTAAATTGTGCAGAACTTTTGTAAAAACATATAATGGAGAAAATTTGTAATAACAAAATTTTGTAAGATGGTATTAATTTTATATTCATTTGTTTAATATTTAATAATTGGGATTAATAATAAATTTTTTGTAACTTTTTTGATGACTTGAGTACAAATACCTAATGAAAGTTTTTGATAATTTATTAAGTTTGCAGTTAACAAATTTTAGTCAAATATCAACTTAAAGTAATTTTACTATTGGATACATTAGAACAAATATCTTCTAAATATTATTAAAATACAAATAAATTTTTAGTCTAATATGCTTATATATAGTCACTTATAAATATCATATTGCGCCTTTATACAAATGATATTTGTATGCATTAAATTTAATATCAATTACATACTACATTGGAGAGATAATAATTATTTGCACTTTATAAATTATGTAAAAAAGTGCTGTTTCTTCTAATCTTTCTGCCGAGAAAATATTAATTAATCAATAATATGTTTGCTTGCCATGCGTTTATTTTTTATATTTTTTTCACTTGAAGCCAGAAAATATTTCGTATAAAACTACAATTGTACAAAGTACTTGATGGGATAATATTAGATAGGTCTCTTATGGCTCTCAAAAAAAACAGATTTATGAGAATGGGTCAACAATACCAAATAGAATATAGGCAGTAAGTTGGGATGTATAAACCATGCATTGCATAGTATTTATGATAGACTATTTATTCCCTGATTTATCAACTATATTATGACTTCATATCCAAGTCTTCATCATCGTCAAAATGGAGCGATGAGGGGTTGAAAATGGAACTTAGCAAGTCTTTGAAGTGTACCCCTGTCTCTAATCTGTTTTTGCTTATCAGCGAATATTCGGCTATGCCGTGCAGCAAAAATTCCATCATAAATAGTTTGTCGGCATAGTTGGCAGTACTATGATATTTATTTACTAAATCATACAGACCTTGCACTTTTTTGAGCTCTGTTTCATAGGTTTTGTTATTGGAAGTCATAAATATATCTAACGAATTACCTTTGCCAAACCACTCTTTTACAGTATCATAGGGTGATACAGATTTGCTTTCTTGCTCAGTATTTTTAGTTTTCTTTTTTTTGTATTTTTCAGGATCAGGAAAATATTTAATAAATAGTGTCTTTATGGCTTTGCTGAGCAGATTTTGGGCTATGGTGCCAGAGCCTTCTTGCTCCCCTTCATATACCAACTCTATCTTGCCGGTGATGGCAGGAATAATACCCCAAAGGTCTGCCATGCGGGCAGTGGTATGCAAGTCGCCGGTGATGAGCAGCCTGCGTTCTGCATAGCTGTACAGATTTTCGAGTGCAGATATGGTGAGTCTGGCAGATACTCCACTTTTTGCATCTACATATTCGCTTTGGCGTGCTTCAAAGGCTACCTGCTCTATAATGTCTTTGAGTATTTCGGGTATCACCACGCTTTGTATTTGTGTGCTGTCTATTTTGGCTTCTTGCAAGGTTATTTTTTTGCTTATTTCTATGGCTTTGGGATAGTGTGTGAGTATCTGGCTTTCTATGCGGTCTTTGAGGGGTGTCACTATGCTACCGCGGTTGGTGTAGTCTTCAGGATTGGCAGTGAAAATAAATTGTATGTCGAGAGGCAACCTCATTTTGAAACCTCGTATCTGTATATCACCCTCTTGCAATATATTGAATAGTGCTACTTGTATGCGTGGCTGCAAGTCGGGCAGCTCGTTTATTACAAAAAGTTGACGGTGAGAGCGTGGCACCAATCCATAGTGTATCACTCGCTCGTCTGAATATGGGAGCTTGAGAGAAGCTGCTTTTATGGGGTCTGCATCGCCTATAAGGTCGGCTACAGACACATCAGGAGTGGCCAGCTTTTCGGTGTATCGTTGGTCGCGGTGCAGCCAAGATATTGGGGTGTCTTCTCCATACTTGGCTATGAGGTCTGTGGCATATCTTGAGATGGGTTTCAATGGGTCATCGCATAGCTCACTGCCTTCTACTATAGGTATATATTCGTCTAATAGCCCTACCATGAGCCGAGCAATGCGAGTTTTGGCTTGCCCTCGCAAACCCAGTAAAATAAAATTGTGCTGAGATAGTATGGCAGTCTCTACATCGGGTACTACGGTATCTTCGTAGCCCCATATCCCTTCAAATATTTTTTGTTTGTTTTTTAGTTTAATAATAAGGTTGTCGCGCAGTTCTTTTTTTATAGACTTGGGGGTGTATCCGGCAGCTTTGAGCTGCGCTATGTTTCGGATAGATTTATAGGGTTTGGACAAGGTCATTTTTTATTTATTTTTAGTAATAACAATCTAATTAACAAAAATGGCTTACAAATGATGTAAAATAATCCATTTATTTGTGTATTATGTAAATAAATATTGTTATAAATTCTGATAAATTATATAGTCAAACGTGAAGTAACACTTCATATTTGACATAAAAGTATAAAAGTTAAGATATTAACCCAAATCAGTATATTTGCTATTACTGGCACAAAACCGCTGTCGATACTTATTCTTCAGGAGTAGCAATTTGAGTATCTGAACTTGTATTTACTTCACTATCACTTTCGCTTTCGTCTATTTCTATTTTAGCTACTGATGATATTTCGTCTGTATCGCTGAGCTTTATCAGTCTCACTCCTTGTGTATTACGTCCCATCACTCTCAGGTTGGCAGCTTCCATGCGTATAGTAATGCCTGATTTGTTGATGATCATCAGGTGGTCTTTGTCAGTAATATCAAGCATGGCTACTACTTTGCCGGTTTTCTCTGTAATATTGAGGGTTTTGACTCCTTTAGCACCACGATTGGTCACTCTGTACACATCTTCGCCATCTTCAGGGTCTACTAAGTAGGTACGTTTTCCATATCCTTTTTCAGATACTACAAGTAGAGTGGCTGCTTTGGGGTCGGGCAAGGTCACTATGCCTACTACACGGTCAGTATCATCATTTTCGTCGAGGGTAGCTCCGCGCACACCTATAGAATTGCGCCCTACAGCTCTCACTTTGTCTTCATGAAATCTTATGGCACGCCCGTTGCGCAAGGCAAGTACTATTTCGCAGTTTCCGTTGGTTATCTTCACGTCGAGTAGCCTGTCGCCCTCTACAATGTTTATGGCATTGATACCGTTTTGGCGTGGTCGGGAATACTGCTCAAGAAGGGTTTTTTTCACGGTGCCTTGCACTGTACACATTACTAAGTAGTGTGAGTTGATAAATTGTTCATCTTTAAGATTGTTGATATTTATGACTGCCCTTACTTTATCATCAGGTTCTATTTGTATAAGGTTTTGCAGCGCTCTGCCTTTTGATGTTTTTGCCCCTTCGGGTATTTCATATACTTTGAGCCAAAATAGTCGTCCTTTGTCTGTAAATATGAATAGATAACTATGGGTGTTGGCTATGAATAGGTGCTCTGTAAAGTCACTCTCCTTGGTGGCTGCACCGCGAGAGCCTACACCACCTCTGCCCTGCGTGCGAAACTCGTTGGGCGAGGTGCGTTTTATATATCCTTCATGAGATATGGTAATCACCATATCTTGGTCTTCAATAAGGTCTTCTATAGATATTTCATCGCCAGTATATTCTATTTTGGTGCGCCTTTCGTCGCCAAATTTATTTTTTACTTCCAGTAATTCATCTTTAATGATTTGCATACGGCGAGGTTCGTTGGCTAATATATCTTTGAGGTCTGATATGAGTGCCAGTATTTCATTGTATTCTTTTTCTATTTTCTCAATTTCAAGACCTGTAAGGCGTCGCAATTGCAAGTCGAGTATAGCACGTGACTGTATTTCTGACAGATCAAAGCGCTCCATGAGCCTTGTGCGAGCTATCTCGGGCTCGCGAGACTCTTTGATGATTTGTATTACTTCATCTATGTTATTATTGCCTTTGGCATCTTTGCCCAATATCTTCATGTACCCTTCCAAGAGGTGAGCTCGCTTCTCGGCTTCGGCAAGGTCATATTGTGTGCGGCGCACCACCACCTCATGCCTATGGTTTACAAACTCTATGATAATTTGTTTGAGTGTGAGGGTGATAGGGCGCCCATGTACCAAGCCTACATTATTTACCGAAAATGATGTTTGCAATTGGGTGTATTTGAATAAGTTATTGAGCACTACATTGGCTATGGCATCTCTTTTCAGGTCAAATACTACTCTATATCCTTCTTTGTCAGACTCATCGCGTATGGCACTTATGCCTTCTATTATTTTTTCGTTTACCAAGTCTGATGCTTTTTCTATAAGCATAGCTTTGTTTACCAAATAGGGGATACTCGATACTATGATTTGCTCTTTGCCGTTGGTGGTTTCTATTTTGGCATCGGAGCGCATGACTACTCTGCCTCTACCCGTCTCATACATTTCTTTGATACCGTTATACCCGTATATGATGGCACCAGTAGGAAAATCAGGTGCTTTGATGTATTTCATCAATTCGGGTATGGTAATGTCTCTATTGTCTATGTAGGCACATATGCCATCAATAGTTTCGCTCAGGTTATGAGGTGCCATGTTAGTAGCCATTCCTACAGCTATGCCTGAGGTGCCGTTGATGAGCAAATTAGGTACTTTGCCGGGCAGTACAGTAGGTTCTTCGAGTGAATCATCAAAGTTTGGCTGAAAGTTCACTGTGTTTTTGTTGATGTCTTCGAGTAGTTGCTCAGCTATTCGAGTCATACGTATCTCTGTATATCGCATGGCTGCCGGCGGGTCGCCGTCTATTGAGCCAAAGTTTCCTTGACCATCCATAAGTGGGTAGCGCAGCGACCAGTCTTGGGCCATACGCACTATGGCATCATATACTGATGAGTCGCCGTGAGGGTGGTACTTACCGAGTACCTCCCCTACCAAACGTGCAGATTTTTTATGTGGCTTGTTCCAATTGAGCCCCAGTTCATCGGCTGCATATAGTATCCTGCGGTGCACAGGTTTGAGTCCGTCGCGCACATCGGGTAGTGCTCTTGATACTATTACAGACATAGAATAGTCTATATATGCTGTGCGCATTTCATCTTCTATGGTGATAGGTATGATGTTTTCGCCGCTGATTTCTGACATGTATATTAAGTAATTATGATTTAATAATGTAAGTAATTATTTCTTTTTGTGTAAAGCTCCGGGGTCTTTTACCATATTAGGGTACCAATATCCGTATCTTGGGTTTTTGTTTCTGATAAATTTGTACCATATAGTACCTCTATATTCTGTGCCATCATGGTAATGTACCATCTCTACTTCACAGTTTCTGCCCTTGCACTTTGGCATGAGGCAACCTGTGAAAAAAAGTAAGACTGAAAATACAGTTATTAAAATTGCTTGCCGCATGGTACAAAAGTAGTAAATTTATTTATATGTAGT
Organism: Cytophagales bacterium; assembly: GCA_033765235.1. Lineage (GTDB taxonomy): Bacteria > Bacteroidota > Bacteroidia > Cytophagales > UBA9547 > JANRIG01. The sequence continues at coordinate 64,946 of JANRIG010000023.1, read as the reverse complement.
GCTATGCAAAGTTAAATTCAATTTGAATTCAGCTTTATCTCTTATATCTTTTTCTTTGCTAGTCATTTCATGCAAGTTTGCCAATCTTAATTATCCCAAAACACCTTTTAACATTGTAAATAAGCCATGAGCACGCTGTAGAAAAAAACGTTTTTGATAAAATAAAATCTATTTTTATACCATACAAATTTTTGATGCGCGTGAAAATGACACTGCTTTGTACTAGTATACTTAGAATAATAAGTTATCATTGTGATAATAAATTTTTATGTATTTTATTTTTTTTTGGGTACAGTGGTAACAGGTTTGAACACGCTCTATGTGCAAATAGGTCAATGTATAATGGCAGGTTTATATGTCTTATGATGCCATAGGCTCTCTTAAATACTCGTAAAATGGCGCTATGTATTCAAAAATTTATTTGCATTTAAACCTGTTTCAGATTAATTTCGTATAATTATGCTTATGATTATCAGGTATTTTGTATTCATGTTTTTTTTTACATGCTTTACTTCATTTGCGCAAATATCAGTAGGTGGTAGAGTGGGTGTAAACTTTGCATCAGTAACTGCCAATGAATTTACTGCAATGGATAAATCTAAAACAGGCATAAACATTGGTGCCATAGGATCAGTGCCTATGGGCAAAACAGGCAAACTGTTTGGCATAGGAGAGCTTGTACTCAACCAAAAAGGAGGTTCTAATAACGTAAGTGTGAACAACTCTATGGTATACCTCGAATTTTTGCCCATGCTGCGATACATCATTTCCATCAAAGATAATTTTCCATTGAGTGTATTTTTCAATGCAGGACCATACTTTGGCATAAAATTCGGCAGGTCGTTTGTGCCTGCTGCTGCAAGTGAGACAGAAATAAAAACCAATACCTTTGAGTTTGGCGGTGGTGCCGGTGGCGGTGTCATGTATGCAGTGGGCAATAGCGGAAGTATATTTGTAGAATACAGGCATCAGTTTGCGCTAAGCAGCCTTTCAGGCACTACCCATGAGCGCAATCAGCTACATGCACTATCGGCTGGGTACCTCTTTCACTTCACTGCCAAAACGCAAGAGGAGGTAGATAAAGGTGTGAAAAACGGGTTTGAGTAATTACGCGCTCACTTAATAATTAATAAATATTATTTGCGCTTTCAGATAATAATTTTTAATATTGCAGCCCGTTTTGAAAAATGTAAAACATTCCTCGATAGCTCAGTCGGTTAGAGCATTTGACTGTTAATCAAAGGGTCGCTGGTTCGAGCCCAGCTCGAGGAGCTCTCAGGCAAACATATATGCTATATTTGCCTCATAATGTCAGCTACTAATGTGAGTATAGAAACTAAAATTGAAGAAATAGTCGAAAATTTTTCATTTTTAGACACCTTAGACCAAAAATATGAATATGTGATAGAGTTGGGCAAAAAACTACCCCCACTTGCAGATATATACAAGCGCGAAGAATTCATTATCAAAGGTTGCCAATCTACGGTATGGCTTGTGCCTAATTTTGATAATGGGCTCATACATTTCCATGCAGACAGCGACTCTGTATTTGTAAAAGGGCTAATAAGCCTACTCATTGCGGTAGCAGATGGGCAACCACCTCGAGAGGTAGCCAAACTAAATACAGACTATATTCATACCATAGGGCTAGGCAACTATCTATCACCCACACGGTCAAACGGGCTGGTAGCTATGGTAAAGCAAATGAAGCAATATGCGCTGTCAGGTGTATGATATAAGAAGTACTGTTTTTTTATCATTATATTTGCCCCAATGCCACCTCACTTTTAGCCAATATTTCATTGGCCAGTTTAATATCTATGGCTGTGCTCACAAAAAGTGACTCAAACTGTGATGGTGCAAGATACACGCCCTGTGTAAGCATAGCATTAAAATAAGCAGAAAATAGCTGTAAATCAGCAGTTTTTGCAGTCTCAAAATTAACTACACGGTGTGGGCTGAAAAATAAGCTGTACATAGAGCCTACACTATTTATAGTGCATGGCAACTTATATTTTGATATCTGCTGCTGCAAACCATTTACTATATGTGTAGTGACAGCAGAGAGTTGCTCATATATATTTTTGTTATCATTAATGTAACTAAGCATGGCAAAGCCTGCAGCCATAGCCACAGGATTGCCCGAGAGTGTACCTGCTTGATATACTTTGCCTGCTGGTGCCACACACATCATAATTTCTTTTTTGCCTCCATAAGCACCCACAGGCATACCTCCACCTATTATTTTGCCAAGCGTAGTAAGGTCAGGTGTCACTCCATAATATTCTTGTGCACCTCCGCGAGCCAGCCTAAAGCCTGTCATTACTTCGTCGAAAATTAACAGCACACCATATTGGGTACACAACTTACGCAATGCTTCGAGGTAGCCTTCTTGAGGTGGTACACAGCCCATGTTGCCTACCACAGGTTCTATTATCACTGCCGCTATGCTATGGGCATTTGCAGAAAATATTTTTTCAACAGCTATTATATCATTATAAGGTATTGTGAGGGTGTCGTTTGCTACCCCTTGGGTGACTCCGGCACTGTCAGGCTCTCCCAAAGTAGCTGCTCCACTGCCTGCTGCCACTAAAAATGAGTCGCCATGGCCATGATAGCAACCTTCAAATTTCACAATTTTATTTTTGCCTGTGTAGCCGCGTGCTACCCTTATGGCCGACATGCAAGCCTCGGTACCTGAGTTTACCATACGCACCATATCTATAGATGGCACCATTTGTATAATGAGCTCAGCCATATGTACCTCCATGGCTGTAGGAGCTCCGAATGATACAGATTGTGCCACCGCTTTCACTATTGCCTCTTCTATCACCGGATGTGCATGTCCTAATAGCATTGGACCCCAGCTGCCTATCATATCTATGTAGCTGTTACCATCTTCATCGTAGAGGTATGCGCCTTTGGCATATTTTACAAATATAGGATTTCCACCCACAGCTTTGAATGCTCTTACAGGTGAGTTTACACCTCCGGGTATAATGTTTTTGGCTTTATTAAACCAATATTCACTATTTGTTTTTTGCAGGGTCATTGGGGTTGGTTAGTATCAATTTATAGTCTTGTAATTTTACAATAGGCACATAATTATTGCCTGCAATGGTATCGTTATAGATATATTCAGTAAATGGCAATGGTATATTATGTATGGGGTTCATATTGGCATTTGTGTATTTTAACCCATAAAACATGGCTTCGTATCCTATATATGAATAGTATCCGGGAGGTATGCCTGTGGAGTCTGTGTATATAGTTTCAAATTTTTTGGCAAAAGGGGTATTTTTATTTACAAAAAATGGGTATAAAAAGTGGGTATTGTGCAGCACATATTGTTCATAGTTTATGGCGTTGAAATAGAGCCACTCCATAGGTACTATGAGTGGCACATCGGAAGCAGATATTTTTTTTTCGGGTATGATTTTTTCGGTTTTATCTTCCGTTTCTTTTTTTATGGCAGTTTCTTTATACACAGCTGTTTTTTGAAGCAGTGCTGCCTCCAATGCACTAAATACATTTGCAGCCAATACCTGCTCTTTTGAACTTACAAATATACATCCCACACTATCCAAATATATAGGTTCTATGATTTTGGGTAGCCAAGAAGCAGAGATTTTGTCGAGGCAGCGATAGGCTTGTATGCACCCACCTGCAGCTTCAAAGACAGACCTGAAACTTTTGGCACAAAGAGTATCTGCTGTAGTTTTGCCGTAAAATATCAATGATGTTTTTTTGGGAAAAGTTTGGAGGCAATATTCTGCAGCTTTACTGCCTCTGATATTCGGCAGAGGCATCATAATACTGTAGTTTTTGCTGTTTAGTTGAGTAGTGGTGAGAGGGTTCAATATTTTTATGCTGTATTTATCTGCAAAGTTTTTCATAGTCATCTGTTGTGCTTGATATATAGGTCCAATTATTAAATCATAGTTTTTTGTATTAAGGCTGTCTGCTATAAACTTATTGATAAGCACTGTATCGAATTTAGTCTCTATCAGGTTAATATTAAACTTTATACCTTCTTTTGTAAGAGAGTCAGCTGCCAAAGCTATACCCGAATAAAAGTCAAACATGTCTTGGTTCGACTGTATACCTGCCTCAAAGGGGAGCATGATTGCTACATTCATCAGACTTGTAGGGGTGCCAATTCGGCTATTGAGTTCAGAGGTTATGGCTTTTTCGTTTGGAAATCTGCGTAACAGTATTTGCAGTGTATCTGTTGTTATCTTTTTCAGGTAATATTTTTTAGTATGATATGTAATGTCTTTGCATGCAGGCAATTGTACTTTGGTCCATTGTATCATGGCATCAAAATAGTTTTTCAGTTCCATTTGGCATATTCCTTTCAGATACAAGGCATAGTCCAGCTTTGACCATTCGGGGTATTTTTGTATGAGTTGGAAGAGTATAAAGTTTGCATCCTTATATAATGAGTCATTGTAGTATGAAAGTGCCAAAAAATAATAAGCAGAGGGATTGTATGAAGTGGGGGGCTCACTTTTTACTATTTCTGAGAAGCATTTTACGGCCTCTGTGTATTGGGTCAGTATAAATTTTTGTTTTCCGTCTGCATATAACTTATCGTAGTCGGGTTTATTTTTTTTTTGTGCATACAAATGTGTGCATACACAAACTACCATTAGCAATACAAGTGAGACTCTTATAACCATTGGCACAAAATTGATAAAAGTATGATATTATAAAAATTTATACGGCTTAAAAAAAAATATTACGGCAAAAAATCAGGCTGTTCGGTATTTGCATCTGTTTTGGTTTAACAAGCATATCAATTATATCCCCAAAGATAAGCATAGTGTAAGTCAGAAATACTGTATTATACTATAAATTTTTTACCCTGTTTTTTTGAAAATCCTGCAATATAAACTGTCCCAAATTATCCAAGTCGCAATAGTAGGCTTTGCCTTGCGCGGTGAGTGTAAATTCCTGCACAAATTGCTTCAAATAAGGGTCAGAGGCTATCATGAATGTAGTCATATTGATTTTTAATTTATGACATATTGCCGCATAATCAAGGGTTTTGTTCACAATTTTGCGGTCGAGTCCAAAACTATTTTTATAATATTTTAAGCCTTCTTTGAGGCAAGTAGGCTTGCCGTCTGTAATCATGAATATTTGTTTGTTTGAATTTTTGCGCCTTCGCAAAAAATCCATGGATAGAGCCAACCCGGCTACGGTATTGGTATGGTATGGTCCTACTTGCAGGTAGGGAATATCTTTTATTTGTATAGGCCACGCATCATCGCCAAATACTATCACATCTAGTGTGTCTTTAGGATACCTTATCTTCACCAGCTCTGCCAATGCCATGGCTACTTTTTTGGCAGGGGTTATTCGGTCTTCGCCATAGAGTATCATAGAGTGCGATATATCTATCATGAGCACAGTAGAGGTTTGAGATTTGTGCTCTTTTTCATTGATTTGGAGGTCGTTTTCTGTAAGATTAAAGTCTTGAATACCATGGTTTATCTGCGCATTTTTGATAGACTCTGTCATAGATATGTGGTCTAACGCATCACCAAAAATGTAGCTGCGCAAATCGGGGGATACTTCATCGCCGGCACCTGTATAGGGAGTTTTGTGGCTGCCTAAGTCAGATTTTTTTATTTTGCCAAATACTTCTTCAAATGCACGCTTTCTTATCTCCCCCGAACTTTTGTGGGTGGTGTGCATCTCACCGTTGGCTTGCTCACTCAGATACCCGTTTTTTTTAAGGTCGTCCATAAAATCGCCCATACCATAGTCATTAGTAGTGAGTTGGTATTGGCGATCTGCCTCATTCATCCAGTCAAGTGTGTCAGTTACATTGCCCCCAGTAATAGAAAGTAATTGCAAAAAGATAGATAGCAACTTCTCAAATGGAGTTTTGCCTTGTGGAGGAGGATTATATTTTGAAAAACGATACCCTTTCATGGCTATTATTACAACGTGAATATAGCATGATTAGTTCATGCTTTCATACAATGAGTTAAAAAGATAAATATTTCATAAGTTACCTATTTATAATATCATACTTGTAAAAGATGTACTTGACAAAAATTACATATCAAATAAATAATTTTATAAAAATTAAACCAAAGCAATGATAAAATATAATAAAAAATTGTGATAAATACAATTTAATATATTACTTTTAGAAGATTTTTGATAGTACTATACCATAGTATATCATTTTATAATTCAATATTATTCCATATATTCTAAATTTATCAAATATTATTCATCAATAACATGAAAAAATATATTGCTGTATCCGCACTGCTATTATCTATATTGACACTTATCGCTCAAAACAGTGTAATGTATACTTTTGACAACAACCTTTTGCCCTCAGGATTTATGCAAAACGGCAGCTATACACTCAAGGCTGAAAACCAAAGCTTAAAAGTAACAGTATCTAAATCAGATGCTTTCACAGGATTTGACATTACTTTTGCAGGTATAAATCTCACAGAAGATTGGCGTAAAAATATAAGTTTCAACATAAAAACAGATACCTCACAGATTAATATACCATACAAAATCACCACTGTACTATTCAGTGGCACCTCTCCTACCCCTGCACTTACATGGAGAGAAAAAACCATATATCCATCTCCACACTATCGTAGCATATCATTTAACTGGAGCGACAATACCACCACTACAGGGCTCAATATAAGAGGTTTAGCCAACTTTGCAGCCATAAATAAAATGCAAATCATAGTGCAGCCTGGTAATGCACTGAGCGGAAATATTTACCTTGACAATATCATCATTGGAGGAGGGAATAATCCACAATCGCCTAACAGCTCCAAAACCATGCCTTATTTTCTTGGCATTGCAAATCAAACAATGCTGGTAAACTCCCCCACAAAAACATTGAAAATACTCAACCCCATAGGAGCTACAGGATATTATGAGAATATTACATTCTCAGCCCAATCGTCGAACCCGTCATTAATACCTAATCCTACTTTTGTAAATAATACTGTACCATCCAACTACCCGGCACCTTTTGTAAATGCATTGAGCATAGCAGGATTTTTGCTCAACGGCACACCCGCACTTATGCAACTGAGTGCAGTGCCTAACCAATCGGGCATGGCAACCATCACCGTGAGTGCCATATCCAATAGTACTGTAGCTGGAGTAGAAGTGGTGCCAAGCATCCATATATTTCATGTGAATGTAGTAAAAAATATGCGCCCTGCCGCAGATACAATATTACCACAAACCATAGGCTCAGGCACTGAAACCATCATACCTCTTACAGGTGTCAAAAACGGCAACCCCGAAAGTACCCAAACAGTAAATATTACAGCCACCAGCAGCGACCAATCTGCATTGAGCAACAGCAATATAGTAGTAGAATACATACCCGGTGCCAACACTGCCAAAATAAAAGTGACACCCAACTCATTTGGCTCATTGCCCGAAAAAAACATAAATTTGAACATTACACTTACAGATGATGGAGGTACTGCAGCAGGTGGAAATAATACTTATACCAAAACGGTGCCATTAATAATATACCCTGCGTTGTATAAAAGCCCATATTTCAACCCTATAAATAACGATGATTTTGCAATATTGAATCAAGATAACACAGTGACCATCACAGGAATACATGATGGCAACGGTGGAGCCAATATATCTATGATTACCGCCCAAAGCTCTAATCCTACACTGATACCATCACCCTCCATAATATACAAAACAGGCAACAACTTTGCCATTATGAAATATAAAGCCACACTTATAGGCAGCATCATGGTAACCGTGACTGCCACCAACATAGGTGCACCTGCCAATAGCAACGGAAATAGCGCATTTACCCGTACTTTCAGAATATCATCTGTACCTACACCAATTACAGGATACGTAGAGCCATTTACAAATACCAAAGTATATGGCAGCAAATACTATTCAGGCGGGTCTAATACTTGCAGCGAAACACCATCTTGCTTTTTGCAAAATGGTGACCCTGCCAGCAGTTGGCTTGCAGAAGGTCAGGGCAACTACCAAACGCTCACTGTTGACCAAAGTCTCTCTAAAATAACAATAGCTATGAACAAGCCCGGCATATTGCCCTATTTTTTTGCAGGGGTATGGTACTCCGCCAAAAACTTGATGGACCTCTCTGCCAATAGATATGTAAGTGCTAAACTCAGACACAATCCTGCTTCTGTGGTAGCTATAGACTTATTTGATGCAAACGGCAACCGTTATGGACTATCAAATTATGTGACTGTGACAGGTACTGCCCAAGACTTTAATTTTTGTTTCAACGGCATTGCTGACAGTCCTAACTTCGACTTCAAAAAAGTGTCAGGAATATTATTCAATTTTGCTTCAATCCGCGACGCCTCCGGCGGGTTGAATATAAGTGCCTCATACAACGGCACTGCAGAACTTTCAGATCTGAGAATAGGCGACCAAGTTTTAGCCTCCGTGCCCGGCTTGTGCCCTAATGTGATACCTACTGTGAAAATACCCTCTTTGCCCACTCTTACATATCTCACAAATGAGACAGGGACTAAAAATGTTATTATAGAAGGAATAAATGCAGGTTCAAGCCCACAAACAGGCCTCAACACTAACCCTGTGACACTCACAGCTGTGAGCAGCAACCCCGGCTTAGTACCCAACCCTACCGTAACCTCTGTTACAGGTGGCATAGCTACTATCACTCTTACTACTCCGGCGAGTAGCGGCACTGCCATCATCACCGTTACGGGCACATCATCAGGCTCTATATCAAGCACTTCTATATTAACTATAAATATTGAAAATGCTCCCGCAAGTCATATTAACATGGTAGTAGATAATAACATTAACTCCAACCTGCCTGATGGGCAAAAAGGACAAACCATGGACGGATTTGGAGCCACTGTTTATAGCAATGTATCCGGAGGTACGGAGGCATTGAATACTAATTTTGCCAAATTTGCTCAAGACATGGCTATGTCTATAGCAAGAGTATCTGTAGGTTCATCATTTGAAGCAATAAATGACAATAATGACCCCATGAGCTACAATCCCGAAGGATTTTCAACTTCGGCAGTAAATTTATATGAGTTGAAAAAATACAGAGATTACGGCATACACAAATTCATAGCAGGAGTGTGGAGCTTGCCTGCCTTTATGAAACGCAACAAATCATTGGTCACTGCCAACGACCAATCATTTTGGCTTGACAATACAGTAGATACCAACTTCACCGCCGAGGTATGTGAGTATGTACTTGCCTATTGCCGCAAATTTAAAGAAGTAGTAGGAGTAGATTTATACGCCTTTTCATTTACTAACGAGCCCCAATATAACAGAACTTATAACTCTATGATGATAAATCCTGAGCAATATAAATATCTGCTCAAAGCCATAGGCAAAACACTGAGCGACCATAATATACCTACCCTGCTCATGGGACCGGATACACAGGTAAGAGCTAATGAGGACAATGAAGACAATTACCTGAAAGCCATACAGGCAGATGCAGAAGCAGTGAAATACCTTAATATATATGCCCAACAAATATATGATGCCTCTACGCCAAACCCCGATCAAGCTGCCCAACCTGCAGACTGGTACAACACCAAAGTCACCCTCAGAAGCAATGCAGCTGTGCAAGCACTTAATAAATACAAAAATCATCCATTGTCTCCTGCTAATAATGTATCGAACGGAGGTGTAGGCATACAGTATTGGCAAACCAACCATCAACACTCCGGTAATGGCTGGGCAGATGCCATGAGCATGGCTGGAAGCATATACAACGGGCTCACATTTGGCAACCAAAGTGCTTGGCTTGCGGCAGGATTTGGAAATGGTACTGCTTCATTATTTGCTAGCGACAGACCTACCGCCAATTATTATGCACTCATGCATTTCTCTAAATTTGTACAACCCGGCGCCAAGAGGGTACCATCTGTATTGTCAGATATAAATGCCACACTATCAGGTATATCATTTCAAAATCCTGACAATACGGTATCATGTATATTGCTCAACTATAGCAATACCCTACGCACAGTGAGCATAGGAGGTACTAATATGCCCGGGGTGTACAGGGTGTTTTTATCCATAGCCAACCAATACATGACAGAGCTAAGCACTACCAGCGGGGTAGTAAAAGTACCTGCCAACAGTATAGTGACTGTGTGGGGTGGCACTGCAGCCAATGTAGCCCTTGCAAGCATCAATGTGAATGTGGTATCAGGCTCACCTGTGATAAATACTCCGGGCGGTGTGCTCACAGTCACCGCTACCTTAAACCCAACTAATACTACAGACAAAGGAATAGTATGGACATCAAGTGCCGGTGTAGTAGTAAATAATAATGGCATAGTAAGAGCACTGAGCAACGGCATCCATACCGTGACTGCCACTTCTACCAAATACCCAACCATTAGTGCAAGTATTAATATCACTGTAAGCGGACAAATTACGCCTATTGCAGGTATTACCGTAAGCGGCACTGCAGGTGCTTCTACCATAGCTGTCAACAATGGTACCCTGCAAATGATAGCCACACTCTCACCCGCAGGATACACTACCTTTGCAGGTGTGAACCCTGTAAGATGGAGCGTGGTTAATGATATAGGTGTTGCTACCATATCAGGCACAGGCTTGCTCACAGCATATGTAAACGGCATTGTTACTGTGGTAGGCACTTTAGCCTCAAACCCTGATATTTTCTCTCATGCAGTCATTACCTTGTCCAACCAAAGTGCTTCACAAATACTACCAACTTCCATAACTGTATACGGAGGCTATGGAAATACTATAAATATTGACAAATTACCTTTGCAAATGTATGCCAATTTCACCCCTGCCATTACTACCAACAAAGCAGTGATATGGAGCTTGATAAACGGTGAAGGCACAGGCACCATATCGGGCACCGGGCTACTTTCGCCCGGCTTCAACGGGGTAGTTACTGTAGTAGGTACTTCGCAGGCAGTACCGGCTGTTAAAGGATATGCATTGGTCACCATATCAGGTCAAGATGTGCCACTTATCGCATTTTCATTCACAGGCATAAGTAATATTACTACTAATAAGCAAAGTGCGACTATGACACCAACTTTTTATCCATCAGGCACAATTAACAAAAACGTGATTTGGAGTGTAATATCAGAAACTTCAGACCGCGACAATGTGCCCGGAGGCAGCGGAGATATAGATATTAACGGGGTATTTCGCCCTTATAGTAATGGAACGGTGACTATAGTAGGCATACCTGAAACCAATACTTTATTGGGTACTTCTTTGGTAGTAAACGTAAGTGGACAAGGTATAAGAAAAGTGGTGATAGCACCTGCTTCTACCTATACTATCAATATCACATCTGATGCAATATTGAACTATAGTGCTCCCATTACCTTGCTTACCGCCAAAGTATACCCTAGCTATCTGCCTCAAAACCAAATGGGAGTAGTATGGAATATTTATACTGTGAGTGGAGACGGTAATATACACTATGTGCAGGATTTTAACTCTACCGTGAGCGGACTGTGTACGGTCACAGGCATACGAAATGGGATAGTAAACGTAGAAGCCATTTCATTTACAGATGCAAATTTATCGTCTAATGAGAATGTAAATGTGAATGTGACTTCAGCTTTCATAGGACCAAGCACTGTAAGCGGAAATACTACTTATGAGTTGCCATTTAGCACTATCACACTTTCGGGGTCATCAATAAATGATTATTTCAACCTAAGTATTATACCTTCATTTCACGGCACTTTTGACAATGACAATGTGTACAACCCCGTATATGCAGGGTACACTACTTTGGCAGGTGCATACAAACTTATGTCCGAGCAAAAATTTTACAAGGTAATATACAATGATGTATCAAAAGTATATCCTGACAGCCTCTCTAATGTATTATTTGCAGAAGACAAAGGCACCCCGTTGGACAACCCCATAGTAAGTACAGACAGCAGGTCTGTACCTTTTGCTATTGCCATAAACTATTACACCAAACTTGCCGGACGCACTGTGACCGAGAAACAACTGACGTGGACTGTGAGCCAAGACAGTGCCAACACTGTGAGCAATATAGACGGCAGCGAGATAGGCTACGGCAACGGTATTGCCCTCAAAAGCGGCATAGCCACTGTGACATCAGCATCGGTAGTGAACAGTGCCGCAAAAACCTCGGTTGTACTTACCATATCCGGGGTAGTGTATACACACCTCAAGGGTATGAGTACAACTAACACCGTGATATACCCAAATCCTGCTCATCAGTATATCACCTGTGCAGATACTCATGTAAATGCCATAGAATTGTACAACTTGCAAGGCAAAAAATTAAAAGCATATAGCAATATACATGCTATGGAAAAACTATATGTTGGCGATATTGCCCGAGGTACCTATTTGTTAAAAATAATTTCAGGCACTTCTTTTGCGACATACAAATTGGTGATAGATTGATGGCATGTCGCTATTCTTTGGGAAATTGCATTGTTGAAAATTTTGTGCACTTTGATAACTAAAAAAGGTCTGCATATCTTATATTTGACAAATGAATAATTTAGTTCAAGAACAAGTAGCAACATACAACCAAATTGAGATTAGAATTGGCAACTACGTTGCTGCAAGAAAATTATACCCAATTTTAAAATGGGCTGGCGGAAAAGAACAAGAACTTAAATACATTATCCCTAAACTTCCGGACAAATTCCAAGACTATTATGAGCCATTTGTTGGTGGTGGTGCAGTTTACACAGCAGTTCAGGCAGACAACTATTATATTAACGACAAATCTGAGGAATTAATTAGCTTGTATCGCAGTATTACCAACGGTGACAGACAAGTGTTTTTCAAAGCCGTTGACGAAATAATTCATAATTGGGACTTATTGACAACAGTAATTCAAGACAATTCAAAATTTTTCATTATCACCTACAAACAATATTCGCAAGACGAAATTGACGACACAAAACTCAAGGACATTTTATTTGAGTTTATACTTAAAAATGCAGACCAATTCAATGGTATGTTTTCAGTAATTTTCAATTTCAACATTGAAAATTTCATCAAGGAAATTAAAATCAACCTAATTAGAAAATCAAAGCGAATGAAAGAGTTAGAGCAAATAAAAAATTTGCTTCCAGACAATGACATTTTAGACAACATTGAAACAGCTTTAAAGAGTGCATTTTATATGCACTTCCGACATCTTTACAACAACTCGGAGAAATACAAACTTAATTCCGCTTTTAAATCTGCAATTTTTCTCTTCATTCGCAATTTTGCATACAGCGGGATGTTTCGCTACAATTCAAGTGGCGACTTTAATGTACCTTATGGTGGAATAGCATACAATCGTAAAAACTTTCAAAAAAAAGTGGATTATTTACGAACAAGAGTACTTAAATCTCTTCTTGACAAAACTATAATTGAAAACAAGGATTTTGAAGATTTTTTTGAAAAATATATCCCAACAAAAAACGACTTCATTTTTATTGACCCTCCTTATGACAGCGAGTTTAGTACTTATACAAAAAATGAGTTTACAAAAGCAGACCAAGTGAGGCTTGCAAACTATTTAACAAAAAAATGCAAAGCAAAATGGATGATGATAATTAAAAATACGGACTTTATTTACAGTTTATACGACAACAAAGGTTTGAACATAAAATCATTTGATAAAACTTACCTTGTTAGTTTTATGAATCGTAACGACAAAAACGTAGAACACCTTTTAATTACTAACTACTAATGGCAAAACGCATTACTGAAACTGAACTTATTTTGCCTTCACTTTATTTGATGAGTTTAAATGGTGGCATTATCACAACATCGGAGCTAATTCAAAAACTCCGTTACATTATGAAACCAGTTGGAGAAGATTTACAAATTTTAGCAGGCAGGGCAGACGATAAATTTTCTCAAAAAGTAAGAAACTTAAAAGCACACAGCACTTTTAAAAGATATGGTTATGCTGAATATAAAGGTGGTGCAAGACAGGGTTATTTTGAAATTACAAATGACGGCAAAGCACATTTAAATCAAAATCAAGACATTTTAAAATATCTACTCATAAACGACTTTACTTACTTAGACCTAACCGAAAATTTAAGAAAAGTTGAAGAAAATAAGAATCAAAAGAAAATAGAAACCTTTGACGAAAACGTAATTATTCAAGAAGGCACAAAACGACTTACAGAAGTTGCAGTTTACGAAAGGTCATCAACTTTACGCAATTATGCTATTCAACATTTCACTAAAAACGACAGAATAAGTTGCACTTGTTGCACCTTTAATTTTGGCGACTTTTATGGACAAGAAATTGGTAAAGGCTTTATTGAAATTCATCATACAAAACCAATTTTCAAATACGAGGACGAAGACATTGAAAACACTTTGAAACAAGCAGTAACTAACTTGACACCAGTTTGTTCAAATTGCCACAGAATGATACACAGAAACTGGAAAAAACCAATTGAAATACAGTTTCTAATAGACAATATAAACGCAAATGGAATATTCACAAGACCATAAAACGAATGAAAAATGAACAGCCGATAACATCGGGTTTGTGAAATTGGGGTTCAGTGGTCATTTCAAGTTTTTGCCTCGCATCAACATTAGTGGTATATTGACAGTTCACAACTCACAAATCCCCAACTTCACAAACCGATAGGCAGTATCGCATAGTATTTACAGCTATAATACCATTACCACCGCCAGCCTACGCCATAGTCAAAAAAATCAGCGGCACCTATATATACTTTGAGGGATGCTTTGATGTATAAATGCTTGTTTATCATTACTTTGGAAGTATGTCTATGATACCATCGCTCATAAAAATAATCTTGCTTATACATATAATATGCCACCTGTGTAAGATATGAATACCTGCCTATTTTAAGTTCATGCCCTACAGTAGCTGCCAAAGCCCAGTTAATAACTTCGGCAGGATCTTTATTGTATTTGAGTTTCAACGGATACTCTCCCACAAAAGACTCATCATATAACAAATCTGCCCCAATCATAAGATTGCTAATGTGGGATATATACCTGCTCACATATATGGAGGGGTTAAGTATCAGATATTTGGCTACTTCTGCTTCTTTTATGGCTTTGTAACCCATGGCTATTTCCACGTTCATGTTATATTTTTTTGGCAAAGTGTCGCTTTTTGTCAGATATGTAACGGGTGTATTTTGGCTAATAGTATAGGATGCTCCAAAGCCTATATTAATAAAATTCAGTCCATTATTTGGTATGCCAATAGAGCCATTAGAAAAATGCCTGAATGTAAATTTAGCTTGTATTGACCATGCGTCTGTTATTTTAAAATTATTACTCAATGTAAAATATATGCTCGATGTCACAGGGGTGCTGGTGGCAGAGTATGCATCGTTGGTAGCACGGTCCCAATATTTGCTGTTGTATGCCAGCCCAAAACTTGGGGTAAATGTGAGCTCATACATTCGCCCTCTGTATAAGAAAAATTCAATAAACGGATTGAGCATGATGGCATAGCCAATGTCTTTTTTTATAAAATTTATGTAGCCCATGGATATGCCTACGTTGGGATATCCGTAATATTTGTGCCAAGGTCTTGAACCGTGTGTATGATATTTGGCTGAGGCTTCTATCATATATATATTCTCCGGCAAAAACTCAGACATTTCATATGCCCTATTGAACCTCATCATACGCCCTGCACAATAGTAGTCTATTCCTACACTGTACTTTTTTATTTTTGCATCTTGTGCGTAGATATATTGGCTAATAAACGGAGTAAATTGTACAATGATGTAAAAAATATGTTTATGGATATGCATATATACATTCGAGGTTAATATTCAGGACAAGCTCCCGATAATCTTTTTAGTTCGGTTTCAGCTATTTTTGCTTGGTATCTGATGAGATAGTATCTGAAAAGCGCACTTTCATAGGTAGATTGTGCAGTTTTGATGTCCACAAAAGTGGCTTGGTTAAGCTCATATTTTTGATACATGAGTTTATATAATTTATTGGCCAATGTTACAGTTTGTAGTTGCCCGGTCATCTGGCTTAATGCATTGCGATAGGCTTCATAGGTTTTTTGTGCTCCAGATTGTAAACTTATCGCAAGATTTTGGCGTTGCAATACAGCATTTTCGGTGGATAATTCTGCTGTTTTGCGCTGATTTGTCATGCTTTTTCCATAGTATATAGGGATATTGAGCGAGGCTCCCACACTTGGACCTACTGCTTGCTGCACCAGCAATATACCTGCCTCATTGCTGATATTGGTTACATTCACCCCTGCATTGAGCCTGAGCGATGGCAACCTTTGTGCGCCCAATTCTTTCACAATTTGCTGGTTAATAACAACTTGTTGTTCTGCATACTGCATTTGGGGGTTTGATTTTATATATTCATCCACCTTTTCGAGGGTGAGGGTAGTATCAATGGTTATGCTATCATTTAAGGCCGGCAATTTGGCAAAGTCTTTCCATTGCAATAGTGTAAATAAGTCAATCGTGTGCTGCTTCACAGTCATTTGTTGGGTACTATAGTTTTGTGATGATGTATTAAGGTCGAGGGTGGCTTGTAATATATCTGCCTCTGAGGCCATACCTATGCTTTTTTTGGTTTTTACCAAGTCAATTTTTTTTTCTGAAAGTTCTTTGATGGTTTTCAAGGCATCAAGGTATTGTGTCTGTGTGATTATTAATGTATATTGATTTATCACTTGCGCGCATGTGTTATTGATTTGGTTTATGAGGTTGTATTCGCTTTGCTTTTGCAACTCGGCAAGTCTCTTTTTGGTGGCATAAAATTTGAAACCGTTGAATAGTACATAGATAGCATTCACACCTGCATTCAGTGCGTTAGTACGCGCTAGCGGTCGTTCTATTATGCGCCCATCGGCAAGCTCTTGATATACACTGGTATAAGACAGGTTATCTGAAGCAGTGGCTGCTACGCCCGGAAGCCCTCCTGCATTGCCGGTGCTATTATTTATTTTGGCACTTTGTACCATATTTCCTGCTATTTTTATGTCAAAGTTATTTTTCAAGGCTATTTCCAATGCATCTTTGAGGGTAAGGCTATCTTGGCAATAGGTATTATTTTGTATTAATAATATAAAAAAAATATAGAGTCCTAATATGAATGACTTCATCACTTATGCTTGCTTTTTTTGACAGAAATATAGGTGTACATGATAGGAATTACAATAAGGGTAAGGATCAATGAAAACATGATGCCTCCTACTATCACAATGCCCAGTGGTATGCGGCTGGTAGAGGATGCTCCTAAGTTAATGGCAATGGGCAGTGCTCCCAGTGAGGTGGCTAAGCTGGTCATGAGTATGGGTCTGAGGCGCTGTGTAGAAGCCTGTATTACTGCGTGATACATAGAGTAGCCCCGTGTGCGAATGCTATTGGCAAAGTCTACGATAAGTATGCCATTTTTAGTCACCAAGCCTATGAGCATGATCATACCTATTTGCGAGAATATATTGAGCGTGTGCCCGAAAATATACAGGCTAAAGAGTGCACCTGCCAATGCCAAAGGTACAGTGAGCATGATTACAAATGGGTCTCTAAAGCTCTCAAATTGTGCTGCAAGTACCAAATAAATGAGGGCTAATGCGAGCATAAATGCAAATGCGATATTGGATGAGCTCTCCGCATAGTCGCGCGATGGGCCTGACAGCGAGGTCTGAAATGAGGGGTCAAGCACCTTGCCTGCTATCTCTTGCATGGCAGCTACACCATCGCCTATGGTTTTGCCCTCAGCCAATGATGCAGAAATAGTGGCAGATTTGTACCGGTTATAGTGGTATATAGTAGGTGGGCTTGCATTTTCTAGTACAGAAATAATATTGCTCAATGCTATATTTTCGCCGCTGCTGTTGCGCACGTAGAGGTTGACTATATCTGATGGTTGCTGCCTGTTTTGCAAGGCTACTTGAGCTATCACCGGGTACTGTTTGTCATTGGCCATATAGTAGGCTATGCGCCTGCCACTAAATGCGCTTTGAATGACAGCAGACACATCTGCCATATTCACACCATAGCTACGCGCCTTTATGCGGTCTATGGTGATGTCAAGTTGAGGTTTGTTAAATTTCAGGTTTACATCGCTGTTTGCAAAGGTTTTGTTTGCCCTTACAGAGTCCATGAATTGGGGTATAATATTTTTTATTTTATCAAAGTCTAAATTTTGGATAATGTATTGCACCGGGAGCGAGCCTCTTGTGCCAAGCCCTACAGCTATAGTTTGCTCTTCTACAGCAAATATGCGCAAGTTGCTGAACTTGGATACTTTCATATTCAGGTCTTTGGCTATTTGGCTTTGTGAGCGGTTGCGCTCTGCTATTGGCATCAGTTGTATGCGTGCAAAGCCGGAGTTGAGACTTGTGCCAAAAAAGTTGGGTATGGCACCAAATACAAACTCACGCTCAGGTACTGAGTCTATAAGGTATGACAAAAATTTGTCGCCATTATTCACCATATAGTCAAATGATGCACCTTCGGGTCCTGCTATCTGAAAGCGTATGGTACTTTTGTCTTCGAGTGGAGCAAGTTCACTTTTGAGTGTTTTGCTTAATAATATTATTAATAAAATACATAATGCTAAAATAATCCACGCTATCCAACGCCGCCTGATGCACCATGCCAAAAGCTGATAATAACCTGATTCCATGCCTACAAACATAGGTTCTGTTTTGGTGTACAGCCATCCCTGCCCGTGATTATTCTTATGCAATATTACATTGAGCACTGGGGTAATGGTGAGCGATACAAAGGCAGATATGAGCACTGCGCTGCCTACCACTATGGCAAATTCTTTGAAAAGGCTCCCTAAAAATCCTTGCATAAATATCACAGGCAAAAAAACTATGGCCAATGTGACAGAAGTAGATATTACGGCAAAAAATATTTCCTTGCTGCCCTCAATGGCAGCTTTTTTCACAGGCATGCCCAACTCTATTTTGCGAAATATGTTTTCGGTGACCACAATGCCATCATCCACTACCAAGCCTGTAGCCAATACTATGCCGAGCAGTGTGAGCATATTGATAGAAAATCCTGCCATGTACATCACAAAAAAGGTGAATATGAGTGAGATAGGTATGTCTATCAATGGGCGCAAAGCCATGAGCCAGTCTCTGAAAAAGAAAAAAATGACTATCACTACCAATATAAATGCTATGAGTATGGTTTCTTCTACTTCTTTGATAGATTTTCTGACTTTGGCAGTGGTGTCTATCAGTACTTTTAGTTTTATTTCATCGCCCAGTGTCTTGTTCATTTCATTCAATCTTTTATAAAATTCATCAGCTATCTTTATATAGTTAGCCCCGGGCTGTGGTATGATGCCAATGCCTACTCCACTCAGCATATTAAGTTTCCAGTTTTGCTCCAGTTGTTCAGGTCCTATCTCTACATTTGCCACATCGCCCAGCTTCACTATGCCTTTGTTATCTTGTTTTATAATCAGGTTTCTAAAGTCATCTTCGGTGGTAAATCTGCCGAGTGTGCGTATGGTGAGCTCTGTACTATTACCATATATTTTGCCGGAGGGCATTTCTATATTTTCTTTGTTAAGAGCGGTAATGATATCGTTCACGGCTATGGAGTATGCATTGAGGCGGTCTGGCAATAGCCAAATCCTCATGGCGGGTCTTTTTTGTCCGTAAATGGCTACATTACTCACTTCAGGTATGGTTTGCAGCTTGCTTTGCAACACATTTTCAGCAAAGTCGCTTAGTTCCAAAAGCCCTTTTGTAGGACTTTGCACTGCCATTATGATGATAAAGTCACTATTGGCATCTGCTTTGGTCACTATGGGGGGTGCTTCCAAGTCTTGAGGCAGGCTTCTCAGTGCCTGGCTTACTTTGTCGCGCACATCATTGGCAGCATTGTCAAGATTGCTTTCGAGGGTAAATTCGATGGTGATATTGCTGCTGCCTACCGAACTTGACGATGCTATATTTTTTATGCCGGGTATGCCGTTTACAGCTTTTTCTATTGGCTCAGTGATCTGGCTTTCAATGATTTGTGCATTGGCCCCACTATAAGCTGTGGCTACGGATATGATGGGTGGGTCTATAGCAGGATATTCACGTACCCCTAAGTAGGTGAAGCCTATTATTCCGAACAATATCAAAATAATATTGGCTACCGTAGCTAATACGGGTCTTTTTATCGCTAATTCTGAAATATTCACGGGGTGTATTTATTCTAACACATAATTTTTATACTTCATTACTTTTTTGATTTTGACCGATGAATTAGGTCTTACAAAAAGCACTCCTGCTACTATCACGGTGTCGCCCTGCAATATGCCCGATGTTATTTCTACATTTTGTGCTTGCCTTGTGCCCGTAGCTACTTTGGCATAGGCTACTTTGCCTCCTCTCATTACCACAAGTTTATTGGCTGTGGCTTCGGGTATGAGGGCGTATGTGGGCACCAGTATGCCTTTGGTTTTTTCTTTCAGTCTTACTTTTGCATAAGAGCCCGGTGTGATATCAGCTTGTATTTTTGCTCGTATTTTTTGGTTCCCTGTATTACTGTTAATTGCCGGTTCAGAGGCATATACAATGGCATTATATTCTTTGTCTTGTGAAATAACAGAAACTATACTTCCTCTTTTGAGTTTGCCACCGTACTCTTGAGGGATATTAAAATCTACTTTGAGGTGAGAGGTTTCTTGTAGCGTACAAAGTAGAGTTTGAGGGTTCACATAGGCACCGTTGCTTACCATACGAAGCCCCAGTACTCCTGAAAATGGTGCCCTGATGATTGTTTTTTCTATTTGTGCCTCTATTACTTTGATATTAGCTTTGGCGGTATTGAGTTTGGTAAGTGCTTCATCGTATTCTGCTTGGCTCACCCCGTTCACATCCAGCAATTTACGAAGCCTGTCTTCGGTTTTTGTGTATATATCTGCTTGCAATTGAAATGCCGAAAGCTGCGCCACCAATTCTGCATTATTTATTTTTGCTAATATGGTGCCTTGGCTCACACTGCTGCCCTCATCTATTTGCAGATAGGTAAGTTTTCCTGCTGTTTCGGGGAATATATTTACAAATTCGTGTGGCAAAACATTGCCTGATGCTTCATATATTTTGTCGAATGATATCATTTGTGCTACCATGATGCCTACCTCTACAGGAGGCGCATCTTTGGGGATGGTATTTGTCTTATTGGAATTGCAGTATGCAAATACCAATATTATCATAGCACAAAGATAATGAGTATAATATTTCAATAGCCGATGTATTTGATTAATACAAATCTATATAATATTTTGAATATCCTGATGTTATCAAAGGGTATTATTATTTCAATGCTTATCGTATGCTCATAACCAAGCATGACCAATTGTTTTTAGAAAATTTTTGTGTCACAGATAGGTTAATGTTATTGTAGGCGTTAATGATTTCATTTTCATCATCTGTGTAAAACCCGCTCAAAACAATAGTGCCATCATTGGCTAAATATCGCTTATAATATGTAGCTTCTTGCAAAAGTATATTTTTGGTAATATTTGCTAATATTATATCAAAAGTATAATTCACAGCTATTTCTGACACATTTCCAAGTTGTATATGTATATTCTCACATTGGTTTATTTTAATATTTTCTGTGGCATTTTCTATGCATTGGGGGTCGGTGTCTATCGCAGCCACGTATGTGGCACCTGATTTGGATGCAACTATTCCCAAAATGCCTGTACCTGTACCTGCATCCAATACTTTTTTATTTGCCAAGTTCATCCTTAGTATTTGCTCCATCATGAGTGAGGTAGTCTCATGATGACCTGTGCCAAATGACATTTTGGGGGCTATCACTATGTCCATCATATTTGTTGATGGTTTTGTATGAAAAGGTGCTCTGATGTGTAGCCTTTCAAAGATAGTAATGGGATTAAAATTTTTTTCCCATTCCTCATTCCAGTTGATGTTATCAACCTTAAATATTTCAATATTTGATACAAATGTAAAAAGTGTCAATGCCTCAGTTTTCAACAACTCTTCATTGATATTTTGTGTCATATATCCAACTATAGTATTATCATCTTTTTCCCACACTGATTCGCAACCTATATGCCAAAGGTAAGCACTGAGTATTTCAGCATGGTCGCCTTCGTATGTAATGTGCACTGATAAATATTGCATGTTGAAGGAGGTTATCTTTTGCACCCTGCAAAGCTCTCTATGTCAGTAAAATACACGCTAAAGTCTGCCGAAGGTTTGTGCTGTGTCTCTACATATATCCAATAGTCTGCCTCCATTTTGTTTTCGGTGATAAACCATTGCCCGGTACGGTCTGCAAAAAATTTATTGCTTTGCTTGTACACCAACATGTCTGCGAATGCCTCATTTTCTTCCACATATATTTTATAATCTGCATACGACCTTACCGGATGAAAATATATTTTGCCATATATTTTGCAAGGGTCCGGCCGCTGAGCATAAGCACAGATGGCACTACAAATAATAAATATGATTAATATTTTCTTCAAAATGACTTTGATATGTCTATAAAATCTCTTGCCACCAATGAGGCTCCACCTATTAGACCTCCGTCTACATCGGGGCAGGCAAACAGTTCTTTGGCATTGGATGGCTTGGCACTGCCTCCATAAAGGATGGGAGTATTTTGGCCTGCCTCGCCATACTTGCTTGCCAAATGAGCTCTTATATAAGCATGCATTTCTTGTGCTTGTGCCGAAGTAGCTGTAACACCTGTGCCTATAGCCCAAATGGGTTCATAGGCTATTACTATTTTGGTATATTCATCAGCACTAAGGTGGAATAGGCTTTGGGTAAGTTGCTCTTTCACAAAATCTATATGTATTCCTTTCTCGCGTTGTGCCAAAGTTTCGCCACAGCAAAATATAGGTATTATGTTGTTTTTGAGTGCCAAATTTACCTTGTCTGCCAGCATTGCGTTTGTTTCGCCAAAGTATTCACGCCTTTCGCTGTGTCCCAATATCACGTAAGATACGCCTACAGATTGGAGTATGGCTGCAGATATTTCACCTGTATATGCTCCGGACTCTTTGCTGTAGCAGTTTTGCGCACCTAGAAATACTTTTTGATTATCTACTATTTTTGATACATTGGGTAGGTGTACAAAAGGCGTGCAAAGTACCATAGTCACTGCACCTGTTACCTCTGCTTGTGCCATAGCTTGCACTTCAGTGGCCAAAGCTATACCCTCTTGCAGGGTTTTATTCATTTTCCAATTTCCGGCTACTATTTTTTTTCTCATGATTATGGTTTGATTTTTTTTTAGTAAAATAATGTTTTTTATTTTTCAATTGCAAGCAGTCTGTCGATAGTTTGTATGCACAGTTCTGTTCTTTGCTTATAATTGCCTGATACTATGGTATATGTATGCCCTCTTTGTGCCAAAGTCTTCTCAAATAAATTAAAAATCTCTTGCCTGTGGTGAGGTCTGTCTCGCAGAGGGTCTTGTACCCAAGGCACGTCTGTATTTAGCAGCAAATAATGGTGATATACACGCTCATTTATAATATTTTCGAGCCATGTGCAGGTATTGTTATAGTAATATTGCACATACACTGCCGTTTGCAATGGGTTGGTGTCGCACAGCAGGAGGTAGTGAGCATGTTTTATTATTTCATCTTCTATTAATATTTGGCCTGACACTATAGGAAATATGTCATCTGTGGTGCAGATAGAATTTGCGTCCAATGAAGATAGATTCAATTGGTGCTTGAGCTCCAGATAGGTACGTGCATATTCGGGTACAAATCTTGTGTGATAGTGTGTTGCAAGTGCCTGTGCAAGGTAGCTCTTACCCGTGCTCTCAGGGCCAAATAGTACTATTTTTTTGATGTCAGTTGTCAATATTATGGGTTTTATACATTTTGTTCCATTGTATATACCCCAGTACCGCCATTATGGTGATAATGGAATAAAATGCTGCGGTGATGTATAATGTCTGACATATATAAAGATAGGTGTAGAGTACATCCGCTATTATCCAAAAAAGCCAGTTTTCTACTTTTTTTCGTGCAAGTAATATTTGTGCAGTTATGCATAATGAGGTATTAAACGAGTCTAGCAAAGGGCTGCGTGCATCAGTATATTTTTGGAGCAAATAGCAAATAAGAAAAAATATGAGTACTGTAAACAGAATAGAAATTATGTTTTGAATAGGGGTGTTTTTTGAAACAATAATGATATTTTCTTTATTTCCATGCAGCCATTGGTATATGCCATATATGCTTACAAATAAAAATATAATCTGAAGACCAAAATCTGCATAAAGTTTTAATGTATAAAAAATATAAGCATATATGATAATACTCACTATACCCCATGCCCAGCCCCATATATTAGCCCTCATATTATAATAAATACATACAATGCCTGTAAATGAGCCTGCTATTTCAAGATATTGCCTCATAGCGTGGGGATATGAATAAGTCTGAAATAACAGTATCGGCTATGAGTTTGCCTTTGGTAGTGAGTGTGTACTTGTCGCCCGACTGTATTATATGCCCTGTGGTCATATATTTCATTAAGGTATTCGTATAATTAATAAGGTCAAAGGTAGGATATTTTGCCAATAAATTAATATCTATTCCGTGCATAGTGCGGAGGCTGCAAAGGGTGTATTCATTTATTAAGTCATGTTCTGTAAGTGCTTCTGTATTAATTGGTATGATGTTTTTGTTAATATTTTGCACATATAATTCATTGTTTGATATGTTGCTGTATCTGTGGGTGCCGTCATAACTATGTGCGGAGGGACCAATTCCCAAATACTTTTCTCCTTTCCAGTAGGCACTGTTGTGTATGGATTGATAATCTTTTTGGGCAAAATTTGATATTTCGTAGTGTATATATTCTGCTTTGTATAATGCGTTTATGAGGTGCTCAAACTGAGTAGCTACTATCTCATCTTCAGCAGGTGCGAGTAGTTTCTTAGCATATTTTTTGCCAAATACCGTGTTGGGCTCTATGGTGAGCTGGTAGCATGACAGGTGAGGTATGTCATAAGTCAGGAGTGTATTCACGTCATTTTCAAAGCTTTCATGGTAAGGCGAGGGTAGCCCGTATATCAGGTCTGCAGATAGGTTATTATAGCCTGCATCTTTTATCATATTTATACATTCTATGCTTTGTGTGGCAGTATGGCTTCTATTCATCCATTGCAGTATTTGGTCATCAAAGGTTTGTATGCCTATGCTTAATCTATTGATATTAAAACTTTTATACTGTAATATTTTTGCTTTGTCAATATCTTCGGGGTTCACCTCTATGGTAGTTTCTATTACTTGGCTCATGTTGTAATGTTGGTGTAGTGTTTCAAATATATTGCTAAGGTGCTTTTGGTTTAATACCGAGGGAGTGCCCCCACCAAAGTAAATAGTATGTATGGGATTATTGTATAAAAAATCTTTTCTGAATATCAGCTCCTTGCAAAGGGCATTTACCAGTGCATCTGTTTTGGATGTATTGGTGCTGAAATGAAAGTCGCAGTAGTGGCACGCCTGAGTGCAAAACGGGATGTGAATATATATACCTGCCATGGTGTAAAGGTAATAAAATGAGTAGAAAACTATATATAAATTAATAGTTTGATATATAAGCAACACGTATAGTTTACAAAATTATTACACGTGTAATATTATTTATTACCTTTGTATGACTAATATGATATGTATGAATACAAAATTGACATTGACCATGGAGCAATCTATTATAGCCAAGGCGAAGGTATATGCTCGCAGCAACAATAGAAGTCTTTCTGACTTAATAAAAAATTATCTGAATGCACTAACCTATGAAAAGGAAAGAAATGAAGAAGCATTGACACCTACCGTAAAATATTTAAAAGGTTCATTTACAATGCCTAAAAATTTTGATTACAAAAAAGAACTCACAGCTATACTTACGAAAAAGCATATAAAATGAATATAATCTTAATTGACACAGATGTTATTCTTGATTTCTTTTTCGACAGGCAACCATTTGCAGAAGATGCCTCTCAAATATTGGTATTGTGTGAAAAAAATGTAATAAAAGGTTTTGTGACACCTGTAATGATAAGCAACCTTTACTACCTCTTGCGGAAGACTGCCAAACATGATAAAGTAATAGAACATCTGAAAATGCTAATGAACATCATAAATATAACATCTGCTAACAAAAAAGCGGTAATAGAAGCATTACATTCTGAATTTAAAGATTTTGAAGATGCATTACAATATTACTCGGCAAAGAACCAAAAAAATATTAAAGTTATAGTTACTCGAAATATTAAAGATTATGTCATAAGCACAATGCCTGTGATGACCCCTGAAACATATTTGAAAGCTATCAAGTAGTTAATATTTATTAGAAAAAATACATGTCGTGATTATTGAGCAGATGTAATTATTTATTTAGCAACCTCCTGTAAAACAAGTAATTCTCAATTAAGCATAATTTATTTGCTGTGTATCGAATATTTTTTTGTATAATAATATTATTTCATGAGTAATTTCATGAATTTTTGTGATTATATTTTTAAAATTTTTTATATTAATTTCTTCATTTATGATATTGAGTCCTTTGTATTGTTTTGCAGTAATTTTTATCCTTAATATTCTGTCTTCTATGTTCGATATAGCATAGGCACTATGAACTAATTTATTTCTTTCTTGCTCTACTACTTTTATTCTATTAATTAACTTAAAAATTTTAGTGTATTCAATATGGTTATTTAATTTGTATTGAGATAAAGAACTAAACGCTTTCAGTAAATTTTGAAATGACATTTCAGAGGTAATTATTGCTCCAATCTTTGAATCATCTGAGATAAGCTTTGAAACAAAGGCAGAAACTGTAAGTTCTAATGTAGAAAAATTCAATGTTAATTTTCCAAGGTTTTCAATTATTATTTCATGAGATGTTTTCATTACTCAATCAACTTAAACAACCTTTTCCAACGCACTTTTTCAATCAGTGGTGCCTTATAATCGAGTGAGAGCCATACTATGAAGCCTTTGCCCACCACATGGTCTTCGGGCACAAACCCCCAAAAGCGAGAGTCAAGTGAGTTGTGCCTGTTGTCGCCCATCATGAAGTAGTAGTTTTGCTTAAAGGTATAGCTTGTAAGGGGTTTATTGTCAATATAAATGATGCCATTTTCTATTTTGGCATTGTCATTATTTTCATATACCAATATGGCGCGTTCATATATGGGAGTGCTGAGTGTGTCCAAGGTCACAGTCATGCCTTGCTTGGGAATTACAAGCGGACCAAAGTGGTCTTCATTCCAATCAAATTTGGAGGAGTTGGGAAATACACGTGCATCGCCCTCGCCTTTGGGGTTGCTGCCAAGTATCACTTGCTGTATAAATTGGTATTGCTTGATATTTTCAATATTTTCAGGTTTTGTCCACACTATATATCCACCTTGTACCTGCACATAGTCTGAAATATCGAGTTTGCGAAAAAAACGGTCGTTAAGAAACTCCCCAGTAGCCAAAAAATACTTGTATTGTTTTTGCGGCGGATTTTCGAGTGGTGAGCCGTTAATATACACCTGCATGTCTTTTATTTGTAAAGTGTCGCCGGCTATGGCTACACATCTTTTTATGTAGTTGGTTTTGAGGTCTACGGGGTATCCTTCATCGGCCGGCCAGTTGAACACTACTACATCATTGTTTTTAATTTTTTGCAATCCGGGCACTCTCCACGAGGGCAATTTTATCCAAGTAAGATAAGAGGGTATTTGTGTGCCCCATATAGTCTGGTGAGTAAGAGGTACTTGCAATGGAGTGATAGGGGTACGCGGGCCGTAGTGTACTTTGCTTACAAATAAAAAATCGCCTACCAGCAATGACTTTTCCATGGAAGGGGTAGGTATGGTATATGCCTCCAAAAACGCCCATCTTATGAGGGTAGCGGCTACCACTGCAAAGAGTATGGAGTCCCACCATTCTTTAATATGCTCTTTGAATGTTTGTGGTTTTTTTTTGTTGGGGTCCGGTATAAACCCTAAGAATATTAGTACTTTTTTGAGTATTTCAATAAATTTTTTCATGATTTTATTTTATGCTTTTTGTAGGTTTAATATATCGTACATGGTATATATTTGGGTGCTTTTTTTGTCATATATGTACTCTGCAGCCAGCACTGCACCTGTTGCAAAGCCTTCTCTGTTAAAAGCAGTATGTTTTATTTCTATACTATCTATAGGCGAGGTATATTTCACGGTATGTATGCCCGGCTCGTTGTGTATTCTGTCATGACCTATAAAAAGAGTATCCGGCTTCAGCTGGTCCCTGTTTATAGTCCACTTACTTTTGTTTGTATTATTTTTTAATATGCCTTCGGCTAATGTGATGGCAGTGCCTGAGGGTGCATCCTTTTTATATACATGGTGTGTTTCATGCATAGTGGCATCATACTCACTGTGCGTATTCATGAGTTTGGCCAAGTATTCATTAAGTGCAAACATGATATTTACCCCTATGCTATAGTTGCCTGAGTAGCAAATACTTGATTTGTTTTTGGAGCAATAGTCTATAATTTTAGGCATATTATCGAGCCAGCCTGTGGTGCCACACACTATGGGTATTTGATGAGTAAGGCAGTACCAAACATTGTCAAAAGCGGAGGATGGGTGCGAAAATTCTATAGCCACATCTACATTGGTACTGTTGTATGCAGATAGCTCATTTATATTGTCAATGTCAATTTTGCCACAAAGTGTATGCCCTCTTTTTAATAGCACATCATGTATGGCTTTGCCCATTTTGCCATAACCTATTAATAGAATATTTAATTTTTTTTGTGCCATGTTATTTTAATTCATCAATCTTATTGTACTGTTTGGTGCGGGGGTTAATAAAACTTGCAGAGAGTTTAAAGCCTGCTTCAGGCTGCAAAGCATAGTTGGCATCTATATTGGGCACTATTTTCATGGTCAAGTTATCAGAAACATCAAATTTGGTGAAGTGTGCATCTACAGCAGCATCAACCAGATTGCAAACATACGATAAAACAGCAAAAATAATCATATAATCTCTCGATCGTCGGGCATCGTCGCGGCGAAATGCCAGTATGCGCTCTTGGTCTGTGGCATTGATGGCATTAAATTTTCTGATTTCTGGCCTTCGGAAATATATTTCGTTAAATTTTTGTTCTCTGTATGCCTCCGAAGGGTCTTCTACAAGGTCTGATACCCCTTTTTTATCTACCAAGTATATGAATGCTTCTTTATAATCTGTATATCGGGTGTGGTAGTCTATGGCAAGATAGGTGAAGGTACCTATTACACTGATAAATACAGGTATTTTCCAATATGATTTATTATAATATTGACCTGCTCCGGGCATTGCAACTGATAATAGGGTAGCCACTTTAGGGTTGTGTTTCCAACTAAAGGGTTGTTTTGGAGTTTTTGTGTCTTCATTATCAACAGAGGTGGTATCAGTAGCCTGTGGGGTGGAGCTTGTGGCCGGCGGTGTATATTGTGCCAATGTGTGTAGCGAAAAAAGTAAAAAAATATGTATTAATAACTTACAAATAATCAAACTGTTGGTCGAGTAATTATATGATAGATAATATTTCTAATATCCTGTTGAGGTCTTGTACAGAGTAAAAAGCTATCTTGATTTCGCCCTGGTTTTTGTCATCAGCTTTGAGTGCTACTCTGGTGCCAAAGTGGTTGGTGAGTCTGTCTTGTATTTTTTTAAACTCGTTATTATATGGCTTAGAAGTATTTGAGGCGGTTTTGGGTAGTTTTACACCCATTTCTTTTACTATCTCTTCTACTTTGCGAACCGAGAGTGCTTCATTGATAATACGCTTATATACAGCCAGTTGTTGGTCTACTTTTTCCATTCCTATCAGCGCTCTGGCATGCCCAAATGATATCTTGTTGTCGCGTACGGCTACTTGTATATCGGGAGGCAGCTTGAGCAATCTCAAATAGTTAGATACCGTAGTACGATTTTTACTCACTATTTCACCAAGGTCATCTTGCTTGAGGTTGCACTCAGTGATGAGACGTTGATAGCCCAGTGCTATTTCTATGGGGTTAAGGTCTTCGCGCTGTATGTTTTCAATAATGCCCATAGCCAGCATTTGCTGGTCATCGGCATGTCTTATATAGGCAGGTATAGAAGTGAATCCGGCCATCTTGGAGGCTCGTACACGGCGCTCGCCACTTATGATTTGGTATTGGTTGTCTGATAGTTTTCTTACAGTGATTGGGGTAATGATGCCTTGAGACTTAATAGAGCCTGCCAACTCTGCCAAAGCTTCTTCATCAAAATGGTGGCGTGGCTGAAAAGGATTTACCTCTATTTCGCTCAATGGTATTTCATTGATAAGCGCAGTATCTTTGGGGGTATCTTCTGCCGCATCTGCTATGAGAGCCGAAAGCCCTCTTCCAAGTACACTTTTTTTATTTTTATTATCAGACATTTATTAACTAATTTTTTGAAATCTTATTTTTTTGCAATATTTCTTTGGCCAATGATAAATATGCTATAGACCCTTTGCTCTCTGCATCATAGGCTATCACAGGCATGCCAAAACTGGGGGCTTCGCTAAGCTTGATATTGCGAGGTATGATGGTTTTGAATACCATATTGGGGAAGTTTTTATTTACCTCATCCACCACTTGGTTGCTAAGCCTTATACGCAAATCATACATGGTGAGCAGCATACCTTCTATGTCAAGGGTAGTGTTAAGGCGCTTTTGTATCAATTGTATGGTTTTGAGCAGCTTACCCAAGCCTTCAAGTGCAAAATATTCACATTGTATAGGCACCAGTACTGAGTCAGCAGCAGTAAGTGCATTTACGGTAATGAGTCCTAAGGAGGGTGAGCAATCTACTAGTACAAAGTCATATTTGCGTTTGGCTTCTGCAAGTGCAGTGCGCATGCGCTCTTCACGTTTTTCAAGTTCTGCAAGGTCAAACTCTGCAGCTACCAAGTCTATGTGTGCAGGCACAATGTCAAGATATTCTACATTGGTTTTTTTGATAGCACCCATCACACTTTCACCATTTACCATGCACTCATATATGCTTTTTTCTTTGAGCTTGGTGTCAAAGCCCAAGCCTGATGTAGAGTTGGCCTGAGGGTCTGCATCTACCAGCAGCGTGCGATATTCGAGGGCTGCAAAACTTGCTCCCAGATTTATTGCCGTAGTGGTCTTGCCTACTCCGCCTTTTTGGTTTGCTATGGATATTATCTTTCCCATTATTTTTTAGATTTATAAGGTTATTTTCTCGCCTATATTCATTAATATTAATTTTTTATTATTTGCGGTGGCTACATATTCAGCCTCAATATGGTCTATTTCTATTTCTTGAAATGTGTCGTAGTGAGTACCTATAATATTTTTGATATTCAAAAAATCCGACGCTATCAGTGCCTGATTTATATCCATAGTATATACATCTCCTATTGGTAATATGCCAAAGTCAAGTTTTACTTTTTCGCTATACAGCCTCATTTCATAAAAGGGTGCGGTATCGCCGGCAAAATAAAAATTCTTATCTTCACTTTCAATAATAAAGCCTGCTGCTGCACCACCGTACGTACCGTCTTGGAATGTGCTTGAGTGTAATGCAGATGTCATATAAACTGAGCCAAATTCAAAATGGGAGCATCCTCCTATATTCATGGCGCATGTTTTTGTGATACCTGCCTTTTGGTAATAGTTCACAATTTCACTATTGGCTATCAAGGTAGCATCTGTGTTTTTGCAAATAGCTTCTACATCCTCGCAGTGGTGTGGGTGTGCATGCGATACCAATACATAGTCTGCTTTGAGTGTATTCACATCTATAATGCCTATATTTTTGGGATTTTGGGCAATATAAGGGTCAAATATCAATGAATAATCACCGATTTCTACTAATAAGCTTGCATGTCCCAAATACGTAATAACCATGTTTTTTTGTAATCTTTATTGCACTATTATATTAAAAAAGTATTTTAGCAACTGCAAATATATGTTTTTAGCAATTACTACCACATTTCATGCAAAAGATATTGAATAATATTTATTTTTTACTTTTAATATGTTCATTATCAATGTTTTGTAAAGATGATGCACGTAAGCGCAATTTAAAAGTGTTTCGCTTCAACCCCGATGGCGGTGTGAGTTCATTAGACCCTGCTTTTGCACGAAATATAGTAAATATATGGGCTGCTACCCAACTCTACAATGGGCTGGTAGAGCTTGACAGCAATATGAAAGTAGTACCTGCTATAGCCAAGCAATATACAGTTTCAAGAGATGGGCTCAAGTATGTATTCAGATTAAGAAGTGATGTGTATTTTCATGACAATGAGGTATTTGCAGATGGCAAAGGCAGGTTGGTGACAGCACCTGATTTTGTGTACAGTTTTAAGCGCATCATCAGCAAAAATACCGCCAGCCCCGGAGCTTGGATATTCAATGACAAACTAATGACCGACAGTGCAGGGAAGATATCAGATACCTGCTTTGTGGCACAAAATGACAGTACACTCATCATATATCTTGAAAAACCATTTCCTCCGTTTTTGCAACTTCTCAGTATGAACTACGCATCCGTAGTGCCTTATGAAGCGGTAGAAAAATGGGGCAAAGATTTCAGGGTACACCCGGTGGGTACAGGTCCTTTTGTGTTCAAACTATGGGATGAGGCTTCAAAAATAATACTTGTAAAAAATGAAAATTATTGGAAGACAGGTGCAAAAGGCGAAAAATTGCCCTATATTGATGCAGTAGAGATAGGCTTTATCAACGATATGAATGTGGCATTTATGACATTTTTGAGGGGTGACCTGGATTTTTTCTCGGGCATAATAGAAAACTCAAAAGATAAAATACTGAATATGGATGGCAGTATAAAGCCAGAATTTTTAGTCAAATACAATGTGCAAAAAGTGCCTTATATGAATACAGAATATGTAGGATTTCAACTCGATACTGCTTTTTACATGGATAAAAATCACCCCTTTCTTAACAAAAATTTCAGAAAAGCACTTTCTTACAGTATTCGTCGCAAAGAACTGGTACAATACCTGCGCAACAAGCTCGGTTTTGAAGGCAATTCAGGTTTTGTGCCAAATTCATTGCCTTCGTTTGACAGTATAGAAGTGTCAGGATACCCATATAACATAGAAAAAGCAGTATATTATCTCGAAAAAAGCAATTACAAAAAGTATAAAGACCACTTCACACTCAAACTATCTACAGTAGCTACCCTCAAAGACATAGCAGAGTTTTTGCAAAAAGAATGGTCAAAAATTGGAGTGGATATAGAAATAGACATTAACCAAGCAGCCACCCAACGCGAACTTACAGATAAAGGAGAAATAAAATTTTTTAAAAGCTCTTGGGTGGGCGATTATCCTGATGCCGAAAATTATCTGGCGTTATTCTACAGCAAAAATTATTCGCCCGCAGGGCCTAATAAATTTCATTATTATAACCAAAAGTATGATATGCTCTATGAAAATGCACTTGAGGAGCAGGATATATCTGTGAGGCATAATATATATAAGCAAATGGAAAAAATAGTCATGGACGATGCTCCGCTTATAGTATTGTATTACGACCAAATCATTAGAATTACTCAAAAAAATATCATAGGTTTCAAAGCCAATGCCATGAACACCGTGATACTGGAAAATACAGATATAATAAAAAAAAATAATACCCATGAAAAATAAACTATTAGTACTTACAGGTGGGGGCGACTGCCCTGGCCTAAACGCAGTCATAAGAGGAATATGCAAGCGTGCACAACAAGAGCCTGATTGGGAAGTATGGGGTAGCCGAGAAGCATACAACGGGGTGCTGTCAGACCCTATGGAACTGGTAGAACTCAAAGGCTCTATCATAGCTGGAATACATGTGAAAGGAGGCACTATCATAGGTACTACCAACAAAGGAGGTCCTTTTTCATGGCCTGTGGTAAATGCAGATGGTTCATGGACAGCCATAGACCGCTCCAAAGAGCTGATGGAAAGGTTACAAAAGCTCGGCATCACTGCCGTAATAAGTATAGGTGGCGATGGCTCTCAAAAAATATCGCTGCAACTGTACGAAATGGGAATGAATGTGGTAGGAGTACCTAAAACCATAGATAATGACCTCTCATCCACAGACTTTACCTTTGGGTTTCAGACAGCAGTGCAAATAGCTACCGATGCATATGATAAATTGGTGACTACTGCAGAAAGCCATCATAGAGTTATGATAATGGAAGTAATGGGGCGCTCTGCAGGGTGGATAGCCCTACACACAGCCATAGCAGGTGGTGCAGAAGTGTGCCTCATTCCTGAAATACCTTATGATGTAGACATGGTACTGAACAGGGTAAATAGCAGATATACCAATGGCAGAGGATTTGTAAATATAGTAATAGCCGAAGGTGCTAAGCCCAAAGACGGGGAACTTTTGGCTAAAAAAAGTACAGAGGCAGGATATGAAAACCTAAGACTTGGCGGGGTAGCATATCAACTTTCGGCACTACTCAAGCAGGCAGGTTGCAAACACGACATAAGAGAGACGGTGCTGGGACATGTGCAAAGAGGAGGGTCGCCCATAGCATTTGATCGTGTGCTTGCATTGCAGTTTGGGGTAAAATCTTTTGAAATGGTGCTTGCAAAAGAATATGGACAGATGGTGACTTACAAAAACAATAATATAGGCACAGTCTCGCTCAAAGAGGCTATATCAAAGTATAACTTTGTAGATACTGCTTCATATATGGTGCAGGCCGCCAGAGGACTGGGTATATCGTTTGGTGATTGATACTCGTATATTAAGATTCAAACATTCGCTCCAGTTTTTCATTTTCAATCTTTACCAATATTTTGCGCCCATCCGGTGCATACATAGGTTGTGTGCTGGCAAAAAGTTGCTCTACAATAGCCTGTATTTCAGTGTTATTGAGTTTTGTGCCACGCTTTATGCTTGTTTTCTTAGCAAGTGACCGTGCCAGATTTTCTCTGTTATTTATTTTCAGGTCTTGTCTATTTTTTCTGAATTGCTCTATAAATCCTTCAAATACATTTTTTTCGTCACCTGTGCGCACATCTGCCGGGATGCCGTTTATAACAATAGTATTTTTGCCAAACACCGAAAACGAAAAACCCAAAGCATGTATCTCTTCTGACAGTTCATTTACTATATCAAAATCATTGTGCGAAAGTTCCAATGTTTGAGGAAAGAGGAACTGCTGCGATGCACCAAATTTTTTTTCGAGCATTATTAAAAATTTATCAAACAATATGCGCTCATGTGCTGCTTGCTGGTCTATAATTACTATGCCTGTTTTCACTTGCGATATGATGTATGATAGCTGTACCTGAAAGGTAACCGAATGGTCAGGACTTACAGCATCTATCATTTTAGGTACAGCTTCTTCTGCATTTACCACATTTATATTAGATTTTATTCTGATTTCAGTGCCTTCACTGCCAAATTCTACCATTTTTTCCCAATTTTGTTTATTAATTTCTTGCGTATAATCTTTGATATGGCTGTACCCTGACCCACTTATAGACGAAGCACGAGTAGTATTGGGAATGGTGTGGAATAAAGTATGGTTGACATTCTCATTAAAATCTATTTCTGAGTGCATAAAATGAGATGATAATGCACGACGCACAGTACTGGTAATGATGCGAAACAGGGTATGCTCGTCATCAAACTTTACTTCGGTTTTGGTAGGATGCACATTAATATCTACATGTATAGGGTCCATTTCCATAAATATGATATAAAATGGAAATGCATCTTCGTCTATGATGTCTTTGTAAGCTTCAGTCACAGCATGGTGAAAATAAGGGTGCTTGATAAACCTGCCATTTACAAAAAAATATTGATCGCCGCGAGATTTTTTGGCTACCTGCGGGGTGCCTATGTACCCTGTGATTTTTACGGAGTCCGTTTCCTCCATGCACGGCAATATGTTTGATTTATATACATTACCTAATAGTGAATATATGCGTGAGGCTAGCTTGCCTGTGTGCAGCACATGTACTTCTTCTTCGTTGTGAATAAGTGTAAATTGTACATGAGGGCATGATAAGGCTACCCTGTAAAACTCATCTAAGATATGCTTAAACTCTACATGGTGGCTTTTGAGAAAATTGCGCCTTGCAGGCACATTGTAAAATAGATTTTTTATGGTGAATACAGCCCCTGATTGCGTAGCACACTGCTGCACTTGCTTTATGGTGGAGGCTTCTATTTTGAGGTGTGTACCTGTATCATCTGTAGGGCGGCGAGTCTTGAGCTCTACTTGTGCTACGGCAGCTATAGATGCCAAAGCCTCCCCTCTAAAGCCCATAGTCTTAATGGCAAAAAGGTCGGCAGACTTTTTGATTTTAGATGTAGCATGCCTCTCAAAGCACATACGAGCATCTGTCTCGCTCATGCCTGTGCCATTGTCACTCACTTGTATATAGGTTTTGCCTGCTTCTTTTACTAATAGTTTTATCTCAGTTGCCCCCGCATCTATGGCATTTTCGAGCAACTCTTTCACCACAGAGGCAGGTCTTTGCACCACTTCACCGGCAGCTATTTGGTTTGCAAGAGATTCTGGCAGCAGTTTTATGATATTTGACATAAATATTAGTCTAAATTATCGAAAATGGGTATCAAATGTTTCAACTCTACGTTTTTGCCACTTATTGTAAACTTAGCTTCTTTGTAAAATGTTAACCTTTGTTTATGAAGCGTATTGATAAGCGTATTTATTTCTGTTTTGTTCAACCCCTTTAGCATAGGTCTTTGTTCCTTATTAGGTTGGTTATACAATCTGTCCACTATAGTATCAAGGGCAGTATCTATAAATATAGTAATACCTGCTGCATTCATTACTGCCATATTATCATGAAAGCATGGCAATCCTCCTCCTGTGGATACTACTATATCATCGTTGGTTACCAATTGTTTTATCAAATTTGCCTCCAAAGTTCTAAAATGGCTTTCACCTGCCGTGCTGAATATTTCATCTACTGTCTTGCCTTCGTTTTGTGCAATGACCAGATCTGTATCTATATAGTTGTACTTCAGATGTCTTGCCAGCTGCTTGCCAAGTGTAGACTTGCCACTGCCGAGAAGTCCTACTAAGAATATTTTCATGTATGATTGATAAGCGAATAATATGGTAATATATACAGGTGTGTGCAGCAAGGTAAGTATGATTGCAAAATTAAGGCAAATATCTGATGTAATGGTAAGATTTTATGCACATGACCATTATTGGTATTGTACCCAATTGTCAATTTCTCTTGTTGAGCTCATCTCTTATGATGGCGGCATACTCATAGTCTTCTTTTTTGAGGGAGTCGTCGAGTAGGGCTTTGAGCTGCTCGGAGCTTAGGTCTTTGAGCACATCTGTACGGCTGCGAGTTGCTTCCGTCTTTTTTTCTACAGGTACTTTTTTGGTTTTTTTGGTTGGTTCTTCATCTGCAAAGTCGCTCATCACTATGCCTGCTTCAGATATGATAGCTTCTGTAGTATATATGGGAGCATTGAATCTGAGTGCTATAGCTATGGCATCAGATGGGCGTGCGTCTATGTAGTGAGTGGTGCTGTCGCCATCGTTGCATACAATTTTTGCATAAAACACCCCTTCTTTAAGGTCTGAAATGGTGATGTACTCCAAGTCAAAGTTGA
Organism: Cytophagales bacterium; assembly: GCA_033765235.1. Classification (GTDB taxonomy): domain Bacteria; phylum Bacteroidota; class Bacteroidia; order Cytophagales; family UBA9547; genus JANRIG01. The sequence goes on along the minus strand of JANRIG010000023.1, from coordinate 27,279 downwards.
AAATTGATGAAAATGATTTGAACAGGTCATGAGTCATAGGGCGGTTGGGTATTATTTTTTCTATTTCTATGGCTATGGCTTGTGCTTCAAACATGCCTATGATAATAGGCAAGCGGCGGTTGCCTTTGTGTTCGCCCAATATGAGTGCAAATGAGCCTGCCTGCGATTGACTTGATGATAATCCTAATATTTCGAGCTTGATTTTTTCCACCTGATAATGTATTCCAATTTTCTAAATTAATATATTTATATGAATGTAAAAAAACAAAATTGTCTGTTTACACCTATTAATATTGTAATATGTTTATTATTAAATAGTTATGTTAATATTTTTTTGGCTGCATCTGTGAGTTTGGGCAATATTTCAAAGGCATCGCCTACAATGCCATAATCTGCAGCTTTGAAAAATGGTGCCTCAGGGTCTTTGTTTATCACTACTATACATTTGGAGGTGTTCACGCCTGCCAAGTGCTGAATTGCACCCGATATGCCTACTGCTATATATATGTTTGGGCTCACCTTTACCCCCGTTTGCCCTACATGCTCGTGGTGCGGGCGCCAGTCCATATCTGATACAGGTTTGCTGCATCCTGTGGCTGCACCAAGTGCTTTGGCTAAATTTTCTATCAAATGCCAATTTTCAGGTCCTTTCATGCCTCTGCCCCCAGATACTACTATTTCTGCCTCGGTGAGCAACAAGTCGCCCGATGACTTCACTACCTCTGTCACTTTGAGTGCTGTATCTGTCTCTTGTGGTTGAAAACTGATTTTTTTCACACTTGCTTTATCTTGGGTCACTATAGGTTGTACTGCGTTTTTTTTCACTACCAATACTTTGTTTTCAGACTTTAGCTCGGTTATGGCAAATGCTTTGCCGGTATAGAGGCTTCGTTTTACGGTAAAAGTACCATCAGTAATAGGCAACTCACATACATTTGATACCATGTTGGCTTTCATTTTCACCGCCAATCTGGATGCAAAACCGTCTACTGATACTGACTTGGGGAATATGACAATGTTGGCATTAATACTTTTTGAGGCATCATATATGGCCGATGCTCTTGCCATGGGCAGCATTTGTGCATCATCTATATGCAATACTTCTGCAATACCATAGTTGCCCAACATCTCAAGTTGAGCATTGTCTGTATTTGCTATTACTATGGCATAGGCTCGCACACCCAACTTTGATGCCACTTGCGATGCAAATGATGCACACTCCAGGGATGATTTTTTGATAGTGCTTCCCGCACACTCTACATAACATATTATTGACATACCTGATTACAATACTTTGGCTTCATTTTTTAATAACTCAAATAATTTTTCGGGGGTAGCGGCATCTACCATTTTCACACCTGACCTGGCTGCAGGCAGTTCATACTTTGATGCCACTATTGCATCTGCCACTGCCACAGGTTCTATAACTTTGAGTGGCTTGGTACGGGCACTCATGATGCCTTTCATATTGGGCAACTTCCACTCTGCTATAGGTTCTTGGCAACCTGCTACCAATGGCATGTTGAGCGTAACTACTTCTTTGCCTCCTTCTATTTCTTTCCACATAGTGGCTGTAGAGCCTTGTATATCTAGTTTCATAATAGGGCTCAGTGAAGGCAGCCCGAGCATTTCGCCTACCATACCATGTACCATATTACCGTTGAAATCAATAGACTCTCTGCCCATCAGTATTAGGTCAAAATTCTCATTTTTGGCGTATTCTGATATTTGCAATGCTACAAAATAAGCATCCGCAGGGTCGGCATTTACTCTCACGGCATCATCAGCACCTATGGCCAATGCTTTGCGTATGGTGACTTCGGCATCGGCTGAACCTACATTAATAACTGTCACTGTACCACCTGCCATATCGCGAAGTTCAATGGCTCTGGATAGTGCATACTCATCATAAGGTCCTATGATATATTGCACCCCGGAAGTGTTGAATTTGGTATCATTTTCTACAAATGATATTTTTGAAGTGGTATCGGGAACGTGGGTGATACAAACCAATATTTTCATTAATACTAAATTAATATATTTGTAAGTGCAATTTAATAATACTTCTATACAAAAGATGAATAGAGATAGTTGTAAATTGTGCAATAGTATAAAATATTATTGAAATATGGACAATTTGAGGTTGGAAAAATTATTAACATTCTACACAGAAGACCCTGATGCCTTTACAATTTATGCTTTAGCAATAGAATACAAAAATATGGGTGATGCTAGAGCCGAGTATTATTTTGATGAATTAATAGCCAAATACCCGGAGTATGTGGCAGGCTACTATCATGCTGCAGGCTGGAAATGGCAAATTGGCAAAAAGGATGAAGCCCTAGATATATATACTAAAGGTATAGAGATGGCACGTATATACAAAGACCATCATGCACTGGCAGAGCTCACCAATGCACGCAAAAACAAAGAACTTGGATGCGATGATGAATAACTTTTTTTTATAGAATATATTATTGTGAATAAATTACTGAAGATATACCATTGTTTTGTGTAAAATATATGATTATCGTTATCCGTGTTATATTTTATTTTTTTATATTTTTGGGTACATGTACCCAAATCAATGCACAGTATTTGTATTCAAAGAGAGCAATATTGTGGGCTGATAGTTTATTTGCTACATTCACCAAAAAGCAAAAAATTGGACAACTTTTCATGGTAGCTGCCTATTCCAACAAAGATACCATGCACATCAAATACTTAGATACCTTAGTTACTTCACATCACATAGGAGGTCTTATATTTTTTCAAGGTGGTCCTAAGAGACAAATTGCTATAACCAATAGGCTGCAAAATTTATCAAAGACTAAATTATTAATTGGAATAGATGCAGAATGGGGGCTTAATATGCGCCTTGACAGCACCATGTATTTTCCTCGACAGATGACACTGGCAGCCGGAGCAGATGAAAAAGAGGTATATGAAATGGGTGCCGAGATAGCAAAGCACTGCAAAAGAATGGGCATACATATAAACTTTGCACCTGTAGCAGATGTAAATAACAACCCCTTGAACCCTGTGATTGGGATGCGGTCATTTTCAGAGTCTAAATATACAGTGACCAAACTTGCCAAAGCATATATGAAAGGTCTTCAGCACCAAGGTATTATGGCTTGTGCCAAGCATTTTCCGGGTCATGGCGACACAGATAGCGACTCACACCACTCATTGCCGGTGATAAAACAAAATATGAAAAGGTTGCATGATTTAGAACTATTTACATTCAAAAAACTTATGCAAGACTCCTTGCAAAGTGTAATGGTGGCACACATACACGTACCCGCACTGGACAGTAGACCTAATGTAGCTACAACACTCTCACAAAATGCAGTAGATAAATTGCTAAAAAGCGAGCTGAAGTTTTCGGGGTTAGTATTCACAGATGCACTAAATATGAAAGGTGTGGCCAAATATTATGCACCGGGCGAGGTAGACTTGATGGCACTAAAGGCAGGCAATGATGTGCTGTTGTTTTCTGAAAATGTGCCTCTTGCCATCCAAAAAATAGACTCTGCACTTGCAACAGGGCTGCTCGATAGTGCAAAAATATATGCAAGTGTGAAAAAAATATTAGCCGCAAAGTATGACAAAGGGCTTGCTGGATTTCAAAATATAGACACAGCCCGTATTTACGATGACCTCAACAATGCATATGCCAAGGCGCTAAGGCAAAGGCTATACGAAAAGTCTGTAGTGGTAATGAATAACAACACAAAACTTCCAATACAAGATTTAGAAAACCAAAAATTTGCGTCTATTTGTACAAATGGAGGAAGGAATAATACTTTCCAATCCACATTGGAGTTGTACGCACCTGTTACACACTATTACATTAATACAAAAAACAACTTTAACAGCCAAGCATGGAGCGATAGCCTGCGCCTATATTCCAAAATATTTGTAAGTGTGCATGGTCTCAATAATATGAGGAAAAAAAACTTTGGAATAACAGACTCATTGCTGCAAACCCTGAAATGGCTTGACAAAAATTATAGTTGTGTATTCACTGTGTTTGGCAATCCATATGCTGCCGAAAATTTCTCATTTGCAGGCACACTGGTATATAGCTTTGAAGACAATGAAGTGACAAAAGCAGTAGTGCCACAGCTCATATTTGGCGCCTTACCCGCGGTAGGCAAGTTGCCGGTGAGCGTATCATCAAGGTACAAAATGGGCTATGGATACTCCACAAATGCAATGGGAAGACTAAGATATGCATATCCTGAAACTATAGGGCTAAAATCGCTGTATTTCAACACATTGGACAGCATAGCTGCCGAAGCTGTAAAGTACGGTGCCATGCCCGGTGCACAGTTGCAAATATCAAAACAAGGAGTAGTGATTTATAAAAAGTGCTTTGGCTACCAAAGCTATGATAATAGTGTCAAGGTAACAGACAATACCATATATGATATAGCCTCTGTGACTAAAACGGCAGGCACCCTTCAGGCATTTATGATGCTATATGATTGGGACAAAATAAATATTAACCAAAAACTAAGCTACTACTTGCCTGAACTTGCTAATACTAACAAAAAAAATATATTGATAAAAGATATGCTGGCGCACCAAGCAGGACTTACAGCCTCGCTAGAGCTATGGAAAAAATTGCCACAGCAATATTTATCATCAAAATATACCAATACACATACCCTGCAAGCTACCGAAAAGGTCTGGCTCAACCCTGTAGCCATAGACTCATTGTATGCATGGGTATATAAATCAAAACTACTCGACATGCCGGCCGACACAGGATGCTATAGCTACAAGTACAGTGATTTGGCATTTCTGTTATTGCATAAATTGGTAGATAAATATACCCGCCAAAGTATAGCAGATTTTATGGCTGAGCACTTCTACAACCCATTGGGAACTAAATATTTGTGCTACAATCCTGCAAAACTATATAATATCGCACAAATAGCCCCAGCCGAGGAAGACCACACACACCGTATGCAATTGATAAGAGGATACGTGCACGACCCGCAAGCTGCAATGATGGGTGGTATAGCAGGGCATGCCGGCCTCTTTGCCACTGCCAACGACCTCAATATACTTGGGCAAATGAATTTGCAAAATGGTGAATATGCCCGTAAGAGATATTTTAGAAAAGGCACCATCCCTTATTTTGCTGCTAAACATTTTATAAATAATAGAAGAGGATTGGGTTGGGATAGGCCTTTCCCTCCCGACGATATTTCTTTAGCTTCGGACAGTGCCTTTGGGCACACAGGCTTCACGGGCACAGCCTGGTGGATAGATCCTGAGCACGATATGGTTTTTACATTTTTGTCAAATCGTACCTATCCATTTGCTGATAATAAACGTCTTACTACATACAGTATCCGTACCAAATTGCTCAATGCTGTGTATAAAGCCATAAAATATGAATATTGACACACTATTTTCCCAAATAACAATAGTTTATCAACCAACCTCAATATTTATATCACTATTATTATGCACATCCTAATAGTACATCATTCAAAAATACCTGTAATGAAATACGGTGGTACAGAAAGAGTAGTATGGTATTTAGGCAAAGCACTGGTGAAAATGGGGCATAAAGTCACCTATTTGGTAATGCCGGGCTCAGCCTGTGATTTTGCCAATGTATTATTTTTGCAAAATAATACACATATTTCCACCCAAATACCTAATGATGTGGATGTTGTACACTTTCACTTCACACCTGAGCAATTACATGATATAAAAAAGCCGTATGTAATTACCATTCATGGTAATAATAATGACCATACATTTTTTGACACCAATACTATATTTGTATCCCAAAACCATGCCATGAGATATGGTTCTACTTGCTATGTACACAATGGAATAGATTGGTCAAGCTATCCTCCACCAACATTTAGTACATCTAAAAAATATTTTCATTTTTTGGGTGATGCGGGCTGGAGAGTAAAGAATTTGAAAGGGGCCATAAAAATTATACATATTACAAAATATGAAAAATTAGCGGTAATGGGAGGTGACAGATTTAACTTTAAGCAAGGTATAAGACTTACATTAAGTCCTCGAATATCATTTTGGGGTATGGTGGGTGGAGATATTAAATACCGTATTTTGCAACATTCCAAAGGTATGATATTCCCTGTATTGTGGCATGAGCCTTTTGGTTTAGCTATCATAGAGAGCTTATATTTTGGTTGCCCTGTATTTGGCACTCCCTATGGCTCATTGTCGGAAATAGTGACAAAAGAAGTTGGTTTTTTGTCAAACAAAAGCCATGAATTAGCTTCTGCAATCTTGCATTACACCCAATATTCGTCAAAATATTGCCATGATTATGCGCTATTTCATTTCAATGCAGATAATATGGCACAAAAATATATTGAAAAATATGAACTGGTATTAAAGAATAAAAAATTGAATGATACACCTCCACAACTTGTAAAAATTCAAAACAGTAAATTTTTGGATTGGGAATAATGAAAAAATATTACTATAATTGATATATGACTGATGAAATATATATGAAATGGCTATATAGGGTAGTCATAGGATTTTTGATAATTCAGCTATTGCTATATTATTCACTCACAGCATATTACCAATGAGCTACATAGACTGGACAGTACTTGCATCATCGCTCCTGCTCATCATACTCTATGGTATATGGACAGGCAACCACAAGCATACTACCGAAAGCTACCTCAGAGGCACTCAGCCGGTACCTTGGTACACCATAGGGCTATCAGTAATGGCCACACAAGCAAGTGCCATCACATTCATATCACTCCCCGGGCAGGCCTTTGAAGATGGGCTCAGATTCATACAAGTATATTTTGGGCTTCCTATTGCCATGGTGGTGATATGTGCTACATTCATTCCTATTTTTCAGTCGTTCAAGGTGTACACCGCCTATGAGTTTCTTGAGCAGCGATTCGATGGCAATACAAGGACACTTACAGCCATCATATTTTTAGTACAAAGAGGTCTTGGAACAGGTATCAGCATGTATGCGCCCTCACTGGTACTGGCAGTGTTGCTGGGTATCAATACTTTTTATACCAATATCATAGTTGGCATAGGTGTGGCTTTGTATACTGTGTGGGGCGGCACCAAGGCAGTAAGCCACACACATCACTATCAGATGCTGGCGGTATTGCTCATATTAATTTTTACAGGATTTTATATTGTGTTTTTATTGCCCTCTGAGGTGTCTTTTGCAGACTCACTGTCTATAGCAGGAGCACTTGGCAAAATGAATGCCATAGACCTTAACTTTGACCCAACGGGTAAATATAACATTTGGACAGGGCTTATTGGCGGGTTCTTTTTGGCATTGGCATACTTTGGTACAGACCAATCGCAAGTATCAAGATACATCACCGGAAACTCTGTGACAGAGAGCAGATTAGGCTTAATATTTAATGGGTTGATAAAGATACCTATGCAATTTGGCATACTACTCATAGGTATATTAGTATACGTATATTATATATTCTATGCTCCACCTGTATATTTTAATAAAGTGAAAGAAAAAAATTGGTTGTCGATTCATAATACAATAAATAAACCCTACCAAGACTACATACAAATGTACGAAGCCAGAAAACAATCAGCCTTGAATTATGCTAATAATACTGACACACACCACAAATCCAAACTCATAGAAGTAAATAAGCAATACCTAAATTCTAAAAAGGCTTATTATTCAACACTACCCCAGGCAGATGATGAAAAAGATACAAACTATGTGTTTCTCAGGTTTGTGCTGGACAATCTGCCCATAGGTATGATTGGATTGCTCATTGCCATGATATTTTCAGCCTCTATGTCATCCATGTCATCAGGACTCAACGCACTTGCAGCAGCATCATTAATAGACGTGTACAAAAAAAGTTTCGTAAAAAGCGCATCTGATGGTCATTATGTATTTATTGGCAGAATATTTACTGCTTTTTGGGGTATATTATGTATATTTTTTGCTGAAATGGCCGCCAAGTCAGGCAGTTTGATAGAAGTGGTAAATGTATTGGGGTCCTTGTTTTATGGTACAGTTTTAGGGGTGTTTCTTTCCGCGTTTTATATAAAATATATACGTGCACAAGCAGTATTCTATGCAGTATGTATTTCACAATGTATTATATTTTTATTATATATTTATACTAAAACACCATTTTTGTGGTACAACCTCATTGGCGCAGCTTTGGTGATTATCATTGCAAGCACTATTCAGACTATATTCAATATTTTGTCATGGAGCAAGCAAGCCCGTATGCCATAACCCATTGTCGTTGAGGGTATAATACCTACGCTCGTGCAATCTGCTTGGCTTGCCTTGCCAAAACTCAAAATATGAGGGCACTACCTCATAGCCACCCCAGTGACCCGGACGAGGCACTTCTACTCCTTTGAATTTGATTTCTACAGATTTATAATTATTTTCTAACCATTCTCTACTCTCTATCTTATTGCTCTGCGGCGATGCATGAGCGGCAAGTTGACTTCCTCGTGGTCTATCTGCAAAATAATCGTCTGACTGCGAATTACTTACCTTATGCGCCACGCCCTCTATTCTCACCTGTCGTTCTGCCTTCTGCCAAAAAAAAAGTAAGCATACTTTTGTTGTATCATTTATTTGCATAGCCTTATGGCTATGGTAATTAGTAAAAAATCTGAATTTTCCATCTTCAATACCTTTGAGAAGTACTACCCTGCTATGGGGTTGCATATGTACATCTACGGTGCTGAGTACCATGGCATTAGGTTCGCTCTCACCTATTTCTGCCGCTTGTGCATACCATTTTTTATACATATCCACAGGGTTTGGCAGGTACGAAGTGGATAAATCCTCCATATTTTTAGTATAATCTACCCTTTCCGATGACAAGTCTAAATCCATAATGCAAAAATATATACTTGCATTACAATATTAGGATAAGTGTAGATTTATTTAAATTTTTGTACATTTGTAATAATGTATTACACTTGCAACCATTATGCATGAACCACTATCTGCACCTGCAGAAGAAGTAATAGAGGAAATATCACACGAAACGGTACTTCACGAAGATACCGACTATGCAGCCTATACCCTTGCCGATTTTAAAAAACTTATTGAAAAACTCATTAAAGAAAATAATCTGAATGAGACTTATTTTACCTCCAAAAAAATAAGACCATACGTAGAGTCGCTACTTGAATCAGAAAAAAACAGTGCCCTCGACAAATTTTTAAGCGATGGTGGTGAAGCCGATGACTTTGAATACAAAGCAGACCCTTTCTACAAAAAATTTGAAGACCTCACTTATAGATCAAAAAAAGAATATTCCCAAAACCAAAAAGATACCCAACACAAAAAAGAACAAAATACCAAACTAAAGCTAGATATTATTGAAAAAATGCGCGCTATTCTCGATAAGCCTGAGACACGCAAAGCATATGAAGATTTTAAAATACTGCAAAACGAATGGAAAAATATAGGGCCTGTGCCTGCAGAGCGCAGTGAAGAAATATGGAAGAGCTACAATGGCCTGGTAAGTAGATTTTATGACCTTAGAAGTATCTCATTTGAACTGCTGGAGCTGGATCGCAAAAAAAATCTGGAGTTAAAAATAGCCCTATGCGACAAAGCCCAGAAGTTGGAAAATGAACCAAATATAAAAAAGGCATTACATGAACTTGAGGTCATTCACGATGAATTCAGGCACTTAGGTCCTGTACCCCGCGACAGGCAAGATGAAATATGGCAACGCCTCAAAGAGTCATCAGACAAAATACACCAACGCAAAAAAGAATACATAGAGGAACAAAATTCACGACTTTCACAAAATCTTACCGAAAAACAAAACCTGATAGCCAAACTACAACCATATACCACATTAGAAATATCACGTGCCGACGAATGGACTCAAAAAACCAAAGAGGTAGAACTAATACAAGAAGAATGGAATAAAGCTGGCCTAGTACCCAATGAGCACGTAAAAGATATAAACCATCAATATTGGGAAGCTCTCAAAAAATTTTATGCCATAAAAAGGAACTATTTTAAAGAGTCTGAAAAAATAAAAAAAGAAAACTTGCGCCTCAAGACAGAACTCTGCGAAAAAGCAGAAAGTATGGCAGTAAGCACAAACTGGGAAGCTACAACAGCCCAAGTTATACAGCTCCAAAAAGATTGGAAAGAAATAGGACATGTGCCATTAAAATTCAAAGACAAAATATATGAGAGGTTTAAAAAAGCCTGTGATATGTTTTTTGAAAACAAACGCAATGCCGGCAAACAAAAACAAAATGCAGCCAAAGAAAACCTTAAAGTAAGATATGACTTTTGTGATAAAATAGAAAAACAATCTGCCATTACTTCATTGGAGGATATTGCTCAAATACTCACCGAGTGGAACGAACTGTCTGACAAAGAAGAAGAAGGCTTAGATGCCAATAAGGCTTGGAATAGATTTGCTACAGCCCTGCGTCATAAACTTACAGATGTGAAAACCATCAATGAAATCACCAAAGATGAGATAGTGACCAAAATCATAGTACAAGCCATCAAATTTTTGCCCAATGCCTCACAAGAGCTCTTATTCAAAGAAAAAAAACTACGCAAAGACATCAGAGACATAGAAGACACCATAGCACAATACAACAATAATATGGAATTTTTTGCCCGTGCCAAAAACGGTGACGCCATACGAAAAGAATTTACCGATAAAATAGAAATAGAAAAAGACAAACTCGCCATAGCAAAATCAAGATTAAAAGTACTGCTGCAAAAATGATATTGCCAAATAGTACCTTATTTAAACCATTATTTATATTTTGAAAATAATACTCGTTACCGGACATTTAGGCTATATAGGAGCACATTTGGTAAAACTTCTGAAACAAAAAAAATACTTTGTAATAGGTGTAGACGTAAATCTTTTTCAAAACTGCGCTTGGGAAAATTATGAAAAACCTGATATTGAGCTTATTAAAGACATAAGACACCTCGCTGTGCAAGACTTGCAAGGAGTAGATACCGTGATGCACTTGGCAGCAATATCCAACGACCCCATGGGCGACCTGGTAGCAGAAATCACCTATAGTATAAACCGTGAAGGGTCTATCAACTTAGCAAAATTGGCAAAAAAAGCAGGTGTAAAAAGGTTTCTATTTTCAAGCTCATGCTCCATATATGGCAAAAGTGCTAAGCAAAATATGGAGGAAACTGACCCTACCACACCGCTCACAGCCTATGCCATATCTAAGATAGACTGTGAAAAAGCCATATCACAGTTAGCAGACAACAATTTTTCACCTGCATTCTTAAGAAATGCTACCGCTTACGGCCACTCACCCGCATTGCGTATAGACCTGGTAGTAAACAACTTACTGGCTTGCGCTATATCCAGAGGCGATATACGAATCATGAGCGATGGTACCCCATGGCGCCCGCTCATACACTGCTATGATATAGCGGCTGCTTTTGTTGCATTTTTAGAAGCACCTGCACAACTCATTCACAACCAAGTGGTAAATATTGGTGCAAATGAAGAAAACTATCAGGTAGTAGAAGTGGGCAACTTGGTACAAGAGCTTGTACCCACTGCCAAAATAGTATATACAGGCGAGGCAGGCAATGACTCGCGCGATTATAAAGTAAGTTTTAACAAACTAAATAAAATATTGCCTCATTTCAAACTGCACTATAACCTGCGAAGTGGCATGGCTGAACTTTATCAAAAATACATATCTCACAGCTTCTCTCAAGCTGATTTTGATGGCGATAGGTACGTGCGCTTAAGAACACTCAAAAAAAATATTCATATTTTGCAATAAATATTAGCATAAATAATACACCGCATGTAATATTACACAGAATATAAAATATAATTATATGCATAACCTATTGCAAATAGCCACCACCCAATTGGGAGTAAAAGAAGTGCCGGGTGCATCGCACAATGAGCAAATACTAAAATACAGTAAAGAAGCAGGTTTTTCATGGATCAATGATGATGAAACCCCTTGGTGTGCCATATTTGTGAGTTGGTGTGCCAAAAAAGCAGGTTTGGCTTTCAGCAAGCAACCCAGCGCTCGCTCGTGGCTACATCAAGGCATGCCTGTCACCACACCTGAGCCGGGCGATGTAGTAGTATTTTGGCGCGAAAGCCCTACCAGTGCCAAAGGTCATGTAGGTATATTCTTAGGATACTCCAAAGACAGTACCAGAGTATATTGCCTTGGTGGCAATCAAGGCAATCAGGTATCTATCACCGCAATGCCTGCCTCCCAAGTGCTCTCCTACCGAAGACTCGAAAATTCTAAAATTATTAACTTACCCGAAAAAACTCTTAAAAAAGGAGATGCAGGTATAGAAGTACGCAAATTGCAAGATGCTCTCAAAATAGCAGGCTACGAAGTAGGCACCTCAGATGGCATGTATGGCAGCAAAACCGAAAACGCCATTATGCTGCTGCAGTCTACCAAACAAGGCATGGCTATAAATGGGGTGTTTGACAGTGGCACCAGAATACACCTTCAAAATATACTCAATGCATAATTTTCTTCAATATATATATATCATACACACTGTAATAAGCTATTAATTAATGAAAAAAGTTAATTTTGGAATAATAGGCGGAGGTCTTATGGGGCGCGAAGCAGCATCAGCATTTGCCAGATGGTTTGTGCTCAATGATTTTCCTGCTCAAGCACAATTAGTGGCTGTAAGTGACTTGAATGAGCAAATATTAGAATGGTACAAACAAATACCTTCTGTGAAGCAGCTCACTACCGATTACAAAATGCTCATTACCAATCCTGAAGTAGATGTGGTGTATGTAGCTGTGCCTCACAACTTGCATGAGCAAATATATACAGATGTATTGCAAGCAGGCAAAGACTTGCTCGCCGAAAAACCATTTGGTATAAATTTATCTGCTGCACTCAACATACAAAAGCAAGTAACACAAAGTGGCAAATTTGTAAGATGCAGTTCAGAGTTTCCTTTTCTGCCCGGGGTACAAAGAGTAATAGCAGAGTATCACAAAGGATATTTTGGCACCTTATTGCATATAAAATCAGGATTTCATCATTCCAGCGACTTAGACCCTACTAAGCCTATCAATTGGAAAAGAATAAATAAATTTTGTGGTGAAATAGGGGTGATGGGCGACTTGGGTATGCACGCATGTCATGTGCCTTTCAGGTTAGGATTTTATCCACAAAATGTATATGCACAATTACAAAAAATATATACCCAACGCCCCGATGGCAAAGGAGGCATGGCTGAGTGCGACACATGGGACAATGCAGTGTTGCATACTGATGTACTGATAGACAATCAAAAAGTTCCTATGACTTTGGAAACCAAACGAATGGCTCCCTCCGAAACCAATACCTGGTATATAGAAATTGCAGGTACTGAAGGCGGTGTAAAGTACAGTACCAAAGAGCCTAAGACATTGTGGACATTTAAAAGAGAAAAAGAACAATGGTGGAACAAAACTGACCTTGGCTTTCATGGACCATATCCTACCATTACAGGAGGCATATTTGAGCCGGGCTTTCCAGACTGCTTTCAGCAAATGCTGGCAGCATATGTGGCAGAGCGCGAGGGCTTCAAAGGCGATAGATTTGGTTGCGCCACAGTAGAGGAGGCAGTAATGAGCCACAGGTTATTTGATGCAGCACTACAATCTCATATATTGAAAAAAGCAGTGCAAATAGCTTAAGCCCAAATTGTTCAATAGGGTTTTTGTATCGAGAGCTCAAAATACAACAAAAATCACGAATTTTAAGTGAAGAGTCATAATTATAGGGTTATACCAATGAATATTTTGACACCAATTAGTTATATACATTTACAAAAGATACGCTACCTTTGTAATATACCAATGTTGCGTTATGAAAATATCCTTATTTGGCAAAAGTTTTCAAGACAATGCCGTTTCCTATCTTACTCACTTATTTGACCTGATACATGCACACAACATACATGCCTCTGTATATGAGCCATATGCGCAATATTTGGCCAAAAAAAAGGTAGAAACAGGAATAGTAAATACGTATTCGCAGCCTCATGAATTAGAGGATACAAATGTGATGGTATGTATTGGCGGCGATGGCACATTGCTGGAAGCAGTGACCCTCATAGGCAATAAAAATATTCCCATTATGGGTATTAACACAGGGCGTTTAGGATTTCTCACTACTACCCCAAAACACATGATAGCATCAGACTTTGAGAAGCTATTGCACAATAAATATACTATTGATAAACGGACTCTTATAAGAATTGATACTGACGCTGATTATTTTGAAGGTGTCAACTTTGGGCTCAACGAGTTTTCCATTCTCAAAAAAGACACCTCATCCATGATTATTGTTCACACCTACCTCAATGAGTCATTCCTTAATTCTTATTGGGCAGATGGACTCATAATGGCCACACCCACAGGCTCTACAGCATATTCTCTGAGTTGCGGAGGCCCGGTGGTGATGCCCAACTCTTCTACTTTTGTGATAACTCCCATAAGTCCGCACAACCTCAACGTGCGCCCACTGATAATAAATGATGACAGTGTATTAACCTTTAGGATAGAAAGCCGAAGCAAAAACTTTATGATAAGCCTTGACTCAAGGTACAAAACTGTGGGCGCACAAGTGCAAATAACAGCCCGAAAAGCAGATTTTCATATCAACCTTATTGAAATAGAAAATCATACTTTTTTAGATACTCTTCGCGAAAAACTGTATTGGGGTATTGACAAACGCAACTGATAATATCAGTTTGACAATGCACTCCTAAGCTTGGCACTGGCAAAATCCATCACCCACACCACCACTGCTATTACCAATATCACCATGCCTACCTCGTGCCACTTGGCTAGCCCCTGATACTGCATGAGCATATTGCCAATGCCTCCCCCACCTACCATACCTATGATAGTAGCCATGCGCACATTAATATCCCATCTATATATAGTGTATGAAAGAAAAGGGTTAATGAGCTGTGGCACAATGCCGTACCACACCACCAATATATTAGATGCGCCTACCGCTTTCATGGCTTCTACGGGTCCTTCGTCTATGTCTTCTATCTGCTCTGAGTATAGCTTGGTGAGCGATGCCACGGAGTGTATCATGAGTGCAAGCATACCGGCAAACGGACCTATGCCCACCCATACGGAGAATATGATAGCCCATACCAATGGCTCGATAGAGCGCGATACATTGAGCATAGTGCGTATGAATACATAAAGTGCAGTGGCTGCACTGCTTTTCATAAGGTTGCGTGCTGCAAAAAAACTTAGTAAAAATGCCACAGGAATTGCAAAAAAAGTAGCAATAAGTGCCATATATATTGTCTCAATGGCAGCTGTTATCACTTTGTAAAATATATTGAAGTTAGGAGTGAATAATGCCATGAAAATTCGCTGAGCACCTTCTATACCATCTTGCGAAAAAAACTCTTTAAATGACACTTGCGACACTACAAAGCCTGTGATAAGTGTGAGAATGATGGTGATAATACCTATGTACGAGTAGGGAAGTACATACCATGGAGTGCCATAATTTAGGCTATATAGCTTTTCCCAGCGCTTACCGGGCGATGCTGAAGGCACAAAATACATGGCTGCTGTGACCGCTGCTGCAATGAGAAAATGTATGAAAAATATATTTGCACTGTATTCAGATATATCATTGCTTTGGTTACAAAGTGGGATTATCACTCGGTCTATCACTGTCACATTGTAGAGCACTATGAGCAGGTCTATAATAAGGGCTTTTATAGTTTTCATATCAGTCTATGGTAACTTCCACGGCATCGTCGCCATATATTTTTTTAAACCAGTTTTCGTCTATTTCGTTGGGCAGGCCTTCATATACCAGTTCACCACCTTTGAGGGCTACCACAGCTGAGGCATATTGCCTCACCAATGACAGAAAATGTAGGTTGCATATCACTGTCACCCCCAATTCTTTATTTATTTTTTCCAAATATTGCATCACTGAGTGTGAGGTGGCCGGGTCTAGGCTTGCCACAGGCTCATCGGCAAGCAGTATTTGAGGTTTTTGCATAAGTGTACGTGCTATGGCTACCCTTTGCTGCTGTCCTCCGCTGAGTTTGTCTGCCCGTTGGTGTTCTTTGCCCGTAAGTCCTACAATGGCTATCTTTTGCATGGCATCTTCTACTACATCTTTGGCATAGATGCCCAGTAGCCCATTCACAATATTCATGTTTCCTAATGTGCCACTAAGCACATTGTCCAGCACAGACTTGCCCGGTATAAGGTTGAAATGCTGAAATATCATCCCTATATTTTTGCGTATATGTCTTAGCTGCGCATTGGACGCATTGGTAATGTCTTGATTATCAAATAGTATTTTGCCTGATGTAGGGTCATGAAGCCTATTAATACATCGCAATAAGGTAGATTTGCCACTGCCGCTGAGCCCTATTATTACCAAAAACTCTCCTTTTTTTACCTTAAAAGAAATGCCTTTGAGTGCACTTACACCATTGGGGTAGGTTTTTACCAAATTTTCTATTTCAAGTATGTTCAATGTAATGTTACTTTAAAGCATCTTCTAAGTTAAATTCAATATCTTTGATGGTACGCCTCAGATAGTCATAGTCTGCATCTGTAGTAGGGATGAAACCATCTATGGCGTAGAGGGTTTGGTATACCTGCTTGCCTTCTTCACTTTCTGAATATTTGAGTATGGCATCGCGCACTTTGGTCACTACTTCTTGGGGCAAGTCTTTTCTGAATACCAAGGGGTCGTTTGGTATGGAGTCTGTAAGTGCTATGATTTTTACTTTTTTCTCTACATCAGGGAACTGGGTCAATACCCTTTCGCGTGCATCTTTTATTTTTCCGTCGCGCGGGGGCGAGTAAAAGGTGGCACCTGCATCTGCTTGCTGTTGATATACCATAGTCACTACCACATCGTGCTTCATGCCATATACCGTATTATTAGGTGTTATATTGTTGTCTTTGAGCATTTTAGATGGTAGTATATAGCCTGAGGTAGAGGCAGGATCTACGTATGCAAATCGTTTGCCATTGAGGTCTTTGAGGGTGTTTATACCACTTGCTACATTTGCTATGATTTGCCCTCTGTAAAAGGTAGAGCCATTGCGTATGATACGTAGAGATGCATTGGCACCGTATTTTTCATTTGCCAATATATATCCAAATGAGTTCATCCATGCTATATCAGCTCGTTTGGAGCCAAAGGCTTCTATCACAGTAATATAATTGGTAGGAATGGCTGTTTCTATCTTGTAGCCTGTCTCTTTTTGTAGATAATCTATAAATTTTTTAGAGTTTTCTATGAGCTGGTCTGCATCATTGGACGGTGTAAAATAAAACTTAATAGTAGTTCTTTCTGTATCTTTTTTGCCCGATGAGCATGTGCAGCATAATACAGAAATAATGACAAAACAGAGATGTGGAAATAGCTTTTTCATTTTTATCAAAAATAATTTTTTAAATATAGTAACATAAATCAATCCATAGCAAAATTTAACAATTATTTAACAATGACTAAATATTGCCACATTGCGGATAATACAATAAATACATAAATATTATATGCTTTAAGAAACATAAAAACAAATTGTATAGTATTAGTCAGATAATCATACCCTTATGGATTTTATTAAAATATTGTCTGCCTCACAATCAAAAGCTTGGGATAAATATACCATTGACCACACCCAGATAAAGTCTATAGACCTTATGGAGCGTGCGGCACAAGCTTGTGCTGAGTGGATACTTATTCGCCATAATGCCTTTGCGCCACCTTATCACATCATTTGTGGCACCGGCAATAATGGAGGCGACGGGCTGGCTATAGCTCGGTTATTGGCAGAGCAAAATCTTGAGGTACTCATATACTTGGCCGGCAACGTGGCTCAAGCCTCCGAAGAATTCCTCTTGAATTTGGATAGAATATATGCTAAAAATTTACCTTATACTATTGTAGATGAAAATAATGTAGATGCACTCTCATTCAAAGGTACCATCGTAGATGCCATATTGGGTAGTGGTATTAATAGACCTGTACAAGGTGTGTTAAAACAACTGATAAATAATATGAATGAAAGTAACTCGCCTATTATTTCTATAGATATACCTTCGGGCTTGGGTACTGTCATAAGTGCTGTGCCCGATACTTGTGTGAAAGCTACCTGCACCCTTAGTATGCAAACACCAAAACTTCCCTTTTTCTTCAAAGACTATTATATATATACAGGCAGAGTAGAAGTGCTTGATATAGGGCTCATAGAAGCATACAATCTGCAATGCGACTCCAAATACCACTATATCACCCACGAAAAAGTAAAAAAAATACTCAAAAAGCGGCATATATTTGACCACAAAGGCACTTATGGTCATGCACTGTTGATAGCAGGCAGCTATGGCAAAATGGGTGCTGCCGTGTTGGCTGCAAAATCATGTATCAAAAGTGGTGCAGGGCTTCTTACGGTAGCTTGCCCCAAATCAGGTTATGAAATATTACAAACTACTGTGCCCGAAGCTATGGTATATACTATAGAAGAGCATGAAAAATATGTCTCATTTTTTCCTAAAATTTCATTATTCAAATCCATGGGCATAGGTCCGGGACTGGAGCGCAGACCTGTGACCAGGCTTATGCTGCGGCACCTTCTGCTGCAAGACAATCTGCCCAAATTGGTGTTGGATGCTGATGCCATCAATATGCTCGGTGAGATTTTTCAAGAAAGTCCTGATTTTAAGATACCTACAGATACCATTCTTACCCCTCATCCCAAAGAATTTGACCGTATTGCAGGCGTATCCAACAGTGCGGTAGAGAGGCATCACAGACAGATAGACTTTGCCATGAAGCACCATGTATATGTAGTGCTCAAAGGGGCATATACTTGTATAGCATGCCCTGATGGCACAGTATATTTTAATAGCACGGGCAACCCGGGTATGGCTACAGGTGGCTCAGGCGATGTGCTCACAGGCATGATTACTGCTCTGTTGGCACAAAGTTATGAACCCAAAGCAGCAAGTATATTGGCCGTATATGTGCATGGCCTTGCAGGAGATATGGCTACTGCCGAAGTGGGCATGATATCTGCCACGGCTACAGATATAGTGCAGCACCTATCTAAATCTTTTGTGAGTTTGGAATAATGACAGATTATTTTACCACCTCATATTCTATATATTCACCTCCTTTGGAAGTATCTTTTATATCATTTTTGGAGGATTGCTTATTGATATTTATTTCCCCTTCAGGGTTGCTTTTAGAGGGGTGGCTGTAGGCACCGGTTTTTTTTAAAACTTCGTTATAAAAAAAATACTTTAATAAGAACCTGAATATCCTGGAAAATACAAATCCTACTACAATGACTATGAAGATTAGTTTTAACATATTAAATATATGAGTACTTTGTGCAAATGTATGTTTTTTTTATGTATTTGGCATCACAGATTGTAATATTTATGGGCGTTTTATAATTATTTAGTATCTTTGCAGGTATGTTTATTAACTCTATACTTTGTTTTTTATGGTCATTTTTTATCACTGTATTTGCCATACCTTCAATTATCAATGTAGCACACTTCAAAAGAATACTGGATGAGCCCAATCTGCGCACAGTGCACAACTCCCTCACTCCCAGGCTTGGAGGAATAGCTATATTTGCAGGGTTTACCTCTGCCCTCACCATATTTGGCGACTTTGACAAAGAGGTGCAGCAGATAGTAGCAGGCAGTATAGTGCTTTTTTTTATAGGTCTCAAAGACGATATAGTATCTGTATCAGTATTTAAAAAATTTTTTGTACAAGTATTGGCCACAGGCATTGTAGTATTCATTGGCAACATCAGAATTACCTCATTTCAAGGACTTTTCGGGCTCTATGAGCTTCCCATGGGCATAAGCTATGCATTTACTTTTTTGGTAATAATAGGTATTACCAATGCCATAAACCTTGTAGATGGTATTGATGGTTTGGCAGGTACTATTTTGGTATTTACTTCTGCTGTATTTGGTATATTTTTTTATTTTGGAAAAATATCCAATTCCATTTATTTTACCCAAGTGGCTTTTTGCTTGGTAGGCAGTGTATTAGGTTTTTTGAAATATAACTTTAACAAGGCCATAATATTCATGGGCGACACAGGCTCGCTGGTATGTGGCTTTATATTATCTGTAATGGCCATCAAGTTTATTGAATATCAATTAGTACCGTCTGCGTCTATTGTGTCTATGGCTATATTAATAATTCCTATATTAGACACTACAAGAGTATTCATTATCAGGGTATTAGCTGGGAAGTCGCCTTTTTCCCCGGACAAAAATCATTTGCACCATATCCTAAAAAAATTAAATTTAAAATCAGGCTATGTAGTATCAGTGCTTATGGTGTTTAATCTGGTGGCTATCATTACTATTACTTCTATTAGCTTTTTACCCATACATGTTTTGTTTCTCATACTGGCCTTGATGTGTGCAGTTTTTGTATTTATTCTTGAAGCACTAAAAAGCAAAGTTAAACCTTTGGAATAATTTATTTCACTATTTCATAGCTCCATGTAATATTGCAGGTAGGCTCCAAAGTTTTTGAAACCGAGCAATATTTGGTCATAGACAATTCTATGGCTCGCTGTACCTTGCTATCTTCTAAGTTATCGCCTTTTAGTATAAATTTTAGGTGAATATTTTTAAAAAGTGAAGGTGTAACATCAGGTTCGCGCTCACCGTCCAATAACACTTCATATGCTGATACCTTTTGTTGCATTTTGGTTAATATGCTAAGCACATCCATAGAGGTGCACCCACCCAAAGAGCTTAGGAGCACTTGCATAGGCCTCATGCCCAAGTTTTCACCACCTATAGAGGGTGACCCATCCATCACAATAGAAGCCCCATCTTCATTGGTAGCTTTCAGGTTTACAGCATTATTTATACGTTTTACATGTATATTCATATTTTTTTATTTAATATATAGAACTTATCATTATTATTGCACAATCATAAATCGTTTATCTCAAATCAGCAATAGTTTTTTATGTCAAATACCATCACAATAGGCAAAAAGGAGTATTTTACATTTGTAAATCAAGTAAAATATGAAGGTAAAACATCCGACAACCCGCTTTCGTTCAAATATTACGATGCTGAAAAAGTAGTCAAGGGCAAAAAAATGAAAGACCACTTCAGGTTTTCGGTAGCCTATTGGCATGCATTTTGTGGTACCGGCAACGACCCTTTTGGACCTGGCACCAAAAATTTTCCTTGGTCTGTGTCACCGGACCCTATAGAGGCTGCCAAAGACAAAGCAGATGCCTGTTTTGAATTTGCTACCAAGATGGGAATACCTTTTTATTGCTTTCATGATTTTGACCTTGCACCTGAGGGTAAAACACTCTCAGACTCTGATAAAAATATGCAAATCATGGTAGATTATGCAAAAGAAAAACAAAAAAAATCCGGAGTAAAGTTGCTCTGGGGCACTGCCAATCTATTTTCAAACCCCAAATATATGAATGGTGCAGCTACCAACCCTGACTTCGCGGTGCTCACCCATGCAGCTGCTCAAGTAAAGACTGCCATAGATGCTACTATAGCTCTGGGAGGTGAGGGATATACCTTTTGGGGAGGCAGAGAAGGCTATATGAGCCTACTCAACACAGATATGAAACGAGAAGTAGAGCACATGGGCAGATTTCTAAACCTTGCCAAAGACTATGCCCGCAAGCAAGGGTTTAAAGGCACCTTTTACATAGAACCCAAGCCTATGGAGCCCAGCAAACATCAATATGACTTTGATGCTGCTACTGTGATTGGATTTTTAAGACAATACGGACTTGAAAAAGACTTTAAGCTTAACCTTGAGTGCAACCACGCTACTCTTGCCAACCATACATTTGCTCACGAGCTGCAAGTAGCTGCCGATGCAGGCATGCTTGGAAGTATGGATGCAAACCGTGGCGATTACCAAAACGGATGGGACACTGACCAGTTTCCAACAGACCTTTTTGAACTTACTGAAACCATGCTTGTAGTGCTGCAAGCCGGTGGATTTACCACTGGAGGTGTAAACTTTGATGCCAAAACACGCAGAAACTCTACTGACCTTGAGGACTTATTCTATGCTCATATAGGAGGTATGGATGCTTTTGCCAGAGCACTTACTATAGCAGATGATATACTTAGCAAGTCAAAATACAGTGAAATGCGCAAAGACCGATACAGCAGCTATGATGCAGGCGATGGCAAACACTTTGAAAACGGCAAACTTGACCTTACAGAATTAGCCTCATTGGCAAGGGTGCAAGTACCTAAGCAAATTAGCGGAAAGCAAGAGCTGTATGAAAATATTATTAATCAATATATTTAACGATTATTATTTGATAAATAGTTTGAATATTGGTTTTCAACAAAACATTATTATTTATCTCCCTAACTGTAAGGTACTTTATTGATGGTAATATTTAGCATTCTATTTACTTACTTCTTCTCAAAGTCCAAAGAAGCAGAATTGATACAATAGCGCATGCCTGTAGGCTTGGGACCATCGTCGAACAGGTGCCCGAGGTGCGCACCACATTTTTTGCACATCACTTCAGTACGAGTCATTCCATGGCTTTTGTCTGTCTCTTCCAATATTTTATCTTTGGCTACAGCTTGGTAAAAACTTGGCCAGCCCGAGCCGCTGTCAAATTTAGTATCAGACTCAAATAGTACCTCGCCACAGGCCACACATTTGTATTTGCCTTTTTCTTTATTGTTCCAATATTTATTTTGAAACGGGCTTTCTGTACCTTTTTGCCTACATACATAATACTGCTCAGGGGTAAGTTGCTTTTTCCACTCGGTCTCCGCTTTTTGTACTTCAAATTTTTTGTCCATGGTCTTATTATTTTGCGCTTGCGCAAATATTTGAAATCCTATGGCTATAACTGCTAATAATACTTTTATGTTCATTTTATTATTAATTACTATATTTATTATACAATAACGAACTTAATTCATATATATTATATTTACATTGCATTAATACTTAGTTTTACAAAAAAATGTTTGTGAATCAATGCTGAAAAAAATAATTTTATCAATAGTATATATATGTACAATACTATGCTTATGTGGCAAAGATGTGCCACCTATGCCCAGCCCACCAAGACTTGTAAATGACTACTGCGGTACTCTAAGCCCGGAGCAAGCAAGTGCACTTGAAAACAAACTGCGCAAATATAGTGACAGCACCTCTACTCAGCTCACAGTGGTAATAGAGCCATCCCTTGAGGGTGATGATGTGTTTGACTACTCATTTCGGCTGGCACAATCTTGGGGATTGGGCGAAAAAGGCAAAAACAATGGTGTGCTCATATACTTTGCCATGCAAGAGCGCAAAATACGCATACAAGTGGGATATGGGCTTGAAGCCAAAATCACAGATGCAGCCACTAAGCAAATCATAGAACACATACTCAAGCCCGCCTTCAAAGAAAGAATGTATTATGAAGGCATAGATGAGGCTACCAATATTATGATACAACTTGCCTCTGGGGAGTACAAAGGAGTAGCCAAAAGCAAGAAAAAATCTATTGGGGGCATAGGTACTTATATATTTTTAGCCCTAATTATTCTCTATATTATCTCTAAATTTTTCAGAGGAGGATCAAACTATGGAAGCACAGGAGGACCTGATATATTCACAGCTATGATGCTCGGAAGCATGATGGGGCGCGGAGGAGGACATAGCTATGGCAATTTTTCATCGGGAAGTGGCTCATTTGGGGGCTTTGGTGGTGGCAGCTTTGGAGGCGGTGGCTCTGGAGGCGACTGGTAAGTGGCGGTTTATTAATGTTATATATAATGGATAATATTGAAGATAATTTTAGAAAATATTGCCAAAAAATACCACGGTACATGTCTATTCAAGGACATAAACTTTACATTTGAAAAGGGTAAAATATATGCCATCACAGGCAAAAACGGTTCAGGTAAAACTACATTGCTCCATATCATTGCCGGATATCTCACTCCTACTCAAGGCAAAGTATATATAAATTATCATAGTGAAATAATACTTGGCACATCAGATACTTACCACCAACACCTGTCATGGGCAGCACACTACATAGAGCTTGTAGAGCAATATTCTATTTATGAAAGCATAAAATTTCACCATATATTTGATCCTCTAACTACTGATAATGAACTAAATAAAATAATAAAAAGAGGTAATTTTCAAGACATGGAGAATACTTTGGTTTCACATCTGTCGTCAGGTATGAAACAAAGACTAAAGCTCTTATTGGCATTTGCATCTGCAAGACCTATCCTACTGCTCGATGAGCCCACTACTAACTTAGACGAAGAAAATATATCATGGTATCTTGACCAAATTAATATGCAAAATGAAAAAATAGTAATTATTAGTTCTAATTTGCCCCACGAATATCAAATGTCCTCAGATTTTTTGCATATTGGCACATAAATCAATATATATATATGTGGATAGAGCAAGATAACAAACTTATACGAAAGTTTACTTTCAAAAATTTCAGCGAAGCATTTGCATTTATGACTCGTGTAGCATTATTAGCCGAGACCATGGACCACCACCCTTGGTGGTGCAATGTGTATAACGAGGTGGATATTAAACTCTGCACACACAGTGCCGGAAATACTATAACCGAAAAAGATAAAAAATTAGCAGCAGCTATAGACAAATTATTGTAAACAATATCTATTTTTACACAAAACAATCAAAAATGAATATTTTCGATATTTTCACCAGCGACCTTGCCATAGACCTCGGTACAGCTAATACGCTCATCATTCACAATGACAAAATATCTGTGGATGAACCCTCAATCATAGCACTTGATAAACTTACCGGCAAGGTATTGGCTGTAGGCAGTGCTGCCATGCAGATGCACGAAAAAACTCATGAAAATA
This sequence comes from Cytophagales bacterium, assembly GCA_033765235.1. Lineage (GTDB taxonomy): Bacteria > Bacteroidota > Bacteroidia > Cytophagales > UBA9547 > JANRIG01. The sequence continues at coordinate 2,335 of JANRIG010000023.1, read as the reverse complement.
TTAAGACCGTGCGTCCACTCAAAGATGGAGTGATAGCCGACTTTCATGCTGCCGAGCACATGATACGTGAGATGATAAAAATGATAGATAAAGGCAAAAAGCGTTGGTTTCCACCTTCACACCGCATGGTGATATGCATACCTTCAGGCATTACTGAGGTAGAAAAACGTGCAGTGCGCGACTCTGCTGAGCACGCCGGTGCCAAAGAGGTATATATGATACACGAACCCATAGCTGCTGCAATTGGGATAGGCATAGACATAGAGCAGCCGGTGGGCAACATGGTAGTAGACATAGGTGGTGGCACTACTGAAATTGCAGTAATAGCACTTTCAGGCATAGTATGCGACCAGTCTATTCGTATAGCCGGCGATGTATTTAACAAAGATATACTAGACTACATGCGCCGCCAGCACAACCTGCTCATAGGCGAGCGCTCAGCAGAAAAGGTGAAAATGGAGGTAGGTTCTGCACTCACTGAGCTAGAAAATGCACCCGATGATTATGAAATACGTGGGCGCGACCTAATGACAGGTATACCCAAAGTAATCAAGGTATCCTACTCAGAGATAGCTTTTGCGCTCGACAAATCTGTTTCAAAAATAGAAGAGGCAGTACTCAAAGCATTGGAAACTGCTCCACCTGAACTATCGGCCGATATATATGAGCGGGGCATACATCTTACCGGTGGAGGAGCTTTGCTCAAAGGGTTAGATAAAAGGCTGCAAATGAAAACAAAACTACCCATACATGTAGCCGAAGATCCTCTAAGAGCGGTAGTGAGAGGCACAGGAATTGTTATAAAAAATGTAGATAAATACAAAGCTGTGCTCATTATTTAGTGCTTTTTTGTACTAATGAGTAACTTCTGCCTTAAGGGCGTATCAATTCAATTATTGCATTTCTAATGGTTACGTTAGTAGTAGCAGCTGATGCTTGGTATGAAAGTCTAAGATAATTGGTGGCAGTGGTATTTATGGTTACAGCTGTAAGTGGTTGAGTTGAAAAAGTAGGTGAATTCATTACACCTGTGTTATTTGCATTGTTAATAACTATTGATGGCATTAGAGTACCTGAACCCCCAATGGTTCTAAATACCACCAATGCTTCAAGCATAAAAGCAACATCTGTACCTGTAGTTGCGGCAGTAGGTGCTGAGGTAATTACAACCGCATCTGAATTAGTGTCTGTAGTTCCATATCTAATTCTAAACGTACTGGTGTTTGCCGCGGTGGAGGTAGCATTTCCAAATATTTTTATTCTATATGTAGTGCCAATAGCTGCGGAGTTGGGTGGAATCTGGTAGGATATAATTTTGGTTTCTACATTGTTGATTGGTCCTACATTGGCTATAATATTGCTTACAACTCCCATTTGTTGCCATTTTGTAAAGCCTGAACCATTGTTGTAAAGTACAGATTGAGATGGACTATCTGAATCGGGTAAGGTGAAAGTGTAAGGTGTGATTACTGTAGCCGGGGGAGTAAGTGTAACACTTCCTGATGTAGCCCCAAACATATTTATAGAACCTTCTATTCCAGCTTGTCCTAGTGTAACTAAGGCTCCAGTGGTGGTGTTTCTGCCAAGTCCAAATTTACCGGCATTATCTATAATCATTCGTTGTTGCCAACCAGCGTTATTGGTTTGAAATATGAGATTATTGCCCGCACCAATATTGAGGTTAGTGCCTGTCCAGCCACTTCTTACCCAGTCTTTATCTATAATAATACCGTCATTGTTAATACCATCACGTACTACAATACCATCTGATACGGCATTTATCTGCAAACTTGCAGTGGGTATGGGTGGGTTGATATATCCTATGGCTACTGTGCCTCCGTTGAATACTGCTGCCGCCTTATTGGTAGCGGCACCTGTCACAGATACATATAGTCCATAACTATTCGTGCCTGAGGCATTTACATTGGCATATACTCCATAGTTATTTGTACCTCCTGTGCCTGATACTATGCCTGCGACACCATAGTTAGCAGTTGAAGAAGCATATGCTCTTCCATACACTCCGTAGTTTTCACCTGTGTGTATAGACTTGGCTTCGCCCCATACTCCTGTGAGTGCACTGGTAGTGCCACCTGTATAAGCAGCTTCGCCATACACGCCTGTGGCATAGTTGGCAAAGTTTGCAGCAGTAGCTTTGGCATAAGCACCGTATATCACTGCAGTGCCTGAAGCTGCATTGCCCGTTACATCTATATTAATACCTGTGTTGCCTCCCGATGTGGCACTGCTGGTGAATGTAATCCATGCAGGAGCATAGTTGGGTATGCCATTGCTCTCTACTACATGCATTTTGTACGAAGGGCTAATTATGCCT